>CAWJXH010000001.1:0-39264 GCA_963846805.1 uncultured Chloroflexia bacterium
GCGATTGCTGATACGGCGCCGGGCAGGAGCAAATCGTCCGAGTTTATATACCCAAACACCTTGCCTGTTGCATAGTGGAAGCCCTTATTCAACCCGTCTCCAGGCCCCGCATCCGGTTCAAATATCACTGTATCAATGTGATCCCTATACCTCTCAATAATATCCCGGCTACCATCGGTGCTGCCCGGATCAACCACGATGTACTGCACCTCGGGATAGTCCTGCGTCAGGACCGAGAGAATCGCTTGCTCCAGGTAGTGAGCTTGGTTGAAGGAAATCGTGACAATTGAAATCTTTAGAGGGCTGTTATCCAAAATCCGCTCCGCACTGTGGATATCGATTCCCGGGATCCATCAAGGTGCGTCGTAAAATAGTGGATCACGAACATCAACGTACGCTTGTCCTACGCTATGATCCTAACCCTGATGCCGCAGGGTGAAGTGATGCTTATTCCAACTAGAAACCAGAAAAGCATCGCGATTCCGAAGTTATTGTAGCCGTATGTTGTTAACATGCTAATCGCGATGCACATCCAAGCCCCGAAAACGCTGGCTCTTATGGTTCTTTCGTTTGCCGAAGCAACCCTCTTCGAATTCAGCAACAGTCTCCAACTGTAGTACAGTGAGAAGGTCACTACTGTCACGAATGCCAAAAAACCGATCCACCCAATTTCGATCAATTGAGTCAAGTACATGCTTTCAGCATGCATGTCTGCCTGAAGCTGTCCTGAAGCCCCAACATACAATAAATAGCTTGGAATGTACACAGGCGCGGTGATTGCGAAATTTCCAATGCCGACTCCAATAGGATATGACGTAGACATTAGAACAACGTGCTGCCAATAGTCCCACCTACTGCTTTCCAATCCATTACCAATCCGGATGAGAGAAATATTAAGGAACTTCGCCGTACTCACAAGACTCAGTATCTCTTGACGATACAGGATTACTAAAACCGCTCCAGCAATCCAAAGGAATGCTGCCTTTTTCCTCAACATCCCTGAGTAGAATAATAATGTTCCGCTTGTCAGCAGCGCGGCTACGATTGGCCCACGCGATGCGCTCGTCAGTAACGGCACCAGCGCGAACCCCGCCAAAAGCAAGAGCCAGGCGCGTTCCCGTCTGCTCTGTGTTGTTAAGGCCCAGCCTAAGGCCATGCACATCCCAACTGCCAGGAAGTGCCCACTCATGATCGGATCTCCAAAGGCCGTGACCGTCCTTTCCCCGTATTGGCCGACCTCGCCCAAATATTGCAGGGCATTGACTTGCATGCCCGACCGAATTTGCAGCGCGTAATTTCCAAACAAACTTTGAATCCAGCCTATAAAGCTAACCCAAGCTACAGCCCCCAGCAATCCCGCGACGTACAAGCGAATGTGCTCCACCTGACCAATGGTGGAAGCTAGTATCAGCGCGAATACGAGCAACTCAGTATTCCGAATAGCCCCCCATATCGCTACGTCGACATGGATGGCCATAATACTTGCTGTGAACCACGAAATCAACAGGAGAATAACAGCCAAGAGTATTGGGATATTTGTTCGTACTGCCCTGTGTGCTCTCTGCCGATATGCAAGCAAAGCAACAAGAACCAAAACGCCAAAGTAGATATTGAAGATGGGCACGCGGGTACCGAAAGGCTTCACCCCCGCATCCATAAGGGGAAGACAGAGCAGGCCAGAAAATAATGACCATCGTAACAAGTTCATAGACTTGGCATTGCCCCTAGATGGGTGATGGCAGATTGATTCAACATTTGATAAATCCCAAGCGTTTCATTGGCAGTACGGTCCCAGGAGAATTGTTGAGCGCGGTCTAGGCCTAGTCTTTCTCGCTCAGAGTCCCGGCCTTCCTGCACGGCACAATCAAGAGCTGACACAAAAGAGTTTATGTCGCAGGGATTGAAATAGATTGGAATCGTGCCCGCCACTTCCACAGTTGTAGGAATGCGTGAGCCCACAATGGGGCATCCACAGGCCATCGCCTCCACAAGCGGAATACCAAATCCTTCATATAAAGATGGGAAAACCAGTGCACTGGCGAGGTTATAGAGAACGCAGAGCTCCTCGTCAGACACATGGATTCGAATGGAGACTTGTTGGTCCAATTTCAGTTCTGCAATCGTCTTCATCTCATCTTTATTCCACGGCGGACCGACCACGACCAGTTCAAACTCTTTTCTTCTTTGCCAGCGCCCAAAGGCAACCAGCAATGTTTGAAAATTCTTGTACGTGGATCGGGAGCCGACATATAGCAAGAAAGGTCTTGAATTGCCTGTGAATAATTGCCTTCCCGAGGAATCCAGTCGGCGAAACACGGGGCTTGCGGCAAGATGCACGACCTTCACCTTTGCAGGATCAACCTGGGCATACTCCTCCAAATCCAACTTCGTTGTCTCAGAAATGCATGTGATCATGTCAGCGCTGGCTATGCACGCCTTTCTGTACGCTCGAAGATCTTGGTGAATAGGCATATTAAATATCCGTTGCGCAAAACGTTCGTGCATCATGTCGTAAACAGAGAGTAGGACCGGCCCCCGCCATCCATAGGGTAATGTAAAGTTCGTAGAATGCCAGATGCCTTTTTGATGCATCTTCCCCGTTAGAAAATGCCAATACGATCTTATGCCGAAGCGCTTCGTACTCCACAGCCCTATGGGGCGCAACATGTCATCAATGGGTAGGAGCCGTTCATGAACTATACGAGGATGAACCGGTAGCATTTTCTTGCAACTGCCCGAAGTCACCAGTTTGATCTCTAAGGTTGAATCCTGGTCGCACATTCGGGGAAGAATCTCGTCATAGACGCGCGATATTCCGCCTTGGAATTGCGACTCATAGATGATGCCATCGATTGTGATGTCCATGTCAGCCGCGTTGGCAACGACTAATCTACGCTGCTACCTTTCATATCTACTTTTGCATCGGTGCTGACTAGTCGCCACGAGGAGAACATCCGAGGAATATATATCAGATAGGGGATGAGATTAAACACTGTCCAGGTAATCACAGTTCCGTAAATTGGGCCTGCTACGCCAATTCTCCCTACCAGAAATATGGAAACAGCAATATTAGAAATGGCCATTGAAGAGGCACATATTACTTGTATTCCAATAGTGTTGGTCCCATTAAGAAGCATAGCGATGGGGCCTCCAAGGCCATTCAGAGCGGTCCACAGCGCAAGCCCCAGCAACAAAATGAAAGGTGGATTAACACTTGACCCAACCCACAGATGAATGATCGTAGAGCCAAAGAATAGCAACAACATCGCCGCGGTGAGGTTTAGGGACAAAGCCAACTTAAGGGAGGCTGGAAATGTCTTTCGAATCCAGGGCACATCGTGCCGTGCAATTGCTTCGCCATAAGCTGGCCAAAGCGGAGAGAGGACGAAGCCAATCAGCAAAGGCACCAACATGAAGAGTTTCATCGAAACTGCATATTGCGGCACATAACTTGCCCCAAGAAAATGGGAAATTACAAAATTGTCGGATTGATACCCCACTGCCCCCGCAATTTGAAGGACGAGAAATAGAAAACCCGTTTTCAATACCTTCTGAAGGGTAGAGTTTGAAACTATATTCATCCTGGGCAATAACCATGGGCGCCGTATACCAAAAAGAACGACGGCATTTATACCTGTTGCAACGATGGGGGCGCCTGCCATGGCCAAAACCATCCATGGCAAACTCGCTTTGAAATGAATGGCAACCAGGACACTGCACAGCCCCAAAAGGTTGGCAAACCCTTGCCATAGGCTGTTGACAAACCCTTCTTGGTATCCAATCTGGACACGCTGTACAATCCCTAACGGCAGATTTACGAGGAAACATGCAAAAAAGACAGCGATGGCAAGTCCCGCTTCCCGTTGCGCTTGGGAAGACGAGATATTAAGAAGCCAGGTCCACGAAACATGCGGGTAAAGGACCGCGAAATATTACTCCTAGGCCGAGCGCTATGCCAGCCAACATATAGAATGCACTGGAAACGTATCTCGCTGCCAGTTCCTTGTCATTCTTTCCATCTGCCTCTGAAATAGCATTGATTAATCCGTTGCCCATTCCTAGATCGGCGAAGCTCAACATGGCAATCGTTGAACTGATAACCAGCCAAAGGCCATATCGCTCAGCGCCAAGATAGCCCAGCGTAAGAGGAACTGAGATTAAGGCTGTCAGCACGGAGATGCCCTTGGCGCCGGCAGATGCAAGAGCACTCAAGCTGATTCGCCGATAACGCTCCTTTGATCTTTCAGTATGTGTAGAGGTATCGAACGGCTTCAGCCGAACGATAGATACTGCCTCTCTGATTTTTGTAAGTTGCTCTATCACAATTGCTTGCTCTTTTCGCTGGTTGTGCACCTTGAGCGTGCTTCACAGTCCATGCGCTATTTCAATACGCCCCATCCCTGCGCACCACCACCAAAACTGTCCTCAACAAAATATAGATATCCAGCCACACCGACCAATTGCGTACGTAATACGTATCGTACCGCACGCGTTCCTCGTAGCTGGTACGGCTGCGGCCCGAGACCTGCCACAGGCCGGTCATGCCGGGACGGGTATTTGTATAAACGTCCATGTTCCCATCGTAATGGCCAGCCTCGGCCTCGACAATCGGCCGCGGCCCCACCAGGCTCATTTCCCCTTTCAGCACACTAAATAACTGCGGCATCTCATCGATGCTGAACTTGCGCAGCCACCCTCCGGCGCGGGTGATGCGCGGGTCTTCGCTAAGTTTCTGTTTTTCTTCCCATTCACACCTCGCCTCCGGATGGGCGCCCAGATATTCTTGCAGGGCGCTCTCAGCATCGGTGAACATGCTGCGGAATTTATAGATCTTGATCATGCGCCCATTTTTTCCCAGGCGTTCCTGGCTGTAGAAGACGCCGCCGGGCGAGTCCAGCTTGATCCAGATCGCGGCGGCAATCATCAGTGGCAGCCCCAGGATCCCTGTCAGGATGGCCATCGCCACATCGAGTGAACGTTTCACGAAGGCGTCGATTGGCGTAAGCACGCTTTTCTCGGCCGCGATGCCGATGATGCCTTCGAAGTCCGTAATGCGCATGGAGGCCCCGTCGATCCAATCCACATCCGAGAGCAGGATCAACCGGCGGAAGACGTGGAACAACTCTTTTGCTTCGTCGGAGCGGAGAAATACAAAGATGGCCGGGTCGTCCACCAGCGCCGTCTCGATGCCGTCTCTCGCGAAACGGTCCGCATTGGATGTGAGCAGGGTACGGAATTCGATCACAGGCACCCCGCAAGCCGGGGATTGGCACTTTGTCGTATCGATGGCAGCCAGCACCGGCACGAACCCCAACCTCTGTCTTTCCGCAAAGTACCGTATCGTGCGGTCAATGCGCTGGCCCCGGCCAATGACCACTACCGGCTCTCCCCACAGACCGAGATGGGCGCTCAGGATACGCACGCCCCAGCGCAGCATCAGTATGCTCAGGATGGAGAGCCACCACAGGATGGGGAACGCCAGGTGGTTCGGTGTCCACCGCGCCTGCATGATGAACATCAGCACCCATCCGCCGAGGAACCCGTGAGTGATATACGTGGTCACGAGCTTGATCTCTTCCGCGGGATTGATGCCAACCCCGGGGTACAGCTTACTGTTAATGAAAAGCACAAGACAAAGCGCCGGGATAACAAGATACTTTAGATCCCCCAGGTTGAAGACAAAGAACCTCAGGTACTGGTTCAATACCCAAACCAGGCCACCCGCCGCCGCGAATCCCAATACGTCGGCAAGCAGCATCATCAGCCACATCTGGCCGCGACGATAGCCGGCACTTATGACAGGTTTCGACTTGACGTGCGTTCGTAGGCTTTCAGTCGCAATTGCGGAGAAATCCATACCTATACCCTCGTCTACTATGTCCACAGCTTGCTCTGATTGGATCCCGCTGATTCAAACATTCCGCCCTTGGGCGAGGCGGCCTCGAGCCGCCGTCGCCCACCCCGCGCCACGCAGGCGCGGGGCTAATCACCATTCTTTGTCCCCACCCTCATCCCACGAGAGACGGGAACTCCTGTCTAAAACATCCTTCAGCCTTTCGTTTCCCCCATTTCCGATCCGCCGTGCCTAGACTCTACTCTCTGCTGTTCCTCAATTCTTGATCTTAAGAGACGGTAGCACCGAGGTCACTTCCGGCTCTGCTTCAAGCACCTTGTCCGGTTTCTTTGCTTTGATAGTTATTGGCCGGTTGGGAGTGCTGGCGCTGACTTTCTCATAGTAATGTGAGTACTTCGAATAGTAGCGGTTGTAGTAGTAGCCGTACTTGCGGCTGGAGAGGTTGACCTCGTTTAACACCACGCCAAGCAGCCGCGCATTTACAGCCCGCAGCTGCGCCACGGCCTGCCGGAAGGCTCCTAACTTCGTCGTGCCCGGTCTGGCCACCAGAATCACACCGTCCATGGCCGGGGCCAGGGCCGCCGCATCCGTGACAGAAAGGAGCGGTGGAGTGTCGATCACGATCATGTCGAAGGCCTGGTTCAACCTGTCCAGAATGCGGCCCATCATGAGCGAGGTCAGCAGTTCGGATGGGTTGGGCGGAAGTCCTCCAGAGGTGATCACTGCCAATCCGGGTAGGTTGGTGGCATGGATCAGGCTCGACATGGCGTCAAGGGGCCGGAGGAAGAGATCAGCCAGACCCAGTCGGTTGTGCATTCCAAATTTGTGATGGATCTGTGGCCTGCGCAAGTCGGCATCCACCAGCACCACCTGCTTCTCGTTCTGCGAGATCACCACCGCGAGGCTGGCCGCAATCGTGGTCTTGCCGTCCTGAGGCGTGGCGCTGGTAACCAGGATGCGTCTCAACGGGCGGTCCACGGCCGCGTACGTGATGTTGGTACGAAGTGAACGGAAGGCCTCCGCCGTCGGCGAACGCGGCTCGGCGAGTGCGATGGGCTGGTCCTTCGGCGATTCGTGCCGGGAGATCATTCCCAGGATTGGCAGGTCGAACTTGCGGCGGATCTCATCGGGGTTCTTTATCGTGTCGTCCAGCGTGTCAGCTGCAAAAACGGCGCCCGCCGCCAGCAGCATGCCCGCCACAACCGCCAGCAATGTGTTTTGGGTCGTCTTGGGGCTCACGGGAATGTCCGGGACGGAGGCAGGCTCCGAAACGACCACGTTTGTGCTGGTCTGTTCTTCGGCCAGGCGTACCTGCTCGAAGCTGGTCACCAGGTTGGAGTACAGCGTGCGATACTGGGTCAGCCGCGACTGCAGCTGTTCGAGCGCGGCCGGATCGGTCGTGGTTGCGATCTGGTTGTTGGTGTCGGCGATCTGCTGCTCCATGTCCGACACCTGCTTTTGCAGTCCGTCGCGGCTGGCAGCATATCGTTCCGATTGCAGCTCGCGGATTCGGTCGGAGAAGACCGAGGCCATCGCGTTTGCGATGTTTGCGGCCTGCGCCGGTTGGGGGTCCTTCACGGTGATCGTCAGCAGCTGCGTATTGGTCACGACATCCACCGAAATGTTCTTCTCGAGATCGTCCGGGGTGGTCTGCAATTTGAGCCCGTCAATCACTCCCTGCAGCACGGGACGGTCCATCAGCATCTGTGAATAGGTGCTGGTCATCGTCTGCGCCGTGACCAGCGCCGTGGGGTCGACCGCACCGTTGATGGAGGACGGCGCACTGATGAGCAGGCGCGTCGATGCCTCATAGATCGGCGTGGCACGTTTCGAGACAAAATACGCCGCGCCCCCGGCCAACAGGCCGGCCAGGGCGATCAACCAGGCCCAGGACCAGAATAGATAAAAGTACTCCTTGATATCTACCGTGGATTCAGAGATTTCGCTTTGTTCGAATTGTTCCATCGGATAACCCTTTCGGACGATTGCGGACCCGAAACGTCGCTACTTCCGGCTTCTCTCACCCTGCGACCACCACAATCCGATGATCGCTACCAGTATGCCGAATCCTGCGCCGGTCAGTTGTTTCCAGCCGACTCCCGCTCCCGTGCCAAGCCCCGTGGCGTCTGCGGACAGCGCAACCATCATCAAGATCCCCCCGAATAATATCAGAATAAGGCCCATCGTTCTTCTGGACATAGTTTATCCCTTTGCTTCGGCTGTGTGCCCTGTTGTCCGGGTCGATAAACTAGCCGTACGGCTCACACATTGCTTGCCAAAATCAATGCACACCTGTAGCCTTCTTTGGCAATCGCCCCGAAGTTCTGCCACAGGTGGGCATATTTTCGCGTTGTTCCCCGAAGGTGCAGGTGTTCTTCCTGCCCGTTGTTTCACGAACGGCGCGCGATTCGGCGACGAGGCATCAACTGAGTAAAACCATCCCCCTCATGCTCTTGATCTGTATGGTACACGATTATCCTGTTGGCGTGCTCCGCCATTCCGACATGCTCCTGTCGGTTTCCACGGGGCAGATCTGTGCGTCTGCCCGGGCTATGAAGCGGGCGCCGAGTTCAGCCTTCCCCGGCCGAGCTCAGCACTGCTTTGTCTGCTGGATCTGCCCTGCCGGCAGTTCCAACTGCATCTGTTTGCCACGCTGCACCGCTAAGAGTTTCAGAAAGACACGCACGCGCTCGCTTCCCGACGTACACGAGTCAAACACGGCTTCATAGCCCGCAAAAAGCCCGCCCTGGATAGTGACCGCGTCGCCCCGCTTCAAGCCGACCAGCTGCTCCCCGCCGGCAGCATTGATCTCATCTGTGCGTCGGCGGATTGCCTGGACGATCCCCTCTGGTACCTCCGCCGGTTCGCCGTCGAATGAGACCAGTCCCTGGGCATGTGGCAGCCAGGAGAATCCCGATAAGCCGACCAGGGGCAGGTCGGCATTCACAAATAGGTATCCAGGAAAGTATGGCCGGACTTTGCGCGACCTCGGGTTGGTCGGTTTCACCCGGACATGCGGATAGAACACCTCATGCCCCCGCGCGCTAACCTCCCACCACAGGGCTTCCTCTTTGTTCGGCTTGCTGCGAAGTACGTACCATTGCATGTTTGTCCCAGAGCCCTTCAAACACGACCGAGGCCACACCGAGTCAGCCAATGAGTTTTCTAACGACCTGGAGAGTCTTTCATCCTCGCGCAGGCCCAAGATCTATAGTTAACGTGAACCAAAGATACTTGCTTACTTCTATTTCAACACCCTCAAAAAGTAGCCTTGCAACCTTACAATCTGACCACCTCATTAATATGGTATAGCGAACATCTGTGCCAGTGACTTCTGTCATGGTCGATGGCGACCAATAGTCCCAACTTGGACTAAAAAGGTGAATTTTCTTTACTGAAATGCAAGGTTAATGAACTGTGTTGAATTTGGAACCCCAAAACCTATTCCCCAAGGCATCATGCCTATTCCATTTAGAAGATACTTCCCGTGCATGCTTCTGCGAAATGCCTGCACTCCCTTTATCTCTGATCCAGGACGCTAGTGGAATTGCTCACTGACTGGAGCTTATGGTCCCTTACAACATGGCCGGCATCCTTCTATTTTTCCTCGTTGCTCTTCCAGATTTTTCTACTTTCACCTGTATTAATGATGTCTCAATTCACGACGGTAGGTCACCAGGTGAAATTGGCAGAATCGACGATGAAGCTCACGGCATCGTCAATCTGACTGATGAAGTCGAAATTGGTGTTCTTCAAATCCTTGGCGAATAGTGACGGTCTTTTATTGCCGCCGTCCGATGGTGTTTTTTGTCTTGCCTCTCTGAATCACTGTGCCAATCTCCTAATGAAACCATACCCTCATGGCCAACTTCGCGGGCAATGTAGGTTTCTTTGCCGATGTCCCGGTATTTGGCAAGGAGTCGAGGCGGCCGATCATCAGGCTCAAATATATAGACCTGTCCCGCAGCTAGGAATCTAGGGCGATGCGCCATCTGTGGGGCCCCCCACTTATGGACACAACTAGCCTTGATGTAACCATATATTGTGTTCTCTTGCGATTACATTGCCAACGCGAGATTTGGCGAAGCTTGCGCGGTGGCGGAGGACAATGGAAACAATGTATCAGACGGGTCAATACCCCTGAACAACGGCGCGCAAAGGTGGGAACACGCTGCGCGGCAGGCTGGAAGTTCTCGTGCCGTGAGTCCAAAGGAGTTTGCAACTCTATGCGCTAAATGCAGCAGAAACTGAATTGTGGAACTCGTAAGTGAAGCATGCTGAATAAACGCAAATAGAACTGGATTTGCGCAGCGAAATTCTAGGTGACCGGCGCATTCGCGTCGAGCGACAATCTTATGGATTGGTTTACGTCGACATAATCGCACCAGTCTTCATATCTTGCCAATTGACCGCGAATTGCTGCATGATAGACCTTCTGGATCGCTCGCGTGACTGTGCCGGTTTGGCCATCGCCGATTTTCCGGAAATCTATTTCACTCAAGCCCACGCACTCCGCAGCAGTGCCGCATACAAAGACTTCATCTGCGACATAGAGCTGATCGCGCGAGACGGGCTGTTCTAAGACTTCATAATCCAGATCCTGCGCAATCGTGAAGATCGAGTGACGGGTGATGCCTTCCAGCACCGGCGCGGTGGACGGCGTGATGATCTTTCCATCCCGTACCAGGAAAAGATTTTCGCCCGTGCATTCGGCAACGTACCCTTGCGGGTCGAGCATGATGGCTTCTTCAAATCCCAGTCGCTGCGACTCGGTCTTGGCAAGGAAGCTATTAGCATAATTACCAGAGACCTTGGCCTTGGTCATCATTACGTTCGGATGATGGCGCGTAAACGACGAGATATTGGCGCGAATACCCTTGGCCAACGCGTCTGCACCGAGGTAATTCGCCCACTCCCAAACGGCAATCGCCAGCGAGGGTTTGCCGTTGTCAATGTTCAGATTCCAACCGCCGCCGTCCAGATACAGAAGCGGCCGGACGTAGCAATCCCTGAAGTCATTGGCTTTTATGGTCTGTTTGATCGCCTCGCAGATTTGATTCACCGTCCATGGTAATTCGCGAAAGCCAAACACGCGCGCCGAGTCCAGCAGGCGCTCCGCGTGCTCTCGCAGTCGAAAGACAGCCGGACCTTTGGCCGTATTGTAGGTGCGGATGCCTTCAAACACAGCCGCGCCATAGTGCAAAGCTGGCGTCAGAAAATGGATCGTCGCTTTTTCGAACGGCACCATCTCGCCGTTCATCCAGATAAATCTAGATTCCATTGCCATAGTTTCTCTCCTTTCATTATTGCAGACGCGCGATGATTTCATCGGTCATCTGGTGAGTACTAAGTTTTCCGCCGAGGTCTACTGTACGGCAACCTGCAGTGATCACGTCGCTGACTGCCCTTTCAATGGATAACGCTTCTGCCTGAAGCCCGAGGGAATAACGCAGCAACAGCGCGGACGATAATATCGCCCCGATGGGATTCGCGATTCCCTTCCCTGCGATATCCGGCGCGGAGCCGTGGATCGGTTCATATAGCCCGATGCCAGAGTCTCCCAAACTGGCCGACGGCAACATCCCCATGGACCCGGTCAGCACGGAGGCTTCGTCAGTGAGAATATCGCCGAACATATTCTCGGTCACAATCGTGTCAAACGAGGCAGGGGACGATATCAGCCGCATGGCGGCCGTGTCCACGAGCAGGTGTTCGAGCTCGATGTCGGGATTCTTGTTCCCAATTTCTACGGCAACCTGCCGCCATAATCTGGATGACTCCAATACATTTGCCTTATCCACCGATGTGACTTTCTTCCTGCGGGCTTTTGCCAAATCAAAGGCGAGTTCCATCACGCGCCTGACTTCGTAATCGTAATATTCGAGGGTATCCACGGCCCGCTCGCGGCCGTCTTTGACATCGCGGCCCTTCGGCCAACCAAAATATAGTCCGCCAGTCAGCTCGCGCACGACGAGGATGTCTACATCCCTGAGTTTCTCCGGCCTGAGTGGGGACGAATCGACCAACGCCGGATGCACTTTCACCGGCCGCAAATTCGCGAACACGCCGAGGCCTTTTCGCAACGCCAGCAACCCGCTTTCAGGGCGATCTTTCGAGGCCGGATCATCCCATTTCGGGCCGCCGACCGCGCCGAGCAAGACCGCATCGGACGCCTTGCAGTCAGCCAGGGTCTCATCGGTGAGCGAGGAGCCATATTTGTCAATCGAGCATCCACCCAGGAGATGCTCCGTGAATGTAAAAGTGTGCCCATACCTGCCGGCAATCACCTGCAACACACGAACGGCCTCGCAGACAACTTCAGGACCGATTCCGTCGCCCGGCAGGAGCGTGATGTTGAAGTTCATGAAACATTCCATGCTTTCATCCATCAATGCGCCAGCATCAATCCATATTCCATCGAATCAGCCAACGCGCGCCATGAGGCTTCGATGATGTTCGTGCTGGCGCCGACCGTACTCCAGCGGCTGGCGCTGTTGCGCGTGTCAATCAACACGCGCGTGATGGCCTCGGTGCCATGATCCGAATCGAGAATGCGGACTTTGTAGTCGGACAAGTGAAAGCGGGCAATCTGCGGATAATAACCCAGGAGCGCTTTGCGTAAGGCAAGATCCAGCGCGTTGACCGGGCCGTTGCCTTCTGCGGCCGTATGCAGGATCTGACCGTTCACACGCACTTTGACCGTGGCTTCGGCAAATATGCCGCGTCCCTGACGATGCTCGACGGTGGCGGAAAAATCAATCAATTCAAAAGGCGGTTGGTAGCTGTATTCCTGGCGTTTCAACATCATGGTCACCGAAGCTTCCGCGGCTTCGAACGAGAACCCCCGCGACTCCAGTTCCTTGACTTCATTCAGGACAGAGACCACTTCCGCGCCTTCAACTTCGACGCCATGCTCCTCCGCTTTGCTCAACAGGTTTCCGCGCCCGGATAGATCGGATACGACGACCCGCGTCCTGTTTCCGACGAGAGCCGGATCCAGGTGTTGATAGGATTTCCCGCTTCGGCGCATTGCGGCGACGTGCACACCGCCCTTATGTGCGAAGGCCGATTTGCCGACAAAAGGCAAATGCTCGTCCGGAGTGATGTTCGCCACCTCCGCCACGAAATGCGAGAGCTCGTAAAGCTGCGTGATCCTGCCTTTCGGCAAACAGTGATAACCCAATTTGAGTTCGAGATCGGCCATGATGGAGATTAGATTGGCGTTGCCGCAGCGTTCTCCAACACCATTGATCGTTCCCTGCACCTGCCGCGCGCCTTCCCGTACCGCCGTCAATGAGTTGATCACCGCACACTCGGCGTCGTTATGCGTGTGGATGCCGAATGGGTGTGCCAGCGCAGGTTTGACTTCCCGGATGATACGTTCCAAGTCCCAGGGCAATGTCCCGCCGTTGGTGTCGCATAGCACCACCGTCTCGGCTCCGCCCCGAATTGCGGCTTGCAACGTTTCCGCGGCATAGGCCGCATCTGCTTTATAGCCGTCGAAGAAATGCTCAGCGTCGTAAATCACGCGCTTGCCATTTTCCCTCAGATAGGCAACCGACTGCTCAATGATGCGCAGATTGTCCTCGAGCGTGGTGAGCAACACATCGGTGACATGCAATGTCCAGGTCTTACCGAAAATCGTGCAGACAGGCGTATTCGAATCAAGCAGGGCCCTGATATTGGCGTCGTCTTCAGGGCCGCCTTTGGCGCGGCACGTTGATCCGAATGCAGCGATGAGCGCGGTCTGGCAGGGCAGGTCGCGGACGCGCTCGAAAAACTCAACATCCTTTGGGTTCGAACCAGGCCACCCCCCTTCGATGAAGGCCACGCCGAGATCATCGAGTCGTTGAGCGATGCGCACTTTATCTATGGCCGAAAGGGTGAAGCCTTCGGACTGTGTGCCATCGCGCAAAGTGGTGTCGTAGACTTGGATATCCATCGTTATCCAATCATCGCTCTTCTAGCCACGATTTTCAAATGCCGCAATTTCCTTGTCAAAGCTCAGGATGTAACCAAGCTCATCCACATCGTTGATCAGGCAAGTCTTGTTGAACGAGTCGATTGGGAAGGTCGCTGAGCCTCCCGGAAATGTGAGCGTTTGTTTCGCAAGGTCGATGATGAGCTTCGCACCCGGAGTCTGTTTTGCCAGTCCCATGAGCATCTTATGAGTCTCAGCATCTACGATTACGGGGAGCAGGCCATTCTTGAGGGCGTTATTGCGGAAGATGTCGGCAAAGGAGGTCGAGATCACCGCGCGGAATCCGAAGCCAATCAAGGCCCAGGGCGCGTGTTCGCGGCTCGATCCGCATCCGAAGTTATCCCCCGCGAGCAGAATCTGCGCATCTTTTGATTCGGGCTGGTTCAGGACGAAGCCCGGCTTGGGCGAGCCATCGGGGTTATAGCGCCAATCTGCGAAGAGATTGTCACCCAGGCCCTTTTTGTCAGTGGCCTTGAGGAAGCGCGCCGGTATGATTTGATCGGTGTCAATATCGTTGGCAGGCAGGGCGACGACGCGCGAGGTAAGTGAAATAAACTGAGCCATTAGAGCATCGTCCGGACATCCGTGATCGTGCCGTTGATTGCGGCAGCTGCGGCCGTCAACGGGCTTGCAAGGAAGGTTCGCCCGCCTTTGCCCTGACGGCCCTCAAAATTCCGATTGCTGGTGGAAACCGCGTATTGTCCAGGTTCGAGTTGATCCCCATTCATAGCAATACACATCGAGCATCCGGCATCACGCCAATCGGCGCCCGCATCTTTGAAGACCCTGTCGAGGCCTTCTGCTTCGGCTTGTTTCTTGATTACCTGCGAGCCAGGCACAACCATCAGGCGCGTGTTTTCTGCAACTTTGCGACCCTTCATCAAGGAGGCCGCAAGGCGCAGGTCCGAGATGCGGGAATTCGTGCAACTGCCGATAAAGACCACGTCGATTTTATGGCCGAGGACGGACTGTCCGGGTTGAAGTCCCATATAAGCCAGCGCTTTTTCGAAGGCGGTCTTTTGAGCCGCATCCTTGAACGATTCGGGGAGCGGTATGCGCTCCGTGATGCTCATGCCCATGCCGGGATTCGTTCCGTACGTGATCATCGGTTCAAGAGCAGAGGCGTCGAGCAGGACGGACTTATCGTACGCCGCGCCGCCATCCGTTGGCAACAGATTCCAGCGCGCAATCGCCTTATCCCAGTCCGCGCCCTTCGGCGCATACTCGCGGCCGTTAAGATACTCGAAGGTGGTGATGTCGGGTGCGACCATGCCGGCGCGGGCGCCGCCTTCAATCGACATATTACAGATCGTCATGCGCTGTTCCATCGTCAACGCGCGGATCGCAGAACCGGTATATTCAAAAACGTGCCCCGTTCCGCCGCCGATACCGATCCTGGCAATAAGGGCCAGGATGATGTCCTTGGCCGATACGCCTTTCGGCAATGTGCCTTCCACGCGAACTTCGCAGGTTTTGGGCCGCCGTTGAAGCAGGCATTGTGTGGCAAGCACGTGTTCCACTTCGGATGTGCCAACGCCGAATGCCAACGCACCGAATGCTCCGTGTGTAGCGGTATGGCTATCGCCGCAGACAATGGTCATGCCGGGTTGCGTTAATCCAAGCTCGGGGCCAATCACATGGACGATGCCGCGGTTTGGGCTGGTCATCCCATACAAGCGGATGCCGAATTCGCCGGCGTTCAGCTCCAACTGTCTGATTTGTGCAGCGGCCAACGCATCCACAACCGGGAGCGACGAATCGGTCGTCGGGATGGAGTGATCCAGTGTGGCAACGGTCTTATCGGGCCGGCGGACCTTGAGCCCGCGCTGGCGAAGGCCGGTGAAGGCCTGAGGGGAAGTCACCTCGTGAATGAGTTGAAGATCCACGTAGAGCACAGCCGGGCCATCGGGCGGCTGGGTGACCAAATGAGATTCCCAGAGCTTTTCGAAGAGAGTTTTGGGCATGGAGTACCAGAGATTGTCGATGAGCGGCGAGCGCTAACCGCACTGATTTGGCGGTAAATCGGCTGCCGGCTGCTTATTGACCGATGGGTTAAGGCTCGGCACGAGGCCGTCAAGGTTCCAACCACGGGGCATGGTGTGCGGTTCGGGAAATGGGTCCAACCATTCAGGCAGATTACTTTCCGTCAAATCCAGATCTTGAGTTGACATTTCTGCTCCGATCTTTCTCTTAGCCAACTAACATGACGCCATAGTCATTGGGCAGGGGTTGAGCCCCTTCGGTTTGCGCAATGATCAGCCGGTTCAAGGCCTTGATGTAGGCCCTGGCACCGGCTACGACAATGTCGGTATCCGCGCCGTGGCCGCCAAAGACGCGCGGGAATTCGACTTCGGTTTGTGCATCCATCGTCTGCTGGCCGCCCTCGCTTTGAATGCGAACCGTCACTTCCCCCAACGCATCCATGCCTTCCGTGATGGCATGAATATTGAATTCAAGCAGCTTGCACGGCGCCTTGACAATGGCGTCGATGGCCTTGTACGTTGCATCCACCGGCCCGGCGCCCATCGCGGCAAATACGTGAACGGCACGATCCGGCCCGCGCAAACGGACCGTGGCGGTGGCCATTCCAAGCGTGCCGCACGACACCTGCAAGCCTTCAAGATAATAGACATCGCGCGGCTGATAAAACTCATCGGCCATGAGAGCCTCGAGATCGGCATCGGTGATGACTTTCTTGCGGTCGGCCAATTCCTTGAAACGCGTGAATGCTTTATCCAGTTCTACTTCATCGAGCGAATGGCCCATTTCCGCAAGGCGCGAACGAAGTGCATGACGACCGGAGTGCTTGCCAAGTACAAGCCGGGTCTGATTGACGCCCACATCCTCGGGCCGCATGATCTCGTACGTCAGATTATGCTTGAGCATGCCATCTTGATGAATCCCGGCTTCGTGCGCAAATGCGTTTGCGCCCACAATAGCCTTGTTCGGCTGCACAACAATCCCCGTGTACGTGCTCACGAGTTTGCTGAGCCGTGCGATCTGCCGTGTATCGATTCCGGTTTCAAGATCGAAAACGGAGTGGCGAGTCTTGAGCAGCATCACCACTTCTTCCAACGATGTATTGCCGGCGCGCTCCCCGATGCCGTTGACGGTCACTTCCGCCTGCCGCGCGCCGGCACGGATACCTGCAAGCGTGTTGGCCGTGGCAAGACCCAGATCGTCGTGACAGTGCACCGAGACCGTGATATTCTCGGTCATCCCCGGCGTGTTTTTGATGATGCCGGCAATCAACGCATAGAATTCATCGGGTGTTGTATAGCCGACCGTATCCGGAATATTCAGCGTCGTTGCTCCTGCCTGGATGGCCTCGCCCAACACAACATACAAGAACTCGGGGTCAGAGCGGCCCGCGTCTTCAGGGCTAAATTCCACGTCCGCGCATAACGACCGTGCATACGCGACCATTTCAGATACGCGCTGGATCACTTCTTCGGGATCCATTTTGAGCTTATGCTTCATGTGGATTGGCGACGTCGCAAGGAAGGTATGGATGCGCGGCTTCTGCGCCTCTTTGACAGCCTCCCAGGCTTTGTCTATGTCCGATTTGTTCGCCCGCGCCAGGCCGGCGATGACAGGAACGCGCGCTTCGGGATCAGCCTGGGGTGAGTTGCCCACTTCACGCGAAATCCGTTTGACGGCTTCGAGGTCATCCGGTGAGGCAGCCGGGAATCCTGCTTCGATGATGTCCACGCCCAGGCACGCCAGGGATCGCGCAACCTCCAGCTTTTCTGCGGAAGTCATGGTCGCGCCGGGCGACTGTTCTCCATCACGCAAGGTCGTATCAAAAATACGAACGTAGGCACTCATGCGACGCCTGAGGCTTTCTGCCAATTTTCGGGCCGCAGGGATCTGACGGCAGCACCAGCCTGCCACATTTCTGATTTGCGCATGGCCTTCAGTTCCGCATCCAATTTTTCACGGTAATTCGGATCACTGTTCTTCTCCAGGACGATCCGAGTTTCATCCCCGCTGACCACGCGGCGATAGAGGTCTTTGAAGACCGGCGCCACCGCATCACGGAAATTGTCTTTCCAATCGAGGGCGCCGCGTTGAGCCGTGGTGGAACAGTTGGCGTACATCCAGTCCATGCCGTTTTGACCGACCAGGCGAATCAACGATTGGGTCAGTTCTTCCACCGTCTCGTTGAAGGCCTCGGAAGGAGAATGCCCATGGCTGCGCAAGCTCGTTATATTGGGCTTCCATCACACCGGCCAGCGCGCCCATCAATACGCCGCGTTCACCGGTCAAATCGGAGTAGACTTCATTCTCAAAAGTGGTCGGGAATAGATAGCCTGCGCCAATGGCGATCCCCAGCGCAATCGTGCGTTCGTAGGCGCGGCCCGTGGCATCCTGCTGAATGGCAAAGCTGGCATTGATGCCGGAACCGTCCAGAAAATTGGTCCGAACGCTCCGGCCAGATCCCTTCGGGGCCACCAGTGCAACGTCCACGTGCGGCGGAGGCACGACGCCGGTCTGATCCTTGTACGTGATCGAGAAGCCATGCGAAAAATAAAGCATGTCTCCCTCATTCAGGCACTCGACAATCTTCGGCCACTGCGCGCGCTGGCCGGCATCCGAAAGCAGGTATTGGATCACCGTTCCGCGTTCGGCGGCTTCTTCTATTGAAAATAGTGTCTTGCCCGGAACCCAGCCATCCGCAATTGCCTTATCCCAACTTGCGCTGCCGTGCTTCTGTCCGACAATGATGTTGACGCCGTTATCGCGCATGTTCAATGCCTGGGCAGGTCCCTGGACGCCATACCCAAGCACTGCCACGACTTCGTTCTTAAGCACCTCGCGTGCCTTCTCAATCGGGAACTCGCCCCGCGTAACGACTTCCTCTTGCACACCGCCGAAATTGATTGTTGCCATAATAGGTCCTCCTATCTAGGATTTGTTGTTGCGATGAGCCTCTCAAAGCGGAAAGGTAATCTCTTCGCGCTGAAGATTCGAAGAGGAAGAGGGGCACGCCAGCGACAAGAACGTGCTGCCGCACGGATGCCTGCATTTACGGCGCCATCTCCGCCATTTCCAATTCTTCCTGGACCCGATTTCCGGTCACGCCCGGGACCCGGCGAACGCCGTCGTTCACTCCACGCGTCATCGCCACCTGTCCGGTGCGCACCATCTCAACGATACCGATCGGGCGCAGCAATTCGGTCAGGCCTTCGATCTTGTCTTCCGTACCCGTGATCTCCACGATGAGAGAATCAGCCGCCACATCTACGATGCGGGCGCGGAAGATTTCGGCAAGGCCATTGACCTCTGCCCGGCGGTCAGGTCCGACCCGCACTTTGATCAGGGCCAGGTCGCGGGTCACCGAAGGCTGATGCGTGACATCTTGCACGTCCATCACGTTGACCAATTTATACAGATTGGCTTCGATCTTGTGGGCGTCGACGTCGCCATTGGGACAGCCGACCACGACCGTCATACGCGAGACATCGGGGTTTTCCGTGCGCCCGACTGCCAGCGACTCGATATTGAAGTTGCGGCGGCGGAATAGGGATGCCACGCGATTCAGCACCCCGGGTTTATTTTCGACCAGTGCGATAAACGTATATTGCATACTCTCTCCATTCCTGTGTCGGAGCACAGAAGCTCATGCATCCGCCAACACGGCCTTCGCAGATTCAGGCCCTGCCGAAACATTTCTTAACCTGGCTACACTCGAGCGGGCCTCTGTATCATTTGATCGAGCGAGGCGCCGCTCGGCACCATCGGGTAGACAGAATCCTCGCGCTCCACACGGAATTCGAGCAAGACAGGGCCGGGAGTTTGGCGGGCCCAGGCAATGGCTCCGTCCACTTCTTCAGGTATTGTGACGCGTCGTGCGGGAACTCCGTGCGCTTCTGCGAGCTTCACGAAGTCAGGCGTGAGCATGTTCACTGCAGAATAGCGCTTCTCGAAAAAGAATTCCTGCCACTGACGCACCATGCCGAGGAAGTTATTGTTCATGACGGCAATCTTTACATTAGCGCCTTCCTGCACGGCCGTTGTGAGTTCGGCCTGGGTCATCTGGAAACCTCCGTCGCCGGCGATGGTCCAAATCTCCTGATCTTTGTGTGCAAACCATGCTCCAATCGCAGAGGGCAGGCCAAAACCCATCGTGCCTGCGCCGCCCGAAGTGATCCAACGATTTGGCTTGTCCAACGCATAATACTGTGCGGCCCACATCTGGTGTTGACCCACATCCGTGGTCACGATCGCGCCGCCCCCTGTCGCCTCCCAAATATCTTCAATCAAGTGCGGCACGTATAATTTGCCGTCGTTGGGCCAGTTCATGATGCTGCGCGCGTCGGCTTCGACCTTCCAGCCGCTGATCTGTTCTTGCCATTCCTCGTGATCATATTCGTCCACGAGCGGGATGAGGTCCGTCAGCACGGTGTTCAAGTCACCGACGAGCGGGATATCGACGGCCACATTCTTTTGCACTTCCGAAGGATCGATCTCAATGTGGATCTTCTTAGCGCGCGGCGCGTACGTCTTCAGCGTACCGGTGACGCGGTCATCGAAGCGCATACCAAAAGCCAGGATCAAGTCGGAGTTTTGAATTGCCAGGTTCGTATGCACCTCGCCGTGCATGCCCATCATGCCGAGACTCAGTTCATGCGAGGCGGGGAATGCGCTAAGTCCAAGCAAGGTGCTTGCCACCGGCGTTTGGGTCTTCACCGCAAACTGCATGAGCGCCTCCTCTGCGCCGGACATCAATACACCATGCCCACACAGAATGACCGGCCGTTGTGCCTTCTCGATCAACTTCACGGCTCGCTCCAGCGCCTCCTGCGGAGCGTGAGAAACCGGCTGATAGCCCGGCAATTTCACGTCTTCGGGATACACAAACTCACATTGCTCGATCTGCGCATTCTTGCAAATGTCAATCAACACAGGTCCTGGACGTCCACTGCGTGCAATATAAAAAGCCTCACACACAACTTCTGCAATTTCATCGGCGCGCGTCACAAGATAATTGTGTTTCGTGATCGGCAGGGTAATGCCAGTCACGTCTGCTTCCTGAAACGCGTCGCCGCCGATCAAATGCGCCGCGACCTGTCCGGTGATAAAGACAACCGGAACAGAATCCATCATCGCGGTTGCAATGCCGGTCACGAGATTCGTCGCGCCCGGTCCGGAGGTCGCCATCGCCACGCCAACCTTTCCCGGAGGCACGCGCGTATCCATCCGCCATGTGCGCCGCGCCCTGCTCGTGCCGCACCAGCACATGATGAACGGGATAGCCAAGCATGGCATCATAGATCGGCATGTTCGCCCCGCCGGGATAGCCGAAGACTACGTCCACGCCTTCGCGCACCAAACATTCCCACAGAATTTCCGCACCTGTCTTTTTCATCTCGTCTCCTCTTCTACACCGCAGACCGTTAATCGAAGGTCCCTGGTTCTCCGCCTACCAGCCGTCTTCCGTTGATAAGACTGCACCGGTATCTGCGCTGGTCACAAAATGTGAATAGCGTTTCAACCATTTGCTTTGGATATTGGGTTTGAACGGAGGCAGTGCATCCAAACGACTCTGGATTTCCGCTGCGCTCAGGCGAACCTCAAGTCTGCGTTCCACCAAATCAATATCGATCATGTCCCCCGGCCTGAGTGCGGCGATCGGTCCACCCGCGGCCGCCTCCGGCGAAACGTGACCGATGCACGCACCGCGCGTCCCGCCGCTGAAACGGCCATCCGTGACGAGCGCAACCTTGTCGCCAAGCCCCTGGCCCATAATTGCGGATGTGGGCGAAAGCATTTCCTGCATGCCGGGCCCGCCCTTGGGCCCTTCATAACGGATCACAACCACGTCGCCGGGCTGAACGTCCTGAGCCAAAATGCCAGCCAAAGCCTCATCCTGCGATTCATAAATCCGGGCGGGGCCGCTAAACTTCATCATGGCTTCGCTCACACCTCCCACCTTCACCACCGCACCATTGGGGGCCAGATTGCCGAACAGGATTGCCAATCCACCGCGCTTCGAATGCGCATTTTCATACCTACGAATGACTGTGTCATCTTTGATTTCACAGCCCTGGATGGATTCACCCAGCGTCGTGCCGCTGACCGTGATCCGGTCGAAAGTGCAACATCCCCGTCCCCCGCTGGATTTCGTTCAGGATCGCAGGAATGCCGCCCGCACGATGGACATCCTCCATGTGCCATTTGCCCGCAGGCGAGACCTTGCAGATATGAGGCACTTTGTCGGCCACGGCATTGATACGCGATAACGGATATTCCACATTTGCTTCGTTCGACAGGGCCAGGGTGTGCAAAACCGTGTTCGTAGACCCGCCCATGGCCATGTCAAGGGCGAATGCGTCATCGATCGCCTCGGCTGTGACAATGTCGCGAGGTTTGAGGTCACGATCGATGAGGGTCATGATTTGCGCGGCAGCCGTTCTTGCCAAATCCTCGCGTTCCCGGGTCTTTGCGAGGGCGGTGCCGTTGAACGGCAGGGCCAGGCCAATGGCCTCCATCAGGCAATTCATCGAATTGGCTGTGAACATGCCGGAGCAGGAACCGCATGAAGGACAAGCGAACTTTTCAAGCAAGTTCAATCGGTTTTCGTCTATTTTTCCCGCTGAGAACGCCCCCACGCCTTCGAACACAGAAATCAAGTCAATTGCCTCGCCATCGGGGGTCTTCCCCGCGGCCATCGGCCCGCCGGAGACGAAGATGGCGGGGATGTTCACGCGCATTGCAGCGAGTAACATCCCTGGCACGATTTTGTCACAGTTTGGAATGCAGACCATTCCATCGAATCTGTGGGCTTCGATCATCGTCTCAACGGAATCCGCTATCAACTCCCGGGAAGGGAGCGAGTACTTCATCCCCACGTGACCCATCGCAATCCCATCGTCTACACCGATGGTGTTGAATTCAAACGGCACCCCGCCCTGCCGCACGCACAGCCTCTTTCACCAACTTGCCGAAATCCTGCAGGTGAACGTGTCCCGGGCACAATGTCAACGTAGGAATTTACAATTGCAACAAACGGCTTTCCGAAATCGTCATCCTGTAACCCCGTGGCGCGCAAGAGTGCGCGGTGTGGCGCTTTGTCGTATCCTTTCTTGATCGTATCGGATCTCATAGCCCTTTTCCTCGAATAGGTATAAAAAAAGAGCCGCCCGAGGTCGGGCGGCTCTTTTTTTGCTGATACATGTGTGCGTTTACTTCGCTCTCACCTTCGCCATCCCAACCACAATTAGATCCTTAATAATAAGGACCGCAAGAAGTACGACAATAATGGGAAGGGAGGTGATCAAAAGATTCATTTTGGCTGAAGATGTTCGGCCCATTATAGGCTGAAGCGAGAATCTGTCAAGAGGGAAAATCAACAAAGTCCTAGCTTTCTCAAAGTCCAGTTGCTTTCAACCCCACCCCCGACCCCGCCCCATTCTTGGGGCGGGGAGTTTGCGGAAGAGTGATGATTTTGCAGACTTTGCCTGCAAAATCATCACTCTTCCGCTCTTCTTCAAGACAATCGGGCTTCGGCCAGCGACTTGGAGAAAGCCATCCCGACATAAAGAAAACGATTGACGCCTGACTACACAGGTGCTATAGTTGCGGCCAATATGAACCTGGCTCCCCGCCACACAGCCCTCACTACTCTGACTACCCCTCGGATTCTCCGTGGGTCGGCGGTGCATGGGCAGGGATAACCGGTAGTAGTCTACCCAGGTCACGACAGCGCCTCACGGAAACGTGGGGCGTTTTTATTTCTTCCTTCCAGGATAACGTCATGTCGCAGAAAAAGAAATCGCCCAAAACGCTCGTGATGAAGTTCGGCGGCACCTCCATTGGCAACGCGGATGCGATTGTCCGGGCCGCGCAGATCGTGAAAGACACATGCCTTGAGTGGCCAAATGTAGCCGTCGTGACTTCCGCAATTTCAGGCGCAACCGATCTATTGCTTGATAGCGCAACACAAGCCGCTCGGGGAAACCTACAGGTTTTACGGGACGCCGAGAAATTGCTACTGGCAAATCACGCAAAGATGATTGAGACACGGGTGAAAGAGCTGAAATACCGGACGGAATTAATCGGGAAGATCAAGTCGTTCATCGGCGATTTCGGCAACCTCTGCCGTGCCATTGCCGTACTCGGGGAAGCCAGCCCGCGTGCGCTGGACGCAGTAGCCTCACTGGGGGAACGCATGAGCGTCTATGTGTTGACGGGTGTGATTGAGTCGCAAGGCGTACGTGCACAGGCAATCGAATCGACGGAGCTGATCGTCACAAACGCGCACTTCCAGAATGCGCACCCGGATCTCGAGGCGACGCGCAAACGGACGCGTGCGAGGTTGAACCCGATATTTGGGGAGGGTATTGTGCCTGTCACAACAGGTTTTATCGGCGCAACAGCGGAGGGCGTCATCACGACACTCGGACGGGGGGGCAGCGATTATTCAGCCGCAATTCTTGGAGCGGTTCTTCCGGCAGACGACGTCTGGATCTGGACGGATGTGGACGGCGTGATGACCACAGATCCGCGCATCGTACCGCAAGCGCGCACGCTGCCTGAAATCAGCTACAGTGAAATCGCTGAGCTGGCCTACTACGGCGCCAAGGTGCTGCATCCAAAAACGATACGCCCTGTTGTGGAAGCGGGAATTGGCCTGCGAATTTGCAACACTTTCAATCCAACGCTTCCCGGCACACGCCTGACTGCAAATCCCAAAAGCAATGGAAAACCTGTCGATGGTTCTGTTGTCAAGGCAGTGACGGCCATCCGCAAGCAAAAGCTGGTGACCATCGAAGGCCGCGGTATGCTGGGCGTACCGGGTGTAGCCGCGCGCGCATTCGAAGCGGTAGCCTCCACCGGCACCAGCGTTCCGCTGATCACACAGGCTTCTTCAGAACAATCCATTTGTTTTGCGGTGCCTTCAGAATTCGCATCCAGCATCACCCATAAGCTTGAGAAGGCATTTGCCGATGAAATTGAAGAGGCGGATATCGACCGTGTGTGGGTTACAGACGATGTTTCGATCATTACAGTTGTGGGAGCAGGGATGCGTCATACTCCAGGCGTGGCAGGCAAGGTCTTCAGCCAGCTGGGGAACAATCGCGTGAACGTACTCGCCATCGCTCAAGGCTCGTCCGAAGTGTCCATTAGCCTTGTTGTAGATTCGGCAGATACGGAGAACGCCGTGAAGTCGTTGCATGAGCTGATCGTCAAATAACCAGCGGGAGTGCATGCAACTACGCTCCTGTCATATGAGAGCCAGAAAGGCATCCGCATGTCTCAACCTCAAATCCCCGTAGCCGTACTTGGCGCAACAGGTTCCGTCGGCCAGCGATTCATTGCATTGCTCGATCATCATCCATGGTTCAAGGTCGTCGCCGTTGCTGCGTCGGATCACTCGGTTGGACGGGAATATTCGGAAGCGTGCCGCTGGACCTTGACTGATCCCATGCCCGACTATGTGCGTCGCATGATCATTGCGCCCGCGCTGCCGGAGTCGGTGACTGCAAGAATAGTCTTCTCTGCATTGCATAATGAAATTGCGAAAGACGTTGAGCCGCGTTTCGCGCGGGCGGGGTCAGCGGTTTGCTCCAATGCATCGACTTATCGGCGCGGGGAGGATATTCCCCTGCTCCTTCCCGAAGTGAATGCAGAGCACATTCAGCTCCTCAAGCGGCAACGCATTAATCGCAAGTGGAGCGGGTGTATTCTCACGAATCCAAATTGCACGAGCACAGGCCTTACAGTTGCGCTCAAGGCACTGGATGAGGCGCTGGGCGTAAAAAGAGTCTTTGCCGTATCCTTGCAGGCGCTTTCGGGCGCGGGCTATCCCGGCGTCGCGTCGCTTGACATCATTGACAACGTGATCCCAAATGTAAACGCCGAAGAGGAAAAGGTGGAGTGGGAGCCGCGCAAAATGCTCGGCAAACTAAACGGACACAGAATCAATTTGGCGGATATGCAGCTGAGCGCGCATACGAATCGAGTCGCGGTGAGTGATGGGCACACAGTATGTGCCAGTGTGGAATTAGCACAGCCTGCCGACCCTGAAACCGCGGAGGCGATACTGAGGGATTATCGTGCGCCGGCTCCGGCGAGGGAACTGCCGTCGAGTCCGCGACCCGTGATCGAGGTCCGACATGAAGCGGATCGCCCGCAGCCCAGACTGGACCGCCTAACAGGGAAGGGTATGACGACGGTCATTGGTCGTGTAAGGCGCGATCCAATCTTTGACCTAAAATTCGTTGTATTGTCTCACAACACGATTCGCGGCGCGGCGGGTGGATCCATCTACAACGCCGAATTACTTGTGCAGGAGAATTTACTATGAAAGTAGGCGGCATGTCGGCCTTGAGCGATTTTATTGATGACATGATCGTATATCGCAACCTGCGGCCCGCAGATGAACAATTACCCTCACTTCAAGTGCTTAGAAAGCAACTTGGCCTGGAACCCCGCGGCTGTTCCGCGCAAGAATGAATCCGATTACGCCCGCGTTATTGTCGAAATATTAAAGCACGCCCGCCACCTGACCGAGCCAGGAGCCGAGATTCGGAGGGTTGTCTTTCTGGGGGATACGCGCCTGCTCGACTCGACCGCATTTGCCAATATTTGCCTTGCCGGCGGCTGGCCCGGTATTGCATTTATCGGCTCGGAAGATATCGACCCGCCGAAGGCAGAAATTCATACTGAGCGGGAAGGGCAAACCTTATATCTGTCCAATCGTTGGGCAGATCTTGATGGGCCATTCCGCACATTCGTTGAGATTCGGAATTTTCCAATTGACGAACATACTGTCCTGCTGATCGACATGGATAAGACCGTACTGGGAGCGCGCGGTCGCAATGCATCGGTCATTGACGAGGCCCGCGTGGCTGCTGTGAAACAGACCGTCGCCGGATTTCTCGGGGATTTATTCAATACCGCCGAATTTCGCACTGCGTATGATTTGCTCGTTCAAACGGAGTTCCATGCGTTTACGGGCGATAATCAGGATTATCTGGCCTATGTCTGCCTGATCCTCGGAAGTGGATTAGAACGACTTGATCGATTGGTCGACAGGATAAGGCTTGGAGAGCTGCGTACGTTCAATCAGTTCATCGTTGCAGTAAATGATCGCCGGTCTGATCTGCCGGCTGCGCTGCAGTCCATTCACAAGAAGATTTTTGCCAATTTTCGCGCGGGTGATCCAACGCCCTTCAAAGCATTTCGTTATAACGAATTTCGCACTACAACCGCGCACATGGGATGTCTGCCCGATGCTGCGGCGTTGGAGGAATTCCTATCTGGAGAGATATTGCTCACCCGAGAAGTGCGCGACCTTGCATCAGCCTGGGAACGGCAAGGCGCGCTGCTCTTTGGATTGAGCGATAAGCCAGATGAAGCCTCGATTCCGACGCCCGAACTGACCGCCCAGGGTTTTGTGGCGTTGCATCGAAAGAAGACTCATGTCTTAGGAAGCTAGCTTCACACGTTCTACAAACCCTTCAGGATCACTTCTTCAAGCATCTCCAATTTTGCAGGCACGGCTTGGACCGGAGGCAGGTCTCTGATCACAATATCCGGGTCTTTCAATCCATGTCCAGTACAGACCGCCACCACCCGCTGACCTTGGGGAACGAGGGAACCGGCTCGGATTTCGGAGATCAGGCCGGCTACACCGGCCGCCGAGGCCGGCTCGACCCATATGCCCTCGCGGGCTAATCGCTTCTGCGCGGCGAGGATTTCGGCGTCATCGACGGCAATAATCTTGCCCCGGGATTCTTCAGCTGCCTGTAAAGCCTGTTCACCCCGAGCGGGACGTCCGATGCGGATGGCTGTCGCAACCGTTTCAGGGTTATCCACCGGGTGGCCCAACACGAGCGGCGCTGATCCAGAAGCCTGCACGCCCAAAATGCGCGGCAAACCCGTGGACTTCAATTCGTGGTATTGCCTGAAGCCCATCCAATAAGAGGTGATATTCCCAGCATTGCCGACCGGCAGGCAAAATAAGTCCGGCGCTTCACCCAACACATCGCAAATTTCAAAAGCGCCAGTTTTCTGCCCCTGCAAACGATACGGATTAAGAGAATTGACCAATGCAACCGGGTGTCGCTTTGCGATAGCCACAACCATGTTAAACGCATCGTCAAATGAGCCGTCCACCTGCACAACCTGTGCCCCATAGGCTATTGCGCCGGCCAGCTTTCCGGCAGCCACCTTGCCTTGTGGAATGAGCACAATCGCTTTTTGCCCCGCGCGTGCGGCATACGCCGCGGCCGAGGCGGCTGTATTCCCGGTCGAAGCACAAATGACGGCCTTGGCCCCCGCTCCCAGGGCCTCACTGATCGCCACTGTCATCCCTCGATCTTTGAATGAGCCGGTCGGGTTCAATCCTTCGAATTTTATGAACAACTCGAATCCACCACCCAGTTCATCCGCCAGACGCGGAACGGGAAGTAGCGGCGTGCCCCCTTCATTCAAAGTGATCGGGATGGCATATGCGGGCAGGTCGAGCAATTCCCGATATCTGGCAATGATTCCATCAGCAAACATAATGCATTACTTTCTAATTTTCGGCAACATTGGAGAAGCCATTGGATCCAGCTGATTTGACATACTCACACTACATGGAGGCGGTTGTTCGGAGAAATTACCCTTCTCATGGCGATTGAAACCGGTGTTCCCTTGCGAGTCCATCGCCAAGGCGAGGTTTGGGTTGGCCCGGGCGGTGGCGGCGGGCATGAAAATAGTGTATCACGGGGAAGAAGAAATACAACGGCCTGCACCGCAGCGGTAGAGGCAGATAGGGTTATCTTTGTCGCAGGAAATAAAGACAGCTTTGCCAGCGACAAGGGCGATTCGTCTATTGAACGGGATCAACGAAAACAAGAGCGTCGGGATGAACCAATCCCTACTCATCAAGCCGGGTGGGCCCCGAGAAGAATTCCCCTCCCCCTAAAACAAACTGCGGTTCTTACTGGCTTTACCAGCCAAGATAACGGTCTATTGCCGCGGCGGCTTTGCGTCCGGCTACCATTGCGTTGACAACCAGTTGCGGCCCGGTGACCACGTCCCCGCCGGTAAATACGCCCTTTCGATGCGTCGCCCCGGTACGCTCGTCGGCCAACAATAGACCGGCGGAACTGGTTTGTATGCCGGGCGTGGTGGAACCGATGATCGGGTCCGCTTTGTAACCAATGGCCATGATAGCCGTATCGGCATCCAGGATGAAGTCCGAGCCCTCGACGATGGAGAATGCCCGTCGCCCGGATTTGTCAGGCTCGCCGAGCACCGTGCGGACACACTCGATCTGTGCCAGCCGGCCATCGGCTCCGGCGATGAAGCGCACCGGCTGGGTCAGGAAATGGTACTTGGCGCCCTCATCAATCGCCATAGCGCGGTCTTTGTGACCTCCCGGCATTTCTGCTTCGCTGCGGCGGTAGAGGCAGAAGACATCCTTGGCGCCCATCCGCAAGGCGGTTCGCAGACAATCGGAAGCTGTGTCTCCGCCTCCGATGACCGCCACTCGCTGGCCGACTTCAGGCCGGATGCACATCTCCTGCGGAAGAAGATCCATCTCTACATTGGCGCGCACCAGGAAATCAGTGGCTTTATAGACCCCCGGCAAATCCTCACCCGGCACTCCCAGCGACATATCCACTGTCGTGCCGAGACCCAGGAAGACTGCATCATAGCCGCCTGCAAACAGTTTTTCCACGGTGATGCGCGGGCCAATGTAGGTATTGCCCACGAAGGTCACACCCGCCCGGAGCAGATCGTCCCAAATATCGAAGACCACCATCTTCGGAAGCTTGAAGTTCGGGATGCCATAGATGAGCAGCCCGCCCGGAGCAGGCCGTGCTTCAAAGATGGTTACCCAGTGACCGCGGCGGACGAGTTGTTCGGCGCACGCAAGTCCCGCCGGTCCGCCGCCGATGATGGCTACCTTCTTGCCGGTGAACTTGCCGACCGGGATGCTCACTCCCTGCATACGGCGTTCATAATGGGTGGTGAAGGCCTCCAACGCTCCGGTTGGGACCGGAAGATGGCCTTTCTTTCCTCGCGGACAAGCCCCTTCGCAAAGTCTCTCCTGGGGGCAGATTCGTCCGCACACTTCCGGCAGCGAACTGGTCTGGCGATAGACACTGGCTGCCTGGAGGAATTGGCCATTTTCGATCAACCAGACCGTATAGGAAATATCATTTCCTGCCGGACAGGCTTTCTGACATGGCGCAGGATCCGGGCAGTGAATGCAGCGCTGTGCCTCGTACATCGCCCATTCTTCGTCGAGGCGCATGACCACTTCGTCGAAGTCCAGGATGCGTTCATCGGCAGGGCGGAGCGGCAGCCCGCGTGATTCAAGCGCCATGCGTGCCTTGCGGTCAACTGACGAAAAATCACGCGGAAGTATTTCCTCTGTAGTTGCCATGGGGTTATTCCTTATGGACGTACGACGACCGGCGTTCCAGGTCGATCATGGAAAAATCATCGGGAAAGCGAAAAGGCCGTTGCCGCGCCAGTATTGGCGGATTTGGATTAGCCACCCTGAAATCCGACCACATACACGGTTCGGCCTTTCTTCCTGTTCTGCTCAGCAGAATTGTTTCAATACATCGACGGGGTTGCCCTGGGCGTCGTGGATGGTGACTTCCAGGGGCATCTGGCCGGGGAGGGAGTGTGTGGCGCAGCCGAAGCACGGATCGTAGGCGCGGAAGGCCATCTCCACCATGTTGAGCAGGCCTTCGGTCACCAGCGTACCTTTTTTGATGAGGCTCGAGGCAGCCTTGTTGATGGACATGCTGATCGGAGCATAGTTGTTCGTGGTGCCCACGATCAGATTTACTTTGGTCAGCACGCCGCGCTCATCGGTGGTGTAGTGATGGGTGAGGGTGCCGCGCGGCGCCTCCACGATGCCCACGCCTTCGGTGGGTTTTTCGGTCGGGATGGTGTGGAAGTTCGGCGAGGTGATCTCCGGATCGGTAGCCAGTTCCACCCAGCGTTCTGCCGCATAGAGCAGCTCGATCAGACGCGCCCAGTGCGTGGCGAGTCGCTGGTGCACGGGCTTGCCGCCCAGGGTCGCGTAGAAACGTTCGTATTCCGCCTGAGCCAGCGGGGTGGCCATGCCGTCGGCAGCGTTGAGGCGCGACAAGGGAGTGGCGCAATACACGCCGGAGTCCTTGCCGTCCACGAAACCCTTCCAGCCGACGTTCTTCAGGTACGGGAATTTGAGATAGGTCCAGGGCTCCACGTGCTCGGCGATGTTTGCCAGATAATCTTTCGGCTCGTACTTGACGAATTCCTTGCCGTCGGGGTCCACCACGCGCACCTTGCCGTCGTAGAAGTTGATCTTGTTGTTCTCATCCACCATGCCCATGTAATAGGTGTGATGAGTGTAGATGTCGCCCAGGATCAGATCCACATAGGCTTTGTTGCCCAGCACAATGTCATTGAAGAGCTTCAGGCTGAACTGGGCGAATTCCACTGCCCATTTCCCCAGCCTCTCAATTTCCTTGCGCTGTTCTTCGGTAATGCCCTTGGTCAGGCCGCCGGGAATGGAGGTGCAGGGGTGGACCTTGCGTCCGCCGATGATCTCGACCACGGTGTGACCCGCCTTGCGCGCCTGGATGACTTTGCCGCCGATTTCCAGGCCGACTTTGTGGATGACGCCCAGGATGTTTCGTTCAGCAACGGGAGCATCGGGTCCCATCACGAAATCGGGGCCGCCCAGTGCGTAGAAGTGCGTGGCGTGGTCGGTGACGTAGAATGCGCTGTAGAGCAACTCCCGCAGCATCTTGGCGGTGCGTGGCGGGTCGACGTGATAGACGGCATCCGCGGCCTTGGCCGCAGCCATGTGATGGGCTTCCGGGCAGACGCCGCAGATGCGATTGGTCAGCAGCGGCATCTCTTCCACCGGGCGACCCACACAGAAGCGCTCGAAGCCGCGCAGTTCGGGGATCTGGAAGTACGTGTTGGCCACATCGCCTTCATCGTTCAGGAAGATCTCGATCTTGCCGTGACCTTCAAGGCGGGTGATGGGGTCAATGGTGATGCGTTGCGCCATGTTACGCCTTCTCTTTCTTCCAGGCCGGAACTGCGGCCTTCAAGAGCGAACCCGCCAGATTGAAGCGATAGAACTGACCCGCCGGGTCAACCAGTCCATCCAGAATACGGTCGATTTCCTCCGGGGACGTTGCTGTCGATCACGGAGGCAAAGGAGGAGATCAGGCGCGCCCCGTAGTCCTCGACGCCTTCTGCAGGACCATAGCAGCCGATGCACTGCGCACCCGCGGTTGGGCAGCGCGCATCGCATCCGCTGCGTGTCGCCGGACCATTGCACGGAATGCCCTGTTCGAGCAGGCACAACGAAGGGTCGGGCGCGATGCCCCAGATGCGGTTGAAGGATTTGATGGATTTCACATTGCGTGCCCGCTTGCATTCATCGCAAACGGTGGAATTGCCCGCGCCGATCACCGAGCCCTTCGGCGGCAGTTCGGCCTTGCCCTGCAGCACCTGGATCACCAGATCGATCACCGCCGCGATTTGATGGCTCTCAGGCGGGCAGCCGGGCATGTAGTAATCCACGTCCACCACCTGATCCAGTGTCTTGAGAATGGGCAGGATCTTGGGAATGTGGATTTCGCCTTCGGGCACATCGTATGAAGTCATCGGATAGATTTCGTGTGGATTATCGGTCGAGACCGTGTTGAATGCCGTATGCACGATCTCGCGCGAATCGCTCAGGTTGGCGAGGCCCGGGATGCAGCCTTCGTTGGCGCATGAGCCGAAGGCCACCAGGATCTTCGATTTCTTGCGCAGCAGCTTGGCGATGTGTTCGTTCTCGTCGTTGCGGATGCCGCCGTTGAAGAGCGTCAACAGGATGGAGCCGTCTTCCATGGCTTCGACATCCTTGTATTTGGCGTCCATGGCGACCGGCCAGAAGACCACGTCGAAGTTGGCATCGACGTCCAGGATCTTCTCGTGGATGTTCAGCACGGCGATTTCGCATCCGCCGCAGGAGGCGGCCCAGTACATCGCGAATTTGGGTTTGGCGTTGGCGCTCATGCCTGCACCTCCTGAAGCTCCGGCTTCGGTTGTGAGGCGGGCGGCCTCCCGCCCAGGGCCTCATCGCTCCTGCCCCAGTGCAGCGGTCCCAGGGCTTTGATCTCCTCGACGAAGGAGGCCACCTCGGCGGCAAACCTGGCGCCCTCGGCGGCGGAAGCCCAGACCAGCCGGACACGCCCCGGCTCCAGCCCAAGACCCTGCAGCGTGCGTCGCATCAAGCTGGAAGCGGCGCAGGGCCTTGTAGTTCTGCTCGATATAGTGACATTCGCCGGGATGGCAGCCGGTGATCATCACGCCATCTGCGCCGCTGGCCAGGGCCTTGAAGACGAATGTCGGATCGAGCCGTCCCGAGCACATCAGGCGGATCAGCCGCACGTTGGGCGGATACTTTGATGCGAGCCGTGCCTGCCAGGTCGGCGGCGCGATAGGAGCACCAGTTGCAGGTGAAGCCGATAATCGTGGGTTCAAATGTATCGGTCATGGTTTCTCTCCTAGGCAGCAACCGGTTCCTGCTCGACGTTCAGCATCATCAGGCCTTCGATCTGCGCCATGATCTGTTCGTTGCTGAAGCCCGTGCCCATGATCGCACCGGCCGGGCAGGCCGCCACACACGTGCCGCAGCCCTGGCACAGCGCCGGATTGATTTCGGTGACCATGCGCTCTTCGTGGAAGCTGATGGCGTTGAACGGACACAGGCCGTTGCAGATGCGGCAGCCGGAGCATTTCTCTTCGATGACGCTGGCCCGGATCGGTTCGAGCGCCACTTCCTTCTGCTCGATCTTGCCGAGCACCCGGGCCGCGGCCGCCGCCCCCTGCGCGACGCTGGCGGGAATGTCCTTGGGCCCCTGGGCGCAGCCGGCGATGAAGATGCCGTCGGTCATGGTCGCGACCGGATCGAGCTTGGGATGCTTCTCGATGAACCAGCCGTTGGAGGAGCAGGAAATGCCGAAGATCTTGGCCGTCTCCTTGAAGTCGTGCCGTGGCTCCAGACCGGCGGACAGAATGACCATATCCACGGGATGCGTCGCTGCTTGCCCAGCAGCGTGTCTTCGACTTGAATGATGAGCTTGCCCTCTTCCGCACTCGTGCGCGGCACATCCGTGATCTCCGCCACCTTGCCGCGCACAAAATTCGTTCCTTCTTCCAGGACACGCTGATAGAACTCGTCGTAGTCCTTGAACGGCGTGCGCATGTCAATGTAGAAGTTGTAGACCGTCTGCGCCGGTGCGCTCGTGGACCAGATGTGCGCGAACTTCAAGCTCTGCATGCAGCAGATGACCGAGCAGTAGTTGTTGAAGTTCTGGTCGCGGCTGCCCACGCAGTGCACGATGCCCACGGCCTTCGGAGGCGTCTTGCCGTCGCGCAGCACAATGTTGCCATTCGTGGGCCCGGCGGCGTTGCACAGGCGCTCGATCTCCAGCGAGGTAAAGACGTTCGGCAGGCGGCCGTACCCGTAGTTGGTCATGCGGCGTGCATCGAACAGGTCGTAGCCGGTGGCCAGGATGATGTTGCCTACCTGGAAGGTCAGGATCTCGTCCTGCTGGTCGAAGTCGATGGCCTCGCGCGGGCAGAATTTCTCGCAGGCTTTGCAGGTGCCCTTCTCGTAGTAGGTGCAGTTGGGCACATCCATCACCGGGATGTTGGGACGGCCTGCGCGAAGGGCGTGTACACGGCTTTGCGATAAGCCAAACCCGCCTCGAAAACGTCGTCGATGACCTTCTTCGGACACTTCTCCTGGCAGATGCCGCAGCCAGTGCAAAGGTCCTCTTTGATCTTGCGGGCCTTCTTGCGCACGGTCACGGTGAAGTTGCCGACGTAGCCTTCCACTTTTTCGACCTCACTCCATGTGAGCAAAGTGATATTGGGGTGGGTGCCCACGGAGACCATCTTGGGTGTCAGGATGCAGGCCGAGCAATCCAGCGTGGGGAAGGTCTTATCGAACTGGGCCATGTGCCCGCCGATGGACGGCTCGCGCTCCACCATGTATACGTGGAAGCCCGCGTCGGCGATCTCCAGCGCACTTTGGATGCCCGGCGATGCCGCCGCCCACAACCAGCGTTGCAGGGTGAATGGCGACCTTCATCGGTTCCAAAGGCACGTTGTGACGAACGCGCTCCACACCGCCGGAAATCATCGCCTTGGCCTTGGCGGTTGCCGCGACCTTGTCGGTGTGCACCCACGAAACCTGCTCGCGGATGGAAACCATCTCGCACAGGTACGGGTTGAGTCCGGCGTTGGCGCAGGCGGTGCGGAAGGTCTTTTCATGAAGATGAGGAGAACAGGCCGCCACGATCACGCGGTTCAAACCCAACTCCTTGATGTCTTTCTCGATCAGTTCCTGCCCCAGACTGGAGCACATGAACTTGTATTCGCGGGCAATGACCACGCCGCGGTGTTTCAACTTGGCGGCAGCCCATTCGGCGACCTGTACCACATCCACGACCCCTGCGATGTTCGTGCCGCAGTGGCAGACGTAAACGCCAATCCTTTCCTGCTCGTTGGGTGTCATCGGGTCACCTCTTTCTCCAGCTCCTCAACCTTCAATCCCCTGGATAATGGCTTGGGCATGGGCAGGCCCTCAGGCTTGCGCGGCCGCCGGGGCGGTGCAGGGGGGGTCTCCGGTGGCGCTTTCACGCCCAGGGTATCCAGCACGTTGCGCGCACTGACCAGTTCCACTCCAAAACCAAGGTCCTTTGGCTCGATACCAAAAGCCAGTCCCATCAGCTGCGTAAAGAACAGGATCGGCATGTGATAGTTCGTGCCGAAGAATTGATTGATTTCGCCCTGATAACCATCGAGATTCAACTGGCACATCGGGCAGACCGTGACCATGGCGTCCGCCTGTTGGTCGTCTGCCGCAGCGATCAGGCGCCGGATCAATTCGAAGGCTGTCTCGGGGCCGATCTGCGGCATGTGTCCGCCGCAGCATTCGGTCTTGAGCGGAAAGTCAACGACCTCCGCACCCAGGGCTTTGAGCAGCAGATCCAGCTCGACCGGAAAATCATGATCCGACCACCGATTGTCGTAGTCAGGCCTGGGCACCATGCAGCCAAGATATGGCGCAAGCCGCAGGCCGGTCAGCGGGCGCACGACGTTCTTTTCGACGCTTTCCAGGCCGACGTCGTACACGATTACGTCCAGAAGATGTCGAATATCCAGCGAGCCGGCGATGTAAGACAGCCCGCCGGCGGCCAGAGCCTCGTTGACCGTCTTCCCCAGCTTCGGCTGCTCCTGCATATAGTGATCGGCCTTGGCCAGGTTCAGGTAGCAAGCCGAGCATGGCGCCACCAGGCCGCGCTTGCCCTTGGCCTCATTCGAAGCCAGCGCCAGATTGCGCGCAATCAGTGCGTAGGCCGGGGTCTTGCTGATCCCCAAATACTCTGTGGCGCCGCAGCAGTTCCAGTCTTCGATTTCCTGCAGATTGAGTTCGAGCGGCTCGGCGATGGCCTTGAGTGAATCATAGTAGGCGCGCGCACTGGCTTCCATGGAACAGCCGGGATAAAGCAGATAGTCCTTCATTGCTCCGCCTCCAGTTCCTTGGCGCGCTTCAGAATGGCCTTGAGCTGCCGCATGTTCTTGATCCGTTTCGGCATCAGGCTCATGCTCTTCCGGCTCAGCATGCCCATTCCCATCGGCGCCAGGTTTGGCAGACGCAGCGGGAAGTGCTTCATATAGTGCCACGAGGCCAGGCCCAGCTCGAAGCTTCGGCCATATTCTTCGACCATGCCCACAAAAGTCCTGGAGAAATCAGGCGCAGTGGAATCCTGGCACAGACCCGAGTCCACGGCCATGCCCTTCAAAGCGTACATGACGTCCGTAATGTGGATGTTCTGCGGACAGCGCACCACACAGTGGTAGCAGGAAACACACATCCAGAAGGTGTTGCTCTTCAACACTTCCTCGCGCAAACCGGCCCGCAACATGGCAAACAACATGCGCGGCGTGTGATCCATGGCCGACGCCGAGGGACACGAGCCTCCGCATGACCCGCACTGGATGCACATTTCCAGACGCGATACCCCCGCTGTCCGCGAACTGACTTCCTGAAGCAATGTAAGATCTTCCGTCCTTAGTGGATTTGAAACGAGTCCTGACGCTGTCAACGAAATCTCTGGCATACTGACCTCTGCTGTACAGCAATGGAACGTGCACTTTTCCCCCGAAAAGAATCGAGCACGTTTGAGATATATTGTTGGTCTATTATGTGAAATTTAACACAAAAAAAATAGCATCGAAAGTCACCATATACCCGTGTCGAATGTCACCGAGAATAGCGACAATTATTTTGGAAATCGACTCTTCTTCAATGCAGATGGATGGTGCCTATTTGCAAATTGCCCACGATAAATGAAGATCAATGCCACACAAGTTTGGTGGTTGGGTAAGATAACCCAAAGTTGAAGCGAAAATGAAACTCCTGCAGTTTGTATTTAGACTAAACCACCCAATTGACAGGCGTTGGGTGCATGGGTCCAACACGGCAGAAGAGGGCTATGACTGAAGGAGGTAAAGTGCTCGACAATCCAAAAACGATAATTTCCCGCGCCTTTGCGGAGACAAAAATTGGCAGAGTTGGCTCAGGCTGTTACAAGCAATCCCATTGCTCGTAGCATCTCGTCAGTCGTACCGAACCTGAATTCTTCGGCTCCAAGTTTCCGCGCCTCTTCGGCTTCAACCATCTCGAGCCTCTTAATATCGTCATTTGTGACGACAGGCTTGTTAAGGTCTCGCATTTTCGTCGCAATCGCTCCCTGATTTGGAGATGTTGGAGGCTTACTTTGTAGATACTGCCAGACGGCTTTGGAGGCATTTATGCCATCTTTGCGTGCTCCGCCAACGAGACCTTCGCTGGCTTTTCGAGCCCATCCACCCAAGAAAACATCTTCAATCGGTTCATTCGCCTTAGGATCAAACGCCTCATATGACAGGCCGTCGACCGGATAGCGTGGCGATGGATTCTTGAAGAATTCATTGGAATTCGAAGGAAGGCCAATGGTGTCATCGATCTTGTCGCCAATAGCAAAGATGACAGTGTCCAACGGCAGCACGTGCTTATGACCGGTGCCACGTGCCTTCACCGCACCCGCCCTCATCACCAGAGTATTGTCTTCCACCTCCATCCCCACCAGAACACCGTTTTCGCTGAACATCCGCACCGGGGAGGCGAGGAATACAAACCGGAAGCGAGTATCTGCAAACTTGAGATCACCCTTGGTGATGGCGCCGAGCACCTTTTGGCGGCCTACGTCCGAGCCCTGGTTAACCGCCTGCAACGCCGGCAGCACGCGCCGGATTTCCGCTTCAAAGGCGACGGTGTCCAAATTGGCGATGATGTGTCTCATCGCTTCCCGAGTAAAGTTCACCTCGCCCGGCCCCCGCCGGACCACGGAAATAATCTCCTCGACGTTTCGCTCCCGGATCAGGAAGCGAGCAATATCGACCATGACATTACCCGCGCCGATAACGGCGCAGCGCCTTCCAAAATGGAATTTCTTCTGATTGAAGGGCGGAAGTTCATTATAGTAATAGAAGATGTCTTTTGCATGATACACGCCAGGAAGATCTTCGCCCGGAAGACCCAGCGATTTCGTCCCTTGCGCCCCCGCGGTCACAAGTATCGCCTGAAAGCCAAGGCTGCGCAGGTTCCCAATGGAAAGGTCGCCCTGTTCCCCGATTTTGATATTGCCGTAATAGGTGATTTTCTCATTCCCAAGCACCTGATGAAACTGTTTGCGCAATCCCTCTTTCATGGTGTGTTTATCGGGATAAATACCGTATTCTGCCAGGCCCCCTGGCTTGATATCACGGTTGAGGATGACGACCTTTACGTTGTGTGCGGCAAGCTCACGCGCGGCAAAAAGGCCCGCTGGCCCTGCACCAATGATTGCAACAAGGTAAGCATCTTGTTCTGGCATCCTTCCTCCTCGGTTCTTTTGACGAGACGGGCAAATTTGACCTTATGTGAAAAGGTCAAGGCAGGCGACGGTTCAGGCATGAAAAGGCAAAATGAAACGCAGCAGAATGTTCAGATCGGCCTTATTTACGAGAGGCCAAGGATGCTGTTTCGCCGACATTAAATGGTGCCAGTTCTCAATGGGCCGCTTCCGCGGCGGTTATTTGAAGTTTTGGCAACAAGTATTCATAGGCGCTTAAGGCAGCCTTGGCTCCCTCGGCAACCGCGATCAGCACCTGCTCGTTAAGGTTATTGGTCACATCGCCGGCAGCGAAGAGGCCGGGCACGTTCGTGCAGTTCGCATTATCCACAATAATCTGGCCACGGGTATCAAGTGCAACCAGGTTCTTTACAGCGTCCGAGTTCGGGATGAGAGCTTTTTCCACGAACATGGCGTCAGCTTCATATTCAACCGTCTTGCCCGATGCATCTTTGACCTTCAATGCTCGG
>CAWJXH010000002.1:0-18200 GCA_963846805.1 uncultured Chloroflexia bacterium
ACACGCATTGCTCAGCGTCGCGCCCTTCGGGAACCCGGTGGTGCCCGAGGTGTACTGAATGTTGATGGGGTCGTCGAACTGCAACGACGCCTGCCGCTGGCGCACCGACTCCGCCGATGCGGAAGACGCCCCGGCAAGGAACGCATCCCATGTCATCTCCCGCCCGACCTGCCCCGACTTCACGGCACCGTCCAGCCAAATCACGGTCCGCAAGCTGGGAAGCTTCGTCCGGCAGGCGCGAATCATGCCGGCGTAGTCGGAGGTCTTGAACGACGTCGCCGAGACGAGGACGCCGGTGCCCGACTGCTGCAAGGCGTACTCCACTTCGTGTGAGCGGTAGGCGGGGTTGATGTTGACGAGGATGGCGCCGATCTTCGCCGTCGCGTACTGCACGATCGCCCACTCGGCGCGGTTGGGAGACCAGATGCCGACGCGCTCACCGGGCTCGACGCCGAGGGCGAGGAAGGCCCGTGCGCACTCGTCGACGGCGGCAACAAACTGCGCGTAGGTGTAGCGCAATCCTTGGTGGCGCGAGAGCAAGCACGGCACGTCCGGGTGTCGCGAGGCGATGCGATCGAGGTTGTCGCCGATCGTCTCGCCGATCAGCGGCTCCTGCGACACACCCGAGACGTAGCTGAGTGCTGGCATCTCCCGCTCCTCCGGTTCTCGTTCGATGCGACTTGTGTACCGTTTCGCGCTCGGAATCGGCAAGCCCCGCGCGCACCCGGCCTGCATCGTTAGACAGCCGACTCCAAGCCGAGATACCCGAGATGCATTGCCGAACTTCTCGGATGCGCTCTGCGCTATCTGAAACATACAGGTTATGAAGGCGAAAAGACCGAATGCTACGACGGAGAGTGCTTCAGCTTGGCATACGCGCTCCACCAGGACCTCAAAAATGCGTTCATTGCCCTGGTGCCTCATCCAGGAGTCGAGATCCCGTTTTCAATGTTAGATGCCTGGTTCAAAGAACATATCACTGAGGACCTGAAACGCACTTATGCAACTATAGACAGGGAGGTGGAGGAATGAATAGCCCGACCAACACGATCAATCTCAAGCCGCGCGGCAAGGACCCGCATTTTGAAGCTACTGCCGCTGGGCGAGGAGAACGAGCTCGCCGCGAAGCAATATGCACGCCAGGTCTATGTCGAGCAATACCGCTGAGGAGCCCATGATCAAGAAGGTCTGGAAGTGTTCCCAATGCGGAGATGAGGTGAATCCGGCCGTCGATCCACGCGCGGTGGATGGCTGGGAGATCCGATTGGATGGAGTGACCTGTGCAGCATGCGTCGACAGGAGGTATGAGATGCGGACCAATATGAAGGTAAAGACGCCGCTCGGAGAGGGCTTCATATGCGAAACGATTTCGTGCGCAACCTATTTTTCGCGGTGCCCAACGGGGCATGGCTGGGTGGAAAGTCGGCAGCGATGATGGTCAAACTGAAGAAGGAGGGATTCCTGGCAGTGAAGATATGGCTTGAGGCTGACCAGGCCCACGTAAAAAAATCCCTGGAGACAATCAGACGAAAACAACATGACGACGCTGCTGAACAACGAAGAAGTTGATTTCCTGCGCTCCATCAAACGAACGGCGATCATCCTGCTGGCAATGGGATTGATCGACCGTCACTATCCGGGACGAGCGGTCAAGGTCGAGGAAATGGCCGGCCTCCTGGAACTGGATCCGCGCACGATCGGAAATTACATGGCCGGCCTGGCTGCGCGCGGCCGGCTGCTCTACAACGGTATCGGCTACGTCCTGACGGATGGTGGCCGCGCGTTGATCCTAGGCTCATACGTGGAAGACGAGGCACACGACCTGGCACGAAGTCCTGAGCAGACTCAGGCACAAGACCAGGCACTTAAAAAAAGTCCTTATCTCCCTACCCTTGCGCCCCCGGACCAGGAACCAAGCACACACATTGTGTGTGCTCTAGAAGTAGAAGAGTCTTTAAATCTTAAGAATCTAGATTCTTCTTCTACTTCTTTAAGCGCACAAAATGTGCAATTTACGGCCGCCCAGGTCCTGGGAGCCACACCGATCGTTTTTGGCGACCCGGGTGTATTGACGGCAGGCCTCGACCTGGAGGCGATCGAGCCGCGCATTGCCCTGGGCTGGGTGGCACAGGCCTTTGAGCAGCGCCAGGCGCCTAGGAACCCGCGCGGGTTGCGGAGTCCGGCCGGCCTGGTGCACTCGCGCCTCTCGGATCCGGGCCGGCCGCGTCCGCAATCGGAATACAGCGACCATCCGGAGGAATTCCTGCCGGAGGAATATCTGGAGAAATTAGGATTTGTGACTCAAACACAGGAGGAAGAAATGGAAAGCAATCTTAACGAACCACATGCCGAGGAAGTGGAAGCGGTGGGTGTAATTCACCCCCAGGAAGAGGCCTGGCAAAGAGTGCTGCAATTGCTGAAAACGGAAATGAGCAAAGCCGCGTATCAGAGCGTGAAGGAGACACACGTGCTGTCCTTTGAAGACGATGTGCTCACGATCAAAGCACGCAGCATGGCCGAGCGCGCCTGGTTGGAAAGCCGGCTTACCAGCACCATCCAACGGATGCTGATTGGGATCCTGAACGCAGACGTCAAGGTCCGCTTTGTGGTGGCGGACAGCGATTGATGATTGCTCTACCTGCGCCTGCATTGAGATATTACGGCGGAAAGTTTCGGCTGGCTTCATGGATCATCAGCCACTTTCCAGAGCACACGACTTACGTCGAGCCGTTCGGCGGGGCTGCCAGTATCCTGTTGCAGAAACCACCGTCATATCTGGAGATTTATAACGACCTGGACCGCAGCGTAGTGACGTTCTTCAAGGTATTGCGGGAACGACCCGATGACTTGGTGCGAGTGATTGGCTTGACACCGTATAGTCGGGTCGAATATCAATTAGCGTGCACAGACACAGAGGATGAACTGGAACTGGCTCGCAGAACTTATGTCCGCTGCTGGCAGGGATTCGGTGCCAAGCAAATACATTCCGGATGGCGGTTTCAGCCTACGAGATCAAGAGGCATGCCAATGAAAGCCGATTGGGGCAGGTATGAAAACCTTTTTTTGATTGCCTCTCGGTTGCGCGAAGTACAGATCGAACATGATGATGCCCTGAAAGTGATCGAACGATATGACACTTCAGAAACGCTTTTCTATGTGGACCCCCCCTACGTTCATAAAACGAGAGGGCAGACGCGTTGTTATCTATTTGAAATGTCCGACGAAGAACATGAATCATTGGCAAATGTCCTGCGATCCGTGAAAGGCATGGTCATCTTGAGCGGTTATGAAACCGATCTCTATGACAAGTTGTATTCAGGCTGGCATAAAACTGCACATCGAACGAGGAATAACAGGCGGAAGAGCATCCTTGAATTTCTATGGATCTCGCCCAATGCCCAAAAGCATATATTGAGGCTGTTTTAGATGAAGAAGAAAACTGAAAAGCGGCCTGTCGTCAAAGAATCGAAGGAGATGATCGCGGCCAGGAAATTGCCGGCGCCGGTGATCGGTAAGACGATGACCATCAAATTCGATATCCTGCCCTTTTATCTCACGTTGTACAGGCTCGAGATCAAGAGCTATGGTAATGGAATGGCAAAGGCCGTGAGGCAGAAGGAAGCATGAGCGCTTTATCTTTGGGTAATTTGCGATCGATTGCATGGCATCTTGAGCAGGGTCAAGATAATGGCGATATTACGCGCGATGCCTTGGCGCTATTCCTGAGAAGTGTGGCTGATGAACTGGAAGCCTTTGAGCATTCGCACGAAGTTCTGAATGCACAGGGCATGAACGACCACCTTGAACTGTTGGGGATGGATGACGAGCGCACCGAGGTGCTGGCATTTTTGCGTAAATTGACGGCGAGAAATCTGGCAACAGGCTTGTATCAGGAGGGCGCCGCACTGATCAAAAAACTGGAGGCGCACGTATGAAAATCGTCTATCACATGGTTACGCGCGTAGCCGGCGGATACGAAGCGCGCATTGGCTGGACCGATGGCGAGGGAGCCGGCGTCGAGTGCAGCCAGGCATTCCCATCATGGCTCGAGGCAGATCAGGCGATGCCGGCGCTGGAGGAGATCGTGCGCGCGGAGCATGCAGCTCCCCCACTTTCAGCAGAAACCGGGGTGTGCGCTCAGGATTCCATAGATTCTGGACCCCTAAAGACAGTGGGGGAGGGGAGGTAGGCAATGGATACACACGAGCCGCGCAATTGGAAATGGATGGTGCCGGGCCTGCTCATTCCCATCACACTGCTGGCCACGGCCTGGCTGTTGACCCAACCGGATGACTGGCTCAAGACTCTGAGCTGCCTGCCGACCTTCGCCACAATGATCCTGGCGGTGGCGATGATCTCAAATTTCAATCGCTATACCCAGACCTGGCATGTCGATCTGCTGAGGGCACGGCAGACAGCACTGGCGATCACTGCTGAGAACATGATGCTCGAACAGGCTAAGGGAGTCCACCCTGAGACGCTGCGGTTGTTGCTGACCGAGAACCGCCGCGCGCTGCGCCTGGTGCAAGGCAGCCTGTCAGCTGATCAGCAATCCTATTCAGTGCTGAACGCGGATCCAGCGGTGACAGAATATTTCATTACTTATTTCCTTTTGCAGTCCACGGACGAGAAATGCATGAGCAAGCGCGTGCTCTCCGAAGGATCCAAGTCATTCGACCCGACTGGCGCCGTCAGCGATCGGGATATGTACGATCGGTTCGTGGTGGTCTTGTTGCAACAAAACAAAGTGACAAGGCCCTTCGGCGAGTATCAACCGCCATATTGGATCAACGGCTGGTCTCCTGCCGCCGTGGCAGCGGATCTCGGTTGGAATTGGCCGCCTGCAGACCAGAGCGATGAGAAGCCGGCTGAGAATGTCATTCCGGAGTTGAAGAAATGAAAGTTGCAAACATGGCTGTCTTTAAACAATATGTGATTAGCGGCGTGCAAACGTGCCCGAAATGTAAAGTTGAGTTTTATCTCTCCGATGTGCCAAAAATGGATGAGGCAGTTGATGGCGGATTTCAGTTCGATTGTCCTATATGCGGATGTCCATTGGCCCTCTATGTCGAACTCTATCGCCGCTCGGCTCCATCTAACTCGCGATTGGAGCCGTCCTCCGATGGTCGGGACGGGAAATAACCGCCCCTCCCTCGTCGGCGACTCAATCGCCGCCCCTGTTAGCGAGCATCCTATGAAAACAGAGTTTCAGTATATCCATTTTGTCCAGCAACCCAGTAAGGGTGTTACGTCGGTGTGGTCATGCAGGAATACCCATCATGGCGACGAACTCGGGGTTGTCAAATGGAATGGCGGCTGGCGACAGTATTGTTATTTCCCAACTGTCCAGGCCGTCTATTCCGTGGGGTGTCTACGGGACATTGCCGAGTTTATCTCTCTGCTCGCTAACACTCGCTCCACCCGACCAGAAGCGGGCGGGTGAGTTAAACCGTTGTGCGTCGCTCGGGGATGCAAAGAGCGGGCCACGCTCGCTAGACGCCGCCGAACGGGGCGCGGTCTACATACCGCCGTTGGCTTCGTTTTTACTGAAAGGAGTTGCAAATGATCGAAACTGCAAAAATTCTTGAAATCCTAAAAGATGCTTTTAGCGCGCTCGATGATGCGTTGGGAGATTCTGATGTTCCTGTCGAAAGTGACGAGGAAGAAAGGGAGGTTGCCCCAGTTCAATATGCTGCTCGCCGTATCTCTGAATTGACGCAAATCCTTGAGCCCGACCGCGCCGCCGAACCACGGAATGAAGCAGTCAAAGGCGGGGCTTTGTGCTCTCGCTGTAATGAGAAGCCTGCTTACGAGAATGGCGTATGTTGGGACTGCTTGGATGGATAGCCCCGCGCTTCGCCGCTTATCCCGCGCCCCGTTGGCCGGAAAACAAAAGCCCCGGTGATGAGCCGGGGCAGGAGATGAACGAGTGATGTCAGTTGGTTTGTTCGCGAGGTCGTCCGCCGAGTTTGCCGTTGAGTCGGGATGCCTTAGTTTTGTTGGGGCTGGTAGAGAGACCGCCCTTATGCCCGAGCTCGGCAGCGGCAGAGAGCAACCCAGCATCACGAGCGAGTTTGATGTCATCAGGGTCATCCGGATTCCACGGGCGAAAACAGGCAACGAACTCAGCGTGCAGTTCCTGGGTAGGCAGCGCGCCACCATCAGCAGCGGAACCCGTCAGGCATGTTTCGGCGTAGTTTTCCCAGGCGCTCTCGATGTCATCCGCAGCGAAAGAGTTTTTCCCAAAATCCGTTCCAGTGTAGATATACAGTTGTTTCATGGTTTTCTCCTGTGCGTGTACCATGCGCACCCCGGTCTAGCTTGGTTAGTTGGTTCCGTCAAAAAAGAACAGTCCGAAACTCCCTACGCCCTCGCCGTTTTTTACGGAGTCGATGATGGCAGATGCCGTGCTTTTGCAGATTTTTTGCCCGCGCATATCGACATTCAGTTTGGCGATGTAGGCATACTGCGCTTCGGTCGCCGGCTCATTGCGCCAGTCGTTTTTATGATCCTGAGCCTGTTCAGCCTTCATCAGTTTTTCGAGCGTGCAAAACTCGCTAAACTCAGGCGAGTTCGCAAACCAGTACGAACTATGTTTCTGGTTGACGATCTTTTTCAGTTCCTCGTAGCGCGCTTTTTGTCCGGTTGTCATCGTTTCATCTCCTGGTTAGTTTTGTTGTTGACTATAGATATAGTATATCCCAAACGCTTGGGTTTGTCAAGTGTTTTTGGGGACCAAAATCGACCAGTGTGTGCTAAGTTTTTTCAGAAAGGAGCAATAACGATGATCGAGGCAGTATGTTTCGAGAATGACACCATTTTGAGCCGAGTAAATTTCATCCTGGCCTGGATAGATGCGTGTGGTGCGGGATTGTTCGCCCGACCCGCGACGCACAACAGCGGGATGAAGCGAAGCGGTTGCTGTGGGGCATGTCTAAGCACCCCACGCACCACTTATCCCGCGCCCCGTTAGGCTGCGCGAGGCAAAATATATAAAGAATGAAAAAGATTTACTTCAAACTCGATTTTGGGATCTTCTTGCTGATCACCGGTGCATTGGCCAACGTTACATTATGGATCGGCGCATTCGTCTCCACGGAGGCCGCTGGTCCCATCAGCCAATGGGTGAGGGATATCTTCCTGCCTATATTGGGCGGGATCTCGGGCCTGGCAATGGGAATCACGATCGCCGCAGGCCTGGTCTACGTGTTGGGTCGGCTGAGCAAACTGAAGCCGATGCTCGAGCGAAAAATGCGCGGGACAGATAAATACAAGGAGATCCCCAATATTCGATTCTGGGGAGCCGCAGTGGCCATTTCATTACTGCTGATCATCTCGCCGGCACTATTGGCTCCGTACGTTTATATGACGATCTCGAATGCCGGGAATCTATTCGAAGTGTTGGGCCAGAATTGGGCCGGCATCTGGTCCGTAGGGCGCATTGTTGCAGCTGACCTGGCCCTGGCTGCGGTCGCGCTGGTGCATGGAGTGCAACTCGGCGCGAGCGGATCGGATGGCCATCCGGCACGGTCCGGCGCAGTGCGAAGCGGAGCACGTCGGACTCCGAAGCGTGCGAATCGGACTGCGGCGGAGGTGCGAAAGTGCAATGTGCCGGGTTGTGAAATGACCTATCGCTGGCCGCAGGGCCGCGGGGCGCATATGAAAAAGCATCATCCGGAGTTATGCATCCGTAAGGGCATACCCGCGCAGGTTGCATTACCGATCAGACAGGAAAGCAAAAAATGAACAAACAAATACGGACAGCATTTATTTTTGATTATCTTAGCGACCTGGACGAAGAGATAAAAGGCGCAATAATGGAGATAGATGGATTTTGCGGCTTTGTCGGCGATAAGCATCTACCTATAAAGATCGTTGAAAAATCACAGGCCCTTACTATCGAAATCCTGAAAACCCCTTACGATCTTCTCATTATGGATTATGGCGGAGTATCTGTTATGGGTGGAAGTTCAAACGCAAGCGTCCAAGTGAGCGCTGCCTGCCAATACGCAGAAGATCATCCGTCGTGCCTGGTTGTGATTTGGACAGGATACACCGCGGAAGTTTATCAGGACGAATTAAAGGATCAATTCGGGCATTTGAACAACATTGTTTGCAGATATAAGCCAGGCCATGTTTACGAGAATTTGGATGGCAGCCCTGAATTCATAAAGAAGTTCAAGGCGTGGTTTGGTATTGATTAGGAGCCAAATGAAAAAGCCAACCGCCTGGAAGGATATGCTCGGAACTGCCGGCCAAAACATTCGAGCAGCTGAACACCGCCATCGAGGCGCTCACGACTCTGCGCGACGAAGCCACGGCCGAGATCGCGAAATATTTACGGATGGAGAGCGGTGTGGACCTGGATATCAATGCCATTCAATCCACGCTGACACGGCCTTATACGCTGATCCCAATCAACGAGAACGAAGTCTGGCTGATCCATTGGCGCGGGGTCAAAATGCCGATTTTCGGCTGGGTGGTGGCGCAGGAGCCGGCATTCATCAAGGCCAAAGTCACGCGCTCGATGGATCTCTTGACGCCGTTGCCCACATGGATGAAGCAGGAACTCGGATGGAAGCCGCCGGCTCACTCTGCGATCATCGACGGCACGCGCACCAGCCTGCAACTGACAGATGGCGATGAGGATTCATTTCGCCGGCGCTATGGCCAGCACCTGGGCGCACGCCAGGCAGATGGCTCATTCAAGATCAAGGGCGGGGATGCCTGGATCAAATTGGTGGCCGCCCTGGTACGGGACGGCATCCTGCCCTATGCGCCGACGCCGGTTGCAAAGGAACACTGGGACCCCAAGGCAAAGCTCCCCGATCTGCTGGCGGAGATCATTGCCAAAAAAGAGAAGGAGGCCGGCGCGCCTTATATTCACAGGGCCATCGATGAGTTTGTAGCAAAAGGAGCGGTGCTGGTCAACTACCCGCCTGGTTCTGGAAAGACTCTGACCACCTGTGCAATTCTGAATCATTTCAAAGGCAAAGTCCTTTTGCTGGCCGACACGACCATGCTGATCGAGCAATGGCGCGACCGTCTCAAAAAATTTGCGCCGCATGCCGACGTGATCGTTTCCACCTATCAGGGCGCGGCAAAATATTTGAACCAGGAGTGGGACTTGATCGTCCCAGACGAGGCGCAGCGATTGCCGGCCAATACATTCTCGAAACTGGCTTTCGTCAAGACGAAATATCGCCTGGGTTTGACCGGCACGGCCTGGCGCGAGGACGACCGCCAGCATCTGATCGTGGCGCTTTCCGGCTTCCCGGTGGCGATCCGCTGGGCTGAGTTGATCACTGCCGGCGTTTTGAGACGCCCCCATATCACCTTGGCCACGGTCCCGAGCGAATCGGCCAAGACCGGCTATGTGAGAAGCCTGGTCAATAAACGCAAGGGCCGGGCGCTGATCTTCTGTGATTGGATCGAGCAGGGTCAGGCGCTGGCCGATGCATTGGATGTGCCGTTCATCCACGGCAACACGCCGCGCAAGTTGCAACAGGTGGAGGAGAGCGACGTGTGTGTGGTGAGCCGGGTCGGCGATCGCGGCATCTCTCTGCCTGATCTGCGCCTGGTCATTGAAGTGGCCGGCGCAGGATCCGCGCGTGAACAGTTTGCGCAGCGCGTGGGGCGGCTGCTGCACGGGGAATTCGCCGGTGATTTCTATACGGTCTTTACGCCGGAAGAAGCCGCGAAATACCGCGGGCGTGTCTTCGGTGTGGAGGCCGAACTGGCCGGCGAGGTGGATATCGAGTTCATAAACATCGGGAATGTCAGCGAGGAGACGCAGCAAACAAGCCGCCGGCGCAGGACAGAGTCCAGGAAAGAGCCGCGGCCATCAGCTGCGCACCAGGCAACATCCGAGCCAAAAGACGATATCTCCGAGGCATTGCAAATGGCTGCTGTCGCTGCCAAAGTGATTACCGCCAAGAAGTCTGTGCCGGCCGATACAGCTGGATACGTCGAACGCGTGCTGCGCTATTGCTGGTCCGCAGCGCTTTCTCCAACGGAAATCGTGGAAGGACTTGGCATGGTCGGGACACGCTCCTTGGCGCGCATCTCTTCGGCATGCAAAGCCGCGTATCGAGTTGGCTTGCTGATTCACGCTAATGGACGCTATCAGGTGGACCAGGATGAGATCAACCGACTTAAGACGCTGAGTGGATTGAGGAGAAAGTCATGAACAAAAGAGCACGTCGAATTACAAAACGGCGTGGAGAGAAGACCAAAACCTTGCTGATAGAGAGAAAGATCAAGGCATTGAAGAGAAAGCCATGACCTATTGGATCATTGGCTCCTGCATGTTTGGATTTATCGTCGTGCTGGGAATAGGCATAGTCGCGCTCACTACCATCGCGAAGATGGCGCAGGATTTCCCGTTACCACCAAAAAAGGAAGAATACAAATGATTGATGTCAAAGACTTTTGCGAACTCGTGGCCCAAATGAGGGCTGCCCAGAAGAAATATTTCAAAGCGAGAAACCAGAGCAACCTGGTGGCTGCCAAGGAACTGGAAAGACAGGTCGATAAAGCTCTGCATGGCGAGATTATCCTGCGTGTGGACCATAACCAGCAGCCAGAATTATTTTCCCCCAGAAACAAAGGAGTCGGAGATCAAATTCCTATCCAAGAATGAAAACGCTGCTGGCCAGCAGCGCTCCGATGCAGTACAGGGCGCTGATACAGACGTGGAACCTGTAGCCGAAGACGATATCCCATTCTAGGAGGAACCATAATGAAACTCTCTGAAATACGACCATGTGATTTGTGCGGCGGAAAAATCTCACCCAATTTCTATGTACTCAGATTTTCGGTGGCTTTCTTCAGTCCTTCCACCCGCCAAGTTTTAGCAATGACTGATTATTTCAACGGAAACCTTGCGTTGGGAGAAATGTTTTCCGGAGATGAAGATGTTGTCAAAGTCGCTATGGATGATCGGGAACATGGAAAGCAGTTGACGGATGAAGTTTTCCTTTGCCAGGAATGCTACATGATGAAGAAGATCTCCTTGCCTGAACTGGCAGAAAAGATTCACGATCGGAGGAAAGAAAAGGAAGAGATAGATACAGACGAGTCGTGAAAGCTCCGATCGGTGCCCGGGTCAGCATTTGGTATGACTCGCCTCGAGAGATCCAGGAATGGGGCAGTCTTTCATGCCGTCACGGACGTAAAGCCCGAAACCATCGAGGCGCTGAAGGCACTGGTCAGAATCGTTCGGGACATGCCCGATGATGAGCTGAGGAACGTGGAGGCGTATGCCAAATATCTGGCGTCCAAGCACAAACGCAAATCCAGAAAAAGCTGAAAGGAGCCGAAGGTGAGCACCAATAACTTTATTCAACCGGAGTTGGCAGTCGTTTATCACTGTCGAAAATGTGGCGACGTGTCCGATACTTATATCTACGAATCCATTGACACTGAAAACGATGACGTCGAGTATTACCGCCTCTGCTCAAAATGCAATGGCGACGTGACCGAAACAAACCAGCTGAAGGAAGTCGAGCAATTTGCAATCGTAGAATTATTCGGCCATCAGGTGATCGCTGGCAAGGTCAGTGAGCAGGTCATCGGCGGCCAGGGTTTCATACGCGTGGACGTCCCAACGACAGAGAGCCAGGAAGGTTTTACAAAAGCATTGTTCGACCTAATGCTATTTATATCGAATGAAAAACAAATGCAGACTTAAACCTCCTCCCCATCTTCTTCTGACAGCCCGCCAGACGGAAGTCCTGCAGCTATTGGTAAACGGCAAATCCACAAAACAGATCGCTGGCAGGTTGGGTATCAATTCCCACACCGTAAATGTGCACATCTTTGATGCGCGGCGTCGGCTGAGAGCTCGCACGCGCGATCAGGCCATTGCCCGGGCGATCATGGCTGGCTATGTGAGCATTGTTTTTGGACCTAGACGATTTGCCAATAGCGAATAAATAGACGTTTATCTATACTTGGGTGAAATGAACAATTTCCGCATTTCCCCACTAAGGAGAATCAAAATGAAAAGGATCCTTATTCTGCTTGCCATTGTGACCGTGCTGATCACGGCGAGTCTGATGCTCGCACCCGTAGCGCCGGCATTGGCTCAATCCCCCACCCCACCGGTTGTCACCACGCCGGCGCCCGCGCCGCCTGTGACCGAACCGGTTGCAGTCGATTTCCTGGTGAAGATCCTGTTCGGCCTTTCGATCACGGTCCCGGGCTTCACGGCTGCCGGCGTGACACTGGTCAATCTACTTAAGATCCCCGGATGGGTTGCGGACGGCAATGCACAAGTCATACAAAATGTGCTGAGCGTCGTCTTTGCTATCGTCATCGGATGTCTCACCCTATTTTTGCCCAATGTCAATGTTGGTGCTTTGGATGTTAAATTCGGTGACTTCGCCAAGATGCTGACCGTGCTCCTGCCGACCTTCGCGATCCTGTATAGCTGGCTGGCGCCGCTTTTGCACAACGCCATCCGCGGTTTCCCGCTGATCGGATATAGCCACAGCGTTAAGCCTCAGCTGTCGATTATCACAAAGTAATAACCAAAAGCTCATGATTCCGAGGGCGGATCTGACATCCGCCCTTATTTCTTTCCACTGCAAAGCAATGAAGAAGCAGAGAAAAAAGAAGCGCGGCAACGTAGCCAACCTTCACCCTTTCAAAGCAGGTAAGGGCAAGGAGCGCGACCCGCGCATCTGGATGGGTGGCCGGCCGAACAGTTTCGAGAAGTTTCGCACAACCCTGAAACTTTATCTCAATGAACCAACAAAAGCCAACCGCACACGGCTGGAAGACATGATCAACCGCATGACCAGGACGAAAGGCGAACGCAAGACCGTGCTGGAATACGCGTTCGGGAAAGTCCCGGACAGCCTGGACATCACCACCCAAGGAGAAAAGATTGGTAGCGACGCTGCCATCACAGATCGAGCCATTACTACGCTCGCTGATGCCATCGGAAAGATCCTATCTGGCAAGAGTTGAAAGCAAATCAGCGCTGTGGTATCCGCAGAGCGTCCCGCAGTGGGAGGCGTTGCTCTCGCCGGCTGATGAGCTGCTGTATGGTGGTGCAGCTGGCGGCGGGAAGAGCGATCTCCTGATCGGCCTGGCCGTAGAGTGCCACCAGCATGCTGCCATCTTCCGCCGAGTTTTTCCGAATCTGCGTGAGATCATCACCCGCTCGCGCCAAATCATCGGTGCTTATGGTGAGGAGAACAAGGCTGAGCATTCCTGGACACTGGACGCCGGCCGGCGCTCGGTCGAGTTTGGAGCGGTCCAGTACGAGGAGACGAAAAAGAACTGGCAGGGCCGGCCGCATGACCTCAAGGGATTTGACGAGGTCACAGAATTCAGCGAATCGCAATACGAATTCATTTCAGGTTGGAACCGGAGCACGGATCCTGGTCAGCGCGTGCGCGTGGTGGCCACCTGCAACCCGCCGACCGACGAGGACGGCACCTGGGTGGTCCGGCGCTGGGGTGCCTGGTTGGATCCACAACACCCGCACCCTGCCCAACCGGGAGAACTGCGTTGGTACGCTATGGTGGACGGCAAGGAAAGAGAATGCGAGAACGGCGAGCCATTCACAGCCGGCACCGAAACCATTTACCCGCGTTCACGCACATTCATCCCTGCCAAACTTGCAGACAATCCCTTTTATGCGCATGACTCTCATTACATCTCGGTGCTCCAATCGCTGCCTGAGCCGCTGCGGTCGCAGTTGCTCAATGGCGACTTTTTTGCGGCCCAAACTCCAAATCCGTTCCAGATCATCCCCGCCGAATGGGTGCGCGCCGCACAGAAACGCTGGATCGAAACGCCGCAGCCGGCTGACGCGGAAGGCAAGCCGATCTCACTCACCGCAGCCGGGCTCGACTGCTCGCGCGGCGGTCCCGATAAGACCGCACTGGCTCGCCGCTATGATGCCTGGTTTGCGGAAGTGATCACCTGGCCCGGATCAATGGTGACCTCCGGCCCGATCGCCGCCGACCTGGTCAGCAAGGTGCTCGGAGAATCCAATCCTGTGCTCACCGTGGATGTCGAAGGGATCGGGTCGTCGGTGTTCGACAGCTTGCGGCCCATGTACAAAAAGGTGTACCCATTCAACGCGGCAGAGAAATCCGAGTACCGGGATCATTCCCGCAAATACAAAATGATCAACAAGCGTGCGGAGCTCTATTGGCGGATGCGAGACGTGCTGGATCCGCTCGGAAACTCGACAATCTGCTTACCACCTGGCACAGAGTTGCTTGCTGATCTTTGCTCGGCTCGTTATGAACCGACAACGGCCGGCCTCAAGGTTGAGGCCAAGGCTGAAATCCGGGAACGGATCGGCCGCAGCCCGGACGTCGGCGAGGCCGTGATGATGGCGAATTTCGCCGGCGCTGGTTGGTGGATGTCGAACGGAAAGCGAGAGGAGGCCTGATGCCTAAACTGATTCTTACCGATGGCCGCGGCGTGGCCAAGATGAACCTTAAATCATCCTTCGGGATCGATCCCTGGCAGGACGAGACGCCGGGTGTCTGGGTGCCGGACAAGGCCGCCAATGTACTGGCCCGGGAGAACCGCCTGGTGCCTTCGATGTTCGCCGGCCTCGTTGCGCGCGCCCAGGCGATGGCCGATCTGCCCTTCTCGATCTACGACAAGGACGATAAACAGATCGATGACAGCGCCGAATACCACAACAAGATCGGCTTCCTGCCCAACCCGTCGCAGTTCCTGTGGATGGTCGAGTGTTCGCTGTGTACATTCGGCCGCGCTTATTTTTTCAAAGGCGTGGGAACGCAGAGCAAGAAGTTGAAGCTCCTGAAATACTGGATGCCGGAGACGGTCACACCGAAGATCGACAAGAGCGACGGCCTGATCAGCTTCAGGCGTTCGGTCGACAACCAGGACTATAAGCCAGAGCAACTGCTGTATTTCTGGCTCCCGGATCCATCTGTGGAGATCGGAGAGCCGGTGGCTTATCCGTACGCATCCGCCATGACCGCTGCGGAAGCAGCCGGCGCGATCACGGGCTGGGTGCGCGACTACATGAAGCGCGGCGCCATCAAGGCCATGTTGCTGGCGGTGGACGGCATGCCTCCGGAGGGCGAGATCGAACGCATCGAGAACTGGTTCAATCGCTTCATGGCCGGCGTGCGCGGGCTGTATTGGCGGGTCTTCAATGCCTCCAATGTCAAGCCCACGATCGTAGGCGACGGCCTAGAGGCGCTGAAGGGCATCACAGTCAACTCGGATCTGCGCTATGAGATCCACACCGCGCTCGGCACGCGGCACCTGCTGGAGGACGAGAACTTTGCAACCGCCAATGCGCGCGAGCGCCAGTTCTACAACGTGACGGTCATGCCGGATGCGCGCTTTATCCAGCAGACATTGAACGACCAGATTTTGACCGCTTTAGGCTGGCGGTTGGAGTTCGAGCCCGAACGACTGAATGCTTTCGAGGTCTTGAAGGCTGAGCGCGCTGCGTCTTTGGCCAATCTGTATGACGTGCTGATCCAGAGCGTGACAGCGGATATCGCCCTGGAACTGGCGATGGATTTCCTGGGCTACGATATGAGTGAGGAGCAGAAGACACTGTGGAAGAAGGGCATTGCAGCCAAGGATAAATTGAAAGCCACGGTTACAGCGGACCAACCGGCCGGCAGCCAGGTGAACGCCAACGAAGTGGTAAAACCTGAGCCGCAGCTGGGCGAGCGTCCGACCTCCGGGGGGAGTGGCGAGAAGTCCCGGAAGGCATTGGAGGAACTCGGCAGGTGGGAAGCCAGGTCGAGGAAAAAAGGAAGTCTATCCACCTGGCACGCTATAGACTTACCTGACGAAATCTACAAGGCGGTCAAATCAGGCGAGATGAGCTTCGATGAAGCACGCGCCCAACTGCGGGGATTCAATTCTGTCTTCGACCCGGAGGCGATCGCTCTCCTGGAGGCGATCAAGACGGCAGTCGAGGCACTGCCAGTAAAGGATGATGCGTCATGAAGAGGCTTGCCATCGTCGGTTCAGAACCCAAGACGCGCGAGTTGGCGCCCTTCGACGATCCCAACTTCGATATCTGGGTGTTCAACGAGGCGCCGCAGAGTCCCTGGTGCAAGCGCTGGGACGTGACTTTCCAGATGCACAGGCCTGAGATATATACCTCGCCCTATAATCTCAGCAATTCAAAGCATTGGGAATGGCTACAGCAGAAGCACGGCAAGCCGATCTATATGATCGACGTGGATCCGCGCGTGCCTGACAGTGTCCGCCTGCCGCTGGATGAGCTGCAGGAAAGCCTGCCGACGCCGGCCAGGGATTACTTTGAACTCTCGGCCTCCTATGCCCTTCTGCTGGCGGTCCTGCGTTTCGATTACCCGGAGATCCACGTGTACGGCATGGACCTGGTCTCCAACACCGAATACATCTACCAGGCCGACTGCTGGCGGGCCTGGATCATGTGGGCCTGGGGACGCGGCGTGAAGGTGATCATGCACTGCAACGAAGGCCTGTTCGGAACCGTGAAATACGGCTATGACGGCGAGGTCTCACTGCCGGCTGGCTTCTATGCCGAGCGCGAAATCTCCTACGATTTCCTCCTGGATGGCGGCCGAGAAGAATCTGGCCAACGTCAAGAAGGCGATGGAGCGGGCGATCGACAACAAGGACCTCAACAAGATCTTGACCCTGATCGAGGGCTTGAAATCGTCGGCCCAGAATGCCGGCACCTTTGCCGGGCGGCAATGCGAGGCCCAGCGCTTCAAGGAAGCCGGCGAGCGCCCGATCTATCGGCAGGACTTCGAGAAGCGCGCCGCACAGTGCAACCGGGATGGCGAGGCCTTCAACAACACCATGCTGCAGGCGCTGGGCAAGATCGAGTACGTCTACAACGCCTTCAAGCAGACGAACGGTCATGCCCAGGCTGCCATGCAGCTCAAGATCTTCATGGGCGAGATGACCAAGGCTGCCTATGACCTGGGTGCGCACATGGGTGCGTTCCAGGAAAACATGGAATACATCCATGAACTGGACAAGAAGATCCAGGCAGCCGGCGGCCGCAAGAGCGTGCAGGTGATCAGCATGCAGGCGCTGGAGCAGATCACCCCTGACATTAAGGAGCCCGCTTGAGTCTTGACCTGCGCACATCGCTGCGAAACGCCGAGTCGTTTCTGCGCGAGCGGCGCTTCAAGATTCCTGTTGAGTTAAGTGTTAAGATGCGCCGCACTGGCGTGTTCCCGCGGCCGGCCGTCAAACAGGGCGGCTACGATGCGATCCGCGCCACTTACTGGGCGGCGATATATGATGCCGTCTACAACTATCTATCCTCCGATCAGCGATCGACTTCCTTCAAGAGCGACATGAAACAGGCGCTGGTCCAGGCCTTCACGTCGACAGCCGACGCCGGTTATACAGACGGCGGAGGCGAACTGCCGATGGACGAGGAAACCAGTGCTTGGCTGACCGACCAGCAGGGCGCAGAGCTGGCCAACGTCGACACGCTCTTCCAGTCCCTGAAGCTCCTGCGCGATGAACCTGACACGGATGCCCTTACCGAAGCCTTTGCGCGCGCCGATGGTTATTGCAACACCCTGGACTGGCTCTACAACCAGGCCAGACTTTACGGCCTTAAGAACGAGATGTTGACCTTCACCGGCAACGACGGCAAGGAGTCCTGCGATACCTGCCAGAGTCTGAAAGGGCAACGCCACCGCGCCTCCTGGTATATTGCACACGACGTGGTGCCGCCCTCCGGAGACGGACTGGACTGCGCGGCCGGCGGCCACTGCATGCACCATCTGGAAGACGACCAGGGCAACCAGATAACGATCTAGGAGTAGAAATGACAAATGAACCGATCACCCCGCAACCCAAACCCGCCAAGCCGGTACTTCCGCAAGGCTGCATTGAGTTCGACGGCCATGTCTTTGCGATTACCAACCTGAGCGACCTATTTGCGATCGCCTTTGCCAAGCGCGCCATGACCGAACCCTTGAGTCTGGAGGCCCAGCTCTCCCAGGCCATCGATTTACAGATCCGGTGCGCCCCGATTTGCCCCTGCGGAGGCAAGAATTTCTACTATCCCGCCGGCCGGCCGATCCCAGTCCAGGGCAAGATTGCGCTTCCAAATTCTCAACCGATCGCTGATCAGGTGATCCAGTCTTTCATGGCACGCAAGAGGAGTGGCCCTACGCAATAAAAGCCGGCTTGACAGGACATCTGTTCTGGGTGCAAAG
>CAWJXH010000003.1:0-1280467 GCA_963846805.1 uncultured Chloroflexia bacterium
GATCTGCCAAACGTCCGAATTGGGCCGAGTACGTGCGCCTCAATGGGGCCATATACCATCGGCCTTTCATCGCTGAACTGGCTGCCCGGACTTAGCGGCATTACGGATGTATCACTTCCGAAAGTAGAGGTTTGTTTCCGAGAGATTTATTTCGGCGCGGTCAGAGTCTTTGGTATCTCGTTCGATCTCGACATTCTTTCCGCGGTGATAACCGGCGTCCTGGCGCTGCGCTGGCTGTTCAGGAGTTAGGACTATGGGCTGCTTCTATTACATGGTCAAGGTGATGTTACTGCCGGTGGTCTGGCTGTTTCGTCGCATTCGGAGGGCCTTAGCATGAGCGTGACGGTTTATATTCACCCGCTGTTCGTCGTGCCCCTGGTGCTCATCTTTATCTTCGTCTTTGTCAAGACGATCATCGAGCTTATCCCGTAAGGTGCGTATGGGTTTCGTCGGCGCGTCGGGTGTTGTTCAAATCATACAGTCGTACCGCCTGGTATGGATTGGCGGTCGTTTCTCCGGCGGCAAGACATCGTTTGCTTTGCGGATTGCACAGGAGTTCTTGAAATTCGATTATCGCTTGCTGATTAACACACCTAGTATCTGGGCTGACGATTGGAACAAGGTTCGTCTGCAAGAGGATACAGGCATGTTAAAGGCGGTAGTCATCATGGATGAAGCAGGGTTAGCGCTGAAGGCTACCCGGCAAGTGGAGACAATGGCGGCTTATGCGGCAAAAATGGATTGCATCTACCTTTTCCCTAGTTTCTTTCCGCCCATTCGCGCGGCTCAGGTCGTTACTATCCAACCTGTTTTCTCGTTTGTCCAGATTGGGATTCCGGTCATCGTCTACCGATGGCGGGTCAAGATTGGAGCCTTTGAAGATAAAGGAAATTTCGCCTGGGTCTGGCCTTCCGAAGTTTGGGGAGTTTATTCGCGGCGTGCTCCTGAAAGCTCGATCTACGATCTCATCAGTTTTCTTGGGGAGAGAGTCCAGGACTACCGAGCAAGATTTGGCGTCGCTGACGGCGTACAGAAGATGGCAGAAGATGTATCGCCCGCTGACGCCTTTAGGGATTCAGTGGAGACGCTCGCGCAAACTGTTGACACCTTCGAGGCCGTATCTTCTCGAGGCAATCGCCGGAAGCGCTTTTGATGTTGGCGGGTTCATGGCCTTCGTTCTGTTTCTCGTCGTCGTTGGAGTGTACTTGCGTATGCTGTGGCCTACTGTGCAAAATGCGTTCTCCTTGATCGGAATAGGCGCGGGTTCGCGAACGTTGAATACATCCCGCGTATCGCCTGATCCGTCTAAGCCGTTCGGCTCGAATAATCCCTTATCCGATGCGATTTCGTCCGGGGCCTAACTGCGACGGTGACGCCTGCTCCTGAGATAACAGCTACGCCATATCCGACTTACACGCCTTACCCCTCGCCCACTATTGAGGTTACGCCTACTGAGATCAACGGCGGGCAAGTCTATGATGCCGCGTACTCCTATTACAACCCTGACCTGGGCGGGACTAATTGCCATTCCGCGAATTGGGATGGGTCGCGCTGTGCGGATACCACGGCAAGCGGCATCCGGTGGAGTCAGTACATCGGGCACGGAGTTGCATTAGCGCCCGAGTGGTTAGCTGTCCTGGGATATGGCAGTGTTATCAGAGTGATTAGCCCCGATGTTATCGCCGGTGATTATGCCGTCATTGATATGTGTCAGGGCTGCTCCGGTCAAGTGTGGCCGGATCATCAATTCCGTATTGACTTTCTGGATACGGCACAGCGCTTGCAGTGGGCATATCCAGTCAAATTCAAGATCGTAAGTGTCGTTCAACCTATACCTTGAGGTGATGTAATGCGTGATTTTCTGGCAAGTCTTGTGATGTTCGTGATTGCTCTGGATTTGGTTGTGTTCATCCTGGCCGGTGTCGCTTCGCTTTATCGTATCGATACTCCGATTCAATTGCTGTCTTTTATGGCTGTTGCGAATGCCTGCGCCTGGGGCTTCGCCCTGGCTGACGACGGCCACGACATACAAGCGATAACTGGTGCAAGGCGCGACGGCTCTAGGAGCGCCACGGGACGGCCCATTTTCCCCAACCCCCACGCGCTTCGAGCCGCCGCATGTCGAGCGGAGGCAAGTCACGGTTCTCCCCCGTTCGCCGTCGTGAGCGCCGTTCAGCCTGCGCCCGCCGCCCGGACGTGAGGAGGACGGCGGCGCAAGGCTGGCGCTTGCGAACGTTCGGCGGCAATGGGGGAGTTAGAGGGGGGACTTGCCGGAGCGAGAACGGCGGCTACCATATTGCGGGGTTGGGGATCGGGCCACGGTCTTAGAGGTCGCGAAGATGCACGAAACCCCCCTCTACTGACAGGGGGGTGGAGTTACGGAGTAGACAAAATGACACAGTATGGATACGGCATACACTGGCTTTCGTTCGTCGTTGAAGATGCAAAGGACAAAGCCTTGATGCTCTATGCTCTGTTCTTCAAGGATCTATTTGGAGAATTGCAGGATGAGGGACATGGAGGCAGAGGCTTTGAGGAAGTATGGTCTGGGCTGCTTGGATTCAAGGTGTATGTAACTCCCAGCACTGGCGAAAATGAATACTTCCATTTCGAGATTCCGGGTCAAGCCTGTGAGCAAATCTATTGGCAAATTCTGCAAGGCTTGGATGATGTACTGAGAAACAACTATCCGGAGCGTTATCACTATTCGCGGCTGGACTTCGCCTTTGATAATCTGCCCTTCACTCCCCAGGATGTTGAAGATGCAATCAAGGAGGGTAGGGTTAGATCGTCTGCAAAGCGTGAAACCACGACGATTACCAAAATGCCTTTTGAGAGGCGGCAGAACGGGGAACTTGGAACCCATACGGTTAATTTTGGCTCCGGGCAATCCGAGAGAATGATACGGGTCTATAACCGGCGGGGATTCACCCGTCTGGAAATGGAATTGAAAGACAAAAGGGCGGACTTGGTAGCTAAGGAAATACTTGGAGCGTCGGACGTTTCCGAATGGTTTGAGATCGCTCTTGCTCATCTGCTGGATTACGTTAATTTCGATGCGGTCTGGTGGAAAGAATTCACGAATGGCGCGGGTCGTGCCTGGGCAACGGTAACAACTCCTCGCGAGGTTACGGAAGCCAAAGATGAGCAAATGGATTGAACATCAAGTAGCCGCTGCTTTGAGCGTGCTGCACGACATAAAGCCGGAGGGCTATTTCGATGATCTGCTTCGTATGGGAAGGGTGAAAAGAAGAAGGGGCAGGCGTTATGACCTGTTGTTATCGGCTAGGAATGCAAATTCAGATACCAAAGACGAAAGGAAAAACAACATGAACAGATTTGAGCTAGGAAAAGATGAGCACTTGATGAAGGTCGCAGAGGTAGCAGAGATACTGAATATCAGCAAGGCCAAAGTGTACCGGCTCATTCAACACGGCGAACTCCCGGCTATTCGGATAAGCCATGCGGTACGGGTGATGCCGTATGACCTGAAGGAATACGCCAAGCGAGCCCATACAGCGGAATTTGAGGGGTAGAGTCCGTGATTGTCTTGCGTTACCGCGTCAACAGGTGTATAAGAACCGCGGGCGTACATTGCGCCTGGGGGAAACAGGACTTTAACAACCTGGCAGAGCAAGAAAAGAGTCGCCTTTCCTGAACTCATAAGGAAGGAGTACAGGAAATGGCGAGAAGAGGCAAGAACGAAGGCACGATCTTCAAGAAGGCAAACGGCACTTGGATGGCGCAAGTGTCAATTGACGGCAAGCGAATAGGCCATACCGCCCGATCACGTGCAGAATGCCATGATTGGGTTCGGAAGATGCTTGACCAGATTGACCAGGGCATGACGTTTGAAGGGCGCAACCTGACGCTTAGCGCCTATCTCAAAGAGTGGATTGGCGTCAAGAAGAATGCCCTTCGGACCAAAACGGGATTCGAGTATGAAAAGCTTATCAGCCTGTATGTTGAGCCTGGGCTAGGCAAGATGAAGCTGAAAGACTTGAATTTACAGGTGGTAAATCATTTCTATGAGAGACTGGTCAATCAGGGAATTGGTATCTCGAATATTGGGTACACTCATCGGGTACTGCACGCTGCACTAGAGCAAGCCGTGAAGAATGGGATCATCGGGAGAAATCCTGCTCATGGTGCGACTGTGCCACGATTGAAGCACAAGGAAATGCAGATACTCAATGAGCAGGAAGTAGGTCACTTCCTGGTGGCGGCCAGCAATTCAAGGTATCGAACCCTGTACCATCTGGCGGTTGCAACGGGCATGAGGTTTTCAGAGCTAAGGGGTTTGTCCTGGTCTGACGTGGATTGGATTCGAGGAACAATCAAGGTCAAGCAGGCAAATTCAAGATATACCTGGTCAAGGGTCGGTAGCGGGTGCACCTAAGACGTATTCGGGAACTCGGACAATTCTTCTCGGTGAAACGACTCTCAATGAGCTGAGGGAACAGAAGCAAAGGATTGAAGAAGAGTCAAAGGCCTGCAGATAGTGGCAGGACAACGACTTGATATTCCCTTCAACGATTGGGACACCCTTCGGTCAAAAGGATGTGCATAAGGATTTTGCAAAGGTCTTGACAGTCGGCCAACCTGCGAAGAATTCGCTTTCACGATCTGCGGCATACTGCGGCAAGTCTCATGCTCAATCATGGCGTCCCTGCGTTGGTGGTGTCAAAGATATTCGGTCATTCGAATCCAAGTGTGACGCTCAATATCTATGCTCATTCAACGTTGGATATGCAGAGCCAAGCGGCAAGCATCATGGATGAGATTGTGACTCCAATAGCCGTTAGATATTCCGCAATTGCACCCAATTGCACCCGCATCCGAATAAATCTCGAGCTTTTTAGTACCCCCATATATGGCTCAATCAAACAAAAATACCGTCAATAGACGGTATTTGGTGTGACCGACCAGGGACTTGAACCCTGAACCCACTGATTAAGAGTCAGTTGCTCTGCCATTGAGCTAGTCGGCCAAACATGCGCACGGTATTATACCTCGGTGGTAACGCTTGTCAATGAGAACCGCCTGCCCTGCGCATCAGGTCCATTCATCAACGTAGACTCCCAAAATCAGACTACATTGCTCTAATTGCGCCGTGCACCGCTTGAACATGAGAGAACTGGCCTCGCCGCGGTCTGACAACCCCTGTATAATTGAATCCATGATCGAGTTGACCATTCCCGGCCGCGGGGCCTTGCGCTTGGAGCACGTGGTCTCCGATGTGAATGGTACGCTCGCGGTGGATGGCGTTCTAATAGACGGCTTGGTTAAGCGCAGTCGAACTCGCTCCGTGATCGCCTGAAGGTGCATTTGCTGACCGCTGATACTCACGGACGCCAGTCAGCCATCGACGAGCAACTCCGCCTTAGCGCTACAAAGCTCACTGGTGGTAATGAACAGGAACAGAAGCGAATGTATGTTGAGAAACTCGGCGCCGATTCCGTGGTCGCAATCGGCCAGGGCGCCAACGATGCCGGAATGTTGAAGGCTGCTGCTCTGGGCATTTGTGTCATGTCCGCCGAGGGAGCCGCCGTGGAAACAATGCTCGCCGCCGACCTCGTCGTGCCGGACATCATGGCTGCCTTCGACCTGCTGGACAAACCCCTTCGCATTGCTGCAAGCCTGCGCAAATGAGCCTCCCCGATCCACCTTCTCTTCCGCCAGATCCCCACGCCTCGTTTGATCGAGTCCGGGCTTCCCAATCTCCTTCTGCTAGCTCGGGCCGCGCCCGTCGCCGTCGAGGCCGCGGCCAACTGGCTGTTCCCCAGGATGCGGAAGGCCGCAGTGCATTGCTTCAGGCATTGGCCCGCCGAGCCTATCCATCCTACGAGCTGTTTATCTACGCCATTTTGTGCGGCGCTCTTCTCGGTCTGGGTTACGTTATTGACTCGCAGGCGCTGCTGCTCTTCGGCATTTTGCTGGCTCCACTTCTGACGCCCTGGGTAGGGCTGATGCTTGCCACCATTACCGGTTCGCCTCGCTTCTTCTTCGAAACGCTGATGGCATTGTTGGTAAGCGCGGTCTTGGTGTTCCTGATCGGAATACTGGCAGGTTTTGCTGCGCGGCCTTTCCTACCTCGCACCTTCAATGAGGCCTTCGTTCACAGTCGCCTGTGGTGGCCCGATCTGATTGTCGTGGCTCTGGGCGCCATCATCCTCACCATCTCCTTCATTCGGTCAGAGGCAAAGCCTTTTCTGCCCAGCCTCATGGTGGCATACGGATTCTTTCTGCCTCTCAGCGCCGGGGGCTTCGGACTTGGAAGCGGCATCGGAAACATCTGGCCGGAGGGCCTGCTGGTTTTCTTCGTTCACTTCGCCTGGGCCGGCATGTTCGGCCTGCTCACCTTGGCCGCTCTGCGGTTCATGCCGACGAACCTGAAGGCCTTCGTGTTCAGCGCCGGGGTCGTATTTGTATTGGTGTTGGTGCTTCTCCTTCTGATGAGCGGCGGAAATTGGACCCCCACCCTCGCTGGGCAAACCGCCCCTACACAGGCTTCCAACTTGATCGCGAACCTGCCTACTGCAACCAAAGCAACTCCGGATTCCGGCGCATCCGCAACCCCCCTCATCGAAACCCTTACTCCTACCGCAACGCTGCCGCCGACTCCCGTGCCGCTTACCCTCGAAGTGACGCTGCCGGCCACCGAAACCCCGACAGTGACTCTCACCATCGAGCCCACGCCAGTTTATGCACGCGTTCGTGTCAGCAAAGGGGGCGGAGCAGTATTGCGCGAAACTGCCGGTGGTAAAGGCATTACCATACTCGACAATTTTACGATCGTTCAGATTCTCCCCGACACGCAGGACGTTAATGGCACTACTTGGGCGCATGTCATTGCCATGCAAAATGGCAACCAACTGACCGGCTGGATGGTGCAACTTTACCTCGACGTGGCCACTCCGGTTCCCAACTGGGTGCCATCGGCAACACCAACGACTACCCTAACCCCATAACGCATCTTACGTCACTCACAATGGCGTCCCCGGCTTCGAACAATAATCCGTTCGGCCGGAGGCTGCGCGGGATCCTAACACTCAGGAGAATGTATGCCTATTCATTTCGGTACCGACGGCTGGCGCGCCGTAATTTCAGACAGTTTCACCTTCGACAATCTTCGCATCGTTGCCCAGGCCATCGCCGATGCGGTCGCGTCCGATCATTGGGACAAATCCGGCAATGGCGGTCCTAGGCCGGACCCCAAGAAGATTGTCGTAGGCTTTGACACCCGCTTCCTATCGGACCGATTTGCCGGCGAAGTAGCGCGCGTGCTGGCAGCCAACGGTTTTACTGTCTTGCTCGCCCAGTCAGATGCGCCAACGCCAGCCATCTCGTTCGCGGTGAAATTTCAAGGCGCCATCGCCGGTGTGATGATCACTGCCTCGCACAATGCGCCTCGCTACAATGGCGTGAAACTGAAGGGAGCCTTTGGCGGTTCGGCGCTACCAGAGCAGTGTCGGCGCGTCGAAGTGTACATCAGCGACAATGAGCAGCGGGCGCGCGGCCCCAACCTGATGGATTATCAAAAGGCGCGCGATGCAAATCTCATCCAAAAATTCAACCCCTTGCCGGCTTATTTCGACCATCTGCGTACCCTCATCAACACCAATATCATCGCAGAGAATCCCCAGCGTTTCGCCGTGGACTCGATGTACGGTGCAGGTCGGGGTGTGATCAAGGCCTTCCTGCAGGGAACCGGCTGCGATATAAGCGAGGTCCGGGGCGAGATGAATCCCGGTTTTGGCGGTATCCACCCGGAACCCATTGCCAAGAATCTCGGGGCGTTGTCCTCGGCGGTGAGTTCCGGCATGGGCAATTTCGGCCTTGCCACAGATGGAGACGCCGATCGTATCGGTGCGATGGATGAGCACGGGATGTTTGTCGATCCACACAAAATCATGGCCTTGTCTCTAAAGTATCTCGTAGAACAGCGTGGCTTGAGTGGCGCCGTGGTACGTACGGTATCCACGACACGGATGGTCGATCGGCTGGCGAAGAAATACGGGCTGAAGCTCTTCGAGACGCCGGTGGGATTCAATCACATCGCGGATTACATGATGCAGGGAGACGTGCTTATTGGCGGCGAAGAGTCGGGTGGAATCTCGTTCAAAGGACACATCCCTGAAGGAGACGGCCCCATCATGGGCCTGCTCCTGGTCGAAATGATCGCCTGCCTCCGCCGACCCTTAATCGAGCTCGTGGATGATTTGCTGGCCGAGGTTGGGCCTGCCATTTATCAACGCGTAGACCTGCGCCTCAACCGCCCCGTGGCCAAGGCCGAGATGACTGATTACCTTACAAAGCAAGCCCCTAATGCAATTGGCGGAGAAAAGGTTGAGGAAGTCAGCCAGAGGGACGGCGTGAAGTACATTATGGCTGACGATTCGTGGCTCTTGATCCGGCCTTCAGGCACCGAGCCAGTGTTGAGGGTTTACGGAGAAGGACGATCTCACGAGATGCTGAAAGCGCTTATGGCTTATGGTCAAAAAGTTGCTGAAAGCGTGGTATAGGCGCAGGCGTCGGGCGCGCAAGAACGATAAAGTTCACGCCCCCAGTGTGAGGCACTAAAAAGGGACAGCTGCCAATAGTCTGAAGACTATTGGCAGCTGTCCCTTTGATTCGTTAGAGAATGTGACGGCCGATCACGAATAGCCGGCACGTCAAAATCCAAACTATTATCTTGTTGGCCCAACGCGCAATCTGCGGGCCAGGAAGATGACCGCCACAAGAGCCATCCCAACCACTACCAACCCCGGCGCTCCATATTGGTCCGCAATGCCCGTGCCGGGCAGGGCCGTTGATGTCGGCACGACCGTAAGCTGCGCTAGGGCAGCCTGCGTAAGCGCTGCAGCGACCGTAGCCGTTGCCGGGTCCGGTGTGACCGTCGACGGCACATTTGTCGCCGTGGCCTGCGCGATAACAGGTGTTTGAGTCGGGGGCGGCGGGAGCGTTTCAGTTGGGAAGCTTGCCGCCTGCGCAGTCGAAGTCAATGCCTGTGCCACCTGTGCGTTCTGAACGGCCTGTGCGGTGGCAGCCTGCTGTTGCGCGCCGCGTTGCGATGGGAGGATTAATAGCGCGTAGCCTGCCAAACAGGCAATCGAAAGCAGGACGATACCACCCAGAATACCGGCCGCGACGAGAAAGGTGCGATTGCTGGATTCTTCGGGCGGCGGCGCATCAAAGTTGGATTGGTCACCTTCATTCATAGCGCATTCTCCTCACTTGACATGACTTAATTGACCAAACACAATTTAAAAGGAATATCCTGTTCTTGGCAATGGGCAAAAGTGCCCTGTCGCACCCCAGGAAATCAGGCATTTCATTAGTGCATCATTACGAGACTCATTATCCCACAACTTCAAGATTTACAAGAGGGATGAGCATCTGCTCGCCGTTTTCGAGTCTCACTTCGGCAGCCGAAGCCCTCATGCCGCTTGGAAAAACTGTGAGGCCGCTGCGCAAATCAATGATTGTCCCAATCAGGCCTACAGCCGGTTGGCGTCTTAAACGCACTGACTGGCCGGGCGCAAAGACCTCCACATCGCGAGGCTGCGGCAACTCAGAGACAGCTGGCAAAGGAATGATCACCTCCGGGCGCGCGCCGCTGTAACGATCAAAGGCCTCTGCATTTAGCGTGGCTTCGCGCTTGGCGTTGGTGGTGATAAGACGATATGCGGCGGAGTTCATCGGAAGCGCTCCGAAGCCGTCCGTCAAGACAATCGGGTAGGACATTTCACGCGCAGTCGACAGTAGCGAGGGGAACAGGCTCCCCAGAATCATTCCGCGCACAGGAAGCTCAGCGGCGGCCTGCAAAGTCGCCGCCTCCTTTACTTCGCCCGCAACAATAATCGAACCCCGCATGCTGACATCGAGTCGATTGACGGTCAGCAGCATGTCAGGTGTCTCCGCCATATTGATCATCACCCCCGCGTCAACCCGGCCGTTACCCCACACGCCCTGCACCAGTGCACCGGTCGTCTGAATAACTACGCCCCGCTCAGGGATGATCTGCGTGACGTTGCCAGATATCCCGGCCCGCAACTCCATATGTGACTCACCCGATTCAATCAGCACCTGCCCCCCGCCGGCCGCCAGCACACGGCCCTCGCGAGGCAGTCTGACTATTTTCGGTACCAAGCCGCGGCCAGTGGCGACAACCGCACCGGCTGCGAGGTTATCGCCGGTTTTGCATCGAATCAGTCTATCGGCGGCATCCGGGGTTACGCCCAATATTCGCGCTACATCGAGAAATATGTGCTCTCGCGCCCAGGTCGCCTCGGCAACAATGTCGGTTGGGCTGACCTTCTGGCTGAGACGCGCCAGCACCTTGCCTGTTACCGGCAAGGTTCGCTCACGGACAATGGTCGTTAAGGGCAGGATGTGATGGACGGGAGCAAGCATCACGTTATTCTCCAAGCATCCATAGCCATTTCTTTATCAATTCGCGGCGGCGGCCACCGTCCTCAGGCAGAACAAGTGGACGGCCCCGACCATCTATTACGACGCCCATGGCGCCACCGCTTACAGGCAGCGTACCACCGCGCCCTGCACCAAATCCTACGTCGGCGCCGCGTTGTGGCTGGAGCGAAAGCGTGGCAGATTCTCCTGTGGGCAAAGGCAGCAACTCTAGGTTGCCGAATTTGACCTCAGTGCGCGCTTCTGTGCCATTCCCATATGTCAGGCGGGCCCGGGCAACCACTGAACCGGAACTGCTTCCGGCGACAATCGAGACCACCGTGCCCAAGCTCTGGAAGGCACCAGACTCAAGCACTTGTACAGGAAGGATACTATTCCGTTCCGAAGCCACTCCCAGAAGAGGCAGCAAATTGCTCCGATCCAAAATGATCGTGGAAACGCCAACGGGCTGGATGGCGTCAAGCAGCAGCAATAGGCCCTGGGCTGGTGTCGGGGCGTCGCCCAACGCGCCTCCACCCGCGAGGATCGGTTCGAAAGGAGGCAGCAAGCCGGGCCTGGGGCCCCTCGCCCAACGCGGAAAATCGCGCCGGGCTGTTTGCATTGCCAGATACAGAGCTTGCCGGGTTACAGCCTGCGCAAGCGATTGATCCTCTTTTGTAACTGCAATTGTCGAAGGATAAAGTGACTTTTGGAAGAGATAATCTCGCATGACGCCGGTCGAAACGTCGAGCGGTGACCAACGCAGAATATCTTCAAGAGTGGTATATCGAAGCAAGGCCGGAAGATTCTCGCCCAATCCGAAATGCGGATACACGCCGAGTGTGGTTTTCTTCTTGAACCCAGCGGCGACAACGGCAGCCGAAGCGCCGATGTCTACGCCAAGAATGCCGCCCCTTGAGCCGCCGTACACTTGCCCCAGGAAACGCAGCATTCGTTCCTCGGCATAAGCGGTGGGTAGCATATGCCCTCCTGCCCAGGCGTCAAGAACATCAACCCCCTTTAGTTGACGCTTTCGGACTCCCATGTAGAGTGCGGCCAGCTCCCGGGCTGCTGGTTCGAGATCCTCCGTGTCCAACGATGGCCGTACATTCGGGCTAAAATGAAGCGCAGATGTAACGCTGCCAAGTGACTCCTTTACTTCACCGTCCATTTTCTGGTTGCCGGCAAACAAAACCGCCGGTCTCTTGTCCGCCGTGAGAAGGTAACTAGAGAGTCCCACAGGTTCCAGCATTTTATGGATGGAACGGGACGCGCCGCCATCCGACCCACCCGTAATGATGACCACGTCTGGCTGCAGACGCATCAAGGTGTCTATCAGTTGATCCGGCTTTCGACGGTCATTGATCCCCACCGAATCCAGCAACCGCGTATAGCTTGTCTCTGCCAAGCGGCGCGCGCTTTCCAACGACACGTCGGCCAACAATCCCACGACAACAGTTTTCAACGCGGGACCTGCGGATAGAGTGGACACGAACGCGTCCACTCCCGATCCGTCCGGCTGAGACGGAGTAATCAGCCGCCGGTCCGCGTCAAGCAGCATGCGTCCGGTAACCGCCTGCAGATTCTGAATGGCGTTTCGGGCACCTTCGCTCACATCCCTAAACGGCGCCTCGGCCGTTGATGGGGCAGAACTGGTCGCCAGAAAACGATACTCTCCTTCCACCACGTCGAACAGCACCGCGCGGGTGTTTGCGCCGCCGATGTCTACTGCCAAAAGGGAGTCGCCTTGAAAGAGAGAAGCCGGCATCAGTTACTCATTGTCCTTTTGTGTCCGGCAGTCGAGCTGCCTGCCAAGGCATGACCTCAACCCAATCCGAAGAAGGTGCCGAGGAAGTGCAATCTTTCAATGAAAGCGGCAAGCGCCGCGGAATATACGCCTGCAAACAAGACGCCGAGGGTGATGGCTAAAAATACGCTGCCCGCAAGAGCAAGGCCTTCGATTATGCCGAACCTCCGCACGGATCCGTCGGCCCGCGAGCGCGCCCCAAAATGGAAATAAGCCAGGGTGGTCACTAAGCCCGCCAGAACAAGCAAATTGTCCAGCAGCGCCTCCGGCGAGGTGAATTTGTTCACGTCAAACGCCACGATCGTCGCGTTCGCTTGCGGGAGCAGCGTGCCGTTCACGGCTCCGCCGACAGCCACGGCGGCACTCACGCCAACCAGCAATCCCATGGCAGGCATTCCAAGCCGGCTGATGGGAGGCCAGGCTTTCATCAGCAGTAAACCGCAGAGAAACAAGGGCACGGCCAGAATGGCTTGCTGGGTGGACATGCCGTTGAGGAATCCATTAACCAGAGGTAGAAGAAGATCGGGCCACAGTACCTGGCGGATTGCGACCGAGGCCACATAGCCAGCTGAGATTCCCACGAATATGTGGACTGCAATTCGAAAAAGCGGATTGTCTTCGATGAGGTAACTAAAGATCATCAGAGTGAACAGAAAAGCAATAATGCCCGTAATCAGGTCCGGAGACATCTAAGCTGCCTCCTGGGCGCGTTGGTCCTGCCTGCCAAGCCAAATATTCCATAGACCGCCGATTAGGATCGCCACTGCCGCAAGCAGCAAGCCAATGCTATAGGCATCCCAATAGGTGCGGACATAACCGGGCAAGCCGCCGTTGGCTCGTTCCGCGCCTGCAGCGCCATTCAAGCCTGAGACTAGTCCACTGAGCTGGCCGGATTCCACATAGGGCAATAAAATGGGGCCCGCCTGCGCGCTCGAAACCATTACCATTGGAACACTGCCTCGTGCCGATGCAGTTTGTTCAATCCAGAGGCGGCCAGAGTCCACATTATCGGTTAAGACGATGACCGCGGCAAAGTCCGTCAGGTGGGCTACGCCCTTCAACGCCGTGGATTGCCAAACAGACTCTGAGCCTGCACCTAACGGCATGACCGCGGTGGGATTCTGTGCAAAGTCGTACACTCCGGCCAGTCCGCCTGGAAGATAGCCGAGATCTACATATTGCACCCCGCGTTGATAAGCGCGAGCTGCCAACGTAGTAGACATAAACCGCTCTGCCAGGGCGGCCCCCGTCGGCGAGGTTGAGAGAAGTGCCAAATGCGGGTGCTTCAACAAAAGCAAATGATCCATGAGCGAAGCACCAGTCGCCTCCATCTCGCCGACCGTAGATGGTTCGTAATCGAAGGCGACCAGAACCGGCGCATCGGCCGGAATGGCCTCAACTGCCCTCATGGCAAGCACAGTCTCGTTGGGTACTTCGCTGGGCAGTGGAAAAAACCTGGTCCCTGCAAAAACCGTGCTGCCTAAGATCACAAACAGCACGCCACTGATTGCCCATCGCAGAGCACGTTGTGACCTCAGGGCCAATCCAGCCCGCATCGGGCTCGGAGCCGTCTCGGCCGTCAGGATCTTCTCCAGTAACGCGGCATGGGCCTGTTGCTGCTCGTTAACATCCAGTCTGATCGAATGTGCCTTCGGTTTGCTGGAGGGTGTACCAGCCCCCGGAATAACCGGCAGCACACCGTGCAAGCCGGCCAGTGCGCCACCCTCCTCCAGACGCGTATCGACCACGCCAGCAGGCGAAGAAGGCATGGAAGATTCCACGGGCCGCATGGCTTGCACCCAGGATGGCAACTCGGCAGGCGCAATCGACTCCTCAGCTTGTGCGGCGGGCGGCCGATTTTCTTCACTGCCTTCGGCGGGTGATTGGCTTGGCCCCAAATCGGCAAGCCAATCGGGCGTTTTCATCGATGCAAATATCGCATCGACATCGCCGCCTGTTGCAGAGTCTGCAGTAAACGCGGATGCTGGCAATGACGGTTCTTCGGAGGCGGATTCCCTCTGTGGCTCGGCTAGTTTGAACGCTTGATCTTCTGGTTGGGCTGTCTCGCCAGCTTGCGCTTCTACCGGCTTAAGTGATGCAATCCAGTCTGGTAGCTCGCCTGGCACGGCGACATTTTCGAGCGGGGATTGGATTGGTTCACTTGCCGGGGGGGGCATAGATGTAGCCTGAGGCTTCAACCAATCCGGGAGGGCAGCTTCGGCTGTCGAGGATCCCGGCTCAGATGCGGCTGTTGGTTCTTTGCCGATGCTCGTCAGCCACGCTGGAAGATTAGCAGGTGAGGATAAATCCTTTTCTTTTGACGGCAACGGCAGCTGAGCATGCTCGTCGCCCGCCGCTGAAACACCGGCAGCCGTCGAGCTAAGCGGCGCTTTTGAAGAGTCCAGCTTTTGCAGCCAATCAAGGGATTCATTGCTGGCTGCGGGCGCCGGCCCCGGAGGCGTCTGGCCTGAAACCGGAACATCGGCATCCATCTTCTTCAACCATTCGAGCCCGCCTGTATCGAAAGCCGGGTGAGAATCGTTCAATCCTTGGCTTGGCTGATCCAGGCTGGGTCTGTCGACAGGGGCCGCTGCAGGTGGAGATGGTGCCGAAGCCTGTTTGAGCCATTCCGCAAGTTCATCTCTCTCCGAGGAGTGTGTCGCTGAGTCGGTTTTTGGCGGAGGGTTTGTAGTTTCAGCAGGCAGTGCCTCTGCTGGCTCATCTGCGTGGCCTAGTTCCACCCATTTCACCTGCATGTCTTCTGGCTCAGATTTCCTTTGCTTAGCTGGCGCACCCGTAATGTTGGCGACCCAATCTGGCGTTTCTTCTTCCTCCTCACGACCCTGAGACGCCAGTCCAGCCAGCAGGTCGGGGCCTTGGGAAGGCTTATCCTCGTCGGATCTGGTTTCATCTTCTTCTACCGCTTGCCGCGCCTGCTGGCGCGCCTCGCGCAACCATTGCGGCAGTACAGGTTCCAGTTCAGATGTAACCTTTTTGGTGGGAACGTCGCCGGGTTGAATAGGGACATTTTCGCCCCTGAGCGGCCCTGTTAGGGGCTGAAGCCGCGATTGGCAATTCTGGCAGAACTCCATGTCCGCAGGATTGGTTTCACCGCAAACCGCACAGACGACCGTATCCGGCATTATTTGCCCCCGTAAGGACGGTCCATGCCGAACAACACTCGAAGCCCCGTGGTCAGCGAGCCAAGCGCAACACCGATCAAGATGCCACGGGCTCCTCCCAATGCTAGTACATGCTGAATCCAGGGCCGCAGAAAGTTATTCAAGGCCCCTATCTCGCCGAAGGGCAGCGTTGCTGAAGCGACCAACATGATCAAAGCCGTAACTATGAATACAATGGTCATGACATCTGCCCTGCGTCGCAAAAGGCGGATGCTTGCATAAAGCAAAGTGACAGCCAGCAGCGCCATGAGCGTTGCCTCGACCGGCACTATGATGGCATTGACCAGAAGATGCATAGCCGGATGATCAGGGCCAAGAGCCAGGCCAAAGACGAAGCTCGCAAAAAGGCAAATCAACAGAATTGCGCTGTAGATACCGCCCTTTTCGCGCCGCGTGATCTTGTTGCCATGCACCAGGATCAAATTGAAAACGCCTACGAGAGCTGCAGCTCCTGCCAGGATAATTGTCCAGGTGAGCAACAGACTTTGAATTGGGGCCAGAGCCGGAATGAAATATCCTATCAGAACTATCAATCCGGCAAGAACTGCTAACACGAGCGCAGCGTACCGCATCAAATGAATCCGAATAATTTCAAGCCTGCGCCGGCCAGCAAGGCCATTATGAGAATCCAGCGGAGCACATCCTGCACGGTCAGGCTCGCCATGTGCGCCGGATGTGCATTGAGGTACGCGCTCGTTGAAAAGAGCTCCTCGCCGATCAATGTTTCCGGCGCGCAAGCATACAAAGCTGCCTGTGCCGACAGATCGTCACTCGACCCGAGAAGGAAGGCATTCTCGCGGTCGGCAGCCTCTGCCAGCAGCGCGGCCTCCACTCCAAAATGGCCGATCAACAGGCTCGCCGATACGTTTTCATCCCGAAGAATCGGCAGCATTCCAGCGGCGGCGGAGAAGGGCGTCATCCCTGTTAGACGGCCTGCCGTCGGCTCATAAAACTCAGCCGCGCCTGCTCCCTGATAGCCGGCTTCGAGCGTGTCTTGTGCCAACAATGCCAGGGAAGACTCGCCGGCTGCTGCGATCGGTGGACGATCGCTCAGCGAGGTCCGTTCTGCCAGCGATCGCAGCACGGAGAGGCCAGCCAGCGGCGCGCCTCCATTTTGACTGAGAAGGCTTTGCTCGCCTAGGCCGATTAATAATCGTGTGCCGTCTTCAACACTAAGCCCGATTGCGCGATAAAGTCGTGTCAGCGCAGGGATAGCCCGGAATTTCGGTGGCGACTTGCGTTTTGACATCGACAGGAAAAGCAAAAGGATGGCGGCAAAGCCGACGAGGCCAAGTCCCAGCAGGTTCACGGCAATCGTTCCCTATCCAGCAAGGCGGCGAATGCGCGCGTTTCAGCCTCCGACTCAAGCGTGCGCGCCAAGGCTTCCGCTCCCGTGCCGAGGAAAGGCCGTCCCATATACATTAATTGTGCAGAGAGGAATGCCAGCGGCCTGCCCGCCTCGAGCAGCCATGAGGCCAACCCGTCCAATCGATAGCGGCGCAACGTTTCAACCCATTCAAACCAGTGGTCGCGCGGCGAAACCATGATAAAAGTATAGCATATTTTGATTTTCGACTGCCATATAGGAAATGACCAGAATTGCAGATAGGTTACAGATTAGCCAACACCTTTCGATCCATGTCCTGCGGGCTTCGGAATCCCCGCCTCGGATGCGTTTGCCGGCCTCGGTTTGGCCATTCTTTCCGCTGATCCTGTTTTACCCCATGGCATCCAAGCCGTCTCCACGAGTTCCGTTCGCGGGGTCCGAAGCAACGACTGCCTCGAAACTAATCAGGTTTAGTATAATGTTCTCGAATTCACCCGCGGAGGGATCATGAACGAGAAGAAAATCCGTGTGCTGGTCGCAAAACCCGGCCTGGACGGGCACGACCGTGGCGCAAAAGTCGTGGCGCGTGCGCTGCGGGATGCAGGCATGGAGGTGGTTTACACGGGTCTGCGCCAGACGCCGGAAATGATCGCAGAGGCCGCCCTACAGGAAGATGTTGATGTGGTTGGCCTTTCCATACTTTCGGGCGCCCACATGGCTCTCGCGCCGCGCATAATGGAGCTGCTCAAAGCCAATGGGCAGACGGAGGTAAAGGTGTTCATCGGCGGCATAGTGCCCGATGAGGACATTCCACGACTAAAAGATCTCGGAATAGCCGGTGTCTATGGCCCGGGTGCCTCGACGGAAGACATTGTCAATGACATCCGGAAGGCCGTGAAATGACCGTGGCAGATCTGACTTGTGGGTCAGGGAGACGAATCCCGGCGATGCGTAAAGAACCGCGATGAATTTGGCGGATGCGGTTTTGAAAGGTGATCGGCTCGCGTTGGCGCGCCTCGTGACTCAGGTGGAGAATGACACGGCAGACGGCAAGGCCGCGCTGGATGTGCTTTTTCCCCACGCCGGCAAGGCGCACCTGATCGGCGTGACCGGTGCGCCGGGAACCGGTAAATCGTCGCTGGTCAACCGGCTGGCGCTGCAATTTCGCGCCCAAGAGAAGCGGGTGGCGATAGTGGCTGTGGATCCGTCTAGTCCGTTCACCGGTGGTGCCGTACTGGGCGACCGTGTCCGGATGAAGGATCTGAGCGGAGATGCAGACGTCTTCATACGCTCAATGGCTTCCCGCGGCTCGCTCGGCGGACTGGCCCGGGCCACCGCCGATATCGTGGACTTGTTCGACGCTGCTGGTTACGAAATTGTGCTGATTGAAACCGTCGGCGCGGGCCAAGGGGAAGTGGACATCGCGCGGCTCGCACATACCACGATCGTCGTGGAGGCACCGGGCCTTGGAGACGATATCCAGGCGATCAAAGCCGGAATTCTTGAAATCGCAGATATCCTGGTGGTAAACAAGGCTGACCGGCCGGGAGTGGAGAATTCAGAGAAGGCACTTAGGGCGATGCTTGAGCTGGCTCATCCAGCGCACAGGAAATATCTGCATCACGGCCGGCTGGGTGGGGACCCGGCCCCGGCATCCAGGGAATCCAAGATGGCTGGCGAGATGTGGATTCCGCCTGTCCTGAAGACCGTTTCCACGGAGGGCAAGGGCATTTCCGAATTGGCTCAACAAATCTCACATCATGCCGAATACCTGCACCGCAATGGAGGTTGGGTTGCCCGTGACCGGGCCCGGGCTGCTTCGCAGATAGAGGTGCTGCTCGTACAGACCTTGCTGACCCAATTCCGGGCCCACATCCCGGAGAGGCGCTACAATGAGATCCTGGATGAGGTATTTAATAGAAAGCTGGCGCCCCGGGAAGCAGTCAGATTGCTCCTTGACCCCATCACGGCGACGTCCGACACCCCAAAGAAGACAGCATGATTTACGGCAAAAGCATTCGCCTGCGCGGGATCGAACGCACCGACCTCGCCAAATTCCAGGTCTGGCTAAATGATCCGGAAGTGACGGATGGCTTATCGGTGTACTTACCCCTGTCCACAAGTGATGAGGAGAAATGGTTTGAAAAGGTAACGCAGGCAGATGAGCATGAAAAGCCTTTGTCCATCGAAGCGAAAAATGGCGAGGACTGGATTCTGATTGGTAACATAGGCATCTTCAATCTTGAATGGCCGAATCGCGCCGCCGAGTTTGGCATCTTTATCGGCGACAGATCGATGTGGAATAAAGGATACGGGACAGAGGCGGTGCGGCTGATTCTCCAACACGGTTTCGACACACTGAATCTGAACAGGATCTATTTGCGAGTCTATTCGACAAACCTGCGGGCCAAACGTTCCTACGAAAAGGCGGGATTTGTCCTTGAGGGGACGATGCGCCAGGCGATCTACCGGCACGGAAAATATGCCGACATTCACATCATGAGTATTTTGCGTTCGGAATGGGACGCGGGCCGGGAGGGCAAATGAGCTATCATATTCATCAGCACGAAATGAAAGTGTACGGCGAGATCAAACTCTTCGCAGGCAGCGGCTCACCGGAGCTCGCGGCCAAGATTTCCACATATCTCGGGGCTCCCTTGTGCGAACGAGAACTGGTGGAGTTTCCCAATGAGAACATTTTCATCAAGCTGGATCATAGCGTCCGTGGACAGGATGTATACGTGATCCAGCAGACCGCCTCGCCGGTGCACCATAACCTAATGGAATTGTTGATCACGCTCCAGACGCTGCGGCTGGATTCGGCTGCGCGCATCACTGCAGTCGTTCCCTACCTTTGCTATGGACGTTCGGATAAGAAAGACCAGCCTCGTGTGCCGATTACGGCACGCCTTGTTGCGGACATGATCGAAGTAGCAGGAGCGGACCGCTACATGACGCTTGATCCGCACGCCGGCCAAATTCAGGGCTTCTTCTCGATCCCGGGTGATGTGTTGACCACCTCCCATATGTTGGTTGAGCACGTCAAGAAGTTCGTCATGCCAACCCTGAAAGACCCGGTGGTCGTAGCCGCCGACCTCGGATTCGCCAAGAAGGGGCGCAATTTTGCGGCGGACATCAATACTCCGATTGCCTTTGTCGAAAAGAGACGCGCGGCCAATGATTCCACCGCCCAGGCCCTCAGCGTGATCGGCGAAGTCAAAAATCGCGATGTGATCATCGTGGATGACGAGGTAGATACCGGCGGCTCGATCGCCGAGGCAGTTCACCTCGTCAAGCGAGAAGGTGCGCGAGATGTTTACCTGATCTTCGTCCACCCGATCCTCTCGGGCGACGCCGCCAGGAGAATGGCCGAGCTTCCGGTCCGGCATATCATCACGACAGACTCCGTGCCGATCTCGGAAGAGAAGATGCGGTATCTCCAAGGACGCACTACGATTCTCTCAGTGGCCGGATTATTGGGTGAAGTGATCCGGCGGGCACATGAGGGGCGAAGTGTCGGCGAGATGTTCAATGAATAGAGCTCGAGCCTGGCGTCAGCCTCGGAGCAGGCCATTGCGCTGTTAGGGCGCCTGGATTTGCGGGCATGCCGGAACTTCCTGAAGTTGAGACTATAGCTCGATCCTTGGAGCCCCAGCTAATCGGCAAGACGATCCTGAACGCCGACGTGCGCTGGGCCCGGACGCTTGCGATGCCGTCGGTTCGAAAGTTCAAGGAGGAGATACAGGGCGAGCGTGTCGAAAAGGTTTCGAGGAGGGCCAAATTCCTAAATATCGGCCTTACAACTTACAATCTCCTTATACATCTCCGCATGAGCGGAGATGTATTGATCAAAAAGGGTAAAATTCGAGCGGAGAAACACGATAGAGTAATCCTGCGACTATCGGGCAACGAGTCTTTAATCTTCAATGACACTCGCAAATTTGGCCGCATGTGGCTTACGAGAAACCCTGAGGAGGTCACGGGCAAGCTCGGCCCGGAGCCTCTCGGCCGCGACTTTACACCTGAGCGGCTCTGGGACGCGCTGCGACAGCGGCATCGTCGGCTGAAGCCGTTACTCATGGATCAAACTTTTCTTGCCGGATTGGGGAATATTTACACTGACGAGGCCCTGCATGCGGCACGCCTGCACCCCCTGACTTTAGCAAATTCTGTAACTCGTCCGCAGGCTAAGCGCCTGCATCATGCCATCCAGAAGACCTTGCAGGAGGGCATCCGCCGCAATGGAGCCAGCATCGATTGGGTTTATCGCGGCGGTGATTTCCAAAACCATTTTCGCGTCTATGGCCGTGAGGGAAAACCTTGTCCCGTCTGCGGGACGCCTATTAGAAGAATAGTCGTCGGCCAACGCGGCACTCATTTTTGTCCAAACTGCCAGAAGGGATGAAATATGGAATTCAATCTTCTCAGCCTCCTTGGAATTAGCCTTGCGGCAATGTTCTTCGGCTATTTCTTCGGCCTTTTCGAAGGGCGCGGTCAGGGTTACAAAAAGCGCAAGAGCGAAGAACCGGTCGAAAACGCTGCCGGTATGCCCGTCGCGGCACCGTTGCCGCCAGCCTCAGCGCCAGCTACCGAACACAGCCTTCTGAGACTTGGCCTGGATGGCCGGGAGCAGCCCTGTCTTGATTTAGACGGCAATCGTGTGGACGCCTCGCGGTTGGCGCCTCAACAGCGCAAACGTCTGATCGACTTAATGCTGGTCATGCGCCCTTGGGTGGAAGGCGCATCCCTCTCGAGTGTCGCTTCGCGGCCCGTTACGGCTCCGCCAACTCCAATCCCCGTGTCAGAGCCAAGGTCAACCCCCGTTCCAGTCTCACCAGCCCCCCCACCCGTTCCCGAATCCAAACCCGCCACCATGGTCGGACAGATAGACGCCATCCTCCAATCCAAGATCCTTGGTACGCCCCTGGCCAGCAAGGGCGTACGGCTCGTTGAATTGACGGAAGGCGGAGTTCTCGTTCTTGTGGGCCTTAGCCGTTTTGAGGGGGTAGCGGACGTGCCAGACGCGGACGTACAAGCAGCTATTCGGTCCGCGATCGCGGATTGGGAAGAGAAATACACTCCCAGTTGATGTCAAACCAATTCGCTCGGCTCAGCAAGAGGCAGACCTGTACCAACTTGCGCAGGCGAGGAAGGTAGACATTGCAGACCCGCTGTCTGAGCAGGTCTCTAGGACAAATATCAAAACCCGTGCCATTTCCGGATCTCTTCGATATGCGCGGCTGTGTCGGGTTCACTTCGCGGCGAGGCATCGCCCGGATCCACGAACTCGCAGTGCATTAAAGCCGAGAACACGGCGGCGGCTCCATTAGCGAGGTTTTGAGGGTCGTAGCCGCCCTCCAGCACGAAGACGATCCTTCCGTGGCAATATTCCTCTGCCAGATCCACCAGCTTCTTCGAGATCATGTAAAAGCCCGCGGTGGTGAGACCCAGTGTGGTAATTGGGTCATTCCAATGCGAGTCAAAGCCTGCGGATACAAGCAACAACTCTGGTTGGAAGGATTCAACAAAAGGTGCCCAAATCTGGTTTGAAATCTCCTCAAACGTTCGGTCTCCAGATGCTTCGGGCAGTGGAACATTGACGATCCTCTTGCGGGCATGCGGTGCCTCGTCAAACCAGCCTGTCCCCGGATAAATCCCCCACTGATGCGTTGACAAGTATGCCACGCGTTCATCGTCGACGAACGCTGCTTGCGTACCGTTGCCGTGATGCGCATCGTAGTCCAGGATGGCCACGCGTTCTAATTTCTGTTGCAGGGCATCTTGCGCCGCAATCGCAATATTGTTGAAAATGCAGAATCCCATCGCACGATCCGGTTCCGCATGATGCCCTGGAGGTCGGATTATCGCGAAGGCATTATCGGCCGCGCCGGCCAATACTGCTCGCGTGCAGACCATCACGCCGCCCGCGGCCAGGATTGCGTCTTCGAAAGAATTGTGGGTCACAAAAGTAGGGGCGTAGTCAATGATGGACGGCCCATTTTTGCAGGCCTCTTCCAAGTTGCTGATGAGTTCCGGCCTGTGGATGCGGGCTACTTCATCTCTCCTGGCAGGGACTGCGTCCAGCTTCTGCGCCCCAAATGAGTCCAGCTTTGGCTTCAACACATCGAATCGGCCCGGCCCTTCCGGGTGATCGGAATAAATATGATTCGGTGATGGGACAAACGAATAGGCCGTGGTCAAGGCATCATCATAATCGGACTTAAGCGATTGCCAGGTGGCACCTAAACGCGCCACCTGGCAATCTTGAGGGGGAGGGACACCACCGTCAGCCAACATGGGGGGGGCATGCGGACTGGTTTTTCGGTGGTTGACACCTTTGATACCAATAAGAGGGAGGGCAGGTGTCTTGGCGCTAATATACATCTGAATTATCGAAATAACATTAGATTTCGATTAGAGAAGGGATACACAATCCTTCATCTTTTATGCCCACGTTTTTCAAATAACTTCAGCCAATCTTCGACCTCTGCCGCAGATAATTTACGATCCTCAATTGAATTCGCACCGGCCCCGGATCGGATCAGTTTCTTCAACTTTGATGCAAATTGATCCGACGAAATTACATCCACTCGATCAGCGCGCGCCGCGTCCTGTATTTCATGGTCTGAACTGACTACAATCCAGTTGTGCGCGGCCCCCTCCAAACTTCTGATCCTGGCGCGGATAGCAGAATCCGCGGTCGTACCCAACCGGACAAAATGAGCGGTCACCGAGCCAAAGCGCCGCTTGCCGCTTTCACCTGCGGGAGCTCCGTCAAAGTAAACCTCGATCGCCCGGCCCGATAGTCGGGCGAATTCCTGCAGGATAAATACCAAATCCATCTCATCATCTGGCGAATCCAAACTCAGCCCGAGCTTTGGGATCAGATTGTGGCCGTCAATGAGATAAGGCATCCCCTCGATTTTACCCGCAAGATTTCGCGATTGCAGGAAATCCCGTATCCACGCTCTAACTCTCATCCACGCCTTAAGTCCCCTCTTTATTATTCTCTGATCAGAGTCCCGCCCCGATTGCTGGCGTGATCTACCGGATCTCGCCCCTTGGCCTCATTCCCGATATTGCACTGCCGGTTACCAGGAAGTTGGACGATGCGCTGTTCTGTGGCTGACCACTACCCATTCATAGAACTCTATCCTCCTAAATCGTACCGGAAAACGTCAGGGCCCTGAACGCGAACACCAGCAGAGAGGAGCAGGATAATGTGGTCGCCGCGGAATTTGTCGAGACAGAAGATGAGAAGAAGCGCGAGATGAGACATCTATCGCTTTTACTTGTATTAATGTTTCTTGCATCCGCATGTTCCAGTCTGCAAACGGCCGAGCCGTCGATTGCGGCACCCGCCCAGACAATAGCTACGATCCTGCAGCCCCACACTGAGGTTCCCAACTCTGCAACTGCGACGGTTGGCGTTTCCACTCCTGTTGCGACAACGACCAGTCCCGCTGCCTCGTTACCTGACACAAGTTCCTTTCCTGATCCGGCTTCCTATAAGTGGATACAAGTTGCATCAGGCTTAGATTTGCCTGTAGGCATTCAATTCCCCGACGATGGTACCGGCCGCATGTTTGTTCTGGAACAAGCGGGGCGCATCCGCATAGTTGAAAACGGCAAATTTCTTGATGCGCCATTCCTCGACATCACCGATCGCGTCGGCAGCAGTGGTGATGAGCAGGGGTTGCTGGGACTGGCGTTTCACCCCGATTTTCGGGACAATCCCTATTTCTATGTGAACTACACCGACACCAACGGCAACACCGTGATTGCCCGCTTCCAGGCCAACGGCAACACGGCCAACGTTTCGAGTGAGAAGGAATTGCTTCATGTTGAGCAGCCCTTCCAGAATCACAACGGGGGGCAGATGGCCTTCGGCCCAGATGGCTACCTCTATATGGGCCTGGGCGACGGCGGCTCGCAGGGCGACCCAACCGGCAATGGTCAGAACACGAACGTTTTGCTGGGCAAAATACTGCGAATAGATGTGAACAATGGCGATCCATATTCCATCCCCGTGGACAACCCTTTCGCAAGTACGGGCGGCAAAACCGAAATTTGGGCATATGGCCTGCGGAATCCGTGGCGTTTTTCTTTCGACAAAAGAACGGGTAATCTGTACATAGCCGATGTGGGCCAGGATCTATGGGAGGAAGTAGATGTTGTCCCCGGTAACCCGCCCGGCTTGAATTATGGCTGGAATTTCTATGAAGGCCTGCATCCTTACGCTGGCCAGCCGCCGCCCGGCCTGAAGGTCACCATGCCTGTCACTGAATACAGCCACGCCGAAGGGGGCTGCGCCATCGTCGGCGGCTTTGTCTATCGTGGGACATTGACTGCATGGCAGGGTATTTATCTCTACGGCGATTACTGCTCGGGAAAGATTTGGGGTTTATTACGCTCGCCCGCCTCGAATAGTGGCACTGGTTGGCAATCTCAACTCCTTTTTGAAACCGGGGCGAGCATCACGACATTCGGCCAGGACTCGGCCGGCGAAATCTACTTTGCTGACCGCCGTGGGGCGGTTTATCGGCTTGGAATGTAGTGGATGAGGCCTTTGTCTATGTGCTGAGGCCGCGTCATTGGCCCAGCCAAATATCCGACTCCACCAGCCTCTAGGCTTCGACCACACTACTCCAGCATTGATACGTCTGGGACCGAGGCCCAGGCAAATCTCCCCCGTGAAACCAATGTACTTCTGCGCACAAGAAACAGGGTCTTTTTAGTCTTAAAATGGGGTCTTTTGTCACAATCATTCGTGACGGCTGTCACTGGCAGGCTTGTCTGACATCCCGTAAACTACTCACGTAATCTGGAGGTTCGATGGCCTTCCGTACTTGGGAACTCAGCAAGATCAAGTACTGCGAGCATGTTGGACATGAGATCGCGTTGGAAACCGAAGTGGTCTATCCAGCCGAGAACCTGCCCGATCAGCCTCCAAGAGTGGTCGCCCGCCGCTGCTCCAACGCCCTGGCCTGTAATCAGCTGGACATAGCGGTCTGCGTTTGGTGCGGCACCAATCCCGACCACGACCCAATCTAGATGACCTGGTGGGCTTCAACAGAAGCCCCACTTGGCAGACTCTCTCTCCTCCCTCTGAGTTGGTCTTTGGCTACCCCGCGAGCGATCGCGGGGCAAGCCGTTAAATACATAATCACGTTCGAAGCAGCGGCCAGGCTTAGTGGGGGCTTACTTTCCGAGCGCAACCGCACGTACCGCCTCGTCAAGGTCGCTGAGCCTTCGGACCTTGCCAGCACCTTGAAGTAAGAGGTCCAGGGGTACAAAGACCATCGTCTTCACGTGCGATATTTGCAGCGCGTTTGTCAATTGACAATCGCATCCCCTTATGATAAACTCCCGCAACAATTTGATAGCTGTACTCATCCAGAGAGGCTGAGGGACCGACCCGATGAAGCCTCGGCAACCGCTGCATAAGCTGGTGCCAACTTCGGCAGACGCAAGTCTGAGAGATGAGAGATGACTATGTTGAATGTCGCCTCTCGTTTCGCAGAGGCGATTTTGTTGTCACAGGTCCAGGACTTGCTACGCTGCCGAGGCTCGTACGGAAGAGAAGTATGGACATTGGCGAAACCCTTTACGTCACGAGTCTCTCAGAGTTGCACAGATGGTTTCTCAAAAATCATCAGTCCAGGACGGAAATCTGGTTGGTGCAGTACAAAAAGGCCGCGAAGAAGCCGTCTATTGACTACGTGAAGGCAGTGGAAGAGGCGATTTGCTTCGGCTGGATAGATAGCTTCGAAAAGTCAATGGATGCTGAACGCTACGCTACCCGATTTACGCCGCGGCGGCAAAAATCAAATTGGACGGAAACCAACAGGGAACGCGCGCGGAAGATGATCGCCGACGACAGGATGACGGAGGCGGGCCGCGCGACCCTGCCACTGGACATCTAAGAAATCACGTCGCAACGTTTGCACGCTGAGGAGAGTCTATGCCATCCCTGGAAATCATCAGGACGTATATTGAGTATCACTACGACATGACCCGCCGCGTGTGGGACTCAATTGACAAGATCACGGAAGAGCAATTCCTGGCAGACGGCGCCTATTCCCGCGGCTCCATCCGTAATTTTATGGTGCATCTTGCCAGTGTGGACCGCCGTTGGCTCGCGGGTCTAAAAAGCCTTCCTGACGTAGGCCACCTGAAGTTCGAAGACTATCCGACGTGGGCTGCGGCGCGGCAGGTCTTTGAGAGCGTGGCAAAGGATGTGAACGAATATGTAAACGGCCTCGAGGAGGCTGAATTAAATGAAAACCCAAATGGCGTCCCAGCGCCGCGTGCCATCGTCATCCTCCATATGATCAACCACGGCACGGACCACCGTGCAACGGTGCTCGAGAGACTTAATGGATTCGGCGCACCGACCTTCGGTCAGGATTTCATACTATGGCTGTGGGACAGGAAGTGAACTGCAAGCCGCACGGCTTATCTGGTAACGCGCGAAGAAGTGAGTTAACTTTAGGAGTCGCATGAATCGGAAATATACAAATCGCAAATATCTTGACGCCCTCGCAGAAAAAGTGCTGGTTTACGACGGTGCAATGGGCACCAGCCTGCAAGCCCAAAACCTGACCGCCGCCGAATTCGGCGGCGAGCAATATAACGGCTGCAATGATTTCCTAGTGATCTCTTTTCCCGAAGCCGTAGAGAAAGTACATCGTTCGTTCCTGGATGTCGGTGTCGACGTCATTGAAACCGACACTTTTCGCGCTAACCGTATAACAATGACGGAGTATGGTCTGCAAGACCGCGTGATCGAGATCAACCAGACCGCCGCGACCCTCGCCCGCAGGATGGCTGATGAATATTCAAATATCCGCGGCAAATCGCACCCTCGTTTCGTTGCGGGCTCTATTGGTCCCTCGGGAAAGCTGCCATCTGCCAGCGACCCCGAACTCTCCAACGTAACCTTCGACGATCTCGCAGACGTTTTCCGCGACCAGGCCATCGGCCTCATCCGAGGCGGTGTCGACCTCCTGTTGATCGAGACTTCGCAAGACATTCTCGAGGTTAAGGCTGCAATCAGTGGCCTCCACAATGCCTTCGACGAGACCGGCGTCTTTCTCCCCATCCAAGCGCAGGTCACACTGGACACGACCGGCCGCATGCTGCTCGGCACCGACGTCACCGCCGCGCTGACAATCCTTGAGGGATTGGGCATTGACGTTATCGGCCTCAACTGTTCCACTGGCCCCGAGCATATGCGCGAGCCCATCCGAATTCTTGGCGAAAACTCCACGCTGCCTGTCTCCTGTATTCCAAACGCGGGGCTGCCGCTAAACGTCGATGGACAGGCCGTCTATCCGCTCGAGCCCGAACCCTTCGCCGAGGCGTTGGTCGAGTTTGTGGAGAAGCATCGCATTTCGGTGGTCGGCGGTTGTTGCGGTACGACGCCGGCCCATCTCAAGCTGCTTGTGGAACGGCTCAACGGGCGCACCCATCCCGACCGCCCCCATCAATCGGAGCCGAGGCTGGCCTCGTCCATGACGGCGACCCTCATGCGACAGGACCCTCCACCAACGCTGCTTGGGGAACGGTGCAACGCACAGGGTTCACGCAAGTTCAAGAAGATGCTGCTCGAGGAGGACTACGACGGCATCCTGGAACTGGCGCGGGAACAGGTTGCGGGCGGCGCGCATGCACTCGACATTTCATGCGCTGTCACGGAGCGTCCAGATGAAGTTGAGTTGATGCGCAACGTGGTCAAGAAGCTGGAAATGGGCGTGGACATCCCTCTCGTGATTGACACCACGGAGCTTGATGTGCTCGAATCCGCGCTCAAGACGGCGCCTGGGCGCTGTCTGATCAACTCCACTCATCTCGAAGCTGGTCGTACCAAGGCGGATAAAGTCTTTGAGCTGGCCAAAGACCATAACGCCGCCGTCATCGTGCTCACGATCGACGAAACCGGAATGGCCAAGACCCGCGAGCGCAAACTTGAGGTCGCCAAACGCATCCACGATATCGCGGTGAATGACCATGGTCTCAGGCCTCAAGATCTCGTGTTTGACGCACTGACCTTCACGCTGGCCACAGGCGACCAGGAGTTTGCGAATTCTGCCATCGAAACGATCGAGGGCATCCGTCTGATCAAACAGAACCTGCCGGGTGTCTTTGCTTCGCTGGGGGTGAGCAATTTGTCTTTCGGCCTGGCGCCACAAGCGCGGCCGGCCTTGAACTCGGTCATGCTTTATCACTGCATGCAGGCCGGGCTGGATATGGCCATTGTGAACGCCTCACAGGTCAAGCCTTATTCCGAGGTCGAGACTCAAGAACGTGAACTGGCCGAAGACCTGATCTTCAATCGCCGCCCGGATGCCCTGCAAAGATACATCGAATACTTCGAAAAGGTCTCGCCGCAATCTGCGGATTCCGGCGCTGCCGATCCCACCGCAGGCATGTCCCCCGAACAACGCCTGCACTGGTCAATTCTGCATAGACACAAAGAAGGTGTTGAAGCCGATATAGACGAGATTGTCCTCGGCGGGGCTGCAAGAACATCGGTTGCCAGACACGAGGCCGCCGTACTGCTCCTCAACACGGTGCTGCTCCCCGCCATGAAAGAAGTCGGCGACAAGTTCGGCGCAGGCGAATTGATTCTGCCTTTCGTCTTGCAATCTGCCGAGGTCATGAAGAAGGCTGTTGCGCATTTGGAGAACTATCTTGAGAAGAAAGAGGGTTTGAGCAAAGGCCTGGTCGTCCTTGCAACCGTGTACGGTGATGTGCACGATATCGGTAAGAACCTGGTCAAGACCATTTTGTCCAACAACGGCTACGATGTGATTGATCTCGGCAAACAGGTACCAGCCGAGACGATCATTACCAAGGCTGCCGAAGTCAATGCGACAGCCATAGGTTTGTCTGCGTTGTTGGTATCAACCTCCAAGCAAATGCCCCTCATTGTGAATGAGCTGCACCGCCGCAAGTTAGAAATCCCCGTGCTGATTGGCGGTGCTGCAATCAATCGTCGCTTCGGCCGGCGAATTCTATTTGCCGAGGATGGCAATCCCCATGAGCCGGGGGTGTTCTATTGCAAGGATGCCTTTGAAGGCCTGGAGACCATGGACCAGCTAATTATTCCTGAAAAGCGCCAGGAATTGCTGATTCAAGTTCGGAAGGACGCAGAGCTCGAAATGGGTCGGGCTTCGCAGGTGCCGGAATATCGCAAAACGGCACAGGCGCGCTCCAAGGTGGTACCAGAGCCGATTGCGCATCCGCTCAAGTGGGGCCAGCGCATCGTCAAAGAAATGCCATTGGAGATTGTCCTGAAACACCTAAATCTCAATGAGCTTTACCGGCTTTCGTGGGGAGCAAAGAACGCACATGGTGCGGAATGGGAAAGACTACAAAAGGAATTCGAAGCGCGCCTCGCCAGAATGAAAAAGGAGGCACTCCAGGAAAAATGGCTGCAGCCCCAGGGAGTATACGGGATTTTCCCCTGCCGGGCTGAAGGCAATGAGCTGGTCATCTACGATCCGGAAACAATCAATACCGCTTCGCCCGATGTACTCACTCGCTTTGCGTTCCCTCGGCAGCCATATGACGACCATCTCTGCCTCGCGGATTACTTCGCTTCGGCAGATTCGGGCAAGATGGACGTTGTCGCCATTCAGCTGGTAACGGTCGGCGCGGAAGCGACTGAACGTTTCGACGATCTCCAATTAAGGGGAGACTACTCCGAGGGTTACTTCAAACACGGCCTGGCCGTTCAGTCGGCGGAGGCCACTGCAGACTATTTGCATGCCCATATCCGCCGCGAAATGGGCATCGCCGAGAATCAGGGCAAACGCTACTCGTGGGGCTATCCGGCCATCCCCGAGCTTGAGGATCATAAGAAGGTGTTCGAGCTGCTGCCGGGCGCTGAAAAAGTCCTGGGGATGCGGCTTTCAGCCGCCTTTCAATTGATTCCGGAGCAATCCACCGCCGCGATCATCGTCCATCATCGAGAGGCCAGATACTACAGCGTCGGCGAATCCCGGGTTGAGCAGTTGATGCGGTGAACAATAGTAAACATGATGGGAAACAGGCAGAAAAGAGGGCCGGCCTTTACCATCCCACTGACAGCACGTCCACAATGACGAATTGGTATCGCTCAAGGCATCTTCCCATAATTGTGTTGCTGGTCGTTGCGCTGCTGATCGGCTTCTTGACCGTTAAGGACTATGGGGAAAGCTGGGATGAGGCCGATATCTATCGGTACGGGGATTACACGCTGAACTCCTACAGCTACATTCTGCATCCGCAAGACCTGCCGGCCTTCAACACCAACCTGAATCTCTATGGTCCAGCTTACTACGCGATCACTGACCTGGCAGCAAGATTGCTGACGTTGGTTGTTCCGATATGGTCCCTCATCAACGCCTGGCACTTTGTATATTTCCTGTCGTTTCTGGGCAGCGCCCTGGCTATTTATCTTCTCTCGGTCCGCTGGATGAGCGCCTTGAGCGCTTTTGGAGCGACGCTGCTCTTCTTGTCGCAGCCGCTGCTGTGGGGGCACGCCTTCATCAATCCAAAAGATATTCCATTCATGGCTTTTTTCGCGCTCACCATCTATGCGGGGATAAAAATGGCTGACGACTATGCTATTTCGGGCAAGCCCGGGATCATGCTGGTTTTGGCCGCCGTACTTTTGGGCTTTACCGTTTCATTCCGGGTGGTAGGACCGTTGGCAGGTTTGATCGCGCTTGGATATTCCGCACTGAAGGTGAGGTCAAAAACGATCGTTTTGGCGGCGCTTTACGTGCCTATCGCAGTCGTGACCGCTTATTTGACCTGGCCATACCTGTGGAGTTCGCTCGTTGCGCACTACCTGGAAAGCGTTCGAACTATGTCCCAGTTTCCTTTTGCCACGGACATTTTGTTCTGGGGAAAGCTCTACAGAGCAGATGAGTTGCCAAAGACTTACTTCCCGACGATGCTGGCCTTGCAACTGACAGAACCAGCGCTGCTCTTAATAGCGGCAGGCCTGGGAACCTCCGCTATCCTTTTCTACAAACGGGAAAATCGCGCGCCGTTCGTAGTTTTCCTGGTATGGTTTCTTCTGCCGGCGCTGGTCATTGTCGCGGCCGGTAGCCCCATCTATGACAATGGACGCCAGCTCTATTTTCTATACCCGCCGCTTTTCATCCTGGCCGGAATCGCTTTGGGAAAGCTGATGACGTTGCTCACACAGCCGCTGTTCAGGGCCCTTCTGCTCCTGGTGGCCGCCTTGCCCGGGATCTTGTTCACCGTCAAACTCCACCCGTACGAATATGTATACTACAATGCTCTGATCGGCGGCACGGGTGGCGCCTACCGAAAATTCGAAATGGATTACTGGGGAGTCTCTCTCCAAGCCATAGCTGAAAAGATAAACTCGGTGGCGCCGCCAAACGCGAAGGTCTTGGTTTTCGGGCCTGAGCAGATCGTGCAGCAATATGCCCGGCTGGATATCAGGGTCTATATTCCCGAAGAGCAGCCATCCGTGACCTATGATTATGTCGTCTTCCTGACCCGGGAAAACCTGGATGAACGGCGCTGCAAAGGGGCGGTACCCGTCTACTCAGTCGGGAGAAGAGGCGCCGTATTCTCGATACTAAAAAGCATCCCGGGCGGCACGCAATGCAACTAGATTCCGGGCTCGAAGGCCCGAAAACAAATCATGCGAAAGATGACGGGCGATATATCCTCGCATTGCTGGTCGTCGCATTAATAGTCGGCATTGTCACCCTGAGGCAGTTCGGCAAATCGTGGGACGAGCTTCAGTTCTTCAAATATGCCGATCGCGCCCTCGAGGCTTACTCCACGTGGCCGCGGTCGGGGACTGTGCCCCTCACAGGCAACACCTATGACGATTACGGCCCTTTCTATGTAATGCTTGTTGCAGTGGGCGCCCGAATGCTGGGCCTCGTTATTCCATGGATCACTTCCGACCTGAGGCACCTGCTCTATTTCGTGACCTATCTTGTCGGCATCTGGGCATTCTATGAACTTTGCGAACGCTGGTTGGCACGCGGCGCGGCTCTTGGTGCAACATTGCTTTTCGCCACTCAGCCTTTGTTTTGGGGCCATGCCTTCATTAGCCCAAAAGACATTCCCTTTCTGACTTTTTTCCTGCTGAGTCTTCTGTTCGGTTTCAGGATGGCAGACTCTGTAAAAGCGATTCCGCTTGGCACGATGGAGCCGAACACCAAACGCAACCTTCTTGTCTTGACCGGTCTGTGGCTATTGTTCATTTTCGGACTTTTTGCGGCGACGCCCCTGTTGCATGCCTGGATTGACGGCCTCGTGCGTGCTGCTGCTTCGGGGCAGACGAACATTGTCTCCTTGATCGCTTCTGACATTCACAAAGTCAAACCTGAAGTCTACGTTCAAAAATACTTTCTCCTGTTCCTCTGGTCGCGGGCTGCATTCTTTCTGGTGGCTTCGCTCGCCTTGTTTCTGCTCTACCGCCGCTGCTCGCCTGCAACTCTCTGCGCTCTGGCCTCTATTCTTCCCTCAGCCATCCTGCTGGGCGCCACCACGTCCATCCGTGTCTTTGGCCCGCTCGCCGGATTGATCGTCGTTGGATACGCACTATGGCAATCGGGTCGCAAAGCCTTGCCGGTACTGGTCATTTACGTGGTGGCCGCCCTGGTTGCCATGTACCTGACGTGGCCTTATCTCTGGCCCGACCCCGTAGGGCACTTCGTCGAGAGCGTGCGCGTGATGGCGGAATACCCGTGGATGGGACAGGTCCTCTTCAATGGTGTCATGTACACGTCGACGCAAATCCCGCGCTCGTACCTGCCGGTTCTGCTGGGGATCCAGTTGACGGAACCCGTGTGGTTCTTGTTTGCAGGCGGCCTGGGGATCACCCTCTACGGATTCCTCAAGGCGCAGGCCCAAAGCCGGGTTCTGCTTGTATTGACCGTGATTTGGCTCATCGTGCCAATGCTCGTGTTCATCATCGGACGCTCGCCCCTGTATGACAATTTCCGTCAGGTGATCTTTATCCTGCCGCCGGTCTTCATGATGGCGGGTGTCGTGTTCGAGAAAATCAGAAGGCCGGTGCTGCAGGCGGCCTTGATCGGTTTGCTCGTGCTTCCGGGAATTGTGGACGGCGCCCGGTTGCACCCCTACGAATACATCTATTACAATCGTTTCATCGGAGGGGTGCAGGGCGCTTTCCGAAAATTCGAGCTGGACTACTGGGGCACGTCGTATCGCGAAGCGGCCAATTATTTGAACGTTGTTGCACCGCCCAATGCAGACATATGGGTGGAAGGTCCGGCACATCTCCTGCAACTCTATGTCAGGCCGGATTTGAAGGTCTATTCGACATACGAATCTGCAGCGCGCCGATCACTACGACTATGTAGTTGCGCTCACCCGTTACAATCTGGATCTACAATCGTATCCTGGAGCCCGCATCGTTCACGTGATTGAACGTGATGGATCGCTGCTGACAGTGATCAAACAACCTTAGTGGAGTTGAGATGAGCGATTTGCTGGAACGCCTTTCTTCCGAGGTGATACTCGCGGACGGGGCCATGGGAACCATGCTGCACGGCCGTGGAGTAAGCTTCGATAAGTGTTTCGATGAACTCAACCTTTCCAATCCCGAGGCGGTGGCCGATGTTCACCGCGACTACATTCGAGCGGGCGCGCAGCTGATCCTGTCCAACACGTTCGGCGCAAACCGCTTCAAACTGGCCAAGCACGGATTGGATGGCAAGCTTCTGGAAATCAACCGGGCCGGCGTGGACCTGGCGAAACGCGCGGCAGCCGCGCCTTCCCGGATACTCGTGGCCGGTGACGTCGGCCCTCTCGGAGTTCGCATTGCGCCGTTCGGACGCGTCCAGCCGGAAGAAGCGCGCGACGCCTTTGCCGAACAGATCGAAGCCCTGTGCGAAACCGGCGCGGATCTCATCGTCCTGGAGACGATGACAGATCTATATGAGATTCAGGAAGCGATCAAGGCAGCCAAGCAGACTTGCACGCTGCCTCTGGTGGCCTCCGTTACGTTCACCCGCGACGATCGAACCGTGCTTGGGGACGACCCGCTAAAAGTAGCACGGACACTGGACGCCGCAGGCGCCGACGTCATCGGAGTCAATTGCTCCGGCGGCCCCGCCCAGTTGTTGCGCATCCTGAAGCTGATGCATCAGGCCGTGCCCACTGGCAGGTTCTGGGTCAAGCCCAATGCCGGTTGGCCTGAGCAGGTGGGTGGGCGCATCATGTATCCGGCCGACCCCGAATATTTCGGCGAGTACGCGTCTGTCATTTCGTGAAGCGGGGGCCCGCATCGTTGGCGGTTGCTGCGGCACGACCCCCCAGCACATCGCCGCAATGCGAAAGGCCCTCGACTCGTCACCTGCCACTCCTCGGCTGCAGCTCAGCGTGCCCGCCGAAGATGAAATTGCTGAAATGCCGCAGGAGCAGGCGACCGAGTTTGCTCAAAAACTCGCCGCGGGCAAATTTGCGATTTCGGTTGAGATGGATCCGCCGCGCGGCCTCTCGACCCATAAGCTGATCGCAGGAGCCTCGCTGCTTGCCGAAGCCGGCGCCGATGTGATCAACGTGGCTGACAGTCCGATGGCGCGCATGCGGATGTCCGCCTGGGCTGTGTGCGATGTGGTTCAGCGCCAGGTCAATGTGGAGACAACGCTCCACTTCCCCACCCGCGGCCGGAATCTGCTGCGAGTGCAGGGCGACCTGTTGGCAGCACACGCGCTGGGTATCCGCAACGTGCTGGTCATCATGGGCGATCCGACGGCGATCGGCGATTATCCCGAGGCCATGGATAACTATGACCTCGTTCCATCGGGCTTGATCAAACTGATCAAACAGGGCTTCAACGCGGGAGTGGATCATTCCGGGACCAGCATCGGTCAACCCACAAACTTCTTCGTCGGCGCGGCGCTCAATCTCTGCCCAGCGGACCCGCCTCAGGAGATCAAGAATTTGCGCCGGAAGCTCCGGGCGGGCGCGGACTTCTTCGTGACCCAGCCCATCTATCAGTCCGAGGATAAGGACCGGCTACTTGCGGAATACGAGAAATTGCACGGGAAACTCGACAAGCCCGTGCTGGTGGGCATCCTGCCGTTAGTCAGCTTGAAACATGCCAATTTCCTGAACCACGAGGTGCCTGGCATTTCCATACCCGAAAGAACCATTCGGCGCATGGAAGCCGCCGGAGAGCACGCCGCCAAGGCAGGCGTGGAGATCGCGGTAGAATTAATCGAGCAGGTCAAGTCGTGGGCACAGGGCGTGTACATCATGCCCCAGTTCAGCCGCTTCGACCTGATCGCCGAGATCATCGAGCAAGTGAAACAGCCAGAGGGCACCGCATGACAATCAGGTGGTTGCAGCGAGGCATGCTGGCTTTGATCGTCCTCGCCAGCCTGTATGCCAGTCTCCAAAATCTGATTTCAACCAAGGATCTGGGAAGCATCAGCGACGATCCGGTGGCGGACTGGGAGAAACGCTTTACGCCGCTCAAGCAACAGCTGCCTTTCAAGCGCGGCGTGGTGGGTTATATTTCCGACTCGAGCATCCCGGGCGTGACCTACGATCCGGCGAACGATCAGGGTGAATACGTGCTCACTCAATATGTGTTGGCGCCGATCATCATCACCAAAGGCACGAACCAGGAATGGAACATCGGCAATCTCAGCCGCCAGGCCTATGCCGCCTGGAGCGCAGCGCATCAAGGCCAATTCGAAGTGACGGCCTTCAAAGACGGGGTGTATCTGCTTCACCGCATCCGGAATTGATTTCATCATGATAGTCGCCTTTCTGCTGCCGGCGCTCATCGGCGCCCTGCTGGCACACGCCCTATGGCCGGATCGAGAAATAAGGAACCTATTCTTCAAAACCTTCCTGGGAATCGGGATCGGTCTTGGAGTTTCGTCGCTCCTATATTTTCTTTACATGCTGCTGTTTGCCGGGCAGCACTGGTTCACGGCCGTTGAGCTGGCAATCCTCTTGGCGCTGCTGGCCGCAACAATCTGGCGAGAAATGAGACGCCACCGGCCTTTCTCCCAGGACTTGCATTTCCGGAGGCCGACTCTCGCACAGGGCGTTCTGGCCGGAGCCGGCTGCCTGGTCTTTCTGGTTTCGTTGGCGAGCACAGCCAACTACCTCCTGCGCCGCCGGCAGGGTGACTGGGACGCGTGGATGATGTATAACCGCGCCGCCCGTTTCATCTACCGTGACCAGGCAAATTGGCTTGCATCCTTTTCGCCACAGATGGACCCGATTTTTCACGCCGACTATCCGTTGCTGCTGGCCATGAATATTGCATCCAGCTGGGACTTGCTGGGCAACGACACTCCGCACGTGCCCATGATGCAGAGCGGGCTGTTTGCCGTTGCATGCGCCGGAGTAATGGTCAGCGCGCTGAGCCTCGGTAAAGTCCATGGGACAAGCCGCACTCGGGCTGGTAATTCTCTGGGGCACGCCGGTTTTCGTCGACGAAGGGGCCCGACAGATGGCGGATGTGCCGCTGGCCTTCTTCATCCTCGCAACGGCCATCCTTATCTATTTGTTCGTCGTTCACAAGGAACCGGGCCTGGTCGTTTTATCCGGGCTTACAGCGGGCCTGGCGGCGTGGACGAAAAACGAGGGCAGCGTGTTTGTGCTTGCCGCTGCCGTTGGTCTCTTTGTCGCCTTCTTCCGGAATAAGCCCTGGCGCGTCCTTTCTTTGTATGTCATTGGACTAGCTCTGCCGCTCGGAATCGTTCTTTACTTCAAGCTCTTTCTCGCCCCGCCCAGCGACGTATTGAGCAACGGTTTAGTGCGGTCACTCCATCAGGTTCTGGACATAGCGCGGCACGTCGAGATCCTGCAATTTTTCTGGGGGCAATTTATCGGATTCGGCAGTTGGGATATTGCGGGAGTGGCAACTGCAATCATCCCGGTTCTCCTGATCTATTACCTGCTGTTCCGCGCTCCGATCAACAAAGAGCACCGCCCAGCATACATCGCCGGATTCACAATGCTTGCGGTCCAGGCCCTGGGCTATTACGGCATTTACCTCATCACGCCCTACGACCTGACGTGGCATCTGTCCTACTCGGTCACGCGTATTTTCCTGCAAGTATTTCCCATGGTCAGCTTCCTGATCCTGTGCGCCAGCCGACCTCCGGAATCCATTTTTGGATCGATTCCTGCTAGCTAACAGGGAGCAAAAAAATGCTGCTCGCCATTGATGTTGGCAACACCAACCTGACGCTCGGCCTCTACGAGGGCGACAAGCTCGATCCGCACTGGCGTCTCGCCACGGACGACGCCCGAATGCCGGATGAGTACGGGCTTCAACTGCTGGGCCTGCTGGAGCACGCGGGCCGCCCGGTGGGAGACCTTTCGGGCATCTGCCTGGCATCCGTAGTCCCGCAGCTCACGCAGCGTATCGTTCAAGCCTGCCGCGAATATCTGAAGCAGGAACCTCTCATCGTGGATACCGGAGTAAAGACCGGCATCCGCATCCGCTACGAGGATCCGAAAGCGGTCGGGGCGGACCGGGTAGCCGATGCCGTTGCGACGATGCATCTCTACGGCGGCCCGGCCTGCATCGTGGACTTTGGGACGGCCACCACGTTCAACGCGCTCACCAAAGAGGGCGAATACCTCGGCGGCGCCATCGCCGCAGGCATCAACCTCGCCGCGGACGCCCTCTTTACCCACGCTGCCAAATTGCAGCGGATAGACCTGCAGCGCCCACCGTCCGTCATCGGGCGCAATACCGTCAACGCCATGCAATCGGGCCTGCTGTTTGGCTATGTGAGCATGGTCGAGGGCATGGTGGCACGCTTCAGGGTCGAACTGGGCAGCGACATGAAAGTTGTCGCGACCGGCGGCCTGGCGGAGACGATAGCCCGCGAGACGAAGGTCATCGACGTACTCGCACCCTGGCTTACCCTGGACGGCCTGCACCTGATATGGGAACTCAACCAATGAGGCGGCACAGTTAGCGTTTGATAAGTTTCTGAAATTCAAGGGCGGCGTGGGGTAAAATCCATCGTTCGCATATTGCACCGGAAATTCACTCATCCATGAAATCATATATCATCATTGCCATTGCCGCATGCCTGCTGGCGGGATGCGGTGGGCTGACGTTCGCGCCGCCGACGGCCACAGCCACCCCAGCGCCGCCCAGCCCGACCGGCACTGCTACGTATGCGGCCTCGCCTACTGCTTCGGCTGCGCCTTCGCGAACGCCGACGCCGGCCCCGTCCGCGACGCCGACGGCCACCTGGGTAGCACAAGGTCCGGACCAAGTGTCGGTTCCGATCCTCATGTTCCACCACATCGCGGTCTCACCTGTCGGAAGCCGTTACTACGTCCCGCCGGCCAAGTTTGAGGATGAGCTCAAACTGCTGCATAACTGGGGCTACACAACCATCAGCACAACGATGCTGGTACAGGCTATTGAGCATGGCGCGTCTCTCCCGCCGCGGCCCCTTATCCTGACATTCGATGACGCCAACGAAGACAACTACACCAACGCCTTTCCGATCATGGAGAAGTACGGCTTCACGGGTGTGCTATATCTTCCATACGACTATATTGGAACCCCCGGCTACCTGACCGTAGACCAGGTCAAACAGATGGCGGCCGCGGGCTGGGAAGTGGGCAGCCATACGCTGACCCATCCGGGCAACTTCCTTTTCCTGGACGATGCGAGCCTGCGGGCAGAGATCGTCGAACTCGCGCAAGAAGCTTCAGGCGCTCCTAGGGCTTCCAATTCTGACTTTTGCCTATCCGTTTGGCGACGCGAGCTCGGCCGCGACGGATTACGTGAAATTTGCAGGTTACATTGCAGCCATGGGCGCCACGGGATATTCGGCAGGCCAGGGACTGGGAAACCAGTTCGTGCTGCAACGCTGCGAGATCAAAGGATCGGATGATGCGAAGGCGATCACGCGTTTCCTGCCGTGGCTGGGCGATCCCTCGTTCCTACCGACGGACACTCCGACACCGACGGCCACGCCGAGCCGCACGCCGAGACCAACCTGGACTCTGCCGCCAACGAGCACACGCAGGCCGGCGTCGACCCCGTGAGGAGAAGTCTTTAGGATATTCGGTTTTTAAGGTGCGGGACTTGATTTTGGATTTTAGATTGCGGATTGTAGATTGGTAGATTGGTAAATTGGTAAATTGGTAGATTGGTCAATTGGTAAATTGGTAATTCGGCAGACGGTTCGGGATCAGGGTGGAGGCAGCTGAATGTCTGAGGCTTCCAAAAGCCGGGTGAGCACCTTTGCTTAGAATACCCTTGCGGCACGTACACCCGCACCTACGGCCCACGGCTTTCGGAAATGCCGTCCGGGTGCAAAAGAAAATCAATGAGGAACAATCCCTCTCTTTACGGGTGCGGCCCGTCACAGCCCACTCCCAAATGTAGCTGAGTATCCCGTGAAATGGCCGCGGGAGGGCACATATGGTGGCATTTTTGCCTGCCGCCTGCTCCGAGCCAACCCAGACTGAATGCATCGACGCGCGGGGAGAGCACCTTTGCGGGGAAAACACCCACACCTCCGGCCTTTGGCAATGCCGTCGATATGGCCGATGGTCGGACAATGCCTGCCTGCCTGATGCAAACAAAAAAAGTGAGGAACAACCGTCCCCCTACAGGCGAAATTGGTATATTGGTAGATTGGCAAGTATGTAATCACGTGAACACGGAGAAAGGTGAGCGGGCGATCCGGTACTGAGGCTGGCAATTGACCTCGGCGACCAACGTCGCCGAGATAGGCGATGGTCGGGCAAGCGCCGACCACTTTGCTCGCTTGATGAGCAGGAAGTGAACCTGCACCTTCGGTCGCTCGCCTGACGGTTCATGGTGGCAGGATGCTGATATCATTATACTGAACATATGTTCTAAATGCAAGACGTACTTGTTTACCGCTCAATGGTAGGCGGAACAGACATTGAACGGCGGAGTGAATTCATCGAAACCAGAGGTGGCGGAGCTTGGCCATATCGCTGCAACTGGGCCAGGTAGTGGAGGATTGGAACAGAATGTTGATGGCAGGTAACCAGCACACTCGAGAGGATCGCATGCGTCTCGGCACCCGGTTGGGTGCGGTTGCAGCCGTTGGTCTTGCGGGTGATCACCGCGGGCCGCAGCATGCGCTCCGCCTGATTATTGGTGGCATCCAAATAGTCGACGTAGAGGAAGCGCAGTAAATGAGGCCGGTGTTTGCGCAACCGTTTGGCAAACCGAGCATTCTCCCGGTCGGTCAATCTTCGGCGGGGGGCAATGAGGAGATCCAATTAAGTCTCCAGGGTTCGAGCGCGTTGGGCAAAGGTGAACGGATCCAAAGTGGGCTTTTCGGCCTTGAGTGCCAGAGCTTGATGCAAGAGGCTGGTCATTTGCCGGGCAAAGTGCAGGGCTCGACCCTTCTTACTCTCCTGCATTTCTTTCAGATCGGTCAGCAGGTGGCTCAGGCACCTCTGCTTGAGGCAGGCGGCCAGCCGTCTGTCATCGTACGCCGCGTAGTCATCGGACACCAGAATCCCCTTGAATTTCTCGCCCAGGATGTCGATGATGATGTCGCTCGAACGGTTGGCTCGCAGGGCATAGACCGTAATCTCGCGATTGGTGAAGACCCACAGCCAGGCCGACAACGTTCCAATTCGCCAGCCGGTTTCGTCGGCATGCACCGCACTGCATTGGCGGATCAGTTCGATCAATTTTTCATACACCGGTCGGGCTGTACTGGCCAGTTTTTGATCGGCACGGCACCAGCCGCTTCGGCTCACCTGCAAGCCGAAAGAATCATTCAACACTTCGCTCACTTTGCCATACGAGACACCCAGGCGATGTTTCAGGTTGGCTGCCAAAGCCTTGGCCCGCGGGCCGACCACCACCCCTGCCGCTCCGGTCGCCTCGGAAATCTGATCCGGATGCCAGGAACGCATTCGCTGATGACAACGGCAGCAGTAGCCGCTCTCGGTTACGAAACGTGTGATCACCGGCTGCACTTCGGGAAGATCAATCACAAACTGCTCGTGCTGGCGCCTCTCCCGCAGCTTTCCGCCACACTCCGGGCAGTGGAGCAATCTGGCCGTGCGGGTTTCGTTCACTTCCTTCAGACTCGGCTTTTCTCGCTGGACAAAGCCTCCTTTTCCTGCTTTCCGTCCCGGCTGTTTCGGATTCTCCACCCAATGCCTGCGAGCGAAGGGCGTGGCTTGGCGCTTCCCGGCCCGTTTCAACTCCTCCACTTCAGCCTGCAACTGGCTGCTCAACTCTTGCAAGCGCTCAATCTGCTTTTGCTGTCTGTGAATAATCACCATCGCCTCAGACAGTTGCTGCTGCAGTTCACCAATCAGCTTGTCTTTCGGGTCCGGTAGCGTGTTCTTGTTCCGACGCTTGCTCATCAGCAACAGTCTACAATTTTCAATGCTCCTTTGACAAGAGTCGTTCTACCTGTTTTTTCAAGACCTTTGACCCTTCACAAAAGCTTGCTTTCGAACGGTAAACAAGTACTGCAAGACCCAAAAGATTCCATTGATTCCACTGCTTCCATGGCTTACAGACTTTGCAGGAAGAGAGCAAATAAGGGAAGATAATTGGTGGTGAGTTACGTATGAGTTTGTTCCTTTTCGAGGGCGGACTACGTTTTGCCATGGTAAGGAGGTGATCGTGACGAGCTGGGCAGAATTCGCTCAACAAGCGCCGGAGTTTGCGGAGTTCGGGGAAGCCCGCTTCAAGAGCGGAGTAGCCTATCTGGCAACGCTGCGGGCAGACGGAAGCCCGCGCGTGCATCCGGTGACACCGATCATCGGGGAGCAGTTGTTCCTGTTCATGGAACCCACGTCGCCCAAACGCAGAGACATGGAGCGCGATGCCCGTTACATGCTGCACTGTTCGGTTGAGAATTCAAGCGGAGGCGGCGGGGAATTTTACGTCAGAGGGCGGGCGACGCTAACGGACGACCCCTTGCTGCGGGAACAGGCTGCGCGGGCCGCATCGTATGCGCCGCAGGACCGCTATGTATTGTTCGTCTTTACGATCGAGTCGGCGTTCATGAACACGTATGTCGACGGTAACGCGAACATCCGGAGGTGGAAGGCCAGGGATTAGAGGCTTCACCTCTGATGGCGATGGGACCCGCACCGGCTGGCGGCATGGTAGGGGGGACCTAGTGGTCGAACTGCCCGGCGGGGTCGGCCCTTCGCTATGCTCATCCCGCTGAGGCGGGGCAGGTGGTGCTGCGCGACCCCCCAAGGGGGTGCTTCGCGAAGTGCTACGCGATCACCGAGCGGGGAGAATGGAAGCATTAATGGGAAAAGTAACTGCGCGGATCTTGTATCTTCAGGCAAGGCTTTTCGTTAAGAAGAATCCAGCTAAAGCCAGTTGCTGCTAACTGTTTGTTTCCTGGCAATACTTCGGGAATATTGTATTTCCGCCTAATCTTGTCAAGAATTGCATGCAGAACAGACGTAGATGGCAACCATGTGCCGAGAAGCTTGGACCCTTGCATGACTAAAGCCTCCAGATTATGTTATATTCCATTGACCTATCCACGCAATACTAATCCACTTTCGCCGAGACGCGCAATCGGTACTTCCTTAGCTAGAAAGAAATTTTTATAGTTTTCGCCGTTAAAGTCAACCGCACTCTGCATAGCACTGAAATCTTGCTACACAAAGGAGGAGAACATGACCATATTGCTCACAGCAATTTCCACTTTCATCGTTACCGTTGTTGCCGGTCTACTGGGTGACTATTTAAGGAATGCGCGGCCTCGCATAGTGTATAGCACTGGAAAAAGCCTACCAATTGACCTCGACAAAAAGAAAATTGGGGCTTATTTGGTCACCTTAACAAATACCTCTAAGAAAACGGTAAAAGATGTCTCAGTGATGGTCGATGCATCGCCTGCCTCGCTCCGGAATGGCGGAATAAGCGCTACTACTGGCCTCAAGTATGAGATAACCACGAGAGATGGAAAACTAGAATTGGCAATCCCATTCCTAAATGAGAAGGATGAATTATCACTAACAGCCATTGCCGAAGCTCTCGCCTACGTTCCGACTCGGCCCGATGTAACGATTCGTGCCCCACAACCTTTTAAGTTAGACAACCGCGATAATGTCCGACAAACAAGTCCATTGCTTCCAATCCTGTTAGGTGGCCTGCTGACCGCGGTAGCAGTTGGATTTACACTTTGGTTATATGGCAGTACCATCTACCTATCCCAATCTTCGCCACTTGTCGATCAGAAAGATGTTCTTGTATACTCCGCCGTCGTCAATGGCCTTCCTGAAATGGCAAAAGAAATTGCTGGTACTAGTAATCCCTATTACTTCAATCAGGGGGATATGGCCTATCTCTATGCGTCTCAATCAAACGATCCTCAGCAACAAACAAAGTACAAACAATTCCTCGTGACTGTAGTCGACTACGCAGGTGACAACATGCACCCTACTAGTAAGGCCAATCTTTACTTCAATACAGCAAAGATTTCTTTACTTTTATCCGAAAACGATGAGGCTAATAGATACTTTGCGAAGGCAATACAACTGGACAAGCCCTTTATTCAAAAACAAATCAAGTACGATTCCTTCATAAGCAGTTACATTGATCACCAAAAGCTCCTCTCCCCATAGATAGCCCACTTCTTAATATCTTTCCGAATTTCTGTACGTCGAGTCCCCTTTCCTATTTCGGGTGCAATTGGCGTCCTACGCCATGGAAACTATACACACTGTAGAGCTATTTGCCCCTAAGTATGGCACTCGAAACACGTATTAACACCGCATAGACGCTATAGACCTGCTTGCGACAGACTCTTAATCAGAAAGTGCTAATAACAATGTGCCGAAAAGTTCTGATTCTTGCGCGGTATATTCCTAAAATTCTTCACACTAAGTTAGGCGATGGTTAACAAGGCAGCCTAAAGACCTCGATGATTTGAGCGCTTCGGCGATAAGCGCTGTTCATAGTCAGCTATACTTACACTCGCCGTATTAACATAGCTAGCCCGCCCACTGAAAAACAGGAGACACAAAATGTCAAATCCGATGCAATGCCCAAATTGTGGTGGATACAAGACAGATGTTGAAAAAGTCGAATCCATTGGCGCTTATACAAAGGACACCCCTGGTAGAAATATGCTTGCCGCTTTTGTTGGCATTTTTATCGGATTGCCAATTATGCTTTTTCTTACTTGTGCAGCCATTGCATTTTTCATAATGATCATTACTATTCCTTTGGGGATGATACTCTGGCAAGTAGCTCAATCGATACCGGACTATATAAATAATGCTATCAAGAGATATGAGGAACATATCAAAAAGTACTTGCTCAAATGCGAACTTTGTGGCTATTCCTGGGTTTGGCGAACTGATCAGCCATATCCCTTCATTCAAATTCACCCTGATTTGATTGCCAAGGGTGAACAGAGATTAGAGGCTGAACGACGAAAGCAACAGGAAGACGCAGCCGCTTTGTACTACTTAACTCATAAAGAATAATGAGAACAGCTTTCGTAAAATCAAAAGCGGGCTAACAAAGCGTGCACTGTGCGCTGGAGATTCTGGCGCATTTTCAAGCGTTTTCCTCGCATTGAGTTTTTCTGCTCACAAGCAAAGTCAACACCTGCCCACCTGCCATGCTTTGCGAACGCATCCTGATTAGGCAGAAGATAAATAAGAGTCGCCTTTCCTCTTCCGGTTGCAATTCGGTTGCAATTGGGAAAACACGCTGTAGAAACTGTGCACCCTATAGACTGAATTACCCATAGATTCTGCATCACATAGGCGCTTTAGCACGCCGTAGACCCCATATACATACATTCCAAAGACTCTTAATCAGTAAGTTCACTTCGAAAAGCGCTCAGCGCAGGCAGGGTTCCCTCTTCCCCCTCTGTTCCTCCGGGGGCCTTCGGCGAGGACCTGCGCTGCGCTACGTGCGGGATCTTCGACGGCGCAAGTCCCTGGTCGGTCACAGCGGATGGATTGCAGGAGGTTGGCATTCTGACTGGGCAATCAAACCATTGAGTAGTTCCCGCCTCTGGCTCAAAGCCAGGGATTATCCCTGGTTTCCAACGCACACCAAGAAGCACGTGTCTGACCGGTACACGAGTCACTTCAGGTACTTATTGAAAAATGCGATGGCTTCCGCCATTGCGGCAGATGTATCGGGGGACAAATTGTGATCTGCCCCGGGGTAAATATGATAGGTGACACTCTTGCCCGCACTCTGCAACTGAGCCACCAACCCCAGTGAGAAACTCTCGGGGACGACGACGTCGGCAGTGCCAACTTGAATCAACACGGGCGGTTGTATATCAGAGATGAAGTATGTGGGATCAATGGCATTCCAGAAACCGGGATTGGTTTGCGGCGTTCCGTGCGCGCCGACCATCTGCAGCACAAGTTGATCCGTTTCCAGATCATTCTGCGTGGTGAGGACTCCGGTGGCCACGCGGGCATTCCACCAATCCAGAATGCCGCTGTAGGAACCGACCACTCCGGCCATGAGCACCGCCGCCTTGAAATCCTGCGTGAGCACCAGCTCATGGAGCGTGACATTGCCGCCCATCGAGTGACCCCACACGCCAATCTCATTGGGATTCGCATCCGGATACTTCTTTATGGAGGCGAGCGCATTCAGGCTGTCGGTAACGTAATCGGGGGCTACATAGGGTTGATACGGGGTACCCGGTGAGTTGCCTTGACCGCGATAATCCGGCTTGAACACGATATAACCTGCCGCCGCCAGTGGAGCGACTATCCCTGAATAACTCTGATCAGTTGAATACTCGGGAGGCGGAATATAGCCGTGGTTAAGGAGAATGACGGGCCAACCTGCGGACGGCCTGGCGCCTGCGGGGACGGTGAGCAGGCCGAAGAGCTTCAATCCATCCGATTGATAGGAGACAACATAACGGTTGTAGTTACGCCCTGCCGGCAGCGTGCTCTCTACGACAATGTCACTTCCGGGATAAGATTTGGCCCGCATGGCGCTGATTGCCAGCGGGGACGCATCGGATGCAGTGGGAAGTGTGGTGGCGGTGGGTGCCGGCGCGAGCGCCGGCGTATCGATGGATGTCGCAGCGCCGGGATTAGCGCTAGAACTGACGGCGGGAACCTCCCCTGCTGAAGGTGGAGCCGTTGGAATGGACGAGAGAGTCGCTGCACCCGTGATTGGCTGAGGCGCCGACTGGCAACTTGCCAGCAAGGCCAGGCCCAGGATTGCGGAAAGAACCGATAATCGACCGGACATGAAGAATCTCCTATCGACGATTCTACACCGAGGCCCAATCCGGCATGGTTTAGGGACTTTGCCGTTCAGTCATTGAAGCCCTCGCAGCAGCTACCCAGACCCCGCGAGGTCAGGCTATAATTTTGGAAAGCGGGTTGCGGTACTCAGGTGATTTTCTCAGCCGAGTTTCGTTTTAAGCCAATCGGCGGCAAGGGGGCGATACACGTACGGAATATTGTTGCAGACGTGGTTCCCGTTCTCGAACATGGCCAATTCCGCATTCCTGCCGACGGCATCGATAATCTTTTGAGCCTGCTCCCAGGGGATAAGCCGGTCGAGCTTGCCCTGGATGACGAGAAGGGGCTGTGTGATCTTCTGAGCCGCGCCGTCAAGCGAAAGCTCGCCGGCCCTTGCCCTGGCGTCTGCGGCATCACTGGCGCCAGAATGATATTGGAAAGCCGCGCGCGTAAGCGACGGAGTGCCATCCCAGCATTCGGCAAAGTTGAAGGGACCGCAGATGCCCACGACCGCCTTGATCCGCGGCTCGAAGGCAGCGGCACGCGGGGCATAGTAGCCTCCGAGGCTCACGCCTGCGACGCCGATGCGCTTTGGATCAATATCGCGGCGACGCACCAGGACATCCAGCGCGGCCGAAACCGCCGCCTCGTAATCGGGCCGGATATGCGAGGTGTAGCCGCACTCGCCTTGTCCCGGGCCGTCCAGCGAGAAGGTGGCCAGGCCGCGCTTGAGGAAGACTTCCTCCCAGTAAAAGAACTCCTCCTTGGTGGAGTCGAGACCCGGCAGCAAAAGGATAAGCGGAGCATGATCGGCTTGCGCAGGCCGCCGGAATGTGCCCACCATGGTCGAGCCATCGAAGGGAATCTCAACGCGTTCGCCGGTTGGATCAAGCAGCTTCAAGCCCCTGGCATAGGCGTCCACAGATTTATGCGAGGCGGAGATATAGTCATCGTGAAAATCCTGGAAGACAAATTTGCCGAAGTGATAGCATAGTGCGGCGGCGATGTAGGCTTCGCCGGCGCTGACCGCGCGCGCGTTGGCCCCGGCTTTCACGGCAAGGTCGAGGTGGACGTCGCCGGTGGCCACCCACTCCCGGCACCAGTCTGCCCATTTCTCTATGCGCGCCGTAGTGCGGAAGAAGTCGTTGTAGTCAACCCCCTGCGCCGTGAAACGCGGGGCCCAATTATTGACGGCGGCTTGTACCTTTTCGTCAGGCATACAAGGCTCCTGTTATTTCTTCACGAACGATAATTGAATGTCAGCAACTTCAATTCGCTCATCTCTTCGATGGCATAGCGCAGGCCTTCGCGACCGAAGCCGGATTGTTTGACGCCACCATACGGCATGTGATCAATGCGGAAGGTGGAGACATCGTTGACCATCAGGCCGCCCACCTCGATGTCGTCAAAGGCCTGCTTAACGACATTCAAGTCTTGCGTGAACAAGCCGGCCTGCAAGCCAAAATCGCCTTCATCCACGGCGGCAATGGCCTGCCGGACATCGGTATAACGATACAGTCCAACCAACGGGGCAAACACTTCCTGGCAGCTCACACGCATCTCGGGGGTTATGCCCGACAGTACCGTCGGCTGCCAAAGATTTCCGTTTCGAGTTCCGCCGGCCAGGACGGTGGCGCCGCTCTTTTGGGCCTCGGCAACCCAGGCTTCGACGCGTTCTGCCGCGCCCTGGTCGATGACAGGCCCAACGTCGGTGCCTTCATCCAGCGGATCGCCAACCTTCAGCGACTTCACCCGGGAAACAAAGTCCCTGGCGAAGGATTCATAGACGTCTGCATGGACATATACCCGCTGGACCGAAATGCAAGACTGACCTGCATAGGAAAATCCGCCCCAGGCCACGCGCTCGGCGGCATACGGCACATCGGCGTCTCTGTGGACAATGACTCCGGCGTTGCCCCCCAGTTCGAGCGTGAGGCGTTTGCGGCCGGCGCGCGATTTGAGCGACCAACCAACCGCGGGACTCCCGGTAAAGGTCAAATGACGGATGCGATCATCCTCGATAAGCGGAGCGGCGTCATTTGTGGTGCTGGGTAGCACGCTGAAGGCCTCAAAAGGCCAGCCGGAGCCGTGAATGATTTCGGCCAATTTGAGTGCACTGACCGGCGTCTGGCTGGCGGGCCGAAGGATGATCGGATCGCCGGCAGCGAGCGCAGGGGCAACTTTGTGGGCCACGAGGTTGATGGGGAAGTTGAACGGGCTGATGCCGACGACCGGCCCAAGCGGGACGCGGCGAACCTGTGCTTCACGGCCTTCCGTACCCGGGATCCAGTCCAGCGGAACGACTTCTCCGTAAATGCGTTTGGATTCTTCCGCCGCAATTTTGAAGGTGAAGACAGCCCGGTCCACCTCGAGGCGCGCGGTGCGGATCGGTTTACCGGCCTCCAATGCGATGGTCTGTGCAAATTCTTCGCGCCGCGCGGCGATGCCGGCGCTGATCTTCTCCAGCACGTCGGCGCGTTTCCAGGCCGGCAATTTCCGCGTGACCTGAAACGCGGCGGTTGCTTTCGCAATTGCCGATTCAATTTCATTCGGGCCGGCGCGATGTACGACAGCGACAAGGGAGTTGTCAAAAGGGCTGCGCACGTCGATGGCGTCGCCCGTCTTGATCCATTCGCCGCCGACATAACACCCATATTCGCCGAGGCGTGCCGGCTCATTGCTGTTACGCTGCCGCGTGTTTGACCGCGGCGCTACGAAGTCTTTCAGGTGTGTTCATGTGAGTCTCCGGAAAACGATGGTTCCATGGTATTTACGCAGCCTTTTCCCATCCGTGCACACGAAAGGAAAATGGAATTCCGAGAAAATGAGTTTGCATGTGGAAGAACGCCCCATCCAAACTCATTTTTGTGAGCATTCATCCCAAAGGCCAGATGCACCTTTCAAAATTTCATGCCTCAGAGAGCGTTCCTCCAAGATAGAGACGGCCGATCTGGGGATTCTCAAGAATCTCTGTGTGGGTGCCCTCCAGCCGAACCTGACCGCTCTCCATGACGACTCCCTGCGTGGCGACGCCGAGACCTGCACGCACATTCTGTTCCACGAGCAATATGGTCCGGCCGGAGGTGTGCATCAGGTTGATTCTCTCGAAGACGAGCTTCAAGGTCATGGGGTCAAGGCCCATCGAGGGTTCATCCAATAGTATCAACGAGGGCTCCAGCATCAGAGAACGGGCAAATTCAACAAGTCGTTGTTGCCCGCCGGACAGGTTGGCCGCTTTTTCCCCGGCCCGTTCTTTGACAACCGGGAACAGCTCTTCCACCTCGCCCAAGCGTTTCTCCACGAGGCCGGAGTCATTAAGGATGAAGGCTCCCATCCTGACGTTTTCCCGGACGGAGATCTCCGGGAACAGGCTGTGGTTCTGCGGCACCTGTACGATCCCCAGAGACAGGATTTCGCGCGGAGTCAGGCCGGCAATCGAACGGCCATTGTACGTGAGGTCACCGAGGCGCGGCTTGATAACGCCGCTAACGACGCGGAGAACGGTCGATTTGCCCGCCCCGTTCGGCCCGACAATGCAGGTGATGGAACCGGTCTGGATGTCAAGGTTGACCCCCTTGAGCACGTCGCTTCCGCCGTAACCGGCAACGACATTACGCAGAACTCAATATCATGGGTCAACCTCCCAGATAGGCCTCTAGCACGGCCGGATTCTTGCGGATCTGTTCGGGAGGGCCATCGGCGATCTTCGAACCGCGATGCATCACCATAAGTCGATCGCACAGCCCCATCACGAATTCCATGTTGTGTTCCACGATGAGAAAGGTCACGCCGGCTTTGTTCAGCGTTCGGATTCGGTCGGTCAATTGATTGATCATGACGGGATTGACGCCGCCAGCCGGTTCATCCAGAAGGATCACCTGCGGATCGGCAATGAGGATGTAAGCAAACTCAAGCAATTTCTTTTGCCCATAGGAAAGATTGCCCGCGGGGAGGTCTTTGAGAACCGAGATCCCGACAAAGTCAAGCAACTCCAATGCACGGCGCTGCTCTTGCGAGGAGCTCCAACGGCTTAGCAGCGCCTTGAAACCCTGCCGCTGCGATGCGACGTGCATGTTCTCGAGAACCGTCAGCCGGGGAAATATGCGAGTCAGCTGGAAGGTGCGGGCCATGCCCAGCCTGAAGACTTTATCGGGCGTGGCATGGATAATCGAGCGTCCTTCAAAGAGGATTTCTCCGCTATCCAGGAATTCATAGCAGGTTACCACGTTGAACAAGGTGGTCTTCCCCGAGCCGTTCGGACCGATGAGGCCGGTAATGGATCCCTGCTCAACGTCAATTGAACAGGCTTCCAGGGCGCGAATGCCGCCAAACGACTTGGATACGTTGGTAGCTTCAAGCAGCTTCATGACTTCACGCCTTCTTTCTTGGTTTTGCCTGCCACCGCGGGGGATTCGTCCGGACCCGGAGTTCGCGGCCGCATCCGCCGGCATCATCGGGCCGGTCCGCGCCGACCGGAGGCGCATCCAATAGCGCTGGAGCGTGGGCACGATGCCTTCAGGCAGCAACAGGATGATCACCAGAAACAGGACCCCATAGATAATAAGGTAATAGCCGTTGTTGCTGAACTCAAGCGTGAAGTATTGCTGAGTGGGCTCCAAAATGAAGGCACCCACGAGGGGGCCGGCCAGTGTTCCAATGCCGCCGAGGAAGGCCATCAACGCCACAACGACATCAAAGAGGGCGTCAAAAGCGAAGGGCGGAAAGATCGACCCGATGAAGTAGGCATGCAGGGCGCCGACCATCCCGACGAAAAAGGCCGAGACAACAAAGGCAGTCAGCTTGAACGGGCCGGTGCTTACTCCAAGGCCGAGCGCCCGGTCTTCATCGTCGCGGATCGCCAGCAGGCCGAGACCATACTTGGAGTTTCTCACCCACCAGGAAGTCGCGAGAGCCAGCAGCAGGATGACCAGGGACCCGTAATAGAACGGAAGGTTGAAGGCGTCGCCGGTCCAAGTGGGCGGCGGCAGGGGCAAGCTGATACCCGCGGACCCCTGGGTGATCGAGCGCAGATTGTACGCCATGAGCTGCATGATGAAGAACGTCGCAATCGTAATCACGATGAAGGCATGACGACGTGTGCGCAATGCAATCCACCCGAAAGGCACTGCAAACAGCGCCGCAACGACGCCCGCCAACGGAATCAGAAGAAAAGGCAGGTATCCGCCTGGAATTTTCCAGTCCTGGCACATGAGAGCGATAGCATAGGAGCCAAGCCCAAAATAGACGGCATGCCCGAGGGCAATGTAGCCGGTATAGCCGGAGAAAATATTCCAGCTGGTGGCAGCCGCTGCGAACAGCAGGGTAAAGACCGCGACGGTGGTGACGGCAGGATTGGGAAGCGCCAACGGAAAGGCGCATGCCGCAATCAACAGGAGGACGATCCCGATGACACCGGCAGACTTCATTGTTTCCTGCTTTCAAGCTGCCCGAACAGGCCGCGGGGTCGCACCAATAGAACGATGACCAACAGTGCAAAGAACACCGTGTTGGCCCAAACGGGAGACCAGATCACGGAGGTGACATCTTCGATGACCAGCATCGCCACCGAGGCGATCGGCGCCCCCTTCATGCTCCCCATGCCGCCGAGAATGATGATCACCAGCAGGCGCGAGATCAAATCCAGATGGCTGGCGGGATTGAACGCGCTGGTGGCGCCGTAGGCCATGCCTCCGGCTGCGGCCAGAGCCACGCCAATGCCGAAAGTTATAGCCGAGACTCTTTCGACGTCAATGCCGATCAGTTCGGCTGCCGCACGATTTTGCATGGAAGCGCGCAGGCCATAACCGAATTTCGTGCGGTATAAGAGAAGATAAAGTCCCAATAAAAGCACCAGGCTGAGCACGAAGCCGAAGATGTAGATATAGGAGAGATAGAATCCGGCGATTTGAAAAGAGGCATCAACGTACCAGGCATGCATTTGGACAAAGGTCGTCCCAAAGATGACGCCCAGGGTTCCCTCGATGATCAATGCGACAGCAAAGGTGACCAGGATCGACAACATCGTGCGATCCCGCTTGAGCGGGCGAATCAGCACAATCTCCAGCAGAAGCCCGAGGAGGAACATCAGCGGCATGGTGATGAGCAGCCCGAGGAAAAGATCAATATGGAAATCCACCTGCAGCACGTAACTCAAGTAGGCGCCGAGGATCACGAGCGCACCCTGCCCGATGTTGATGATTTCCATGACGCCGAAGATCAGCGTCAGCCCGGAGGCCATCAACGCGTAGACCCCGCCACTGAGTATGCCGGTAATGACCGCCTCAATGATTAGATTCATGATGGAGCCTGTCTCCTCGTCCGACCATTTACGGATTCCGGGACCGCGTCCCGGAATCCGTAAATGAACTCTTCAGAACCTAACGGGACTTATGGCCAATTAGGCTTGGGGAATTCCGGCGCGACTGCGCCCTGGGCGCTCGCGGGGTAGACAGGAACCAGGGCGCCCTTTTGCCACTGGAACAGATACGCCAGCGCCGCGGTGTTCTGACCCGTTGAATCAAACTTGACATCGCCCTGAACGCTTTGGAAGGTATCGCCCGAATGCAGCTCCGCGATGAGCTTGGCATTGTCGAGGCTGCCATTCTTCGTCACAGCCTGGGCAACCACCTGGCCCACGGAATAGGCCTCTGCCACGTCCGAGCTGATTCCATCGGCCGTACCGCCGTATTTCGCGATGTAGGCCTTGACCATGTCGGCATTACCGGGGTTATTCGATTCCGGATACCAGCCATTTGGAACCATGATCGCTTCGGCCGATGCAGCACCGCCAATGGCCTTCAGGAACTGGTCGCCCTGATCGGGTCCGGCGGTGGCAATGAACGCCTGGGGGTTATAGTGCTGCTGCTTGAATCTCTGGATGAACGCGGTTACGTCCGGGAGCAGCGTGCCCACGATGACAATCTGCGCGCCCGAGGCGATCATCTTGTCGCCAATCGGGTTGAAGTCGGTGGTCTCCGCCGGATAGACCTGATAGGAGGCCGTCTTGACGCCCGCGGCTTCCAATTGCTGTTTGGCGAGGTCAACTTGCGGCTGGGTGAAGGGATCGTCCTCGGTTGCATAAGCCGCCGAAGTCGGGCGCTGGGCGGTCGGCAGCGACTGAATGTATTGCACGAAGCTGGTCAGATTGTTGGCCACGGGCAGAGAAACGTCGAACACATTGTTCAGGCCCTGAGTAAAGACGGAGGGACCGCCGCCTGCGCCTTCGACCAAAGCATATCCATAGCGGTTGGCGACCACCGAAGACGGCTTGGTCAATAAAGTGGAGAAAGGCCCAAAGACCAGGTCAACTTTATCGACGGTGATGAGCTTCTGATAGTTGGTCTGCACCTGGTCGGTGCTGCTGGCATCCGAAACAATATCCAGCTGCACCTGGCGGCCAAGCAGCCCGCCATTCTGGTTCAGCGTATCGGCCCAGAGTTGATAACCCTGCTGGAACGCCTGACCATCCGCTGAAAAATCGCCGGAGAGCGACAGCGAGATTCCAATCTTGATGGGAGCGGCCTGGGTCGCTGTGGCCGCGGGGCGGCTGGAGCCTGCGTCGCGGCTGGTGCCGACGTTGCAGGTACAGAAGTCGCTGTGGCGGCCGGGGCGCAGGACGCGAGCATCAATGCCGCGACCAGCGCAATAACAAACACGAACTTTTTGTTCATTGCTTCCTCCTTTGGATTTTTTATCGCGGGCATCCGTACCCGGGATAAACACCGATAAAACGTCAGGAAAGCAGTGTCCATGGAACCTCCAGCAAATTCACGAGATCGTCCAGGAACTGCGCCGCCCTTGCGCCATCGACAACGCGATGATCGCATGAGAGCGAGAGATGTATCATGGGGCGAACGGAGGCCTGGCCATTGATTGGAACCACGCGCTCGGCAATTCTGCCGACGGCCAGGATCGCGGCCTGGGGCGTGTTGACGATGGCATTGAAGCCGTCCACGTTGTACATGCCCAGGTTGGATAGAGTAAACGTCCCGCCCGCGAGGTCCGCCGGGCGAATTTTGCGATTGCGGAGGCGCTCCAGCAGATCCTGCCGCTGGGCCGCTATCTGGCTGAGAGAGGCGCTGTCCGCAGCATGAATGACCGGAACAACCAGGCCTTCATCCACCGCGGTCGCCACGCCGACGTTGATCGCTGGATTGAATTGGATCCTGCCTTCGGCCCAGGCCGCATTCATGCGCGGGTGATCGCGAAGCGCCAAACCCAGGACCTTGACAAGGAGATCGGTGTACGTCAGTTTGATGCCCGTTCGCTTCTCAGCCAAAGGCGCCCCGCGCTTATGCCACTCCACCAGGTTACTCGCGTCCAGCTCACGCCACAGGAAAAAGTGCGGGACCGACGTCCAGCTGGCGGTCATGCGCTCACCCATCACGCGCCAGAGCGTGCCCGGAGTCTCCAGGCCGCCGAGGGGCGTAGCTTTGTCCGACGCAGCCAGCACGTCCGCGGCGATCACGGCCCCGTCCGGCCCGGAACCGGATATGGTCGCGAGTTCAAGCCCGCGTTCAGTTGCCAGCCTGCGGGCCTTCGGCGAGGCCGGAGTCAATCGGGCCTCCGGAGCCCTGCTGGATACGACCGCCTCGTGCTCGCGTACATAAGCAAGCACATCGGACTTCTCGATGCGCCCGGCACTGGGTCTTAACAAGGTTGGGTCAACCCCATGCTTTTCGGCAATATTGCGCGCCAATGGGGAAATCCCGGGTCGCCTGGGCTTCTCGCCAATCGGCGCAGGAGCTTTCGCCTGAGCCGGGCCGGAAGGCGCCTTAGTTCGCCCGGTGGGCGAGGCCTTCGTAACCGCCGGTGGGGTCTCACCAGGCGCAAGAATCCAGGCGATGGTCTGGCCGACCGGAACGGCATCCCCTTCCTTCGCAAGGATTCCACCCAGGAGGCCGGTGGCGGGCGCTTCGATTTCCACCGTAGCCTTGTCGGTTTCAATCTCCATCACAGGTTCGCCTTTGGCGACCTGCTCGCCATCGTGCTTGAGCCAGCGCACGAGGACGCCCGATTCCTGGGCCATCTCGAGCGCCGGCATCACCAGGCTGGTTGCCATTTAGCCTCGGGCCGCCTTCACCATATCGACGACGCGCTCGCTCATGACGGGCTCGTGCGAACGCGTTGTGGGCAGTGGACCGGTGGCCGTGTAATAATGATGTCCGGCAACCATCAGGTCATTGGCGGGGAAGCGCGTGATGATCTCGTGGCCGGTTTCCGTGACAACGATTTCTTCCTCGATGCGCGCGGCACTCCAGCCGTCCGTCGATGGCCAGTAGGTTTCGAGCGCAAAGACCATGCCGGGTTTAATCTCCGTTGGATGATCGAGCGACACAAGCCGGCTGATGACCGGCTGTTCCCAGATCGCAAGCCCCACACCGTGCCCGTACTGCAGGGCAAACGCCGCCTCCTCGTTGGCGAATCCGAAGTCTGTTGCTTTGGGCCAGACAGAGGCAATTTCGGAAGTGGTTCGACCGGGGCGAACAAGCTCGATGGCGGCATCGAGGTATTCGCGACAGCGCTTGTAGGCGTCAACCATGGCGCTCGACGCATAACCAATGCTGAAGCAGCGATAGTAGCAGGTTCGATAGCCCATATAGGACTGGAGGACATCGTAGTAGACCGGGTCGCCGGGGCGGAGCATGCGGTCTGAAAATACGTGGGGGTGCGGATTGCAGCGCTCGCCGGAAATTGCATTCACCGCCTCGACATATTCCGAGCCAAGATCGTAGAGGACCTTGGAAACCAGGCCGACGGCTTCGTTTTCACGCATGCCGGGTTTCATAGCCCGATAGAGCTCATCGTAGGCGGCATCCACCTGCGCGGCAGCATGCGTAAGCAGCGAGATCTCGTCCCCGGTCTTGATCAGGCGGGCCGCAGACATCAGCTGCTGCCCGTCCACGACTTTCAGGCCTTCCTTTTGGAGGGCGAAAAGAACCGGCACTTCGGCGATGTCGACGCCGACCGGCTCCTTCTCGAGCCCGCGCTCTTCCAGTTCGATCCTGATCTTTCGCGCAACGTCCTCTGCGCGGCCCATCTCCGGCGACATGGCCCCGCGCAGCAGCGAGATGCCCGCGCGGGAACGTTTTTCCCCCAGCCAGGGCGCATACAGTTGATGATGCCGTGCGGCAGAGCCGAAATCCCAAAGGATGGGTTCATCGTCCTGCGGCAGCAGCGTGAAGCGGTTGACCTTGTCCTGCGCCCAGGTGCCGATGTGCGTGGCGGTGATATAGCGCACATTGTTCATGTCGAAGCAAAGCAATGCTCCCATCTCGGACTGCTTGAGCAGCGCCTTGGCGCGCCCAAGCCGCTCGCGGCGGAGCCGGTCGAAATCGATCCGCTGTTCCCAATCAACTGCCATGGTTCCATAGGTTTTTGTGACCATTTCAAATCCTTCCACAAAGAGCTTTTGCGGTTTGAAACACGCTCTCCGCCGTCGGCACGGTGAGGTCTTCCAGGACCGGCGAAAACGGAATCGGGACATCCATGGCGCCCATGCGCTTTACCGGGGCATCCAGGTAGTAAAAGGCGCCGTCGGCGATCACCGAGGCAAGCTCGGCTGTGACACCGTAGCTCTCATAGCCTTCGTCGATTACAATGGCCCGCGAGGTCTTCCTGGCCGAATCGATGAGGGTCCGTTTGTCGAGGGGTACCGTCGTGCGCGGGTCGACGACCTCGGCGCTGAGGCCGATCTCGTCCAGCAGCTTCGCGGCGTCCAGGGCCACTTGCACCATCGAGCTCGTCGCGACCAATGTGATGTCGTCCCCCACCTTTTTGACATCTGCCACGCCGAAGGGGATGGTGTAATCCTCCTCCGGCACCGATCCCTTCAGCTTGTACATCATCTTGTCTTCAAAGAAGACGACGGGATTCTCGTCGCGGATCGCAGTCTTCAACAAGCCCTTCGCGTCATAGGGGGTGGAAGGAATTGCGACTTTCAGGCCGGGAACATGGCTCACCCAGGCATGGAGACTCTGTGAATGCTGCGCGCCGGAACGGCGGGTTGCCCCAAGAGTGGTCCGAAAGACAATCGGAACCCTCATTTTTCCACCCGACATGTAGTGAACTTTGGCGGCCTGATTAACGATTTGATCCATGGCCAGGGTGAGAAAATCGCCGAACATGATATCCACCACAGGCCGCATGCCGGTCATGGCCGCCCCCACGCCGACGCCGGAAAAACCAGGCTCGGAAATGGGCGAGTCGACAACGCGTGCCTTGCCGAACTCCTCCACCAGGCCGGAAAGCACTTTGAACGGGGTGCCGGCCTCGGCAACATCTTCGCCCACGATGAATACGCGTTGGTCGCGCCGCATTTCCTCTGCGAGCGCCTCACGGATGGCCTCGGCGTACGTCAATTCACGTTCAGGCATGGGCCGCCTCGCGACAGATCGGCTCGCCCATCATGCTGGCGAAATCCATAGAACCGGCAGTATTATGCATAGACGTCCTCGGTGACCTCGCTCGCTTCGGGATAGGGAGCATCCATTGCGAAATTAACAGCCGCATCCACCTCGGCCTCGACGGCGGCCGTTATCTGGTCGAGGACGGTCTGATCGGTAAGCTTCTGCGCAACCAGCTTTTCACCGAGAAGTCTCAGCGGATCGCGCTTCGTTTTCCATTCCTGCTCCTCTTCCCTGGAACGGTAGTATTCGCGGCTGATGTCGCCGACATGATGGCCGTAATAGCGATACGTAAGGCATTCGAGGAAGGCCGGGCCCTCGCCGCGCCTGGCCCGTTCGACCAGCGCCAGGGTCCTGGCATTGACCAGCTGTACATCCTGGCCGTCAATCGATTCCGCCCTGATACCGATGGCCTCCGCCCGCGCCACGACGCCACCTGCGAGGGTTTCACTGAAGTGCGTATACTCGTTGTACATGTTGTTTTCACAAACATAGATGACCGGCAACTTCCAGAGGGCCGCCATGTTCATGACCTCGTAGAGCAGGCCCTGTCCAAGCGCACCCTCGCCGAAGAAACAGACTGCCACCTGGCCGCTCCCGCGCATCTTTGCGGAGAGAGCGGCTCCAGTTGCAATCCCTGCACTGCCGCCGACAATGGCGTTGGCGCCGAGATTCCCCGAGTTCGGGGTCGGCGATGTGCATCGATCCACCCTTGCCGCGGCAGTAGCCCGCCTCTTTTCCCAGAAGCTCGGCAAACATGCGATCCACGGCCGCGCCTTTTGCAAGGCAATGCCCATGCCCGCGGTGCGTGCTCGTGATATAGTCGTCGCTCGTCAGGGCTTCACAGACGCCCACAGCCACAGCCTCCTGGCCGGTGTAGAGGTGCGCCAAGCCCGGCATATACGCCTTCATGTAAAGCTGGTTGACGTTTTCCTCGAAGCTCCGGATCTTGGCCATCTGTTCGTAACAGTGGAGCCAATGCTCGACATCGTTCGACTTTGACTCGAGGGACATTGTGCCAACCGCCTTCTTCGTCATTGGTTTACCCCGGACAGGCGCGCGATTACGGTGAAGAGGACCGCAAAGTCCTTTTCTGCGAGACCGAGCCCGCGAGCGGCCGTGAGGAATTCGTTTGTGGCGGCGGTCGTCGGCAGCGGCACGTCCAATTGGCGGCCAAGTTCGAGCGCAAGGTTCATATCCTTCTGCATCATATTCACGTTGAACCAGGCCTCGTCCGGCATCTGCAATACGAACGGTCCGCGATATTTCACCATCGGCGACGCAATCACGCTGTTGAGCAGGACTTCCACGGCGGTCTCGCGCTTTATTCCGCTTTTCTCGGCCAGCAACACCCCCTCACTGAAGGCAAGCATTTGGACGGCCAGACTTAAGTTGGTCGCGATCTTCATCGTGACCGCCAGCCCGTTCGGGCCGACGTGAGTCACCTTGGGGCCGATATCCAGCAGAATCGGTTTGACCTTCTCGAAGACAGCGGGATCGCCGCCCACCATGATGGAGAGCTTCCCCTCCTCCAACGTGCTGACGCTGCCCGATACGGGCGCGTCCAACATGGCTGCGCCCATGTCTGCAACCCGCTTCGCAAGGTCCCGGCTGAAGCTGGGGCTTACGGTGCTCATGTCGACATATATCTTGCCGGGGCCCAGGCCGGACAACACGCCATTGTTTCCTTCCGTGACTTCCCGCAGGGCGGCTGTATTGGTCACCATACTAAATGTAATGTCGGAAGAGGCAGCCAAAAGGCGCGGGTTGTCGGCCCAGTGCATGCCGGCGTCCAGCAGCCACTGGGCTTTGGAGCGTGTCCGGTTATAGCCGGTGACGACATGACCGGCATCCATCAAGCGCTTTGCCACACGACCACCCATAACACCCAAGCCGACAAATCCCAAGCGCGCCATAAGCTACTCCCAAACGAAACGGCCTCACCCCATGTTGGCGGGCAAGGCCTTCGAATCCTTCCGAACCTGCTCAAGATGCTGCTGCATGGCCAGCCGGGCAGCAGCGGGGTCGCGACGAATAACAGCTTCAAGGATCTTCTTGTGATGGAATTGACCACGCCTCAGACCGCCGCTGGCTTTCCCGGTCTGCTTGCGTTGTTCACGCAGCATATCGATGATCGGATCAATCAGTGCGGGGATGATGAGGTTCTGCGTGGCCTCGGCGAGGGCGAGATGAAAATCGAGATCGGCCTCCACAAAGACCTCGACATTGTCCAGCGCGGACTCCATGGTGGCAACCGCATCTTGCAGGGTGGCAATGTATTCATCCGTGATGCGCATGGCGGCCAGGGCGGCGATCTCCGGTTCAAGGATCTCGCGCACCTCCACCAGGCTCCGGGAACCCTCCGCTGAATCGAGCTTGATCAATAGGCCGAGCGAATGACGCATGTCCGGGCCTTCATTGATGACGAACGTCCCCCGACCCGGCCGAATTTCAATCAGACCTTTCTCACACAGGGCCTTGACAGCCTCGCGCACGGCCGTCCTGCTCACGGTAAATTGCCGTGCCAGCTCCGGCTCGGGCGGCAGCTGATCGCCGACTTTAAGGTCGCCCGCCACGATTCTGCGCTCGATTTGCTCGACGATTTGTTTGTAGAGGCGCCCGGTTTGAATAGGCTCGTACATCGTATCCAAATTCACTAAAGGTATGATGATATGATGTCGGCCCATCATATCAGGATAATTTAGGTTGTCAATATCAAAATTAGTGGGAGGGTTCACGATCAGGCGGCAAAATGCCGCGGGCAGATGTATACGGGCCCGTTTGCGCCAGTGCCAGCAATAGGGAAAAAATGGCAGATGAGACCTTCGGTCGGCATCTCGGCGGGGTCGGAGACCCTCGCTATGCTCACCCCGCTGAGGCGGGGCAGGTGGTGCTGCGCGAAGTGCTATGCGCCGCCGATCATCAGAGCTACTCCTAGCAATGGAACAGCAGTCGGAATCTCGCGGAGCGTCATAGAAGAAGCCAGCAGCGTGACAGCCGGGCTGAACACAAATAGGGGCGCAACCAGCGAGGCATCCCCCTCCTTCAAGGCTTGCATTGCTGCTAGATGCGCCAGTGTGTTCAAGAACCCCGAACCGAATATACCGATGAAAAACCACCCATCCACCCGGGGGAATGGACCAAAGAACAGGATGAGGTTGAGCGCCAGCAACGGCAAGCCGAACGCCTGTCCCGCTCAGGCGACCACCGAAACGTCGGTATCGGCCAACAGGCCTTTGTCGATGATCGGGTTGAACGAGGCTAGCAGTGCTGCACCAAGAGCAAAAAGGATCCACACGGCACAACTCCCTATAGTTTTCCCGGGTATGACTTGAATGGAAGTCATCCCGCTCAAGTGACATCCGTCCTTGACCTGATGCCCCTATTCTAATATAATTCAACGCAGATTGAAGTATTTTACAGGGAGACGCCCATGTCAAACACTTTACCGCCCCCGGTCAACTTAGAGACCTTTGCCGATAAACTCAAGGTCCTTGCGGAGCCGAAACGCCTGCTCATACTCAATCTCTTGATGGAAGGCGTGCAGTGCAATTGCGAACTCGGCGGTGCGCTTCAGATGGCACCCAACCTGATCTCCCATCACCTGAGCGTACTGCGCCAAGCTGGGCTGGTGGACGTGGAGCGCGATCCTGTCGACTCGCGCTGGGTGTATTACTCAGTCAACCGCGCCGCGCTCGAGGAGCTCCGATCGACCGTTGGCGCATTCTTCGATGCCGGTCGCATCAAGCCGCGCCGCCTGACCTGCGGCCCGCAGGCGCTGGTCGGTACCCCGAGATTGGCTGTTACTGATCGGTAGTTTTTTTGTCCATACAGTTCAAAGGAGATTGAAATATCATGAGCAATGTAATCCCTGTCCTGAACACGCTGCCGACCTCCGTTGCGCCGGTGGATGTGGAATTCTTCGACCCGCCGATGTGCTGTCCCACGGGCTTGTGCGGCCCTACCCTCGACCAGGCTTTGCTCGATGTGAGCGAGACGATCATGGCGCTTCAGCGCGATAATGTGCGCGTGGAACGCTACCAGATGACCAGCCATCCCAACGCCTTCCTCGCGAATGCTGAAGTGATGAAATTGATACGCGAGAAGCAAATGGAGGCTCTTCCCATCGTCGTGGTGGGCGGCAAGGTCATCAAAGTAAGCACGTATCCCAGCCTGGACGAGATCCACGCGGCACTCAAGGGAAATGCATAATGACCCAGTTCATTTTCTTTTCCGGCAAAGGTGGAGTGGGCAAGACCAGCATGGCCTGCGCTCACGCGGTGCGATACGCCGATGAGGGCAAACGAACGCTGATTGTCACCACGGACCCGGCATCCAATCTCGCTGACGTGTTCGAGCAGAAAATCGGACACCAGGTTACGCCGATTGGAGGGGTGCCGAACTTGTCGGCAATGGAAATCGATCCCGACAAGGCCACGCAGGAGTATATTGACCACGCCATGGCGCCCATCCGCGCCGCCTTCCCTCCACAGATCGTGCAGGTGATGGAGGAACAGATGAGCGGCCCCTGCACGGCAGAGGTAGCCGCCTTCGACCGCTTCACTGACTTCCTGGATGTCCCGGTAGACAATGACATGACTTTCGACGTCGTGATATTTGATACTGCCCCAACCGGCCACACCATCCGCTTGCTGGAATTACCGTCCGAGTGGAGCCAGTCCATTGACGCGGCCAGCGCAGGCAGCGGACAGACCTGTCTTGGGCCGGCCGCGGCCATTCAGGACGCAAAGCACAAGTATGAGCGTGCGCTGTCCGCCATGCGGCAATCGGATCAGACCAATTTTGTGTTCGTTCTGCACCCCGAGGCGATCTCCATCAAGGAAACCCATCGTACCATCGATGAACTGCGCAAGCTGGGGATCGAAAATTTCCGCTTGATCGTCAATAGCATTATCCCGCCTGAGAGTACTGGCAATCCGCTCTTCGCGGCGCGTGCCGAGATGCAGGCGCGCTACCTCACCCAGATCGAGCATGACTTCACATATCCAAAGCAACGCATGCCGCTGCTGGCTGGTGAGATCACTGGAGCGGAGGGATTGCGCCAGGTGGGCAGAATTTTCTTTGACGGGCGAACTGCTAATGTGGCAGAGGATTTCGGGGGCGCCCAACTACGGAATGAGACCTTCGCTTCATCCATGGAGGATGTGCGGGCGCGGCTGTCCCCCAACGGTCATCGCCGGACGATCTTCTTCGCAGGCAAGGGCGGCGTCGGCAAGACTGTCGCCTCGTGCATCAGTGCCGTCTGGTTGGCAAGGCAGGGACATAAGACGCTGCTTTTAACTACCGACCCGGCCGCGCATTTGGGCGATGTACTGGACAGCCCGGTGGGAGACCAGGTAGCACCCGTCAATGGACAGCCAAACCTCTGGGCGGCAAAGATCGACCCCAAGGCTGCCGCAGAAGCGTATAAGACCCGGATATTGGACGACGCCCGCCAGCGCGGGCGACCTGAATCCGCCATCCAGGTGATGGAGGAGGAACTCAATTCGCCCTGCACCGAGGAGATGGCGGCGTTTGACAAGTTCATCGAGTATGCCTCGCAAGATGGCTGGGACGCGGTGGTGTTCGATACCGCGCCGACGGGTCATACTCTGCGGTTGCTGGAACTCCCGGTGGACTGGAGCAAGCAGCTTGACGTCAAGATCTTCGCATCGGTAGAGACCACGGCAGCGGACGATGTTGCCAAACAGCGCTTCGGAAAGGTCATCGAGATGATGTCTGATCCTGAGCAGAGTACCTTTGCGTTCGTGATGTATCCAGAGGCCACGCCGATCCTCGAAGCCTGGCGGGCCGCGCAGGAACTGGGCACCGTCGGTATCCATCCGGGGCTGGTGGTTGCCAACATGGTCATCCCGCCCGAGCAGGCGACAACGCCTTTTGTACACGCCCGCCGCGCCATGCAGGAAAAATACCTGAAGCAGATCGCAGTGCAGTTCAAGGTGCCCCTCACGCAGATCCCGCTCCTGCCGCAGGAAATCAAGGCATTGAAGATGCTCGCCGAACTGGGCGAACAGATATATGGTGTCGAAAAAGTGGCTGTATGAGTAGTCCGGTTATGGTCCGAATTGTCGGCGCGCCAATCGCCTGTGAGGAAGGCGTCAAGGATTCCTGGCGGGATGTTGCCGCATGGGCAGCAGGCCAGTTGAAAGCACGATTCGGCGAAGGCGTGGACGTGAATTACTACGATCTGTTCGATGCGAATTGCCCGCCGTTGCCAGCCGGCGCCCAGCTGCCGTTGGTGATGGTGGGGGATCAGGTTCTCAGCAGCGGCGGAAAGATCTCGGTGCCTGCCATTCGGCGCAAGATTGAATCTATCATGGTGGAGCAGACTGCATGAGACGCAAAGTGTTATTTCTCTGCACCGGAAATTCGTGTCGCTCACAGATGGCGGAGGCAATCGTCAACGCGCAGGTCGGTGCGGAATGGAAGATAACGCAGAACATCGACTGGGATTCGTGCAGCCACGACTTGACGCACGGGCAGTGCAGCAAAGTCTATGACCGTGACTCCTCCTTCGAATCAAGCATGTTCAACGTAGCCGGAGATGAGGCGGTGGAGATCGACGTCTTCATAAGCAATGAGCACCCGATCAGGGACGATTTCGGGCACATGTTTACGTGGCTTGCGGCGGGCGAGACCTATGACGCGGCGGCAGGCTGGGGCGCAGGCGAATATGACAGTGGATCCGGTAGTTGCATCCTCGTGCATGAGGGCCCGGGCGATCACGGGTGGGTCCTGGGCAGCTATTCGGAGTGGGCGCCCAGCCTCGGCTATTGGCACGATTGGGACTGGTATGTGAATTTCAACCTGTGCGGCTAGAATGCCAGGGGCTAACCAGGGATGGCGGGTTCAGTGGCAATGGCCGCTGGGCGAGCATCGCGGGCCTAGGCGCCGACCATCAGAGTCGCCTTTCCTTCGTGGCTGCCATTGGTGCAATTGGAAAAACACTCCGTAGAGACTGTGCTCGCAGTAGACCGATTTACCTGTAATTCTTGCGCCAGACAGCCGCTTTTTCACTCCGTATATGCCATAGACACGCTTGGCTGCGGCTCTTAATCAGGAGGTTCACTTCGAAGAGCACTCAGTGCAGGCAGGGTTTCCTCTCCCCCTTCGTTCCTCGGGGACGTTCGGCGAGGACCTGCGCTACGGCCTGCTCCCCCTGTCGCGGGCACTAGCCCTTAGAAGGACGCTACGGATCTACGACGATGGCCGCTTGAGGCGGCCTCGCCCCGCTCACGCGGGATCTTCGACTGCGCAAGTCCCTGGTCGGTCACAGTGGGTGATCAGATTGTGTGACGAGTACACGAACATGTCTCTCAGGGTTTGCCTGCGAGCAGGAGGAAGACCTGCACCTTCGGTCATGTCGCAGGCACTTGCCCTTAGAAGGACGCTAAGGATCTACGACGGCGACCGCTTCCGGCGGCCGCGCGCCGCAATTCGGGGCAAGGAATACGAACAACGCGGCCGCGAGCGCGAGATCAAGTATCTTCAACGCAAGGCAACTCGGCTCGGCTTAGCTATATCTCCCATAACAGCCTCCCTGCCAGCTGTTTTTTGCGATGGGCCTAACATGCTGCAGCAGCTCCAGACAGCCCTGACCGTCTTCACGGACGAGGCGCGGGATATCACACTTGTGCTTGTCCACGCGGCGCGGTACACTTGCCCAACCCCCAGGGAACCATGGCCCCAGAGAATTCAACGGAGGTAAATAACATGCAGCGATGGCAGATCGTCGTTGCCTCGATAGCGCTTGCGGCTGCGCTTTCCCAGGCGTGCAATGTCTCGCAAACCCCGAGTGCCTCTTCCGCCCCGCCCCAGCCCACTTCTACGGCCGTAACCGCGCCCCTGGAGCCGGTGGACCAGAATGCCGCTCCCCCAACCAATGGTGTCTACATCGAAGTGAACGGCAAGCCCGTTCCGCTATTCGGATATGATCTCACATCCGCATATCCCGACGCACCGGTTCACGTACTTGTTGCATCCGCACCTTTCGCACAAGGCAACACACCGACAGTACTCTTACAATCGTCAACGGTGTCACCTACCGATTTGGCCTTCCAACAGGTGCTTTTCACGGTAGGACCCTACGAAGTCGGTATGACGACGGCAAGCGGTGCGGTATCGATTTCAGATGCAGCGCGTGTCAAGCCTCTCGACATGACAATGCTGCAACCCGGCGATGTCATACTCTCCCTTGACGGGCAACAGGTGACCAAGGACAACGCCGCAAGCGTGCTTCAGATCGTTCGCGGCCCGTCCGGCCTCTCCTACGGATTGGCTGCCAGCAATCTTCCGACTTCCACCGACTGGAAGATTCTCCGCGGTTCACAAGATCTCGATATTCGAATGCAAAGAAACTACATCAGCACAGAGCCGGTGGCATTCACATCCAAGACGAACGGCAGCTTGGTAGTCCTTGTTCCCACACAACCCCTAGGCGCCGGATTCTATTGCATCTCGGTCGCAAGTGATATCAACCAGTGCTTTCAGGTCAAGTAGGAGATCGTCTCCGCCGAGGCAGTATCGGGGAATAAACAAGTCCAGGCTGGCCTAAGGCCGAGCAATTCTCGACTCAATCCATCGTTGCGCGGGCCGTGCCCAAGCAACAGTGCCGAGTCACGTTTCATGTATCCGGTGTCTCAGTGATCCCGTACGTGCCTCCCGTCACGCGCCTGCGGTCGAAGCGCCGACGCAGATGCGATTGGGAACGGCATATTCCTGCATGCGATAAGCCATTTTTATCAAGTCGCCCAAAACGTTGAACTCGGCGCGTTCCCGCGTACCCAGATAACCGACGATTGCCTGGCCCGTGTTGATCGCTACGCCGACCACCCAGGGCCGGTCAGGTTCAGGCTGCTCCGCCCTCTTTACGAATTCAGTAATCTCGCGCGCCACCATGACAGCCCTGTCTTCAGGAGCCTTTTTATCCTCGACCTGAGATTTGGCAAAAGGACTGACGACCTTTGAGCTAAACAGGTGCATTTGTCGCCGTGCGAACCTCATTAGGGCAGGCGCTTTCGAACTGTTGAGGGGCCAGCGAAATCCAGGCATATTCACAACCATTCAAGATTTCCATAAGATACGGGAACCGGGTAAACTTGCCGAAGAGGTTGGATCGGCACCGAGTACCGGATAAATTGGAGGCAAGGGAACCGTCGTGCGCCAGATTCTGAACAAGTGGACATCATGGATAAAGCCAGATTATGGCTGGCTGCTTATCCTCCTCGGCGGGACCGTCCTGCGGCTACGGGAATATATTGACGGCGTTTCGCTGTCAGGCGATGAAGCCAGCCTGGCCAGGAATATCGTTGATCGCACGTTTGCCGGTTTGACTCAGCCTCTAGACTACAACCAGGGCGCGCCCATCGCCTATCTGTTCATCGAGAAACTATCGATCCAGGTTCTGGGGAAGGCAGAGCTGGTTTTCCGGCTGTTTCCGTTCCTTGCGAGCTTGTTGGCACTCTACCTCGTCTACCGAATCGCGAGGGAGAATTTTGGATTAGCAGGGCAATTCGCGGTTTTCGGGTTTGCGATCTCATCGTCATTAGTCTTCTATGCTGCCTATCTCAAGCAATACTCCAGTGACGTGACGGTTGCATTGCTCCTGATGTACCTATCCGGCCGCTGTCTTGACGTCAAGTCACGAGCCAGGGAGTTCATGTGGCTGGCAGTCGCGGGAGTTGTAACGGTATGGTTCTCCCATCCGTCCGTCTTCGTGTTGGCGGGCATAGGACTGACGCTGGCGATCATGGAGCTGTACCGCAAGGATTATGCGCGATTCCTATGGTGCCTCGGGTTGGGAATTGCCTGGGCAATTTCATGGAGTACGAATTACGTCTTCTTCCTGCAAAATCTCACTGCAGAGGCATATCTACAACGTTATTGGCAATATGCCTTCATGCCTTTACCGCCGTGGAGCCATGCCCGTTGGTTCCTGGATACCTACCGGGCGCTGTTGTTGGTGAGCCTGGGCAGGACGGACGCGGTATTTTCGTCGATTTGTCTGATCCTGATCGCGATTGGGAGCCTGTCGCTTCTGGCAAGGGACCAGGCCCGCGGCGCAATGCTTATCCTGCCTTTTGGGATGGCACTGGCGGCTTCAGCGATGAACAAATATCCGCTGGATGAGCGATTCCTGCTATTCCTTGTCCCGCTTGTACTCCTGCTGATGGCTGAAGGTTTTGGCCGGATTTACGAGTTCGCCGCTAAGAAACTGAACAAGGTCGCGGGGATGGTAATTTGCGCGCTGAATAGTTCTTCTGGTATTCCTACATCCCGTCGCCAACGCTTATAGGAACTTCATCACTCCGCCTACGCCATGGGACATTCGGCCGGTGATGGCGCAGGTTGCCGAGAACTGGAAACCAAGCGACGTGGTTTACATATCCGGAGGAGGCCAGGCCTCCAACTACTACGCCGAGTATTTCGGCTTTGACTCCGGCACCCTGATCATCCGCAATGAACACCGGGTTGTTGGACTCTGGCACCTCGAGCAGGATGTGCAAAAGTGGGCAGGGAGAGATCGCGTCTGGATCGTATTTGCCCACTTTGAGCCTCAAAATCCCACCTATATCCGCTACACCCACGCTTTACAACGAGCCGGGAAGGTACAGAACACAATCCTGGGAGCCGATGCACGCGTGTATCTATTGAGTCTCCGACCGCAGTGAGAGCCAATAACGGGGCAGCCAATCTGGATTGACATGAGCATTGGGTGCTGGCTATCGCCTCACAAACCCCTGACCAGAGACGCCCGGCTCTCCAGGGCAATCGCCATGTTAAGCGGAAGAAATCAGGAGCGGCCTGGAACGCCCCCGCAACTCCGCGCCGGCTCTCGAGATGAACTCGAAACGGAATCTCAATCGGGCTTATTGACGCTGGCTCCCGGCGAGCCGGACGCACGCAGGCATTGCGTTCACGGTGGGCTGGTTTTCAACCGATACAGGTTGTAGAACCACCTGCCGTCGACCTGGACGGGGTAAAACTCGTAAAGATTCAAGAACTCGGGGTCATTCCAGATCTCTACGACGGACTTGTACGTTCGCCCGAGGTCATCGATACCTGGCAGGGGCTGAGAGGTCAGCCGGTCTACCAGCTGGATGTAGTCCGGATGTTTGCTGAGGATGTATGGGCCGTCGCCTTTGTCATGTCCAGGCCGCCATGAACTGTCGTAGGTGGGATCGAATGGTTCATGGGCGATATAGGGATCCGTCACGCCCGCCATGTCAAAAACCTTCATACCCGAGAAGTAGCCGACGGCGCCAACGGGCATCAACGCAATCGATTGGCCGGGAGAGCCGATTCGGTGCAAGGTCTTTCCCATGACTGAGAATCCGGTGTACCAATCGTCAAAATACTCGAATGTTGCGCTGTTAGCCTTCGGGAGCTGTGTGTGATGAGGCGTCAGAGGCAGCGCCTTGCGCGGGTTGAAGGCGGCCACGGCCATGCCGATGAGGACTCCGAGGAACAGGAGGCGGTATCCATTTTTCAGGCGGCTACTGAGTTCGGAAATGCCCAGCGCGGCAAGGATGAACAGCAGCGGCAGCATGGGCGTAACAAAGCGCGCATTGGGAAAGAAATCACCTCCTTCAAGAATGATGATCAGGCAGAAGGAGAGGGCCAGGCAGAGGATATAGAGTCGCTCCCTTACCGGCTTAAGGAACGCGAATACCCCGACAAGAAGAAGCAGGTAGGATTGCATGAGAATGCGCTGCAAGTTGCCGACCAGATAGTTCCAGCCGCCCTGGATTTGAATCCACCCCGCGCCAGCTTTTGCGTAGTAGGTGTTGGGCAGGGGATAGCCAAAGTAGGCCCATTTCCAGAGAAATACAGGCGCGGTGACCGCCAGGAAGCCCAATGCGACCTTGGCTGGATCCATATAGTTGCGGGTTGGGGCGCGCCAGATCAGCACGATGTCAAAAATCAGTGTCATGCCGAACAGTAGCACCCCCTCCGGACGCGTCAGCGTCAACAAACCGAAAATTACGCCAACAGACCAGGCAGGGACTTTGCCCGCATTGTGGGCGGCATGCACGATGACGCAGGTCAAAAGCAAAGCGGCAAACAGCGTGGTTTCCAGGCCTGCCGTGCTCCAGTACCAAAGCTGCGGGGATAGGCCGAGCAGGATCGCGCCGACCATGTTCTCCACGAGTCTGCCGGGGTTGATGTATTGCAGCAGAAACAGCACCTGAGCCACGCAGAGTACAGCAAACAGAGCGCTGGCCAGCGGCACGTAGGCGAGGGGGGTAAACCCCGCCTTTTCCACGAGGAACATCATAAAGACGTAAAGAGGAGATGTAAAACCCTCCACCGGCGCTCCCCCGGGATTCCACACCAAGCCAAAGCCTTTGGCCCAGTTGTCGGCGAACCGCAGTGGAATGTAGGCATCGTCCACCAGCGCTGAATACGTGCCGAACGGATTGATGCTGCGCGCATTGTAGAAATAGATCCCAACCAATCCGAGCAGCATCAGTCCAACTATTATCTTGACAATTCCGCTATCTCGAATGGGAATGGAGGCGGCAGGCTTGAATGACATGAACTTGGGTCCCTCGGTCAAATCTGGCAGGATGCGCGGGGTTGATTCTACTATAGTGAACTCAGTGGGAAACACGGCCCAGCAACGCAGCCACTGCAAAAAGAGGGGAAAAGCTCCCCACCATGTTCGGGACCAGAGACGCCTTTTCCATCCTGGTGAGAGTCTGGGCAATTGCACTGCTACCTTGTAGCCACGGGGTTGAAGCTCAAGAGATTCCGTAACCCAGGCGCTGCTTTCATCGCTGGGTCGAAAGCCGAGCCACGTGTCTGGGAGTGTGAGCAGAGATTCGTCCTGGGAGACGTCCGAAATAACATGCTCCCAGCCTGCGATTTGCCCATGATTTCTCGAGAGTGCCGGCTCAAATCCGATGCGAGTTACGTTATTCTAAAAGAAGCCGGCTGCCCTTATTTCCCTTGAAGGAGACAGAGAAGGACGGAAGAATCCGAGGCACTTCCGGAGATGGGCTTGTAGCGCCCGGGGGCAACGAGCTTCGGCGGCCCCCGTTTTCCTGACAAATTTGAAAGATAGTACTAAAGTCCTAGTCTTAACCCATTGACTCCAGCCCAGAAAATTCCTATACTGCAGGTATCTTGGTCTGACCACCATACCACAGGAAAGCATGAAAATTCAACCGATCTCACATATTTCGCTTACTGAGACCGCCGCCGGCAAGCTGGCAGCCTCCATAATGGATGGCAGCCTACCGCCCGGAACCCAGCTTCCGCCGGAACGGGAGTTGATGAGCCAGCTTGGGATCAGCCGTTCCACCCTCCGCGAAGCGCTCAAAAGACTCGAGGAGAACAAGCTGATCGAGTCCAGGCCGCATGTCGGCTGGTTTGCACGGACGATTGGAGAGTCGAATATGACCCAGGCAAGAGAAATGGCCGGATGGGCTGCACAAACGTCGGGGCGCCCTGCGACAAATGAACCTGCCACCGGTCCGTTGCGGGTGCCAATCGCTCCCGACAAACCCATCCACATCCCCAACTTGAAGAAAGACCGCCTGGGAACGTTTGAGTTCATTTCCTGGTGGGAACGCGAGAAAGTCCAGAAGGCAAAGGTCATGGTCATTGGGGCTGGCGCCCTGGGCAACGAGGTTATCAAGAATCTGTCCCTGATGGGCGTCGGCAATTTGTTCATTGTGGACTTCGACAAGGTGGAGGCGGCCAATTTGAGCCGCTCGATTCTATTCCGCGAAATCGGACAACAATCGCAGCAAAGCGGAGATCGCCGCAGCCCGCGCCAAGTCGATCAATCCGGACATCCACGTGCAATACTATGAACGGCGACGTACACGTCACAGCTGGGACTGGGCATCATCCGCCGCATGGATGTGGTGATCGGCTGCCTCGATAATCGGGAAGCCCGCCTGGCCGTCAATCGTTTCTGCTATTGGGTGAACAAGCCGTGGGTGGATGGTGCAATCCAGGAATTGCTTGGTCTGGTGCGCGTCTTTGTGCCGGGGCAGGGCGCGTGCTACGAATGCACCCTGACCGAACAGGCTCTGCGCGATCTTTCCGTCGCGCTATTCCTGCCCGTTGCTTGCCCGCCAGAACATCCTGCTGGGCAAGGTGCCGACGACGCCGACGATTGCGTCCATCATCGGCGGCATGCAGTCGCAGGAAGCGCTCAAATTGATCAATAGCATGCCGGTTGAGGCCGGCAAGGTTACTCATTTCAATGGCATGGTCAATGAGATGCACACGACTGCCTACTCCCCGCGTGATGATTGCGAAAGTCACTGGACCTACGGTGAGATCACGGAACTGCCGGCGCGCTCAGAGCGAACCACGCTGGCAGACCTGCTGCGCATCGCCCGGGCGGACCTTGGCCCCGACGCGATGATCGAACTGGATCAGGAGCTGATCACCAAGCTCGAATGTCCGAACTGTCACACCGTCGAACAAATCCTGAGACCGCTGAGTGAAGTCACATTCGAAGCCGGTCATTGCCCCACCTGCGGTGAGCTGCGCGAATCCACCCTCACGCACATTATTTCGGGCGAGGAGAATTTCCTTCACCGCACGCTGTCCAGTGTGGGTGTTCCGCCCCTACATATCGTCAAGGCGCACAATGGCGTCCAGTATCGCTTTTATGAATTGACAGGCGATCTTCAGGACGCGCTGCACTTCCGCCACTTCGAGCAGGCGCATATAACTCTATCGCCAGCCACCGATTCCAAAATCAGCGTCAAGAGCAGCGGCCCAAGCCGCGTTCGCATTAAGGGCGAAGTGAAATTGAAAACTGCCGCCAATCCCCCGCAAGGGCACGTGAAACTCCGCGGCTGAATACTATCTGAACCATGTCAACGAGAACAGGAACCATGAGACTGTATAACTCCAACCGGGCTTCGGAGGGAGGGCACTTGATGCGAAAAGGACTGCTGCTCTTCCTGCTTATGGTCGCGCTGGCACTCGGGCTGGCGATCCTATACCGCCAAAAGAGCAGCATTCCGCTCATACTGTTCAACGTGCTGGCAGACGCGAGTTTGGGTTTGTTGATTGGCCTGGGCACCCGTTTTGTGCTGCGCCAAAGGAATGCCTTGATTCAAGGCATTGCCTCTGCGATGCTATCCGCCATCGGTCTGGCGCTGCTGGGTTACTTGACCAATTGGAAGAGCGGCATCGGACCGTTCCAGATCGGATGGGTCAAAGAGAACTGGCTCAATTGGGCTCACGTGTCCCTGCAACTGCCGCTGCAGTTTGGCCGCAACGGGACCGACCTGATGGACCTTGCGGATCTGGTGATCGCTGTGGATACGTCCTGGATTGCATTACGAGCATGGAAGCGGTCTTCGCGGATCAGCCGGCAGCCTGCCGTCTCTTCGCCACGCCCCAGCGGCCGGTCAAAAGCCCGGCCGGCACGCGCCACTGCCGTCTCGAACGTGCCGGTTCCCAAGATCCGCGTCCCCGCAAGTATCGGTACGGGTTCGAGCGCGCGGCCCATAATCAAACGCAAGAAAAGCGGTCGCCCGATGATCTCGAGGCCTTCAGGCTCGGCATTTGCTCGACCGGGCGGGACGCGTGCCAAGCGCTGGAGCCCCTTGCGCCACAAGCCGGAAGTCCAGTTGGCGGTTTACGAAGAACACCGCTGTCCGTACTGTTTGGAAGAAGTCAATCGCAACGACCCGCGCGGCGTGGTCGAGTGCCAGGTGTGCCATACCCTGCATCATAAAGATTGTTGGGATATCACCGGCAGTTGCCAGGTTCCGCATCTGAATACCTAGGATTTGGAGGGAACGCCATGTCTGATTTGAACGTAACGATCGTATTGCCCAGCGGCGGGGCGCGCACCGCCGAAGTTCCGGATGACGTGTCCGTCAAAGAGCTGATGCCGGAGTTCACGTCGCTCCTGGAGCTGCCCACGGTGGGCCCGGATGGCCGTCCCATGACTTACCGGCTGGATAGTAAATCCCTTGGCCGCGAGCTGAAAGAAGATGAAACGCTTTCCGTCGCCGGCATCCCTGAGAACGACCGCTTGATGCTGACCGCGGATATTACGGCGGGCGCCGGAACGAACGTCGTCTCCGAGAGTCCGCGAATGCGACGCCTGCGCGGCGACTACGAGCTGATGCAGGAACTGGCCTCGCGGACCGACATGATCAGTTTTGTCGCACAGTCGCCCCGCCCGAATCTGCCGCCCGAGCGATACATAGTCTCCTTCAAATGCAAGAGCATCGCGAACGTAGACCGACAGGGCAACCCGATTTTCAGCGAACATCATCAGGTGGAGATCTACCTCCATAACCAGTATCCGCAGCGCTGGCCCGGAATGAAGTGGCTGACGCCCATCTGGCATCCCAACATTAACCATTTGAACGGAAGCGTCTGTATTGATGCTGCCTGGTGGACGGCAAGCCGCTCGCTCGATCGACTGGTCATCATGCTCGGCGAGATGCTGCAATATAAGAACTATCACGACGATCCGACCAAGCCCCCATTCCCCTGGGACCCGGAAGCGGCGCGCTGGAGCCGGGAGTATCGCAAGACCCACCCGAATTGCTTCCCGGTAGACAACCGTGAGTTGATGCGCCCTGAGCGTGTCAAGCTCAACGCCGGCAAGGCGGGCGCGGCCCAGGCCACGCCTGAAAAGAAGAAGCTGAGCATCAAGCTGACGGGCACCGGATCCACGCCTAATGCGGCACCCAGGCCGGCGCTGAAACCCGTCTCGAAGTCCGTATCTACTGCCGTCAAGCCAAAAGCGAAGATACGCCTAAAGTAGCGATTTTCCCGCGTTGTGCAAACCGGTTTTGCAAGGCCAAAGAAAGCTCGTTCATCCAAATTCAGAAAGGAGATTAGACATGCCAGATGTACCTGTTACCATCGTGCTTCCCTCAGGAGGCACCCGCAATGCGGAAGTTCCCGATGACGTACCGGTGAAGGAATTGCTGCCCGAGTTGACCACGTCGCTTGAGCTGCCCGTCACGGGGCCGGATGGGCGCGCCATGTCCTATCGTCTGGACAGCAAGGCGCTCGGCCGTGAGCTGAAAGAGGAAGAAACCCTCTCAGCAGCCGGAATCCCGCAGAACGACCGGCTGATGATGACCGCTGACGTAACAGCGGGATAAGTCAAGCCGCGATCCCTGCCCTCACCTGCCGGCTAAAGACCGCGAGGCAGGTGAGGGTTGGAACGAAAGCAAGTATGGCTTCCGGACTACACCTCAACGTTTTGCCGTCTGACATGGACCAACCCCTTACCACTCCGCTTCCGGTGAAAAGAGCCAGCCGCTGGAACTCTCCTTACGATGGGGCCGGACTGAATCCGCTTGTTTCTGTATTCATGACTCAGCCCGCCTACAGCCGCATTTGCGTCCATTCTGTAAGCGACATGAAAAACGAGGTCGGAGGCATATTGGTGGGCCAATGGTGCCTGGATGAGAACCACGAGCAATTTATCGTCATAGAGCATGCACTGCCGGCGCGCCACACGCGGCAAGGCAGCGTTTATCTTACGTTCACGCAGGACAGCCTGGTCGATATTCACGACCAGATCGATGCCAACTACAAAGGTCAAAAGATCGTGGGATGGTATCACACCCATCCGAGCATGGGCGTCTTCCTGTCCCATTATGATACCTGGCTGCACAGTAACTTTTTTTCGGAACCCTGGCAGGTTGCGCTGGTGGTCGAACCGGTCTCGGCCACAGCAGGGTTCTTCATTCGCCAGAAAAATACTCTGCTGGATCCCACCCGGTATTTCGGCTTCTATGAGTTGGATGGGAACTATGGCCGCAGCATGGTTTACTGGGCCAACTTGAACCAGCTGGAAGAAGCGAAAGGAGATGCTTCGAAATGAATAGAACTATGCGAACGTACTTTTATGCCGTGCTCGGCGGAATCGGTGGATTGCTGGGCTGGCAGGTAAGTAACGTACTCGGCCTATCGTTTTCACCGAACTTGTACCTAAGCGAAGCCGCCGTCGGAGCGTTGGTCGGTCTATGCGTCGGATTGTTCATCGGACTAACCGAGGGCCTGATGACCCGGAACCTGGTGCAAGCCGCGAAATCCGGTCTCTTTAGCGGACTGCCTGGGGCTGGTGGCGGGCGCCATAGGACTTCCGCTCAGTGAATTCCTGTTCCAGACCGTTGGAGCCGGCTACTTTGGACGAGCGCTTGGCTGGGCAATTTTTGGCATGTTGATCGGCCTGGCTGAAGCTGTTTTCGGCAAAAGCCAACTCTGGAAGGGGATGCTCGGCGGTTTCATTGGAGGCGCCATCGGCGGCATCCTGCTTGAAGCCGTCAGAACCTCATTCCAGGACCCGCTTGCGGGAAAAGCGTCAGGGCTGGTGCTATTGGGCGCCGCCGTCGGAGCGTTCATTTCCCTGGTTGAGGTGGCGTTGGGTCGTGCTTGGCTGGAGGTTGCATCAGGAAAGCTAAAGGGCACCGAGTTCATGCTGGATAAATTCATGCATGCCGGTGGACCGTCGATTGCAATCGGCAGCTCGCCTCTGAAATCCGAGATCGTATTGCCCGACCCGGATATTGCGCCACAGCATGCAATGCTGACCGGGGATGGCAGCCAATTTACCGTCAAAGATATCAGCCTCTCCGGGACCTTCATCAACAATAAGAAGATCGAGTATGCGCGGCTCTCCAATGGGCAGCGTATCCGCATGGGCAATACCGAGATGGTTTATCACGAAAAGAGGTAGCGATGCGAAACATCAGTCGCTTTATTCTCACTCTAAGCATATTGTTCTGTCTGTCTCTGTGGTCTTCTGCACCGAACGCGTTTGCGCAGAACAATAGCGGCACGCAGATCAAGATCACGCAGGTGGACAACTCGCATTTCCCCCAGGTTACCGTCTACGTTTCCGTGACCAATGCCGCGGGTGAGCCTGTGGGCGTGGATCCGTCCACGATCCAGATCTCCGAGAACGGACAGGTGATGCAGCCCACGAGCGAGGTGGGTGGCGGCCAGGGCGGCCCAGGGCCGTTGACGACCATGATCGTAATGGACGTGTCAGGCAGTATGAATAACAGCGGCAAGCTGGACGGCGCCAAGGCCGCGGCGAAGTCTTACGTGGACCAGATGCGGCCCGGGGACCAGGCGGGTGTGATGACGTTCAACACGCATACCAAATACGTGCAGGAACTCACGACCGACCACGCGACCCTGGATCAAAGCCATTGACGGCATCACGGCCACCGGCAACACGGCCATGTACGATGCCTTGATCGCGGCCGAGGACGCTCTGAAGAATGTTCCGGGCCGCAAAACGATCCTAACCGTGACCGACGGACTGGATAATAGCAGCTCACACAATGCCGATCAAGTAATCGGCGAGGTTGGTCAGGGAAGCGGTCTTTCCATCTCAACGATAGGTCTTGGCGATCCCAGCACCAAACTGCTGAACGGGCTGGACGAGACCGGACTCAAGTCGCTGGCCGATAAGGCAGGCGGCGCATACAGCGCTGCAAGCGACCCCCAGGCGCTGACCGCCCTGTTCCAGCTGTACGGCCGCAAGCTGCAGAATGAGTACGCAATCACCTATACCTCGCCCTCGACATTACGCGACGGTGTGAATCGCAACTTGACCGTCGCACTGTCGGGCTCCCCGGTAGTAGCCCAGGCCAAGTACAACCCCGGTGGTGTGCTACCTGAAGTTCCCAGCCAATCATGGCTGCTCTTCGGAGGGATTCTAGTCGGGCTGCTAGTGTTGCTGTTGGTTCCCGTGCTCATAGGTCTCTTTTCACGTGGAGGGGGCGGAATGGGCGGCGGCAGGAAGAAAGGCCGAATTAAGTTGAGCGGTGGAAACACAGGCAATGCAGGCCAGTCTCCTGTTGCGGCAAGAGGCCGGGTAAAAATGAAGTAGAGGACGAGGAATTCGGAATACGAAGATGCGGGCAACCTCAAGGTTGCCCGCATCTTGTTTTCGTTCTGAAGTCATTTATTCGGTCTGTGCCTAGGACATCATCTCGACTTTACGAATGACCATCACGACCTTGCCCTTGATCTCCAAAGGTTCGCTTTTCTTTATCATAATGGGCTTCATAGTGGGGTTGGCCGGCTGAAGGCGGAAGCCGTCCTTCTCTTTGTAGAAATATTTCAGGGTAGTCTCGTTCTTTTCAGGCAGCCAAACGGCCACCATATCGCCGTTCTTGGCATCCTGGGTAGGCTTCATGACCACGATGTCTCCGTCGTTCACCATGGCGTCGATCATGGAGTTTCCCTGTACCTCCAGGGCAAACAACTCCTTGCCTTTTTCACGCGGGGGCATGAGGGAAGTGGCGATCTCAACCAACTCGTCCGCGCCGAAGTAGTTGAAGTCGGAGGCGGGGATGGGGATGGGTTCGCCTGCCTGGATCCGTCCCAGTACCGGCACGCGGAACATTTCGCCGATGGGGGTTTGCCCGGTAACACGCAGGCCGCGCGAGATCTTGCGGTCCCTCTCGATATGGCCGGTTTTCTCCAGCTGATCGAGGTAATAGTTCACGACCGAGGTCGAAGAAATGCCGCAACTCTCGCCGATCTCACGGATTGAGGGTGGGTGCTTGTGTTTGCGCTGATAGTCCTGGATGAAGTCCAGGATCTTCTGGTGGCGTTCACCGAGCCCTTTGCTCTTTCGAACCATCATCATTGAAGCCTCCTGAGCGATAAATCGCTCATTTGTGCTACGAATAATACCTGAACATGCGTTCGATGTCAAGCCTTTCACATGGGGTTTCCCCAAGCATTTGGTCTTATCAAACACAGAACTCGAGGGGCAAATTCATGCCCGGCGGCTGGGCCAACGGTAATCATGCCGGAATGCATGGCTGTACGCAACCCGAAATGGCGTAAACACCTTTTAAGATATATTAATAATATAAATTAGTTCTTAAGATAATCAATATTTATCATTGACAAGATTTTGATTATGAATATAATAGACAATAATGCGTTTTCGAGTTTGCGGGAGCAGTCGGCTGCGTCTCGCTGAGGCAGATTGCATGGCGAACATAATTGGCCCCGTCAGACCGCTTTTTTTCGACATGAGGTAATTTCATGAAGCCTTCCCTGAACAAATGTCCGGTGTGCGGAGAGGATTTGATTGTCGCCCGGTATCACTGCGAAAGCTGTGACACGTCCATCGAAGGGCGTTTTGAGAACAGCACGTTTCCCGGTCTCACAGCGGAGCAAATCGAATTTGTAAAGACTTTCGTGCGCTGTGAGGGCAAGATCAACCGAATTGAATTGGAGGAAAAATGGGGTTCCTATCCAACCATCCGCAACCGCCTTCACGAGGTTATTCGAGCCCTGGGGTATGAACCTGGCAGGGACGAGTCTCCCCGGGTCGGTGAGGAAAAACGCCGTTCAGTGCTCGATGACCTGGATAATGGAAAAATCTCTGCAGATGAAGCCATGCGCGCTTTACGCGGTGAGGAGGATTAGAGCATGTCGAAGCAAACCCTATCCATTGGTGCTGATCCGGCGATCGAGCTTGAGCGCGCCGGCGGAGATCTGGTCATCGAAGGCTGGGAGCGCGCCGAGCTCGAAGCGCAGGGCGATGGCCTGCAGGTCGATCGAGAAGGCAACTCCGTGAGCATCTCCGGCGGCGGGGACTTGAAGCTTTCGGTGCCGCGCGGCGCGAATCTGATCATTGAGTTCGTCGGTGGAAACGTGAGATTGGAGAATCTGGACGGCAGCGTCGATGTGTCCTTTGTGGGCGGAGATGCAGTGATGCGCAACCTCACGGGCCAGGTCTCGTTGAACGGGCTGGTGGGCGGCGATACAAAGCTTGAAAATGTAAGCAAGGTATCGATGAATCCGCGTGAACAAGGCATGGGGTCGGGAACTCCGGACCGGATACAGCGCAAAATCGAGCAGGCGGCGCGCCGGGCAGAACAAAAGCTTCGCCAGGCCGAGATCAAGGTGGAGAAAGCAGCGCGAAAAGCGCACGACGGTCACCTTGCACACGTACGGGTAAAGACCGATTTTGCGCGCTGGAGGTGGAATTCAACGCCGGGTACTTTTCCGAGCCTCGACTCGCCAGAACCTGTTTCAGATGAAGAGCGCATGGCGATCCTCAAAATGTTACAAGGAAAGAAAATCACCGCGGAGCAGGCCGAGAAGTTGTTGGCGGCGCTGGAGGGAAGTGGATAATGCCATCTGAAGAACAAGGCAAAATCCTGAGGATGGTGGAGGCCGGAAGGATCAACGCAGAAGAAGCGCTGAAGCTGATCAAAGGAGTAGAAGAGTCTGCAACCGGATCGAGGCCTTTCGAGGCATTGGCTAAGACCGATTCCGATAAGTCTCGGGCGGCTGACTTCGAGGAGATCGCAAGAAGAGCTCGCCGGTTGTGGCAAATTCCCTTGTGGGCGGGCGTCTCCATCTTGGTTCTCTGCTCGTACTGGCTTAATTCGCTCGTGAACAAAGAAAATTACGGGTTCTGGTTCTATTGCGCCATGGCGCTGCTTATGGGGGGCGTGCTGGTCCTGGCTCTGTTCAGCGGCGGCCGGGACTCGCACTGGTTGTACGTGCGCGTTGATCAAGCCCGCGATGAATGGCCCCGACGCATCGTCCTTGGCCTGCCGTTGCCACTCGGTATCGCAAGCTGGTCCCTGAGGAATTTTGGACAGACTATTGACGGCTTGAACCAGGGATCGGTCGACGAAATCGTCGAATTCTTATCGAATGGATTGTCGTAGCAAGGACCGCTGATCGTGAATGTGGACGAGAGTAGGAGCGGCGAGCGGGTGCAGGTCTACATCGGATAGGAGACGCCATTATGGGAAACGCAGACGAACGCATGAAAATCCTGAAGATGGTCGAGGACGGAAAGATCAGCGCAGAAGAAGCCGCCAAACTCCTGTCGGCTCTGGGCGCGGGACGGCGAACGGGCAGTGGTGCGAATTCGGGACGCTGGCTGCGCATACGCGTAACGGACGTCACAACAGGCCGCTCGAAGGCTTCGGTGCAGATCCCGATCGGGCTCATCGATGCAGGCATGAAGATCGGCGCGCACTTTGCGCCGGAGGTGGAAGGCGTGGATATGTCCAATGTCATGGATGCTCTGCGGGCCGGGGTGACCGGCAAGATCATCGACGTGGTGGACGATGAAGACGGGGAGCACGTGGAGATTTATGTAGAGTGATCAAGGTCCGAACAGAGGCGGGCCATGGGGAATGAAATAACGCCGCGAGATCTGAAGTGATGCAACTTCCGATCCCGGATTGCGGAAGACATAAGAGTGCTGTTAAAGTCTGCCCTCCGACCCCATACCAAGAATTAAGAGTAACGAGGTGAGTATGCAATCACGAAAGGCGACAAAGAATCGCCCGAGCGGAATGTTGGGATTTACCGTTGTATGGATTGGACAAATCGTATCCGTGCTGGCGAGCGGCATGACCACTTTCGCCATGACGATCTACATGTATCAGCAAACGCATTCGGCCACGGCGATGGCCTTCGTGCAGGTTGCATACATCACACCTTTCCTGATCATGTCGCCGATCGCGGGCGTGATGGTGGATCGCTACAACCGCAAGTTGATGATGATGGTCAGCGATATTGCCGGGGGCCTGGCTACATTGACCCTGTTAATCCTGTATGCCACGGGCCATCTGGAATATTGGCATATCTATGTGGCGTCCGCCATCGCGGGCCTGGGCACAACCTTCCAATGGCCGGCCTATTCAGCGGCCATCAGTGTCATGATTCCCAAAGAACAATATGGCCGCGCCAATGGAATGATGTCGCTGATCGAAGCGGGTCCGGGCGTAGTTTCGCCATTCCTGGCCGGCGCGTTGATACCGATCATCCAAATTGGCGGCATCCTGCTGCTGGATACGATCACGTTCTGGTCCGCCATTCTCGCGCTGGCGATCGTGTTTGTGCCTCAACCGCCGGCAACTGCCGAAGGTGAGGAGGCGAAAGGCGGCTTTCTGCGGGAGGCGTCCTTCGGTTTCAAATACATCTTTGCCCGCCCCAGCCTGCTTGGGCTGCAAATGGTGTTCTTCTTTGGCAACCTTTTTTCCGGAATAGGGTTTGCGGTTCTGGCCCCCATGCTGCTAGCGCGTACAGGACAAAACACCATAGTACTTGGCTCGGTGGAGTCGGCGGCTTCCATCGGCATGGTGGTGGGCGGCATTGGAATGAGTGCATGGGGTGGATTCAAGCAGCGAGTACATGGAGTTCTGGCGGGCTGGATGCTCAACTCCCTGGGGGCATTAATCATCTTCGGTTTGGGACGAAGCCTGCCGGTCTGGATCGGAGCCGGACTCATCGGCAGCTTGTTCGGACCCTTGATCAACGGTTCCAATCAGGCCATCTGGCAGGCGAAAGTGGCTCCAGACCTACAAGGCCGCGTGTTTTCTGCGAGGCGACTCATTGCCTGGTTGACCAACCCGATATCTCCCATCATCGGTGGGACACTGGCGGATTTCGTCCTGGAGCCCGGCATGAAGACTGCAGGCAGCGGTCTGGCCAGAATCTTCGGCCCGATATTCGGAGCGGGGCCCGGTGCAGGCATGAGCCTGCTTATCTGCATGTGCGGCATTGGCGCATTCCTGGTAGGGCTGGCGGGCTATTTCGTTGGGGTAATTCGCGACGCCGAGCGGGTGCTGCCTGATTATGACGCTGCAAGCCCGGTCGAAGCTGCCGTGGCATAAAAAAATCCGCCTGCGAGACATCGCAGGCGGAGTGATTTTGTGGCAGATCTACATCAAGTCCCGCATTACCTCTATCGGCACGACCGCGGCGCCGACGATGCCGGGGCCCGTATGAACACCCAGAACCGGGGAAATGCGCATGGTTTCGAGCCTGGCAACATTCAATTTGGATTTCAAGTCTTCCGCCAACTCACCGGCTTTTTCGGCGAACCGGCCATGCAGAATCGTCACCCATAGCGGTGCGTTGGCATATAGTCCAGACAAGTGCTCGGCAATCGCTGTCATGGACTTGCCAATGGTGCGTGCGGTGCCAACCGTGCTGTATTTGCCGTCTGTATCCACATGGATGACGGGCTTCAGATTCAGTAGCGCTCCGGCCAGGGCCTTGACGCGGCCAATTCGCCCGCCGCGTGCGAGATATTCAAGAGTGTCGAGCGTATAAATGACTTCTGTTCTGGAGCGGATCAGCTGCAGCCGTTCCTGGATGGCGCGAAGAGTCCAACCGGCCCTGGCTGCGAGGGCGGCAGCGATCACTTGAAAACGTTCTCCGCCGGAGAGTGTCAGCGTGTCCCAGAAATCCACGTTCGCCACCTGTCTGGTCTGATCCCCAGCGCCGCGGGCTGCGTTGATCGTCCCACTCAGCCCGGACGAGATATGAAGGGAAAGTATGTCCTTATCTTTCTTCGCAATCATCCGGTAAAGCTCGGCAAAAATGCCGCTGGACGGCATGGCGGTCGTCGGAACATTGGGCCGCATGGCTTCCAGGCGGTCATAGAAAGCGTCGGCAGAAATGTCAAGCGAGCTCACTTCTCCTTCCGGAAATTGAATGTAAAGAGGAGCTTGTGCGATGCCCAGCTCCTTTAGCTCCTGCTCTGGCATGTCTGCCGCGCAATCGGTCACGATTTTCATTAGTTACTCCCGAACTGTGATGAAATCATTGTACCCCAGGTTGCTTAGCCAACTGTTAAAGGCAGCCCGCTCACCGCGCCGCATCATTCTGGAGAATGCTACACAACTGCGGGGATACGCCGAGAGGCGGCGCGGCCTCTGGAAAAAGCACGGGAGCGGACGATTTCTCCGCTCCCGAATGCCTTTGGGTCCAGCTTCTGCTAGCAGCAACCGCCGCCGCATCCGCAGTCTTCCCCGCAATCACAATCATTGGGGCCTCTCATGGCAATTCACCTCCTTTCTTTACAATGGCTTTCTGGCGGTAATTCTGGCGCTGAACACCGTCTTGGAAATGGACTCCCGCGAAAAGGCATTCAGGTCAACCTGTTCGCCCATGTCGCGGATTGCTTCGTCAATAGTGGCTTCGTCAAAGTATGCAGGCGTAATTTCGATGTTCGTGAAACCAGCCGCCTCCAACGCGGATTTGTAATCATTGACGTCCAACGCGCCGGCAACACAGCCTGCCCAGGCGCTGAGACTGCTCTTGACGGTTGCAGGCAGAGGGCCATTCGTTACAATGTCTGATACGGCCAACTTCGCACCATGCTTCAAGACGCGAAAGACTTCTTTGAATACCACGGCCTTATCCGGGGCAAGGTTGATGACACAGTTGGAGATTGAAACGTCCACAGAATTGGCGTCCACGGGAAGTTCTTCGAGCAAGCCCTGGCGGAATTCGACGTTATTAATGCTCAGGCGTTTTGCGCTGGCGCTGGCACGCTCGATCATTTCGGGCGTCATGTCCACACCGATGACGTGGCCGGTCTCGCCGACCTTTTTCGCGGCGAAAAAGCAGTCGAGGCCGCCGCCGGAACCGAGATCGAGCACCGTTTGCCCTGGTTCCAGCGCCGCCAGGGTAATTGGGTCGCCGCAGCCATAGCTGACGGCGGACTCGCCATCAGGCAGTGTGGTAAGCAGCTCCACGGGATAGAGGCTGCTCTGGGGGCTGCAGCAGGCATCGGATCCGCAACAGGAGGCGGAGTCTTTGATCCGTTCAGCATAATGCTCGCGTACGATCTCATGTATAGATTCAGAGCTTTCACTCATGGGAATTCTCCTTATATAGATGATTGTCGATATGATTAGTCAAAAAAAAGAGACGGTTACGAAAGAATCTTCTCTACCGTCGTGGTGACTCTTTCTTCAGGCGCAAACTTGATCATGAGCTGACCACAGCAGGCAACCATGCGATTCTGGTTGAGTGAGTAGAAGGTCTGTTTGCCTTCCTCGCGAACGTTAACCAGGCCGGCCTCGCGCAAGATGGCCAAATGGTGTGAGACGGTGGGTTGGGTGACGCGCCCGCCCAGTTTTTCGACGATCTCGTTGACAGAGAGCCAGCCGCAACAACATGCGCTCATGATCTTCTGGCGAGTCTCATCGGCCAACGCTTTCGCGAAGAGGACCGCATCTACAATTGCCATATTGATAACCTTCTATTTGACATTATATAGATGATTGTCTATTTGTCAAGGGTTGAGATCTCCCGATCTGGTCGAACCGCAGTCGCTATCTAGTCTACTGTCAACGTCTTGCTGAGATTGCGGGGAAAATCGGGGTCGTAGCCGCGCATCACGCTCATTTCATAGGAGAGCAGTTGCAAGGGCAGAACCGAAAGCAGGGCGGATATCTGTGGATTGGTCGATGGGATCACTATGAGGTCCGTGGCGTTCGCCCGCAACTGTGCGTCTTCCGGTCCTATCACAATGGCACGAGCGCCGCGGCAGGTCACTTCGTTGATGCCGCTCACGATCAACGGAACATCGTCGGGGCCGGCCGCGAAGAGGATCGGATAATCCTGGGTCACCGCGGAAAGCGGGCCGTGCTTGAATTCCGTGGAGAGCATGCCTTCGCAATGCGCGTAGGTAATTTCCTTAAGTTTCAACGCACCTTCCAATGCAATCGGATATGTCACGCCATAGCCGAGACAATACAGGTCGTTCCATTGATTGATCGTGTGCGCAACGCTCTTGACTTGCGAGCCGACGGCCTCGATGGTCCTCTCCATGATATCTGGAAGCTGGTCGAGTTCACGTGTATCGCGAGCTGCCAGGCGATATGCCAGATATAGGAATGTCACTACCTGATTTGTGAAAGTCTTTGTTGCCGGCACGCTGATTTCATACCCGCAGCACAGGGGCATGCAGAAAGACGTCGCTTTGGTCAGAGTGGAACCAATCACATTTGCCAGGCCGAAACAAGTCATCCCGCGTTTCTCGGCGCTTTCCAGTGCATTGAGCACGTCCTTGGTTTCGCCGGACTGGCTTACGAACAAGCCCGCATCTTCATGATTCACTGCCGGCGCGTACTGTGCGACGAACTGCGGCGCCAGCACCGGGATTGCAGCACGACCGGCGATTTGTGCGAAATAGACGGCGCCGGCAAGCGCTGCGTGATAGCTTGTCCCGCAGCCGATCAAGTACAACTGGCGGGCCTTCCTCATCTGATCGATCACAGGTTTGACGTCGGGGCTGCCGTCAAGCAAATGCAGCAGTTCGCGCGCCACCTGCGGCTGTTCATGGATTTCTTTCAACATGAAGTGAGCGTAGCCGCCTTTTTGAACTGCATCCATTGACTCAGTAATCTGCTCCGGCTCCCGCAAGAGCGGTTTCCCGTCCTTCACCGAATGAAGCTCAACGTGGTCCGCGCAAAGGGCGACAATTTCGCCATCCTGCACGCGGATGATGCTGCGCGTTAGCGGAAGAATGGAGGGCAGATCGGAAGAAACACAGGTGAAACCCTGGCCGAGGCCCACGACCATGCCGGAGCCTTTCTTGATGGCATACAGACAGTCATCGTTCACGCGGCCGATGACGAAGGCATAGTCTCCGGCGAGGTCGCCATAGGCCAGGCGAATGGCGTCGATGAATTCATAGCCGCGGTGAATATAGCGCTCCACGGCGTGGACGCACGTCTCGCCATCGTTTTGAGAGCGCACGGTCATGCCTTCGCTTATGAACCGCTGCCGGAGTTCGATATTATTGACCACGTTGCCATTGTGCGCGCCGACCATATCGCCGTCCGAATCAAGGTGGGGCTGTGCATTGACCTGTGAAGGCTCTCCAAATGTTGCCCAGCGCAATTGCGTAATGCCACGGGAGCCACGCATTTCGCCGAAGTTGTACTTCGCAGCGACCGCGTCCACCTTGCCTACATCCTTACGAAGATCGATCCTGCCGTCGCCCAGGGTGGCTGCCCCAACCGAATCGTAGCCTCGGTAGGTCAGCCTCCGGGCGGCTTCGATCAAAGTTGGGCCCAGAGTCTGCTCCTGGCTGGTAACGATACCGAAAATCCCGCACATATGCTCAGCTCCTGTAAGGCAATATAGATCACATTATATTCGGACGCCTAGATCCCGCACAGACAAATATCCCGCAAAGAGTAAGAAGTGCGCTTATCCATCCGTTCAGAACCGTGAAAACTTGATTCTGGAGACTCCTATGCCCCAAGCTGGTGCTGCAAGTCGGATTAAACAAGCGGTAATGTCCTGGGAGGCAGTCGAGGCGCAACCTCATCGTTTCGGCGGCACGGAGTATCGCCTGGGTCGGCGCGAGATCGGACATGTCCACGGCGACACGCTGGTGGATATTCCGTTTCCCAAGAAGGTGCGGGATGAGATCGTCGAGGCAGGCTTGGCTCAAGCGCATCTCATCCTGCCGGAAACGGGCTGGGTGAGCCTATATCTTCGGCAGGAAAGCGACGTGGAACGGGCGATAGACTTATTGCGGCGCTCTTATTCGATTGCCGCAAGACAACATCCGTTGCGGGAATCGCCTCTGCCCTGAACCTCCAGCAGCCCTGCCCAAGAAAATAGATGGACGTGTTGCCCCAACGTGCGGGGTTTGACCCATTATCCCGCGTTGAAGAGTTAGCAAGCAGGAACATTGGGCGGGATGGTCAGTCACGTCTATTCCACATCCCACGGTGCGGTGCCGCGGCCGCCCTTACCCTGAAGCGAGAGGCGGATCGTTTCACCCAATTCTGGCAGGACATCTGCTGTCGCAGCGAGCAGGCCAAAACAACCGGCGATCATCATGTCGCCGAATGGGACCGCGAAATAGGGCCGCAGCAATTTTGGATCGATGATTTGAGATTTTCGATTGAAGAGACTGCGGCGCGGACCGGTGACGATGACATCGAAATCGTCACGCCCGAGTTCGAGCGGCTCGTGGCTGTAGATCAACGCCCCATGTCCCATATCGTTGAAAACGTCTTCGTGCCTGAGAGAGCCGTCCGCGAGGGCGCGCAGCAACTTCTCAAGCTTTAACAGATCGATTTCGCCAGTATGATGCTCGAAGATGCCCTCGATGCCCGTTTCACCCAATCTAAAGGCCAACGTGTGGAAATTGCCAACATTGGCGATCAGCTTTCGAGAATTTCCGGCCACGACGGGGTCGAAAGTCGCCCCCAGCACAGCCGCGGGCGCTGTATCCATGACAACGAGCGGGCAATCCAGCGGGCGCGCCGAGTCGACCACGGATCTCAGGCGACTCATGGTGGCTGGGGTGTCGGAGGCGAGATACGCGAACGCTGAAAGACTGTTGTGTGCGCGAATGCGCCGGTCAAGATAGTCGAAGCGGAACTGCCGGTCGGAGACGCCGGGAGGGGCCGCGCCGTGGTCGAAGACGGCAACTGCAACCGCATCCAGGTCCAAAAGCGAAACGCCAAAATGGGCCAGGGCTGCCGCAATCGCATCAAAGTCGAAATCCCGGAGTTCGAGACGCACGACATTGGACTTCGGGACCGCGGCTTCATCGTCGGAGATAATAGTAATGCCGGCGGCTCTGACCTTGTCCAGCTCGTCATTCAAGGTGCGCGCTGCATCTTCGGTGGCATAGATGGGCAGTCCGGCGCGGGCGTGCGCCTCAGCGGCCCACGCAGAAGGACCGCCGCCCATCTGATGCCCGGTCAGCAGCACAGGCGCGCGGGCGCGCGTGGCCGACCTGATTTGCCGATGCACGATCATGGTCGGCGAAGGCAGCACGAGCTTGAATCCGTTTTCCAGATCGAGGCGGGAATCGTAAAGGAAGATGTCCTGTGTGCCGGTACCTATATCGACTGTAAGAACTTTCACACGGGCAGTGTATCACAAATGAAAAGTGCCGCTCATCGCTACGATGAGCGGCACTTTCGCTCTGAGTCGGCCTAGTTGTTATCGTAATCCTCAGGCAGCCAGCAGCAGAGTACCAGGTCGCGCGCGGCCTTGACCTCATCCATGCGCCCAAATTGGGTGGTGATGGGCGCATTGTGAAGCAGCTCAGGCTGAGTCTTGGCTTCGCCGGCGATCTTGATCAGCGCATCTGCAAAGGCGTCGAGCGTGTCTTTGTTCTCGGTCTCGGTTGGCTCGATCATCAGCGCCTCGTGAACGATCAAGGGGAAGTAGTTCGTCGGCGGATGGAAGTTGTAATCCATCAATCTTTTGGCGATGTCGAGGGCGCGCACGTCGGAGCCCGCGAATTGCCCTTCGGCTACAAACTCGTGCATGCAAATTCGGTCAAAGGGAACGTGGTAGGTGCTTCGCAGCCGCGCCAGCAGATAGTTGGCGTTGAGCACGGCATATTGCGAGATGGCCTTCAAGCCGTCCGGCCCGTGCATGGCGATGTACGTAAAAGCGCGCACCATGCCGCCGCCAAAATGGCCGTGGAACGCCTTCATGCGACCGATGGATTTGGCAGGCCTGATATAGCCGAAGAGGGGTGGATTCTCTTCATCGCCTTCTTCGAGGATGCCGACCAGCGGGGCCGGTAGGAAGTCCTGCAAGGCCGCGGATACACCGACGGGCCCACACCCCGGGCCGCCGCCGCCGTGCGGCACCGAAAAGGTCTTGTGCAAATTGAAGTGCATCAGATCGAAGCCGAGGTCGGCCGGGCGGACGATGCCAAGCAGCGCGTTCAAGTTCGCGCCGTCGCCATACATCAGGCCGCCGCATCCGTGGATGATCTTTGTCACTTCCTCAATGTGCTCATCAAAGAGCCCAAGCGTGTTGGGATTGGTCAGCATCATGCCCAGCACCGTATCGTCACAGGCGGCCTTCAGGGCGTTCAAGTCCACATTTCCGCCCGCATCGGACGGAATTTGCACGATGTGAAGTCCCATCATGCCGGCCGAGGCGGGGTTGGTTCCATGGGCCGAATCGGGGATGAGCATCTTGGTGCGTTTAACGTCCCCGCGTGACTTGTGGTAGGCGCGCATGATCAGCACACCGGTGAACTCGCCGTGGGCTCCGGCGGCAGGCTGCAATGTCACGGCTGCGAAGCCGCTGATGTCCTTCAACCATTCCTGCAGCTGGTACATCAGCGCCAGGTTACCTTGCACCGTTTCGATCGGCTGCAGAGGATGGGTAAAGACAAATCCGGGCAGCCGACAGGTATCTTCATTGATCTTCGGGTTGTACTTCATCGTGCATGAACCGAGCGGATAGTACCCGCCGTCCACGCTGTAGTTGAATTTGCTGAGATGCATATAATGGCGGACCACGTCCACCTCGGCCAGCTCGGGGAGGGGCAGGTCTTTTCTCAGCAGGGACCTGGGCAGTTCGGCGCGAGGCACATCCGGCCCGGGAAAAGAGACGCCTGGGCGCCCCGGTGACGACAGGTCGAAGACGGTCGGTTCCACAACCTTCGCGGAAACCTTATCAGGTGTTTCAATCATGGTTCACCTCCGACAGTACTTCAACCAACGCATCAATCTCTTCCTTAGTGTTCATCTCAGTAACCGCGATCAGCATGCGATCCTTGAGCGCGGGGTAGTCCTGGCCGAGATCGTAACCACCGAGGATGCCATGTTCCAACAGATGGGCATTGACCTCGGAGGCCGGGCGGTTGAGGCACAGCGCAAACTCGTGAAAGAACGGCTCGCTGAAGCACAAGCCCATGCCCTGGATCTTGCTGAGCTGTCCCGCGGCGTAATGTGCCTTGTGGTAACACAGCTCGGCAACCTGCCGCATGCCGCCCTTTCCGAGCAGCGACATGTAAACGGCGGAGGCCAATGCGAGCAATCCCTGGTTGGTGCAAATGTTGGACGTGGCCCGCTCCCGTTTGATGTGCTGTTCGCGGGCCGTCAGTGTGAGAACATAGGCCCGCTGGCCGTGGGAATCGACTGTCTCGCCGACCAAGCGGCCTGCCATCTTGTGAACGTACGATTTCTTCGTGGTGAAGAAGCCCAGCGTTGGACCGCCGAACCACATCGGGATACCGAGTGGCTGGCCGTCGCCGACTACGATATCGGCGTCCATCTCGCCCGGCGTCTTGAACAATGCCAGGGCAGTGGGGTTGGCGACGACGCAGACCATGGCGCCCTTCCCATGTGCGCCTTCGATGAGTTTGGTGTAATCGTAGACTCGCCCAAAGAAATCCGGATACTGGACGATGACCAGCATAGTATTGCCATCAACCAGCGCGGACAATGTATCGGGACCTGCCTCGAGGTCGGCCTTGGCGTCGTCACCGGCCAATTCCAAATCCATGCCCTGTGTATATGTGCGGATTACCTCGCGGTATTGCGGGTGAACCGCCGGGGAAATTACTACTTTCTTGCGCTTGCCGCGGAATTGCGCAACCGCCATGTTCACACTTTCGGCCGCGGCCGTAGCGCCATCGTAGTGTGAGGCGTTGGAGACCTCCATGCCGGTCAATGCCGCCATTAGGGACTGATACTCAAAGATTGCCTGCAGAGTACCTTGCGAAATCTCCGGCTGGTACGGAGTGTAGGCGGTGTAGAACTCGCCGCGGCGCAGCATATGGTCAACCACCGACGGGATGTAGTGGTTATATGCGCCTGCACCGAGGAAGGAGATCAGGTCGCTGTGCACGTTTTCGTTGCTGGCGGCGATATCGTCCAGCTCGGCGGCGGCTTCCATTTCGCTGAGGGCCGGAGGCAGGTTCAATTTCGGGAAGCGGTGCTTTGCTGGGACATCCTTGAAGAGATCATCCAGCGACTTCACGCCGATGGTCTCCAGCATCGCATTGCGTTCACTTTGACTGATGGGAATGTAGGTCATACTAGTCTCCTAGTCCAAGGGTCGGATAGTCTGCATGCCCGACGGACTGCATGACAACAAGACTCATGCCGATTAGACTAATGTGCGCGATCGGCGCAGTACTTTTCGTACGCTGCAGAATCCATTACGTCGCCGGCTGTGCCGCCGTCGACCTTGATCATCCAGCCTTCGCCATAAGGATCGGTGTTGAGCGTCTCGGGTTTCTCAGATAAAGCCTTATTAACTGCGGAAACCTTTCCGGAGCCGGCGGCATAGATCTCGGCCGAGGCTTTCACAGATTCGACGGACGCAATTGCCGTCCCGGCCTCCACGTCATCGCCGGCTTCCACGAGTATCTCAAGGAATACTATGTCCGAGAGCTGCGACTGGGCGTAATCGCTCAAACCCATGGCGCCGCTGGCAGGATCGAACCATTCATCGGACTTGGTGTACTTCAAGTTTGCGGGAGCGTTCATGTTTACAGTCTCCTCTTGAATAGGATTTTGGCGATTAAAAGCATGAGACGCATGGTATATAACCATGCGTCTCTGTAATTTGACCTGAGAGATTACGCCGGCGTTGATCTCCAATCGAGACCAGCGGCTCAACGTTTGCACCGTCGGTGTCTCACGCAAAGCAATGATCCTTGCGGAAGACTTTCCAGAGAGGAAAGGAACAGGGTCCTTTTGCCTGAGAGTTTCGTCTGGTATCGCCTGTTTTCCAGACTTGCCCCTTCGGCGTCCTTCGCCTTTGCTTGTTACCGCTCGGGATCTCTTCCCTGTGCCAATTGAATTGTTCCTGCACACGCATTCTGCGTGCAGGATGATCGTTGTTGATTGTATGGTGTGGGAGGGGAGAAGTCAAGAGGACAAATTTCCCGAATATTGTTGGGTTTTCGGGCAGACCAAACGAAAGGGCCTGCTGTAAGAAAGCAGGCCCTTTTTGTTGCGAGGCAGTGAAATTACACCCAGCCTTGATTCTTCAGGAAATTGGTCACAACTGGGACTTCGAACATCTTGCCCTGGTATGCCAGGTAAGCCCAGTAGAGGAAAATCAGCCATAGCAGCGGGACACAGATGGCACCAAACCCGAAGGTAACAAGGCCGAGTACGGTGGACACAATAACGTATACGACCCAGAGGGCCAGCGATTGAACAGCGTGATACTTGATGAACGGACGGTTCTTTTTGTCTTCCATGAAGAGCACGATAAGAGCAATGATCGGGATCGGGTATCCGAGCGCGGCCCAAAGCTTATCGTCACTCGTGACATCAGCAGACATTGGTGCTTGAGACATGGTGGGTTCCTCCTGAGTTGGTCTTTGGTCAGCCTGAGATTTTTGTAATTGTACAACCAAACAGGACAAAAATCAACAAACAACCAAGTGCCATTAGTACTGGCTGTGCTAAAATGCACTTAATGACTCGGGTTGTGTTCATGGGTTCGCCCGACTTCTCTGTCCCAATTCTGCGAGCTCTGGTCAGCAGTAAGGACGGGTTGGAGGAGCGCGCATACGACGTGGCGGGCGTCATTAGTCAGCCGGATCGGCAGGCAGGGCGCGGCCGCGAATTAAGACCTCCGCCGGTTAAGACCCTGGCCCTGGAATTGGGCCTTCCGCTGATTCAACCAGAAAAACTTCGCGCACCCGATGCCATGGATCAATTGCAGCAATGGGCACCGGACGTGATAGTGGTCGCGGCCTTCGGCCAAATCCTGCGCCCGGAAGTGCTGGCGCTTCCCCCGAAGGGCTGTATCAATGTTCATGCTTCGCTCCTGCCGCGCTGGCGCGGGGCTGCGCCTGTTCAGGCCGCGGTATTGGCGGGCGACGCCGAGACGGGCATCACGATCATGAAGATGGACAAGGGGGTCGATACCGGCGCGATCATATCGCAACGCGCCATTCTCATTGCCCCAGACGATTCCGCAGCGATTCTCTTTGGTAAATTATCATTGCTGGGCGCGGACTTGCTGGTGGAGACCCTGCCGCGTTATCTGTCAGGTGACTTGCAACCGCAGCCACAGGACGAAAGCAAAGCCACGTACGCACCTCTGCTAAAAAAAGAGGACGGCGTGCTGGACTTCGCGCAACCAGCGGATGAACTGGCTCGGCGCGTCCGGGCTTTGAATCCCTGGCCTGGTGCGTATTTCGAATGGCGGGGTGCCGCGCTCAAGGTCCATAGGGCACACGCGGAGAGCGCAGTGGCGCCTGTCGGCAAGACTTTGGTGCGCGAAGGGATGCCGGCGGTTGGGACAAAGGTCGGACTTCTTGTTCTTGACGAAGTACAAGCTCCTGGAAAGAAGCCCACGGGTGGAAAGGCATTTCTTGCCGGAGCACGCGACTGGGGGAAGTCACTTAACCTCCCCTAATATCCAACCACCGGAAACTTCTTCAGCACGTCTGCTTCATGGGGCGCTTGCTCCAATTGTCCGGTTATATCGCCGCCAGCGAGGTGGGTTACCTAGAACAATATTCGCCTTCGTTCTCTCCTGCACCCGTATTCATGCATAGCTCACAATCCTGGCAATTTGTAACTGAACAAGATATAGATTTTGCTTCTGATACATTAGCACTATAATACGAATAAAGATTTGTTACGCATAATTGGAACCAAGTATTAATCTAATGCTGCATAAAGCCCAAAGTTTTAAGATTCTATACTCACCGTCCAGAAGGTATTATACGATCCGCTTGCATCCTAGTTAGCTGTACAAATCCAACTCTGAAAGGAAAGGAGAATCGAGATGAATGAAGATAGCAAGCGCCCGGTAACGGGCAGAGGCACGTCAAACCGGGACTGGTGGCCGAACCAATTGAACCTCAAGGTCCTCCACCAGAACTCCGCCTTGTCCAATCCCATGGGCGAGGCGTTCAACTACGCCGAGGAATTCAAGAAGCTTGACCTCCAAGCCGTGAAGAAGGACCTCCACGTATTAATGACAAACTCACAGGACTGGTGGCCAGCCGACTTCGGTCACTACGGACCGCTCTTCATCCGCATGGCGTGGCACAGCGCGGGCACCTACCGCATCGGCGACGGTCGCGGCGGCGCCGGAACCGGCCAGCAACGCTTGGCGCCCCTCAACAGTTGGCCGGACAACGTAAACCTCGATAAGGCGCGCCGACTGCTCTGGCCGGTCAAGCAGAAGTACGGCAACAAGATCTCCTGGGCCGACCTGATGATTCTGGCCGGTAACTGCGCCCTGGAGTCGATGGGCTTCAAGACGTTCGGCTTTGGCGGCGGGCGTGCCGATGTCTGGGAGCCCGCGGAAGACACCTACTGGGGCGCCGAGGACACCTGGCTTGGCGACAAGCGCTACAGCGGAGATCGGGAACTCGAGAATCCACTCGCCGCTGTGCAGATGGGTCTGATCTATGTGAACCCGGAAGGGCCGAACGGCAAACCGGACCCGCTCGCTGCCGCCATGGATATCCGCGAGACCTTTGCCCGCATGGCCATGAACGACGAAGAAACGGTCGCACTCATCGCCGGCGGACACACCTTTGGCAAAACCCATGGCGCCGGCGATCCGGCGCTTGTCGGCCCTGTGCCCGAGGCCGCCGGCATCGAGCAGCAGGGCCTCGGCTGGAAGAGCAGTTTTGGCAGCGGCAAGGGCGATGACACGATTGGCGGCGGCCCGGAAGTCACCTGGACCACCACGCCGACGAAGTGGAGCAACAACTTCTTCTCGAACCTGTTTGGCTACGAATGGGAGCTGACCAAGAGCCCGGCCGGGGCGTATCAGTGGACACCGAAGGATGGCGCAGGTGCCGATACGGTGCCGTATGCCCACGACCGGTCAAAGCGTCGTGCGCCGTCCATGCTGACCACCGACCTCTCTTTGCGCTTCGACCCTGTTTACGAAAAGATTGCAAGACGCTTCTACGAGAATCCGGATGAGTTCGCAGAGGCGTTTGCCCGCGCGTGGTTCAAGCTTACGCACCGCGATATGGGCCCGCGCGCACGCTATCTTGGCCCGGAAGTTCCGGCCGAAGAGCTCATCTGGCAAGACCCCATCCCTGTCGTTAATCACAAGCTGATCACAGCAAAGGATATCGCCTCCCTAAAAGGCAAGATTCTCGCTGCCGGCCTTTCTGTCTCGGAACTGGTTTCCACTGCCTGGGCATCGGCATCTACGTTCCGTGGCTCCGACAAGCGCGGTGGAGCAAACGGAGCGCGCATTCGTCTTGCGCCGCAAAAAGATTGGGAAGTCAACCAGCCTGCCCAGTTGGCGAAGGTGCTCAAGGCCCTGGAGGGCATCCAGACGGAGTTCAACAGCGCGCAGTCAGGCGGGAAGAAGGTTTCGCTCGCCGACTTGATCGTCCTGGGTGGTTGCGCCGGTGTCGAGCAAGCTGCAAAGAATGCCGGTCACAAGGTGCTGGTGCCCTTCACGCCGGGACGCATGGATGCATCGCAGGAACAAACCGATGTGGCGTCATTCGCCGTGCTCGAGCCGAAGGCAGACGGGTTCCGTAACTATCTCAAAGCGAAATATGCAGTAACGCCGGAGGAACTGCTGGTCGATCATGCGCAACTGCTGACGCTGACCGCTCCTGAGATGACGGTTCTCATCGGCGGCATGCGAGTCTTGAATGCTAACTTTGGAAAGTCCCAACACGGCGTCTTCACCAAGCGGCAAGAGACGCTCACTAATGACTTCTTCGTGAATCTGCTGGACATGCGCACAACATGGCAGGCAACCGCGGAAAATGAGGGGGTGTTCGAAGGTCGTGATCGCGCAACCGGCGCGCTTAAGTGGACCGGCACCCGTGTCGACCTGATATTCGGTTCGAACTCCCAACTCCGGGCCTTGGCGGAGGTCTACGCATGTGCGGACTCTCAGGAGAAGTTCCTGAACGACTTTGTAGGGGTGTGGGATAAAGTCATGAACCTTGACCGTTTCGACCTCGCCTGATCGTCGCATAGAGGTCTTCGAGGGCTTCTGACGACGCGGCGAAAAAATATCAGCTAACAACCGGTTCAGCGGGCGGCGCAGCGCCACCGCTGAACCGGAACGTTATTTTTCAAGAGCGTGCTGGTACGTGCGATCGTTCGTGCGTTGGCCCAAGACTCGATTCATTAAAGTGCAAATCAGCATGCATCAAAATATTCAGCATGGAAAGATTGTGTGCCGGACGGGTAGCAACCAACACTGGGCAAGTCATTCTTGGATATGCCAACAGCAGTCTTTGGCTGCTGAAGAGATACTAACAACGTTCTGTGAATTCTGAGCCGGCCAAAGAAGGCCTCTACTCCTTCTACCAGGTCCCAAAGTGGGCAGCCCGTGCATTTGCATGAACCCCAGGATAATATAGTGTGGCTCAGGAGGGTTAATCCGACCTCGTTCCAATAAAAGAGCACGCTTTATCCCGATCCCACCATTTTGTCATAAAATGATGCAGGTTCACAAAGGACGAATTGCATGGCCCAATACGTTGCGGCAATCGACCAGGGCACGACCAGCACGCGTTGCATGATTTTCGATCATGGGGGAAATGTGATCGCAGTAGACCAGAGGGAACACCGCCAGATCTATCCCAAGCCGGGATGGGTCGAGCACGATCCGCTTGAGATACTGGAGAATACGAGGTCCGTGATGGCCGGCGCCCTGAAGAAGGCATCAGGGAGCCGGTCCTTGGCGATCAGCGAGATCGCGGCCGTCGGAGTAACAAATCAACGCGAGACGACGGTGGTGTGGGAGAAATCCACAGGCAGGCCGATCTACAATGCAATCGTCTGGCAGGACACGCGTACCGATACGATCTGCAATGATCTGGCCAGGCAAGGGGGACAGGACCGTTTCAGGGCAGCAACCGGTTTGCCATTGGCAACCTATTTCTCCGGTCCGAAAATCAAATGGATCCTCGATAGCGTTCCCGGCGCGCAGGTGAGAGCGGAGGCGGGCGAATTGCTTTTCGGCAACATCGATACCTGGCTGATCTGGAACCTCGGGGCCGGCGCGCATACCACCGACGTCACAAATGCTTCCCGTACACTTCTGATGAATCTCGACACACTTGATTGGGATCCGGATATCCTCGCCATCCTCGACATTCCTCGCCGCATGCTGCCGAAGATTTGTTCCTCTTCTGAGGTTTACGCTGCCGTTGCGGCGCGCCCGAAGGATTCCTCATTGACCGGCGGGGCAGATGCACTCCCATTGGCGGGGATACCCATTGCCGGCGATCTAGGCGACCAGCAGGCTGCCTTGTTCGGGCAAGCCTGCTATTCCGTCGGGGAGGCCAAGAATACCTATGGGACCGGCTGCTTCATGCTGTTGAATGCTGGTGAAGAACCCGTTCGATCCCAATCTGGCCTGCTGACAACCCTGGGTTACCAAATCGGAGATCAAAAAGCCGTTTATGCTCTGGAAGGTTCGATTGCGGTTGCCGGCGCGCTTGTCCAATGGCTAAGAGATAATCTCGGTCTGATAAATCAGTCGGCCGAAGTAGAAGAATTGGCGAAGAGCGTGCCCGATAACGGCGGCGTTTATTTTGTCCCGGCCTTTTCCGGGTTGTTCGCTCCTTATTGGCGATCTGATGCACGCGGCGCCATCGTGGGCTTGACGCGCTACATTAACAAAGGACATATTGCGCGCGCAAGCCTCGAGGCTACAGCCTTTCAGACGCGCGAAGTGCTGGACGCAATGGAGAAGGATAGCGGCGTCAAGTTAACCGCATTGAAAGTCGATGGAGGCATGGTGTTCAACGACCTTCTGATGCAATTTCAAGCCGACATTCTGGATGTGCCGGTCATCCGGCCGAAAGTTGCGGAGACCACCGCATTGGGGGCGGCCTATGCAGCGGGGTTAGCTGTCGGCTTCTGGAAGGATCTGGATGAATTGCGCTTCAATTGGCGCGAAGGGAGCCGATGGCGGCCGAGGATGGATTCTGCAAACCGCGACAGATTGAACGCGACGTGGAGGAAAGCCGTGACCAGAACTTTCGACTGGATCGTATAGAAACTTGTGCCATAGCGTGCGAGTATAATGACATCCGGTATGAACTGCTCGGTGGTTATCCCTGTTTATCGCGGCGAGGTGACACTGGCTCCGTTGGTCGAGCAATTGTCCGGCGTCCTGCCTTCTGTATCGAAATCATACGAGGTGATTCTGGTCAACGATGGCAGCCCGGATGACAGCTGGTCCGTTATTGAAGGTCTTGCGAAGAGGTTTCCGTGGGTTCGGGGCATAGCCTTGATGCGGAATTATGGACAGGAGAATGCCACATTATGCGGCATCCGGGCCGCGTGTTACGAAGTAATCGTGACGATGGATGACGACCTGCAGCATGATCCTGCTGAATTGCCGAGATTGCTCGCCAAATTGGATGAAGGCTACGATGTGGTTTACGGCGTTCCGCGCATTCGCCGTCAGGAGTGGTGGAAGAGCATATCCTCGGCGATTGTAAAGCGGGTGATATCATCCCTGATCGGATCACCCGCGATCCGAGGCATCAGTTCGTACAAAGCCTTTCGGGGACACTTGAAGCAGGCCTTTGCTTCGATTGCAAGCCCCGATGTGCAGATCGACGTGCTGCTATCGTGGGCCACGACCCGCTTCGCCTCCGTCCAAATCGAGGAAGCCCCGCGGGCGCAGGGCCGGTCCAACTACAGTGTCTGGAAGCTGATTAAAGTTTCGCTTCTGGTTATGACCAACTACACAACCATCCCGCTGCGCTTTGCCAGTATGCTGGGTTTTGTGTTCACACTAATCGGATTGTTTGTCCTGATCTACGTCCTGGTTGTATATTTCACAGCCGGTTCGATCCCCGGGTTCTCTTTTCTGGCCTCGGCCATCACCATTTTTAGCGGCGTTCAACTCTTTGCCCTGGGAATTATCGGCGAATATCTGGCCCGGATATTTGAGCGCAGCGCCGGCCGTACGACGTATCTTATCAGCCGCGTCGTGCCCGCCTCAAGCGATGGCCATCTGGCGGAAGAATGAAGGTCGGCATCATCCAGTCGAATTTCCTGCCCTGGCGGGGATATTTCGACTTTGTTCGCGAGGTGGATCTCTTCATCCTGCACGACGACCTTCAGTACACCAAGGGGGATTGGCGTAACAGAAACAGGATCAAAACCCCTCGCGGCGCAGAGTGGATTACGGTCCCCGTGAAGTATCTGCACACGAGCCAATTGATCGAACAAACCGCGATTGATTATTCCAATCCCTGGGCGGCCAAGATCCTCAACCGCATTCGTGAATCGTACAGGACCGCGCCAAATTTCGAACCTTATTTTTCCCAACTAAGCGAGTTGCTCAGCGAACCGGCCATCACAATCTCAGAACTGAATTCGCGCCTGATCGCCTGGGTTTGCCGTCATTTGAAGATCAATACACCCATCAGGTTGTCGCGTGAATATCACCCTCAGGGAGCCAAGACTGAGCGCCTGGTAGGTATTCTGAGACAGGTGGGCGCAACCACCTATGTATCCGGACCGGCTGCTCAAGCCTACTTGGTTCCCGGCATGCTGGAGACAGAGGGAATTGAGCTGAAATACAAAACCTACGGGTATGAGGAGTACGACCAGCTCTACCCTCCGTATGACCCCTTCGTAAGCGTCTTGGATTTGCTCTTCATGAAAGGCACGGATGCAATCCGCTACCTTGAGCCGACAGGATAGGGAACCTGGAGTCGACGGATGAGAACCGTGATGGCGCCGCGCGCTTCGGCCATACTCTATGACCTGCTGGTTAGTCAAGTGCATAAGCGGCCCTATCTGCTGCCGGCCAACATTTGCCCCATCGTTCCCCTGACTTTTTTCAAAGCGAACGTGCCCTTTGAGTTTGCAGATATCTCGCCTAAGAGCCTGAGCATGGATTTGCAGCAGGCCGAGGAGCGTCTTGGGGCCAGGGGGGCAGGCTATGGAGGGCTTCTTTACGCGCACGCATACGGCAATCCATCTACGCCGCAGGATTTCTTCAAGATGGTCAAGGATCGATATCCGGAACTCTTGTTGATTGACGATCGCTGTCTTTGCATTCCAGACCTCCAAGGGCGCCCATCCAGCAACGCTGACGTGACGCTTTACAGCACGGGTGAAGCCAAATTTGTCGAACTGAGCTACGGTGGCTTTGCGTTTCTGGCTGGCGGGGCTGCGTATCACCATCAGACCTTATCCTTTGATTTTCGAGATCTGGAGGCGCTGGAGAACAGCTATGAACGCAACATCGAGAGGGGCGTCCCCTATTCGTATCACGATAGCAATTGGCTTGAAACCGATTCTGATCTCCCTTCGTGGTCTGAATACGCTGCATTGGTGCGTACCGGCTCGAAAGAGTCCCTCGCGCATCGCAAATCCGTCAACGCGGTTTACGAGGCTCTCCTACCAGCCGACATGACGCTTGCCGAAGATTTTCAGCTCTGGCGTTTCAATGTGCGCGTGCCAGACAAGGCGAAAACCCTGAACGCCATTTTTGATGCGCAGTTGTTTGCCAGTTCTCACTATGCATGCCTCTCTGGTATCATGGGCACGGGCCGTGCTCCAGTTGCACAAGAGCTAGCGAGTAAAATCATCAATCTGTTCAATGATCGTCACTACACAGTCGACATGGCCGAGCGCACCGCCCAAATTGTCCTAGGGAGTCTATAGCGGAAATGCCAGTTGATTTCAATAACCCCGTTCCGGTGGGGAAGGAACTTGAATATATCGCCGAAGCCCTGCAAAGCGGACATATTTCGGGCGACGGACCCTTTACGAAGAAATGTCACGCCTTGCTGGAAGAGGCCCTCGGCGTGCCAAAGGCCTTGCTGACCACGTCCTGCACGCATGCCCTGGATATGGCCGCAATGCTGCTGAACATCCAACTCGGGGACGAGGTGCTGATCCCCGACTTCACATTTGTCTCGACGGTGAATGCCTTTGTCCTGCGTGGGGCCAGGCCAGTCTTCGTGGACGTCCGCGCCGATACCCTAGACCTGGACGAAACCCGCATTGAGGCGGCAATTACGCCGCGCACCAAAGCGATTGTCCCTGTACATTACGCAGGTGTGGGTTGTGAGATGGGTGCCATCAAAGAGATTGCCGGTCACCATCAGATTGCGATTGTCGAGGACAACGCGCACGGCTTGTTCGGCAAGTACAAGGGCCAATATTTGGGCACATTTGGCGCTTTGGCTGCCCAGTCCTTCCATGAGACCAAGAATTTCAGTTGCGGCGAGGGCGGCGCGTTATTGATCAATGACGCCCGAACTCGTGGAGCGGGCCGAGATTCTACGCGAGAAAGGCACCAATCGGTCGCGGTTCTTTCGGGGCCAGATCGACAAGTACACGTGGGTGGATATTGGCTCTTCCTATTTGCCATCGGATATTCTGGCCGCCTATCTGTACGGCCAGCTCGAACAGCGGACGAAGATCCAGGGTCATCGCAAAGAGTTGTGGAGCACCTATGAGTTCGGACTCAAGGACTGGGCGGCGAAGCACGACGTCAGACTCCCTACGATCCCTGATCATTGCGAACAGTCATATCACATGTTCTATCTGCTGATGCCGAATCTGGAGCTGCGGCAAAGGCTGATTGCCTATCTCCACGACTGCGGTATCTATAGCGTGTTTCATTACCTTCCCTTGCACCTGTCGGATATGGGACGCGGCTTTGGCGGGCGTGAAGGCGATTGTCCCGTTACGGAACGAGTGAGCGACCAGCTCATCAGGCTGCCGTTTCACAACGTTTTGACGGGTGCGGAGCAGGAGCAGGTCATCGAGGCGATCCTGGATTTCAAGTTTTAGGGCGGCAAGAAGTAAGCGCGCGGGGGGCTGGAGGGGCTATCTGCGGACCCAATGCGCCAAGCGGGGGAGGAAATCCCGGCGAAAATGGGACGACTTGCCCTCATGGTACAATCGCCTTCCAGAGAGGTCAACGTGGCCCGAAGGTCCAAACAATCTGTCGATATCGTGATTCCGGTCTTTGATGAGGCGGGCGTTGTCGAGCAGACTCATGCGGCTCTGTGCTCTGTAATCGACTCTCTTCCCGATACTTTCACAATCTATTATGTAGATGACGGTTCCGCCGACGGTTCCACCGATATACTGGCGGCGCTCGCCCGGCAGGATCCGAAGGTGAAAGTCATCAACCTGAGCCGCAACTTTGGTCACCAGGCCGCCTTGACGGCGGGCATTGATGCGGCGCGCGGAGATGTGGTCATCACCATGGATGCCGACGGCCAGCATCCACCCGAATTGATCCCACAAATGCTGGAGCTTGTAAGGCAGGGGTATGACATTGTGCAGGGGCAGCGCGTCGACGCCATGCAGGTTGGACTCCTCAAACGATGGACCTCAGGCGGATTTTATCGTTTGCTGAATGTTATCAGCGGGACGCATGTCCTGCCGGGTGCGGCAGACTTTCGCGTCATGTCTCGGCAGGCTGTAAACGCTCTCAAGGCCATGCCCGAGTACCATCGTTTCCTGCGCGGCATGATTTCCTGGATGGGTTATTCCAGCGTGATCCTGCCCTATCATGAGCCGAGACGCATCGCCGGGAAATCCAAGTACTCACTTGGAAAAATGCTCCGCCTGGCGTCCGATGCCATCTTCTCGTTTTCGCTCATGCCGCTTTACATTGGCTTGAGCGCCGGCGCGGTCTTCTTTGTGCTGGCCCTGGCACAGTTGGTCTATGTACTCGCGCTGTGGCTCGAGGGACAGTATGGAAGGATCGTACCCGGCTGGAGTTCACTTATGGCCGTCCTGCTTATTGCCAGCGGCATCATCATGATCTTGCTGGGATTCATCGGCGTATACGTGGGTTATATCTTCCAGGAGGTAAAACGGCGGCCGGTGTATCTGGTCAAGAATCGAGATAAGAGTGGCTGAGACGAAATCCTACGATTTCGTCTTCTTGCGTCATGGCGAGTCGGTGGGCAATGCTGAGGAACGCTTTCAGGGGCAGGCCGAATATCCCCTGACTGCCGCCGGGCGTGCTCAGGCGAAGGCATTGGGCGAGCGCTGGCGGCGGGAGAAAATGAAGTTCGACGTGGTGATCACAAGCCCCCTGGCGCGCGCCAGGGAAACCGCGGAGATAATTGCCGCACTAGTGGGGGCTCCGGTTTCCGTGGATCCAATCTGGATGGAACGCAATGCCGGTGAAATTGCGGGTCTGACACGGCAGGAAGCGCTGCAACGATTCCCTGAACCTGAACACCGGACTCCGTATGACCCCTTTGCTGAAAGCGGAGAAGGGGATTGGGAGCTATTCCTGCGGGCCGGCACCGCCATGCATCAACTGCTTAGGCGTCCGCCGGGCAAGTACCTGATCGTCAGCCACGGGGGCTTGCTCAATAAGACCATGTACGCGGTACTGGGCATACCGGTCCAATCGAATTTTACGGGACCGAGTTTCCGCTTCGAGAATACGGGCTTCGCCGCGTTCCGTTACGTTCCATCCCGTCATCAGTGGCGAATGCTGCGACTTGAATCGCCGGCATAAAGTCAACGCATGGCAAACTTGAAGATACTGTCGTTTGGCGCGGGCGCCCTTGGCACTTATGTTGGGGGATCGCTGGCGCTGGCCGGCGAACAACTCGTATTTCTGGAACAGCCTGCGGTCGTTTCAGATCTGCGGAATCGCGGCCTGCGTCTCGATCTGACGGTGGACAAGAGAAGGAAGAACCCGTATGCTGAGTTGCTCGGCCCTTCGTCCTTTGTGGTCGCGGCTTCGCTGGAAGAGGCCCTGCGGTATGGCCCGTTCGACGTTGCGCTTTTTGCCCTGAAAGCCTTCGACACGGCCGCTGCGCTCAGAGGCATGCAACCCCTGGCCGACAAGCTCCCGCCAATACTCTGTCTATCCAATGGCGTGGACAATGAACCCCTCATCGCGAACCTGCTGGGGGCCGGCAAAGTCATTCCCGCCACCGTGACCAGCGCCATCGGGCGCCGCGGACCGGGTGACATTGTTTTGGAAAGACTGCGCGGCATCGGAGTGGCCTCCACTCATCCGCTTTCAGACAAGTTGATCGCAGCCGCGGATGCGGCACTATTAAACCCAAGCAGCTACGCAAACGCTGCTGCGATGAAATGGTCCAAGATGCTGACCAACCTGATCGCCAATCCGACTTCAGCGATCCTCGACATGACGGCCGCGCAAGTATTTGCCAACCCCGGTCTATATAGGGTTGAAATTGAAATGCTGCGCGAGTGCCTGTCGGTTATGAAGGCGCAGGGCATCCCGGTGGTAGACCTGCCCGGCACACCGGTTCGCGCTCTGGCATTCGCAGCCCAAATGCCGTGGTGGTTGTCTAGGCCCTTGCTGGCGCGTGCTGCCGGCAGCGGGCGCGGCGGCAAGATGCCCTCCTTTCATATTGACCTGCACTCAGGCCGCGGCGATTCGGAGGTGGATTTCCTGAATGGAGCGGTTGTCCGAGCAGGCCAAAAGTTTGGGGTCCCAACGCCGGTCAATCAATTCCTGACTCAGACCCTTATGGCGCTCACGCACGGCGACATTCCCCTGAACGAGTTTTCACACAACCCCGAAAAACTGTTGCAGACGTTTCGAAGTATTTGACACTCCCGCGCCAAATTTTGATGGTGATACAATGAGCGCTCGGTTTGACAGTCCATGGAAGCAAAATCTGAAATACGGCTGGTAGCCCCGCGCCCGGATGTGGAGATTCATCTCCCTGACGGGCGTGTTTTGTCCGGGCCGCGGAACGCTTCGGTGGGCCATTTCCTGGAGACGCTCGACTTTTCCGCGCCCGTTGTCGCGGCGGACGTCGACGGCGAATTGCGGGAGCTGACGTATCCCATCCAGATGGATGCGAACGTGCGGCCCGTTACCATGTCCGATTCGGATGGCGCCCTTATCTACCGGCGTTCACTTAACTTCCTGCTCCAGATGGCGTTCGCCGATCTATTTCCATCGGCGAAACTGAGAATTGATCATTCCATTTCGTTTGGGGGATACTATTGCGAGGTCAACGGACGCGGACCCTTGTTGCAGGACGAACTGCTTGCGCTCAAATCGCATATGCAGGATTTGATCGAGAGGGATTTGCCTTTCGAGAAAAAGGAAATACCGCTCAAGGAAGCCATCGCCTATTTTCATACGATGGGCTATGCAGACAAAGTCCATCTGCTGGCCTACCGCAGGAAGGATTACCTAACGCTGTATCGCCTGGGAGATCGCATGGATTACCACCATGGTTACATGGTGCCATCCACGGGCTACCTACGATGGTTTGACCTATTCCTGGTGAATGGGGGCTTCACCCTGCGCTTTCCGCGACGGCATTCTCCAACCCAGCTCGAACCTATCACCCCTTATCCGCAATTGCTGACGGCTTTTCGCCAGTACGGCGATTGGCTCGAACACCTGGGCATCGATAATGTCGGCGCCTTGAACGATGCGATTCACGGAGGGCGGGTGCATGAGGTGGTGCTTGTATCCGAGGCTTTGCACGAACAAAATATCGCCGACATCGCACGGCAGGTGGCTTCGAAGGCTCACAGGATTGTGCTCATTGCCGGCCCCACCTCCTCCGGCAAGACCACGTTTTCACGCCGCCTCACGATTCAACTGCTGACCTTGGGCATATCGCCTTACCCGCTCGAACTCGATAATTACTTCGTTGCCCGCGAGGAGACACCGCTGGGCGAAGATGGCCAGCCTGACTTCGAGGCCCTCGAAGCGCTCAATTTGTCCCTGCTCGCAGAGCACCTGCAGCAATTGCTCGCCGGCAACAGGGTGCAACTGCCGCGTTATAACTTTGAATCTGGCAGGCCGGAACCCGGCGAACATGTCCAGCTGCGGCATAACCAGCCGATCATCATGGAGGGGATACACGGTCTGGATCCCCGCCTCCTTCCACCCACTCTTGGCGGGCGCGCATTCAAAGTCTACGTGTCCGCCCTGACGCAGCTCAACCTTGATCGCCACAATCGCGTCTCCACCACCGACACCCGCCTGTTGCGCCGGATTGTGCGCGACGCCCGGGAGCGCGGGTATGCGGCCAAGGACACGATCTCACGTTGGGAGTCGGTGCGGCGCGGCGAAAAGAAACATGTCTTCCCTTACCAGGAGAAAGCGGACGTGATGTTCAACTCCGCACTGGTCTATGAGCTTTCAGCGTTGAAGCCGTTGGTTGAACCGCTCCTGCGACAGGTGCCGTACGGCGTGCCCGAATTCATTGAAGCCAAACGACTACTGGCCTTCATCGAATGGTTCCTCCCAATCGACGCCGGCGTAATTCCAGAAAATTCCATCGTGCGTGAATTCCTGGGCGGCTCCATCCTGAGAGAATTTCGCGCCTGGAGAAGCCGCTGAAGACCACTCCTACGCCAGCTCCGCCATAACCCTCCCCGCGTGCTGTACAATTATTCCAGAGATGCCCCTTCCAGAACTTTTCCTGATCGCCGTGGGCATGGCCACGGACGCGTTTGCGGTCTGTCTGGCAGCCGGCGCTCTCAACGAAACGCGGGGACCTCGCCCGGCGTTCCGACTGGCTTTCCATTTTGGACTGTTTCAATTCATTATGCCGGTCCTGGGGTGGCTGGCAGGTGCAACGATGGAACCCTTGATCCGCAACTACGATCATTGGCTCGCCTTTGGCTTGCTGGGTTTCGTCGGCGTCCGGATGATCAATTCCGCCTTGCGCGGCCACGCAAGGCAATCGGAGGATCCTTCGCGCGGCTGGACGCTGGTTTTGCTGTCGGTTGCGGTCAGCATAGATGCGCTTGCAGTGGGCCTGAGTCTTGGTTTGCTTGGCATATTTGTCTGGTATCCCGCCATATTCATTGGCGTGATGACGGGCATCCTGTCCCTCGTAGGTTTGCGCGTCGGTCAGGGGCTTGGCAGCCAGTTTGGCAAGCCGGCTGAGATCATCGGTGGAGTTGTCCTGATCGGAATCGGCCTGCGGATTCTCCTGGCGCACATCCTGGTGTGATGGGTCGTATGCGGAGCTTTCGGAAGTCTGCGATCGACGCCCGGATGTTGCTGCTTCCGGAAAGGCTTCCCATGTCTTTCCTTGCCTCTGGAAACTCCGGCTAAGATAATGCGCTACTCCTTCCCGCGTTATTTGCTCGCCAAACAAACGGTGGATGATCGCGCCCTCAATCGGCACGTCCTCGAGGCACTTAGAAGAAACCTGCGGCACGGACCGATGCGCATTATCGAAGTCGGTGCGGGAATGGGCAACATGCTGGCGCGGCTGCTGTCGTGGAATGTCATTGCTCGAGCAGAATATCTCCACGTGGATGCAATGGACGAGAATATCGGCTTCGCCGCGGAGTGGATCCCAAAATGGGCGCGGCAAAGCGGCTTGAGCACTGAAACCAGTGGCTCGCACGAGCTCCGCCTGTTTGATGCGACACGGGATGTCCGCGTGGTTTTGGAGCGCGCGGATGTCTTCGATTTCATCCGCGGCAAACCGGCGCCGGCCGACCTGCTCATCGCGCATGCCTTTCTTGATCTTCTTCCGATGCCCGAGAGCATGGCTGGCCTGCTCTCTCTCACGAGCGATCTTGCCTGGCTGACCATCAACTTTGACGGGGTGACAAGCTTCGAGCCTGCCATTGACGCTGCTCTGGATGGACAAATTGAGCGGCTATACCACGATTCCATGGACTCTCGCCCGACCGGCGGCGACAGCCGTGCGGGACGGCACCTGTTTGGCCATTTGCGGCGGGCGGGCGCGCAAACTCTGGCCGCCGGAGCATCCGACTGGGTGGTCCATGCGGTTGACGGCCGCTATCCGGCCGACGAGGCGTATTTCCTGCATTTCATCCTGCATTTCTTCGAAGAATCCCTGACAGGCAATCCCCAACTGGATGGCAAGGCATTTGCCGGGTGGCTAAAAACACGGCATGCTCAGATCGACAAAGGGAAGCTGGTCTACATTGCGCATCAGATGGATTTTCTGGCGAAGGTTGCGCCATAACTCGGGTATAATCAACTCAAATAATCGACTAATCAATGTCAGCAGTCTGCCGCTGTTCTCTTTATGAGTAAGGGTATCCGGCCAAAGGGCCCTGCTCGATCCCCCAACTACGATTGACTTCTGAAGAAAAGGAAAGATTGTGAACTTCGAACATTTTAATTTGGATTCCCGCTTAATGGCGGGTATCCGGCGCGCTGGCTATGAAACAGCGACGCCCATTCAGGAAGCCGCCATTCCGGCTGCCCTGCGCGGCCGCGACCTCATCGGAACGGCGCAGACGGGCACCGGCAAGACGGCTGCCTTTGTGCTGCCAATCTTGAACAAATTGCTTGATGGACCGCGTGGCGTTCAGCGTGCCCTTATCGTGACGCCGACTCGCGAGCTTGCAGAGCAGATCCACGAGGTAATCCGCGCCCTGGCGGCGGGGACAAAGTTGCGCAGCGCGACGATCTACGGGGGAGTGGGATCCGGGCCCCAGATCAAGGCCTTGCGGGAAGGCGCCGAGATCCTGGTTGCCTGCCCCGGCCGCCTGCTGGATCTGGTAAGCCAGCGTCTCGCCAGGCTCGAGCGCATCGAAATCCTGGTGCTCGACGAGGCCGATCGCATGTTCGACATGGGTTTCCTCCCGGACATACAACGGATTATCAAGGCCGTTCCTATTCATCGACAGACAATGATGTTCTCGGCAACATTTCCGCTCGAGGTGGAGCAATTGGCTGCCCATGCGCTCAAGAATCCGCAACGGATTGCCATGGGCCTTAGCCGCCCAGCGTACACGGTGTCGCATGCGCTGTATCCGGTGCCAGCCCATTTAAAGTCGGCGCTGCTACTGCGGCTGCTAAAGCAGACAGAGACAGAATCTGTATTGATTTTTACGCGCACGAAATACCGCGCCCAGAAGCTGACGAATCAAATTGAGCGGGCAGGGCACAAAGTGACGAGTCTCCACAGTGACCGCACCCAGGGCCAACGCCAGTCTGCTCTGAAGGGTTTCCGGAGCGGCCACCATCAAATCATGGTTGCGACCGATATCGCCGCTCGGGGTCTGGATGTCGAGAGTATCTCGCATGTCATCAATTTCGACATGCCGGATACCGCCGACGCTTATATCCACCGCATTGGGCGCACCGGCCGGGCTGAGCGCACCGGCGATGCCTTCACGCTGGTGACACCTGAAGACACCGACATGGTCCGCACGCTTGAAAGGATCATGGGCAAGCCGCTCACACGCACCACGCTCGCCGATTTTGACTACAAGGTACCTCCGCCGCCGCGGATGGAGCGCGACGTGAGGGGCCGGGGCCGGCCTCAGACGCGCCCGGCTCCCACGCCGAAGAGCTACGGGAGGAATGGTCTCGCACCGAGACGCAGAAGGTAATGCCTGCACGCTGACAAGTGGTTCAAGGTACCCGCCGCAATGACGGCGGGTTTCGGTGTTAAAATGCTGCTGCCAATCCGTTAATGATTCATGGAAGCAGATTGCGATGAATAGCCTGCTGCTGGCGACTGAGCATGGCCTCGTTACCTGTAAGCATACAGGCGCTGACTGGCGCGTTGTAGGTCGCGGCCTGACCGATTATCGAGTCACAAGTGTGATTGCCCGGGAGGGGGTGATCCTGGCTGGGACAACCGAGGGAGTGCTTCGCTCCGATGACGGTGGGGTGACTTGGCGGGAGCCGGGGGCCGGACTACGTTCCCCTCACGTTCGTTGGCTGGCGTACCATCCCGACGTATCGGATCTCGAGTTCGCCGGAACGGAACCGGCCGGCATCTTTGTTTCACACAACGGTGGCGAGTCGTGGCGGATGTGCCCCGAGGTGGCACAGCTTCGCGACGAGCACAATTGGTCTCTACCCTACTCGCCAGAAGCGGGCTGCGTGCGGGGGTTTGCCTTTCATGGTGCGCGGGCCTACGCGGCGGTCGAGGTCGGCGGGGTCCTCCGCTCGGATGATAGCGGCGAGAGCTGGAAGTTGGTGGAAGGCAGCGATGGTCAACCTGACTTGGAGGGGCCGCCTGAACCCCTCATCTATCCCGATGTACACTCGATTTCCGTCCATTCATGGTCGCCTGATCTTGTCATGGCTCCAACCGGCGGTGGCTTCTATCGTTCCAATGACGGGGGCAAAACATGGGCGCTCCTCTACGATTGTTATTGCCGTGCAGTCTGGGCAGACCCGCTCGATCCGCAGCACATCGTCCTCGGTCCCGCCGAAAGCGTGGACACCAATGGACGCATCGAGACCACCAATGATGGCGGACATACGTGGGTTTTGGCCTCGACCGGACTTAAGGTCCCCTGGGCCCACAGCATGGTCGAGCGCTTCGTGCAGGTTGAAGACGAACTTCTCGCCGTGCTCTCGAACGGCCAGCTTCTGGCGGCGGCCCTAACGACCCTGGAGTGGCGCCGCATCCTGCCGGACGTACCGGGTGTGGCCGCGGCCTCGCCCGGCATCACCTGATGCCCATGACGACTTATCTGTTCAGCGTTTCTACTGGATGGTTTTAGGTCCTGTCAGCCCTGTGTACTTTCAGGGTTTCGGAACAGCCACAGCGATTGGTGGATCAGCATGGACACTCAAGACGATCTCCCTGCGCTCTTTGCAAAACTTCATAGCAATTCGAACGGCCTGAGCAGCGACGATGCCCGTGCCCGGCTGAAACAGTATGGATTCAACGAGCCCGCCACCCAGAAACAGGCCTCAGTAATCCTGCGCTTCCTTTCCTTCTTTGCGAACCCTTTGGCAATCATTCTTCTTCTGGCCGCAGTTGTCACGTGGATCCTTGGAGATGCGGTCAATGCCTCGGTCATCATCATCATCGTCCTTTTGAGCGCCACGCTTGATTTCGCACAAACGATGCGGTCCCAAAATGCCGCCCGCAAGTTGCAGAACCAGGTGGCGCCCACGGCGACTGCGGTCCGCGACGGGGCCGCCGCGGAGGTTCCGCGACGGGATATCGTCGTTGGCGACGTCATCCAATTGATCGCGGGGGATCTTGTTCCGGCGGACGCGCGCTTAATCGAATCCCACGATCTGCATGTCAACCAGGCTGCCCTCACGGGTGAATCCTTGCCGGTCGAGAAGGACGCCCACGCAGACGAGGCTTCTCTCAACATGGTTTATCTGGGCACCTCGGTGGTCAGCGGTTCCGCCACTGCCCTCGTGATGGCCACGGGCAAGCTGACCCAGTTTGGGGACATTGCCGCGCGCCTGGCGACGCGCCCCCCTGAAACCGAATTCGAGCGCGGCACGAGACGATTTGGTTTCTTCATCCTGCAGACCGTGTTCCTGCTGATCATGTTCGTAGTGGTGGTCAGCGTGGCCTTTCGGAAGGATGCGTTTGAGTCTCTGCTATTTGCGGTCGCGCTGGCGGTCGGCCTCACGCCAGAATTCCTGCCGATGATCACGACCGTGACGCTCGGAGAAGGTGCATTGAGGATGTCGCGGCAACAGGTCATCGTCAAGAACCTATCCGCAATTCAGAATTTCGGCAGCATGGATGTGCTGTGCAGCGACAAAACCGGCACCATCACGAGCGGGGAAATGGCGGTGGAAGCCCATATCGATCCGCTGGGCAACCCGTCCGATCGTGTTTTCCTGCTGGCATATATCAATAGCCTGCACGAATCCGGTGTGAAACATGCACTTAACGCAGCCCTAATTCAGCGCCAGAATGCGAACCCCCTCGACATGGCGATTCTTGCCTATGACCACCCTGACGCTCACAAATATCAGAAGCTGGACGAGATTCCATTTGACTTTGAGAGACGTCGCGTTTCCATTGTCGTCGGAGATGATGGTAAGCGGCTGCTCATCACCAAAGGGGCGCCCGAAAGCATCGTGCCTTTGTGCGTCTCCATTGAATCGGGCGGCGCTGTCGGTGAGCTCAATGCGCAGGCGAAGGCGAAGGCCGAGGCGACCTATAACGACCTGTCTTCGCAAGGTTTGCGGGTGCTGGCTGTCGCTTATCGCAACGTGGCTCCGCAGAGCGCCTACCGCGTACCGGACGAAAAAGAACTAACCCTTGCAGGATATATCACTTTTGTCGATCCGCCGCTTCCAGATGCAAAACAGGCCATCGAATCCCTTAAGAATGATGGCGTATCGGTCAAGATCATCACGGGGGATAATGAGGCGGTGGCGCGGCACATTTGCCAGGAAGTTGGCCTGAGTGTCGATCACATTGTACTTGGCGATGAGATAGCACGTATCGGCGATACCGCTCTTGCGCAGATCGTCGAGACCGCCGATGTGTTTGCCAGGGTTTCCCCGGCTCAAAAGAATCGCATTATTCTTGCGCTCAAGCAACGCAGCCATGTGGTGGGTTACATCGGCGATGGCATCAACGATGCTCCGTCCCTGCACACTGCCGACGTGGGCATCTCAGTTTCGAACGCCGTGGACGTTGCCAAGGAGGCCGCAGATATTATTCTCATGCAGCCGGGCCTGGGCGTGCTGCACTCGGGAATCCTGGAAGGCCGAAAAGCTTTCGGAAACGTGATGAAGTACTTGTTGATGGGGACCAGTTCGAATTTCGGCAACATGTTCAGCATGGCGGGCGCCTTCCTGATCCTGCCGTTCCTGCCGATGTTGCCCACGCAAATCCTGCTGAATAACTTTCTATATGATTTCTCCCAAATCACCATTCCGACCGATAATGTCGATGCTACGTTCATTCACAAACCGCGCAGATGGAACATTTCATTTATCCGGCAGTTCATGCTGGTCATCGGACCACTCAGCTCAATCTTCGACTTTCTCACTTTCTTTGTGATGCTGCGCCTCTTTCACGCGCCCGAAAACCTGTTTCATACAGGTTGGTTTGTCGAATCGCTTGCAACGCAAACGCTGGTGCTGTTCATCATCCGTACGCAGGGAAATCCTTTCAAGAGCCGCCCAAGCGGCCCGCTGACCTTCACCGTGCTGGCGATTGTTGCCGTGGGCATCCTTTTGCCCTTTTCACCGGCCGCCGCCTGGCTGGGCTTCGTGGCGCTCCCTACAACCTATTTTGCTTTCCTGGCCGCAGCAACCGGAATCTATCTGGCCCTGGTTGAAGTCGTCAAGCGGAGATTGATGGGCCGGCTGCTGATGTAGTTTATAATCCTTCTGCCATGAACTTCCTAATCACCGGCGCAGCCGGCTTCCTTGGCTCGTCGCTGGCGAATCGGCTTGCGCGTGAAGGCCACCAAGTTCGCGGCCTCGACGACCTTTCGACGGGGGATCCCCAGGCGCTGGCTCCGGATATCCATTTCACCCGCGGAGATGTAAGTGATCGGCCCAAGCTATGGACTCTCCTGCAGGAGGTGGATGTGGTTTATCACCTCGCCGCACGCGTGTCCGTGCCGGAATCGATACTCTACCCGCGTGATTACAATTTGGTGAATGTCGGCGGAACGGTGGCATTGATGGAGGCGATGCGCGACGTTGGCGTGCGACGCGTAGTATTGACATCGTCAGGCGCCGTCTACGGGGATCTTGGCGAACAACCCCTCCAGGAATCAGCAACCCCCAACCCGCGTTCTCCTTACGCGGTGTCAAAGCTTGCGGCTGAATTCTATGTCCGCACGATTGGAAGCCTGTGGGGTATCGAGACTGTCAGCTTGAGAATCTTCAATGCCTATGGCCCCGGTCAGCACCTGCCGGCGTCTCACCCGCCCGTCGTGCCATATTTCCTGCGGCAGGCTCTGCGCAGCGGCACGCTGGTCATACACGGCGACGGGAACCAGACCCGCGATTACGTGTTTGTGGACGATGCGATAAGCGCCATGGTTGCGGCGTCCACTGCGCCCAATGTTAACGGCCTGGTCATCAATGTCGGTTCGGGGATCGAGACGACCGTCCGTGATCTTGCGAAACTTGCCGTGGAGGCGACGGGCGGCGCGCCGGAGCTGATTTATCACTCGCAGACCTCCGGTGGGGTCTCTCGCATGGCCGCAGATCTCACACTTGCCCGTGAGAAACTCAACTTCCGTCCTTCCATTAAGCTTCAGGATGGGCTCCGTTTGACACTTCAACGTGACGCAAAATTCAGATGATCAGCGTTCCGTGCGCGGCAGGCAATGCGCGGCGTGTATTGCGTGCGAACTTTAAGCTTTGGGATATCAGTCCCAACAATCAGGCGAATTGGTTCGCAGAGTGACGCCGCTACCTCGGAGCTTTTACGATCGTCCAACGCTAACCGTGGCTCGATCGCTGATCGGCGCAAGATTGGTTCGCGTGGTTGGCAGTCACAAGCTGGTTGGCATCATCACCGAAGCGGAAGCGTACATCGGTGAAAAGGATCTCGGTTGTCACGCCAAGGCCGGGCGTACGCCCCGTACGCAGGTGATGTATGGCCCGCCAGGGCACGCCTACGTTTACTTCACTTACGGCAATCATTGGATGCTGAATGTCGTCACCCAACGTGAAGGGTATCCTGCAGCAGTCTTGATCCGAGCCATTCAGCCCATTGAGGGTGTCGAGCTCATGTCCCGCCGTCGGCATGGGCGGGACACGTTTGGCCCGGGCAAACTGACACAAGCGATGGGCATCTCCAAGCGTGACAACGGACTTGACCTCACAGATGCCCGCTCAGAGCTTTGGATAGAAGAAGGCATGCGGGTTTCCACTGCACTCGTGACGAAAGGACCGCGTGTGGGTTTAAATAGTGTGCCGGAACCGTGGAAATCAAAACCGTGGCGGTATTTGGTGAAAGGCTGGATGTTGGATGATGGGATTAGAGAGTAGAGATTAGTTGGGACTCTCTGGTCTCTATCCTCCACTCTCCACTCCCTGTACTCTAATCCCTGTCTCTAGGAGGAATCATGGGTTTACTCGAAGGCAAGACTGCATTGATATTTGGCCTGGCCAATGAAAGATCGATTGCCTGGGGCATCACGCAGGCCATGCACCGGGAAGGTGCAAAGATCGGGATCAGCTATGCGGGCGAGGCTCTGGAACGGCGGGTCAAACCGTTAGCTGAGAAGATCAACTGCAAATGGGTCGAAGAATGCGACGTTACCAAGGATGATCACATCGAATCCATCGCCGATAAAGCCCGCAAAGATTTCGGGCACATCGATGTGCTGGTGCACTCCGTCGCGTTCGCCGGCCGCGATGAATTGAGCAAGCCGTATTATCAGACCAGTCGTGAGGGCTTCCGCACTGCATTGGACATCAGTGTATTCTCCTTCGTTGCCCTGGCTGGGGCCTTTCGCCCGATGATGCAGTCCGGCGGATCCCTGATCTGCATGACCTATTATGGGTCTGTGAAGGTGGCGCCGAACTACAACGTGATGGGCGTCGCAAAAGCCGCCCTCGAATCCAGCACCCGCTATCTCGCCTACGACCTGGGACCGGAAAAGATCCGTGTCAACGCCATTTCAGCCGGGCCGATCCGCACGCTCTCTGCAGCGGGCGTCGCCGGATTCCGCGATATGTACAAGCATTTCGCGGAGGTCTCGCCGCTGCGCGAAAACGTGGATATCGAAGATGTGGGTAATGCGGCCGTGTTTTTGGCGTCTGACCTCTCGGCACATATCACCGGCGAAGTCCTTTACGTTGACTCGGGTTTTAATTCGGTCGGTGTGCAGATCGCTGTGGGAAAGGAAGAGGCTGGGCAGTGATCCGGTAATCTACTCCCCATTTTTGAAAATGTCGAAAAGTGAACATGGTTGGGCGCAAACCCAGCCATGTTCACTTTTCGGGCGTGCAGATGCTGTTCCCGCGCTGTCCCTTTCTGCCCTGAGAGCCGAGAGCTTCCAGTTCCCAGCGCAGGTTGGTTCTCTCTTCAACCTGTCGTGATTAGTAATTGATTAGACTCGCGCAGCCCGCGCAGTCCGAGTCGGTCACCTCACTTGGTATAATTCCCAAACCCTCATCCTTCGGAGCCCTCATGAAAACCCTCACCGGCGCGGAAATCCGCCAGACCTTCATAGACTTCTTTGTTGAGCATGGACATACGGCCGTGCCCTCCTCTTCGCTTGTTCCCGGCGGCGACGCAACCCTGCTCTTCACGAATTCAGGCATGGTGCAATTCAAAGACGTTTTCCTGGGCAGGGATAAGCGTCCGTACACGCGTGCGGTTGACTCGCAGAAGTGCCTGCGTGTGGCGGGCAAGCATAATGATCTCGACCAGGTCGGGCGTGACGGCACCCACCATACTTTTTTCGAGATGCTCGGCAACTGGTCGTTCGGTGACTATTACAAAAAAGAGGCCATCGCCTGGGCCTGGCAATTGCTCACAGGCGTCTGGGGTCTGCCCAAAGAACATTTATATGCCACGGTCTTTAAGGACGACAAAGGCGATATCCCCAAAGATGAAGAAGCGGCTGCCAACTGGCTTCAACAACCTGGTTTTGTTGCCGGTCACCTCTTCTACTCGGGCCGAAAGGACAACTTCTGGGAAATGGCCGATACGGGTCCTTGTGGGCCGTGCTCCGAAATTCACTTCGACCTCCATCCCGAGGGGGGGCCGGTGACCAAAGAAACACTGGATTCCGATCGGTTCGTTGAACTATGGAATCTGGTCTTCATGCAGTACAACCGGCTGGGGCCGGATGAGCTCGAGCCGCTGCCTGCGACGCATGTGGACACCGGCATGGGCTTCGAGCGGCTGGTTTCCATCCTGCAAGGCGTCGATTCGAACTACAAGACCGATCTGTTCACGAAATCGTTGGATGTGCTGCGATCGCTCACCGGACATTCCGAAAAAGAAATGCTGTCCGATTTCACCCCATACCGGGTGGTGGCGGATCACGCGCGCTCGGCAGCGTTCCTGATCGCGGATGGTGTAGTGCCCGGAAATACGGGGCGCAACTACGTCTGCCGCATGATTATCCGGCGCGCGGCCCGCTTTGGCACCAAGATCGGTCTGCGGGAGCCATTCCTGGCGAGGATCGCCGAGGCAGTTGTTGCCACGTACGGGGGCTTCTATCCGGAATTGGAGAAAAGCCGCGGCGCAATTCTTGACAATTTGACCCGGGAAGAAATCCGATTTGCCCGAACGGTGGAAGCGGGGACTGCGCAATTGCAGAATCTCCTAAATGACCTGCGCGACCCCGACAAACGCGTTCTGGACGGTCGCCGCGCCTTCGACCTGTATGCGACATTTGGCTTGCCGTTTGAGATCGCGCGCGACATCGCTCGTGAACAGGATCGGGACATTGACGAAGCCGGCTTTCGCACCGCCATGGACGAGCACCGCATAGCCTCGGGGGGCGGCAAAGCCATGGGCAAAATGGGCGGCGAAGATGCAGAGTTCTTTGCCGGTGTCTTCAGGGAACTGCAAAGGAAGGGAAGGCTTGACGAGCATGGAGTTGAATACGACCCGTATACACGAACGCGGGTCGAGGGAGAGGTGCTGGCCTTGATTGTGAACGGGGCCTCGGTCAAATCTGCTTCATTCGGCGAGCAGGTTGAGGCGATTCTTCCCAGGACGGGATTTTACATCGAGTTCTGGCGGCCAGGTCTCCGATGAAGGCTATATCCGTTCGGTGGACGCTTCCTGGGAGATCGAGATCACGGATGTCCGCAAGCCGTCCCCGGGGGTAATAGTACACATCGGGGAGGTGATCTCAGGCAAACCTCAAGTCGGGGACCAGGCTATTGCCGAGGCGGATGTCGCCCGTCGCCATGACATCATGCGCAACCACACAGCGACTCACCTCCTGCATGCTGCACTCCATCAAGTGCTCGGAGAGCATGCACGCCAGGCAGGCTCACTGGTCGCGCCTGACCGTCTGCGCTTCGACTTCAATCATCCCGAAGCCATGACGCCGGAACAGGTGGAACGCGTCGAAAGGATAGTCAACGACGCGGTTGCGGCCGACATGGAGGTTGTCCCAAAGCTAAAAGCACGTGAAGATGCCATTGCGGAAGGGGCTATGGCTTTGTTTGGCGAGAAGTATGGTGAAACGGTCCGCACTATTACCATCGTGGGATCATCGGTTGGCTCCATCGCCGAGGCGCGAGGTCTGGCAATTGGGCAGCCCGACCAAAATGCGGACCTGGCGCATCCGACCGCAGCGGTTGAAAATCTTGACAAATATTCTTATGAACTGTGCGGAGGTACCCACCTGGATCGGACGTCCGATATCGGCGCGTTCCTAATCGTCAGTGAGGCTTCGGCGGCCGCGGGCGTGCGCCGTATTGAGGCGGTGACCGGCCGCGGTGCCTACGAGTTGATCGCTCGCAGGTTCGGAGCACTGAAACATACTGCCGGCATCCTGAAAACCAGCCTTGATGATGTTCCACAGAAGGTACAAGCTTTGCAGGATGAGATTGCAGACATGAAGAAAGAGCTGTCCGCGCTCCGCACCGAACAAGCGCTTTCGGCTTTCGCAGATCAGCTGTCTGCGGTACGGACTGTGAAAGGCGTGCAAGTGTTGGCCGTCGACATCCCAAATTCAGATGTTGACACCCTGCGCAGGCTTGCCGACAAATTCAGGGAGAAATACCCTGCCGGCGGCATCGCCGTTTTGACGTCGGGAAGAACCGTCCTTTCCGTGGTCACGGAAGACATTGTCAAACGCGGCCTGAAAGCCGGCGACATGATCGCCGCCATCGGTGGCCGCGGTGGCGGACGACCCAACATGGCCCAGGGGAGCCTGACGAGCGAGTTGAAACCGGCCGAGGCGCTCGCGAAAATCATCCGGGCTGTCGACGAGAATTTGAAGTAGGGAGCGCGGCAGGCGGGCAGCGAGCCTGCCAAACTTTATAGGTCCGAGGAATGATGCCATGAAACACGGGTTGCTCTGGATTTCCGCAGTCCTGTTGGTATGGGCATGCGGTCTGATAAATCGCCCCCTCAAGCCGACGAGCACCACCGCAGTTCCTCCGACGATGGAGGCGTCCAATGCGCTGTCCGCGACTGCCACCAGCGTCAGAACGAGTGCGCCGGCAACGTTGCCAAGCCCGTCTGCATCTGACACGCCAAATACGTTTGCCGGCCTGCCGGATTTTTACGGGAATGTTCAGGACATGTCCCAGTATTTAAATCCAAACGGCCTGCCCGTGGCAGACTGGCAGGGCGTTCCGATCATGCCGCAAGCCACCGCGGCGCAGGATTTCAACAACGGTGTCTACAGCTACAAGGCGACGGCGACGCTGAAGCAGGCCAGCGCGTTCTACAGTAGCGCAAGCATCGCGGGCGATCCTCCGCTGCCGCCGATGTCAACTGGCTCCGGTGGATCGGGGTCGCTGGCTGCACATGATGCAACTTTCATCTATCCAAATTTGCTGATCTTCATCCGGTCGTATGACTTTGACGTGGGGCATGTGATTGTTGTGATCAGCAAATAGTTGCAGGCTCGCATCCAGATTTGCACCTTGCCCGGCGGGGCCATAATGCTTTATGATAGCGGTCTAAAAAAGGAGAGCGATATGTCGAGCGTTTATAAGATTAGCCTGGTGTCATTGCTGGTTGCCGCGAGCCTTGCTTGCGGTTTGATCTCGAACCCCCTTTCCGGTGCTCAGAACCTTGCTTCAACAGCCGAGGCGGTTGCCTCTGCCATTCCCTCAGGCATTCCCGATGTCAGTCAATATCTCAATCCGACCGGCGCGCCGGTCAGCACGTGGAACGACATTCCGATCATGCCTCAAGCCACAGCCGGACAGCAGTTCAACAGCAGTACCTATAGCTTCAAGGCAACGGGCATCACCGAGACCGACGTGGAAACGTTCTACAAAGACAAACTGACCGCTCTTGGCTGGACCTCGCAATTTGGCGCACAGGGGGGCTCGCAGGGTGGCATTATGCTATTTTCGAAAAATTCCAGCGTACTTTCCATTACCGTAACAACCGTCAATCAGGATACAGTTGTATTGCTCCTCATGCAATAGCCCGTTTCCGACAGATTGTCGAGCGTGCCGGGGCAGGCGGGAGAAAACCACTCAGGAAAATCGAACGGATACGGGGCCCGGTACAAAGCCTTAAGAAGCGGATGTGAGCCGGCCCTCTAAAGACCGACCGCATCCGCCTTTTTCTGCCGAACGTTCGATTAGGAGTGCCTCTATCCTGGGGAAGAAGGGCCTCACGCCGCAGGAGGTTATAATCATCGTGCATGAAAGCACAGATCATCACCATAGAATCTCATGATGATTTGATCTCGGTGCGCGACCGGATGTCGTGGGCCAAGTCGCCTCGCATTTTGCTGGTCTGGCCCAAATTTGAGAAAGTATCGCTGCGCGCCGTGGATTTGCGAATCCTCCAGCAGCATGCAACCTATCTCGGAGCGGATATGGGAGTGGTGACGCGCCGCGGCGACATCCGGCGTGACGCGGAGGGATTCGGGATCCCGGTCTTTGAATCAACCATAGCCGCACAACGGAACCCCTGGCCTGCCAGAAGGCCTCCGAGGGCCGATCGGCTTCGAAGGTCGGAAGGGCTGCGACCCGGCTTGCGTGCGCTCGGCGATACCGTCAAGGTCAAAGAAGCGCAATGGAGATCAGGCCCCGTGGCGCGGGTTGTTTTTTTCGGGATCGGCGTTCTGGCGGTCCTAACAATTGCCGCTCTCTTTGTCCCGCGGGCCAATATCAAAATCGAGCCCATATCGACAAAACAAAGCGTGTCGCTGCCTGTCACCGCCGGCACAAGTATCCACTCCGTTGTCATTACGGGCAGCGTGCCGGCGCAAGAGACGACCGTGACTGTCAGCGGTACACAATCGGCTCAGGTGACTTCACAAGGATCCATTCCTCAAAACAAGGCGCGCGGTATCGCTCGGTTCAAGAATGTCACGGAATCTGACCTGTCGATCCCGGCCGGGACGGTGGTCTATAGCCTCAGCCCGACAGCCGCGCGTTTTGTGACGCTGAATGATACTCACCTGGCAGGCAATGTAAACGCCATCGTCGAGGTGCCCATCGAGGCCGTCGAGCCTGGCGCCACTAGCAATTTGCCGGCCAATTCAATCCAGGCCATTGACGGAAGCGTTGGCCTTTCCGCCTCTGTGACAAACCCCCAACCCACGACCGGAGGCTCCGACCGCATTGCCACGGTGCCTTCCGCAGACGACCGCAAGCGCGTGCATGATGTCCTGATAGGCCTGCTAACGGCGCAGGCCCAAAAGGGCGTCGGCGCCTCGATCGGCCCGCGCGATCTATTGTTGGCGAATACGTTGAGCATGGGGCAGGTATTGGAGGAATCGTATGATCCGCCTGCGGGGCAAGCCGGCAGTCTCATACAACTTACCATGAAAGTTGTGTTTAGCGAGCAATACGTAAAGGCCGATGACTTGAATCAACTTGCGGAGACGACGTTGAATGCTTCCATCCCGCCCGGCTTCGTTGTGGCTGCGGATACTTTGAGTTTCAATCTGACAAACCTCCCGGTCCTGGATGGATCCGGTGACTCACATTTTGAGTTGCAGGTGCAGCGAACGCTGCATCATGAGCTAGATCTACTGGGCGCGAATGCGTTGGTCCGAGGACTCTCGCCGCGGGTAGCCGCGCAAGTGTTGAGATCCCGGCTTCCCCTTGCAAATAGCCCCTCGATTGCCATGAGTCCCCCGTGGTGGCCGTGGCTGCCGCTAATCCCATTCCGAATTTCGTTCATCTCACAATGATAGCGCCCGGCTTTCACGATCGGGCCGGCAGGCCGGAGCATCTTTTCTTTGGTTTCCCGCGGCCTTCCGAGGCTCGAGCAGGGCAGGCGGCGGGCGCATGAGGGTGCTCGCGGTTGATCATGGGGAAAAACGCATCGGCTTGGCTCTGTCAGATCCCACAGGTACGATTGCAGGTCCGCTCACCGTTATTGAGCACGTTTCACGTATTATCGATGCCGCACGGATTGCAGCGCTCGCCGGTGATCACAAAGCCGACCTGATCGTCGTGGGACAATCGTTTGACGAAGAGGGTTTGCCAAACCGTGCCGGCCGGCGCGCAGCACGATTTGCGGACCGTCTGAAAGCCCAGACTGAAACTCCGATTGTCATGTGGGATGAATCCTTCAGCACCCAGGATGCGCGGTCGTCCCGCATTGTCGCGGGTGTCACACGCAAAAAACGGGGCGGTCATTTGGATGAATTCGCTGCCACGATGATCCTGCAGTCGTATCTCGAAGCCCATCGGGAAGGCGAACGGTAGTCTTCAATATGCGTCGCATAGGTCTGCTGCTCATCGCCGTGCTCGCCCTAATAGCGGTTGCCTTCATCGGTATTCCAGCCCTGGCGGCGCGCTCCTATGGTCCGCCTGCAGCCGGCCTGTCACCCATGCAGGTCGTCGAATACGCCGGCAGACTTCTTTGGGACGACGGGCTTCTGACCAGACCGCTTGATCCGGCTGCGGCTGAACAGTCTTTCCAGGTCGCACAGGGCGAGTCGCTGCCTTCGGTCGCGAGCCGGCTTCAAAAGGCGGGCTTGATCGGCGATGCGGCCATGCTGCGCGACTATCTTGTTTACACCGGCCTTGACACAACCGTTCAGGCTGGCGATTACAAGCTCAGCGCCGCAATGTCGATGGTGGACATCGCCCGCAGGATGCAGGATGCCACGCCGTCCGAGGTAACGTTTGTGATCCTTCCGGGGTGGAGGATGGAAGAAATCGTAGCGTCGCTTCCAACCTCCGGGCTGAACATTACACCGGAGGAATTTTTGGCGGCGGCATCGCAGGCGCGGAGCGATTTCGATTTCCTGTCCGGCGGGCCCTCCAGTGAGGGCTTCTTCTATCCTGACTCGTACATCCTGCCACGTTCAGCGACCACCGGGCAATTGCTCGAAGCCTTGTTGCGCAATTTCTCCCAGCATCTAAGTCCGGATTTGCGTGAAGGGTTTTCCCGCCAGGGATTGAGCGTTTACCAGGCCGTTACCCTGGCCTCCATTGTTCAACGTGAAGCGATGCATGAGGAGGAGGCACCAGTGGTTGCATCGGTCTATCTCAACCGGCTCAAAATTGGCATGCGATTGGAGGCAGATCCAACCGTGCAGTATGCCCTTGGCTACGATCCGGTGAATCAGACCTGGTGGACGAATCCACTCAGCCTCAACGATCTGCAATTTCCTTCGGCCTACAACACCTACCTCAATTCTGGATTGCCGCCCACGCCGATTGACAGCCCGGGCTTGAACGCGCTGCAGGCTGTGGCCTTGCCTGCACAGACGCCATATTATTATTTCAGCGCCCGCTGCGACGGCTCGGGCTATCACGCCTTTGCAGAGACGTTCGAACAGCATCTAAGGAATCTGTGCCCTTAGACCGATCGGCACGCGCTGCGCTTTAGAGAATCCGCGTGACCTCCTCGGAAAGCCTGATCCTCTTTTTCCACGCGCACTCAGGCAGGCCGACACGAGGATCATTGCCAATCCAACGACGGCGAGACCTAGACCCTCCCAGGCGGCCGGCCCAAGCATTTCCCGCAGCACTTGATCGAGGACGCCTCCAATGGCAACGGCTGCATCCGCCGGGATTGCGATGGGAAATCGCGTGGTCAGCCGATGCTCTACGAGCATACGAAACAGGGGAGCGCCACTAAAGCCGGCCAGCGCGCCAACCAGCCCTGCAAGCAGCAGCGGCCAGCCCCACCAGGTAAGCCAACTCTTGAATGTTCGGACTACCAGCAGCGTGATGCAGAGCAGAAGGAAGAGGGGAACCAACGGGCTTAGCCGCATGATGAGCCGGATGACTAGCAGACCCCTGACGTTGAACTGCGCATAGCCGGAGGCGGTCTCCGGGATCAATGGCACCTCGTCGGGGATGGCCAAAGCTGCGAGCCGAAGTTGGTCCTCGATTACCGGGCGGGCAAGATCAAGAATCCCCGGCGGTGGGTTGCACAGGTCTTGTCCGAGGGAGGTGATGACTCTTGCGAGCTGTTCGAGAGTGCAGGCGGGCTGGGCCTGGATGATCGTCAACACCGCTGCCAACCCGGCAGGGCCGCCAAGACTCCTCTTTACCTCAACCAGCGAGATTCGAGGGACCTCGGTCCGACCGTTGAGAAAGGCAAATATCTGATTCAGAGCGTCCTGGGTCATGGCTTCGAGCTGTTGGGGCGGCAACAAGTCCGTTAGCAGGACTCGCCATTGTTCGACACTCATTCTTTGAACAATGGGCGGCGCGCTGTTGCTGATATTTTTCTTGAGCACATCAGCGAGCAAGGCGGGCAAGTGTTCATAGAAATTTTTGCTGACGAGCGCCTGTTCGTATGTCGCGGCATTGAAAGCCTGCCGCTCCAAATTGAAAAGGACCAGCGACGCCGGCCCGGTGATTACGATGAGCGCAATCAATAGAATCGCCAGAATACGGGCAATCATGCTCAGATGCCTGCCGGGTTATTTGGAGCGCATGTCGCATCTTCCAGGGGTTACTGATTCATCTGTACCACTTCGATGTAGTCCTTTGTGACTGTCTCACCGTTGGCGAGACCAAGCGCGGCCAGCAGCTGGTGGGCCAAAGCGGCCTTATGCTCGGCATCGTTGCGACTCCAGGTACGCGATTTGATTTCAACGTAGTGACCCAGTGCGGGTTCGAGCATTTCATCCACGTTCACGAAGAACTCCGTGTCCTTGAACTTAACCAGCCAACGTTCGCGGTCTTTGGTGATCGGCGTTTCATCGCGCGGCCTGAAGTATTCGCGGTAGAAGCGCAAACTCTGCGTTGCCGGCGCAAAGAACCGGCTGCGCGAGAGCAGAACATCGTGCTCGAGCTCATCTTCCCGTTTTTGTCCGAGCAGGGTCAGGCGGGAACGCGTCGTCGTGACTTTGCCGGCGGGATCAAGGAAATCGTCTTCGCGATAGCGAAGGCGTCCCTGGGATGCATCGTCGAAGACAAAGTAATTGTCATGCTGGCTGTAATGCCGATACCGGACAATCTGGATGCCTGGCTGCTTCAATCTCTGCACGATTGAGCCCTCGTCGGCGATCCTGACTTTGACCTGGACCTCGAAGGATTCCTGCTCCATAGAGCCGCCTAGCGCGATCAGTTTTGACAGGACCGATTGTTCGCGTTCGATCAGGAATGCGTCTATCTTGCGCGCGATGTCGGCCGCCTGCGCGAGCAGTTCATCCTGCTGGACCGTCAGCAACCGGCGCTCGCGCATCAGCCATTGACCGTTAACCATTACGTCGGTGACATCCGTTGACTTGGACGCGTAGACAATTTGAGCGTAGGTGTTATCGGGTGCGCGCCGGTACGAGGGCGAGTTATGCAGCGGCGAAAGGTCGATGAGGATAAGATCCGCGCGACGTCCCGGGGTCAGCGACCCCGTTAGGCGTCCGAGATGCAGCGCCTGTGCACCCAGGCGGGTGGCCATCGTCAGCGCCGTGGAGGCCGGCAGCGAGGTGGGATCATTGGTCACTGCCTTGGCAACAAAGGCAGCCAACCGTACTTCTTCGAACATGTCGAGATCGTTGTTGGATGCCGGGCCATCGGTGCCGATTCCCACATTCAAGCCTGCTTCGAGCATCTTCATGACCGGTGCGAAGCCGGAGGCAAGCTTAAGGTTTGACGAGGGGTTGTGCGAGACTCCGGCGCCCGCATGCAACAGTGTGCGCATCTCGCCTGTATCTATATGGACGCAGTGCGCGGCAATGACTTTGGCTTCCAGCAACCCTTGCTTCTTCACGTACGGTACCACCGGCATGCCCTGCTCGTTGCGCATATTGTCCACTTCAAAGGCGGTTTCTGCTATGTGGGTGTGCAGCGGGACATCGAATTCCTTGGCGAGTTCGGCTGAGGCCCGAAGAATTTCCGCGGTGCAGGTGTACGGCGCGTGCGGCGCGATGGCAGGAACGATCAACGGATGATCCTTCCAACGTTTGATGAATTCGCGTGCCATCGCGAACAAATCTTCATAGGCCTCTGCATCCGGCGCAGGATACTTCATCACGGTCTGCCCACACACCGCGCGCATCCCGGCAGCAGATGCTGCTCTGGCAACATCTTCCTCAAAATAGTACATGTCGTTGAACGTGGTTACGCCGCTTTGGATTAATTCCGCGCAAGCTAGCGAGGTGCCCAAGCGGACGAATTCTGGTGACACGTATTCACGCTCTACGGGCATCATGTAGCCCATCAGCCATACGTCCAGGCGCAGGTCGTCGGCCAGGCCCCGTAGCAGAGTCATGGGAACATGCGTATGGGCGTTCACGAGACCCGGCATGAGCACTTTGCCGCTGCAGTCGATTGTCGCCTTCCCCTGATATTCCTTTGTGACATCGGCTTCCGGCCCCACCGCAACCAGGCTGTCTCCGGCTACGGCGACTGCGCCGCTCCTATATTGATTCATCTGTTCGTCCATAGTCAGGACGTGTGCATTGATGAATAGAATATCTACGGTTTTCATGAAGTCTCCTCACGCTAGCGACCGCGTCAGCTATTCGGCGAAATTCAGCAACACCTTCAATGCGCGGAGATTCCTGTTGAAGTCAGAATCCTGGTGGGTGCTCAATTCCATGTCCACGGCCGCGCCAACGCCGTTCTCCACGGCCCAATCTGCCAGCGTACCGGTATAGACGCAGCCGGTATCGATCGGCGGGTACGCATAGCCCGTTACCCGGCTCAATTGGCTTGCCAGGTCCATCGAGGCCTTCTGCCACGGTGTGCCGCCCGGAAAGACGCCCAAAGCGGCTGAGTGATAACTGATCATGGCTTGAATATGACGAGGCAGAATGAAATTCATCACGGTCCTGGTTTCGGGCTCCGAACCCCCGTATGCGCCGCCGCTAGTAGGCCGGTCATTCCAACAGTTACTGTGATCCCAATTGGGGGTCCAGTTTCTGGTTGGGAAGTTTCGGTTCAGGTCCACACCGTTGGCATTGACGCGCGCATCGGCATTGCGTCCACGCGCTTCCGCGTCCGGATTCATATCGCGGATAATGTATAGCGTCGAACCGCTTGGAACAATATCCGGATGCTCACTGATGTATACGATCAGCTGATTCGCCAGGTCCACCGTGTTGCCCTCGTAACCGCCGTGGATTCCCGCAACGATTAGATAATCGGTTTCGCCCTGCCCGAAAATGTAAACATCAATAGGGCGGCCCAACACGGAATAACCGATCACCGCAGGCGCCGGCCCGTAGGCAAAGACGAAAGGCGTTGGCGTTGAGTAGTCTTCGATTTCCGTGGCGCGCGGGTTAGGCGTAACGGTGGGGAGGTAAAACGATGTCGGGGCCGGAGTGAGCGTGGGGCGGACGTAGTGTGAGATCGTTGGAGGAGCCGCAGCCTGGGCGGGTTGACGCGAGAAATAGACGATCAGCACCGCCAATAAGGCGAGCACACCGATGGCATTAAGTGCCAAAGCCAGGATTACCCAGGTTGCATGTTTTCGAGGTCCTGACCGCCTCACGGGAATTCCTCGATCGTGGTGCGGAGCCAGTTTAGCGCAAGATTCATGGCCCAGCGGGGCAGGCTGCTGGGCGGCCCGCCATAAGTGATGCGATGTGTCTTTTCGCCGCGGGGTGTGATCATTACCATCTCAGCCGAACGCTCGTCGGGATAGGCTTGAACGCCGAGGGCCACATCGGCTTTTGATTCAATCTGGGCGCGGCGTACCGCCTCCAGCAGATCCGGAGGATTTTCATTCGATAAAATCGTCGTATTCGGCAACTTGTGCCCGAGCATGCCCTCGAGTCCCAGTTCGACTGCAACCAGCTTCCAGCCGCGTTTGGCGACGGCTTCAAGTGCAACTGTTTCCAGTCGATCATCATCCACGCCGAATACGGCATTTCCAAGCCGCGCCCGGATGTCGCTTTCGATCTCCGCAATCAGGTGGTCGGCCTCGCTCTCGCCGCCGGCCTTGGCTGTGATGCGTACGTCCACCACGCCCGTATGTGCCGCCAGCCCCACCGTCGGATTCCCCAGCCTTTCCAGGTCGCCAATCTTCTCGTCTATCAGGCCTTCGCCCAGTCCGGAGCAATGAAGCACTCGCACCTTGATGATGTGGCGAAGATCGTAACGTTTTAGCAAATAGGGCACGACGGACTCGTGCAGGATGTGATCCATTTCGTTGGGAACACCGGGCAGGGAAATGACCGTGCTGCGTTCGGTTTCGACGATAAAAGCTGGCGCGGTGCCGACAGGATTCCGGATGCTGATGGCGCCCTGTGGAACCACGGCCTGACGTCTCTGGTTCTCAGCGGGCTTCCGGCCATAGCGTGAGATCGTTTCCACCACTTGAAGCCACAGATCTTCGCGAAACTCGGTGCCGAGTCCGGCCGACCTGGCGACAGCCTCGCGCGTGGGATCATCCACGGTCGGACCGAGGCCGCCCGTCGTGATCACGATCTCCGCTCGCTGCATGGCTTCCCGAATTGCGGATGCGATGCGTTCGACGTTGTCTCCGATGGTAGTGGTGCGATAAATGTCCACGCCCAGGTTGCGCAGTGTAAGTGCGATATGGCGCGTGTTGGTATCCACAATTTCACCGAGCAGAATCTCGGTGCCGATGGTGATGATCTCCGCAGAAGGCATGGTGAATTTTCAGTGATCAGCTAGTGGTGACAGGCAAGCAGTTACCCGTATGGGTTGAGAACGCGGGGCAGGCGGGCGCGGACTTATGGGTAGATACCTTTGAAGTCGTGATTCACGACCTGGAAAATCTCTATATTGGGTGCGGCGCAATCGCCGCTGGCGGAACAGTTGAGCACGCCGCTCAGGCCCTGCATGCCGTGTGTGCCGTAGAGAGCATCCCGTAGGGCCTGCCGCGGGACATAGAGTGTTCCACCGCTGTTTACAGCAACCTTCTCGATCCCGGCAAAGAGCATCATGGCCGCGTCATAGGCCTGCAGATGATAGCTTGCGATGGGAGCTTCACCGTAACGGCTCTTGTATTTATCCAGGAATGTTCCAGATTCCTTCACTTCGGCCGGCCCGGATAGATACATACCCTCCGAGGCGGGGTCGGTCTGCTTGATGAAATCCGTACTCAAGAGTCCGTCTGAACTTATCAATATCGTTTTGGAGAGGCCGGCCTGCGCGGCGGCCTTCGTGACGGCAGCGCCATCGACAGCATAAATGGGATAAAACAATACATCGGGATTCAGAAGCGCGACATCCTGCAAAACCGGCGTGACGTCCTGGTCAGCCGTGATCTGGATCTGCTTCACGCACTGCCCGCCCAATTGCTCAAGCGTAGCGCAGGCAGCCGCCTGGAGTTGGTCCGAATAGGCAGAGCCGTCCTGGATTGTAACCATCCGCTGCGCACCCAGCACATTGAAGGCAAATTGAGCCACCGCCTGTCCCTGCGCCTTATCATTGTAAATTGTGCGCAGGAAACCGGCTTCATGTGTGGCTGGATCGGTCAGTGACGGCGCTGTGCTGGAAGGTGAGATCAGCACCATCCCTACGCCGGAGAGAATTCGGCTGGCCATGACCGCCGCGCCCGAACACGTCGGACCTATGATGCCTACAATTTGAGGATTGGCAGCCAGTTGCGTCGCCGAATCTGATCCTCCCTGTTCACTGCAAAGATCGTCGGCCTTGACCAACTCTATCTGGCGGCCCAGCAAGGTGGCCTTGTCTGAGATGGCAATCTCGACCCCCCGCAGAGCGTCTATTCCATACGGACTGTCTGCCGTGGTAAGCGTCAGTTCAGCCCCTATTTTGATTGCCGCGTTCGCTGCGACTGCGATGCAGCCCAGACGGTCGCTGCACGTATATGATGCGGCGCCCATCCCGCAGGCAGATAGGATCAGGCCCGTGACCACAACAACGCCGAGCAAAGGGAATTTCTTCATTTTGTGCCTCTCCTCAGGCGATTAGACCATATTCTACTCTTGATTGAGCTATCATTCATGAAAGCGACCTGATACCGGAAACGGGACCGTCCAGCCGACAAAGGCGGAGCGAATCCACTAAGGTCCGGTAGCCCGGCCGGGAATCAATCAATCCCCAAATATGTTCTTCGCGGGGCGGACACGCCCGGGAGAGGCAGAATTCTGTCGCCCGTATTGGTTCGGGAAGCTAAACTACATGATATTCCTGAATTAGACGCCCTTCCTGGAAGCGAGCCAAATCCAGTTTGGAAACATCCACCGTCAGGAATTTGCCGTCCAAGATCAGCTCGGCCATCAGCTTGCCTGAGATGGGTCCGTGCATGAATCCATGCCCCGAGAATCCAGTCACCACAAGAAACCCATCCACAGGTGTACGTCCGTATATTGGGTGTGCGTCCGGAGTCGTCTCATACAACCCGGCCCAGTGAGAAGCCCTGCCCGCCTTCTCAACCAGCGGCATTCTCTTGATAGCTTCCTCAACGTTCACCAGCTCGAACTCCTCATCGACCTCCTGGTCGAACCCGGCCTTCTCCTCCTGATTGCTCATGCCTATCAGCAATCCCTCTCCCTCGCGGTGGAAGTAAAGAGACTTTGCAAAGTCCAGAACAAATGGGAAATCTGCGGGAACTTCAGGCAGCGGCGTGGTCGTGAAAATCTGTCTTCGAAGCGGTTCCACCGGGATATCGACGCCAGCCATCCGTCCGACCGGGGCGGACCATGGACCGGCCGCATTGACAACCATATGCGTCTCAATGGAGCCCTGGGCCGTCTGCACACTCTGGACCTTTCCTCCGCCGACGCGAATACCGGTTACCTCAGTGCTCGTTAAAAGTTGCACACCCTTTCGTTGCCCCGCGCTGACGTATCCGCTCACGACGCTGTTCGGATCAACCAGTCCATCCTGTCGATTGTACGTTCCGGCCAGGGCATCCTCAAAGCACATCAGCGGCAGACGTTTGCGGACCTCGTCGCCCGTCAGCCATTGGGTGTCGATTCCCAGCCCATTCTGGATTGCCACGCTGTGTTTGAATGTGGCAACGTCCGTCTCATCCGTCAATACGAAAAGATAGCCGCACTTGCGATAATTAATATCCTGGCCGGTTTCGTCCTTGAAGCCTTCAAGCATGCGCAGGCTATCGATGGAGAGCCGGACATTTATCTCCGTTCCAAATTGATAGCGTACTCCGCCTGCGCAGCGACCCGTCGCGCCCTGCCCGACAAATTCCTCTTTTTCAAGGATCACGACGTTCTTAACACCCCGCGACGCGAGGTGGTAAGCCACGCTGGCTCCCATGACCCCGGCGCCAATGACGACGACATCTGCAGTCTTGATCTGTTGCATGTGATTTCCTCTGTTTGCTGGGTATGATCGGCCCCACCGAGAAATTCCAGCCCCGATCGATCCCCGGATTTTCAGAATTCAACTTCGCGCCCAAGGCTCATCTTGCGGGCATTGTCGACCGCCAGTTGTGCGGCCACGACGTCCTGAACGGCCACCCCAACCGATTTGAAGTAGGTAATTTCTTCCGCGGATTGGCGGCCGGTTTTCCTGCCAAGAATAACCTCGCCAAGATCGGCATGAATGTGATCTTCCGCAAACATGCCGGCGCGGATCGGCTGCAGCAGATCGCCGCTTTCCGCCAGTGAGGCTGTGCGTGAATCAACAACCACTCGCGCCCGCTTGACCGTCTCGGCCGGGGTCTCCTGCATCTCAGGGGTGTATGAGCCGACCGCCGTGATGTGTACACCCGGTTTCAAATCGGCGTCGGAGTAGACCGGCGTGAGCGAAGTGGTTGCACTGCAAATGATGTCCGCGGCGCCCGCAGCCTGTCTGGGATTCGCAGCGATGCGCAGGTCAGTGGGGTAGGGAGCCTTCCCGGACAACTCAGCGACGAAGGCGGTCGCCCTGGCTGGCTCCGAATCATATACCCACGCAGTCTCGATCTTCCGCACAGTGCAGGCGGCTTCGAGTTGGGTTCGGCCCTGAACTCCCGCGCCGAATATGGCAACAATCTTGCTCTCTTTGCGAGCCAGCACATCGATCGCCGCGCCGCCGGCTGCGCCGGTCCGAATCGCTGTAAGTGAACTGCCTTCCAGCATCGCCAGAGTGCGTCCGGTGTCCGGCTCGAGCACCAGCACGGCGGCCTGGATATAGGCCAGTCCCCTTGTAGGATTTTGTGGGAAGAGCGAGACGATTTTCACAGCCAACGCTTCGCTATCCGGACTTTGGACGAAAGCCGGCATGAGCAGCGTCAGCGCTTCGTGTGGCGGGACGGAGAGGCGAGACCTGAGCGGCACCTCGGCCCGTCCATCGGACAGGGCCGCATAGGCGCGCTTCATGGCCTCGATGGCATCCCGCATCGGGAGTGCTTTGCGGACATCTTCAGCGGTCAGGATCAACATCTGGACTCCTGCGAGGGGCAGCCTGTAAAAAAAGCGCAGAGGCCACAATTGTACCTCTGCGCTTGGTGGGATGCTTCAGTACGCTTACTCCATGCCCAGATAGGCCTTCTGCACCATTGCGTTCTTGTTCAGTTTGGCGGCGGTGTCCTGAAGCACAATTTCGCCGGTTTGCAGCACGTACCCGCGTACGGCCACGGAGAGCGCCATCAGGGCATTCTGTTCGACGAGCAGGATCGTCGTGCCTTCCTTGTTGATTTGCACGATGGTGTCGAAGATGGCCTCCACCAGCACGGGCGCAAGACCCATCGACGGTTCATCCATGAGCAGGATGCGCGGGTGGGCCATCAGCGCGCGGCCCGTTGCCAGCATCTGTTGCTCGCCGCCGGAGAGCGTGCCGGCGACCTGGCTATGGCGTTCCTTCAACCGTGGGAAGAGTGTGAAGACGCGTTCCTGATCCTGGGCCAACTCGTTCTTGTCAGTACGGATATAGGCGCCCATTTCCAGGTTTTCGGTCACCGTCAGACGGGAAAAGATGCGGCGCCCTTCGGGTACCATGGCCACACCCTTGTAGACGATCTCGTGAGGTTTGAATGGGGCCAGGTCCTCGCCCTCGAGCCGGACCGCTCCGTCACGCGGCTTTATTGTGCCCGTGATGGTGCGCAGCGTGGTAGATTTTCCCGCTCCATTGCCGCCGATTAGCGTCACGATCTCGCCTTTTTCCACGGTCAACGAGATGCCCTTCAGGGCATGGATGTTGCCGTAGTATGAGTGGATGTTATCAACTTCAAGCATCGGCATTGGTTTACCCTCCCGCTAGACTGCCGCGGCTTTAGCCTTCTTCTCGCTGAGGCCGCTGGCTGCACCGCGTCCGAGATAGGCTTCGATCACCTTCGGATTCTTTTGAATCTGTGCTGGAGTGCCTTCGGCGATCTTTTCACCAAAATCCAGCACGGTGATCAGCTCTGAGATGCCCATCACCACCCGCATCTGGTGCTCGATCAGCAGGATCGTGATGCCCAGTTCGTCGCGCAGACGGTGGATGAAATTCGTCATCTCCTGCGTTTCACTTGGGTTCATGCCCGCGGTTGGCTCGTCCAGCAGCAGCAGCTTGGGTTTGTTACCCAAGGCGCGGGCAATCTCCAGCCGGCGCTGCTCGCCATAGGGAAGGTTTTTAGACATTAAGTCGCCCTTGCCCTGGAGACCGCAGAACTTGAGCAGACGGCGTGCTTCTTCGACCGCCTCGGCCTCTTCCCTCATCGTGCCGCGATCCCGCAGGATTCCGCCGATCAGACTGGACTTCAGATGAGGGTGCATACCCACCAGAATGTTCTCAACCGCTGTCATCTCCTTGAACAAGCGGATATTCTGGTAGGTTCGGGAAATACCCAGCCGAGTGACCCGATCCGGCGAAAGGCCGGTAATATTCCTGCCGTTAAGCAGGATTTCTCCTTCTTCGGGTGTGTAGAAGCCAGTGACGCAATTGAAGAAGGTGGTCTTGCCTGCTCCGTTCGGCCCAATGACGCTGTGAATGCTCTGCTCTTTGACTTCAAGGTCAATATGGCCCAACGCTTGCAGCCCCCCGAAACGCTTGGTTACTTTCTTGGATACCAGGACTGCCATGGCGCTATCTCCTGCCCTCCGGCCTCTTTCGGCGCCGGTTGAGGTTCCACATCTGCCGCTTCCGCTTCTTCTTCGTGCAGCTCAAGTTCGCGGCGCTTTTCCGGTATCAGGCCCTCCGGCCGGATTAGCATCATGGCCACGAGCACTGCGCCGTACACGAGATAGCGAAAATCGGCGAACTCGCGCAGGATCTCAGGCAGGCCCACGAGGGCAAATCCGCCGACGATGACGCCCGGAATGCTGCCCATTCCGCCGATGATGATCAGCGAGAGCACATTGATCGAGACGAGGAACTGAAAGCTCTGGGGATAGGCCGAGCCCAACTTGGCGGCAAAGATGGTTCCACCCAGGCCGGCGAAGAAGGCGCCGCTGGCGAATGCCAACAGCTTGGTGGTAACGTGGTTGATGCCCATTGCCCGGGCAACATCCTCATCCTCACGCAAGGCCATCCAGGAGCGGCCCAGGCGGGAATCCTTGAGGCGGATTGCAATGAAAACTGCGATGGCAATAAACGCCAGAATCACGAGGTAGAGCCTTGGCTGCGATCCGAGGTCGAAGGGGCCGATGATCGGATGGGCGATACGCTGAACCCCTTGCGGGCCACCCAGCCACGGCCGCAGCCAGTCCGAAAGGACCAGCAGCCGGACGATCTCTCCGAAGCCCAGGGTCACGATCGCCAGGTAGTCACCGCGCATCTTGAGCACCGGCAGCCCCAGCACCACGCCAGAAAGCACCGCGACCAACAAAGCGATCGGTAAGGCCTCCCAGTATGTCAAGGCATGCTGCCCGAGTGCGCGTTCGGGCGAGGTCAGCACACCCATCGTGTAGGCCCCGATTGCAAAGAAGGCCACGTAACCCAAATCGAGCAGGCCGGCAAACCCCACCACCAGGTTTAGGCCAAGGCCCATCAGGATAAACATGCCAACGGTGTCCAGGACATCGCTCAGGAAGATTCCCAGAATCTGCGGAAGGAATATCAGGACCAAGGCGATGGCCGCGAGTGAGCCCCAACGGAGCCAGCGCGCTTGCTCTGGATTTCGCAGGCGCGCCTGGGCCTGCCGCCTTTGCTGAGGATCGGTGTAGCGCCAATAGGCTAGTCCGCCAATCAGCAGGAGCAGGAACGCAGCTCCTGGCAGATTCAGACCGGACGCGGCAAACATCCACGAGATAAGAGATCCGAGGAACACCCCAACGGATCCTGCCTGCCCCCAGCCGAGTATGATGTTAATGATCAAATCCCGGAGTAGGCCAGCCATGGCAATCCATATCAACGCCTGAAGCAGCGCCTGACGCAAGCGCACCGGAACGAGCATGAATGCTGCGCCGAGGGCGCCGACCAACGCGGCGGCCGCCAGCAATGCAGGGATCCCGCCCGCAAGTCCGAGGCCGAATGTGAGGATGGCATACAGACCCGGTGACGCATTGAGAAACATGGGGCGTATGTTAATGATCTGGCCGATGCCGACGAAGGCTGCCAGCACCACGCCACTCGCAAGCCCGGACACTGCGCCGAGGATAGGGACGAGGGCAGATCTGGCGGCCTGGTGCCGAGCGACGTTGTAGGCGAACACGAGAATCGGCGCAATGTAAAGAATCTGGCCCATGGTGACTACGGAAAGGATGATTTCCCTCTGGCTAAATTCCTCCGTCATGCCGACGAGGCAAATCAAGAGGCTGACAGCTCCGCCAATCAAGCCACTGCGGATCGCTTCGGCCCAGATGGAAGATTTCTTCATGATTCTCTCCTTTAGGCCTTCGTCTCGGTGATCGCCTCACCGAGGATACCGGACGGGCGGAAGATCAGGATGAACACCAGGATAACGAATGCGATTGCATCTTTCAACTGCGGGGCATTTGGGATGCCCAGGCCGTCGAGGAACAAGTTTGGACCGACCGATTCAAGCAAGCCCAGAATCATGGCGCCGACGAACGCGCCGGCCACATTCCCAATGCCTCCCAGGACGGCCGCCGTAAAGGCCTTCAAAGAGGGGATGAAGCCCATGAAGAACCAGGCGATCGGGAAGAGAAGCACGTAAAGGATTCCGGCAAACCCGGCCGACGCCCCGCCTAACGCGAAGGTAAAGACGATGACACGATCAACGTCGATTCCCATCAGCTCGGCGGCCTCCCTGTCCTCGGAGACCGCACGCATGGCCTTGCCGATCTTTGTCCTCTGGACGATGTAGTATAGAACGACCACCATGAGCAACGCCCCGGCGATCACGACAATAGATGAGTGGGAGACGTTGACGCCGAGGAAGTTGGTGGCGCCTTTCAAGCTTTGCAGGGTGGGGTAGGCTTGAAAACCGCCGCCGAACATACCGCGAAATGTGTATTGCAAAAAGAAGGAGGCGCCGATGGCGGTGATTAAGGGCACCAGGCGCGGCGCATTGCGCAAAGGCCGATAAGCAATTCGCTCCAAGAGTATGGCTACACCCATTGAGACGAGCATCGCCAGCACAGTGACCATCGCCATACCCAAAAATGGCTGTTGATCCATGTAGCCGGATTTTGACAGCGCGTTGGCCAGGAAGACGGCCGTGAATGGGCCGCTCATAAAGACTTCACTGTGGGCAAAGTTGATCATTTTGAGGATGCCGTAAACCAGTGTGTAGCCCATTGCGATCAAGGCATATACGCCGCCCAGAGCCAATCCACGGATGAACAGGTCAAGCCAGACGGTGGGGGTATATTTCCCCGACAGGAGTGTCTTGATGGAACCCACCACGACAAACACTGCGATCGCCACACCGATGGCCCAAACCACAACATCGATGAACGTGACTCGCTGGCGCCAAGTACGAAGCATCTTCAGCCTCCTGCATTCAAGATTCAAGCGGAGGGGCGAGGTTGACCTCGCCCCTCCAAGAGCGGTCTTACGCTTACGAACCAGCGGGCGGTTGCCAGATCAACGTGGGCGGGTATTGACCCTTGTGATACTCATAAACGCCAATGGCCTTTGCACCGCAGTCACCTTTACCGAGGGGGCTGCCGGCAGGCGGGGTGCAGGTCAAGACACCGGTCAGGCCCTGGAAGTTCGTGGTGGCGTACATCGCGTCGCGCAAAGCCTGGCGGCCGATGTGGAGCGTGCCGTCCGGATCAGCCACGGCCACCTTCGTGATGGCGGCAGCGACGATGTTCACGGCATCGTAGGCGTGGGCGTTGAAGGTGCTGATCGGGCCGGTGCCGAATTTCGCCTTGTACTTGGCGACGAAGGCATCATATGCGGGTCCAGAGACAACCGGGCTCGAAATGTGGAAGCCCTCGACGTAGTCACCGGCGCCCTTGGTGACGTCCGGCGAGATTCAGCCCGTCGGCGCCCATCAGGATGATGTTCTTGAAGTTCGGGTCACTGCTCTGGCGCACCTGCTGGATGATCAGGGCACCTGCCGGCAGGAAGATCGGGAAGTACATGAACTGGGGCTTGTGAGCCGCGATGGAAGCCAGCACCGAGGACATATCGGTCTGGTTCGGGTCTATGGCGAGCTGATCGGTGCAGGTGCCACCCATCGTCTTGAAGTTCTGGCAGAAGACCTGCTGCAACGCATCGGCATAGAGCGAGCCATCGTTGATGGTAGCGGCGACCGTAACCTTCGCCTCGGTGTAGGCATACTGAGCCGCGACCGCGCCCTGAATCTTGTCGTTATGAGCGGTGCGCAGGAAGCCCGGGTAGTTGTTCGCGTTGCCGGCTTCGGTCAGGTCGGGGGCCGTAGCGGACGGTGATATGATGACGAACCCAGCCTTCGAGAGCAGCGGTATGGCTGCCCGGCCTGCGCTGGAGCACGAGGTGCCGATCACGGCTACGATCGTTGGATCCGCGGCGAGCTTGGTGCCAGCGGTCTGGCCAGGGCCAGCATCGCAGCCTTCATCTTCGCCGTCGAATTTGATGGTGTGATTGAGGATCTTGCCGCCGAGATCATCAATGGCGATCTCGGCGCCGTTGCGGGAGTTGACGCCCAGGGTCTCATTCGGCCCGGACACGACCAGCGCGTAGGCAATATGGATCGGATCGGATGGGCCGATGGTTACGCAGCCGATTGTATCTGTGCAGGTAAATGCTGCTGCTGCAGGGGCAGACGTGGCAGCCGGCATGGACGTAGCGGCAGCCGGAGCCTGCGTGGCGGTTGCGGGAGCGCCGCAGGCCGCCAGCACCATGCTGGCGGTCGCCAACAGGGAAATCAAAACGAGCAAGCGTTTCGACATTCTTACTCCTCCAAATATAAGTTGAACCTTTTTCCCGTCACAGGCAGACGAACCTGCAGACGGTGGCACGACCTGAGCGGACAATGCTTTTCGGTGTCGGCGTCACCTCCTTTCGAAGATTCTCAACTAAGCATATCTAATTACACAGAAAGCCGCGCAGAACTTTCCACTCTAGCGGGATTTTCTCGCGGCTTGTTGCATACCAGTTTTATGTTCGGGCCTTCACAATCAATGATAAGTTCGATTCTATGGACGGTCAAGAGTTTCTGTCTAGACTTTCCTTAAAGAATGGCCACTTTCTTGGAGTGGCACACGTAGAACCTCAGGCTGCGTTCGTCAACGTTACTCCCCCAAACGATGGTTCGAAGCGCAAACTGATTTAGAACCGAAAGTAGTGTAGCACAAGGCTCCGCAAAGTGCAACTGACTTATGTCACGGATAGGTATTGTTCAACCAATCCAACGGATCAACTTGTATGCCATTTACCCAGACTTCAAAGTGAAGGTGCGGACCGGTCACGCGGCCGGTTGCCCCAATCTGTCCGATCAGTTGACCTGCCTGAACTTGCTGCCCAACGGCAACGTCAATTTCCTTCTGGTGGTAATAGGCTGTGTAAACACCCCAGCCATGATCGATGAACGTGGCGTTACCCCGCACCATGAGTGGACCGGCGAAGATGACTTTTCCCGGCGCCGCGGCATAGATGTCGAAGGGATGTTCGGCAAAGCAAACGCCATAGTCTATGCCGGAATGAAAGTAAATATAGGCACTCCCGTTGAAATGAGCGGCGCGTCCCGAACCAATCGTAGATGCACGGCTGGGCGCCGGAAGGCAGATAGATCGGGATTCCGAATTGGCCCTGCCAATATCTCGTGGGCGTCGAGGGCGAAGTCATGGATTCAACTTCCTTGTCCTCCGGGCCCGTAACTGTCGGGTCGATGAGCTCGGAGGAAACCGAGAGACTTCTCCTTCGGATAGTTCCCCGATGTAATCAGGACCAATTGTTCAAACGATTGCCGGCTGCCATCCGGCAATGTGGCGTCCAGCTCAAGCGGATAGACGCCTGGATCAAGCATGGCATGGATGCCCTGCAAGGCGACCATGCGGCCATCCCCCAACGCATAAAAATGCAGTGGATATGTCACCAGCGTCCCACTGACCGTGACTCCCGCGGCCGGCTTGACGATGATCTCGCCCGTTCCGCCCTGTTTGAGCGGAAGAGTGGGAATCTGGGCATCCAGGAAAGCAGACGGAAGGCCGCTGGCAGTTTGCGCTGCCGCGGATGTCCCGGTCGCACCGGTTGAGTAGAGCACATCGCCGGGCAGGCCGTCCCAGGTGCCGTTCAGGTCATTCAGTGCGCTCATTGTCCACGGGTCTGTGCCGGACTCAATTGCCGCCTCGAGTAGTGTTTCGCCCGGCGCCAGGCTGGTGTGGTTTGTCAGGTCAGCGGCATTGTCCTGCTTGGGAACGATCATGCTGGCGCCAACGTAGAACTCTGTCGGGCTGACTACGTGGTTCAGTTTTCGCAACAAGTCGACCGGGATTTGGGTCCGCCGGACCAGGCTGTGAAAGGAATCGCCAAAGCCGATAAGTTCGGTGTCCAGGGTGCCTGTCACGCCTTCCAGGCCGGGGATGACAAGCTGCTGGCCCACCGCCAGCAGGTTCGCATTGGTGAGCGCGTTGGCTGTCATTAGATCGTTGATGCTGATGTTGAAGCGCGCCGCAATGGACGAGAGTGTATCCCCGGACTGTACAATGTACACGGGCCCGGAAGATTGCGCCAAGGCGGGCCGTACGGTGAGCAGCAGACTGATGGCTAACAGAACCGGGAGAAGGCGTCTAAGCATTCTGGAATTCGACTTTGTCTCCGATTTCATAGTCGCCAAAACGATCGGAGTGGGTTTCGAGCGTATATCGAGCGGCTCGTGCAGGGAAGTAGGCGGGCCTCCAGGGTTTGGCGATGACTTTATCCACGACCTGCAAGTTCGCGTTGATCCAGAACACGGCCAGGTTGAACGAAACAAACAACATGTGGATGGAGGCGTCGAGGCGCGAGTCCTTGCCGTTAACGAGCAACAGGCCCTCGTCTGCGGACAGGCGCCGGCGAAACATCAGACCGCGCAGGCGGCCCCTGAAGGAGTCGCAATATTCTATCCGCGGCGGCTTTACAACTTTCTTATTCAGATTTTGAACGAGAATGAAGGAGGTCATTTTCCTGCGATCTGACGTGGTTTCAGAGTACAAACCTGAAAGTCGTCCGCGGTTGCGTCGCAGGGACGAAGCCAAAAAAGCCTTTCAAGACTCTTGCGCGCAGGGCGCTTTCAAAACTCAGCTTAGGAGGCAGGGTTCTTCTGCCCCAGAATCTTTTCGACACTACTCAGTAATTCCTGAGGACTGAATGGCTTGGCGATGTAGTCGTCCACTTTTGCGATATGCAGGCCGAGCACCTTGTCGATGCTCTGCGCCTTGGCCGTGACGACGACGACCGGAATATTGCGCGTCGCCTCATCGGCCTTCATCTGCTGATACACTTCCCAACCGTCCATATCCGGCATCATCAAATCAAGCAGTACAAGATCTGGCAATTGCTCGCGAACGGCCTGCAAGCCTGCTTTCCCACCGGCGGCTCCCGTAACCTCGAAGCCGCGCCTTCCAAGAATGAGCCGGATCAGATCGATCATTTCCGGCTCATCTTCAATGCACAAAATGTGTTTCATCGGCTGGTCCGTGTCCATGAGTTGTCCCCAAGTAGTTTACCATATTGCGGACCTCGGGAAAAGACAAGGAAACTGGCACTTCGCGGCACCGCGATGGCGTCTCGTGTCCGCGGTTGGATGACACCGTCCAAACAGGGCTCTTTACTTGCCGGGCTGCTCACACCGGATGAGCAATATATTAGAAAATCATATAAATAATTCCCTTGGGCTATCCGCACAACGGCTAGGTTGGTATAATCCTCCCCGCAAGATTTGCTGGAGGAATCCGTGAATTCTAATCGTACTCAATCGTTTATCATCTACTTTCTGCTGATCGTCGCCATCGGCGCGATGTTGTATGTCGGTTTCCGGCAGGATAATACGGCGCAGCCGCCGTTGACGATCAACGATGTAGCAAAAGCCATCCAGGATGGCACTGTTGCCAGGGTCATCATTCAAAGCGATAACAGCATCCATATCATTTATAAGTCGGGTAAGGAAGCAGACTCTAACAAGGAATCCACTGCCACTTTGGTGGATCAGCTTACCGGCCTTGGTGTTACACCTGCACAGCTTTCGCCAAGCAATGTTGAAATTGAGGTGAAACCGCCTTCACAATGGTCTGGCATTCTGAGCAGCTTACTGTATATCCTTCCGGTCATCTTTATGGCGGGTGTGCTGTGGTTTATCTTTCGCCAGGCGCAGGGCAGCAACAATGCCGCCATGGCCTTTGGGAAATCCCGCGCCCGCATGTTCAGCGGCGAGCATCCGACGGTAACCTTTGAAGATGTGGCCGGCGTCGAGGAATCGAAGCAGGAATTGGCCGAAGTTGTGGAGTTCCTTAAAGAGCCGCAGAAATTTATACAGCTAGGCGCCCGCATTCCGAAAGGGGTGCTGCTGGTGGGACCTCCCGGTACCGGAAAGACGCTGCTGGCCAAGGCCGTTTCCGGCGAAGCGGGCGTACCGTTCTTTTCCATTTCCGGCTCTGAATTTGTTGAGATGTTCGTGGGCGTCGGCGCCAGCCGTGTGCGCGATTTGTTCGACCAGGCCAAGCGGCATTCGCCCTGCATTGTTTTTGTGGATGAGATTGACGCGGTCGGTCGCCAGCGAGGCGCGGGCCTGGGCGGCAGCCACGACGAACGGGAGCAGACCCTCAACCAAATGCTGGTTGAGATGGACGGGTTCGACACAGACACCAACGTAATTATTATTGCTGCCACCAACCGCCCGGATATTCTTGACCCGGCGTTGCTGCGGCCCGGACGTTTCGACCGCCGCGTGACCCTGGACCGGCCCGATGTCAAAGGACGGGAAGCCATCCTGCGAGTGCATGTCAAAGGCAAGCCGTTGGATCCAGTGGTTGACCTTGGGTCTCTGGCTACGAGGCACACCTGGCTTTGTCGGCGCAGACCTTGAAAACCTTGTAAACGAAGGGGCGATACTGGCAGCCCGCCGCAATAAGAAATCAATTGGCCAGCCGGAGCTCGAGGAGGCCATCGAGCGTGTGGTCATGGGCCCTGAACGGAAGTCGCGCCTGATCTCGGACGAAGAGAAACGAATTATTGCCTACCATGAGGCGGGCCATGCCGTCGTCGCCAACGCCATTCCCGAGGCCGACCCGGTGCAGAAGGTTTCCATCGTCGGGCGCGCGCAGGCAGGCGGAGTAACCTGGTTCCGCCCGGATGAGGATCGGCTGCTCTACTCACGCAAGAAACTATTGGCCAATCTTGCATATGCGCTGGGTGGACGCGTCTCAGAGGAATTGGTCTTCGATGACATTACCTCCGGGCGCCTCGAACGACATCGAGCAGGTCACTCGCATGGCGCGGACCATGGTGACACGCCTGGGCATGAGCAGTGAACTCGGACCCCTGCAGTATGGGCAGAAGGAGGAATTGATCTTCCTCGGTCGCGAGATTTCGGAACAACGCGATTATTCTGAAGCCGTAGCCGAAACCATCGATCAGGAAGTCCGCAAGATCGTGGAGCAGGCTTATTCTCTCGCGAAGAAGCTGCTGACCCAATACCGGGACCAACTGGACGCCGTCGCCAAGAAACTCCTCGAAGCTGAAACGATCACGCGCGACGAATTTGAAGCGATCTTCCCGCCTCCATTCCCCAAGAAGAGTGGCACGCCGCAGCCTGCACCCGAGCCTGCGACCGTATAGTCTGTAAATTTCACTCAGCACGTCGTGAAGCAACAGGAGGCCTCCAAGATCTTGGAGGCCTCTTTCACTATTAATCATCTTCTGTTCCTGTGCGTGGACGAGCAGTCCCGCCGCCTGACTTTCTCCAGGCCTTCGTCTCAGGTCTTGGCGCCCTCTTTCTCTGAACTTTGTCTGACCAGTTCCCGGCGCAGGATCTTTCCGACAGTGGTTTTTGGCAGTTCGGAGCGGAACTCGTAATGGCTCGGGATCTTGTACGGGGCCAGACGTTCCTTGCAAAAGGCCTTGATCTCATCCGACGTGGCTGTCTGCCCTGGCTTGAGCACGATCCAGGCTTTTATGGTCTCTCCGCGATAGGGATCGGGAATGCTCGCCACGCCCACCTCCAAAACCTTCGGGTAAGCCGCGATGGCCTCCTCCACTTCTCGAGGCCAGACTTGGAATCCGCCAGGTTTGATCATTTCTTTCTTTCGGTCGACGATGTAGAAGTAGCCGTCCTCGTCCATGCGGGCAATATCGCCCGTGAACAGCCAGGCCTTGCCGTCTGCCATTGTGCGCAGGGCATTGGCTGTCTCGGTGGGCATATTGTGATATCCCTGCATGACCTGCGGCCCGCGGATGACAAGCTCGCCGATTTCCCCCGGGGCCATCTCGGCCTCTCCGTCGTCCAGACTGATGACCTTGCAATCCACATCGGGGAAGGGCATGCCAATGGAACCGATCTTATTGAGACCCAACAGTGGATTGCAGTGGGTTGCAGTGGGCGCCTCGGATAGGCCGTAACCCTCGAATACCTTTCCGCAGCTTAATGCCTCGAATCTTTCCTTGGTCTCGCGCAGCAGTGGCGCGGACCCCGATATGCAGGCTTTGATGGATCGCAGGCTGACCTTTCCCGATAGCACATCAGGGTGGTTATTGATCGCGTTGTACAGGGTGGGAACGCCCGGAAAATTGGTGGGATGGTATCTCTTGATGTTGTCCAAAACGTCGTCAATGTCCCGCGCGTTTGGAATCATGACCATGGTCGCGCCGATGGAGATTGCATGCATCATGCCGGCAACCATGCCATATACGTGGAATAGCGGGATGGCCATCAGCATCGTTTCCTCGCCGGGCACCATGTTGACGAACCACGCCTTGATTTGCAGCGTATTGGCGGCTACGTTGCGATGCAGGGCTACGGCTCCCTTTGAATTGCCGGTTGTGCCGCCGGTATACTGGAATAGGGCGGTATCGTCCGGTCCGACGTCCAGTTTTGGAGGTTGGGATGCTGGGTACTTGGCCAGCAGCTCTTTCATCCAGACATCGCCTTCGTCCAATCTGCCTTCGATCCGAAATCCGCCTTTCTTCTCGCGCGCGAGTGTGAAGAGCATGCTCAGCGCGGGCGGCAGCGCCTCCTTCAAATTTGTTACGATTAGTTGTCGTATTTTTGTGCTTGGTTGCGCCATCTTGATGGCCTTATAGAAGTTGGTCATCACGAACATGATCCGGATGCCTGCATCGCCGGTCTGCTGTGCGATCTCCGGCGGGGTGTACAGTGGGTTGGTGGCCACCACCACTCCGCCGGCCTTCAGAATGCCAAAGTAGGCCATCACAAACTGAGGGGTGTTCGGCATAAAGATGCCAATTCGGTCACCCTTCTTCACGCCCATGTCGGCCAGGGCTGTTGCCAGCCGATCACTGAGCTCGTTCATTTCCCTGAATGAAATGACCGCGCCCTTGAAGATCGTGCAGGCGCGGTCGGGGTATAGGCGGGCAGCTTCTTCCAGGAAGCGGAATAGAGGCTGCGGCGGATAATCAATCGTTGCCGGCACTCCCTTATCGTAGTGCGCGGTCCATGGACGATCGGTGAACATGGCTCCTCCTTGGATTGGCTGCGAGGAGTATATGCGCGAAAAAATCAAAAGTCAAATCGCGTTATAAGCTCCGCATCGTCGGCAGGATTTCGCTTGTAATCTTCTCCACGATATCGGGAGCACCCGCATAGAACCACCGGATGTTTGGATCTGTCTCTTTGAACCAGTTCGCCTGCCTGCGAACAAATACCCGCGTAGTTCGACGCATCTCCGTTTTGGCCTGTTCCAGGTTCCATAACCCTTGAAGCACTCCTACGCATTCGCGATATCCGATGGCAGACATGGTCGGCAGTCTGGGTGAATAGCCTCTTTCGAGCAGGCTCTTCACCTCATCCAGAAGGCCGGCTGCGAACATCGCCTCGATGCGTGCGTCGATCCGCGCGAACAGTTCCAGCCTTGGACGTATCAGCCCGATGGTGATCGGCCGATACGCGGATCCATTGTGGCTGCGTTGCTCGGAGAACTTCCTTCCCGTCACCAGGATAACTTCCAACGCGCGGATCGTTCTTCGAACATTGCGCGCGTCAATCCTTCGAGCGGACTCCGGATCGAGGAAGTCCAATCTGGCATGCAGCCATTCCTTGCCTCGCTCGTCGCCCAGCTTCTCCAGCTCGCTCCTCATTCTAGGATCCGGGCTTACTGAAGGCGGACTCCAGTGCTCGGTTACCGCTCGCAGGTATTGTCCAGTGCCGCCGACAAGCAGCGGCAATTTACCTCGCCCTTGTATGTCGGAGATTGCCGCGTTTGCCTTCTGCTGGAATACGGCCAGGCTCAAGATTTCGTCCGGATCTGCAATATCGATCAGATGATGGGGAACACGCCTCTGCTCTACAGCCGTCGGTTTGGCCGTGCCGATATTCATACCGCGGTAAAACAGGCGCGAGTCGGCTGACACAATTTCGCCGCCGATGACCTCTGCGACCCTGATCGCTACCTCGGTCTTGCCAACCGCCGTAGGTCCGACCAGCAGGATAAGTGGGAATTTCTCCATTTTTCCGGTGCTAGGTCTTACTCGATATTCGAGGACCGGAACCGGGCCACCTCTCAAGCCACGATTCGCGATTATGGAAATCCGAATTACGACAACGCATTCTCGAAGTGGGTAATCTGCAGTTTTCCCGCAATGTGTGCGACGGACATCACGTCAATCTGCCAGTGGTCGATGTGATTTTGCTGGGCATAGTATTCGGCGCAAGCCGCCATATGCTGTTGCTTGCGCGGCGATACGGCTACCTCAGGCGGGCCGAACGTCGCGGATGTCCTTGTCTTGACCTCGACGAAGATCGTCAGACCATCCTTGTCCACAATCAGGTCGATCTCGCCGTGCGGAGTGCGGATATTGCGAGCGATGATCCGGTAGCCGCGCGTGGCAAGATAATCTCCGGCGGCCTGTTCGCCCCACTTACCAACGCGCTGGTTCCTTCTCATTGAAGGTATTTCTCCATCAGGCCTCGCAGACGCACTGCCCAACTCTCCCGCCGCGGCCGCGATGCATAGACGAGCCGTTCGTACTGCTTGAGAATCATGCTTGTGGTTCGTTCGATGGCATAACGTGTGGAGGCCTGTCTGGCTGCGCGCCCCATCTGTCGCCTGAGGGCGGCGTCCATGCATAGCCGCGTTAGTTTTGCGGTAAATGCGGCCAGGTCGTCCTTTGCGAGCAGCCCCGTCTGCTCATCTTCAATCGTATCTGCCACCCCGGGCGAGTCAATACCCATGACGGGTAGGCCGCAAGCCATGCCTTCGATCAATGAAAGCGGATGGACTTCCGTCACCGAGGCGGTTACGAACGCGTCGCACATCAATAGATATGAAGGCAGGTCAACTTGCTCCACCATGCCCGTGAATCGCACGCGGTGACCGATACCAAGCTCCATCACGAGTTGCTGGATCTCGGTTTCGAACGGTTTCGCACCGCTGCCGATGAGGAGCAGATAAACATCTTGCAGCGCGGAGGCAACACCCGCGAAGGCCTGCAATAGGAATAGCAGGTTCTTTTCGGAAGCCAGGCGCCCCATATAAACGAGGAGCACGTCGCTCGGCGTAAATCCGAAATCGGCCCGCGACAAAGGTTCGGCCCGGTAATAGCGTTCAAGATCCACGCCGTTTGGGATGATCTCGATGGGACACGTCACCCCCATGCCGCGCAGGATATTGGCCATGCCCGCGGAGGGCGATACAACCAAATTTATTGCCTGGCAAAACGGAGGCATGTAGGCCTGCAACAGCCCATCGCTAATCCCCTCGGGCAGGATGGGAAAATAGGCCTGTGCGTAGAGGTCATAGCGGGTATGGTTGGTAAAGACGGTGGGGATGCGCAGCGGTTCACAATAGTTCAATGCCAGACGCCCGCTCAAAAAAGGATGATGAACGTGAACGACGTCCATTGTTTGGACCAATTTCTTGGCAGCGCGGCTGTAGCGGAAGGAAAGATAATACCCCGTGTCCACCAGCGGCAGTCCCGGGGAGCGGATCACGCGCGTCTCGCCGTCCTGGTAATCCTGATCGCCAAACGTGAAAACGAACACTTCGTGTCCGGCCTGTTCCAGATAACGTTTGTTAAGGTCTATGTAATTGGTGATACCGCTAACGTGCGGCTTGTAGACATCCGCCAGCATGCCGATGCGCATAATTACATGGTACAGGCAAGGGGAGGTGCTGTCAAGACGGCTATGGTAGAATGACTCTCCCAGGCGAAATTTGGTCAAATTGATTCTGCGCGACAAAGAATTTGATGTGAAGCCGGGTATGACATTGCTTTCTGCCCTGGAGAAGGCGGATATCCTGCCGGAGTCTATCATCGCGACTCGGAAGGGCGAGATGATCCTCGAAGATGAGATCCTGCGTGACGGGGATGTCATTAAATTGATCGCGGTGATCTCAGGCGGCGCAAGCCTTGATATTCGATAATACGATAGATCGGCATTCGATAATTCGGCCATCGCCAGGGTTCCCACCCTCCGAGGCTCGAATGTCGAATATCGATTGTCCAATATCTACCCTCTACTCTCTGTTCTCTGATATCGGTATGCCATGAAATGCAAGAAATGTGGAAACAAAGCCTCAGTAAACATGCGCCAGCACAAACTGGCTCTATGCAGGGAGCACTATCTCGAATGGGTTCCCGAGCAGACTGAGCGCTTCATCAAGAAGTACGATATGTTTTCCCGCGGCGAACGAATCCTCGTCGCCGTTTCGGGCGGCAAGGATTCTCTCTCCCTGTGGGATATCCTGGTGCGCCTTGGCTACCAGGCGGATGGCCTCTATATCGGACTTGGCATTGATGGAGGCATCGGCTATTCGTCCGAATCGCATCGCCTGGCCCGGAAATTTGCCGATGAACGGAGCTTGAGGCTTCACGTACTGGACGTCGAATCGGAATATGGGCAGACTATCCCGGTACTCGCCGAAGGCAGTCATCGCGGCTACGGCAAGCCTTGCGCGGTGTGCGGCCTCACGAAACGCCACGTGATGAACCGCATGGCACGCGACCTTGGATACGATGTCCTGGCAACGGGCCACAACCTGGATGATGAAGCCGCCGTACTTTTTGGGAATACACTTCAATGGTCGGCAGAATATTTGCTCCGACAAAGCCCCGTTCTGGCAGGCGCTCAAGGCCTGGCGCGCAAAGTAAAACCGCTTTGTCGCTTCTACGAGCGAGAGATGACCGCTTACGCCTTGCTGCGTGGTATCGAATACATCTACGAAGAATGTCCTTTTGCAGAGGGCTCGACCTCGATTTACTACAAGGAAACGCTCAACAAACTCGAGAATGATCGTCCTGGCGCAAAATTGACGTTCTACCTGCGTTTCTTGGAAGCGCGCCAAAGCGGACTCTTCGGTCGACAGGAAAGCTTTTTACAGCATTTGCACGCCTGTCCGAATTGCGGACAGCCCACCTCTGCGCCCGGGCTATGCTCCTTTTGCAGAATGATCGAGAAAACCAAAACCGCACCCACGGCGGTAAACGACCGCCAGGATTAAGGGCGCATTCACGAATCCGATCGATAATCGACGGACGAGGATGAGCCGGTCAACGACTCATTCGTGCTCTCTGCTGAGACAGCCGCAGCGAACGTCGTGCTAGGAGGAACGCAGAACGAAAACAGCTGTAGAAGGATCTGAAATTCGCAGCCGGCAGGCGGCGACTGTCGGATTTGAGAGGCGACAAAAAGCTGGCTTTGATCATAGCAATATGATCTAATCAACGCAGATATGCAGCAGATAGTCGTGCCATTTCGCACGATTCAACTTGACTGATGCATCTTTGAGCGACGACTCGCTTGCATCTTGATCGAAAACTCCCTATAATTTTCATTAGTAGCATCTACTTAGTCCGAAATTGCGTGTCGAGAATTTCCACCATTAGCGGTATATAGGAGGCTCCTGATGCAAGGACAGATGATGGATTACCAGCTCACGATTACGCCGCTCATGGAACGGGCGCGGCGGCTGTTCTCCAAAAAGGAAATAGTTACCAAAGCCGGGCCGGGATTGGAACGCTACACCTATGCCGAAATGACAGAACGTGTGGGGCGGCTTGCCAATGCCTTGGAGAAACTGGGAATCAAACGCGGCGACCGGGTGGCCACTTTCGCTTGGAATAATGCACGACATCTCGAACTCTATTTTGCCGTGCCGTGCATGGGCGCGGTGCTTCATCCACTGAATCTGCGGCTTCCCAGTGAACAACTCACGTACATCATCGCCCACGCCGACGACCAGGTGCTTTTCGTTGACCCTTCTCTATTGCCGGTCGTCGAAAAACTTGCGCCGAGCCTAAAAAGCGTAAAACATTATATTGTCATGGGAGACAACGTTCCCGAAGGTACCACGTTGAAACCCGTGCACGCCTATGAAGAGCTGCTGAGGGGTGCCAGCCGCGAATACCCGTGGCCGCATTTGAACGAGAACGATGCGGCCGCCATGTGCTACACATCCGGCACAACGGGCAACCCCAAAGGTGTCGTATACTCGCATCGTTCGATCTATTTGCACAGCATGGGCCTGAGTATGACCAATTCGTTCGGGCTTTCCGAGAAAGACGTATTCTTGCCGGTGGTTCCCATGTTCCACGTCCTGGCTTGGGGAACACCATACGCCACGGTGATGCTGGGAGCCAAGCTGGTGTTTCCCGGGCCACATCTGCAGCCGCGCGACCTGGCTGAGTTGATCCAGGCCGAGAAGGTGACCATGACAGCAGGGGTGCCCACCCTGTGGCTTGGAATTTTGAACCTGTTGGAAAAGGAGCAGTATGACCTCAGCAGCCTGCGGGGCATGATCGTGGGCGGCGCGGCGGCTCCGCAATCCATGATCGAGGCCTTTGAAAGAAAACACAGGCTCAAGGTAATCCATGCCTGGGGCATGACCGAGATGTCGCCTCTGGGCACGGTGAGTGATTTGAAGAGCTACCAGCTTGACCTCCCTGAGGCGGAGCGGTTCGCAATCCGCGCCAAGCAAGGCTTATCGGTGCCTGGAGTGGAAATCCGAGCGGTGGATGAATCCGGGAAGGAAATCCCCTGGGATGGTGAAGCCTTCGGCGAATTGCAGGTGAAGGGGCCGTGGATCATCAGCGGTTATTACAACGACTCGCGCAGCGCCGAGTCGTTCATGGATGGGTGGTTCCGTACTGGCGACGTGGTCACGATTGATCCCGAAGGGTTTGTACAGATCGTCGACCGGACCAAGGACCTGGTCAAAAGCGGCGGCGAGTGGATCTCCAGCCAGGATTTGGAGAATGCCATCATGGCTCACCCCAAGGTGCTGGAGGCGGCGGTAATTGCCGTGCCTCATCCCAAATGGCAGGAACGTCCTCTGGCCTGCGTCGTGCCCAAACCCGAATTCAAAGAGAGCCTCACGAAAGCGGAGATTTTCGACCTTCTGCGCTCTCGCTTCGATAAGTTGTATATCCCTGACGATATTGTGTTTATTGAGGCGGTGCCCAAAACCAGCGTTGGCAAGTTCGATAAGAAGGTGCTGCGGGCCCAATACAAGGAATATAAGTTGCCCGAGCCGGAATCAGGAAAGGTCGTATCCAACCAAAGAAGCAGGCGTTGATTCTCGGCCCTAAGCCTCCGGGATTGGTTTTCAATTCGGCTAGGTTGATTCCTGAACTTCAGCCGAAAGATCCAGCGATGCAGGGGATGCCAAATGGCGGCCGGACAACGCAGCATCGGCTGGCGGTGAACATATGACATTGAGAGTCACTGTTTGTGAACTTCGCGATGACTCGAACAGCTTGGCCCAGGATTGGGAGGAATTGGTCGCGGACGTCAAGGCCGAAGCCAGTGACCTGGTTTTGCTACCCGAAATGCCGTTCCATCCCTGGTTCGCGAATACCCAGCATTTTGACCCGGCTGTCTGGCAAGCTGCGGTCGTTGCTCATGATGATTGGCACAAACGTCTCGATGAACTTGGCCCCGCAAACATTCTGGGATCACGCCCTATGACGAGAGGCAATCGCCGACTAAATGAACGGTTTGCCTGGGATCAGCGATCGGGATGCCGTGCAGCCCATAGCAAGTATTACCTGCCGGAGGAAGAAGGCTGGTGGGAAGCATCGTGGTATCAACGGGGGGACGGCAGTTTTACGCCCATTGACAGCGGCGCCTCCCGAATAGGATTCTCTGATATGCACTGAGCTGTGGTTCATGCAGTGGGCCCGAAAGTATGGCAAGGCAGGCGTTCACCTAGTTGTCACTCCGAGGGCTACCTCAACGTCCAGTGTGGACAAATGGTTGGTTGCCGGTCGAACGGCCGCCATCGTCTCTGGTACGTTCGCGCTGTCATCTAACCGCGTCAATTCGCCTGGACAGTCCCCGGATTTTGGCGGACAAGGTTGGGTCATCGGACCGGATGGGCAAGTATTGGGACTTACGTCCCGCCAGCGCCCATTTGTGACGGTCGAAATCGATGTGTTAGAGGCCGACCGGGCCAAGGACACATACCCGCGATATGTGCTTGAGTAAATCTGGAATACATACGAAGCATTGTAGAATCTGCCGGGTTTTCACTCGACGAAATCCCATATCAAGTGACCTGGCAAGGGTGAAATCAGCCGCCTCCGCTCGCGGGCTGTCTCGGCCGCGAGCGTTCTTGATTGTTCAAGACTTCAATCATGAAGAACCTTCTTAGACATCTGAGCGCGTTTGTCGCACCGGCGTCTGTGTGTGCTGTAATTCCTTTTTTGATCGTCGAATTTGAACGACGATTCTTTGGTCATCCCGCGGGTGCGCCGGCCTTCGGTCTCTTGATCGTTGGACTGGTCATTTTCATCTCTGGCTTGACATTGTTCGTTGCAGCGGTGCGAATGTTCGTTTTAATAGGCAAAGGCACAATCATGCCCTGGGACCCAACCCGGAATCTCATCACGGGAAGCCTGTATGGTCACGTCAGAAATCCGATGATCTTGAGTCTCATGATCATTCTAGTTGGTGAAGCCATCCTGTTCGTATCTTACGGAATTACGTTGTGGGCACTCTTGAATCTTGTGATTAACAACGTGTATTTCATTTTCTCCGAAGAACCAGGCCTGAGCAAGAGGTTTGGGGAAGAGTATGTGGAATACAAGAGGAATGTGCCGAGGTGGATTCCGAGGTTAAAGCCGTGGCAGCCGACCTCGCACCAATTAGGCGACAAATAGAGCGGTTCAAAGCGAATCTTGCAAAGAAAAAACGCCAGCCGTTGCATGAGGGCTGGCGTTTTCATCTTCGTGGGGCGCGAGCTAGGCTGTTTCCAAATAGCGCTCGATCTCGTAGTCGCTGACGTGTGTGCGGAAGTCGTCCCACTCCGCCCATTTGGCGGCCGCAAAAGCCTCGTATACCACCGGGCCCAGGGCAGACTTCACCACCTCATCCTTCTCAAGTTCAGTCAAGGCCTCGGCGAGTGAGCCCGGCAATTCCTTCACCCCCAGCTTCTTGCGCTCCTTGGGACTGAGGTGATACAGGTTTATATCGTTGAGCGGCGCCGGCGGTGTCATGCTGTTGTCGATGCCGTCAAGCGCAGCGGCAAGTATGGCGGCAAATGCCAGATACGGATTTGACGACGGATCCGGAAAGCGTAATTCGGCGCGCACGGCCTTCTCGCGTCCCTTCGTAAAGCGCGGGATGCGGATGAGGGCCGAGCGGTTCTGTCGCGCCCAACCGATATAAACCGGAGCCTCGTACCCGGGCACAAGGCGTTTGTACGAATTCACGGTCGGTGCCACCACCGCGGCCAGCGCCCGGGCGTGCACGAGCTGCCCTGCGATAAAGGAATAGGCCAGCTTCGACAGATGCGCCTCATCCCCCGCATCGAAGAACAGGTTCTTTCCATCCCTGTCAAACATGGATTGGTGACAATGCATACCCGAGCCGTTGATGCCAAATACCGGCTTGGGCATGAAGGAGGCCGTGAGGCCGTGCTGGGCGGCAAGTGCCTTTACCGTATACTTCAAAGTCAGGACATTGTCGGCCGTCTTCAGCGCGTTGGCAAAGCGGAAATCAATTTCATGCTGGCCGCGTGCCACTTCATGGTGGCCCACTTCCACCTCCAGGCCCATGGAATCGAGGGCGTCCATCAATGCACCGCGCACGTGCGCGGCCTCATCATCGAAAGAGAAATCAAAATAGCTGCCGGTGTCGTGCGGCACCGGATGCACGCCATCGCCATTCCGCTCTTTGAACAGGAAGAATTCAGGCTCAGGGCCCACGTTGTATGTCCAGCCGCGAGCATCGAGCTTTGCGAGCACGCGCTTCAGCGTCCCGCGCGGATCGCCCTCGAAAGGGTCGCCCTTTGGAGTAAGAATGTCGCAGAACACCCGGGCGCGGCGCAGATCGGGCGACGTCCAGGGCAGCACCGCATACGTTGTCGGATCGAGGCTCAGCAGCATATCGCTTTCTTGAATCCGGGCGAAGCCCTCCACCGAAGAGCCATCGAACCAAACGCCGTCCTCCAGAGCACCTTCCAATCCGCTGATGGGCATGTCCACGCTCTTCACTGAGCCTGTGACATCCGAGAATTGAAGCGAAATGAACTTGATATTGTCTTCCTTTACCCGCTTGAGCAATTCGTTCGAATCCATGTTGCCTCCTATCAGTTTTTTGTCTCGACCAGGCTGGTCTCATCCGTGTGAATTGTTTCGTTGCGATACACGCTCTCCGGCGACCTCCCGCCGCCGTCCGCCGCCAGTAGGTCGGCAAGTGTGAGGCCAGAGAGTACTTCATTTTCGAAAAGATCGGGCCTCATCAAATCCCAATCGGCCTGCGCAGCATCGGCGACTGTTCCTCCATTGAATTGATCTTCTTCCACCCATCGTGGAGGATCCCGGAGGAAGATTGCTCCGTCTGCAACCAGGGCGAAATGGTTGCTTCCTCGATCCGGCGTCGGCAACTCCACCAATTTTCCGATGTCAGTATAGCCCGCCCCATTCGGGATGACAAACACGCCGCCCGTTCCATTTCCGCGCGTATGCATCCGCTTGGAGGCGGTTCGCACGTGCCTGGCGGCGATGGAAATGTTGGCCGCGAATCGCAGCCCGCTGCAGCCGCCCTCGCCTGACTCTTCCGAGCGCTTGAATGGCGCGGTAAGGACAAACATTGGCCTGCGCGACTCGACGATGGACTCTGGGGAATGGCTCATGCTGCGTTCCTAATCTGCCACGCTCGGGGCGGCACCTTTTTCAAGTGGTATTCTCGTTTGTTTCGACAGATTGATCACAACCACGGATCCGATGATGATGAGCGCCGCGACGACGATGCGCACATTGATTAATTCACTGCCCAGCCAGGCACCCAGGAAGATCGCCACAACCGGGTTGACGTAGGCATAGGTGGAAACCAGAGAAAGTGGGGCGTTGCGCAGCAGCCAGGCGAAGGCCACGAACCCAGCCAGCGAACCAAAGGTGATCAAATAGACCAGGCCTAAAAGGGAACGGAGGCTAACGGCGGACAGGTTCAACGTGCTCCATTCGCCCGTGAGAGTTGCGACCAAAAAGAGTCCCACTGCGCCGCCCATCATCTCAATGGCTGTGCCCAACAGGGCTGAGTTCGGCATGTCTGCCTCGCGGCTATAAATGGAGCCTGCAGACCAAAGCACGGATGCCAGCAACAGCGCGCCGATGCTCAGCACGTCCAACCGGCTAGAATTGCCAAAGCCGCCGGAGGATGTTACCAACACGGCAATCCCGCCGAATCCGATCAACAATCCGGCGATGATTTTCCAGTCAGGCTTGACGCCGCCTGGGCGGATCGCGTCCATTACCGTCATCCACAGAGGAACAGAGGCAATGATCAAGGACGCGATGCCGGAGGGAACACGTTGCTCTGCCCAACTCAACATCCCGTTGCCTCCGAGTAGGAGCAACACCCCTACAATGACTGCCGAGCGCCATTGACGTGCCGTTGGGGCGGGATCACCGGCCAGCCGCCGCCAGGCGTAAAGGATCAAACCTGCCACGAGCACGCGGGTCCCCACCATGATGAACGCAGGGATTGTCTCCACAGCGAATCGGATCGCCAGGTAGGTCGAACCCCAGATCACATATACCACTAGCAATGCACTCCAAATCCTGGCTTTCATTTATCTCCTTATCAAAACCCAAACGGCGAAGGCAATAATACGAGCTCTCTTCGGCGTTTGCGATCTTAAAGTTAACCATTCTCGATGGCAGACTCGTAGGCTAGCAACGCCTTTTTCCGGGCCGCACCGTAGCGATAACTCCCAAACTCACCCAGCTTGCGAATCACTCGGTGGCAGGGAATCAGGACGGGGATGGGGTTTTGCCCCACCGCATTCCCGACCGCCCGGCTCGCCCGTGGGCGCCCAACCTGCGCCGCGATATGTTCGTAAGTGCTCACAGCGCCCGGCGGAATTCGTAACAGCGCCTCCCAGACCTTGATCTGGAAATTTGTCCCGCGCAGATACAGGTTCAGGGGATGATCGCCGCGCCGGCTCAGGTTGAAGATCGGCTCCACCAGCGGTTCAGTCGCAAGGTGATCTTCGATCATCCTGGCTTGCTTCCAATTTCCAACCAACTCATCAACGGCGTCGCCTTCGCTGGTCTGCACGAAGCCGAGGTGGCAGATGCCCCGCTCCGTCACGCCGATGAGGCATTGACCAAACGGGGTTGGATGCAGGCCATAACGGATCGTCAAGCCCGCACCGCGAACTCTTGTATTCGCCCGGCGTGACCGCCTCGGTCGCAACGAACAGGTCGTGCAGCCGGCCCAGGCTCGACAGGCCAACGTCCAGTGTTGTATCCAGCAGGTTTTCCGATCGGTCGAGCATTTCTTTTGCGTTTTCCTTGGTTACGAATTGCAGGAAGCGCTTGGGGCTGATTCCTGCCCACCGTGTGAACACGCGCTGGAAGTGGAACTCGCTCAGCCCCACTTCTGCGGCAACCTCACTCAGTTCGGGCTGGCGCCGTGCATTCTTTTCAAGGTACTGTATTGCCTGTTCGATGATCGGGTAGTCCTGACTAAGCTGGCGATAATCCGTGATCGAGATATTCATGAGATTCTCCTTTCGCGATTGCCGCCATTCTAAATATATCTTCCAGGCATAGCCACCCGATTCTTGCTGAATCTACGGGGCCTGGCCCACAACCTCGTAGTGCAGGACATTCGCCTCAAATTCAAGCAGGAAATCGTTGTCTTCAGGATAATACTTTGCAGCTTCCACCTTTTCACCTGCGAATCCCTTGACAGCCTCCAGGCTGTCCCAAAACGTCAGCGTGATGAAATGGGTGACGTTGCCTTCGGCTCGTTCAAGGATATGCACGCTCAGGTTTCCTTTGACCGACCGATAATCTGGAATGGCGCGGGCATTTGTGAATTCGCGGTATTCACCGGCTTTTGACGTTGGAACTCTGCCGTGCCACATTCTGACGATCATCATTGCTCCTTTCACTCCAAATATCGAAGCATTTCGCTTCGTCCGGTCGATTCCTGCGCGGATTTCAAGCCGGCTGCCTTCACTACGCCCGCTAATGGCTGCGACCAGAATGCCTCTGAATGTAATACCGAATAATTACCATCTCTGCACCTGACAAAACAAAAAGGCACGCGTGGGCGTGCCTTCCGGATGGCGATATGCCATTAAAAAAAGCAGCCCTTCCATGTTACGACGGGCCGGACATGGAATAGTCTGGCCTGGTCACGGCGCCCGCCTTGTCTCACACGTTGCCGTGTGGTTTTCGGCGGCGAGCTTCAGAGTTTTTTTAAACTCTTTCGCTCCTTACGCTTGCTTTGGAAGGGAGAAGGGAGCCTGTGACAGGCTCCAGAGGCATCCGCTGATCAATCCGATTTTTTCCGGTCACCGAAGGCTTCCCCGCCAGGGGAGACGACGGTGATGGATTAGCGCGTCCTTCGCGGGACGGAACCTCCACCTCGTGATCTCATTAATGACAATGAGACCCAGCCGCTAATTCTCCTTTATTCGGTTGTTAACTTGGGCGTGATTGTACACTCGCCCAGGGCTCTCGTCAAGGCAGGCAGGAACAATAGGGGATTTGCCGAGGCGCGGCTTGTGGATATGATGTGTCACGTTAGGCTATCTTTCGTGCTCAGCTATGTTTATCGGTGTGAAACGAACGGATCCGACTGATTCATCGAGGAGGTACTTGTGAAACTTGTTCATTCGATTGAGGATTACCTGGACGTCATCCGCAATGGCATTCGTTACAAATTCAAAGATGGCAAGCCGAAGAAGGTGGTGATCGTAGGCGCGGGCGTGGCTGGTCTTGTGGCCGGCTACGAGCTGAAACGTGCAGGTCATACCCCGGTCATTCTTGAGGCCCAACACCGCGTGGGCGGCCGGGTGCATACACTGCGGCATCCCTTCACCGACGGGCTGTACGCCGAGGTCGGTGCAATGCGCATACCGAGGGCTCACAAATTGACCCTGGAATATATCGGGAAGTTCGGCCTCAAAACAAACGATTTCACGATGGATAATCCCAACGCCTATTACTACATTGGAGGCCGGAAGATACGCATCGCGCAGGCGAATGTAGACCCGTCTTTGCTCGGGTTCGATACCACCGACCGCGAGAAAGGCCAGACTGCCGGAGACCTATGGTTGAAGACCATCCAGCCTTTAATGTCCATTTTGGAAAAGGATGGCGAGGCCGGCTGGGACGAAATTGTTTCGAAATATGACCAATACTCGACGCGGGAATTCCTCGAGGCAAATGGCTGGTCGGAGGGTGCGATCGAGATGTATGGCTTGCTGGCCAATCAGGAAGCCGTGATGAACTCCTCCTTCCTTGAAGTCTTTCGCGAGGACTCCGGCAACTACTATACCAACATGGTGGAAATCCAGGGTGGGACGGATCGGCTGCCGTATTCCTTTCTGCCGGATCTTAGAGCCGATATCCGCTTCGGTGCCAAAATGATAGCGTTGGATCAATCGCCGGATGACGTGACCGTTCACTATCAAACGCCTTCCGGACGCCACAAGGAAACGGGCGACTACGCCATAATCACTGTGCCGTTCCCTGTGCTGCGACATGTTGAAGTGCTAAAGCCGTTCACCCGCGCCAAGCAGCGCGCCATCCGCCAGCTTCACTACGATGCCTCGGCCAAGATCTTGTTTCAGTGCAAGCGTCGTTTCTGGGAAGAGGATGATGGCATCTTTGGGGGCGGTACCATGACGGATTTGCCCATCCGCAATCTTTACTACCCCGATCACGGACGTGAAACGGGCCGCGGTGTGATACTGGCCAGCTACACCTGGTCGGAAGATGCGCAGCGCTGGGGCTCGCTCCTTCATCATGACCGCATCGAGCAGGCACTGGAAGATGTCGCCCAAATCCACCCGCAGATCATCCGCGAATTCGAAGTCGGCGCTTCGTGGATGTGGCATGATGACGAATTTGCCGGGGGCGCGTTTGCACTCTTCGACCCGGAGCAGCAGACTCTTCTGCATGAGAAGATCATCGCTCCCGAAGGACGCATCCACTTCGCTGGCGAACACGCTTCCCTGCATCATGCCTGGATACAAGGCGCAATCGAATCCGGATTGCGCGAAGCGATTGCCATCCATCAGGTTGCCTGAAGAATAATCTGTTCGCAGCATGCTGCTTGTTCGATCCGAAAAAGAACATGCAAGGCGCGGACTGCCTTTCGCACGTTCCTTTTCCAAAGTGATGCGTCCCAGGTGAGAGGCCTGGGACGCATAAGTCAGCGAGAATATCATATATAAGAAACCCCGCAAGTGCCGTGTATTGCAAAGTTTTGAACCTGCTTTCGCAGGTGGGCCCCGACCCAGCAACTCCGCCTTGGCTCTTGCCTATCGCGTCGTTGCTGAAAGATGGAAGCCCCATAAGTGAGTGTTGGCTCAAAACGTAGGGCGCAATATCACGAACACAGCAGGGCTGAGATTCTTATACCATGAATCGAAGGCGCAAGGGGAGAGAAAGATTAAACTACGGCTTTCTTAAATAGTCCGGGTTGGTCGGCGGTGCGCTGCATCAAGTTGCAGGCCGCATGCGACGCAGCCGTTTTTGCTGTCCTGCCGAAGCATGCTTCTACAAGATTCAAGCAGTTGCATATTTTCCCATTGCACTTGTCCGAAATCTGTGCTACCCTGAAATCGTCACGTCAGCAAGTCTGAACGCACTGAGGAATCCATGACGACTGTACCTGGAATAGATGTTTCTTATTGGCAATCCGGCATTGACTGGCCCAAGGTGCGCGCCACGGGTCAGCGCTTTGTCTTTGTTAAGGCCAGCGAGGGCGAGGGTTACACTGATCCGACCTTTGACAACAATTGGACGGGCGCCAAGACGAGCGGGCTGCTGCGAGGTGCCTATTGCGTGTTCCACCCCAATCAGGATGCGAAAAAGCAGGCGGATCGCTTTGTGAGTGTTGTAAAGGCCCTCGACGACTACGGCGAGCTTCCACCGGCTCTGGACATGGAAGTCGCGGATTCCACCGCCAAGGACAAGATCATAGCCAAGGCCAAGATCTGGCTGGATGAGGTCGAGCAAGCTTTTGGGCGCAAGCCATTGATATACTCGGGGGTTTCATTCCTTGAGACAAGTCTCTCCGATTTGGGCGGCGGCCCGCCTGCGTGGGCCAAGGGCTATCCGTTTTGGCTTGGGTGGTATCCAAATCAATATACGCCGGGGATGAGTCCGCTGATGCCGCGCGGCTGGTTTAACTGGAATTTCTGGCAATACAACGGCAAGGGCAGCGTAAACGGCGTTAACACCGAAGTGGATTTAGTGCTCTTCAACGGCACGCTTGAGGAGCTCTATCAGTTCGCAGGTGTGCAGGTTCCCGATCCAACGCCAAAGACTCACACCGTTGCCGCAGGCGACTCCTTTGAATCAATCGCAAACAAGTATGGAGTGACCGTCCGTGAGCTGGTTGGTTCAAATCCCCAACTGCTGAAAATCGGCGACAAGCTGTCGGTCCCAGCCCCGGTGGCGATCCCCCAGGAAAGTGGCAGCGACTCGGCATCGACCGGCGGTGCGACCGGATCTTCATCTGCTGCCAAGCGCACGTACGCTGTCAAGCCGGGTGATTCGCTTTACGTGATCGCAGTTCGGTTTGGCACGACGGTTCCGGTTCTCGCGGCCGCAAACAACATCACCAATCCGAATTTGATACAGGTTGGACAAGTGCTGGTAATCCCCTAGAGGCAGTAGCAGCACACGTCTTTCCCTGTGATTGTCTTTGAACAAAGGATGCGGGCCGCCTCGTCGCAGCCCGCATCCTCTTTTCCGCTTTTTTGTCTTCCAGCGGGAGTCAGGGCATCAGTCTCAAGTGTCCTTCGGATTGTGACTCGACTGTTCCCTGATCCCACAGCATTGGATAGTATTTTAGGTTGGCCCACAAGGGGCTCATGTCATCGTAATGCTGATTATAGGCGTGGCCGGATTCACCCGTGGTATGGACAGTCACCGAGTTGGAAAGATTGCTCATGTCTACGATCATGCGCATGGATGGCAGCCAGTTCGTTGGATAACCGTCGTTGACTGACCAGCCAGTGGCGTCCACGACAGCCTCGCTGCCGCCCACCGGGAACGGTCCGCGGTTGAAGAGGTCTTCGATCAGGCCCACGCCTGATTCGCCTAGCGTTGGATTGCGGAAAGTCGCCGCATGCATATTACCCCAGCTCCATTTCGAGGGGTCTCTTCCAAACATGCCTTCGAGCTCATTTACCGCATCGGCGAGCGATTTCTTCAGGATGTCATCTCGGGTTTCCACATATGATGCCGTGGACTTATCATCCCAGAACGGGTCGGTTGGATTCTTGGCTAGGTTTCGCATAACCTCGTTCCAACGTGAGCCGCCGTCCGGCCAGTAGGCCTTCGGCAGGTCGTCTTTGAAGGTATCTTGCAGGAGATGACGCCAGAAAGCCTCGAAGACGGCGGCCGCAGGCGAATCCGCCTTGGTCTGATAGTCCCAGTTCTTCAACAAGTCAAGCGCCGCCGCTTGATCGCTTGGGAACTGGGCCTTGAGCCCCAGCAGCAACGGCACGAAAGTTGCGGCGTTGCCGTCGTACATATCACCCTGGATTCTTTGCATGTAGGCGATATCGATCTTGCCCGGGGCCGTTTTGAGCAGGTCTACGATTCGGTTTGCCCGGTATCCGTAGTCCCAATCGGTCGTGATGAGATATGGATAGCCGGGTGGCGCAACTTCATTGTTGGCTGTAACAATGTAACCTTCAGCGGGGTCATAGGTATAGGGGAGTTGATCGAATGGGATTGTGCCGATCCAATCGTACTCGCCCGTCCAGCCGGGCACGGGGAAACGACCATTGCCGCTCTTGCGGATGGGTACGTCGCCGGGCATTTGATATCCGATATTTCCCTTGGTATCGGCGTAGAGGAGATTCTGAGCCGGCACCTGAAAGTTCCTGGCAGCCGCGCGGAAGTCATCCCAATTTTGGGCCTTGTCGAAACCCCAAATGGCTTCGAAGGGACTGGATGGCTTAAGGGCGGTCCACGCAAGGGCGATGGTGTAATGATCGGGCAGAAAGACCCCCGCGCTGTTCTTGAATGGGACGAAATCCGGATTATTCTCGGTGTCCTTGTCTTCGACCGGCCCATAAGTATCCGAGATGACCGGCCCGTGGCGTGTGGAACGGACCGTGATGGTTACAGGCTGTCCGCCTACAACGTTGATCGTTTCAGTTCGTTTCGTAAAATCCACCCACTGCCCGTCGGCTTCGTATTGATTGGGATTGTCAGGATTGACCTTTTCAATGAATAGATCCATCACGTCCGGGCCTGTGTTGGTGAATCCCCAGGCAATGCTATCGTTGTGGCCGATGATGACGCCCGGCACGCCGGCAAAGGAGAAACCGGCTACCTCGTACGGACATTGATCGCTCTTCGGCATGCAATGCATGTCAATTTGATACCAGATGGAGGGCATTTCAATTTCGAGGTGCGGGTCGTTGGCAAGAATTGGCATGCCCGTGGCGGAAAGGCTTCCCGAGACCGCCCAGGAGTTCGAGCCAATTCCGTCGCCTTGTGGTCCGAGCGCCGCATCCAGCAGCGATACGTTATGTTGGAGCGCATCTAGTACGGCTCCTGGAACACCCTGCCACGCGGCCTCCACAGTGCCGGAAGCCTGCAACGTGGTTGGAGATGCAGTTCCGTTTCCGATCTTGTTAACGATGATGGGGTGATCTGATGGGTAGGGAGGGAATAGCTGGTCCACCTGCTGCGGCTTCAGCGTTTTTAGAAGTACGGCGCGCTCAATCTCTTCGTCCATATTGCCGCGTAGGTCCCAAGCCATGGCTTTACCCCAGGTCAGGCTATTAACCGGCGTCCACGGTTCGATTTTGTATCCTGGGCTAAGCAAGCCCAAAACCGCATATTCAAGGCTGACCGCCGTGCCCTGGTGATCCTTGAGATAGGCATTCACGCCGTCCGAGTAGGCCTGCAGGATGGCCCTGGACTCCGGTCCCATGCCATCCCACTCAGCCTGCGCAGTCTCGCGCCAGCCCAGGGTGCGCAGGAAAGAATCGGTCGAGACCTGGCTGTCTCCAAACATTTCGGAAAGCGTGCCCGATCCGATGTGGCGCCAGGCATCCATTTGCCAGAAGCGATCCTGCGCATGAACATAACCTTGTGCGTAGAACAGGTCGTGCGTGCTGCCGCCGTAGATATGCGGGATTCCCATTTTGTCCCGGTAGACGTCCACGGGCGCGCCGAGGCCATTAAGATGGATCTCTCCGTCAATTTGCGGAAAGGATAGGGGGGCAACTTGATTGGGCAGATAACTCCTAAAATAATAGAGTGCGACCGCAGTGAGCACCAAAGCGATGATGACGGCACCGATCAGGAACCGACCAAGGATCCGTCCAAATTTCTTCATTCGGCCTCCGCCTAGGGGATTTTGGTGATTATACAGCCCGGCGCGTTCTGGCCAAAAAGTGATCCGATCTGCTCGCTGAAACCAGCCGGCGGGTTTAGGCTATCTGGCAACAGTTATTCGTTCGCAGTCCCCAGCTCACCGCAGGACAACGCTCTAATGGATTAGAGGGGCGACGGATGCAGCGTTTTGGCTCGATAAAGCCGGCGTAAGCGTTGAACAGCCTGCAACCACGCCTGGCAAAAGCAAGACGACTGCCGAGCCGAAGAGGAATCTTCGACGCGACGTATATGCTCCGACGCGATGCATTCCAGGCCCTACTTCACTACGCCGGTCATCCTCGGGAACCAGTACCACAGAAGGTCTGCGGCGGGCTTGCCGTGCACGGAGGCGGACTTATCCTGCAGCAATGCGGGCGGATAGTAGCCGCGGCTGACGACACCGCCGACCCAAGCGCGCGTGTTGATGGCATTCAACATGGCTTCGTACAGATCAGACTGCGATTGCAGATCGATGGAAACAGAAGCCGGGTTGCTCGGCTCATTGAGAGCGGACCAATCGAGGCAGCCGCCCTTGCCATCGCTCAGACACCCTGTCGCCGCTCCGCTGGCAGAAGGATATGCCAGCGCGATGATGATCGGCTTGCTTAGAACGGATGCCAGCGGGGAGATTTCATTATCGAGCAGCTGTCCGGCTTGGTTGGTCATGTCTGACTTGGACGCTCCTGCCTGCGACGCAAGAGGCGCATTCCAAAGCAGGTAGACCCCGTCCACGCCCTGGAGAAAGTTCAATGACGTCTGCAGTTTCCCCGGGGTGTAAGGTAATCCCCACATCACTTTGCCGGTGAAATGCTGGCGCACTTCGGAAACGATGGCACTCCAGCGCGCGTCTGCATCAGCCGGGACTCCGGAGGCCGAACCATCTGCAAGTGTTCCATTGGGCAAGGCGGGGCCGAGCCAGTCGCCGCCGAGGATCAGGGCTTGTGAACCGGTCTGGGCCGCCAGGTCCGCATAATTCACCGCAAATGCACGATAATGATCAAACCAGGTTTGCCACCATGCCGAGTCACGCGGCGCATTCTTCCAGAAGTCCACGGCGGACGTTGCAAAATGTGGGATCGGAAAAATGCCCACATTCAAGTTTGTGGCCCGGGCCTGGCTGACCATGATAGCTGAATCGAGCCAGAATGGATCCTGCTCCGGGGCCAGCCCAAATTCCAGGGGTGATGCCCGAAGGTAGGTCCAGCTGGGCGTCAAGAAAACCCAGTTTGCTCCGAGTGCCTGCGCGTTCTGGACGGCCTGGGGGTTGTAGTATGACCAGTTCGGCTGATAAGAGGATTGGAATTCGACCCCGGTCACAAATCCAGACGGCCGTGCGGTAATTGCCGTGCCGACCAGCGCGTTCGGTTCAGTATTCTGCAGCCAGGCCCAATCGGTGACGGTGTCCTGTATATCCTGGCCTGCCAGGCTCGTACCTACTTCCCGTCCCTGGGCCGAATCCCCGGCTGTCGAAATATCGTCGGCGCTGCCGCACTGCCCATCCCGGCAATAGCGATAATGCAGATTTCCCAGTGTGTTCAACGGACCGTACAGTTTGTACGCCCATTGATTGTTGCCCATCGGCCACATCGGTATCGGTTCCGTCCAGCCGTATGGATTGAACTGAATGTAGATCAGGTCTCCGGCCGGTGTGCTCGAGGGGACGGTCACCTGGAACAGGATGGGTGCAGATGTGCCGGCTTGCCAGGTGGCAACCTTGTCCTGGATGACGGTGTCTTGCGAGGGAACCACCAAGTCGCGAAGTTGGGTTTCACCATTGGAACCGTGCTCTGCATTCCAGAAACCATCGCCGAGCGTGTATTTGTATTGAACGTACGCTCCAACAGGCAGGCTGATCGTCACGTGGTAACGGCCATCCGGCTGCAGAGCCATGATGGGCGTGCGATCTGCCACGGTGCTCAGGCCGCCTTTGAGATCGGCGAACGTGTTTCCGAGTTCAAGCAGGTTGCCCGCAATGCGGATGGGCGCGCCTTGCACATCTCTGGGCGCGGTAACGAAGAAACTCACGTGCACGAGGGCGGCAGCCTTCACTTTGATTTCGACTGCAGTGTTGAGGCCTTGGGCCACCGTCGCACCCTGCTGGAAAGTCTGATACGTCCCGTCCAGCGAATAGGCTACCAGGTTGTGTGTTCCCGCCGGGAGCCCTTCCAGGTCAAAACGGCCGGCAGAATCTGTGAAGGATTGTTGCCCGCCGGCTGTCACCAGAATACTCGGGATCGGTGCGCCCGTGTCAGCGTTTAGCACACGCCCCTGTATGCTGCCTAGAGGACGCGTGTATGTCTTGTCGCTCCAACTGCCGATGATGTCTTTGACTTCAGCCTGGCCCGCGGTGTAGTACAGGCGATAACGAATTGGTTCGTCGAGTGCCGAATCTTCCGGCACCTGCGTGCCCCCGCTTAGCCGTACGTAGTGATACTTAACGACTGCGCTATAGGGGAGCGCCAGCGTGGCCGTATACGTGGTTCCGTCCACGGACTGCATCGGATACACCTGAGGATCCAGGGACAGCCCTGTGACTTCGTCCAGAACGCTCAAGGCCAGGCTTTCTCCGGCGACGAGTGGCTCCGGGACGGTGGCGAGGAACACCGTCTGAGCCTTGGGCAGCGGCGTCGCGGTGGGAATCACCGCCGTAGGTGGTTGCGTTGAAATGCCCGGAATGGCTGGCAATTGAATGAGGGAAAAGGTGCAGGACATGCTGCTCAATGCAAGAAAGCAAATGGCTGCAACAATGGCAGCCCGGGTCTTGGCTTTCATGTAGATCCCTCCTCGACGGATTCTTTCGTAGCAGGCTTACCTCGTCCGGCGTACGCTAGATAGCTCAGCCCGATGCTGATGAAATATAGCACGATCATGGGCAGCATGACCAACCCCATGTTGACAGGGTCCACAGTTGGAGTGATGGCGGCGGCGACGATGGAAATAATGACGACGGCGATTCGCCAATGCCTGGCCAGGAGCTGAGGCTTGACCAGTCCGATGGCTGTCAATACGTAGATGACCAGCGGAAACTCAAACGCCGCCCCAATCCAAAACATTAGGCCGGTCACGAAGGAAAAATACGAATCCGGCCGCAATTGAGCTTGAATGCCGAGAAAATTAAGAAGGAAGGGCAGGGCGCTCGGCAGGAACAAGTAATAGGTAAAAGCCATCCCCCCAAGGAAAAAGATGGCTGCCAAGGGAATACCGATCAGGCCGTACCATCGTTCACGCGGTCTCAGCCCGGGGGCGGCGAACAGCCAAAATTCAAATGCAACGTATGGTACGGCGATGGCTACGCCGGCCAGCAACGCGACTTTCATGAACACGCCGATAGACTCGGTCACCTCGATGGCTCTCAGCTTCTGCAGCCCGCCGATCGGCGCAGCGAGGAACTCGACCATCCTGCTCGTGAAAGCAAACGAGATTCCCACGCCGACCGCAATCCCCAGCACGGCCCGGAGCAGATGCCGTCGCAGGGCCTCCACCTGATCCCAGAATAGCTGTCGCGCCTGTGCGCTCTGCGTGAGGTCGACGAACACTTCGCCCAGCGGATGCTCTTCAGGCTCCGTCAACATGAAACGTTTGGCCCCCCGAAAAGCGCGTACCGGTAATGTGATGATCCACCAGATGGCTCGAAATGGAAAGGTAATTGCCCGCCTAAGGCCGCGCAAGAATCTACGCATGCTTATCCTCGTCGCCAGACGGCGTAGGTGGGGACGATGGAGGCGGCAGGATCTTGTTCCCGGCTTCAGGCGCTGGATTTGGGTTTGACTGATTGGCCTGGGCGGGCTGAGGGAGGCCGGGCGCTGAAGGCTCGGAAGGGCGGCCGCTCATGTCAAGCGGTTTTCGGAGGTCATTCTGCACATCCTTCAATTCCTTCAATTCATCCAGTGCGGCTTCTCGCATCAAACGATTGGGCAGAGTCTGGATTTCACGGGACGTTTGCTGGAAGAGCTTCCAGCCGTCCGAAGTTACAACTTTCCTCAGCCATTTGCCCAATGTGCGTCCCGCTTTCTGCATGTCCTTCGGGCCAAGCACAAGCAGGGCAATGATGAGGATGAACACTAGCTCCGACGGACCAATACCAAGGAATTCCATACACTAACCTTTAGCTTCAAGACTCTCGGGTTTTGCTGAGACGCTAAGAGACGCGCGTTTGAGTTGCTGTGTGATTTCATGCTGATGGTCGGCAAGGCTGCCCAGCACGCCGTTCACGAAGCGCGGTGCGCTGTCAGAACCGAACATTTTTGCCAGCTCGACGGCTTCGTTTATCGCCACCTTGATCGGTGTGCCATCGGAGACTGCAAATTCCCAGCAGGCCATTCGCAGGATGTTGCGGTCGATTGCCGCGATCTGGTCCAACGGCCATTCGGGCGCATTCTTCGCAATGATTTGATCGAGTTCGGGGATAAGGGCCAGCACGCCAAAGATGATTTGTCGCGCAAATTCGGCCAGGTCATCTGAAAGCGGTGCATCCGCCAGCCGCTCCTGAAATGTCTCAGCCGGGGGGTGGTTCGCAATATCAATTTCGTAAAGTGCTTGCAGGGCCAGGCTGCGCGCCCTGGTACGTGACTTCATGTGAGTTCAGGCCTCGGCCCCCCGGTACTCAATGCCTTCAACATGCACGTCAATCTGCGCCACATCCATGCCCACCATTTCCTGGATTGCCCGCGCCACCTGCACCTGCACGTTGCGACCTACTTCGCGGATGTTCACATCTTCCTTCACGATCAGGTAGATGTCGCCATAGACGATGTTTTCATGAAGGATGATCCGCACCCCTTCATCTGCGCGGCGGCGGAAGAGGCGGTTCACGCCGCCCGCGACCGGTGCCAGGCCGCTTACCCCCGGCACGCTCAACGCAGCCATCCGGGCGATCGCGATCATTACCTCCGGCGAAACGGTTGTCCTGCCCGGAGGGCGGTGGTTGTCGCTCATGCATGCTCCTTCGAAGTTTCCCTTTGTTCACAACTTATCACACTGGCCCTCCGCAGGTCACATCATTGCCATGCCGCCATCCACACCCAGCACCTGCCCGGTGATGAAAGCGGCTTGGTCCGAGGCCAGAAAGGCCGCAGCATAAGCGATCTCTTCCGGCTTGCCTTTGCGGCCGAGCGGCACCATTTTGACGGCGGCTTCCAGGGTTGCCGGGTCCATCGCCTTGAGGATTTCCGTATCGACGAATCCGGGCGCAATGGCGTTCACGGTGATGTTGCGCGCTGCCACTTCCCGCGCCAGCGATTTTGTGAAACCGATCTGGCCGGCCTTGGACGAAGCGTAATTGGTTTGTCCGGCATTGCCCATTTGGCCTGCAACGGAAGCGATATTGATGATGCGCCCGTAGCGTTTTCGCAGCATGTGCTTCACGGCTGGCTTCGAGCAGTTGAACGTGCTCTTCAGGTTGACTGCAATCACCGCGTCCCAATCCTGCTCGGACATCATCATAATCAGCGTGTCGCGTGTGATACCGGCGTTGTTCACCAGGATGTGCAAATCCCCAAACGTCTTAACTGTAAAGTCGATCAGACTCTGGGCCTCCACAAAATTGGAAACGTCGGCCTTGAAACAGCTGGCCCTTCCCCCGGACTCTTGGATTTCACTGCATACAACGCTCTCGCCGGACTTGTCGTTGACCACCACCGCTGCGCCTCGGCGGCCCAATTCGAGCGCAATGGCCCGACCGATGCCGCGCCCTCCCCCTGTTACAACCGCGATCCTGTTCTCAAGCGACAACGTGTCTGGCATCGGTGACTCCTTTGGAAAGTATTATACATCATGCATCGGCAGCGGAAATGTGACCTTCTTGAACGGCGGTCATGCTGTGGACGTCCGGCGATCCCTCAAGCCGAACGCCAATGCCAAAGCGCCCAACCCGGTGACGAGACCAATATACAATACCGCGTCTTGCCAGAATTGCAACGGATAAAGTCGGATGAGAGTATCGGAATAGGCGAAGAGCCAGGTATTCCCTGTGAAGAAGATTCCGTGAAAGTCGCTGAAGAACTGCCAGAACATGTCGCCGGAGCCAGCTGCGCCAACGGTGGCAATGAGCCCTACGGCAATGGCCAGCCCCAGGGTGAGCCAGCCCCCCTGGCTGCAGCCCCGGCGGTAAAGGAAGAGCCAGCCTCCTCGCCAACCCCAAATCCCCAGCAGAAACAAGAGGGCGAGGTCGACGTACCAAATACGCAGGAAACCTTGCGTCACCACCTTAACATCCTGCATGTGGCTGAGCTCCCGCGAGTTGAAGAGCGGCGTACCATCGGCGAATCGGAGACGGCCGAGATAGGATATGTCTGCACTGTTGATCAAGTAGTTGATCCCATATGTCCCCCAGTGCAGACGGTCTTCGGTCGTGAAGCCGTATTCATCTGCTGGGAAGCCGGGCCGCTGGTATTCGACTTGCAGGAAGAACGGCGTGAGTAGCAATCGGATGCTGAGGCCAATGAGCGCCAACGGCACAAGCAGGGTCGTGAGCCACGAAAGGACAGGATGTAGTTTGTTCATGATTCAGTGACCGCCGGTGCTATTGTTGGAGACCGCCCAATTGGCCGCTCAATGCGAATTGGATCACCATGTTATCCACAATCCATTCGATCGGTGCGCGGTCGTCGGTGAACACCTGGGTCGTCTGATAGCTTGGCTTCAGATTTGCAAAGGTCGTTTGCATTGCCTTAAGCAGCAATGGAGCAGTATCTGGTTTCTGTGATAGGCGGGACAGATTGGCGGCGAAATTTGCGTCGGTCGTCGGCCCTTTTGTGGCGAAAATCATCGTATTCAATGTGCCTGGGATATCCATGATATGGATGGATGGGAAAATGGTCGCCATCGTGGTCGCCAGGCCGTCGATGAGACGCCGATCCCCGGGCACGCTGCCAACGTTGATGCCCAGCGCCCCGGTGTTGGTCAAGTGATCGTAGCAGATCCGGTAGAACTCCTGCGTGGTCATGTGAGGCGGTATATAGGGAGGGCGGTAGGCATCGACCGCAATGATGTCATACTTGTACGGGCTTTGTTCAAGGTTCCAACGTCCATCCCCGATGTGCACTATGAGATTGGGCAGGTTCTCATCGAAATACGTGCGGCCTACCTCTATGATCTTCGGATCCAGTTCATATCCGTCGATGGGAATGTCACCGTACACAGCTGTCGCCTCCCTCGCCGAGGTGCCGGCGGCCAGCCCGACGATGGCCATGCGTTTGACCCGTGCTGGCGTTGCGTTCGAGTAGAAAAACGGCGCGACGAGGAACTGTTCCCACGGTCCGCCGTAGTCGAGCGTGTTTGGACTGTAGATGGAGTGGACGCCTTCGCCATCGTTCAGCCGAAGAAGGGTGAAGCCGCCGATCCGCTGCACTTGAATATAGTTGTAGGCGGACTTTGTTTCATAGATTTGGCCTGTGCTGTTCTTTAGAGGCTGTCCGGCGGTGAGTGCTGCAAGGAGGATCAGGGCTACGGGCATCCACAGGTTTTGCAGCAGGAGCTTCCGGCTGCCAAACCGGCCGAGTCCGGCAAGAGCGACAATGAGCAGCAGCAGGCTGAATCCCAGGAAGGTGTTGCGCGTTCCGATCGTCGGGATCGTGACCAGCACAGGAACAAACGTGCCCACAAATGATCCAAGTGTGGAGACCGCGTAGATGGTACCTGCAGTGACACCGGCAGTCTTCGTATCATCCATGGACAGGCGTATTGCAAAGGGCGAAATTGTTCCCAGCAGCGTGACCGGCACGATGAACAGGATCAGCACGGCCGCGAACGATCCAAGCAATACGGCCACATCCAGCCCTTCGAAGGCCTTGGCCGCGAAACGGAGCACGGGGTTTGCAACGTAGGGCACAACGCCCAGCGTGAATGCCCCCCAGGCGAGCACGCGATACATCGCCGCCGGCTCGGGCCAACGGTCTGCCCAGCGTCCGCCGAGGAAGTATCCGAGCGTCAAGTAAATGAGGATTAGTCCGATGATACTGGCCCAGACCAGGTTGCTCGTCCCAAACACATTGCCAATCAGGCGGGAGGCGGATAGTTCGGCGGCCAACGTAGTCATGCCGGACACAAAGACGGTCAGGTATAGATATCTTTTCATCAATGGGTTCGTCTCAACGATCCGGACTATTATACATTCAAGGACATGCTTGAATCTCTTTCCTCTCTCCATTGACGGCTGCCCCTCCCCAACTTTACAATGTGAGTAGCATGCTGCATTTTTCCCCTTCAGCTCCTGAACCAGAACTGCGCCTTGCCGTCGTAGATTGCGGAAAGGTTTGTTACGGGCGCCGTTTGCTGACATCCAATGACGGAAACATTTCCGTGCGCCTGGACGACTCGCGTATCCTTATTACGCCCTCTGGCATCTCCAAGGGTCGAATGATCCCCGATGATCTGATGGTCATTGATCTCAAGGGAAGGGTGCTCAGTTCGCAGCCGGGCTATAGATCATCATCCGAAACCCCCATGCACCTGGAGGTGTACAAACAACGCCCCGACGTGCGCGCTGTGATCCACGCTCACCCAGTCTTTGCGACGGCGCTGACCGTGGCGGGGCTGGATTTCCCAAATGATATGTTGCCGGAAGTGACCCTGGCACTTGGCGAGGTGCCGGTCAGTCCGTACGCCACGCCATCCTCGGACGAAGATGCAGATGCGATCCGCCCGCTAATCCGGGATCACGATGCCATCCTCCTCTGCCAGCATGGCACGCTTACCGTTGGCGACGATTTGGAAGAAGCTCTGATCCACGTGGAACGCGTCGAACATGTGGCTGAGGTATTCTGGCGGGCACAATTACTGGGCCATGTTGAGCGTATCCCTGTCTCGGCACGCGAAAAACTCTTGGCCGTCCGACGAGAGCATTTTGACAAGTGAGCGGCCGGACAATGCACTGCACGCATGAAGTCCCCAATTCCAGATATGCACCGTTGCTCGCTTCGGTCCATTTGCGAAACCGGACTTCTCCTCAACTCCTTCACATCCTCCAGGTGCCTTGATGAGAACTGTGTTCTGGGAAAATGATGAAGTCAAGATGATAGATCAGCGCCGGCTTCCTGGCTCATTGGAGATCGTGGCTTATCGAGGACATGCGGAAGTCGCGCGCTCGATTCGGGAAATGGTGATACGAGGTGCGCCGGCTATTGGGGCCGCAGCCGCATTCGGTCTCGCCCTGGCTGCTCGTGAATCTACGGCTGCCTCGTTGCCTGATTTGATCGCGGACCTGGAAACCGCCGCCTCGGTCTTGAAGTCTGCTCGACCGACCGCCGTAAACTTGTCCTGGGCCTTGGACAAGGTCCTGCGGGTGGCACATTCAGCCAACGGAAGCCCTGACGATTTACGTCGAGCTGTTCTGCGGGCCGCCCAGGGCATTGCTGATCAGGATGTGGAAATCAATCGGCGCATGGCAGAATACGGGGCAGCCCTGATCGATGATGGTGATACCATCATCCATCATTGCAACACCGGCGCACTGGCCGCCGTGGATTGGGGAACGGCCCTGGGTGCCATCCGCATGGCCCATGAAAACGGCAAGCACGTGAACGTTCTGGTGGATGAGACCCGGCCAAGGCTTCAGGGCGCGCGTCTGACTGCCTGGGAACTTGAACAATACGGCATCCCTTACGAAATCATCAGCGATAATATGGCCGGTTACTTCCTGCGCGCCGGCACAGCCCAAAAGGTCTTCTTCGGCGCTGACCGTGTTGCGGCCAACGGCGACGTGGCCAACAAGATCGGCACATATATGCTCTCCCTCGCGGCACACGATAACCGGATTCCCGTGTATGCGGTTGTTCCGACGTCGACCATTGATCTTGCCGTGAAAGACGGAAGCGAGATACCCATCGAAGAGCGTGATCCCAAAGAGGTACTGGATATACAATTTCGCGGCGAACGGGTTGCGCCTCAAGGTGCCAAAGCCCGCAATCCGGCTTTCGATGTAACGCCGAACAGGTTGATTACCGCCATTGTCACAGAGAACGGCATAGTCTTTCCGCCTTTTGCCACGAATCTGCCAGAATTTGTGCTGCCTTGACGAAAGGGTCCGCTGCGGCTAAAATTCACGCCGTTCGACTTGCGCCTCCCAGGCACGGAGGCGCGTTTCGTCAATTTGTTCTAGAGAGCGAAGGTAACCCGGAAACCGTCGGGTGAGAGGCGCTCAAGGAGAAACGATGGAGAAAGTTGTACTCAAGGCAACGAAACGCGACGTTAGCGGCAAGCAGGTTAACGCCCTGCGTCGCGCGGGCAAGCTGCCTGCCGTGATCTATGGGCACCGCACGGAGCCGATCAGCATTACACTGGATGCTCACACTGCGAACCGGATATTGAGCCAGGTCGGCTCGTCCAGCTTAATTTCAATTGACGTGGATGGCAAGGAATTCCCTGCCCTCGTGCGCGAGCGGCAGCGCAACTACGTGAAAGGCACCCTCCTTCATGTTGACTTCTTGGCGGTATCGCTAACCGAGAAGATCAAGGCCGAGGTCCGTATCGAAGTTACCGGTGTTTCGCCTGCCGTCAAAGATTTGAACGCAGTTCTGGTCACCGGCCTGCACACGCTGTCAGTGGAATGTTTGCCAACGGATCTGCCCGACCATATCGTCGTGGATATCTCCGGTTTGGCGGAGGTGGGTGACGGCCTCCACGTGCGTGACGTTGCGGTGCCTGACAAAGTCCGTGTTTTGGATGATCCGGATGAAATGATAATCGTCACGACCTTCGCCAAGGTGGAGGCCGTTGAAGAGGCTCCGGTTGCTGTTGAAGGCGCCGTACCGGTTGAGGCGGAGGGTGGTGAACCTGAGCTCTCTGTGGAACGAGGTAAGAAGGAAGAGGAAGCTGCCGAAGGCGAAGAGAAAGAAAAGAAGAAATAGCGACACTCCTGCAAAAAAGCTCCCCGTCCGTCCGGACGGGGAGCTTCTGTTTTCAAATGCCGGCATGAACTAACGCTGCCAACGCTGGGCTGGTACCTATTGGCACCTTGGCATGAACTGCAACCCAGAGGCCGGGGACGCATGGGCGAGATATCTTCACATTTCCAGTGCTTGTAGAAAGTCAACTGTTATGCGGGCCGTTGCACCCCAAAGCAACTCGCCGTCGTAGGGATGAAACGCAATCAGACTGCGGCTTCTTCCGGGGAACGGAAATTCCCATCGGTTCCGTTCGTCGGCCAGCCAGGTCAGAGGGATGGTGAACACGCGCTCCACCTCATCTTGTCCCAGGCGCAGCACAGCGGGCCACGGAATTACTCCCACCACTGGCGTGACGCGGAAGCTGGTGATCGTGATCATGTTTGCCAGACGGCCCAGCACACGCACATCGTGGCGGTTGATACCGATTTCTTCCTCCGCTTCGCGCAGAGCAGTCTCCTCTGGCGTGGTTTCGCCATCGTCGCATCCGCCGCCCGGAAAGGAGACCTGTCCCTTATGACTTTCAACTGTCTCCGTGCGGCGTGTAAACAGCAGGTGCCACTCATCCTCCTGCCGGAACAGCGGGATAAGCACCGCGGCACATTTCAGGCGGGTTTCTTCGGTCACATCGATTTCGGCGTAACCATCTGAGGACAGCCCTGTAGCCATCGTTGCCCGGCGTAATTTCTCCGAGATATAGGCTTCCGTGTATCTATTCATGCCGTTTGCGGACGATCCCGGAAATTGCGGCCCTCAAGAGACCCTCAATTCGTGATCTTCATTCCCCGCGTACTGGGCTGCCGCAGAATGCACATTCGGCGGTGACATCGTCCAGCCACTCGACCTCGTCGGGGCGTACCGGCGCCCCGCAGCCCGGACAATGGGTCGGCAGCGGAGCATGCTTGGCGGCCGCGGCGCCCACGGCGGTCGCGGCGAAATCCGGTAGCAGGCTTTTGACGTAGTCCGTTATCTGTTTTCCTTCTTTGGTCAGGCCGCGTTGGTTGAGCTCCCCGACGACACGGCTGCCTGCATTGAAGACGCGCCCGGTTTGGCCCCGCGTCGCAAACAGGCCAAGGCCGCGCTCGAGATACTCCAGGCCACCGGCTGTTTGCCCTGCCATAATCCGTGCCCGTCCGGCTTGGATATAGAAAAATGGAGCCCGCGGACCGCCTCGCGCATCCGCGGCACGCGCCAATTGCTCGAAGGCGCTGGCGGCCTCGGCATAGTTTCCGCCCGCCATCAACTGGTTGGCGCGTTGCAGCAATGGGGGAATATCGGGGGCGAACGCACGACGAAGTGGGCGACCAAATCCTCTACGCATAAGTCTCTCTCCTGTAAGTGATGATACTCAACGCTTGCGCACACCTTTGGACATAGAACTGGGAATCAAATCCACGGAGGTTCCTCATTCATTCACTTGTTCTTCCAGATAACTGGCGCCAATCTCATCGATCAGCTCCTTTCCCCTTTGATCCTGGCCAGGTTCGATCTTGCGGCCGAATATGAGAAAACCGGTATGCGCTACCATTCTGTCGGTCGGGCGAAGACGCGACGGCTCGGGTTTGAAATAGCGCAACAGGAGCTCACACACTTCAACAAATGCAAACTTGTTGCGCCGCAATGCATTTAGCAGGTCTTCAACCTGGTTGAACGTTGGCACGAGGCTGCCAAGGAAGGCGCCCGGTTTCAGCGCCGCGCGCACCTGCGGGATGTAATCCCACGGATTGGCCACGTCCAGAAAGAAGGCGTCGCCGTCCGTTTCGTCGATTCCTTGTGCGATGTCGCGGAGTTTGAAATCTACGCGTGAGGCAAGCCCGACGCGCTCAAGGTTCTTCTTCGCCAGGTTCTGCATATCCGGCCGAATTTCATACGAGATCACGTGCCCTTTCTCGCCGACCGCGTACGCCGCGGCGATGGTCATAGAGCCGGAGCCGGTCCCGGCTTCCAGGACTTTCTTCCCAGGCCCAATGCCCATGGTCACCAGGATAAAACCAATGTCCTTGGGGTAAAGGATTTGCGTGGTGCGCGGCAGGTCCACCAGCAGGTCTGCCAGCGAAGGCTGCAGCAGGAAGAATGGCGCACCCATGTGACTGAAGACCTGCGTGCCCCAGGGCCTGCCGATCAGATCGTCATGGAGCAGCACGCCACGGTGAGTCTCGAATTTTGTTCCGGCTTTGAGCGTGAGAATGAAATGTTTATGTCTTAGTCCCACAAGTTCTATGATGTCGCCGTCGCGCGCGGTGGAGGATACGTCATCAAAAGGCATAAATTTATTGTACCCCTTCCGCGCCTTGACCCGACCCCGGGCGGTCCTCGCCCCCATTTTTTTGAGGGGGCAGGTCCACAGCCGCGGCGGATGCGCTTCTGAGCTTCTGATTGATCCTTCCTATCGCCAATGGGATGGAGAGAAGTAGGATGACCAGCACGGTGCCCCCCATCGCTATTAACGCCATGCTGGTTACGTCGGGAGCATTGCCATTCAATCCGGTTCGGAGACTCCCGAACGCAAGCATCACTACCGCGGCGTTCCACGATCCATGTAGAAACACGGCGAGCGTGTACATGCCTATCATCCGTGCGCCGCGGCCCCGGGTGCGAAACCATCCGATGCCCCAGCCGGTCAGGCTGGCGGTCATGATATGCATCATTGTGCTGCCGCCGCGAACCATCAGCGTCGAGCCCCAACTCGAGTCCGGCGTAGCGGAAGCCAGCAAGCTCTCTAGGAGCCCGAAGCCCGCTCCGCTCAAGGCACCAACGACGAATCCCTGACCTGGTGATTTAAGATGATCCGAAATCGTCCAGGTCGCAACAGATTTTGCGGTTTCTTCTATTATGGGCGTGAATCCGGAAAAGAAGAGCAGGGCAAGCAAAAACGCAATCGGATTGTTGACCCAGGGACTCAGAACGCTCAGGATTTGGTCGCTGCCCGAAGCGCTGGTGAGCTGATTCACTAACTGTCTGAAAATGGACTGCTGCTCGGGGTGCAATGCAAGGAAAATCGCAATGCCGAACAAGCCCAGCAGGACGAGTGCGCCTTCAGCGAACATGGAAAGCGTGGTGCCGAATGCCATGGTTGTGGCAAGCACGCCCCATCCGAGTTGGCGTGAGCCTGCTTTCAATCCGCCGGTTGCCAATCGAAGCAGAAAATACACCGGCGTCGCAATTGCCAGAAGATAGAGCGGAGGCGTGAACCATTTCAAGATATCCTGGTTTGCGAAAAGCTGGGCCAGGATTGACACGCTAACCCACAACATGAGCAGCAAGACGGCCGGCCAGATTTTTAGCAACTTCAGTGAGGCAATTGGAACCTCGTTACCGCGTAGCCGCCTGAAGCTGTAATATGCCGCCGGAAGAAAAAGAGCGCCTGCAAACGCAAGTCCGCTGGCCAGGACCAATCCCTGCAGCAAACTTGGAGCATTCCGCCCAAAATCGCCTCCCGAAAATCCCAATGCCGCGTAAAGCAACATTAACGCAGCCAATGAAAAGGCTGTCAATGCGCCTCCGAGGCTGCCGATCATCAATAAGATAGTTCGCCAGTCCCCTCTCCGATTATCCACTATTTCTCCTCAACGGTGATGTCAAGGATCTTGTCGCCAGGCGGTAAGTTCGCAGATTGTGACGGGTCACGCGGCGTCAGGCTTTCCACCACATCCATGCCGTTTAAGACCTGGCCGAAGACGGTATAACCGCCGTCCAATTGCGGCTCCGGCGCATAGGTTATGAAGAACTGGCTTCCGTTCGTATCTGCCCCTGAGTTCGCCATGCCGACTACTCCCGGCCTGTCATACAGCAGGTCAGAGCTGATTTCATTCTTGAAGAAGTAGCCGGGACCACCGCGGCCAGTGCCGCTCGGATCGCCTGTCTGTGCCAAGAATCCAGGGATCACGCGATGGAACGTCGTGCCATTGAACCAGCCGCTGCGCGCCAGAAATACAAAGGAGTTCACCGCAAGCGGCGCTTTGTCGGCGTAAAGCTGGATGACGATGTTTCCCTTCGCAAGGCGAATAGTCGCGGTATATTGCTTCGTGGGATCGACGCCAAAAGGCGGGCACGCCTTGAATTGCTTTGCACCCAGCGCGGTCAAGCCGATAGTTGAATCCAGGCTGGCATAATCGAGCACATAAGGCATCTGCGGAGTGCCATTGATGAACGCAATCGGAATTGAAAGATTGAGCTGATGGGCCGTATCGTACAATGCCTTCGCCCGGGCCTGGGTTTCCGAGCTCTTGAAGTCTGTGTCGAACTTTGCACCGTCAAGTCCGAGCTCTGCGGCCTGCCCGGTTACCCAGGACTTAAACGCGGTTGGCGAGAGTTTGATCCATTGCGTGTATTGGCCAACTAGCACATCTCTGAGTTCCCAGAACTTGCCCTGGTCGCCTGCGGCGAGTGCCGCCTGAACGGAAATCTGGGTTTTGTCCAAATCCTTGATGTAGTTGATGGCCGGTACCGGCCGGAAGACGATGCGTAGATCATCCAGGTGATTCTTTCGCAGAGCATCAAGGATACCGGCGAAACCCTGGCATCCCGGTGATTGAAAATCGCAGTACGTGAGCAAAGTAACGGGAGCGTTGGTCGGTCCGCTGACGTAGTCGGTCGACGTGATGGCGGGCAGCGCCGATGATACGTTCGGAGTTGGCTCCGTCTTGACGGCTGTGCAACCAGCCTCTGTGGATGAAACTGTGGGGATCAACGTTTGCAGCGGGGATGGCGAAGCAGTTGGTGCGGCGGTCGGTTGTGAAGAACATGAGGCAAGCACAAGAAAAGCCAATAGTGAGAGGGAGAAGAAAACGGTTCTGCGAAAGGCTTCCTTCGGCGTCCCTCCGACAAAAGGAGGCAGCCCGGATATTTTGTTCCGCGCACATCTGCCGGCCGGCTTGTTTTGTTCCGGGTTGAATGAAGGGAATGAACCCTTAGGAATATGCAAAGAAAACGAATGCTTGATGCGCATGAAGTCTCCGTCCATCGAACGCCGTTCCTGCCTCATGTGGAGCAGCCGCGCGAGCAAGTCATTGCCCGACAGCTTTCCTCAACTGATTGAATGATGTCATCCACGCGATGCGATTGAGAAAGTCAGCCAGGGATTTGCTCTGGGCGCGAAGCGCCCGCACGGCCGGTCCAACCGGATCTTCGCCCGCCGCACCTCCCGGGACGTCTGCATAAGCACCGTAAAAAGCGAAATACGCTTGATTTAGCCTCCGGATGTAATAGCCATTCCGAACAAAGATCTGCCGGCGTTGTTCCATATAGGATTCTGCTTCGGTTATTTTGCCGGCTGCGAGCAGCGCATCGGCAGTGACGCGCGTCGTATGCATTTCTGCCCGAAAATCAAATGGCGGGCGTTGAACGTCGCCGGGGTTGGGATGGCTCCCCGGGAGCGCCATCAGGTTCAGTGCCGGCAGCGCCGAGGTCTGGAGCCCGGGATAATAACGCTTGATTACCTCCGCGCCGACCTCACCGCCTACGATATCCGCGGTGGTCTCGTTCATGGTCCGCAGCTCAGGGGTCTGGTCGTAAAGCAAGCCGAGCGGCCTGAACTCAAGGTAGTTGTGCGTCCATTCGTGTGCGATTGTGCTTGTCAACCATGCGAGGTCAGTGCTGCGCATGATCATGGTGGGGTACACGCCTACTCCGCCGATGGGCACAACCAGCGAGGAAACGTTCAGCCCCTTGTCGACTTTGTCTTCAAGCGCCGATTGTTCGTCAGCAGCGAGGCCGGGTGTGATGGATATGTTGGCGGTCTCCTCGATGTGAGTACGTGGTGAGACGATCAACGCGTCTGGCACAGCGCTGGAATGAAAAAGGATGGTCGGGATCGGCTGCCCAAGCGTCGTAAGCCCGAAGTCTGCCGCAACCTGGCTGACCTGTCCCTGCAACACGGCCTCGGCCAGCGGCGCCAGCTCCGACTGCTGCTTGTCCAGTACATCAAGTTCTCTGCGGATTTCTGCCGAGGCAGCCCTCTTATCGGCTATGGAAGGATCGGCGTAGATCTTGTTGAGCGCATCCTCTGCCTGCATAGCCCACTGAGTTGCGTGCAAGTAGTCTGATACCACAACTATGCTGGATTCCCGGTCTAGATAACCGGGGAGGCCAACCGCCCCTTGTTGGACCTTTATTTCCGCCGCATTGAGCATCCACGATACGTAGTCAAACTCGATGTTGCGCGTGTAGGCAAGTACGCTGTCCCCCATATCGGCGGGGCGCGGTTCGCTATATGTAAGGAACGATGCGCATATGAAGGTGATAATTGCCCATTCCAGGATGAGACCCAGGCGAAAGGACATGCCCGGCATTATAACCATGATTGTTTAGGCACGAATAAGTATGCAAAGGCCGGGCCTCACCGACAACCCGGCCTCGCTTCACCGCTCGTTGTTGCGCGGGACGCATGTCTGCGTCACCATCGCCGTCCATCTAACCCTCCGCAAGAACGGTGGTTAGGTACGTGGTGATTTCGGCCTCTGATGGAACCCGCCCCGCTGAAACCAATTTTTCGTTGACGACCAATCCTGGCGTGGACAGGACGTTGTACTCCATGATCTTGGCATAGTCGGTGACTTTCTCGATCTGTGCCTCGATGCCCAGGTGCGTAACCGCGCGCTCGGCCAGATAAGCAAGTCTCTTGCAATTCTCGCACCCGGAGCCCAGAAATCTTGATGGTTAGCATTGTGCCTCCTACATGATCAAATTGAACAGATAGCCGGTGATTATGATGGCGATTGTTATCACCCCAAAAAAGACAACGAGTAGTTGCGGCTTGAGCACGCGCCGCAGGATAATGGCTTCGGGCAGGCTCAGCGCTACGACCGACATCATGAAAGCCAGCGCGGTGCCGAGCGAGGCCCCCTTCTCGATCAGGGCGCTCACGATCGGGATCATTCCCGCGGCGTTTGAGTACAACGGAATGCCCATCAAAACCGCCGCCGGCACAGACCACCATGCCTGCTTTCCCATGATTCCGATTAATGCATCCTGCGGGACGTATCCGTGAATCCCCGCTCCGATGGCAATTGCAACAAGTATGTAGATCCACACTTTGCCGACAATTTCCTTGACAGATGACCAGGCGCGCTCAATCCGGTCCTGCCACGTTAGTTTTTCTGCAACAACCTCCCCGTTTGCCTGGATCTTCCAGACAAAGTCCTCCACGAACCGCTCCAGTTTGAAGCGCCCGATGACAAATCCGGCGATCATCGCCAACGCGAGGCCTGAGGCGATGTATAATGCCGCAATCCTCCAGCCAAACAAGCCGAAGAGCATCACCACTGCAATTTCATTGATGGTGGGCGCGGCGACCAGAAATGAGAAGGTCACACCCAGCGGTATGCCGGCTTCGACAAACCCAATGAACAGCGGCACGGCTGAGCATGAACAGAATGGCGTTACGATACCCAGGCAGGCAGCCAGCACATTGCCGATACCTTCGCGTTTGCCGCCTAGCAGCGCACGCGTCCGTTCGGGACTGAAGAAAGTACGGATGACCGAAATGATAAATATCATCCCGGACAGCAGCAGGAGTATCTTCGGAACGTCGCTCAGGAAGAACACAAGTGAGTCGCTCAAGTGGGAATCTAGCGGCAGGTGCAAGGCGTTGTACACGATCCACTCCGCCAGCGGTTCGTAGACTAGATAGGCTAGGATCCAAAAAACGCTTGCGAGCACCACGAACGCATAGGTTCGACGGCCGGCTGAATTAAGAGATGGGAGCTGTAGAGTTGTCATACTTCTTCTTTCTCAATCGTTGCATTTGGGACAGGGACAATTCGTCGCCGCATGCATGGGCGCGATTTGTCGTCGCGGTTGGCGCAGCAGCGCGCCAGGCGCATCTGTCACCCGATAGACTTCGCGATCGCGGACGTGATAGTAGACGTTCCACCCCTCCCGTCGGTCTTCGGCAAAGCCTGTATCCCTTAGTATCATCAGATGTTGCGATATATAGGCCTGACGCAACCCCAGGATTGTTTCGATGTGACAAACGCATTGTTCGCCGTCGTGCAGAATGTCCAGGATTGCCAGCCGGATGGGGTGGTTTAGCACCCGGCACAGATCCGCTTGCGGCTGATACGCATCGGAAAGAATTTCCTTCGTTTCAATCATATTCAAGTATCCGAATGTGATTCTAGGGCCATCCTGGGCTTGCTGACAGTTGATTACGTCCTCTTTTGCGGATGACAATCAGCACGTTAGGCGCAATAGAAAAGACCAGGTAACCGTGAGAAACCTGGTCTTTTCTTAAACCCCACCTGCCACTCCCAAATATCCGGCAGGCTATCTCTGATTCATGAGGTATTCGTCGATCGAGAATGCCGCGTTACGTCCGCCGACCATGGCCGAAACCACGATGTCAGGTCCGGTTACGCAATCACCTGCGGAGAACACGCCTGGACGCGAGGTCGCGCCAGTCTCTTTGTCGGCCACTGTGATCAGCCCCCAATCGTGGGTCTCCAGTTCAGGTGTCGTCTTGCTGATGATCGGATCCGGCCAGTAGCCGAGCGCTAAGATCGCGGTATCACAAGCCACGCTGAAGTTTGAGTCCGGCACCGGCACCGGTCTGCGCCGTCCCTTCGCGTCGGGCTCGCCCAGCACCATTTCGATGCATTCGACCGCGGCTAGATGCCCGTCTTCGCCCGGTATGAATTTCACCGGCTGGGTAAGGAAGCGATATTTGGCGCCTTCCTCCCGTGCCATCTTCCGATCTTTTCTGCCGCCCGGCATTTCCTTCTCCGTGCGGCGATAGAGACAGGTTACTTCAGCCGCGCCCATGCGCAGCGCAGTCCTTAGGCAGTCGGAGGCCGTGTCGCCGCCGCCAACCACGACCACGCGTTTGCCGATTATCAGGGGCCCCTTCATATCCATCGGAAGCAGATTCTTGGCGACGTTGCCTCGTATCAGGAAATCGGTTGCCTGGTAGACGCCTGGCAGGTCGACCCCCGGAGTGTTTTCCATCTTCGCATCGATCTCGGAACCGACGCCGACGAAGACTGCATCGAAACCTCTTTTGAACAGCTCGTCGATTGTCGTATCCTTGCCGATGTAGGTATTCGGGACGAATTTCACCCCGGCACGCTCGAACTCTTCCCACTTCTCAAACCAGACGCTCTTGGAAAGCTTGAAGTTCGGGATGCCATAGACGAGCAGGCCGCCCGCCACTGGCCTGGATTCAAAGATCGTGACCGCATGCCCTTTTTGCACCAGTACATCGGCACATGCTACGCCTGCCGGTCCCGCTCCAATGATCGCGACGCTCTTCCCGCTTGGTGCGCCCACCGGAATGGCGTATCCGCTCGTGCGCCGTTCATAGTCCAGAGCGAAGGCCTCGAGCTCACCTGTCAAAACAGGCTCCCGGTCCTTGTTGTGGACGCACGATCCCTGGCACAATTGCTCGTGTGGACAGACCCTGCCGCAGATCTCGGGTAGGGAGCTGGTTTGGTGATAAAGTTGAGCGGCCTCCAGAAATTTCCCCTGTTCGATGTACCACATTGCAGACGGGATGTCATTGTGCGCCGGGCATGCTAGCATGCATGGCGCCGGGTCAGGACAGTGAACACACCGCGACGCTTGAAGCATTGCACGCTCAGGATTAAATTCAATGACAACGTCTTCGAAGTCATGCGTGCGGACTTGAGCCGGACGTAGATCTAAATCAAAGAAAGGTTTGTTTGCGCGTTCTTTTCGGTCGATGGCGAGGAATTCGCTGGGAACTGCTTGCATACGTCCTCCAGACTGGCGTTATTCGCGCCCGATAACATCATACCTAAACTCCCCGGAGGAACACAGGTTCTAATGTCACTTGTGGTAGCGACAATCATCACAAATTGTATGTGAAATACAGAATTCACGAAAAACGGGCATTTGTCCAGCGAATCTGAGCCTGGCCGCAATCGTGCGGCGGGAAGTTCTACTGATTTTTACATGATAAATGGTATCCGCACCCCAGCCCATTTTCCGGCTCCGTAACATCGAATCCCTGATCCCCAATGGCTAACTTCGTTTAGCTCGAGTTTACAAAGCCGGGGTATAGTTGCAGGCGTTGATTCCGAATCGGTGCCGATCCTGTGAAACTTTCCTGCCCGTTCTGCGTGCTTTGAATGGAACACCACCTGCCCAACGAGCGTGACCTGCTTCAGCGCGCCGGCGGCCGGGATGAGGTTGCCTTCTCTGTCCTGGTGCAGGCGTACACGCCCATCCTGTTCCGAATTGTTCGCCGTATGGCCACAGACACGATGGAGGCGGAGTCCATTGTGCAGGAGACATTCTGGCGGTTCTGGAACGTGTTGCCGGGCATCGATCTGGATCGCCCTCTGCTGCCGTATTTCGCAACCGTCGCCTCCAACCTTGCCCGCGACCGCTATCGACGCGAGCGCCGGATTGAGGATGTCGACCCGGATAGCCTTCCCGAAAGCCGTGGCACTGAAGATCTAAATATCGAAGAAGGAGTAGACCAGAAGAATGTGCTTGAAAACCTGGCGAAAGCGGTGGAGGCGCTGCCTTTTGCTTATCGAGCCGTCATCTCGCTGCGCTACGACGCAGATATGAGCTACGAGAAAATTTCGAAGACGCTGGGCCTGCCGTTGAATACCGTTCGTACACATCTCCGGCGCGCCAAGCTGATCCTGCGGCAACAAATCGAGGAGGCAGATCATGGATAAGATGGATCGCATGTTGCATTCGCTTCCGAAGCCCACTGCTTCGCCTGAGTTGGCGATCAGAATTCAGGCCCGTATCCGTGGGCGTCATCGCCGCCGGCAAGCCCTGCGCTGGACCGCCGCGAGTGTGCTGGCATTGACAGGTTTATGGATGGTGTCGCCGGCCGTCATCTGGCTTTCGACCGCGGCTCTCTACTCGCCATCCACACCCTGGCTTGTCACCGGCGCGGATTATTTAAACCTGGAATCGATTGAAATGATGGGTCACCTGTGGAATGGAATGTTCTCCTTGCAGGATACGATCGAATCATCGCTGATCGTGTCGGTCTGGGTGGGCGCACTCCTGCTTTGCCTGGCGATGTTCTTTGTCGTCGACTGGCGCATGCTGCAACCGCCGTCTCATATTCACAAAGGAGTTGGCAGCCGCGGCTCCGCAATTCTTCCATCAGCGCTTCACTTCTAGCTCATGTCGTGCTCGTATTATTGATGCCTCATCACTATTCCGGCATCCAAAGGAAAATATGTCACGCTGGCGTTGGATACTCGTTATATTATTGTTGGTTGCCCTGGGCTTGTGGGCAACCCTCTTCACCTTGAACTTGCGTCCGGAGTTGATGCAGGAGCCTTCACGCTTTGCCCTGCAGTTCTCGAATCCGGAGGGCCTGCGGCAGCCCCTATCGCAGTTGCCGGGCTGGGCCGCATCGGTGGGACTCTTCATTACATTGTTCTTGGCAGGCTGGGCAAACTTCTACATATTCCCTGGTCGGATCCGAAACATGCGCGAGGCTTTGAGCCTGGGCTGGCCGCGGGTGGTTCAGATGGCGCTCCTGGGTTTTGGATTTGTCCTGCTCGTGCTTGTGTTTGCTGTTGGCGCAGTCCTGGCTCGTATCACGTTTCCCTTGGCGATATTGCTTACACTGGCGTTCTTTTTGTTCGCCGTCTGGGGCCTTCTCTCTGTCGCCTACGCCCTCGGGAGCGACCTGCTCACCCGGGCGGACTGGCCGGGGACTTCGCCGGTCGTCTCACTCGGCCTAGGATTGCTACTTTTGTTGCCTCTAACCCGTATACCTTTCGTAGGCGGCCTGGTCCTGGTTGTCTATCTTAGTCTGGGTATTGGCCTGGTCATTACGACCCGTTTCGGTTCTGACGAACCGTGGAATCTCAAACCATTGTTGGAGGAAGATATAGAATGAAAGCGTTCTTTGCAAAGATCAGCAGAAGGAACTGGATCATCATCGGCGTCGTTGCAGCGGTCCTTTTGCTGTTTGTAGTACTTCAGGCGCGCCGCAACGCAGCCGCCTCCACCGGCGCTTTTGAGACAGTCGTTGCACAACGCGGCGAACTGACGGCCATCGTCGGCGCCACCGGCAGTGTTCGCTCCTCTCAAAGCGCAATACTTAACTGGGACTCAAGCGGTACCGTCGATCAAGTCAACGCTAAAGTCGGCGACAGAGTCCACAAAGGTGACGTGCTGGCTACCCTCGACCCGACGTCGCTGCCCCAGAGTGTCATCCTGGCTGAGTCCGATTTGGTTTCGGCGCAAAAAGCGCTCGACGATTTGCAGCATTCGGACACCGATCGCGCCAACGCCTGGGTCGCTCTGCAGAATGCACAGGATGCGTACAAGAAAGCCTATGATTATCGCGTGACCCTGAACGACAAGGTCTGGCTGACGCGGCTCACCTTCAGGTATATAAATGCACATCAGATCCCAATCGTCCATTATGTGCGCGGGTATGCGGATCCGGAGACCGTGGCAAAAGCCGATTCCGATTTGGCCTTGAAGAAGGCTCAGTTGGATGACGCTCAACGCGCCTATGACCGCCTTAAGAATGGGCCAAACCCGGCCGACCTTGCAGCCGCGCAGGCGAAGGTGAACGCTGCCCAGGCGGCCATGGACGCTGCCAGGATTATTGCGCCGTTTGACGGTGTGGTTACCGAAGCTGTGCCCATGCCTGGCGAAGTAATCGCGGGCGGAGTTTCGTCCGCTTCCGCAGGCCAGGCATCCTCCTCGGACCAGTCTGGCGCATCGACTCAGACTCCCAGCTCGACTCAAACGTCCGCTTCAGGTCAGACCGCCACCGCCACTCCCTCAGCTGCCTCTGGTCAGACCACTGCTTCATCGGGACAAACAGTGTCAGCGGGTCAGGAGGCATTTCGCATTGACAACCTCTCCAATCTCCTGGTGGATGTCCAGGTATCGGAGGTGGATATCAATAGCGTGGCTGTCGGGCAGCCTGCCACTTTGTCCTTTGATGCAGTCCCCGAAAAAAACTATCAAGGCAAGGTGATTACGGTTTCACAGGCTGGCGAAACGTCCTCAGGCGCTGTGAACTTCACGGTTACGGTTCAACTTACCGATGCAGATCAATACGTTAAGCCGGGGATGACTGCGGCGGTCAACATCATTGTGAACCAGGTCAAAGACCAGTTATTGGTGCCCAACCGCGCCATTCGCCTCGTGGATACCCAGCGCGTGGTCTATATCCTGAAGAATGGTCGGGCGCAGCAGGTAAATGTAACTCTCGGAGCCTCCTCCGATACCTCCAGTGTTGTGATCGGCGGGGATTTGAAGGCCGGCGATCTCATTATCCTCAACCCGCCGGCGCAGGTTGGCCCGGGCGGCGGCGGCGGTGCCACCTTCAGAGGAGGCTGATCATGGATTGGGTCGTTGATGCCAGGGACCTGACCAAGGTTTACAAAATGGGGGAGGTCGAGGTCCAGGCTTTACGCGGCGCCTCTTTGAAGATCGGGCGTGGGGAAATCGTGGCCATCATGGGGCCTTCCGGCTCAGGAAAGTCCACGATGATGAATATCCTGGGTTGCCTCGACCGGCCGACCTCCGGTGAATACATTCTGGATGGTGAGCCCGTGGCCAGCCTGAATGACGATCAGCTCGCCAGTATCCGTAACCACAAGGTCGGTTTCGTCTTTCAATCGTTCAATCTTCTTTCGCGACAGACGGCACTCTCCAATGTGGAATTGCCGCTGCGTTATGCGGGTTTGTTGGATGGACGGCGGCGCGCACGTGCCCAGGCGGCTCTCGAAGCGGTGGGGTTGGGAAACCGGCTCAGCCATCGCCCTATGGAGCTTTCCGGTGGACAGCAGCAGCGGGTGGCGATTGCTCGCGCTTTGGTAAATGACCCCGCCATCGTCATGGCCGACGAGCCCACCGGAAATCTTGATTCCAAGGTGGGCAAGGAGATTATGGCCTTGCTGCTAAATCTGAACAAGGAACGCGGCACGACCTTGATCATCATCACGCACGATCCGACGATTGGCCAGCAGGCTCAGCGCATTATCCATCTGCGCGATGGCGTCGTCGACGAGAACGGTGCCGGAGGCGAAGTATGAACATTTCTCAACTAATGATAGAGGCGCTTGAAAGCCTCAACTCGAACAAAATGCGCTCCGGTTTGACGGTATTGGGTATCGTGATTGGAGTGGCCGCGGTGATTGCCATGCTGGCCGTCGGCAATGGCGCGCAGGCTTCCATCACGGGTTCGATCAACCAGGTTGGAACCAACCTGCTGTTCGTCCTCAGCGGCTCACGCGGAAACAGCACCGTGGAGGTTAAAAACCCTCGCCCCGTCACAGTGGCGGATGCGAATGCCATGCTGGATCCCTACGCCGCGCCGCACGTCCAGGCCGTCGCGCCCGTGGTACAAGGCAGTGGAATTGCTGAGTATAACGGCGTCTCCAAGACGACCACCATCGCCGGAGTAACGGCGTCTTATGAATCTGTCAGAAACGTCTCGCTGCTGGATGGCACCTTCATCACAGACGATGAAAATCTGGGACGGGCCTCCGTTGCGGTGATCGGTGTGGATGTCGCAGACAAATTATTCGGCCATCGTGACGGCCTGGTTGGAGAGACAATCCGTCTATCGGGGCAGCCGTTCCACATTATCGGCGTATTGGCGCCGCAAGGTGGCAGTGCATTCGGGTCTGCAGACAACCAGGTCATTGTTCCCCTGTCCACCGCTCAAGCGCGCCTCTTGCACGGCCCCGGTGGTCCCGATGCGGTGGACATAATCTACGTTCAAGCCACCGATTTTCAATCTACCAATGCCGCCTCAGATGAGATCTCGCAGATCCTCAGGACGCGCCATCGCACCCCCATTGGCGCCGACGATTTCACCGTATTCACACAGGAGAGCATCCTCACCACCGTACAGAGCGTCACCGGGGTGCTGACGATCTTCCTCGGCGGCATTGCGGCCATCTCTTTGCTAGTGGGTGGCATCGGCATCATGAACATCATGCTGGTTTCAGTCACCGAGCGTACCCGTGAGATCGGTCTGCGCAAGGCCCTTGGTGCCCGCAAGCGCGACATATTGATCCAATTCCTCGCCGAGTCTTCACTTCTGAGTCTCATCGGTGGGTTTGTCGGCATCTTGTTTGGTTGGTTCATCGCCTTCATCGTAGGGCGCGTTGCGGCTGCCACAGGGAATACGTTCACGCCGATTGTCGGCCTCGACGCAATTCTGCTGGCCACGCTCTTCTCAGCCGCAGTCGGCTTGTTCTTCGGGATTTATCCTGCGAACCGCGCGGCTGGCCTTGAGCCGGTTGAAGCGCTGCGCTATGAGTAACTCACCTTACGCAGTGCATCGCACCCCCGAAGGTGCCGGTGATCTTCCGGCTGTACGGGTAGATTTGTCCCGCAGAGCAGGCGAAAATCTTTCGAGTCAGGGTATCCGGTTGAGTAAGGTGCGATGCACCCTTTCAGATTGCGTAACATCAGTGAGTAATAGTCAGTTCAGAAAGTCAGGAACCTGAATGTCAATCAGATCGTTGTTGGTTCGTTCGACAAGTGGCGATGTGCGGGGAATACCGCCCCGGCGATATCCGCTTGTTGGCATCCTTTTGAGCTTGGCAATTCTCAGTCAGGCATGCCTCGTCTCACAAAAAGCGACTGGACCCGGTACGCCCGTGGTGCAGGACACCGCGTTTGCTCCGTCAGCTGCGCCCACCCAGGCGACGGACACACCCGTACCTACGGAGGACCCCGCAACCGGACTTCTTGCTACCGCGACGGAGAGGCCGGTCCCTTCACCCACAATAGCGCTCGTTACGATTACCGCCAGGGAAGGCAACCTCGCAATTCGTACTGGCCCCGATCCGGTATTTGATGCGGTGGGTACCCTCCGCGACGGAGAGACTGCCACGGTGTTGGCTCGAAGTGTTCTGGATGGTTGGGTCGAGATCCCCATGCCATCGCAACCGGGGACGACGGGCTGGGTCTCGACCAAGACCGCTTATTCGGTGGTCAACGGGAATGTTCTGGATTTGCCATTGATACGGACCGTCGAATGGCCGTTTGGATCGTACCTTCAGAATTGCACCTCTCATCAGATGATCGTGGAACCCGGCGACCTGCCGTTGCCGGCGAATTCCAAGGTGTGGTTTCCCCCCGGCTTATACAGTGTCTACGACACGGAGGTTGCCGGCCATCCGATCGTGATGAACGTAAAACTCTGGCAGCATATTCAAATAAACGTCCGCAAAGACGGCATCGGGCAAACCTCCACCTGCCCTTGAGAATAAAGCTGCCGTCGCTGACATTCCTTGGAGGAACACCCGAAAGAAAAGAAAGTCTGCGGGGATGTTCTTCCCTGCAGACTTTCTTTTCTTTCGGAGTCCCTTTTCGTTCCGCTTGAGCGGAACGAAAAGGGGTTAGGAAACATGATTTCCCTTCAAAATATCGCTCTCTTCTGCTGGCTCACATTTATGGCCTATTGGTTTATTAGTAGTCTGTCCGTAAAACCCATCCGCGAGACCCAGGGATGGCTCGGCGGGACTTGGCAAAACCTCTTGCTGTTTGTTGGCTTCTTTCTGAAGTTCCGTGACGAAGAGAAGGTTTTGACCCGCCATTTGTCGGCGCAGTATTTGGCCTACAAACAACGCACCAAGGCGTTGATTCCTTTCATATGGTGAATAATGCATAAAACACTGATATTTGCTCTTCTTCTCGGATTGCTCGTGAGTGGCTGCCGGATGCAGGTGGGAGGCAGCCAGGTCAATGGAAATGGGCCAACGACCGATCTTCCCGGCACCGCAGCTGTGCCTACCAATACTTTGGAGCCGGTGCCAACCAACACCCCGATCCCCACGTCTACGGCTACCGTGCAGCCGACGCCGGACCTCACCTCGATTGGCTTGCCGGCCGAGTTGCCCGCAAACAATGCGTTTGACTTTGTCGCCGCCATGTGCGACGCAAAATGGTTTACCCGCGCCGGAGTGCTGCCTTGCCCTGGAACTCAATCTGATCCGTCAGCCGGGTATGTCCTGAGTCTGGGTGGACAGGCGCAGGGTATTTCGCCCGATTTGGGCGTCCTTCTAACTTATCCCGCCCAGGACAATTACTCGACCATATTTAGCGAGTATCCTGCCTTCACGGTCAGGAAGGGCGATCGTTTCAGGGCAGTTCTAGGCTGTCGCGCGCATACCTTTTGCGACGTGGTATTTGCCTTTGAATACTACACCGATCAGGGGAAAACGGGTTTAATGCACTGGCCGTATATATTTGCAGAAACGCCGCTGGTGATCGATTATCCCCTGGACAGCATTGCCGGAAAAACCGTTCAGTTTGGCTTGGCTCTGACGGGGACCGGGAACCGCCTCGAGGCCACCGGGGTGTGGATTGCCCCTCATATCTACCGCCCTGCTCCATAACTCGACGATGCATCCGGAATCTGCCAACATCTTGTGCTCGTCGGTTCACAGGAATGTACAAAGGTGACGTGCTTCACCTCAACTTATATGTTCTTGTGCTTTTCTTTCTTTCCTGAAGTCCCTGTTTCTCCGGGGCAGATGGCGGGCAACCGGGCACGCCAAAATGAACCCAACCTCATACCGTCAAAATCACAGCCGCAAGAATCAAGTGCAGGTCCGGGCTTGCTGCACATTCTGCGTCGCAGCAGTTAGTTCAATTCCCCCGCAAAACGTGGCCGCTTCTCGTTGCCATAATGGGTTAAAATTGTCGCATGTCAGATTTCAAGATATTGATAACGGATGGACTGGGCGAGAATGGCCAGTCCATTCTTCGCGCCCAGGCCAGCGTTGATGATCAGACAGGCATTTCACCCGCGGACCTTGTCAAGGCCGTCGGCGATTATGATGCAATGATCGTGCGCGGCCGCACCAAAGTCACTGCAGCGGTCTTCGAGGCTGGCAGGAAGCTCAAAGTAATCGGACGCGCCGGCGTTGGTGTGGATAACATTGACCTTCAAGCGGCCAGCCGGCATAGCGTAACTGTGGTCAACGCGCCGACGTCCACGACGAATGCCGTGGCCGAGCTCGCCTTTGGCCTGCTGCTCGCAGTAGCGCGTGAGATCCCGCGGGCTGACGCGGCGATGAAGAAGGGTGATTGGCTAAAGAAAGAGTTGGAAGGCATCGAGCTCTACGGGAAGACCCTGGGCATCATCGGGTATGGGCGTATCGGCATGGAGCTCGGCCGCCGCGCTTCCGCCTTTGGAATGAATGTGATCGCATACGACCCATTCATTCAGGAGGACGAGATCAAGGGGGCCGGCGCGGAGTGCGTATCGATTCAAGATCTATACCAATGGTCTGATTTCATTTCTCTGCATTTGCCGTTCGACGTTCAAACGCGGGATCTAATTGGTCCACTGGCTTTTTCCGAAATGAAAGACGGTGTGCGAATCGTTTGCGCGGCGCGCGGGGGGATTATTGAGGAATCGGCCTTACTGGCGGCCTTGAATTCAGGAAAGGTCGCTGGGGCAGCATTGGATGTCTTTGCCACGGAACCGCCGGGCGCGACGGACCTGGTGAGACATCCCCGAGTGGTCAGCACCCCGCACATCGGCGCGCAGACTGTCGAGGCCCAGGCCCGAGCCGCGGAAGATATCGCCCATGAAGTACTGGCAGCCCTGCGCGGCGAGCCATTGCGCTGGAAGGTTTCGTAGCATTGTCATCCGGTTTCCTTGTTGCCGGGTCAGCGTCAACGTAAACTCCCTCGGTTTCCTTCTTGTCCTATGGAAGTGGTGAGGGTCCTATAAGGAGCCCAATGTCAGAAAAACTAAATCAGCTGAAGGCATTGATCGGCGAGGTTGCCGACCTGGGCAGCGCTGCCAGTCTACTGAGCTGGGATCAGCAGACCTATATGCCCACCGGGGGAGGAGATGCGCGTGGCCGGCAGATTGCCACGCTCAGCAAGGTTGCGCATCAGAAGGCGACCTCGGACGAGGTCGGCAGGCTGCTCGATGACCTAAAGAAGGAGTATGCGGGGGCCGACGGCTCCTCCGATGAGGCCGCGGTCGTTGAAGTTGCTGCCCGTGACTACGACAAGGCCGTCCGCGTCCCCTCAGACTTCGTTGCAGAATTGGCGATCATAACCGCCAAGGCCTTCAACGCCTGGGCGGAAGCCCGGTCGAAATCAAACTTTTCCATTTTTCTGCCGCATCTTGAGAGAGTAGTGGAGATGGTTCGGAAATACGTGACCTTCTTTCCGCGTGCGGACCATCCCTACGACATTCTTCTCGATGACTACGAGTCTGGTATGAAAACCGCCGAGGTGCGGGCTATTTTCGATGGACTGCGCCCAAAGCAGGTGGAATTGATCAGGGCTATCGCCTCGCGCCCGCAAGTCAACGATAAGTTCCTGCGCGGAAAATACAACGAGGCAAAACTCTGGGGTTTCAGCGCAGACATTACAAAACGATTTGGCTACGATTGGAGCCGCGGGCGGATGGACAAGGCCCCGCATCCTTTCGAGAGTTCATTCAGTGTCAACGACGTCCGCATTACCAATCGCTTCGAGCCGGCCAGCCCGCTGGCAACCATCTTCAGCGCCATGCACGAGTCGGGGCACGCCATGTATGAGCAGGGGATCGATCCGTCCTATGAACGCACCTCGCTCGCTCACGGTACCTCCCTGGCGATCCACGAATCCCAATCCCGCATGTGGGAAAACCTCGTGGGACGCTCCCTGCCGTTCTGGGAATACTTCTACCCTCAGTTGAAGAAAGTATTTCCTGCTCAGCTTCAAGGAGTGGGCCTTAAGAATTTCTACAGAGCCATCAATAAGGTTGAACCTTCCTTCATCCGGGTGAACGCGGATGAGGCTACCTACAATCTCCATATCATGCTCCGCCTGGAACTTGAGATTGCCATGGTTGAGGGCAAAGTCGCGATAAGGGATTTGCCGGAAGTATGGAATGCGAGGATGAAGGAGTACCTCGGAATTACGCCCCCCACTGATTCGTTGGGAGTCTTGCAGGACATCCATTGGTCCTACGGCTCGGTGGGCTACTTCTCCACTTATGCCCTCGGAAATCTTGTCTCGGCTCAACTCTGGGAGAAGATCAACGTTGACATCAAGGATCTCGGTGAACAGATCCGCAAGGGCAATTTCGAGGCATTGCTGGGTTGGCTGCGTTGGAACATACATCGGCACGGCCGCAAGTACAAGCCTCAAGACCTCGTGCGAAAAGTGACAGGCTCGCAGATCAGCCCGGAGCCTTATGTTCGGTATCTGACGGCCAAGTATTCGGAAATCTACGGCCTCTAACTGTCCGATAGATTGCTGCGGCGCACCTTCTGGAACAATTGCGACCGGGACCGCCGGAACAACTCTTGGAAGCAAATCCAACTCAGCCTGCGGCGGCGAAGCTCATCAGCAACCCGATGAAGGCGCTTCATCATGCTTAGATCCATCCTTCTGGCTACTGCTTTCGCAGGCCTGCTGGCCGGCTGCGTTTTCCCCGGGACAACGACGGCGCCTACGGCCTACCCGGCCGATTATCTTCCAACGGTGATTCAACTGACGGCCGCGTCAATCGGAGCCACAAATTCTGCCGCCGTCACTCCCTCTGCGATGCCCACGAAAGAGGCTACAGCAGTCCCTTTGACGGATGCCCCGACCTCTACTCCCACTCCCGCGCCTGGCATTCCCTTGGCAGCCATCCAGATCAATGCGCCGGGACCCATGTCCCGCGTCGTATCACCTTTGGAATTACATCTCATTGCGGTGGCGGGGAGCAGCAACAAAATTGAGGTGGACCTCTACGGCGAAGATGGACGCCTCCTGGGTCGGTCGCTTAAGGCCGTCGTTGGCTCGCCGCAGGGAGATTCGCTCGCGTTGAAGATGCCATTTCAGATACGAGCGGCGGGAGAGAACGGAACGGTGCAGGTCAGCACGAGGGATGCGAGTGGACGGTTACAGTCCTTGACCACATTGCAAGTGCTTCTGCTGTCGAGCGGCACAAGCCAGATCAATCCTGCGGGCAATGCGATCTACGAACGGGTCACCTTCTATCATCTTGCGCCGGATGCCACAGTTGACGGCGGAGTGGTGTCGCTGGACGGCAATTTCCTGCCATACAATAAACAGCCGGTAATCCTGGAACTGGTCAGCGCAGCTGGCAAGAGCCTGGGGCTTCGCGTGCTGACTTTTCCAGACCTCGACACCCAGGATTTCAAGACCACGATTCCCTATAAAGTGAGCACGGCGACGCCGGCGCGGCTCTTCGTCCGGCAGCAGGACGACGTATTAAACGGCCCGGTCTACGTATATAGCCAGGAGATCACGCTGAATCCGTAGGGCGTTCTTTTCTTAGACGGTGCAAGTTCATTAGAATATTGCGGAGGTTTTGCAAAGAAGGCAAACTCCCGAAGTCTTTGGTATAATGCCTCCTGCCTTCGGGGCGTGGCTCAGTCCGGTAGAGCGCACGGTTCGGGTCCGTGAGGTCCCGAGTTCAAATCTCGGCGCCCCGACAGCAGAAGAGGTCGCTATCCATTCGGATAGCGATTCTTTTTTTCCGTTTGCCTTTCCAATTTGACCGGTACCAACTCTTGACGAAATCAATCCGGGCCGGGGTATAAGTCTTAATGTTCTTATGAACGCATCTCGCGCACTTGACAGGAAGGAGGTGATCGTTATGGACGCCGATGGAAGTATATCGGGCGATGATTCTATTCCGCTTATGCTCTCCGAAGTGCGATTCATCCGACCCGGCCTGAGGCGCTGCCATACACGCGATCACTTCCCTTTCTGTCTTCAGCGTGTCTGAACAAAGCGTGCCTCATTTTGCCTGCCTGCCGGGTGCTAATGCAGGTAAGTCAGTCGCCACCTTCGGAGACCAGTCGAAGGTGGTTTTTTGTGTTGCAAGGAGGTGACCATGGCGTTCATCAGCGAACTGACCGGCCGCCCGGTGACAGACATTGACGGCACCCAGATCGGTGTGCTAAAAGACCTGGTAGCGCGCCCAACGAAGGAATTCTCGCATCCCGTCGTGGACGCGATCATAGTCCGGGGTAAGGCAGGAGATCGCACCTTCCCTTATTCTGATCTGGCGGCGCTCCTGTCCGCGGCGATACCGCTCAGGCGCTCTTCGACCGAAATTCCCGCTTACGAATTTCAAGACGACGATATTCGTCTGGTTGAGGATGTGCTCGACCAGCAGATCCTCGATACCGACGGTGCGCGTGTCGTCCGCGTCAATGACATCGAGCTGGTGCGGGTCAACGGCAATGTGATCGTCAGCAACGTGGACATTGGTATGCTCGGGATTCTGCGCCGGATCGGCCTCGAGAAGCTTGGCCGCTGGACGGCGCAACGGTTCCAAAGCCGATCTTTCCAAAGGTGCGATTTCATGGGAGTTTGTCGAACCGTTAACCCACGACCGGTCCATGCGCTTGAAAGTGCCCTCGAGCAAATTGGCTGAGCTGCACCCGGCAGACATCGCCGAAATCATCTCCGATCTCAACCGCGCCGAACACGGCGACTTGCTGCACAAGCTCGACTTGAAGCAACTTGCTGATACCCTCGAGGAGGTAGAACCGGATTTTCAAGCCAACCTGATCGAGCACTTCCCCGACGAAAAAGTGGCCGACGTGCTGGAAGAGATGGCTCCAGACGAAGCCACGGACCTGCTGGCCGAATTATCAGATGAGCGTCGCCAGGGTTTGCTGCAAACTCATGGAGACAGATGAGGCGGATGAGGTCCGCGAATTACTGCGGTACGACGAAGATACGGCAGGAGGCTTGATGACGACGGAGTACGTCACGGTCAGGCCGGATATGACGGCTGCGGAGGCCATTGAGCACCTTCGAAAAGTCGGTGAAGAAGCCGAGCTAATCTACTACGTTTTTGTAACCGATGAGCAGAACCATCTGATGGGCGTCTTCTCCCTGAGTGACCTTATCATTGCCCAGCCCGAAACGCCGATTGCGACGTTCATGCATAAGCGGGTCGTCAGCGTGGAACTCGATGCAAAGCAGGACGACATTGCCCAAACGGTCTCCAAATACAATCTGATCGCCGTGCCCGTCGTGGATGCGGAGAATCGCCTGCACGGCATCGTGACGGCCGATGATGCCCTGGACAAGATCATACCGACGGCGTGGAAGAAACGCCTACCTCATTTCTTTGGGGCTCTTGAGTGAATGAAGGTCCTGCGCCACTTCGCGATAAGCTGGGGGCGAATCGCTGGGTCCGCCGCGTAGTCCTGCTGCTTTCGGTCTTTGGGCCCGCGACCATCGCAGCCATGGCCGACAACGACGCAGGCGGGGTTGCAACCTATTCAATTGCAGGGGCCACGCTCGGCTACACCATCCTGTTCCCCTTGCTCATCATCACAGTCTTGCTGGGCATTACCCAGGAGATGGGCATGCGCCTGACCCTGGTAACGCGCCGCGGTCTGGCCGATTTGATCCGTGAGAAATATGGAATAAGAGTTTCGCTCTTCATCTTTCTGGGCCTTTTTATAGCCAACCTTGGGACGATCACTGTCGAAGTGTCGGCCATCAAGACCACAAGCGGAATGCTGAATATTCCCGTGTTGCCATTCGTCATCTTCGTGCTGCTCATATCCTTCCTATTTATCACAAAGGGGAATTACAAGCTGACGCAGAACATTATGCTGATTGTTTCTCTCTTCTACGTGACTTATATCATCTCCGCGGCCAAAGCTAACCCCAATTGGAGCCTGGCTCTCGGGAATCTTATCTATCCTCACGGGGTCAGTTGGTCACGTGAATATGCGCGCAATTACCTTGTGATCGGCATGGGTGTATTGGGTACGACCATCACGCCGTGGGGTCAATTCTTCATCAGCAGTTTTGCCTTTGACAAGAAGATGGACAAGAATACGCTGAAGTATTCACAATTCGAGACCTACTGGGGGGCATTCCTGACCGACTTTTTCTCCTTTTTCATGATCGTAGCCACGGCCGCGACACTGTTCACGCGTGGGGTCGTATTGACTTCGGGAGAGCAGGCCGCGGAGGCCATCCGGCCATTTGCCGGCGATCTGGCAGGCACATTGTTTGCGATCGGCATCCTCGCCGCGGCTTTCATGGGGTTGGTCATAGTGCCGCTTTCCACTGCATATGCATTCTCGGAGTTCTTTGGTATTTCCGGCAGCCTGGACAGCGATTATCAGAAAAGCAAGACTTTCTACATTCTCTTTGTTGTCCAGCTGCTGGCGGCAGCCGCCATCACGGCCATCCCGGGCATTTCGTTGTTCCACTTTGCCATCGCCACGCAAACTCTGAATGCCATGATCCTGCCTTTGGTCTTCTATTACCTCATCAAGCTAACCAGCAGTCAAAACCTGATGGGAACACATACGAACAGTGGTTTCCAGAAGTACTTTACGGGAGGCGCCTCCATTTTCATCGTGATCGCGTCCGCATTCACCGTTGCGGCCGTGATCTTCCGGTGGTAGCGGCTTTATCGGGAAGCCGGCAACACTGTTCGCATCACGGGATGCTTGCAAGTCCTCCGATTTGCGCCTATACTTTGCGAAATCTTGGAGCCAAAGGAGAGCCAGCCATGAACACCGTTCGTGACTTAATCCGACAAAAGGGCAGTCGCGTCTTTTCGGTCAGCCCCGATGCGAGCGTACTGGACGCCTTGAAGGTTATGGCCGAGAAGAATACTGGCGCCGTCCTCGTAACGCAGGGTGAAAAAGTGGCCGGTATCCTATCCGAGCGCGACTGCGTCCGTAAGGTGGAATTGGCAGGCAAGACCGCACAACAAGCCAAGGTAAGCGAGATCATGACCAGCAACGTACTGTACGTCGAAGCCAGCCAGTCCATCGAGGAGTGCATGGCGATCATGATTGATAAGAATATCCGCCACCTGCCCGTATATGAAAACGGCAAACTGCAGGGCATCATTTCCGTCCGCGATGTGCTCAAACAAGTCGTGGATTACCAGAAATTCATGATCACGCAGCTTGAACATTATATTTCGGGGGCCCGCCAATAAGGTTGAGCAATGAAGTGCCGCTCCCAAGGCTTTAGCGCAAGAGATTATCTTGCGCTATGTTTTTTTGCTTGCGCCGGGTCCGGTTTAGGTCTATACTTTCCAACTTAGAGACATTATGTCAGATATTGACCTCGCCCCACTTCAACCGGCAATCGAACCGTTCGTTTCCATGGGCCGTGCCGGGCTACTGCCTGCGCTTCACGCAGCGCAAAGAGTCTACGGTTGGTTGTCAGAGCCGGTCGCGGCGGAGATCTCCAAGTCGCTGCATGTTCCCTTGGCGGATGTCCACGGCGTGATCGAGTTTTACACGCTCTTCTACAATGAACCAGTTGGTAAACGAATCATCCGGGTCTGCACCGACGCGGCCTGCGGTCTGCGGGATGGCGACGGCTTGCTGCAGCATCTATGCGCCCAACACGGCCTTCAGCCTGGTCAAACGACCGCCGACGGATCTTTGACGATCGAAGCCAGTCCGTGCCTGGGCCTTTGTGAGCAGGCCCCCGCCGCGATGGTGAACGATCAAGCCGAAACTCACATCAATCTTGCGGCAAATTCGTATGAGCTTGGCAGGCCGCGTTCCATCGTGGGCGGGCCGCTGCGCCTGTTGACCGCCAACTGTGGGCATGGGACAAGTTCTCTTGCGCAGCATGGCGAATACTCTGCTCTTTCGAAGGCACTGGAGATGCAGCCGGAGGCGATCCTGGCGGAGGTAAAAGCATCCGGGCTCGTGGGTCGTGGGGGCGCCGCCTTCCCAACCGGGGTCAAGTGGGAAGGCGCGGCCAAAGCAGAGGGCGCTCCCAAATACGTCGTCTGCAATGCAGATGAGTCTGAGCCCGGCACGTTCAAGGATCGTGTCCTCCTCCTGGACGACCCACACAGCCTGATAGAGGGAATGCTGATAGCCGGCTATGCAATCGGCGCGGAGAAGGGATACATCTATTTGCGAGGTGAGTATCCCTATATCCTGCCGGTTCTTGAGGAGGCCCTGGCGGAGGCCCGAGGGGCCGGGTATCTGGGTCGGAATATCCAGAAGAAGGCATTTTCATTCGATGTCGAAATCCGCGTTGGCGCTGGTGCCTACATTTGCGGCGAGGAGACGGCGCTATTTGAATCCATCGAAGGGAAACGCGGCTTCCCGCGCGTGAAGCCGCCTTTCCCGACGACGGCGGGCTTGTTCGGTAAGCCGACGGTTATCAACAACGTTGAGACTCTTTTCAACGTGCCGCTGATCATTTCAAGGGGAGCCGCCGAATATCGCAGGATCGGAACCGAGAAGTCGCCCGGGCCAAAATTGTTCTGCCTATCGGGCGACGTACAGCGGCCCGGAGTCTATGAAGTGCCGTTTGGTGTCACACTTCGCCAACTTCTAGACATGGCGGGCGGTCTGCCGAATGGGAACGAACTCCAAGCCGTTCTATTTGGCGGCGCGGCCGGGGCGTTTGCGACCTCAGCGAACCTCGACGTCAAGTTGACGTTTGAGGACTTGCGGGCGGCAGGGCTGCCGCTTGGTTCCGGCGTGGTCATGGTCTTTGATGAGACGCGTGACTTGCGAGACGTGCTGGTTCGGCTTGGAAAATTCTTCGCACACGAGTCTTGCGGAAAATGCTATCCATGCCAGATGGGCACTCAACGCCAAAAGGAGATTTTGCAGCGGGTCGCCGGAGGCAGCGCACTGCCGGAGGATGTCGCAAGATTGCAGGACGTCGGCTGGACGATGACGGAGGCGAGCCTTTGCGGCTTGGGGCAGACGGCCGCCAGCGCAGTGCTTTCGGCCATCAAGCTGTGGCCCGCCTTCTTTGAAGCTCCAAAAGCGGAACGCGCAGCTGCCACGACGAGTAAACCGGTGAATGCGGCCTCGGAGCGGGCCGCGCGCAAGACGGAAACGACAAGAATGAAGTCCGGCGTGAAGCACCCGGGCAAGCCGAAGGCAAAAACAACAAAAACCAAAACGGCGGCGAACCGGTCCACGCCTGGCAAAAAGACCGGAAGGCGCAAAGGATGAACTGTCCTCGGTTCTCGATCCATGGCTTTCGGAGCAAATATGGCTGAAGACGTGACTCTCACAATCGACGGCCAGCAAACCTCCGTTGAGCAGGGGACCACTTTGTTGGAGGCTGCCCGCAAGATTGGAACAGATATTCCGACGATCTGCTACCATGAGGCGACCACCTCCAATGCCTTGTGCCGAATTTGCGTGGTCGAAGTGGAGGGCCAGCGGCTGCTTCAACCTGCTTGCATCGTCAAAGCGACGGAACAGATGAACGTGCACACGCGGAGCGAAAGGATTTTCCGTGCGCGCAGGACAATCCTGGAAATGCTTGCCTCCACGATGGATTTGTCGGAGGCACCCGACATCCTGAGCATGATGGAAGAGTATGGCGCCAGGACGGATCGCTTCCCAGCTGCCGAGCGGCGCCAGGTGGAGTCTTAAGGACGACAACCCCATGTACGTTCGGGATTACTCAAAGTGTCTACTATGCTGGCGCTGCGTGCAGGTGTGCGCCGACGATGCCCAGTACACATTTGCGATCAACTTCAGCGGCCGGGGCTTTGAGACGCAGATCGGCACGTTCTTTGATAAAGGCATCCCTGACACAACCTGCGTATTGTGCGGGCAATGCGTGGGCGTCTGCCCGACCGGCGCGCTGAAGCCGAAACGCGAGTACCTGCTGGAGCAGGGGATGAGTCCGCAGGAGATATCGGTGTTGAATTCGGGTCGAAAGCGCAGATCGAAAGCCAAAGGTCAGGCGTCACTTTGAGGTTTGACGCTCGAGGTTTTGGCCCTGAAATTTGACCATTTGGAGAAGTAATGATTAAGGCTGACCGAATTGTCTCAACCACCTGTCCCTATTGTGGCGTGGGGTGCCAGGTGAATTTGCATGTTTTAGGCGAGATGATCTACAAGGTGACCGGGCGTTTCGACAGCCCTGTCAACCACGGCAATCTGTGCGTGAAGGGTCGCTTCGGCGTTGATTTCGTCCATGCGAGCGATCGCTTGACGGCGCCGCTCATTCGCTCAAACGGCAAACTTGAGACGGCAGCGTGGGATCAGGCCATCAGACAGACTGCGGGCCGATTGCGCGAGCTCCGCGACCGGTATGGACCTGACTCGATAGGCTTTCTCGTTTCTGCAAAGTGCACAAATGAAGAAAACTATCTGCTGCAAAAGATGGCGCGCGGTCTGGTTGGCACGAACAACGTCGATCACTGCGCACGCCTCTGACACAGCAGTTCGGTGGCCGGTCTGGCCGCCTCCCTCGGTTCCGGAGCCATGACAAATTCCATTTCCGATATCCGCCAGGCGGACGTGCTGCTGGTCACGGGCAGCAATACTACTGAGGCACATCCAGTCATCAGCCTGGAAATGAAGGCTGCCATTCGACGCCAGGGAGCGCAGTTGATCCTGATTGATCCGCGAGAGATCGAATTGGCAGAGTTTGCGAGCCTGCATCTGCGGCCGCGATCCGGGACGGATGTGGCTGTCCTGAACGCGATGGCGCACGTCATCATTTCGGAAGGACTTGCCCGGCGCGATTTCATCGAGGCGCGCACGGAAAATTTTGAGGCCTTGGAAGAAGCGGTCAGGAACTGCACACCCCAGTGGGCGGAAGATATCTCGGGGGTACCATCAGATTTAATACAGGCAGCGGCCCGCATGTATGGCAGTGCGGAGAGCGCGGCAATCTTCTGGGCAATGGGTATCACGCAATCCTCACATGGCGTAGATAACGTGCAGGCCCTCTCCAACCTGGCACTCTTGACCGGGAATTTCGGGCGCCCCGGCACCGGAGTGAATCCGCTGCGTGGGCAGAACAATGTTCAAGGCGCTTGCGACATGGGCGGCCTTCCCAACGTGCTCACCGGTTATCAATCCGTCACGGACGCAACCGTGCGCGCCAAATTTGAGGAAGCCTGGCAAACTGCTGCGCCGCTTCCGGCGCAACCAGGGCTGACCGTTACAGAATTGATGAATGCTGCCCTCGATGGTCGGATCAAGGCGCTTTATATTGTTGGCGAAAATCCTTTGCTGTCCGACCCGAATCTGCATCATGTGGAACAGGCATTCCACGCACTTGAATTCCTGGTGGTGCAGGATATCTTCCTGAATGAGACGGCCCAACTTGCAGATGTGGTATTGCCTGGCGTGAGTTTTGCGGAGAAGGAAGGCACTTTTACCAACACGGAGCGGCGTATCCAGCGAGTACGACCAGCGCTGACCATTCACGGTAATGCACGGACCGATCTGGATATCATTTGCTCGCTGGGGGAGGCAATCGGGGAATTCAAAGATGGCCGGCCTGCGTCGGGCGGAGTGGTCCATCCCATGAATGATTGGCGTTATGAGAACGCCTGCGCGGTCTGGGACGAAATCGCGGCGCTAACGCCCTCCATGGCGGGTATCTCGTATTCCCGGCTGGATGGTGCGGGTATCCAATGGCCGTGCCCTGCGCCAGACCACCCGGGGACACCGATTTTGCACCAAGGAAAGTTCACGCGGGGCCTCGGGCGCTTCATCCCACTTGAATTTCGGGGGCCGGTGGAAACGCCGGATGACGAGTATCCTTTCGTACTGAACACTGGACGCATCCTGCAACACTGGCACGGTGGAACGTTGAGCCGGCGCTCGGATGGTTTGAATATGCTCGTGCCGGACGGCCAGATTGAGATCAATTCCGCGGATGGTGCGAGCCTCGGAATCGCAACCGGGGACCAGGTCAGGGTGACATCGCGGCGTGGCAGCGTTGCCGGACGTGCTCATCTAACCGATCGTGTACCGCGCGGAATGATCTTCATGACCTTCCACTTCGCCGAAACACCGACCAATACGTTGACCGGCGACGCTGTCGACCCGGTGGCCAAAATCCCAGAGTATAAAGCCAGCACCGTGCGCATCGAGCGGATATAGTTGGTTGCACGGCCTTCGCGGCCTCTGGTAAACGGAGCGAACTGAGTACACGAGGAAAAGAAACAGAGAGAGCAGAGATTACTGGAGGCCGTCTGCCATGTTTACTGGTAAGCAGGATGTATCGTCCCCGATCGTTCCAGATCGGGTAGTTTCCACTACTTGCCCCTACTGCGGCGTTGGCTGCACCCTTGAACTGCACGTCAAGAACGACTTCATTTACAAGGTCACGTCGCCGTTCGATTCGCCCGTCAACCATGGCAACCTGTGTGTGAAGGGACGTTTTGGCTACGACTACATCTACCATCCAAAACGCGTAACCACACCGCTAATTCGCAAGGTAAGACAGGAAGCCGGAAAGCGCACGCAGGCCTTCGAAGCTTCGGAATGGCGTGAGGCCTCCTGGGACGAAGCGCTCGACACCATCGCGGATCGGCTGGTGGAAATCTACAAACGCGACGGGCCGGATGCAATGGCAGTCTACTGCTGCGCCAAGGCAACGAACGAAGACAACTACCTGCTGCAGAAGATGTGGCGCAGCCTGTTCCGGACGAACAATGTGGACCACTGCACGCGGCTGTGCCACGCGGGGAGCGTGGTGGCACTGCAACAGGCCGTGGGCTCGTCAGCGATGAGCAATACCGCATCCCAAGTACTCCAAAACGATGTGTTCATCGTCACCGGCTCGAACACGACCGAGAACCATCCGATCATCGCGCTGCAAATGAAGGAAGCGGTCGAGAAGCACGGCGCCAAGATGATCGTAGTCGATCCGCGGCGCATCGAGCTGGTGGATTTTGCGTCTTTGTGGCTGCCGCTAAAACCGGGAACAAACGTGCCCGTGTTCACCGCGATGGCTTATGTGATCGTCGAGGAGAATCTGGTCAATCACGATTTTGTCGATGACCGGACCGAGGGCTACACCGAGTTTCTGGCGACGCTCGAGAAATTCACTCCCGAATACGCCGAGGAAGTTTCTGGCGTGCCGGCAGAAGATATCCGCAAAGCGGCCCGCATGTATGCGACGGCCAAGAACGGCGCCATTTACTGGGGCATGGGGATCTCGCAGCTTTCGCATGGCACGGCCAGTGCGCTGGCGCTGATCCACCTGGCGTTCCTGACCGGCCACATCGGACGGGATGGAACGGGTCTTAACCCTTTGCGCGGACAAAACAATGTGCAGGGCGCCAGCGACATGGGCGCGATGCCGTTCCATTACCCAGGCTACATGCGAGTGGACGATGAAGAGAACGCCGCCAAATGGGAAAAGGCCTGGAACGTTGAGCCGGGCGGCCTAAGCCGCAAGCTCGGCCTTACGACGACCGAAATCCTCGGACATGCGCATGAGGGCGGAGTGCGGGCGCTCTACATCATGGGAGAGAACCCGATGATGTCGGAGCCAAACCTGAACGTAACGCGGCAACATATGGAAGAGCTGGAGTTCCTAGTGGCGCAGGACCTGTTCATCAACGAGTCCGGCGCTTTTGCGGACGTGTTCCTGCCGGCAACCCCTTTTGCCGAAAAGGAAGGCACGTTCTCCAACACGGACCGGCGGGTCCAGCGGGTGAGGGCGGCGCAGCCGCCAAGAGGGCAGGCGCGAGCGGATTGGAAGATCATCTGCGACCTGGCGCTGCGCCTCGAAGCTCGGCTTGGGCTGCCCACCGCCAAATGGGATTACTCCAATCCGGAAGAGGTACTGCGCGAGATGGCGAGCGTCAATACAGACTATGCCGGCATCACCTATGACCGCATCGAGAAGGTGGGGCTGCAATACCCAGTGCCGGACATGAACCACCCGGGCACTCCGACGCTTTTCAAAGATACGTTCCCGCGAGGCAGAGGCAAATTTACGCCGCTGGATTTCGTGCCGGTCATGGAAGAGGCCGACGACGAGTATCCATTCATCCTGACTACCGGCCGCGTACTAGAGCACTGGCACGGCGGCACAATGACGCGGCACTCAGCCCTAAATGAGGCCTACCCTGAGGCGCGCGTCGAAATGCATCCCGCGGATGCGGCGATGCACGGGATTACAAATGACATGCCGGTGCGGGTGAGCTCGCGGCGAGGGGAGGTGGTTTTGCGCGCCACGGTGACTGAGAAGACCACGGTCGGCGTCGTATTCATACCGTTTCACTTCGCGGAGGCTGCCGCCAATCTGTTGACCAACGACGCGCTCGATCCGCAGGCGAAGATCCCGGAGTTCAAGGCGTGTGCGGTGCAGGTGTTTCCTGCGAGAGAAAAGGACCTGGCTCATCCTGAAGTGATGCTGCAGAGGGGAAGATATTAGTCCGGCGACGGAGACGCAGAGTATTGAATGGGATCAGGCCTTTCCAGCAGTCAGCCATAAGCGAAGAGCACAAAGATTTAAAAAGCGGGAGGCCTCCGAGATCAGTGATTTCTCGGAGGCTTACGTTTTCGGCGAAAACCCTGGAAAATGGCTTATTCGATTGTTAAGGTTCAAAGGCAACATTTATGAGGCGGAGGAGCGCCGGATTGGGTACAGCGTGCGACGCCAAGATCAATGCGCTTCGTAAGAGGTGGGGATCAGCCTCCCTTTGGCACGGCCGAGACGGCGGGCTTTTATATAGAAGACCTGCAGGAGCAGTTGAGCCGTTGAAGCTTTCCACGTGCCCTGAAGATCAGGATTGAAATGTATGACGGTTCCCAGCCTAACATCCACGAGCTCAATATCTTTATGGAAGAGAGCCGTCTCAAGATCGACTCCGTTCAATTTCAAGTGGCCCGTCAGCGAGCGTAGAACCTGATCCATTACGCCGGATCGCAGCCATCTGCAATTATAGCGGTAGCAAGTCTGATGGGAGGGATACTCGGGCGGCAGGTCATCCCAGGCTGCAGCTGTACGAAGTTTCCAAAGGACACCCTCCAGGACGCGCCGCAGCGATGCGGGCGGCCGACCGGGACCCTCGAGGTGCTTCGATTGTGTCAATAACGGTTGAACCAGGGCCCATTGCTCGTCGGTCAGGTCCATGTTGTTGGGGTGGAATTTTGAGTATAAAAAATACGACGAATCATGAAAACTACTCATTATTTACCCTTGGAAATTCTGTAAGGCCCAGGAATTTACCCGTAGCGGGGTGAATTTTGAGAAGAAAATCTGTTTTGCAAAAAAATTCTTCTGCTGAGGACGGCGGAGACCAGTAAATAGTAACCAGTGACCAGTAACAAGTAACGAGTGAGCGAAAAATGTGAAGGATGGTTGGCCGTTGGTGGTTGACGGTTGGCAGTTGACAGTAGGAAGTAACCAGTAAATAGTAACCAGTAACCAGTAAATCGTAACCAGTGAGCAGTAAGCGGTTGGCATTTAATGCAGATAGGCGGCAAAGAGAGCCGTGGCGGGGAAATATGAAGAACGCAAACGCGTTCGAGGCATGAACTAGAAATATAAAGGCAAGCAATCCCAACATGTTTGACCTCCGCTGAAAAATGAACGCGACGGAGAAATGGCTCCGTCATGTTCATTTTGGGTACTCTTCCGGGGAATGTGAGGAGAAACCAATTCGGGGTACTTGTTTACCGCTCAATGGTAGGCGGAACAGACATTGAACGGCGGAGTGAATTCATCGAAACCAGAGGTGGCGGAGCTTGGCCATATCGCTGCAACTGGGCCAGGTAGTGGAGGATTGGAACAGAATGTTGATGGCAGGTAACCAGCACACTCGAGAGGATCGCATGCGTCTCGGCACCCGGTTGGGTGCGGTTGCAGCCGTTGGTCTTGCGGGTGATCACCGCGGGCCGCAGCATGCGCTCCGCCTGATTATTGGTGGCATCCAAATAGTCGACGTAGAGGAAGCGCAGTAAATGAGGCCGGTGTTTGCGCAACCGTTTGGCAAACCGAGCATTCTCCCGGTCGGTCAATCTTCGGCGGGGGGCAATGAGGAGATCCAATTGAGTCTCCAGGGTTCGAGCGCGTTGGGCAAAGGTGAACGGATCCAAAGTGGGCTTTTCGGCCTTGAGTGCCAGAGCTTGATGCAAGAGGCTGGTCATTTGCCGGGCAAAGTGCAGGGCTCGACCCTTCTTACTCTCCTGCATTTCTTTCAGATCGGTCAGCAGGTGGCTCAGGCACCTCTGCTTGAGGCAGGCGGCCAGCCGTCTGTCATCGTACGCCGCGTAGTCATCGGACACCAGAATCCCCTTGAATTTCTCGCCCAGGATGTCGATGATGATGTCGCTCGAACGGTTGGCTCGCAGGGCATAGACCGTAATCTCGCGATTGGTGAAGACCCACAGCCAGGCCGACAACGTTCCAATTCGCCAGCCGGTTTCGTCGGCATGCACCGCACTGCATTGGCGGATCAGTTCGATCAATTTTTCATACACCGGTCGGGCTGTACTGGCCAGTTTTTGATCGGCACGGCACCAGCCGCTTCGGCTCACCTGCAAGCCGAAAGAATCATTCAACACTTCGCTCACTTTGCCATACGAGACACCCAGGCGATGTTTCAGGTTGGCTGCCAAAGCCTTGGCCCGCGGGCCGACCACCACCCCTGCCGCTCCGGTCGCCTCGGAAATCTGATCTGGGTGCCAGGAACGCATTCGCTGATGACAACGGCAGCAGTAGCCGCTCTCGGTTACGAAACGTGTGATCACCGGCTGCACTTCGGGAAGATCAATCACAAACTGCTCGTGCTGGCGCCTCTCCCGCAGCTTTCCGCCACACTCCGGGCAGTGGAGCAATCTGGCCGTGCGGGTTTCGTTCACTTCCTTCAGTCTCGGCTTTTCTCGCTGGACAAAGCCTCCTTTTCCTGCTTTCCGTCCCGGCTGTTTCGGATTCTCCACCCAATGCCTGCGAGCGAAGGGCGTGGCTTGGCGCTTCCCGGCCCGTTTCAACTCCTCCACTTCAGCCTGCAACTGGCTGCTCAACTCTTGCAAGCGCTCAATCTGCTTTTGCTGTCTGTGAATAATCACCATCGCCTCAGACAGTTGCTGCTGCAGTTCACCAATCAGCTTGTCTTTCGGGTCCGGTAGCGTGTTCTTGTTCCGACGCTTGCTCATCAGCAACAGTCTACAATTTTCAATGCTCCTTTGACAAAGTCGTTCTACCTGTTTTTTCAAGACCTTTGACCCTTCACAAAAGCTTGCTTTCGAACGGTAAACAAGTACGATTTCGAGTTTAGAACATATGTTCTAAATTGTCAAGGGTGATTTGAAGACGGTTGTGAGGCGGCGCGATCTCTGGGATGTAATCGACGACCCCGAAATTTCGAAATCTCGGGGGTCGGTCTTGCACTCCAGGTTCGGCGAAAGCCATTACTGCTACTGTCCATAATACATCCTGGTTGTGTACTCAAACCTACCAATCCATTGACCTGATACTCGCGAAAGATCTTCCTGAGTTCCACGAGTATCGGTTCGTGATGAGGATGGCCGGATTCAGGCGCGTAGGAAGATGAAAGGAGGCGGCCTTCCAAGCCAGCATAGTCAAAATCCTGCCGGTGGCTAAAGGTCTTGGTCCTGAATCCGTGCGCTCCATAGAAACCTGCCAGCCCACCCCCGTCAATTTCCTTGTGATCGACCTGCGCGTAGTTGGTAGCAAATTGCCGGAGCAGCTTTTCGTAGGCCGTCATGAAAGGAGTTCGACTGCGTTTCGCGTTCATTCCAGACCAGCATGACCCAGCCCGTCGGCCGCAGGATGCGGTGGAATTCAGAGCGAGCCTTCGGGCGATCAAACCAGTGGAAGGACTGACCCGCCACTACAAAATCTACACTACGGCCGGCCAGGGTGGTCGCTTCGGCTCTGGCAGAGACACTGTGAAAGGCAGGAAATTTCCGCAAGAGGTGCTCACCAGCTAAACGCATTTCGCGATTCGGCTCCACGGCAAACACCGGATTCCCATTTTGCAGGAACAACTCGGTTAAAACACCGGTGCCGGAACCCATATCGGCGACCAGCGAATTCGACGGCAGTTGGCAATCTTGCCTGAGTACGGTAATCACCGCCTGGGGATAGCGGGGACGATATTTGATGTAGTTCTCCACCCGGCTTGAAAAGCGTTGAGTGGGATCGGTCATAGAATCCGCTCACTCCAATGCGGGGCTGCAGGCAAGAAAGAGGAAGTTAAACTGAGGGGAATGCTAGTGCCTAGCCGCCGCGTTCCCGCTTTCCAGAATGTAGGTTTCCGGAACGACGGTCATCGAGACGGGCTTGATGAGGCCAGATTGAGGGTGCGTCGCACCTTACCGAAAGGCGAATCCGTTAAATCGGCAAGACCCGATCAAGCAGACCGGTCTCGCTTAGCAGGTGCGACGCACGCACCGGTGACTGCAGGCCATCAAGGCGCGGCTTGTCAGTGTTGGCCCTCGGCGACATAGATTTCCGGTACAAAGGTCTGATCTGTGATGGGCGGACGTACATAGCCCTCTTCGTGCTGGCGCGGCGGCAGGACCATCGGCTCAGGGGTGAGGTCTCTGTAGGGGATCAGGCCCAACAGATGCCTGATGCAATTGAGCCGAGCGCACAGCTTGTCATCGGCATTCACAACATACCAGGGGGCTTGCTTGATGTCGGTGTGGGCAAACATCTCGTCCTTGGCTTTGGAATATTCCACCCAACGCGCCCTTGACTGCAGATCCATGGGACTCAGCTTCCAGCGTTTGGTGGGGTCGGCCAGACGCGCCTGAAAGCGCAACTCCTGCTCCTTATCGCTGACCGAGAACCAATACTTGATAAGGGTAACGCCCGAGCGAACGAGCATGCGTTCGAATTCGGGAACCGAGCGGAGGAATTCGCTGTATTCGTCTTCGGTACAAAAGCCCATGACGCGTTCGACGCCTGCGCGGTTATACCAACTGCGATCAAACAGGACCATCTCACCGCCGGCGGGCAGGTGAGCGACATAGCGCTGAAAGTACCACTGTGTCTTTTCCCTTTCGGTGGGGGCAGGGAGAGCCACCACCCGGCAGATGCGAGGGTTAAGACTTTCCGTGATGCGCTTGATGACGCCGCCCTTACCGGCCGCATCACGACCCTCAAAGATCACCACCACTTTCAGGTTATTGGTGCGGATCCATTCCTGCAATTTGATAAGCTCGATTTGCAAACGCGCCAATTCCTTCTCATAGGTTCTTTTATCGATGGCGAATTGCTTCTTGGTAGATACGGAGGAGGCGTTGGTCGGCGGAGAGGCGACGGGTGGAGCTTGTTCGACGTTATCAGGGTGCTGCGGCTCATCTGCCGCGTGCTTCTTCCTGTCCTTCTTGTCCTTCCTATCCTTCTTTGACATTTTTCCTCCAAAGCCGTGACGGGCGATATGGAAGGGGCTTTTCTGCCCTAAGCCTCGGAAGAACGCGGGCCTTAGGGAAGAAAAAGAATCCGAAAAATGAAGAGGGCCGAGGAGAACGCCCAGCCCTCTTCATTTTTCGGGCATTCTCCAGGCGACCGCGAGGGGCCACCAGGAATTATACAAGAGTTGGTTCGGCTGGGGCCGGGTCAGGTTCGCGTGCGCGGCGGTTTACTTCCGGGGCCGGTAGACCCAGTTCAAATCGACGCCGAGGACGCCGAAGTCGTAGGCGCGCTGATCCACAGACTCAAGCAGCGCCTCGGTTTGTCTGGCGATGAGGGTAACGACCTTCCGGCTGTAGAAGCTCTTATAGAGGGCAGCTGCGCCGGTCTCATCCCATGCAAAATCAAGAGGATCGAAGCGAGAGATGTCGAAAGGCCGGGTGTAGCCGCGGAGGGCCTTGACGGAATCGAGGCTGAAATACACCTCGAAATAGCTCATCACCAACTCGCGAAGCGAGCGGTAGACGGGCTCACGGTAGCGGAGCCATGGAAAATTGGATTTTGCAACCGCGCCCCACAGTCCGTATCGACGAAATACGGCCAGCACGTGATCGTCGTCGATCTTCCGGCCGCGTTTGTCATGCGCGGGAACCAGGTCAATCAGCAGACCGGGGTCGCCGATACGGCGGAGCGCCAGCGCCGCAAAAAGGCCGCCATCCAGGCAATGACACTGCCCATCCTTCATTACGTCCAGGGGACAGCGGTCGCGCTCTTCGCCTACATAACGGAGGCTGTCGAGAAAGCGCTGAATATCTATCGGTCTCTTGAATGAACGGAATGCATTCCTTGAATTCGCAGGCAAACGCGCTTCAAACTCGCTAACCACGGTCATGCGGCCTCCCAACAGGCGAAAATTCAGATGGCCATCTCATAAACCCTGTAGCGGCGCAGGGGTTTGGCTCCCAGCTTTTTGATGGCGTTGATCATCGGAACGTTATCTTCAAGAACGTAGTTAATTTCCATCCATATCTCGGGGGTGTAGAGGGATTCGTACAGAGCACGATACATCAGGCTGTCGATGGCTTTACCCTGGTATTCGGGAATTACCCCGAGGGCGAACATGCGGTAGTGATGCAGCCGGGGGATGCCGGTAAGGAGCTTGAGCCAACCGATGGGGAGAAGAGAGCCGTTCAAGCCCTTTAGCAGATGGTTGACGTCCGGGATGGCTATAGCAAATCCCACGGGCCTACCCTTTTGATCTTCTGCAAACAGGACGCCTTTGGGTTGAATGACGGGTTTCAGATCGCGAGCGGTGGCCTGCACCTCGGCCTCGGTCACGGGCGAATAGCCCCAATTGGAAATGATGCTGAGGTTAGAGAGATCGGCGACAAGCTTGACGTCGTCCTCATAATGCCGCATGTCGATGGGCCGGATGTGAATTCCATAACGTTCCGCAACCGCGTCGGTCAATTCCAAGATGCGCCGAGGGATGATGTAGCCGTCGGAGGCCGAGACCTCCCAGCATAAAAGGTCCCTGGCTTTCTTTAGTCCGAACGCCTCGAGATAATCGTTATAGAACGGCGGGTTATACGGCGCCATGACCACCGGTGACGGGCTGTACCCTTCGGTGACCATGCCCCATTCCTGTGAAACAAACGACCAGGGGCCGCGCATCACCTGCAAACCGCGGCCCTTCAGCCAATCGCGGGCTGCTTCCAACAGCAGCCTGGCGGCTGAACCATTCTCGATGCACTCAAAATAGCCGAAAAGGCCGATGGGTTGTTTCCAGAAGTCGAGGGCCAACGTATCCACGAAGGCGGCAACGCGCCCGACCGGCAGACCAGCATCCTCGAGCAGGAACGATTGCCATTCGCAGTGATCGAGCAGCGGGTTACGCCCCCGGTCGAATTGGCCCCGCTGCTCGTCGCGCAAAGGCGGCACCCAGAGCGGATCGGCGCGATAAAGCCGGTAGGGGAGGTCAATAAATGCCGATAGATCCCGCTTGGTTTGGACCGGCTGCACTTTCATGGTGAGCATGATTTTATGTCAGAATTGCCCGTTCGGATAGAAGGCCAGCCCTGGAAGTCTGCTTGTGTGTTTTGACATAAGGTGCGGAAGAATTCTATTGACTAATTCATACCAAAAATGTAAACTCACTCCGATTAAATTCGGAGAGCACGGACGGGCTGACGGCGACGCCACGCGGCGAATCTCGCCGGCGAGGCTGCAGGAGAGAGTTTGATGGACAACAGTCAGAGGACGATTCAAGAGCTCCAATCGAAGCTTGAACATTGCGAGGCAGAAACCCGCCAGCGCAACAACGAGCTAGCGATTCTAAACAGCGTGGGCGAGGCCATGACAAAATCGCTGGATGTCAAAACGATGACACGCATCGTAGGCGACAAAGTGCGGGATATTCTCAAGGCCGACGGCGTCTCGATCATGCTGCTTGACTCGAAAACGAATTTAATCCATACCCATTATGAATATGACAAAGGAGAAGGCGGGTATATCGATTATATCGAGCCATTTCCATTGGGGAAAGGGCTGACGACCAAGATCATCAACTCGCGCCAGCCGCTGTTGTTGAACACGCTTGAGGAGCAGACGGCACACGGCGGCTACATAGCGCCTGAGTCAATCGAGAGAGGGTCCGGGATTACCGCCCAATCATGGCTCGGGGTTCCCATCACCGTAGGCGAAAAAATGCTCGGCGTCGCGGCGATTACAAATTACAGTTCGGGGGCCTTCGACGAGACGCACCTTCGTCTGCTCCAAACACTGGCATCCAACATGGGCGTGGCCATCGAAAATGCGCGGTTGTTCGACGAGACACAACGATTATTCAAGGCTGAGCAGCAGCGCACGGCGGAGCTGGAGATCATCAACAGCATTCAGCAGGGCCTGGCGTCGAAGCTGGACTTCCAGTCCATCGTGGACTTGGTCGGCGGAAAGCTGCGAGAGGTGCTCCATACGGAGGAGATCGGCATCCAACTCTATGACGAGAAGGAAGACCTGGTCCATTATCTCTATGAATTCGAACATGGCGAGCGGCTGACAATTGAGCCGATGAAGCCGAGTGCGATGTTCCGCGAGCAACAGAAGAGCCTGAAACCCATCTTCGGAAATACGACGGACCTGTCGGCGAAGTTCGGGCTGAAGAATGTACCCGGAACCGAAATCTCCAAATCGATGGTAAGCGTGCCGATCATTTCGGGAAACCAGGCAATCGGCGGCATCGCGGTCGAGAACTACGAGCGCGAGGATGCTTTCAATGAGGCGAACGTACGGCTGTTGCAGACCGTTGCGGCCTCGATGGGCGCGGCATTAGAGAACGCCCGGCTGTTCGACGAGACGCAACGGTTGTTCAAGGCAGAGCAGCAGCGCGCCGCCGAACTTGCAATCATCAACAGCGTGCAGGAGGGGCTGGCGTCCAAGCTTGAGATGCAGGCGATCTATGATCTGGTGGGGGACAAGATCCGCGAGATATTCAACCCGCAATCCCTGTTGATCGTGATGTTCGATACCGCTCACCGCACGCGCAGCGCTCCTTATATTTGGGAAAAGGGTCAACGCATCGATGGACCGGACTTGCCGTTCAACAAGTTGACCGATCACCTGATCGAAACGAAGCAACCCCTAGTCATCAACCAAGACGCCGAGGCCAAGTTCGCGGAATTCGATATGAACGTCACTCCGGGAACGCAGGCGATGAAGTCCGGCGTATTTGTTCCGCTGCTGGCTGCGGGGCAGGCCACTGGGATGGTCAGCTTGCAGAACGTGGATCGCGAAAACGCGTTCAGCGAATCGGATGTGAGGCTGCTGCAGACGCTTGCGAATTCGATGAGCGTGGCGCTGGAGAACGCACGACTCTTCGATGAGACGCAGAGGCTTTTCAAGGCAGAGCAGCAGCGCGCGGCCGAACTTGCAATCATTAACAGCGTGCAGGAGGGGCTGGCGTCCAAGCTTGATTATGACGACATAGTCGATCTTGTCGGTGAGAAGATCCGTGAAATATTCGATGCACAAAGCATTAGTATTGGCAGGTACGATCACGCGAACGGCCTGGTTGACTATGGCTACCTCGTCCAGAACGGCCGGCGTGTCGAGACGGAACCGTCGCCTTTCGCCGGCATGTCCAAACACATAATCAATACGCGGCGGACATTGGTGCTCAACGACCACGTAGAGGACTGGGGCGCGGAAAAAGGCGTCGTGTGGGGCCCTGAATTCGACATTCCGCGGTCGGCGGTCTATGTACCCTTGATCGTTGGGAAAACCGTTACGGGCGTGATCACCATTGCCAATCTTGACCGTGAGAATGCATTCATTGAGTCGGATGTGCGTTTGTTGGAAACGCTTGCAAGTTCCATGAGCGTGGCGTTGGAGAACGCGCGACTATTCGATGAAGTGCAAAGCCGCAACAAGGAGATCAGCGAGGCCCTCGAGCAGCAGACGGCGACAAGCGAAGTACTTTCCGTCATCGCGGGGTCGCCGACCGACGTACTACCCGTGCTGGATGCAGTTGCCCGTAGTGCAGCCAGACTGTGCGAAGCCAATGACGTGCAGATCTACCGGGTGGACGGTGACCAACTTCGGCAGGTTACCCATCATGGCCCGCTGCCCGCACTGCGAGACGGCGAGGCCCTGCCGCTGGTACCCGGCCTGCTGACGGGGCGAGCGGTGCTCGAGCGGCGAACCATCCATACGGATGACGTGTCCAAGTTATCCAGCACCGAGTATCCTGAAAGCGTCAAACTTCAAGAGCGACTTGGACATCGGACGACCATCGTAACGCCCCTGCTGCGTGAGGGCGAGGCCACCGGCGCGATCGTGGTGCGCCGGAACGTGGTGCAGCCCTTTACAGACAAACAGGTGGCCCTGTTGTCAACCTTTGCCGACCAGGCGGCGATCGCGATCGAAAATGTGCGCTTGTTCAATGAAACCACGCGCCTGTTGAAAGAGACCGAGCAGCGGGCAGCAGAACTGTCGGTGATCAACAGCGTCCAAGGGGCGTTGGCGGCCAAACTTGACATCCAAGCGATCTACGAGGCGGTGGGGGCCAAGGTCAGCGAGATATTTCCGAACGCGGACGTTGGCATCCGCATCGTGGACGCCCCGACGAATACGATCCACTTTCCATATAGCACGGAACACGGCAAGCGTCTCGAAATCGACCCCATCGTCCGCGGCGAAGCCGGCATTTCAAGCCATGTGCTTCGCACCCGGAAGCCCCTGCTGATAAACGAGAATGCAGAAGAAGAATCGGCAAAGCTTGGGAGCTACACGATACCGGGCACGGAGGCGGAGAAATCTGCCCTGTATGTGCCGCTACTAGTCGGTGAGGAAGCGAAGGGGCTGATCTCCCTGATAGACATGGACCGCGAGGGCGCTTTCAGCGATTCGGACGTGCGATTGCTGACGACACTCGCAAATGCGATGAGCATCGCGCTGGAGAATGCCCGGCTCTTCGACGAGACACAACGGCTGCTCAAGGAAACGGAACAGCGGGCCGCCGAACTGGCGATCATCAACAGCGTACAGGAAGGCCTGGCCTCGAAGCTGGAGATGCAGGCAATCTATGATCTGGTAGGAGACAAGATCCGCCACATCTTCCACAGATCGGAAATCAGCATTCGAATCTTCGATGCGAAGACGGGCACGATCCAGTACGTTTATACATACGAAAACAAAAAAAGGATCAGCATTCCTACAGAGCCCCTGGGCGAGAAAGGTTTTCAGGTTCACGTAATTCGTTCAGGGGAGACCCTGGTGATCAACAAAGACATGCCGCGAATAATGGAGGAATATGGCAGCTCCGTCATGCCCGGTACGGAGGCATCGAAATCTGCAGTGTTCGTGCCACTGGTGGCCAGCGGCCAGGTTCGCGGCGTTATCAGCCTAGCCGATATGGAGCGGGAGCAAGCTTTTGGCGAGGCCGATGTACGTCTACTTCAGACGCTCGCCAACAGCATGAGTGTGGCGCTCGAAAATGCCCGGCTTTTCGGTGAGACGCAGCGCCTGCTCAGGGAGACCGATCAACGCGCGGCCGAACTGGCTGTCATCAACAGTGTGCAGGGGGCGCTGGCTGCCAAGCTCGACATCCAGGCGATCTACGATGTCGTCGGTGATAAGGTCAGCGAGATCTTTCCTAATGCAGAGGTTGGAATCCGCATCTATGACGCCGATACGAACCTCACCCATTTCCCTTATACGGTCGAAGGTGGAAAGCGCATCCAGGTCAATCCCATCCCGCGGAGTAAGGTGGGAGTCACAAATCATATACTTACCGCTCGCAAATCGCTGCTCATCGACCATGATGCGGCGGAAGAATTTACAAAGCTGGGCAGTGTCACGATACCCGGCACGCTGGATTACAAATCCGCACTGTATGTGCCGTTGATCGTTGGCGAGGAAGCCAAGGGATTAATCAGCCTGCATGATCTGGACCGTGAATATGCTTTTGCCGAATCAGACGTCAGCTTATTGACGACGGTCGCCAATGCGATGAGTGTTGCCCTTGAGAATGCACGCTTGTTCGATGAGACCCAACGGCTGCTCAAGGAGACCGAACAACGGGCTGCCGAACTGGCCATCATCAACAGCGTGCAGGTAGGGCTGGCCGCCAAGCTGGAAGTGCAGGCTATTTATGAACTGGTTGGCGACAAGATGCGAGACCTGCATCCAAACGTGGATGTCGGCATTCGAATCTACGATGCGCAGGCAAACCTCATCCACTACCCGTATATCCGTGAAAAGGGAAGGCGCATCGAAATCGGGTCCCGACCGCTTGCCGAGAAAGGTTTTATCGCCCACGTGCTCCGCACCCGGCAAACGCTGGCGGTCAATGAAAACATGACCCAGATGCTCGAGGAGTATGGCAGCTTCGTGCTACCGGGCACAGAAATGGCGAAGTCGGCGGTGTACGCTCCGCTATTCATCGGCGGCCAGGCACTGGGCGTCGTCAGCCTTGGGTCCCTGGAACGCGAGCACGCCTTCAGCGATGCGGATGTGCGCCTGCTGCAGACGCTGGCCGGCAGCATGGGCATTGCACTCGAGAAGGCAGGGCTGTTCGAGGCGGAGCGGCAGCGGGCGGCAGAACTGGCAATCATCAACAGCGTGCAGGAACGCCTGGCGTCCGCGCTGGAAATGCGAGCAATCTATGACCTGGTAGGAGACAGCATCCGGGAGATCTACAAGGCCAACGACATGTTTATCGCGACCCATGACGCCGCGGCGGGCAAGATCAATTTTCCCTATGCCACGACGGAGGGCGAGCGTGACAACCTGCCGGCGATCGCGTTCGGTCAAGGCTTAAGCTCGCAAGTCATCCGAACCCGGCAACCCCTGGTCATCAATAGCGACATGGAGAAGCGCGGCACGGAGCTGGGCGTGGTGCGTGACCGCGAGCGTCACAACCTGATCAAATCATGGCTAGGAGTGCCGATTTTGGTGGGAAACAAAGCCATTGGCGTGATCTCGATCCAAGACGTGGAGCGAGAGAATGCCTTCTCTGACGCAAACGTGAAACTCCTCGCCACATTGGCTTCCAGCATGAGCGTGGCACTGGAGAACGCACGCCTGTTTGAGGCGGAGAGGCAGCGTGCGGCGGAACTATCGGCCATCAGCACGGTGAGCCAGGCGCTGGTGGCAGAAACCGAACTTGATTCGATGCTCCAGCTAATTGGAAATCAACTTCGAGATATCTTCGAGGCGGACATCGTGTACGTGGCGCTGCTGGACCAGCAATCGAATGTCATCGAATTCCCGTACGAATTCGGGCAGGAGATGGGTCCGCTAGCAATGGGCGAGGGACTCACAAGCAAGATCATCGAGACCCGCCAGCCGATACTCATCAACCAAGACATCGAAAAGCAGGTGGCGGAACTTGGCGCAAAACGCGTCGGCAAGGACGCGCGCTCGTATTTGGGGGTGCCGATCCTCGCGGGCCGTCAGGCCATCGGCGCAATCAGCGTGCAATCGACACGGGATGAGAACGCGTTTGACGAAGACGATCTGCGGCTGCTAGGCACCATTGCGGCAAATGCGGGTGCGGCCATACAAACCGCGCGCCTGCATGCTGAAACACAACATCGAGCGCAGGAGATGGCAGTGCTGGCGGAGATCGGCAACGATATCGCCGCGACGCGCGATCTCATTCCCGTGCTGGAGCGTATTGCAGCCCACGCGAAGGATATCCTCAAGGTGCGGGATGTCACAATCGCACTGCGCGAGCCGGATGACGAAGCATTCAAGACCGCGGTTTCCAATGGAAGATATGAAGCCGAAATGAAGGCGATGACGATCACGCCGGGGGCGGGGATCATCGGGCACATCCTCCAAAGCGGGGTCCCGGAATTTGTGAATCATCCCGACCAGGATCCGCGGGTGATGCACGTCCCGGGAACGCCGGAAGACGAGGATGAACGAGAATGCCTGATGGGCGCTCCGCTCGTCTCGCGGGGCGAGATCATCGGCGGCATCATGGTCTGGCGCGATCACTCCGACGGCTTGTTCAGCCAGCCCGAATTGGATTTCCTTGTAAGTGTGGCGCGGCAGACAGCCATTGCCATCGAAAGCGCGCGGCTTTATCTTGAAACCCAGCGGCGCGCCAACGAGATGTCGGCGCTGGCGGAGGTGGGGCGGGAAATCTCCGCCTCCCTGGATCCGACGGTGGTGCTTGAAAAGATCGCGGGACGCGCGAAGGACCTGCTGGCTGCGGGCACAAGCGCGGTCTACCTGCTCAACCCGGACAACCGATCGATGCAGGCGATCACCGCGCTGGGTGAGCTGGCCGAAGAACTGAAGGCCGACATCATCCAGCTCGGCGAGGGCATCATCGGCACGCTCGCACTGGAAGGCCGAGCCGAATTTGTGAATGACACCAGCAAAGACGCGCGCGCAGTTCATATCCCGGGTACGGCGGAAGAGGTGCGTGAAAATCTAATGGTTACTCCGCTGCTGAGAGGCGATCAGGTGACGGGGATGATGGCCGTCTGGCGAAAGTCTGCCCTGTTCAGCGATACCGACCTAAACTTCCTCAACGGGCTGGCGCGGCAGGCCGCGAGTGCACTGGAAAACGCGCGCCTGTTCGAAGAGATAAAGCGACAGGGACAATACCTGGAGACGATCTTCACCAACAGTCCGGTGGCGATCGTCACGGCAGATGAAAAAGGGAAGGTGCTGTCCTGGAGTCCTGCCGCGGAGAAGCTCTTCGGCTACAGTTCCGCTGAAGCTGGCGGCAGAGACGTGGACGACCTGGTCGCCAGTTCGAGCGAAATAAGCGACGAGGCGCGCAACTACACAAAGCAGGGAATGTCCAGAGAATACGTGCACCGCATCACCAAACGCACCCGCAAGGATGGCACACTGGTGGATGTGGATCTATCGGCGCTGCCGCTTCCGCTGCAAGGCGGCAAGACCGAAGTCGTTGCGATCTACAACGATATCGGCGAGATCCAGCGGCAGCGGAAATACTACGAAGCCATCGTCCAGAACAGCCCGGTGGCAATTGTCACCGTGGACGATGACTCGAACGTGATGTCCTGGAATCCCGGAGCCGAGCAACTATTCGGATATACCCGCGAGGAAGCCATCGGCCGGAACATCGACGAGATGGTGGCGACGCTGAGTGATATCCGTTCGGAAGCTGAAAACTACAATCGACAGGCCATGTCCACGGATCTGCACGTGATAACAAAACGTACGCGCAAGGATCGGTCGCTGGTGGACGTGGAACTTTCCGGGGTGCCACTGCCGCTTCCGACGGGCAGATCGGGCCTGGTGGCGATCTACCACGATATTACAGAACTGCAGCGGGCCCGCCAGGAGGCCATTGCAGCCAATGAAGCCAAGAGCGCGTTCCTGGCAACGATGAGCCATGAGATACGCACGCCGATGAACGCCGTCATCGGCATGAGCGGCCTGCTGATGGATACTCCGCTCAACAAGGAACAGCGCGACTACGCGGAGACCATACGCAATTCCGGCGACGCACTGCTGGGCATCATCAACGACATCCTGGACTTCAGCAAGATCGAAGCCGGCAAGATGGAACTCGAACACCAGCCGTTCGACCTGCGGGAGTGCGTCGAATCGGCGCTGGACCTGGTGGCGGGCCGCGCCGTTGAAAAGAACCTCGACCTGGCGTACATCATCGACGACGACGTGCCTGCAGGCGTCAAAGGCGACGTGACACGCCTGCGGCAAATCCTGCTGAACCTGTTGAGCAATGCGGTGAAGTTCACGGAAAAAGGCGAGGTCGTCCTAACCGTCCGAAAAGATGCGGCGGCGAACCAACTGCTCTTTGCCGTCCGCGACACGGGCATCGGCATCCCGCGCAACCGCATGGGCCGACTCTTTGAATCGTTCAGCCAGGCCAACTCATCCACTACCAGACGCTATGGCGGAACGGGTCTTGGCCTGGCGATCAGCAAACGTTTGGCCGAAATGATGGGAGGAAGCATGTGGGCTGATTCGGCGGGAGCGGGACAAGGCTCGACCTTTTCGTTCACCATGACGGCCGAGCCGTCCAAGGCTGCGGAGCGCAAGACGGGCCGCGACATTACGGGCGTTCAGCCCGCCCTGCAAGGCAAACGGGTTTTGATCGTGGACGACAATGCCACCAACCGCCGCATCCTGATGCTCCAAACCGAGAAATGGGGCATGGCACCGCGCGAGACCGAATCGCCACGCGAGGCGCTCACGTGGCTCAGGGCCGGTGAGGCGTTCGATCTTGCGATCCTCGACCTTCAAATGCCGGAGATGGACGGCGTGATGCTTGCACGCGAAATACGCCAACTCCGAAATGTTCCAACGCCTCCGATGGTCCTGTTGACTTCGCTGGGACGGAAAGAGGCCGGCGCGGAGGACCTGGACTTCGCAGCCTATCTGACCAAGCCGCTGAAGCCTTCGGCCCTCTTCGATGCGCTGGCGGGAATCTTCGTCCGACATCTGGCGGCACCGAAAGCGGAACCCGGGAAAGCCGCCATGGATGCCGACATGGCAAAACAGCATCCCCTGCGCATCCTGCTAGCGGAAGACAATGCTGTGAACCAAAAACTGGCGATGCGGCTGCTGGAGCAAATGGGCTATCGCGCCGACGTGGCTTCGAACGGATTCGAGGCAATTGAATCGGTGGAACGCCAAACCTACGATGTGATCCTGATGGATGTCCAAATGCCGGAAATGGACGGTCTGGACGCGACGCGGGCAATCCGCAAGCTGAAGGCTGTGCACCAGCCGCGCATCGTAGCGATGACGGCCAACGCGATGCAGGGAGACCGCGAAATGTGCATCGCGGCGGGCATGGATGACTACATCAGCAAGCCGATACGCGTACCGGAACTGGTCGAGGCATTGCGCAATGCCGATAATCAGAAGAAGGCAGGAAGAAGCCGGATGAAACCGGCCAAGGGCAGCGCGGCAGGAGCCAAGACCGCCAACGGCCATCGGCCGAAGGTAAAAGTGACCCGGCAGGCCGCAACCCGGAGCAAGTCAACGGCTGCCAAGAAGGCGATGCAAAAATAGACGCAGCGGAACCGGAAGCAGGCTGCAAAACCAGGAGAACGAGATGCCGGAAACCGAAATTGATATGACCACCTTCGAGGAACTCCAGAAGATGTCGGGGGCAGACTTTATCAATGAACTGCTGGACACATTCCTGGATGACGCGCCCAAATTGATAAAGGAAATGGAAGCGGCGTTGGAGGCGAACGATGCGGGCTCCTTCAGGCGCGCCGCACACTCGCTCAAATCGAACAGCGCCACTTTCGGCGCGCTGCATCTCTCCGAGCTGGCACGCGAGCTCGAAATGATGGGCAAAGAGAACAGGCTCGCCGACACGGGCAATCGCCTCCCGGAATTGGAGCAGGCCTATCGGTCGGCCGCGACAGCGCTCAAAGGCTTGAAGGTATGAGATCAACACACGAACCGGGTCATCTTCTGGTCGTGGACGACAACCGCGTCAACCGTCTGCTGCTGGTGCACGGGCTAGAACAACAGGGACATCAGGCCGAGGCAGCAGAGAATGGGAGACAGGCGCTGGAGATGTTGAAGTCCAGGCCTTACGACCTAATCCTGCTTGACATAGAAATGCCCGAGCTGAACGGCTTCCAGGTGCTGGAAGCTATGCTGAGCGATCCTGAACTGCGTGAGATACCCGTAATCATGACCTCGGCATCGGACGAGCTGGACCGAGTGGTCAAGTGCATTGAGATGGGAGCAGAAGATTTCCTAACGAAGCCCCTCAACCCGGTGCTGCTGCGCGCCCGCGTCAATGCCAGCCTGGAGAAGAAACGCCTGCGCGACCAGCAACTGAAGCTGTTTCGAACCTTTGCAACGCCCGAGGTGGCTCAGGAACTGATAAAAAGCGGCTTCACTCTCGGCGGGAAATATGTGGAAGCCACGGCGATGTTCGCCGACATCCGGTCGTTTACCACCATCGCGGAGAGCCAGGAACCGGCCGACACGATCGAATTGTTGAACAATTACTTTGCCTTGATGTTCGATGCGATCGCGAGTCATGGAGGGACGCTCAACCAAATGGTAGGGGATGGACTCATGGCCGTCTTCGGCGCGCCCATGTCTCAAGAGGACCATTGTGAGCGCGCCGTACGGGCTGCTCTGGAGATGACGGAGAACCTGTCGGTGTTCAATACTCAGCAGGCGGTCATGCACAAGGCAAAGGTGCAAATCGGAATCGGCATTGCCTCCGGCCAGATGATCGCGGGGTACACGGGCACGCAACACCGTGCGACGTATACGTGCGTGGGCGATACGGTAAACCTGGCCTCGCGGATCGAGGCGCACACAAAGGTTGCGGGCCATCCGATCCTGATCGATGAAAATACACGACAAGGCCTAGGGGACAGCATCTCTGTGGAGAGTCTCGGTCCGGTGCAATTCAAAGGCAAGCAGAATCTGGTGAATGTGTATTGCGTGGAGACCTAGTCAGGGCCGTCCCAGTACGGGACAGCTCCACGAAGAAGAAACTCAGAAGCCAGTAGCCACCGGTCTCCCGCGCCTGAATGCCGCGGCTTGTCCTGCCCCCGCCGGAGGCGCAATGCTCTATTCGTAAGCCAGAGTATCTCTCACCGTCAAGCTGGACGCCCGATGCGCAGGAAGTGCGCTGGCCACCGTACCGATGACCAGGATCCCGATCAGCCAGGCGATTATGCCGCTCCAGCCGAACACCGGCGACATGGGAGTTCCCATAATGGCCGCGCCGACGCCGTAAGTCAGCACAGAGGTGATGGGGATCGATAGCAGAATGCTGACAACCCAGCTAATCAAGCCGATCAGCATACCCTCCACGATCACGATCAGCTGAATATCAAGATTCGAGGCGCCAATAGCGCGCATGACGCCGATTTCCCGCGTCCTTTCCAGGACGTTGATGCTCATGGTGCCCATAAGACCCAACCCGCCGACGATGGCAATCAAGATCGCCATCACCAACATGAAGTACACAAGGATATCGGTCTGGGACTTCTGCTGGGCGCTCCATTCCGTGCTCAACTGCGTACTTGAAATCTGCACATTGTTTGCGGAGAATACCTGCTGCAAGCGATCGTTGATGGCTTTCTGCGAGGCGGCGTCGTGCTGAGCAGTGATAACCCTGAGGGAATAGACGTGTCCGGGCTGGTCAGTCAGGCGGCTGATATATTCGTAGTTTGTGTAGAGCAGCGGCGGGCTGACATTGCCGGTGATGCGATAAATGCCGACGATGTGCCATTTCGATTCCCGGTCATTAACCTTGATCGTCAGCCAATCACCGACCTTCAGGCTCGGGTAGACCTTGAGCAGGTGATTCCCAATGACGACCGCGTTCTGGTCGTCCGGCAGCAACCAGCGCCCGTCGGTCATGATCGGCTGGATCAATGTTGAGGAGGAGGGCGGGGCGACGAACATGATTTGTGTGCCGGCCTTGTCGGTATCGGTGACTACCGTTCCGCTGATTTCCGCCCAGCCCTCCACGCTTTTGACACCCGGAATGGCTTCGGCCAGCGGCGCCACCTTGTCAAAGCGATAGGCATGGTCGAAGGTAGTGTTAATGTCGGCCAGGAAGTAGCCCTGCACGTCTTGCATGACCTTATCGAAGGAAGCCCACAGGTTGTAGACCGCAATGAATATCGCGCCGCCGAGCACCAGCGTAAACAAGGTGAGAGCCAGGCGAGATTTGCGCCTGAATGTATTGCGCAGAGAGATCCGAACAGGACGCGGAATACTGACCGCCGCCTTGCTAACGCCCGCCGACTTCGGCTTCAGGCTCGCGCCCAAACCATAATCGCTGAGCGCTTCGCGGACCGTGAGACGAACGCTTCTCCACGTGGGATACGAGGCTGCCAGGAGCGGAACCACGAGGGCGACGATTGCCTGCTCAACAATGGTCTGTGGATAAAACCTGAACGATCCGATGTCAAAATTCAGCCAGTTGGCAAGGCCCGCACCTACCCGGTATCCCAGCCAGGCGGCCAACGGCACCGAGATTGCAAATGCTGCGAATCCAAAGCCAAGAATCAGGACTATGTACATGCCGGCGACCTGGCCGATCCCTGCTCCAGTGGCTTTCATGATCCCGATCTGGCGAGTCTGCTGGGCCATCAACGACGTGATTGTGTTAACGATGAGGAAGGCGCTCAGTAAAACGGTCATCCAGCCCAGCACGCTCAGCAAGAAGATCACGCCCTGCATCACGCTCCAGGCAAAGTGGTGGCCCGGCTGGTAGACGGATACATAATAGACGGTGCTGCCGCCGTGCTTGAGACGATCAGCCACGGCCTGCGCCACCTGCTCCACATGTTTCTGGTCGGTGGGATTCTCGGACACGCTCACCGCCAGTTGCGTAAAGTCCGATGGACCACCCAGCCAGAGCATCGTATCCTGGGTGACGTAGGCCGTCACATAGGCGGCCAAGTTGTAGGGGAAACCAGTCACATCGTGGATAAATCCGGCCACACGCAATTGCCGCAATTTCCCGTCGCTTAATTTGAGGGTGATCAGGTCGCCCGGCTTGATGCCCAGGCTTGCTGCGGAGCGGTCGAGCAGGGCCTGTTTATCGCCGAGGGGCGGAAGGCTGGTTTCCTGGCGGGTGGCAGGCTTGAGCATACCCACCCGGAGCGCATCGGGTGTCTTGACCGCTGTTACCTGAGTGGAAATGAGACGACCATCCGCCATGAGCAGTTGAACCGAGGTTGTGCTGCGCCCCTCGACGGCGTCGACACCCGGCACCCGGCCAGCCATCTTCACGAGGTCGTCATTCAACGGGCCAGCATAAATCTGAGCCTCGGCCGGGTTGGCCGAGAGAAAATCGGCATCCATGTCCTGGTTCATGAACAGGCCGAGGTTGCTGTTGAGGCCGACCGCAAACACGCCGACCGTGATGATCAAGATGGTGAGAACGGTGCGGGTCTTGTTACTCCAGAAATCCGCCCAAACCTTCTTCCAGCGGCTGCTCATGCGCTCACTCCACGACGCTGCATGTTTTCGCGCTCGTGCATGTCGGCAGCGGCATGCAAGGCCTCCAGAGTGGGTTCGGATTCCCTGAGCAGAGCCTGCAGGCTCTCGTAGTTCATTGCCAACACTTCCACCGGTCCGCCCCCGTAGGCGCGTATGGAGGCGCTGTTCCTGTGTTCATGGAAGAATTCCATTTCGCCAAAATACTTTCCAGGGCCAAGCTGGAGGGCGACGACGTCGGATTGGTTCGGGCGCGGCAGAAAGACTTCGACGGAACCCCTGGAGACAATATAAAAAGTGTCGCTATTGCCGCCGGCGGAGAGAATCATGGAACCGGGTTCATATTCGCGAGGCTGCACCTGGCGCATAGCGGCCAGAAGCTGACCGGGGGTCAGCATGGGCAGGGCGCTGCGCCAGATACTCATTGACGATCTCGCCGTCGGTGATCAGGGCTGTGCGGTTGGTGCGCTTAGCCAGCCCACTGTCATGTGTGACGATGATGATGGTCTTGCCCTGTGCGATCAGCTCATTGAAGAGAGCGAACACAGCCTCCGCAGTTTTTGAATCCAGGTTACCCGTTGGCTCATCGGCGATAACAACCGGCGGATCGTTTGCCAGGGCGCGTGCGATGGCGACACGCTGCTGCTGCCCGCCGGAAAGCGCGGATGGAAGTTTGTAGGCGTGATCGGCCAGGCCCACAAGGTCAAGCAGATGCAGTGCACGCGCTTCGCGCTCGCGCATGGGATAGGATCTGCAGAAGTCCATGGGCAGCATGACATTCTCGATTACTGAGATTATGGGGAGCAGCTGAAAGAACTGAAACACGATGCCCAGATTCTTGCCGCGCCAGCGGGCCATCTGGCCCTCCGTCAATGTATGCACGGGCGTGTGGTTTACCCAGACCTCGCCAGAACTGGGTCGATCAATGCCGGTGATCATGTTGATCAACGTCGTCTTGCCGCTGCCCGATTTCCCAATGACGCTGACGAATTCACCGGCGTTGATTTGCAGGCTAACATCTTTGAGCGCCGGGTAGTCGCCGACCGCGGTCCTGTAGGATTTTGAAACGTCGCGCAGTTCGATCAACGGATGATCGGCAGGCTCAGACACCCGGCCCAACTCAGGCACAGCGCTCTTGACAAAAGGCAAAGTTCCCATTCCGATTTCTCCAATCCTGGATCAGGCGTAAGCCAGGCTATCGCGGACGCTAATACGCGTCGCTGCGCGCGCCGGCATGATGGAAGCCAGCGCCGAGATTCCCAGCATGATGGCGAACCAGATTCCCACCGCGAGCCAGTTGTAGCGATAATCCAAGGTGGCCCCGAACATAGTCTTGCCCAGCGCGTTGGCGAGAGCCGGGCTGGCGAGGAAGGAAATGGGAATGGACATAAGGCAACTCAGCAATCCCTGAAAGATGCCTTCCATGATGAAGATGCCGAGAATGGTATGCGAGCGGGCTCCGACAGCGCGCAAGACGCCAATCTCCTTGGTCCGCTCAATCACGCCGATGGAGAGGGCGCCCATCAAAGCAATCCCTCCGACAAGCGCAACGATGACCGACAACGCCAGCATCATCCAGACCACGATGCTAAACTGAAATTCGTTGGTCAGACGCAAAGCCGGCTGAGTCTGGCTGTTTACCACCTTCATTCCACTGTCTTCATAGAGATTCTTCAGCTGCGTAGTCAGCGCTGCGGTGGATGCGGCGTCGTGTGCGCCAGTGCGAACATAGAGTACTGAACCCTGGTTGTATTTCTTGGTTGAGCTGTAGAGCGAGTCCAACGGCGCGAAGATCGTGTCGGAGGAGAAGGCTCCGGCAAATATCGGGTCGTAAAAGCCAACGACCTCCCACTGGTTCTTGCCAAGCTCACCCAAGTCCAGCGTTACGACATCACCGACCCGAATACTGTTCTTCTGGGCAGTATCGCGAGTGAGCACGACTGCACGCCCATCGCCCGGCAAGAACCAGCGACCGGCGACGATCAACGGTTTGTAAAAATCGCTGCCGGCCGGGATCCCTTCGATGTTGGTGCCGATGCCCGCCTCTTTGACCAGTTGACCTGAGACAAACATGCTCGCAGCCTGGACGAGATGAAGTTCAGTCTTGTCAACGCCTGTCACAGAAGCCGCAAGTGCGTTAACGTGCTCCAGCCGCTGGTTCTGCCGGAACTGGATCAGCGTGTCGTAACGGTCGCGGGCAAAGATATTGTCGAGCGTGAGTGAGATGGATGAGTTCAGGCTCATGACCATCAGGAAGGCACTGCCTGCCGTAATGAGCACCAATTCGGTGAGCAGCAATCGCCATTTGCGGCGGAACATATTGCCCAGAGCCGTCGCATAGTAGGATGGCAGCCAGCGCTGGCCGATGCCCTCCACGAAGCGGTCAAGCCTGCCCGAGCCAGCACTATCTGCGAGGCCATAACTGGCAATGGCCTGGCGTACCGTAATGCCTGCACCCTGCAGAACGGGAGGCAGTCCAGCCAAGAGCGGCGCTCCCAGAGCGCAGATCACCTGGAAAATGATCGCCTGCGTCGAAACCTGGAACTGGTTGTAGTCAATATTGAAAAGATTCAAGAAGTACCTGGTCACACCAAACGCCACAACCGCGCCCAGCGGCAGTGCGATGATCAAGGCGAGCATGCCGTAGACGAAGGCGCTGACCAGATAGACCCCGATAATCGTGCCCTTCCTGCCACCGATGGCTTTCAGAATGCCAATCTGGTTTATTTGCTGGGTAATCAGGTTGGTGAGCGTGTTGTAAACCAAGACGGCGCTCATGGCAACACAAATCAGCGCGAGCATTTCTTGAACCAGGTTAAAACCGTCCATGAAGCTGTGGCCCCAATGCTGGTTGGGGTCTTGATACATAAAGGCGGCCACCCGGATGTTCTGCTTTGCCAGCTTATCCTTAATGGCTGTGGCAACCACCTTGGCGTAATCCGAACTGTAGGGAGTGACGCGCACGTAGAATCCGTTGAACTGGCCCTGGGGTATGTCGAAGCGCTGCAGACCCTCGCCGCTCATAAAAAAGACGGATAAATCTTCAAACTGCGGCGGGGGCACGAAAGGATGGCGGATCAGACTTGTGATGGGGAATGTGCGCTCCTGATTTCCAACCTTGAATATGATCGAATCGCGGATCCCAAGGTTGTTGTATTGGGCGGCCATGCGCTCTACTCCGATCTCATCCTTACTATAGGGCCAATGGCCCTGGCGGAGCTGGACCAACTCGTACTTCTGATGCGCATAATCATCCCGCACCATCACGAGGCCCTGGCGCCACGTATCCTGAGGGTGAATCTTGTAGAGGACGCTGACTTCGTCATAGGGCTCGATGCCTTCAACACCAGGCACACTTTGCAAGTTGAGCAGAGTATCCCGGTCCACCGGTTGTGACAGACCGACGTTAATGTGAGGCGGCATCACCGAACGATGCGACTGATTCATGTTCGTGGTCAGCAACTGGCTCATGCCGAAGATAGCTCCTACCGCAAACACCCCGGCGGTGATGCTGAGCACGGCCAACAATGTGCGTGTCTTGTTATGCCAAAGGTCAAACCAGATCTTGTACCAGATGACGCCCATCGCAGACTCCGGAAGGCAGGAAGTGGCCTAGTTCTTTGCCGCCTCGCGCCATTCGACATTCTCCTGTTCGTGCTTATCGGCAGCCTGATGCAACGCTTCGCGCGCGACCTCCGACTGGCTCAGCAATTGATTTAGCTGATCGTAGCCGATGGCCAAGACCTCCACAGGTCCGCTTTCCGAGGCGCGGACCGAGGCCTGGTTCCTGTGTCCGTGGAAGAAAGCCATCTCGCCGAAATACTTGCCGGGCCCCAGCTGCAAAGCGATCACGTCCGATTGATTGGTGCGCGGCAAAACCACTTCCACCGTGCCCTTGGAAACGATGTAGAAGGCATTGTTGTCCTTGCCTTCCACGAGGATCATTGAACCGGCTTCGTAGGCATGCGGCTTAATCGTATGCGTAGCCGCCAACAGCTGATCCGGCGTCAGTGAGGGCAAAGCCCTGGCGACATATTCGTTGACTATTTCGCCATCGGTGATGAGCGCCGTCCGATCCGTCATTCTGGCGAGGCTGCTGTCGTGCGTGACGATGACGATTGTCTTTCCCCGGGCTACCAGGTCCTTGAACAAGGCGAAGATGTCCTGTGCGGTCCGGGAGTCCAGGTTTCCCGTAGGCTCATCGGCAATCACGATCGGCGGGTCGTTGGCAAGGGCGCGCGACACGGCCGCGCGCTGTTGTTGACCTCCCGACACCATGCTGGGCAGCTTGTTTTGATGTTCAGCAAGACCGACCATATCCAAAAGGTGCTCGGCGCGCTGGCGGCGCTCGCGAGGCCGATATTTCCCCGCCAGATCCATTGGCAAGATCACATTCTGCAGCAGGCTGAGCGAGGGCAAAAGCTGGAAGAACTGAAAAATGATGCCCATGTTTGTGCCGCGCCAACCGGCCAGTTGGTTCTCGTCCAGTTCATGCACAGCGGTGCCATTCACAATCACCTGACCTTCAGTCGGCCGGTCGATACCTGTAATCATGTTCAACAGAGTGGACTTGCCGCTTCCGGACTTACCGATGACGCTGACGAATTCGCCGGCGTTGATCTGCAGGTCGATACCCTTGAGGGCGTGATAATCGCCGGCTGCACTCTTGTAGAATTTGTGCACGCCCCGCAGATCAAGCATCAATGAATTATCCGGGCTTCCACCATCGGAGATCTTTTCGTTGGAAAAGAAAGGGAGAGTGAACATTATTCCTCGAATTTGACGTGGGCGGTCATTCCCCAACGCAACGCGGGATTAGCATCCGAAACCAGGATCGTTACTTCGTAAACGATGTCGCCCTGGCGTTCGCCGTAGTTGTGCGCCACTGAAAGCACGTAGCCCCGGAGCGTCACACCAGGCAGCGCATCCAAAGTAAACGTGACCGGCTCGCCCTCCTGAATGTTGACTACATCAATTTCGGTCAGGTTGGTAGTCTTGATCACCCAGCTTGACAAATCGGCGATGGTGGCGACGGGTGTCCCCGGAGTCACGACCTCACCAACCTTCAGGTCCAGATTGGTAATCGTGCCAGAAAACGGAGCACGCACCTCGGCATTGGCCAGGGCAGCCCGGACGCCAGCGGTATTCTCTGCAAACGAAGCGTCCTGCAGGCTGTCGTAGTCCTTCTGAGCCTGGGCAAGACGGGCCCTGGCGGATTCGAGATCGGCATCCAACCCGACCCATGTAACGGCTTTGCGATAATTCACCCAGCCCACGTCGACCTGTTTCTTGTACTCCTTGGCCATATCCGAGTAAGCGTTCGTGTCGAAAACGACGCGCGGCGGCAGCGAACTAAACATGTGGTGGTTCGGTTTTAGCGCTTTGCGGCTCGTGTCCCGATACGGTTCAAACGCCTGGCGGGCCGCATCGAGGTTTTGCAGGCTGATGCGCACGGCCTGCGGCGGAGTCATATTGGCAAGCACCCGGGGGACGGCAAAGTCGTCGAGCTGCTTCTGGGCGTCGCGCGCGGCCACATAGGCACTGCTCAATTCCAGCGCGGCATCGGCCTGTGCAGCTTCGAGGGTTTTCGCCTGACTGCTCTTCAGGAGGGCTAAGACCTGTCCAGCCTTGACCTGGTCGCCTTCCCGGCTAAGGACTTCATCCACTGATCCGCCGGCATTGAGCCCCACCTGAACAAAGCGGGCAGGCTCAAGGCGACCCTCGGCCGTGATGCCAGAGTCATTGATGACGACGGGCAGGGTCGGGACCGGCTGCTGGATTGCAGAGGAACCGCAACCGGAGGCCAGAATGCCGGTCACAAGCACCAGCGCCAGCCCCGCCATCGTGAGAGTTCTAGTTTTCATTGCATCCTTCCGCGCTGCGCAAAGCCTGCTGCATGTGTGAGGCAATGCGGTCTACTGAGCGAAGTTCACCTGGGCGGTCATTCCCCAGCGAATAGCTGGATTCTTGTCGGACACCAGGACGGTGACCTTGTAAACGATGTCGCCCTGTCGCTCGGTATAGTTCTGCGCAACGGTAAGCACATAGCCTTTGAAGGTCTGGCCGGGCAATGCATCCAACGTGAACGTAACCGGCTGGCCCTCCTTGACGTTGACTACGTCGATCTCTGTCAGGTCGGTGGTCTTGATGACCCAACTCGAGAGGTCAGCGACCGTGACGACGGGTGTGGCTGCAGGGGCAAATTCGCCGATCTTCAGGTCCAGGTTGGTGATGATGCCGGCGAAGGGTGCACGCACCTCCGCATTGGCCAGGGCTGCCCGCACGCCAGCGGTGTTCTCGGCAAAGGAAGGGTCTTGCAGGCTGTCGTAATCTTTCTGAGCCTGGGCCAACTGCGCCTGAGCGGTCTGCACTGCCGAATCATCGTCGAGCCATTCGACGGCCTTCCGATATTTCGACCAGGCATCGTCGAGTGATTTCCTGGCCCTTTTGGCGGGGTTGGTGATGACGGAATTGTCATCCTGTTCGGCCTGGGTCAACTTCAACTGTTTATCGTTCATCCACTTGTAGGGCTCGAAGGCATCGCGGGCCGCGTTCAACTTGTCCAGGCTGTACTGCACGGCCTGGGTGGGGGTCATGCCGGCGAAATCGGCGGGTGCGTCGAAATTGTCCAGTTTGTACTGCGCGTCGCGCACTGCCTGATAAGCGCCGGTCATTTGCTGCAGAGCATCCGCCTCAGCGGATTGGAGGGTCCGGGCTTCGCTGCTTTCAAGCCGCGCAATTTCCTGGCCTGCCTGAACCTGATCGCCTTCCTTGCCAAGCACTTCGCTGACCAGCCCGCTCGAATTCAGGCCCATCTGTGCGTAACGGATTGGTTCGACGCGGCCCTCGGCCACGACGACACGCTTTGCTGCCGTAGTTGAAGCCGGCTGCGGAGTCGGACCTGCTGCGGCCGCCGCGGAGCAAGCGGACAGGAACAGGCTCAAGGCAACAATCCCTGTAAATGCGATTAGCTTTTTGTCCTTCATGGTCTGATTCTCCTCTGCATTCATAGCTTTCCGAATGATAATTGGCTCAAGCAGAAAACCCCTCAACCGCTGGGCGAGTTTTTCCCCTGGTCATCTGGACAGGATTTCGGCACCTTGGGAATATACGTCTTGTCCCCGATTTCGTTGTCTCAACAGGACTTTTCCTATCGAATTCATACCTATTCACTCCCCGATTTCAGAAAGGAAACAAGGAGGAAACAAGGAGAGAAAATAGCCGGACCTCAACAGGCGCAGGACGTTTGGTACTGCACCCACCCATCTCCAGGTCAATGCCCAAACATGAACAGCTCTTGCACAAGTTCGCTTACGGTGAGGATCTCTTCTTCATGAACACGCGCTAACTTGTCATTGGTTGACTTCGAAATCATCGGTTCCGGGGTCAATATACCGATACCCATTCCGACATTTACATAGGAATAGGCATCGGTATGAATCTGGAACGACACTCGTATCTTTTTAAGCCGGTCGCCAGTCGATGCGCGATTTTTCAGGAACTATCTATATTCTTCAGCACGGTCTTCACTAATATTCCATACAGAAGATGCCGCCCTTTCTACACCCGCTTCTTATATGCCCGCATCGCAAAGGCATAAGCCACAAGCATAATTCCGACGCACCACGCAAGAGCAACCCATATATCATTACCAACCGGCTGACTGGACAATAACGCACGGATGGATTCCACGATCGCGGTTACCGGCTGATTTTCGGCAAAGGCGCGAACTACCGACGGCATCGACTCGGTGGGCACGAACGCCGAACTGATAAATGGAAGGAAGATAAGCGGGTAGGAAAAGGCGCCTGCACCGTCCACCGATTTTGCGGACAAGCCGGCAATTGCCGCGATCCATGTCAGGGCCAGCGTAAACAGCGCGAGTATGCCGGCTACAGCAAGCCACGACAGTACCCCCGCCGACGAGCGAAAGCCCATAACGAGGGCTACGAGAATGATAACGACAACTGAAATAGTGTTGGAAACCAGCGAGGTGAGCACGTGCCCCCACAGAACTGTGGAACGCGCAATCGGCATGGAGTGGAACCGCTCGAAGATGCCACTTTGCATATCCATAAACAGGCGGTAAGCCGTGTAGGATATACCGCTTGCAATAGCAATCAGCAGTATACCGGGCAACAAGTAGTTCACATAGTTGTCCGTGCCGGTTTGGATTGCTCCGCCAAAGACATAGACGAACAGCAGCATAAACGCAATCGGCATGATGGTGACCGTGATGATGGTGTCCATGCTGCGGAAAATATGGCGCATGGAACGTCCAAGCATGACGCCCATGTCGCTGAAAAAGTGTTTATTCATTGTTGCTTTTCCTCTCTTTTACCGATGATCGCGAGGAATATCTCCTCCAATGAAGGTTGTTTTTCAACATACTCCACCTTTGCGGGTGGGAACAGCTTTTTCAATTCCGCGAGCGTGCCGTTGGCAATAATCCTGCCCTCATGCAGAATGGCAATTCTATCGGAAAGCTGTTCAGCTTCCTCCAAATACTGTGTGGTGAGGAATACCGTCGTGCCATTATTAGCAAGCTCTTTGACGGTCTTCCAAACCTCGATGCGTGCTTCGGGGTCAAGACCGTTGGTCGGCTCGTCGAGGAAAATGAGCTGCGGTTTCCCCACAAGGCTCATGGCGATGTCGAGCCTGCGGCGCATACCGCCCGAATAGGTGGAAACCCTGCGGTCGGCGGCATCTGTCAGGCTGAAGCGGTCTAGTAGATCATCCGCGACCTGACGCGGATTTTTGAGGTGCCGCAGCTCGGCGATCATGATCATATTTTCCCGCCCGGTCAATATCTCGTCCACGGCGGCGAATTGCCCGGTCAGGCTGATCGCCTGCCGCACACTGTCGTCCTTTGACACAACATCGAATCCGTTTACGAAAGCGGCCCCAGCGTCTGGTTTCAGCAGCGTGGTGAGGATTTTGACAATCGTTGTCTTACCCGCACCGTTGGAGCCGAGCAGGGCGAAAATACTGCCCTTATCCACTTCGAAATCCACGCCCTTTAGAACATGAAGCTTCTCGTAGGACTTTTGCAATCCGTGCACTTGAATTGACTTGTTCTGCACATTGTTTTGCATAATCTTTCTTTCCTACATAACAGTAACTTTTGATAAATCGGCCTCCAAGCCTTTGAGCGCGGCATAGGTCAGCTTATCCATCGTCGCGCCGTCAAAGCAAATGGTTTTGATGGCACGGTAATATTTCTTGGTTAGGGACCACGGCGGTGTAAAGGACACATTTTTCAGCGTCGCGCCCCGAAAGGTCACCTCCTGTAGTGCCGCCGCGCCAAATTTGACGCCGATAAAGGTCTGCCCATCCAGGCATAGCCCCGTCAGGTCGGAAGTTTTAAAGTCCACGCCGTCGAAAATACAATTCTCAAAGATTGTTTTTGTCAGGTCGCAAACGGTCAGCTTTACGTCGATCAGCTTTGCATCGATGAATTTGGCCTCCTTCAGTTCGGACGTGCTGAAATTGGTGCGCACAAGGATGGAACGATGGAAGCTCGCACCCGCCAGATCCAGAGCGTAAAAGCTGCAGTCTGTCAGATTTGCGCCGTCGAAATTGGCTTCACGCACATCGCTTGCCTTAAATGAACTGCCGGTCAGGTCCGCGCCCGAAAAATCGGAGCCGCGCAGTGCGCTCGCTTCGAATTTACCTTTGTGCGCGGTCACACCCGCGAAGTCGCTCTTCGGCAGATTGCTCGCGCTGAAGTTGATCAACAGCTGCCGCTCCAGCGAGCGGGAGAGGTTGGCGGCCTCCCGCACCGTTTGTTCAATATCGCCGATGCTGTCAATTGTCATCGCAAAGGCCGTTTCATCGTCCTTGCCTTCGGCTTTGAGTTCACGGAACCGCTCCTGTAAATCGGAGAGCAAATCGGCCTTTAGTTCGGCGACGCTTTTTACTCCCTCGTAAGGCGCAAAAACGCCGTTCAAATATTGGTTTAATTTCTCGTTCATAACATCACAGCTCCTTAGAGTAAGTTATCGAGTACGCGCTTCGCATACTCCCAATTGCTTTTGTTGTTGGCGTAAGCGGCCTTACCCTTTTCAGTAATCCTAAAATACTTGCGCCGTCCGCCCTGGGATTCATCGCCCCAGTACCAGTCGATATCACCGTCTGCCTCAAGGCGCCGGACGCTGGAGTACATCGTGGCTTCCTTTAGCTCATACTCGCCGCCCGAGCGTTCGGCAATCAGCTTAACAATCTCGTAGCCGTAGCGATCAGCTTCGCATAAGAGCCGTAAAATCATCGTATCGGTATGGCCACGCAGCAGGTCCGAAGAGATTTTGTTGTTTGTCACGGGTCACCTTCAGAGGTGCAATATACACCATAGTACAATGTCTGTCAAGGTACTATGCGGAATGTAGTACTATTTGGACTATAGAGAAAGGCCTACGTGATTCTCGTTTTTCCACAAGACAATCGGGCTGCGGCCACAAACTTTGAGAAACCGATGGTTGTTTCTACGGGATTGCTTTACGCGAGGTGAAGCCCAGCAACTAGAAACCTCCGAGAATCTATCTTCGCGGAGGTGAGATCAGGACAGCGGGCCAACTTCGGAACAAGTCTCAGCGGCGGACGTGCATTGGCTCGGCCAGGTTTTGCATCCAGCTTCGCCCATCTCGAGCGAGCAATGCATCGGCACTGGCGGGCCCCCAGGTGCCGGGTTCGTAAAATTCCAAGGGAGGCGTTTGCTGAGAACCCCATGCCTGAAGGATGGGGTCAATAAGACCCCAGGCGGTCTCGACCTCGTCCGCGCGGGTGAATAGCGAGGCATCACCCTGAAGCGTGTCAAGAAGCAGGCGCTCGTAAGCCTCCGGGATCGCCGTCGGACCGAAAGAGTCGGCGTAGTGAAATTCCATATCGACTGAGCGCATGTCAGCAGCCGTATCGGGCACCTTGGCTTCGAAACGCCAGTGAAAACCCTCGTCGGGCTGCAGATGAAGCACAAGAACGTTTGGGGTTATCCTGCCGTCCGCGGCATGAGGAAACAGCAGGTGCGGCGGCTGCTTGAACTGGATCGCTATCTGTGACAACTTGTCGTGCAGACACTTGCCAGATCGCAGATAAAAAGGGACGCCCTGCCAGCGCCAATTGTCGATTTGCAGGCGCAACGCGGCGAAAGTCGCCGTGGTCGAATCAGGTTTTACACCCTGCTCAGCACGATAGCCTTTGTACTGCGCCAGAACGGTATTGAGCTCAATGTTCCGGTCAAGGGTCGGCTGGATCGAACTTAGTACCTTGACTTTCTCATTGCGCAACGCATCGGCATTGAAGGAAGCCGGCGGCTCCATGGCGACCAATGTAACGAGCTGCAGCAAATGATTCTGAAACATGTCACGCAGGACGCCGACGCTGTCGTAGTATCCGGCGCGGTGTTCCACGCCCACCTGCTCCGAAACCGTGAGCTGGACGTGGTCGATGTAATTTCGATTCCAAAGCGGCTCAAAGATCGTGTTCGCAAAACGCGCCACCAGAATGTTCTGGACGGTCTCCTTGCCGAGATAATGGTCGATGCGATAGATTTGATCCTCACCCAAGGTTTTATGAATCTGCTGATTAAGACTGCGCGCCGAGGCGAGGTCAATGCCAAAGGGCTTTTCGATCACCACGCGCCGCCAAGCGGCATTCTCCTGCAGCTGCTCTGTCTGACCCAGGCGATCGATAATACTCGGGAAGATGCCCGGCGGCGTAGCCATGTAATACACCCGATTGCCTGCGCCACTTTCCCATTTGTTCAGATATTGGTCCAGGCTCCTGAAGTCGGTGGAGTCCGTGTAGCCACCCTGGTGGTAGGAGAGGTTCGGTGCAAATTCATTCCATTCATCCGATGTGTATTGAAAGGATGCAAATTTCTTAACTCCATCAGCCAGATGCGCCCGAAATTGATCGTCCGTGAAGGGGGTCTTACTGTGCCCGACAATACAAAAGCGCTTCGGCAGGCGCCCTTTACGACATAGGTTGAAAAGGGAGGGGATGAGCTTTCGCTGTGTCAGATCGCCGGAGGCACCGAAGATAACAATGGAGGTAGGGAGATCGTTGTTCATGCGTCTGAGACTCCTATCGCCTGGATCGATGACTAGCCTGTCTTGCGCACGGCATGTCCGCCGAATTCGTTTCTCATGGCGGCCAGCAGGCGCGCCGAGTAGTTCTCATTGTCCCGGCTCACGAAACGCATCTGCAACGCCAGAGTAATTATGGGCGCGGGCACATCATGATCAATCGCCTCCGCGACGGTCCAACGCCCCTCACCCGAATCTTCGACCCAAGGCTCGATGTCAGAGAGGGTCGGATCGTTTTTCAAGGCCAGCGCGGTCAGGTCGAGCAGCCAGGAACGGACAACGCTTCCGTAGCGCCAGATTTCCGCGATCTTTGCAAGATCCAGCTGAAAGTCCTGCCTGGCCCTCATAATATCGAAGCCTTCCGCCAGCGCCTGCATCATGCCATATTCAATTCCGTTGTGCACCATTTTGACGAAGTGGCCCGAGCCGTGAGGTCCGACATAGCCCCAGCCTTGATCCTTGGCCGGGGCCAGTGTTTCGAAAATGGGCCGCAGCTTCTCGACAACCTCGGCCTTGCCCCCAAGCATGAGGCTGTAACCTTCCGCGAGACCCCATACTCCGCCGCTAGTGCCGGAGTTGACGAAATCAACTCCTTTGGATTCCAACAATGCGGCATGCCGAATGGAGTCCTTATAGTTGGAATTGCCGCCGTCGATGACAACGTCCCCCTTGCCCAACAGGCCGGAGAGCTTGTCAATGGTCTCATCCGTTATTTTGCCGGCGGGTATCATGGTCCAGACGATGCGCGACGGGCTCAATTTTCTCACGGATTCTTCCAACGACCCGGCGCCCTCGACACCATTCTTTAGCGCAGCAGCGATGGACTCGGGACTGTGGTCATACCCGACCACGCGATGACCGCCGCGCACCAGGCGGGTAGCCATATTCAGGCCCATCTTTCCTAAACCAATCATTGCTAATTCCATTGCTCTCTACCTCCGGTTGTATATAGGTTCCGTGGGGCGACGTGCAGAACGCACTCTCGATCACTTACTGACGTTGATTCGCGTCTTTCCGTTACGGCGGAACGGAAACGAGATCCCGCAAAGAGAAGATGGTCGGGGAAGATTGCCCCGGCCAGCGCCTCTTTTCGGGCGTTCTTCCACGCGCGACGCAATAGCCACATTGCGTAGTTTGCTCCTGCGGATCTTAGCGACGAATATTCTTCGCCGCCAGCTGATCGACCAACCAGATCAACTTTCCATCCTTCGGATCGATGCGCTGTGCGGGATACAGCCCGGGATCACGGCTGCTGCCGAGGACACGGCCCAGAATGTCGGCTTTGTCCTCACCAGCCGCCATAAGAACAACCAGGCGCGAAGAGTTGAAAGCCAGCGGAGTCAAGGTCACGCGTTCTGCGGGACGATTCTCGTAGTGGCCGGTGACGGCAATGACCGGCGCCGTCGCTTGCACGGGGGAACCGGGAAACAGCGAGGCGGTGTGGCCGTCCTTGCCCAAGCCCAGCAGAACGAGGTCGAAACGCGGCCACGCAAGCGGCTGAGAAGCGAATTGCTTAAGGACGAGCGCATAATCGTCCGCAGCCTCGGCGGGGCGCAGTTCTCCATTGACCCGATGAATATTAACCTCCGGAATATTAACGTGGCGAAGCCAGATATTCCACGCCTGACCATAGCTAGATTCGGTGTTGTCAATCGGAACACAACGCTCGTCGCCCCAGAAAACATGAGTCCTGCTCCAATCGACCCGGGCGGAATACTGTGCAGCCAGCAACTGGAACAGGCGCTGCGGAGTCGAGCCACCATTGAGCGCAACAAGAAAACGATTCCGTTCCTCGATAGATTGACCGGCCTGCTCGACAAATAGGTGCGCGGCCGCCTGGCTCAAGGAATCCAAGTCTTGGAAGAGGCGGACTTCAGGATTCATACCTGCCAGGCCATGTGTGACTGAATAAGGCAAGTCGCAGACCGATCCAGCGCTCAGAGGGAACGCCAGCGGCTTGCGCGGCTTCGTTACCGATCAACATTGTCAAAAGCGGAACGCAAGCGGGCGGCATGTCCATCGGCGGAATTATACGTCGCTTTGGACAGGCATTCTGGTCCTTCCTTTTTGGAGGCTCGTGTGTTTGCGGCAGCCACCAGCAACGGCCTGCAAGCTTATCGAGCGGGCCGGACCGATGTAAAATGGCACGACGCAACACCCATGCCAATCATCGACCTCAAACGCCTGAAAGCCTATCGGACCCGAATGTTTCACCTGCCGCCGGCAAAACCTCTTGCCTCCCAGGCGCAAGCATTGAAATTCGTCAACGAACGGGGATTTGTCTATTTTTGGCCGATCAAGGGTATTGATCTTCCCAGTCTATGGACCGCCGTGGCGGGCAATCGGCCGGTTGCCGATCAACATGACGACCCCGGTCACATTACATGGGGTTGGAAGGACGAAGCACTCCCAAAACGCGTGTGGTATTACGCCAAAATCCTCCGCCGAAAAGCCACCATCATTGCATTAGATATTGCGCCGTACTTTTACGCGCTCTCGCAGAACTACGGCTCACCAGAGGAGGACCATCTCCTAGCTTATGAGGAAGGACGCTTGACGCTGGCGGCCAAGAATATATACGACGCTCTACTTAAGAACGGTCCGCTTGACTCCATCTCATTAAGAAAGGCGGCGCGCATGACGAGCGCAAAGGAGTCCGAATGGAATCGGGCGCTCGAGGACTTGCAGATGGATTTCAAGATCCTGCCGGTGGGTGTCGCCGAGGCGGGGGCGTGGAAGTATGCCTTCATTTATCACGTCACGGCACGGCATTATCCGGAATTGCCGGAACAGGCGAGGCATATCGGTGAATCCGAAGCCCGAACCCGGCTGCTTGAACTGTATTTTGATTGTGTGGGGTCGGCGCAGATGCGGGACGTGACAAGGCTATTTGGCTGGGGTAGTGAGCTCAGTCAGCGTACGATCACGGGCTTGATCAAGAAACGCAAGCTGGTCATTGCCAAACATCCCAGGCAGGACGGCGAGTGGCTCGCACTCACCGATTTGTGCAAATAACTTCCGGAGGTATTCGCGATGGAAACAGCAATTATGATCGAAGGACAAAACGGATTGACCTGGCCACGGTGGCAGCGGATTGTTCGGCTGGTCGAGGAACTTGGCTTTGCCGGCCTATATCGTTCCGATCATTTCACGAACGCCAACCCGCCTGATCAGGAATCCCTGGAGTGCTGGGTTTCGTTGACCTGGCTGGCCGCCAATACTTCACGGATCGAATTTGGGCCACTGGTGACACCGTTTTCCTACCGCCATCCGGCGTTCACTGCCCGCATGGCCGGGGCACTGGATGATCTTTCGGGAGGGCGACTGTCGCTCGGCCTGGGAGCGGGTTGGCAAGAACGCGAACATCAGCTTTTTGGCTTCGAACTGCTGGATATGCAAGGGCGTTTCTCGAGATTTAAGGAAGGCCTGGAGTGTGTTACCCGCCTGCTTAGATCGGAAGAGCCTGTGACCTACGAGGGCAAATTCTTCCGCCTGACGGAAGCACAGGTTTTGCCGCACACGAAGAGGCAGAACGGGCCCCGCTTACTGGTGGGCGGCAACGGATTCAAGCGCACACTGTCGCTGGCTGCACGCTACGCGGACGAATGGAATGCCAATTTTCTCCTGCCCGAGCAGTTCAAACCGGCCAGCCATCACCTGGACGAACTGCTTGCGGTCCACGGCCGTGCGCCGGGTTCCGTCCGACGCTCGCTGATGACGGGATGCTTGTTTGCGAAAAATGAGCAATTATTAAGACCAAAGCTTGAGGCCAGAGGCAGGACGAAAGAAGAACTACAGAAGCGCGGCATCATCGTCGCGGCGGGGAATGAGATACGGGAGCCGCTTCAGAGGCTGGCGGAGGCGGGAGTGCAGCGAATCATGTTGCAATGGTTGGAGCTGGATGACCTAGACGGGTTGAGAGACCTTGCGAGGGCCGTGTTGTGAATTCGACAATTCTTTAACACTACGGACACAAGGAAGTTAAGCCAGAAACTTCGGTGTAGGCCGTTTTTTGGAAACTAGAACTCAACCCGCGGACAGGTACACACTAACAAATTCTTGGAAGCAATTCCCCGGCGGGTAAATCCACAACGCGCGAACCGCCGATGCTGGTCTTTGCGAGGACCAGCCCCTCATGTTCGGCGACGACCCTGCCAATGACGGCGGCGTCCTTGCCGTAGGAATGCTTCCGCATCGCAGCCAGGACAGCGTCCGCATGTTTCTCTGGGACCAGGGCCACCAGCTTGCCTTCGTTCGCGATGAACAAGGGATCCAGCCCGAGCATTTCGCAAGCCGCGGTCACTTCCCTGCGCACGGGCACTTTGGTCTCTTCGAATTCCATCCCGACCTTCGAGGCCTGCGCCAGTTCGTTTAGAACGGCGGCCAAGCCGCCGCGGGTGGCGTCGCGCAGGCAATGGATGTCGCGAGTGACTGAAAGCATCGCTTCGACCAGGCCGTTTAGAGGCGCGGTGTCGCTCGTGATCTCGGTTTCAAACTTCAACCCTTCGCGGACGGACATGATGGCAATGCCATGATCTCCCATGGTTCCGCTAACGATCAGGACGTCACCTGGCTCGGCATTCCCCGGCGCAATGTTCACGCCCTCCGGGATGACGCCAATGCCGGATGTATTAATGTAGATCCCGTCGCCATGACCCTTGTTCACCACCTTTGTGTCTCCGGTGGCAATCTCCACGCCCGCGGCTTTGCAAGCGCGTGCCATCGAAACGGAAAGCCGGCCGAGCGTTTCCATCGCCAATCCTTCCTCCAGAATAAAGCCAGCAGAAAGATAAAGAGGCCGGGCCCCGCTCATTACAAGGTCGTTTACCGTGCCGTTCACAGCCAACTCCCCAATATCGCCGCCAGGGAAAAAGAGAGGGCTAACGACGAATGAGTCCGTGGTGAATGCCAGTTGGCTGCCGCCGAGCGCCGGGAGCCTGGCGGAGTCGGCGAGTTGCCCCAAAAGAGCGTTTTGGAATTCCGCCGCGAACAAATGGCGGATCAAATCATTCATCATTTTTCCGCCTGCCCCGTGTCCCATCACTATCGTTGGATAGTTTTGCAGGGGAAGGGGACAGGTCCAGCCATCGAAGGAAGGAAGGGACATGATTGCTACTCCTATTGCAGTTGGGGCATTATAGACCAGATTTCGCAACGCACCCCAATTTGCTGCGTAAATGAGAATGGGCTTGGCGTGAGCCCTAGTTTGTCATACACTGATTACGGAAATTGTAGCGAGGAGAATTCCATGAGCAGACACAATCGAAATCAACTTGTGCTTGGCATCTTGCTGATCCTGCTCGGCCTGTGGTTCGTGGCAGTACGGCAGGTGCCGGCTTTGAAGTCCTGGACCGACATCCAGTTCGTGTGGCCATTCTACGTGGTCGGCGCGGGCGCTGTGATTCTGGCAATAGGCCTGTTGACCGGCACGCCAAATATGGCGATCCCGGCGTGCATCATCGCAGGTATTGGCGGGATTCTCTACTACCAAAATCGATTCAACGACTACGAGTCGTGGTCGTTCCTGTGGACGCTCATCCCGGGCTTCGTTGCAGTCGGCACAATTCTGGCAGGTCTGCTGGGCGAGGACACCCGTCACAATCTCGCCCGCGGCACCAACCTGCTCGTCATCAGCGCCGTGCTGTTCCTGATCTTTGCGGCCTTCTTCCAGCGTCTCAACATCCTTGGCGCCTACGGCCCGGCGATTCTGTTGATCCTGCTGGGACTGTATGTCCTCGGGCGCGGTTTTGTCCGCCCAGGGGGGCGGCGTGACTCGGGTGGAGGCCAGAATGCGCCGCGGTGAGGCCTTCTGGGGCGGACTGCTCGTAATACTCGGGCTGCTTTTCTTCCTAAAGGCGGGGGGCTATCTGGCAGGCGACGTACTCGGCTGGTTTTGGCCGGTGGTCATCATCGCGGCCGGCGTGTGGATATTGATGGGAGGTTTTGCGTATCAAACCCGATTTGAGACCGCAGAGAAGTTTTCGATACCACTGCAAGAGGCGCAGGAGGCCAGTCTGTCCATCAATCACGGTGCCGGCCGCATCGACCTGCGGGCGGGGGCGAACCCCGGCGATTTTGTAACCGGCATGTCAGGGGCAGGTATGAATCATACGAGCCACTTGTTCGGCACCAAACTCGAGGTTGGAATCGAGGCTGGTCCCAGTTTCATTCCGTTTGTCGGGCCGGAAGGTGGAGTGTGGCAATTCCGCCTGAACCGTGATCTGCCCACGGCGATAAACATCCAGGCGGGCGCCAGCCGACTCGATCTTGATCTAGCGGACTTACGCGTTACGTTTTTCTCGTTCGAAGGCGGCGCCAGCAATGTAAACCTTACGCTACCGGCCCGCATGGAACATACACTTGTTGAACTAGAAGCAGGCGCGGCCAGTATTGACGTTAGCGTTCCAGACGGCGTCGCACTACGTTTCCGCACCAAGAGCGTGGGCTCGTTGCATATTGATGAAACGAGATTCCCGCGGCGAGAGGGCGGCATGTATCAGTCCCCGGACTACGACACCGCTACTTATCATGCCGAGGTCACAGTTGATGGAGGCGCGACGTCCATCATCGTACATTAGGAGAAGACATGAAGCGAGTGGATTTGCGTATCTTGATTGGGGCTGGGCTGATTGTGCTGGGCGGCCTAATGCTGCTCGAGCGACTGGGCCTGTTCCACGGCGTAACGAACATTTTTTGGGGCTTGGTGTTTCTGGCGGGAGGCGCCTATTTCCTGGTCCGCTTTGCGAACGATATGCACGGTGAATGGTGGGCAGCGATCCCCGGTTTTGCGCTGGCAGGGATCGCGGCCGATAGCCTGCTGCCTCCGCTGCTTGGTCGCGCATCAGGCCTGTTCTTTCTGGGCGCGTTGGGACTGGGTTTCTTTGCGGTCTATCTTAGCGGCCGCGAACGCTGGTGGGCAATCATTCCGGGCGGTGTGCTGATTACCCTCGGGATCCTATCAGCGCTCACGGACGTGTTCGGCGTCCGCGAAACGGGCGGAATCTTCTTTCTGGGTCTTGGGCTTACGTTTTTGTTGGTAGCGGTGCTGGCATCGCTGCAATGGGCTTATATTCCAGGTGTAGTTCTGCTCGTGCTGGGAGCCCTGTTGGGCACTCCCTTTGCCGGCGCGCTTGCCTACGTCTGGCCGGCGGCGCTTATCCTAGGCGGGTTGCTCCTCGTCCTGCAGTTCATGCGAAACCGGTAGGCCTTGCACGGACTAGGAGACAGGCGTTTTGGGCGCCGGAAAATGGATGCAAAAAAGCCAGCTAGCTCCACAGTGTATAATATTATTGGGGAGACGGGGACGGCCTACAGGAGGTAACTTGGTCCCGAAGTCCAAAGTTGAAGAAGAAATGTTGGAGCTAATCGCCCGGCACGGCCTGGAGCCCTTCTTGCAGTTTACGCGCCTACTGGTGGCCCTGATGGATTCGTCGGGTGATGTAATAGCTTCGAATCCGGCTTTTGAGAGCCTCGGGGCGGCGATACCCAACGCAAAGACTATCAGCGATTACATGCATCCTGCAGTCTGGCGGGACTTTGACAAGATGCTCCGGGCTGCGAGCCGTGATCGTGCTGTGGCACGGGGCCGTCTGGAGCTGGAAGCTTCGGGGCGGCGGTTGTACGATGCCTTATTGGTACCTTTAGAAGACGGCCGGCTCCTTCTATTCGCAGAGCCTTCCGCAACCGGCACTGACGTACCTGAAAAATATCGCGGTCTTGCAGCGGACCTCGAGCAAGTCAGAGCCGAACTGGAAGATTCACGCGTTGCCCTGGAAATCAAGCAAACGGAATTGAGGGCGGTCATCGCGCAGGCGGATGAGGTGGCACACACGGATGCCCTGACATTCCTGCCCAACCGGAAGTTGATCCTCGCCGACTTGCAGCGGCAGGTGACTTACGCAGAACGCTACGGTACACCGCTTGCAATTTCCATGATAGACCTTGATCATTTCAAGTTTGTGAATGACAACTACGGCCACTCGGCAGGGGATGAGGTACTACGTTTGATTGCGATGGCGCTACACGATGTCGTCCGGCAGGCGGACGAGGTGGGGCGCTATGGCGGTGAGGAATTTCTTGTACTGCTGCCGAGCAGCAACATCAGCGCGGCGAGCGAACAAGCAGGTCGTCTGTGCCAGCACATCCGAAGCACGCCGATCTTTTCGGGGCGTCATGAGATTCACATGACCGTCAGTATAGGGATTGCGCAGTATCGACTTCATCAAGAGAACTGGCAGGCATTGCTGAATCGCGCCGACCAGGCGCTCTATCAGGCCAAGGGCCGGGGGCGCGACCAGTGGGCAGTCATCGAGGTGTAGCGGCGGTTTTGAGAGAGCCCAAGGTTGAAACGAAAACCTTGTCCCGGATTGTGAAACATCCGGCGGGGCAAGTCTTGCATAAAGAAACCCAAAGTATGAAAGGATGATCTGTGGCCAAGATTGATACCCTTGTCGAAGACTTTCTTGCTCAAAAGAAAATCGCGGTGGTCGGCGTTTCCGACAAACGTGAAACCGGCTGTAATTCCAACTACCACAAGTTCAAGAGCGCAGGCTATCAGGTCTATGCCATAAACCCGCGACTCACCTCGTTTGAGGGTGAAGCATGTTATCCGGACCTGAAGTCGCTGCCCGAGAAGCCGGATGGCGTGTTCATCCTTGCGGGTCCGAAGGTTACAGACCAGATTGTAGGCGAGTGCGTAGCCCTGGGCGTCAAACGCGTGTGGATGCATTGCATGATGGGTACGAAGCCGGGCCTGGCAGCGGCGATGACCAGTGTTTCACCGGCGGCAGTGGAATTGTGCCGCGAGAATGGAATATCGGTCATTCCAGGTTCCTGCCCGAATCAGTTCCTCAAGCCTGATTTTGGTCATGCAATGATGCGCGGCCTGTGGAGGGCTTTGGGTTTCATGATCGTGGAAAGCCAACGTATCTAAACGCGATCACCGTTTCTTTTCAAGCCAAGAATCTTTGCGGGCAAACGCCCTCATTCCCTGTGCCGTCTCCCGGCAGGAAGTACGGTTGCACCTCCGGGAAACTTACGGCGGTGCCCGTACGCTAAGGGGTCCGCTTCGCGTATACTTCGCGGCCCTCCCCGGGCGGGAGAGGGAATAGGATTTGAGTTTTGAGACGCGTACGGCGAATTTCCGCTCATATCTCAAAACTCGGCCGGGCCGACCTGCTCATGTGGCCCATGAGTAGATACGAACCGGGTAATGATAAAATCTGCATTCTAAGGGCTCACTTCTTTGTTTCCAGTCTTTGCCGCAAACCCGATCGACGCATACATCTTGTATGCGGCCTTCTTCATCTGGATCGTGCCCGAGTTGCTCAGATCCCGCCAGCGCGGGGATGTGCGTGGGGCAGGCCGCGTGGATCGCTTTTCGGGACCGTTGCTTCTGGCCTGCATATGGATCGGGATTACCGTCGCGTACAATCTCGCCTTTTTGGCGCCCCAGGCCGCGATACCGTGGCAGCGTGGGTTGGTTTTCGGAATCGGGATTTTCTAATGCTGGCAGGAGTGGCATTCCGTTGGTACTCCATAAGCATCCTAGGTAAGTACTTTACAACGGTGATCACTATCCAGCCAGGCCATACGGTCGTTGAAAATGGACCCTATCGTTGGATCAGGCATCCCACCTACAGCGGGGCGCTGCTAACGATCCTGGGTCTGGGAGCGGCGCTGGGAAATTGGTTTTCGCTGGCAACGGTCATGTTGGCGGCCATCATTGGCTACAGTTACCGGATCTACGTGGAAGAAAGAGCCCTAGTGGAATCTCTTGGCGATCCGTATCGCGAGTATATGCAGCGGACGAAACGCATAATCCCATTTGTGATTTGATTGCGGCGGAAAGATGGACAATGCAGAGCGCGAACTTCCCGAAAGCTATTCCCTGACCAGAGCCAGATTCCCTCCATATGGCTGGCTGGGATTGGCCCTCGCCATCCTGTTCTGGGGCATCAATTGGACCTGGAGCGGCCTGCGCACCCACTGGGCGTTCTTCCCGATGTGGCTGGGCTATTGTCTTACGATTGACGCATTGGTGCATTGGCGCACCGGCACGTCCCTTCTGACACGCAGTTGGCGGCAATACGTAGGCCTTTTCATCATCTCCGCGCCGGTCTGGTGGACATTCGAAGCCCTCAACCTGCGAACCCAAAACTGGCTGTACCTGGGTGTTGATCAATTCACACCGCTGCAGTACGTCCTGTGGACGACGTTGAGCTTCACGACCGTGGTTCCGGCAGTTTTCGGAAGCGCCGAATTCATGGCCAGTTTTGACTTCCTCAAGCGCAAACGCGGCGGGCCGGTAATCCGGCCCGATCACCGGACGACCGTAATATTTTTCGTACTGGGCTGGGCAATGCTTGCGCTACTATTAATTTGGCCCACGATCTTCTTCCCGTTTATCTGGCTGTCGCCGTATTTCATCCTGGAGCCAATCAACGTCTGGAGGGGAAGCCCCTCGCTCGCCCGGTGGACTCAGCATGGCGACTGGCGACCCGTGTTTTCACTCTGGCTGGGGGTTCTGATGACCGCCTTTTTTTGGGAGATGTGGAACTACTTTTCGTATCCCAAATGGATCTATCACGTAGCCTGGGGCAACTGGCTGCACATCTTTGAAATGCCACTCTTGGGCTACGGGGGCTATCTGCCATTTTCCCTGGAGCTATTTGCGCTCTATCACCTCATCGTCGGATTGTTGGGAAATAAGGCTCCCGACTATCTCAGGATTGCCCCGGACTGATGCACGGACTCGTAGCCCACGTCCGCCGACCGCTTCGGCAGAACGTCCGAATCCGACATTTCGAAGACAACAGCTAAAACGCATGCCAAGCAATATCGAGATCAAAGCCGTCGTTCGCGATTTTGAGGACCTACGCCGGCGCGCTGAAGGATTGAGCGATACGCCAGTCCAGGCGATTTCTCAGGAAGATACTTTCTTTCGCACCGCGAAAGGAAGACTCAAACTGCGCGTGCTGGCTCCGCATGAAGCACAACTTGTATATTATGAACGGTCGGACCAGGGCGGCCCCAAACGATCGGACTATCGCATCTTTGCAACAAAAGACCCCGAGGAACTGAAGGCTGTATTATCCGCGGCTTTTGGAGTACGCGGCATGGTGAAGAAGGTGCGCTATCTATATATGGTGGGGCAGACCAGAGTGCATCTCGATGTAGTCGAAGGTCTGGGGCAATTCATGGAACTTGAGGTGGTCCTCCAACCGGGTCAATCCGACGAGGACGGGCAGGCAGTAGCCGAACGCCTGATGGCCGGACTCGGAATCGAGAAGTCCGACCTACTGGAAGGGGCCTATATGGATTTGATGGAGAGCGGAGAATAGGGAATGGCAAAAATCAGAGGGATCAATCATGTGGCGGTCGTCGTGGATGACATGGAAGAGGGCCTATCATTCTGGCGCGACGCGCTGGGTATGAAAGTGAAGGAGTTGCGTGACGTCCCGGCCGAAAAATCGGAGGTCGCTTTCCTGCCACTGGCCGGCTCGGAGGTGGAACTGGTCAGGCCAACCACGGAAGACTCGGGCATTGCCAAGTATCTTTCCAAACGGGGCGCGGGGATGCATCACATCTGCCTTGAGGTGGATGATCTCGACGGCATGCTAACACAGCTAAAATCCAAAGGCATTCGGCTGATCAATGAGGAGCCGCGTGCCGCAGCCGACGGCAGGAAGTATGCGTTCGTCCACCCCGAATCGACCAGCGGAGTTCTGGTGGAACTATATCAATCCGCGGTGACTTGACGCATAATTGAGAATATTCAAAAGCATCGGTGATCTCCAGACCGTGATTTCAAATGTTTGAGAACTTCGGCTCAATCTTGCGCGAGCGGTGCAATCTCAATGCTCAGAAACCCGTGCTCGTAGGCGTTTCTGGAGGGCCGGACAGTCTGTGCCTGATGCACCTGCTGCACGAGGCGGGCCTGCGGATCATTGTTGCCCATTTCAATCACGGGCTACGTTCGGAAGCGGATGCCGATGCGAAGGCCGTTGCGGATACGGCTGCCCGCCTGGCGGTTCCCTTTGTTGTTGAGATTGCAGACGTGCGCCTGCACGCGAGCGAGGAAAGACTATCCATCGAAGAGGCGGCGCGCACCCTTCGGTATCGTTTCCTATTGAAGCAGGCACGCCGCTACCAGGCTCAAGCGGTTGCAGTCGGGCACACCGCCGATGACCAGGTGGAGACGGTGCTGATGCACTTTATTCGGGGTGCGGGCTTGAACGGTTTGCGAGGCATGGCCTACCGAACAATTCTAACGGCTTTTGATGCAGAAATCCCGATCGTCCGACCGTTGCTTGATACCTGGCGTGTGCAGGTTGCGGCCTATTGCACGGCCCACGGTCTGAGACCGCGGCATGATGCAAGCAATGACTCGTTGGATTTCCTCCGAAACCGGATTCGGAACGAATTAATCCCCAACCTGGAATCCTACAATCCGCGCTTCCGCGAAGCCGTATGGCGCTCCGCACATACGTTGACGTCGGACTATGCGCTGCTAACCGAGGGGCTCGAATCAGCCTGGAAGCAAAGTGTTATCGAGGAAACCGCCGACTTTGTTGAACTGGACTTGAAGATCCTGTCTAAACTCGCTCCGGAGCAGCAACGACATCTTGTCCGTCGAGCTGTCTTGCGACTCGATTCTGAACAGGAGACGGTCTATTCGGTCCTGGAGCGCGCTGCCGACTTCATTGCAAACTCCGATCGTCGCAGGATGGACTTAATTGGGGGCTTCACGTTGTCGCGCGAGGGTAGTTTGTTATACATCGCGAGACCGAACGCAGAAATTCCGTCCGTACAATGGCCACAAATGCCAGCAGGAATGGATGCGATCAGCATCTCGGTGCCCGGGGAAGAAGCCCTCGCTCGAGGCTGGAGGTTCGCTTCGGAAAGATGCCTATTTTCCGAAGCGGCGTTTGACGAATGTCTTCGAAATCAGGACCAATTCCAGGCCTGGCTTGACGCTGACAGCCTCCCGGCGAGACTGGAATTGCGCGTGAGGCGACGGGGCGATGCAATTGCGCCGTTGGGACTGGAAGGGCATTCCCAGAAATTGTCGGACCTGTTCATGAATGCAAAACTGCCGCAGCGGGCACGGGATCGTTGGCCTGTATTGTGTTGCGAGGAGACCGTGATCTGGGTTCCGGGATTTCGGCCGTCAGAACGATTCAAGTTGACCAAGGCCACACAGACAGTGGTGCACCTTGCTGTGCGGCCTGCCCACCAAATCCCCTAATTGACAAAACGGTGCGCCTCCGGCTGCCGGCTGGTCCGCCAGGAGGCGCCTCTCAGCCCGCTTCGCCCAGTTGCTGCAATTTAAGATGAATCTCGCGCCACTGGATCTTCGAGATGCCCAGTTTCTGGCGCACCTTGTCGGGTTCCATGCCCGATTGAAAATCGCGAACGGCGCAAGTCCAGCGACACATGTCGAAAGAAAGGTGCTTCTTAAGGCCGGCCTCTTCTCCGATATCCTCCAAAAGATATTCGAGCCGGCGCGGTGACCAAGGAAACAATTGATCGACCGGCCGATATTGCTCGAAATATTCCTGGTATGCGGGCAGCCAATCTTCCGGGAGCGGCAGTTTGCGTTCTTTATAGCGGTTGGCAGGGCTCGCGTAGCGAATGAAAACTTGCGGCCCGTTCGCGGCGTCGAGGTCAATATGATTGAGGTGGATACCCAGGCATTCGCTTTTCTTGACGCCTGTTGCCAACAATAGATGCAGGAGCGCAAAAGGCCGCGCATCCGGTTTGGGATCACGACGGTGGCGATCCGCCGCCGCCAGCGCGGTGTCGACTTCATCCTCCGTCAGGATCTGGGGCAGGGGGCTAATTGCAGATCTCTGCAACACCTTTTCAGCGGGGTCAACGGCCAGGACGCCGTATTGATTAAGCCAGCGGAAAAAGGACTTCGTCGAGGTAATGCGGCGCGCGAGCGTTTTTGGACTGCACGGAACGTCGCGCTCCTTTTCCATCCACTCGAAGAAGCGATTGAGTTCCTTGGTGGTTACACTACCGATAGTTTGGTCAGGCGGCAGAAACTGGGCCAGCAGGCCTACATCGGACAGGAACGCCTTGACGGTGTTCGGAGAGCGCCCCTGATCATAGAGGAACAGCTCCCAAGCTTTGATGGCAGGTGCAGGAGGGGTTTGGGAGGTGATGTGAGCGGAGACTTTTGAGGGCATCCCGCCTCCTTATCTGAGGCGAACAGCTGACTGGCGGTTTCTTGAGCAAGACCCCGCCAACTACGCTCGCCGGGGGGGTCGTGTAGTCGTGCGCATAGTTTAACGAAATCTCAAGAGAATGTCAATGCGATAGATTCTGCGGCTGGAAGCAAGGTTGATAATCGTAACCGAGCACGAGGCGATATTGATTGGCGGCGCCGGAATTGGGCGCCGAAAGGACGGTGGCGGACTTCAGCCCCAATACGCTGAGAAGCGCGGCGCGGGCATTGGGGTCTTGCGCCGTTGTGAAGTCGATCAGAACGGACTTGCCGTAGTCGTGGCGGTCGGCCGGGGATGTGTGGGTATCGAAGCCCGCGTAGTTCAGCCGGTTTGCCGCCAAGGTGTCCCAGCCATCGGAAGCCGTCCCATTCTGGACTTCAACAGAAACGGATTGCCGTTGAACCGCCGTGCTGGAGAGTGTGGTCGCCTGGACAAGCATCTGTTCCAAGGCGGCTTGATTGGGAAGCAACACATCTGCGCCGCCGGGCGTGATCCAGTCGGAAACGTACGGCGGGCGGATGTAATAGCTGCGGATGTTGGCATTGGTCAACTTTGGAGCATAGAGCGCGAGCTTAAGCATGTCTGCCAACCCCAGGTCAGTGACAATGGCGCTGGAGAAGTCATTGTATAGTTGAGGGATGCGGGCCAGCGTGTCGGTCTTCAAGGCTTGTGCAAAGATGGCGCGCAACACCTCCTGCTGCCTACGGCCCCGATCGAAATCACTGGATTTCAAGCGCGAGCGCGCATACCACAAGGCCAAGTCACCATCCATATGATCGATGCCGGGTTGGACCGTGTAAAGCGACCAATTGGCCGCAACATTCGGGTCGTATGTGGGGTCTATCAGATGCCAGTCGGTGTACGGGCAGGCCACGGGCACATCCAGGCCGCCAAGGGTGTCCACGATGCGGCGAAAACCGTCGAATTCGACCATCGCCGTGTGATCGATCCGAATTCCGAGATTGTAGGCAATGGTATCGCGGAGCAATCCGGGGCCGCCACCCGGATACCCGTCCAACTCGCCGCTTTGATAGGCAGTATTGATGCGCTGCAGCCCAACGGTTGGAATGTAAATCCACAGGTCGCGCGGGATCGATATCATCGAGACCTGTCCTTCCTTCGGCCACAGTACTACCACAATCATGGTGTCTGTGCGGAAGGAACCGCCAGGACGCTTGTCGGAACCGATCAGGAGAAAATTGATTGTCTCGTTGCCCGTCAGCGGGGTCAGGGGCGGAAGAGGCGTCGGCTGCTCGCCAGCTGAATTTGGAATTGGAGGAGCGGCAGCGGTCGGGAAAAGCGAGCTGAGATCTATTGTGGCTGTAGGTTGAGCGGGGGGAATTTCGGTTGGGGAGGGCGTGGTCGTGGGGAAGAATGGCTCAAGAGTGGGAACCTGGATGAAATACAGCGAGGTAGGAGTAATCTGCTCGACAAGCGGCGGCTGGAACGGCGTGGGCGTGGGAGAGGCATTCGGTGCAACGGTGATCAAGATAAATGGCAACGCTGCCGACGACTGCGCCGGCGCGGCGCTACATGCCGCCAGCAGAACGGAGAGCACAAGCAAACAGGCCAGTGCGGATGATTTCATTATGGAGAGTCAATCCATGAACGGATCGGACCTTGCCGTAGACAGCAACACCAAATGAAAGACTGGATGCTTTGACGCCGTAATAGCGAGACGCACTGCGGATACCTTAGGAGCCCGGCTGCGCGGTATCCGTAGGGATGACGGTTTCGGTAAAGGGCAGTGGCGTGGAGGTCAACGGCTCGGTGGGAACAGGAGTAGCTATGACGAATGTCGGGATGATCGTTAGGCCGGGCGTCACCGTCGGCACGTTCGGAACCCATAATCGTTCCCCGGCAAATATCGCGGAACTTGTCTTGCAGTTCGCCCGCTCGAGATCGTATACCGTCGTCCGATACAGCGTGGCGATGTGAAACAGGGTATCTCCAGGCTGAACCATGTAGCTCCTGATCCACCCGAAAAAGGGGCCACATGAAACGTGGACCAAGGTAGCAGTGGGCACAAAATAGAATGTGGGAAACGGATAGGTCGGGGAGGGAATAACGGGCGCGGTGAAAATTGCAGGCGTGGTGGTTGGGAACACTGTCGGGGTGGATGGAGGGGCAGGCAGTGTGGAGGTCGAAGTCTCGGGCATAGTGACGGTGGGCGAGGGCGTTGGGGAGGAGACCAGGCTGCGTTCTGCCAGCGCCAGCGAAAGGCCTCCGACCACGAGCACGACGGAGACCAGTGCGTACAACAATCCGCTGCCGATTTGACGAACCGTCTGCATTATCCCGTTTCTTTCTTGACCAGCTTTTCGCCAATGTCCCTTTCGATGGGCAGAAGCACGCTGAAGGTGGCGCCCGCGCCTTTTTCGCTCTCGACCCAGATTCGGCCGTGCTGAGCCTCGGTCAAAGTCTTAGCGATGGAAAGGCCGACGCCGGTATCGCCGACTCCCTGAATAAGCACATTGTCTGCGCGATACAAACGCGTGAAAACCCTGGGCAAATCCTCTTCGGGGATCCCACCGCCGCTGTCGGTGACCTGAATCAAGACGTAAGCCTTACCGTCGTCGGTCGTGGTCTGCACTCGGAGCCGGATGGTGCCTTCAACGGGGGTAGCCGAGCCCGCATTTTGAAGCAGATGGATCAGGATCTGCTGCAGCGCTTCGCGGTCTGCATTTACAGGCGCGACCTTCCGCGGAAGGTCCAGATGCATGGATATATTCTTCTCCCGCACCTGGCTGCTTGTATACGCGAGGGCATTGTCGATGATGAGATTCAGATCCATGGCTTCAGGCTTGAGATCGGCAAGGCCGACCTCGAGCGTGTTAAGCTGGATCATGTCATCAATCAGGCTGCCGATGCGCTCCGTGGAGGCCTTGATGCGCTCGACGAATTTTCGCTGCAAGGCGCCGAGGATGCCGACCGACTCGCCCAGGAGCAAATCGGTGTAACCAACAATGGAGGACATGGGCTGGCGAAGTTCCTGAGAGATGGAGGCGATCACTTCAGCCTGTTCGGTCCGTCGCTTTTCACCCCCGCTCTTCTTTTCGAGTTCCAGTATCTTCACGTTGGAATCAGCCAGTTGATTCTGCAGACGGGCCACATCTTTGAGCGAGGCATGAAGCTCTTCTTCCCACTGGGGGTCGGGCTTTCGGCCGTCCGCCCGTACGCTCTCCATTTCCCGTTGGAGTTGCTCGATGGTGCGCTGCGCGGCTTCCTGAGCAGTCATCAGTTCAGCAAGTTGTTCCCCCTTGGCCGCCTCCTTGTCTGACTGCAAGGTCATGGCTTCGGCCTGACGGGATAGATCATCGTTGCGCCGTTCGAGCTCGGCAATCTGGCCCCGGGCAGCATCCAATGTCTGGCGGGCTTGATCGCTCTGCTGCTCCAACTTAGTGACTCTCTGGCTGCGCTGAATGATCGGCACAAGCGCGGCCGCGACGTTGGCAAGGAACGCCTGGTCTTCCGCATTCCACAGACGATTGGAGTAAGGCGATAGCAAGAAAATCCCGCCGAGCGATTCCTTTTCCGACGTAACGATGGGCACGCTCAACAGATTGCCGCTGGTGTTCAAGCCGAGGATTTCAGCCAGTCCCTTGATGTCAGCAGAGGTGCCTGAGGCGGGTAACCGAAGCGGCCGCCCGCGTTGGATGGCATTTGTCAGCATAGGAATGCTCGTCTTATTAAGGCTGCCCCCTTCCAAGTTCTCCTCGCGGATCAGGTCATAGCCGCTGGCGATCACCAACTGGTTCTTGTTGTCAGTCAGATACACCAGGAAACATAAGTCGGCCAGCATGGCCTGAGCAATAGCCCGGGTGATGGCCTGGCTCACCTTGGGCGCGTCGGATTCGGCGGCCAGACTCAACAAGGCGTGGAATGTTTTCGGCTCAACGCTGTAGCGTTTCTGTTGCTCGGCCGGCTGCTGGCCTCCTGCCGAGCCAGCTTTGGCGGCAGCGCTGCCCGGCGCCAGGAAACGCTGCGGCAAGGTAAGGAGGACTGGAAAAGCTGCGATATAGGCCAATCGAATAACCCCCGAGTAGTTGCCTTCTTCACGCAGAAGTAAGTGGCCCGCATGGCCCAGGAACATAACACCCAGCACGGCCAGCCCGGTGCCAAATCCATTCGGCCGACGAACCAGCAGGATTAATATGCCAACAACGATCAATCCGAACGAGGCAACCTGCCAGAGCAAGTCATCCGGGGTTTGATCGTAGGCAGCTGCGGAAGACCGCGGGGCCCATATCAAGAGAGCGAGCCCGACGGCCGCGACGATGAGCAGACTAATTAAGGAGGCGCCCGCATCCGCGGCGCGATTGGGCTCGGGAAAAGCCCATAACCATGTGATCCAAAGAATGCTAAACAAGCTGATCGCACGATCAAGAGGAGGCAGGACCGCGTTCGGATCAACGATCCCCTGCCAACTGAAAGCGCTGAGACCGAAAAGAAGAATCTGCGCTGCAAGAAGCAGGCCAAGCCCAAGCAAAGTTCGCCGGGCCTGGGGAAATTCGCTCGAACGCCAGTGTGCAAACGCAGACTGCAGTGCGCTGGCAATCGAAAATACCAGCACCAGATGATAAATAAGATTCCCTGGTGGAGCGGTCAGCAGAGAAAAGATCTGGCTGAACAATGCGCTCATTCCTTGAAGATTATACTGCGATTGACTCTTCTTTCCATCCCTGCTAGACTCTTTTTCATGCCAAAATCGAGTGCATCTTTTGACCAGCGATTTGCTGCATTTCTCCGCTGGTTCGTGCCGGGATTAGGCATCAAACGCTGGATGCTGCTTATCCTTGCAGGCATCACTTTGCTGGGGGTGGGATTGGGGATGTTCCTGCTTGAGCTTTATCGGACAAACACATCGAATGACAGCGTTGCTCACTATTCTCGCGTACGCATCCCTCCGTTTTCTGCCACGGTTGGCTCGCGTCTTTGTCTTTGGTGCGCTGGGCATCGGCTTGGTCGCGTATGGTATTTGGAGGCTAAATCGGTCCCTGCTGCGCCCGTTTGTGCGGCCCGGCGAAGCCGTTGTTGACCAACTCGCGAATTTCAGCCGGCGCGAGCGTGGTCCACGCGTGGTTGCCATCGGCGGCGGGCACGGTCTATCCACGCTGCTACGCGGGCTCAAAGAACACACCCGCAATATCACAGCCGTCGTAACCGTCGCCGATGACGGGGGTTCATCCGGACGATTACGCGAGAGCCTGGGTATTCTCCCGCCGGGAGACATTCGCAACTGCCTGGCCGCGCTGTCCAATGACGAAGCGCTGCTCACGCAGCTCTTCCAATACCGTTTTAGCGGTTCGCCTGAGCTGGTGGGTCATACATTCGGAAATCTGTTCATCACTGCCTTGACCGACATCACGGGGAGTTTCGAGGAGGCGGTGGCTGAGTCGGGGCGCGCCCTGTCCGTCAGCGGCCGCGTACTGCCCTCCACCTTGCACGACGTTCGACTTGTCGCAGACGTCCGCGTACCGCAGGCGGTCAACGAAATTAGGGTGGAAGGCGAAAGTAAGATCCCTGAAATGGCAGGCAGGGTGAGGCGTGTATGGCTGGAGCCGAACAATCCGCCAGCATTTCCGCCCGTGCTTCAGGCGATTCTCGGTGCAGAAATGATCGTCGTCGGACCAGGCAGTCTCTATACCAGCCTGCTGCCAAATCTGCTTGTGCCGGACGTGCTGGCGGCCGTCCGTTCCAGCCGCGCGGTGAAGATCTACGTCTGCAACCTTGCGACGCAGGCTGGCGAGACCGACTTGTATACCAGCTCCGACCATGTGCGTGCGCTGAAAGAGCACCTTGGAGAAGACTTGTTCGACCTGGTGCTTTGCAACGAGAATTACGAGGGCGCTCTTGACCCCCAGTCGCAGTGGGTGCGCGCCGATAACGATATGCGGGGAGACCATAGGCTGTATTGCGCCGACCTTCCTGAAGCTGAACATCCCTGGCGGCATGACTCGGGCAAGCTTTCAAAAGTACTCCTGGATCTGTTCTACGAGCGGACGGGCCCATTAGGTGACAAAGCGGAGTGACAAACGACAGTAGTCAATTCGGGGAGTTTGAGTTAGAATTCACAAAAGGACATGTGCTCAACTTAGCGCCGGCTCGGGCAAGACTTCAGCCGGCGATTGAACAAGAATGATCCTGACGCTCATGCCGCCACGTATGGCGGCGTGATGCTGAAAATAATACGGAGGCTTTCATGACAGTAAAAGTTGGCATCAATGGTTTCGGCCGTATCGGCCGCCAGGTGATCAAGGCAATTCGGGATCACCATGCAGGCGAACTTGAGGTTGTTGCGTTCAATGACATCGGCGATCTGCCTACCATGGCGCATCTGCTCAAGTACGACTCCAATTACGGCCGCTTTGACGGAAAAGTTGAAGTGGCTGACGGTTCGCTCGTAATCGACGGCAAGAAGATCAAGGCGTTCAAGGAGACGGACCCCGCGGCCATTCCCTGGGGCAGCCTGGGTGTGGAAATAGTCATCGAGTTCGACGGGCCTGTTCACGATCAAAGAAGACGGCGTAAACAAGAAAGGCAAGACGGTGAAAGGCGCCGTCAACCATATTACAAAAGGCGGCGCGAAGAAAGTCATTATTACGTCTCCCGCAGAAGGAGAGGACTTGACCATCGTCCTCGGCGTCAATGAAGACAAATATGACCCCAAGGCACATCACGTGGTCTCGAACGCCTCCTGCACCACCAATGGCCTGGCACCGGCGGTGAAAGTCGCAAACGACAAGTTCAAGATCGTGCGCGGCTTCATGACGACCATCCACGCGTATACCAACGACCAGAAGATTCTCGACCTGCCGCATTCGGACTTACGCCGAGCACGCGCCGCCGCCATGAGCATCATCCCGACCTCAACGGGCGCAGCCCGGGCGCTGAAGCTCGTGATTCCAGAGATGGCGGGCAAGCTGGACGGATACGCTTTGCGCGTCCCCACTTCGACGGTATCGATCATCGATCTCACGGTCGAGTTCGAGACTTCAACGACGAGCGAAGAATTGCGTCAGGCTTATCGTGATGCCGCCAAGACGCCGCGGTTCAAAGGCATCCTGCAGGCTGTGGATGAACCGCTTGTCAGCATTGACTACAAGGGCGATCCGCATTCTTCTTCGATAGATCTGCCGCTCACACAGGTGCTGGGCAAGGAAAAGAACAACTTTGCCAAGATCGTGGCCTGGTATGACAATGAATGGGGCTACTCCGTCCGCACAGCCGATCTGGCTGCCATGATGGCGAAATCCCTTTAGTCTTCTCGTCTGCCGATCTGCCGGTCGGCCAGTGGAGGGCCAGCAGGTCAGCGACCAGCCGACAAGGAGACTACAAATGGACAAGAAGACTGTCAAGGACATAGATATCAAGGGCAAACGCGTCCTCATGCGCGTTGATTTCAACGTGCCGATGCAGGGTGGCAAGGTGACAGATGACAAGCGCATCAAGGCCTCCCTGCCGACCATTCAATATGTGCTCGATCAGGGCGCCTCGCTGGTTTTGATGAGTCACCTTGGACGCCCGAAGGGCGGGCCGGACCCGGAATTTAGCCTGAAGGCCGCGTCCGAAGTATTGGCCAGTTTGCTGGGCAAGCCTGTTCAAATGGCACCAGATTGCGTTGGCCCGGAGGTCGAGAAGCTGGCGAAGGCGCTCAAACCCGGCCAGGTCTTGATGCTGGAGAACACGCGGTTCCATGCCGGCGAAGAAAAGAACGACATGGCACTCGCCAAGCAGATGGCTGCGCTCGGGGACGTATATGTGAACGATGCCTTCGGTTCAGCACACCGTGCTCATTCGTCAACCGAAGGCGTGGCTCACTTCCTTCCCGCCGTTTCCGGTTTCTTGATGGAACAGGAGCTTGAGTATCTGGGCCGTGCAACCTCAAATCCGGAGCATCCCTACATCGCAATCCTGGGCGGTGCAAAAATCAGCGACAAGATCGCGGTCGTTGAAAACTTGCTGACCAAGTGTGACAGGCTCATCATCGGTGGCGGAATGGCAAATACTTTTCTAGCCGCAAAGGGCTACAATATGCAGGACAGCCTGGTCGAGGCCAGTTCAGTTGAAACCGCCAAGGCCATCATGGGCAAAGCCGGTAACAAGCTTCTTCTGCCGGTAGATGCTGTTGTGGCCGATAAGTTCGAAGCGGAGGCCAACAGCAAAGTCTCGGACGCCGACAAGGTGCCTGCCGGTTGGCGGATCATGGACATCGGACCCAAATCTATCGAGCAATTCCAAGCTGCACTGAAAGGCGCAAAGCTCATCGTCTGGAACGGACCGATGGGCGTGTTCGAAATGCCAAAGTTCGCCGAGGGGACGTTCGCGATCGCGAAGTTGCTGGCTGCCTCCGGCGCCACCACAGTCATCGGCGGAGGAGATAGCGCCAGCGCGGTCAAGAAAGCCGGCGTGGCAAAGCAGATGACGCACGTATCGACGGGCGGCGGTGCATCACTTGAATTCCTGGAAGGCAAGGAATTACCCGGCGTAGCTGCGCTGCAGAACAAGTAACGGTCCCTACGGCGCGTCTTGCGCCGCAATACAAGCAAGAAATGGAGCGGCATTGGGCCGCTCCTTTTTCTATTCCCAGATCCCACGTCCGTCCGCGAACCCACAGGACTGTACAGGTATGTCCGAATCAAACCAGGCAAACATTGGCCGGCGAGGCTAGATTCGTCGGACCCAGAGATCCAATTTTCGGTCTCCTCGGGCAGCAGTGTTGTACAATGGCGAAAACTTTAATCCCGGGAGAGAGAGATGCAGACACAGAGTCAAGTGCCAGCGAAACACAAGTCGAACACGCTATGGCTGCTAATTGGTACCCTGATCCTAGCATGCTGCGTTGTTGTCATTGCAGGCGTTGTTTTAGCTGGTCCACTGATCCGAACCGCATTTAACGGCATCAGCAATAGCCTGCAAGGCATAAATCTATCAACGACGGCTTCACCCTCGAACACGACCTCTCCCTCCGAAACGTCCTCGCCGTCCAGCGGACCGGCCGCCGGCGGGCTGGGCGATAGTCAGCTGAAATCAGATGTGTGGGCCTCAATTCTGAACTTCTATGCCGCCAATCAGAGTTGCACCGATGTCACGAACACTCAAATCGAGGTCACGCAACAACCAACCTCCAACGGAGTATGGAAGGAAGCATGGAGTGTCGACGCTTGCGGGCAAACGGCTGTACTGAATGTGAGATTCACTCCCAGCCCAAAGGGCGGCACAGATTTCAACATTACCCAACAGACTCCGTGAAAGAAATCGCGATCAGCTGACAGCCAGGATTGGGACGTAGTGGGAAAATGCGATGCGGGGGCAGGCCTGCTTTCCGCTGTGTGTTTTTCTCGACCCGGTGCGTTATAATCATGCCAATTTGTTCGCCGGAGCACGTGAATGTCTTTCAATGTTGGCGAGAATGTCGGTCCGTACAGGATCATGGAGCAGCTCGGCCAGGGTGGTATGGCAACAGTCTTCAAGGCGTATCACGCCGCGCTGGATCGTTATGTTGCGCTGAAGGCGCTGCATCCTGCATTTGGCGAAGATCCCAATTTTGAAGCGCGCTTCCAGCGCGAGGCCCGACTGGTGGCGAAGCTTGAGCATCCACATATTGTTCCGATCTACGACTATGCGGAACACGAGGGGCGACCATACCTGGTAATGAAGTTCATTGAGGGGGATACATTGAAGGCACGCCTTGGGAAAGGTCCGCTAAACTCTGCCGAGATCACCACGGTGGTGGACTCGGTTGGCTCCGCGCTGGCATACGCACACAAGCAGGGCATACTGCACCGGGACATCAAGCCATCCAACGTCCTGATTGGCATCGACGGGCAGATGTTTCTAGCCGATTTCGGGCTGGCGCGAATCGCGCAGTCTGCCGAATCGACGCTGTCGTCTGACATGATCATGGGCACGCCGCAATACATCTCGCCCGAGCAGGCGATGGGTGACAAGAAGCTCGATGAAGGCACCGATATTTACTCGTTTGGCGTGATGTTGTACGAGATGGTCGTCGGTCAGGTGCCTTTCAATGCCGATACTCCCTTCTCGATCATTCACGACCACATCTATTCGCCGCTGCCCATGCCGCGGGCCATCAACCCACGGGTACCCGAGGCGGTTGAGCGCGTCCTGTTGAAGGCGCTCGCGAAAGACCGGGCCGACCGATTCCCGGACGTCGATTCGCTTGTAAAGGCATTCAAAGAGGCGTGGATCGAAGCCGGTGTGCCCATGCAAGGCACAGCCATCACAATGCGTCCGGGGGCCATGAAAGTAGCCCCGAGCGCAGTTACTGCGGCACCAGGCCGGGGCGGCCCCGCTGCGGGCGCCACGGCGGTAGCGAAAGGCGCGCCAGCCCGGCGTTTCCCATGGCCCTTCGTTGCCGGCGGCGTTGTTCTGCTGATTTGCCTCGGTTTCGTTGTTTTTGCATTTGCCGGTTCCGGCCGACTGCGATCTCTGATCCTTGGGTCAGCGCCACGCGCTTCCGCGCCGACCGTTGCAGTAAATCTTCCAGTGGCGGCTCAGTCCCCGACGGGCAACTCCTCGCAGGCGCAGGTGACCGAGACGATCGTCCCGGCGGTGGCAACGGCGAAAAGCACGGTGCAGCAGAGCCCGAAGGACCCGCAGGCCAATCTTTCGCTTGCGCTGGCCTATTGGGATACAGGGCAGCCGCGCCTATCGCTAATCACGCTGGCCAATGCTGCTGACCTTGCGGGCCCGACCAATACGACCTTTTTCGAAGGCGCGGGTGACCAGTTCAAACAGCGCCAGGCATGGATCGCCGCGGCTGCGATGTATGTCCGGGCCATCAAATCACTTGGGCCTACGAGCACGCCGACCGATGTTCAACGGAATAATTTCCACGAGGCCGTGTATAAGGCCTCCATCCTGCCGGATTTTGCCACCTATTTGTCATTCGATGACCTGGGACGCGTCGAGCAGCCGATGGCAATGGTAGCACACGCCAGGCTGCTGTATTACGGCGGAGACACCGCACAAGCCCACATCCTCCTGAATCAAGTAATGGTGCTGAAGCCGCACATGGCCGAAGCCTCGTTGCTCGAGGCAGAGATGGATGCAATCGAGGGAAAGACCTTCGATGCCAAGCAGATCCTGACCATCCTGCTGGCCGATCTCGATACACCGGATTGGGTGCGCGAGTCAGCCCAAACCCTCAGCAACAAAATTCCCTAAGCAATTCTCCCACGGCGCACCTCGGGCCTAGAGAGTTATCGTCGCAAGGGTCGCGACCGCACAATCCTAAAACAATCTCTCCCAAGAAAGAGAATCCAGACACCATGCGTACTCCACTCGTTGCCGGCAATTGGAAGATGAACAGAACCGTTGAGGAAGCCAGGGAACTGGTGTACTCCATGTCCGCGAAACTCCGTGAGATCAGGGGCGTTGAGAAAGTCCTGTGTCCACCGTTCCCGGCGCTGTTGGCCGTCCATGCCCTGCTGGAGGGGAGCGACCTGGGACTCGGCGCACAGAATATGTATTGGGAAGACAAGGGCGCATTCACCGGCGAAGTTTCACCGATGATGGTGAAAGAGCTTTGCCAATACGTTATTCTGGGACATTCTGAACGCCGGGCATATTTCGGCGAGACGGACGAAACCGTAAACAAGAGAGTTCATGCTGCACAAAAATATGAGCTGACGCCCATTGTTTGTGTCGGTGAAACGCTCGAGCAGTATGAATCCAATCAGACGGCAGAGGTGGTTGGCCGTCAGATCCGGCTTGGACTCGCTGACATCGACCGAGGCTTTGGACCGCGCCTGGTCGTTGCCTACGAACCGGTATGGGCAATTGGGACGGGCAGGGCGTCGAGCGCTCAAAATGCCAACGATGTGCTGGGCAAAGTGATTCGTCCGGCTCTAAGCGAGCTTTTTGGAGAGAAAACGGCACAGGCGATACGAATCTTGTACGGCGGTTCGGTCACCGGAGCCAACGCGGCCGAGTTTTTCGGCTCCAGCGAAATTGATGGCGCCTTAGTGGGTGGGGCAAGCCTAAAGGCCGAAGAATTTGTGGCGATTTGCCGGGCGGCAGCCAAACCGTAAGCCTGTGATTCGCAGGGCTGAAACGCTCTGCCACAACGGCCTCTGTCCTCGCCAGCATGCTAACCCAATTCGATGGATTGCTCTGGTTTGTATTGACCCTCGTGCCGCTGGCTCTGCTCCAGCGGCTTTTGCATCGTGAAATCCAGGCGGTCTTCCTGATCCTGAGCCGCAGCCCTGAGTTCACGATCGCGCTCTTCTCCCTGATTTTCCTGCCCGGAGTGTTGCTGCACGAATTCAGCCATTACCTTGCGGCTATCATTCTCGGCGTGCAGGCTCCGCGATTTTCAATCGTTCCGCATGTGCTCCCGGGGGGCCGCCTGCAACTGGGGTACGTCGAAACCGCCAAGACTGACATCGCACGCGATTCCCTTATCGGCGCCGCACCGCTCTTCTCCGGCGGCCTGTTGGTTGCTTACCTATCGATCACTCGCCTGGATCTGCTGCCGTTGTGGGATGTGCTTCGCAATGGACAGCTCAATTTGTTCTGGCTGGGAGCCACCTTGCTGCCAAAGGCCCAGGACTTTCCCTTATGGTTCTACTTGATCTTCACAATCAGCAGCACGATGCTGCCCTCCCAGTCCGATCGGCACGCCTGGCTCCCCCTCGGCGTGACGGCTGCCGTCGTGCTGGCCCTGGCAATTCTGGCAGGCGCCGGTCCGTGGATGATGGGCAACCTGGCGCCATTGCTCAACGATCTGCTGCGCGGGGCCGCCCTCATCTTTGGCCTGAGCGCCACACTACACGCTCTTCTGATCTTACCTGTAGGATTCTCTGCATCTCCTGCTGGCGAGGATTACAGGCATGGATGTGGCGTAGCGGGCCCCTTCGCTGCGGTCTCCGAAAATCTATTCCATTTCGAGCTGTAGTCCCAGGAAGGTGGCAAGTCGCTGGGATGCAGACGCAACGGCCCTCTCCTCGGACCCCGTGCGCGGCGAGAACAAAACCGGCTTAACCCACACTGAATCCTTACTAAGCGTGCGTTTCCACGTTCCCACAATTTGCCCGTCGACCACGATCGTGTGTTGAAAGAGAGGATTGGCGTGTGCATCGAGCTTGTCGACGTGCGATGAGTTGAAGATTGCACTGCGATCGGTATAGCCTACGACGTATTCGTCAAAGTTTGGCAGCAGGAACACGCGTTGCGCTCTATCTTCCGGCGACGGGTCGGACGGCGCAAACCAGTATGTCTGTTCATCAACGGTTTCATGCGAAAGGTGCTTTTTCACCGTCTCGACGCCTGCCTGGGCGTCCGTCAAGGATAGCCCCGACCACCAACGATAATCCTTTAACGTTGCGGGGCCGTGGCTCACGAAGTAGCGTTTCGTGAGCTCCGCGAGGGCTTCATCGCGATCCAAGGTTCGGGCATCCGGGGCTCGTTCATCCAGCAGCGCATAGGTAAATTGCTTTCCGCGCCTTGCGCCGCTACAAATGAGGGCGTCCAGTTCGGCATGCATGATGATGTATGGGAGTCTCAATCCATCTGTCTTAATGCCAGCCGCTTGAAGTACAGCCTGTAACTCCAGGCGCGTAAGCTGTTTGCCGCCCTGCAGAGCCTTTGCAAACACTGTTCTAGTTCGTCGCAATAATGCGCCGTCCAGTTCAAGTTGGCGATAATAGAGCGTATTCGCTCCGTGAATACGGGGCGCCGTGAGCGCAAGCATCCAACGGATGTCCCGCCCAGGAACAAAATGCCATGTGGGACGCATTACGTGGGTCCGCAGGATCATTCCATCTGTGAATGCCTGTTCGATCTCCCTATCGGTCGTGCTTTGGGAGCGCAAACCGAGCGCCCATTTGGCCGCGGCATAGTCCTGAGCCTGGACTGCGCCAAGCCAATTCACGAGCCAGAGGGGACCGCGAGGCTGCGGCCCGGAAATGCGCTGATTAACAAGACGGCGTCCGGCGATATCGAATGAGGCCATCAATGTTTACCTGAGGGCTTCCCGCATCCTGGATTGTATCTCAGCGAGATTCCAGAATTGTCCTGTCTGCTCGACGCGATGCACCATCTCAACGATCGTTGAATTGAGGGGTGTTCGCATTCCAAGTTTCGCTCCTAGGCGGACGATCTCTCCATTCAGATAATCGATCTCAGTTGGACGGCCACGGCGAAGACTCTGTAATGTTGATCCCAACAGCGGCCATTGGGTCTGGATGCGACGAGTGCTGCGGGCCATTAAGAGTTCCCGCCAAGACCGGGGGCAGGACCCCCAGTATTCGGAAGAGGGTCACGGATGCCTCGGGCAGCGAGTCAAGCCGGATCTTTGCCCGCTGCGCTATCTGTAAGCCCTCGCGCATCACACGTGCTGCAAGCTGACGAATATAGGGCACCGCGTAAGCCTGGTGCAGACTAGTGTTAAGCAAAGCCGGAAAGGCATTGTTCAGGTTGAAAATCAGTTTCAGCCAATGAACACCGAGGATATTCGTCGAAATCGCAGTCCGCGCCACCTGACGCAGAATAACGGCAAGCGATTCGAGTTGTGCATCAGGCTTTCCAAACGGCCGGCCCACGACCAGCCAGCCCGGGTAAATAACGGTCACCGTGCCGGGAGTAAGATAGCTCGCGCTAATATTGACCACCACGCTCGAAATGTTTTGACGCGGCAGGATACGGGCAGCCAGCTCATCACTTTGAACTCCATTTTGAAATGTGACCAGAGGCGAATCGACCAGAAATTTCTGGTTTGCCTGCAGGGCGGTTACCACGTCCTGGGTCTTCACGGTCAGGAACGTAAAGTCAGGATGAAACTGCAGTCCCTCTGCGGTCGCGACGTGCTCCGTGAGGGATCCCCGCGCGCCCTCGACGTGAAGTCCGTCCTGGCGAATCGCGCTCACCTGCCCGGGACGGCCGATCAGCGTCACTTCTTCGTTGGCGCGCACGAGGAACGCAGACAGCACGCTTCCAATTGCGCCCGCACCGATGACTGCGATACGAGTCATAAAAACCCATCCTCGAGGATCACATACCCTTGGTTAACCCACCGGGTTGACACGTGCGGCAAAAATTCGTGATACGCTGATTGGCGCCGACCAGAGAGATGGGCGTGCTGCAGCGCGGACAAGGTTGGCCGGACTTCATGTGGATTGCCATGAAATCACGCGGTTCCTGGTCTATATTCTCGCCCATCTCTGCACGGACCTTTTCGATTGCCTCCGACAACGTGGTATGCATGGCTTCGTACAACCGCTCAATCTCTTCTGTGGTTAGCTGAGTTCGTTTTCGATACGGATGCAGGCGCGCGGTCCACAGGATTTCGTCCGCATATGCGTTGCCAATTCCAGCCACGAAGTCGCCGCGTGTCAGGATGCCCTTGATCTCGCCCCGGTAGGGCTTGAGTCGCCGGCGGAAAGTATCCAAGTCGACTTCGAACGGCTCGGGACCCAGGCTGGCGAAGTCCGGAATGAACGTCAAATCTCTTGTGAGATATAGCTGGCCCATCAGCCTCTGATCGATGTACCGAAGTTGCTGTGAATTCGCAAACGTCAGCACTAAATGGGTTCTTGCAGTGCGTTTCGCATGTGCATCGGCCAATTGCAGTCGGCCGGTGAGCTTGGGGTTGACCGCCAAGAACAGGGGGAGGCGCCCTCCTTGATTGAGAAAACAAGGAACTTTCCGCGTCGGGCAACCGCGCTTGTGGTTGCCCCGATCAGCGCAGTCTTGAACCCGGCATGAGTGAGGTCGCGGCATACGATCGGCCCACCAGGAGGCAGGATGTCCACATCGGTGATCTTCTGGCCGATGGCTCGCAGCCGCAGCACTTCACACACTACTTCAAGTTCGGGAAGTTCAGGCACGGAACGTATTCAGCCCGGCTCTCTCCGCTATTTTCTTTCATTCATGAATAGCGTGAAATCCACATCGCCCGGCGATTGCCCGAAACCGGTCAAGATCGCGGCGGCCTCACTTCGATGCTGCGTACCATGGTTTACGACGTGGTAGAGGCAATGCCACAACGGGCGCTCACGGTGATTGCCCTCTTCCGTATCGTAGCGTATGATGCCTGTCAGGTCGCCGTCCGTAAGGCCGGCGAGGTAGGCACGCATAGCAGCCTCTTCCTCGTCCCACCGCTGCCGCATGGAGACCAATGTTGGAAAATCCCGTTCATCCAGATCCTCGATGCTCCATATCTTCGGCTTGTTTTGGATCTGCATCCGCCAGCCGAATTCGGCGCTAAGGATATGAAGCAGCGTGGCGCGGAGTCCACCGTGCGGAAAGGCGGCGGAGGACGCAAATTGATCCTTTGTAAGCCCGGAGCCAGCCGTGAGTATGCGACCGTTTGCCCAGTAGTTGTAGTCATAAATCGTTGTTATTTCCTGAAGTCTCATATTTACAGTTCCCTGCCGGACTGCCTCCAGAGGTTCACTCGCGAATGACCGATTTGAGATTACAGCGCCCGGCCTTGAAGAACTCCTGCGCAAATTCAGCAACATCCTGCGGCTCGTAAGGTGAACAACTGAACACATCCAAATAGATTGCGCGCGAGGCGTCGGCGAAATGAGCAGATATCAACGACGTCTCAATCAGCTGCGTCATACTGAATCCCGTGACGCGCGGGTCGTCACCGAAATATACCACCTGGGTTTCTCCAAAGCGGCGCATCTTGATCCGCTCGCACAACTCACGCACAAATTCCTTGATGGATGCGGCGTCCTGCATCAGGCGCAGGTCACAATCATAAAGATCAATGCAAGCAGAGAGTCCCCAATAAGCAGGTGTTGGATTCATACGGGGTCTTCCTCACTTCTAAGATCAAGCACCGGTGGGAATCTACCAAAGTTACCGAAGAAGCGCAATACTTTCGGGCAAACCATTTCGTGGCCTGCCAATGACCCGGAAGGAATACGTCCTGCGGCGTTAGAGCTTTTTCCATCGGGCGATTGACATTTTGATGCGGAGCCGCACGCGTGCATCAGCATTGGCGGTAGCCCAAGCCGAACGGATAGCCTCCCACAACGTTTCCTCGATGTTGATCACATCGGCCCAGTTGTCGGAAATGTGTTCCTGCATTTCCTTCGGCGTGTCCCAGTAATAATAGAAAGGGAAAATTGCATCATCTTCCCGGCGGAACCAAGCGCGTTCGATGTTTTCCCTCATGGCTTGATCGGCCGCCCGGTCATCGGACAGCGGCTCCGGCAAATCTATAACCTGCCCAACCGCTCGATATCCGCCGGCGGACACGATCTCCACGGGCCATCTGTCCAACTGCGGCCGCAGATCAATCAATACGCCGTCAGGGGTCAGCACGTGTCGGATTTGGCTCAGGGCATGAACCATGCCCTCATGTGCAATTCATCAGAATGACCAGGCGAAAATCGCCAGGTCGAAAGCCCCCTGTTCAAAAGGCAAATGAAGCGCATCCGCGAGCGCAAAGGCTACTACCTGTTCCAGGTCCGACGGACGGTCAATCGTTGCCACGCGCAGGTCCTCAGGGTGCAGATCAATGCCAGTGACCCGACTGGCCCTGTTGGCATAGCGCCAGGTGAGGCGACCGTCGCCGCAACCGATCTCAAGAACTCGTTTGCCGTCGAAGTCCACAAGACGGCGAAGGTACTTTATCTCGACACCCTCAGGATCAATTTGGACAACCATCTTCCCCTACTTGGGCGGCAAAGATCCTGCAAACGCAATCCCCTTTTCAATCCAGCCTCGCAGTGCATTTTCCGAGGCGTATGCGTCCGATGAAACCATGATCCAGCCCTTCATCGGCCGTCCGCCCATGTCGAACACGCGCACATGAGGCTGTTTCAGGGCTTGGTCGAAATCCGCGTCGCCCAGGCGCACAATCAAATCCTGCTTATTGACTCCGCAAGCCATGTTACCGTTCACGAGAAACCCTATGCCACCGAACATCTTCTTCTCGACGATGCCCTTCTTCGATCTCAGTTGCGCCCTCATTCTCGCTGCAAGCTCCCCGTTCAAAGCCATTGATCCTCCAACTCTAAGCGACGCGCAGGACTTTCGCGCCCCTAATCTTGCCTTGCTTCATTTCCAGCAAGGCCTGGTTTGCGTCTTTCAACGGAAATTCCTGATACTCCGGCCTGATGTTCGCGTCTGCTGCAAGCTGCAGGAACTCTCGCACGTCCTGCCGGGTCACATTGGCGACTGATTTGATCTCTTTTTCCATCCATAGCTGCAATGGATAATCCAGTTGCAGCAATGACTGCTTGTCAGCTTCCTCCTTGCGTATAGCGTTGATGACGACGCGCCCGCCAGGGTTGAGGTGCTTCAGCGTTTCGGTGATCGGGCCCCAGACCGGTGTGGCGTCAATGACCGCCTGCAGCCGCTCCGGCGGGGTCTCATCAATCGCTCCGGCCCAGGCGGCGCCGAGAGACCTGGCGAAATCTCTTTCTTCAGGATTGCGGCTGAACACAAATACTCGTGACCTTGGATACTTGTGCACGGCCATTTTCAAGACCAGATGGTTGGAGGCGCCGAAACCTGTGAGGCCGAGGTTCTCGCCATCCCGTAGATTTGTCAAACGCAAGGCACGATAACCCACCGCACCGGCGCACAAGAGAGGTGCCGCTTCAACGTCTGAGAGTGCAGCGGGAATTGGATGAGCAAAATCCGCACGCACTTTCATATATTCGGCGTAGCCGCCATTCGCATCCCTGCCGGTTGCCCTAAACTGTTCGCACAAGTTTTCGTTGCCCGCGCGGCAATACTTGCATTGCCCGCAGGCGGAATAGATCCAGGCGACGCCAACGCGTTGGCCTGCCCCGCGGCCCTCCTCGATCACTCCAACCACTTGATGCCCCAGAACCACCGGCAAGTGAGGCGGTGGAGTGCGACCTTCAATCTCATCCAATTCCGTGTGACAGACGCCGCAGGCCGTAACCCGTATCAGGATTTCGCCTTCAGCCAGAGAAGGCTCCGGAATGTCCGACAGCAATAGGGGGTTGGAATTTGCGGCGAGCGGGTTGAGCTCCCGGAGGAGCATCGCTTTCATGGCCTGTTACCTCTGCCCAGTTTCTCTTCGATACTGGCAACCATATTCTGCAATGTCTGCAAACGGTCAGTGCGGGTGCCAACTTTTATCATGGTGGAGATGCGGGAAACACCCATTTTGTGCAGCGCCTCGTGGCAGTGTTTGACGGCAGCGAAGACCACATCCCATTCGCCTTCGACGTTTGTCCCGTTGGCGTGCAACTCATAATGCAGGCCTGATTTTGCGAGCACGTCTTCGCAGGCGGCGACGTATTTTGAAAGCGAACTGCCTGTCCCGATGGGAATGATGCTGAATTCGAGAATAACATTCATGGATCTTAATCTCCTTGCCATGCGCTCAATGCCGGCAGGCACTCAAGCCTCTTGCAATACACATCCCGGGAAGGGATGCGTCTTACAAAAGGTACGGTATGAACATCTTTGTGTGTTGCATGTATTCCTGGTAATCAGCGCCAAACGTTTGAAGACATTCGGCCTCGTCTGCTTTCGCAGTCAGAACCAGAAAGAATGATGTCGCTCCGGCCAAAAGAAGCCCCGGCCAGGAAGGGCTCTTAAGGAACACGCCCCAGTTGAGCAAGAACAGAGAGCTATACAATGGGTGGCGAATGGTTTGGTAGACACCGCCCGTAATCAACTGGGTCGTGCGCTCAAAGGCAAAAAGCCCGGCTTCGCTGCGTTTCTCCTTATCCGGTCTGCCGCGCGTCCGCAGGGCTTTTACACCGCGCACCAGCGGAACGATGCAAAGGACCAGCAGGAACCAGGAGATGAGCTGATGCCAGGCGAGAGGGTGGTCGAACCAAAGCGGGACATTGATCAGTACGAGGGCGGCGATACCTTCCCAAGCAAAGAACCGATAGAACCCATGCGAGCGGGGGGATCGAAGCGACCGTCGCGAAACGAATATCAAAATCAGTGTAATGACTGTAAAGACAACCATGCTCCACATCACTCGACCTCTGGCATTGTCTCACTCCTGACTGCACGCTGATTCCCAGCCACGGAGTGTATGTTCTCATCCCGTTCCAAACTGCCGGTCTCCAGCATCTCCCAAACCCGGAATGATGTAGCCGCGTTCGTTGAGATGATCATCAATCGCCGCAAGGTAGATGGGCACGTCGGGATGATGCTCCTGCATGTTCCTGATACCTTCCGGTGCGGCGATCAGACCCACGAACTTAATCTTCTTCACGCCCCAGCGCTTCAGCACGTCACACGTGGCGCAGGCAGACCCTCCGGTGGCCAACATGGGGTCCAGGATCAGGCAGACAGAAACGGTTGGTTCAATCGGGAGCTTGTTGTAATACTGAACGGGCTTCAGCGTTCTTTCGTCGCGATAGAGTCCGATGTGCCAGACTTCGGAGGAGGGCATTAGTTCCCAAATCCCCTCAACCATACCGAGCCCGGCGCGGAGGATGGGCACCAATCCGATCTTTTCCTTCAAGTCGGCGCCGGTGAGTGAACCCAGCGGCGTGTCAACTGTCCGCGCAATGGTTGCCAGATCCGCCGTGGCTTCATAGGCCAGCAGCCCGGCGAGCTCGCGCACCAGCTCCCGGAATCGCTTCGGATCGGTCCTCTTGTCGCGCAGGCGGGAAAGCTTGTGAGCAACCAGTGGGTGGGCGGATGCGAAGACGTTTGCCATGCTGACCTCCACGGTAGTGACTTTATTATAGCTCCCGAGGTGATTTTCGACCCATGAACTCGGGGCCTTCATCCATGTACACTGGAATCGACGAGGTCAACATGAGACTCTCCGGCCTGCACATCCTGCTAACGTACCAATGCACTTTTGAGTGTGACCACTGCTTTGTATGGGGAAGTCCCCGGCAGAAAGGCACGCTAACGATAGGGCAAATCGAGAACATACTTCAACAGGCCAAGGCGGCGGAGGTTGAATCGATCTACTTTGAAGGGGGCGAGCCTTTCCTGTATTATGCGGTGCTCGCCAAAGGCGTTCGGCTGGCTGCCGAAATGGGGTTTTCTGTGGGCATCGTCTCCAATGCCTATTGGGCTGTTTCGGTTGCCGACGCGGTCGAATGGCTGCAACCTTTCGTGGGACGGCTGGCGGACCTCACGGTGAGCAGCGATCTATTTCATTGCGAGAACCGACTGGGGGAAGCGCCTCAAAATGCCCTGGCTGCCGCAAAGTGGCTGGGGATTCCGACCGGCATGATCAGCATTGCCCAGCCCGATGAAGAAGCCCGCCAAACACATGGACAAATCGAGGAAGAGGGCGCTGTGATGTTCCGAGGCAGGGCGGCAATGGCTTTGGCGCCGCAGGTTGCCGGCCATCCCTGGCAGGAATTCACTGAGTGTTCCAACGAGGATTTGCGCTCCCCCGGAAGAATTCATCTGGATCCGCTGGGCAACCTGCATATCTGCCAGGGAATTGTCATCGGCAACGTATTCCAGAAGTCCCTGAAGGAGATTTGCGAAAATTACGAGGCAGAGAAGCATCCCATCTGCGGACCGCTATTGGAAGGCGGACCGGCGGCGCTGGTCAGCGAATACAACCTGCCGCATGAAGGTGTCTACGCAGATGCCTGCCATCTTTGTTATGAGGCGCGCCGGGCGCTGCGCGAGTGCTTTCAGGAGATCCTGGGGCCCGATCAGATGTACGGAGCAGGCCTATGAAAGGAAACGATCTCGTAAGGCTTGTGCTTGAATCCCGTCTCCACGGGCTCATGGGAAATGCCATGCTAATCACGCTGACTGGCCGCAAAACGGGTCGTCAGGTTACCGTTCCGGCTAATTATTATCGCGACTTCGACGTGCTGTGGATGATCACCTCCCGCTCAAGGATCTGGTGGCGAAACCTGCGGCATGGTGCGCAGGTTCGCGTGCATCTGCAAGGGAAGGACCTGAATGGATTTGCGGAGGCCGTCCTGGACGAAAAGGCCGTGGCCGCGCAAATCGGGGAATACGTCCGGCATCTACCCATGTCGGCCAAGGCACTCGGTGTGCGCATTCAAGATGGCATCGCGAACTGCGAGGATAGCGCGCGGCTTGCAAAGGAGCGATTGTTTGTGAGGATTTGCCTGTAGACTCTGGTCGCCAAACAGCCAGACAATGATCTGCCGGCAAGCCAACGCCTTCCCCGAACTCGGGGAGGGCGTTGGCTTGAGTGCGTATGCCGCGGGTTCAGACCGCGGAGAAGAATTTCAGGAGAACCTTGCCGTCAATTGGTTTTCGGCTTCTGGATGGTGAATCTTAGCACGTTTGTCGTCGACGTCACAGCGTAGAGATTGTTTTGGCTGTCAACTGTGACACCGTACGGGCTGGCGGCGGTCAGGGCAATGGTGTTGAGATACGTCCCGTCTGAAATCGAAGACCTTGATGTCTGAGAAATCGGCCACGTAGACTCGTCCATAGCCGTCGACTGCGATGGCCTGAGGCGTAGAGAATTTTCCAGGCTCGCTGACCGCGGCGCTTTTGGCTTCGCCACCAAACTGATTCAGGAATTTGCCCTGCGGTGAGAATTTCAGGACCAGGTAATTGAAAGAGCCGACGACATACATGTTTCCCAGACCGTCCACTGCCAGATGCGCGTCGAGTTCGGTATTTCCGGTCACGTTGCTGAACGTGCTGGGGATCTCGAGATCGATCGTCCCGTCCTGATTGAAGCGCACGATGTTCTCGTCGGTCGAGATCGCATACAGCCTACCGTCCGGGCCGAGCGTGAGGTCGCGATAATCGTGCTGGTCATCCGATATTACATTGACCTGATTCCCACTCTTGTCGTAGACGAATATCTTCGAGTCATGTGAAAGGTAGATCCTGTCATCGCGGCTCACAGCCAGCCCTGCGACATAGACCTTCTTACCGCCTGGACTAATGGAGAAGGTTGAAACGAACTTGCCGTTGGGGTCGAAAGTCTGGATCCGCCCATCCTCGTAATCGGCAACGACCATGTTCCCGTTTCCATCCACGCCGACGAGGCGCGGGTCCTGTAACATGCCGGCACCGATGCCTTCGGAACCGAAGCTCAGAGTTTGGCTGGCAAAGCCCATTGGGATCAATGAAGTCGGACCGGCGCCGCCGGAGAACAGGAAGAAAGAGGCGGCCACGAGCCCCACGACGAGCAAGACCGCACCGACAACGATAGCCATTAGAAGTCCGCAACTTCGCCCGCCTGCCTTCGAGCCGGCGCTCGTGGAAATCACTTCGCCGCTACTTACCGATGGGCTGCTGACGGGAACGCTGCTTGTCTGGGAAAAAGGGCTGTTGTATTGCTGCCAGCCAGTCCCGGGCTGGCCGGGAGTCAAACTCACAGCTCGTCCGGCTGCCAGGTCTTTCACGGCATTTATGGCATCCGCGTGTTCCATGCCGGTAATCTGGCTGTACATGGTTGCGGCCTCATCAATCCTGCCTTGCTGGGCGAGTGTGATCGCCTGCGGCAAGTGCATGGCATTGCCCATGATTTGGTTGAGGTCTATGCCATTCAGGCCGAACTGGAAAACTTCGCCGATCGACGGACCGGATGACGACGACGGCGGCGGAGTACGCAAAGATTCCGGAATAATGACTGTCCCACTGCAATAGGGACATTTCATGGTAAGGGTGCCGGTTTCCGGTTCAAGCGGCGCACCGCAGGAGGGGCACTTGAAGGCCCTCATGGAAGCATCTTGAGCCATTATTGTTTCCTCTCTCCACGCTAAAAATTTGGCCAAGGATACTCTAATTCCTGGCGGCTGCAAATAGGACTCCGGGGGCAGAGGGGCGGCTATACGGATCGATGCGCTGTTCCAAAGATGATTCCGGTTGAAGACCGCCGATGGCGCTTCCCAACAACGCCCCCCATGAATTTTGCGACTCAGTTTTCCCGGGCCGCGCTTGAGCCGTACAGCCCATGCTGCACAATATAATCGTAGACTGCCGGAAGAACATAATAACGGAACGATATTCCGGCGGAGGCCCGCTCCCGAATTTCATGAGAGGCAATTTCAAGCAGCGGGGCGTCCACAAACCGGATCTTGGCAGCAATGCCAGGAATGTCCCGGTCCAACCTGGACAAGTCAATTGCATCGCCTGGCCGTCGCATCACGCCGATTTCATCACAGGCGGCTGCCAAGTCCGCGGGACGGTGCCAGGTCGGAAGGTCGCGCAAAGAATCTCCTCCCAGAACGAAAATCATTTTTGCGCCCGGGTTTTGCCTTGCCAGCAGATTGATCGTATCCACCGAATAGTGAGGGCCGGGTCGGTCCATATCAACCGCAGAGAGTTCGAAACCCGGCTCCTCGTCCACAGCCAATTTCAGCATCGCCAGTCGATCTTCAAGCGGGCTGATCGGGCGATCGAGCTTGTGAGGGGGAATGGAGGTCAACACCCACAATAGACGCGTCAGGTTGAGTTGTGCCCGGGCCTCCGACCCCAGAATCAGGTGTCCGAGGTGTGGCGGATCGAACGTTCCGCCGAAAATGCCAATGCGGCTCAGCATGCGGGGTAGTATATCGCAACCAGCCGGGAAATCTCAAAGCAGCCTCTTTTGGGCGCTTCATCGCCGGTTCATGTTGACTCTGTATACTTGCCGATATCGTCTGAGGCACGTTGGGAACGTCATCCTCGATTGAGGTGAAGCTTGTCTCTGGGCGAATCTTCTCCTCCTCTGAGTCAGGGCCGAGGCGCGCCAGGCGCCTCGGCCCTGACAATTCTTGTGTACAATTCGCCCTCTCCCGGCTCAAGAATGCATGTTTTCCGTCAGGATTTGGCAGCAGTGGTGTCAGACGTGAGACTTCCGGATTGTGCGCGCAGAGCACAGTTTTTGCGTTAAATTAAATGGTCTGCAAAAGGAGGCTGGATGGCTAACAAAGGCTATGTTGTGCACGAGGTCACGAAACGTTCCGGCATCTCGCACAAAGAGAGACAGATTCGAAAAGAGCATGTTCTGACTAGGGGCATCCCGTCTATTACCCGAAGCATTGCGAATGCAGTCACCATCAAGACAGGGAACATCTACTTCCTCACTGAATCGGATGGAAATGTTCCGGTGGGCGGCGTGCACGGCCTGGGGCTCTATTATCATGATTGCCGATACCTCAACGGTTATGAATTCCAGATCGCCGGCGCCAGCCCTATCGTCCTGGCGAGTGCCACCGGCTCCGTAGGTTCGGCCAGTTTCGAACTAAGCAACCCGCAACTCAAATTCCGAGATGGGGATCACCTATCCACGGGACAAATCGGGATTTCCTGGAAAAGAAACCTGGATGCCGAACGCATTCAACTCTCGGATCGCCTAAATATCAGGAATTACTCCCGACAGCCGGTCAGTTTTCCCATTACCCTGACCTTCGAAGCGGACTTCGAGGACATCTTCGCCGTGCGCGGTCTGCTTTTGGACCGACCCGGCAAACTCCATCGACCGGAGTGGCAGCAAGGTGAATTGATCTTCCGTTATGAGGGGGGCGATGGCCGGTCTCGTAGCCTGGTCATTGGCTTCTCGCCGCGGCCGGATAGAGCACGGGCCAATCGGGTCCGTTATCAAATCAGCCTGGCGCCGCTGGAGAGCAAGGACATTGCTGTCTCTCTGTTGATTTCGGAAACTGGAACTGAAAAGGGGAAGGAGATCGACACCGGCGCAATGCGAGGATCCTCCGATCCAGTGCCGGCGCGCTATGACATTGCTTCCGCCTGGTGCAAGGATCTGCCTGAATTCCGCAGCGACAGCCTTCTTTTGAACCAGGTCTTAGACCGAGCCAATCATGACCTGCAAAGTCTAAGGTCGAGCATCAGGGGAGAAGAATTCTTCGCTGCTGGAATCCCCTGGTTCGCAACGTTGTTTGGCAGGGACAGCTTGATCACCAGCCTGCAGATGCTTGCGATCCGGCCCGAGATCGCGGCGGAAACGCTTCGTCTGCTGGCTTCCTATCAAGCGCGAAAGACGGACAAATGGCGTGACGCCCAACCGGGGAAAATCCTACATGAACTGCGCGTGGGCGAATTGGCGAGCCTGGGCGAAATTCCGCACACCCCGTATTACGGAACTGTCGATGCAACACCGCTCTTTCTCATTCTGATGAGCGAGTATGTTGGATGGACCGGTGATCTTCGTCTGTTCACCGAATTGAGAGGGGCCGTGGACCTTGCACTGCAGTGGATCGACCAATATGGAGATTCCGACGGCGACGGCTACCTGGATTACGAATCCACTTCGGACCAGGGACTGACGAACCAGGGCTGGAAGGACTCGGGTAATTCGATACAGAATGCGGATGGCAGCCTGGCAAAACCCCCGATTGCGCTCGTCGAAGTGCAGGCCTATGTTTACCGCGCAAAGCTCGGAATTTCCCGGCTGTATGAACGAACGGGAGCCGCCGAGCGGGCAGCCGCGCTGAGTAGAGAGGCGGATGACTTGCGTTCCAGATTCAACCGTGATTATTGGAGCGAGGAGCTTGGAACTTACATGTTGGCACGTCAGGCGCATGGCAAGCCCGCGTTGGTCGTGTCTTCCAACGCGGGGCACGCGCTGTGGGCCGGTATCGCCGATCCAGAAAAAGCCCGGCGGACAGTTGATCGTCTCATGGCCGAGGACATGTTCAGCGGATGGGGAATCCGAACGCTCTCGCAGAGAGAGAAAGGTTACAACCCGATTGGTTACCATTTAGGCAGCGTCTGGCCGCATGATACCGCGATGATTTCTGATGGACTTCGACGTTATGGCTTCGACGAGGCCGCGCTAAAAGTCTTTATGGGGCTTCTGGGGGCCGTGATGAGTTTCGAAGAATTTCGATTGCCGGAATTGTTCTCCGGATTTTCAAAGGAAGAGTATGGCATTCCCGTGCACTATCCAGTAGCATGTCACCCTCAGGCCTGGGCGGCGGGCAGCATCCCATTCCTGCTCTGCCGTTTTCTTGGCCTTGAGCCAAATGCCTTGGATGGAAAACTGGAGATCTGCCGCCCCCTGTTACCCGAATCGGTCCACTCCCTTGACGTAACCGGCATTCGAGTGGGCCCGGCCACGATTGACCTGCATTATTCAAGTGTCCCCAACAGGCGTACGAGAGCGGAGGTCATCAAGGTCAACGGAAAACTCGATGTCACAGTCAGCTAACACCGCATCGAATACACGGCAGGCCGTGAAGGATCTGGAAGGAAGAACTGCCAGATCCCACGAATCCAACAACGAGCTCTTCGGTTTGATTTGCAATATAATTTGAAAATGGCAACCACAACGCTCCGCTCGCGCTATGAAGAACTGAAATCCCAGATCAGCTTCCACAATTACCGCTACCATGTGCTCGATGCGCCGGTGATCAGCGACGCCGAATACGATAAGCTGCTCAACGAGCTGAAGCAAATCGAGGCCGACCACCCGGATTGGATCTCACCGGATTCGCCCTCCCAGCGCGCCGGTGCAACGCCGGCAAGCAGATTTGAAAAGGTCCGCCATCCCGGGCCGATCCTCTCACTCGCCAACGCTTTTGGAGCAGCAGACGCCCGCGCCTGGTATGAACGCGTCTGCCGGCTGGACGAGCGCGTGGCATCGGCCAAGTTCGTGGTAGAGCCGAAGATTGACGGCTTATCGGTCGTGCTGCATTATCGAGATGGCATCTTTGTTCAGGGCGCGACGCGTGGCGATGGGGAAGTGGGCGAGGATATCACTGCAAACTTGCGAACAGTTAACGCGATCCCGCTGAGGATTCCGGTTCCGACAGCGGGCGCTCAGTCGAGTTCCGGTGCAAGGTCGATCCAGAGAAGCGCAACGCGGACGGCCCCGCCCGTGCCGTCTTATCTCGTGGTCCGCGGAGAGGCCTTTATTCCCGTCAAAGAATTTGAAAAACTAAATCAACAGCTCGAGGAGGCCGGCCAGAAGACCTATCTAAACCCGCGCAACACGGCGGCGGGTTCGCTGCGCCAGCTTGACCCGGCCCTTACCGCCTCGCGTCCGCTCACGCTGTTGGTGTATCAAATTATCCATTCCGAGGGCGGCCCGGTTCCTGCGTCACAATGGGAATTGCTGAACTACCTGGGCACATTGGGTTTTCCGGTGACGGATGTTGCGAAGCGGTTCGATGACATAGAGTCCGCGATTGCATTCACAGAGACCTGGAACACGCGCCGGGACGAACTGGCGTATGAGGCCGACGGCATGGTCATCAAGATCGATGACTTGAATCTTGCGGCCGAGCTTGGATTTGTCGGAAAGGACCCGAGAGGCGCCATTGCCTTCAAGTTCCCTGCCCGCGAGGTGACGACGAAACTCCTCGACATCCGGGTCAGCGTTGGGCGGACCGGAGTGCTCATTCCCAATGCCGTGCTGGAAGCGGTTGAAATCGGCGGCGTCGTCGTCGAGCGAGCCACGCTTCACAACTTCGATTACATCGCTGAGAAGGATATCCGCGTGGGTGACCGCGTCCTGGTCAAACGTGCAGGCGAAGTCATCCCGTACGTGATCGGGCCTGTAACAGATGTACGCACAGGCAAAGAGAAGAAATATGCGCCCCCAAATAGTTGTCCCGTCTGCGGTCAGCCGGTAGAGCATTTCGAAGGCGAGGTAGCCTGGTATTGCGTCAATGCCGCCTGCCCCGCGCAGCTCCAACGTAACATAGAGCATTTCGTATCCCGCGGCTCGATGGACATTGTCGGGTTGGGATCCAAGATCGTCGAGAAACTCATCGAAACCGGCGCCGTCAAAGACGTGGCGGATATCTACTCGCTCAGGCGCGAAGACATCCTGGAGGCAGTTACCAAGAAAGACCGAAAGACCAAATCGGAGCCGCCGGGCAAGATTGCGGATAACCTGCTGACATCGATTGCGACATCGAGAGGCCGGCCGTTGAACCGCCTGATCACTGCGATCGGAATCCGAGGCGTTGGCGAGGTGATGGCGGGCGATCTGTCGCGAACCTTCCCCGACCTTGAGGCGTTATCGCAGGCGAACGCGGATAGCCTTATGCAGATCGAAGGCGTCGGCCCCAATATAGCGGAGGCGATAGTAGACTGGTTTGCACGCCCGGCCAACCGGAAGTTGCTCAAGAAGTTGAAGACGGTCGGTGTGTGGCCGAAGGGCGAAGAAAACGGCAGGAAGAAAGTGGGTCCCTTCAACGGTATGACCTTTGTGATCACGGGGACGCTGCCGAACTTCTCCCGAGAGGATGCCAAGGAATTCATTGAGCAACACGGCGGCAAGGTGACTGACAGCGTCAGCAAGAAGACGGATTACCTCGTGTTAGGCGAAGATCCTGGGTCGAAGTTTGACAAAGCCAAGTCCCTGGATGTCAGGATCATCGGAGAAGCGGAATTAAGAAAACTCGGGAGCAAATGAACGATAGGTTGATTAAATGGTTCATGCAGATCAATGCCTGGTTAATTCGTCGCAGCGGCGGGAGGCTTGGCAGCAAACTTGGAACGCAGCAGATTTTGATCCTCCATACAAGAGGTCGAATATCCGGCCAGGATCGCGTGACACCGATTGCCTACTTTGATTATGACGACAAATACCTGCTGGTCGCTTCGAATTGGGGCAGGGACAAACAGGCAGACTGGTTCCTGAACCTGCAGAAGCAGCCTCGGGCCAGTATCGAGGTGAGGGGAAAGAAATTTGAGGTGCAAGCCCGTGAGGCGCACGGCGAGGAATACGCGAACCTGTGGGAATTTGCCGCGGGCGAGCATCCCCAATATCGCAGCTATCAAGAGATGACGGCCCGCCGCATTCCAGTCGTACTGCTGGAACCGGTATGAGTTCGAACATCCGATTGCATCGCCTCCATTAGTTGTTCGAACGACGGAAATCTGCCGATAATGGCTCGCGTTGACAGCCGCTTTGGGCTGGACTACACTTTGTGTGCCCGCAACTTTGCAGGAGAACGCCTGAAAAAAAGGAATCGGCTGCGAGACAGCAGGTTCAGGCCCTGCCGCGATTTTCCCCTTAGGCGGCGGATCTCATTCTAACCGGGAATCCTTTTCCAATCCGATTCAACGGCATAACGTTCGCGGAACATGCCCGCCGAGACACGCGCCGTCAGTTCCCGGGAACATGGGCGAGCCACTCCACTACGAGAAGACTATTTTGCAGGGAGCCCTTATGAATTTTCAGAACGATGACGCAGTTGCGCGTCGCATTCAAGCATACGCAGAGCGCTTTGTAATGTTCAACGCGAATGACATCTACTTCTATAACCAAGCGGTGGAGGAACTACACGGCGGGGCGAAAGTGCTTGTGGGCGGCCGCGAGATGGGCATGTACGCGTCTTATAGCTACCTTGGGTTGATCGGCCACCCCCGCATTAACGCGGCCGCGAAGCAGGCCATCGACAAATTCGGCACGGGCACCCACGGTGTGCGCACGCTGGCCGGCACTCTTACACTCCATAAGGAACTCGAAGAAACGATTGCACAATTCAAGGGCGCGGAAGCCGCCTTGACCTATACGTCCGGATACGTCACGAACCTGACAGTCATCTCGACGCTGCTAGGACGCGGCGATTACGTTTTGTCCGACAAATTGAATCACGCCTCGATCGTGGACGGCTGCCTGATGTCTGGCGCAGAATTCCGGCGCTTCAAACACAATGACATGGCGGATCTGGAGCACCGGCTCCAGCAGGTGCCGGAGGGCGCCTCCCGGTTGGTGATCGCCGATGCGGTTTTTTCCATGGACGGGGACGTGGTTGATCTTCCCGGAGTTGCCAAGCTGTGCAAGAAATACGGCGCCTATCTGATGATGGACGAGGCGCACTCACTTGGAGTTCTCGGCAAAACAGGCCGGGGCATTGAAGAGCATTTCGGGCTCCGCGATGTCGTAGATATCAAGATGGGCACACTAAGCAAGACCATCCCTTCGGTTGGCGGCTATGTTGCCGGGAACAAAGACCTGATCAATTACCTGCGACACGCGAGCCGGTCATACATTTTCTCGGCCGCGCTGCCGCCGGCGCAGGCGGCTGCGGCCAACGAGGCCTTCAAGGTGATCCTGGATGAGCCGTGGCGCCTTGACAAGTTGAACCAGAATACTCAACTCTTTATCGGCGGCTTGAAGAAGGCGGGTTTTGACACCATGCTGACGACGACTGCAATTGTTCCCGTGCTGTGCGGCTCGGATGAGTTCGCATTTGTCATGACGCGGGAAGCGCAGCATCATGACGTCTTTGTGCTGCCGGTCGTTTCGCCCGCTGTGCCAGAAGGCCAGGCCCGACTGCGCGCCACGATCACCGCGGCGCATGATCCGGCCGAGATCGAAAGAGCCATGGAGGTCATTGCCGAGGCTGGACGCAAGACAGGCATCATCTAGCCGCTTCCGGATCCGGGGGCATAGCCTTGCCATGCAACTCTTCTTTCGGCTGCACGTCACTTTCACCCAGGCGCCGCAAAACCGGACGGGCAGGCACCAAGCCTGGGGGGATGCCAGAGAGCGCACAGGCGGATATGCTTATGAAACTCTGATGCAACTCTGATCCTTTCGTCATTATCGAGGCTTAGAATCGTTTTATTGTTTGGAGGCCGAAATGAAATGGTCGTGGAAAATTGCCCGATTATGGGGCATTGACGTTTATATGCATGCCACCTTCCTGCTGATAATCGCATGGGTGGCCTTGAGCTACTGGTTCCAGCTTCACACGTTGAGCGCCGTCGTGGGCGGCGTGGTGTTCATCCTGACGCTATTCTTATGTGTTGTCCTGCATGAATACGGGCATGCGCTAACCGCGCGCCGCTATGGCATCAAGACGCGCGACATCACACTCTATCCCATCGGCGGGGTGGCCCGTCTGGAGCGTATTCCCGAAAGGCCGATTGAAGAGCTGTGGGTTGCCCTAGCGGGTCCGGCAGTCAATGTAGCCATCGCCACGGTTCTTTTCCTGTTCCTGATGGTAACCAGCGGACCCTTTCCGCTTCGGTACCTGACGTTTAGCTCCATTACCTCCGGCAGCTTCCTGGTCCGGCTGCTGACAATCAACCTCCTGCTGGCGGCCTTCAACCTGGTGCCGGCCTTTCCAATGGACGGTGGTCGAGTACTGCGAGCCATCCTGGCGATGACCATGGAATATGTCCGCGCCACGCAGGTGGCGGCGGTGATCGGCCAGGCGATGGCCTTTGTGTTTGGCCTGGCGGGTCTGTTCACGGATCCTTTCCTGCTCTTCATTGCTCTATTCGTTTGGATCGGGGCGGAACAGGAATCCAGCATGGCGCGCATGAAAAGCTCGCTCGGCGGCATCCCAGTAAGCCGGGCAATGCAAACCAATTTTGAAACCCTTGCGCCGCAGGATACGCTGGCCCGTGTTGTCGAATTGATCCTGGCCGGATCACAGCATGATTTTCCCGTGGTTGATCAGGGGCGCGTGGTCGGCATCCTGGAACGTGATGCCTTCATCAAGGCTCTCGCCAGAAGCGGACAGGGAGAGATGGTTGCAGATGTCATGCGGCGAGGCGTCCCCGAAGTAGACACGCATGAAATGGTGGAGTTGGCGCTCGCGCGGCTCGAACAGAGCAGGGCGAAGACCCTGCCCGTTACCCACGCAGGACAATTGGCGGGCTTGCTTACCGCGGAAAATGTAACAGAGTTCCTCATGATCCGGTCAGCGCTGCAGACCGCACCCTCTCGCTGTCCGCATTATTTAAGCGTACTTGGAAACTTCCGGGTGGAGTTTGTCAGTTTGCGTCGTGCAAAAGACGAATCATGTCCGGCACGAGATTATCGATAAACTGGCCATTGGACAGCAGGACGAATCCTGAACTGCCATCCTTGTTGAATGACACATAACTTGTGAATCCCGGCGTTCCGCCGCCTTTCCAAATGCGTTCATCAGGCTTTCCCAGCCGGTCTATTTCCCAGCCCAGCGCCGTTCCCGTTCCCGGATTGCTGCCTTCAGATTGACTGGTTTGCGCAAGTGAAAGAGCTGCGGCCAAGGGCGTCGAATCAGGCTGCATGTTGTCGATTACAAAACGGGTGAGATCGTTTAGGGTGGAATGCAAATATCCTGCAGGCGCCATGGCCCCCGAATCCGGGAAATATCTTGCCAGGGAACCGTCGTATGCGTAGCCCTGGGCCAGCCTGCTCATCTGCTCTGCAGACAGCGCATCAGCGGTATCCATCAGTCCCAGCGGCTGGCTCACGGATTGGAAGACCAGCGTGCCATAATCGGCGTTGGCATTACGAGCCAGAATATCGCCGAGAAGAGAATAGCCGAGGTTGGAATAAACATATTCCGCGCCGGGTGCCCGGCTTAGACGAAAGCCATTCAACCAGGCATACAGATCCGATAGGCTATCTGAGTTGAGATCGCGTGGCAGCCCGGATCGATGAGTTGCCAGTTCATTCAACGTAATCGGGATGCCTTTGTAGTCCGGAGCATACACTCCGCCTGGCAGATAGCCCTGGATGGGATCATCGAGCTTCATCTTCCCGTCATTGACTGCCTCCGCCAGCAGGATGCCTGTGAAGACCTTTGTGATCGAACCAATTTCATAGATCGTATTCGAGTTGACCGGCCCGCCCCCATCTCTGGCTGCGGTGCCGTAGTTGAGAAGCAACGCTTCCAATTCGCCTGATTGCGGGTTCCGTCGAATGACGGCGACCGAAAGACCGGGGTTCCTGGTCTGGTGCAGGAAATTTGAGGCCAGTCGGCCGACCCCGTTCTGGATGTCGTCGTCGGAGAAATAGGTAAGCCCGGGAGTGGGAGATGCAGTGGGTGTGTCAGCGAGCGGCGTGGGCGAATCAGTCGGAAGCGGGGTGCTGTTAACGACGGTCTGGGTGGCAGTCTGCACGGCCGCATCGCCGGGCAGCGATGCAGAACGCACGGACATGGGGCTGCAGCCGGCCAGGATCATCGCCGCACCCATTGCCAGGAGAGTGATTCTCTTTGGGCACATGATAAGCCGGGATTATAGCACCCTCAATTTCTGAGGTTTCTAACGGAATCTTCATGTTGCCAGTCATGCGGTGTTCATCTGACGGCACTAAGATTGTGAAGAAATTATGCGATTCTGAAACCTACAAGCAAATGGATGGCAAAAAGAATGAAGTCTGCTGAAAAGCGCCTCTATCCCAGAGCAAGCACTGCGGTTCCAAAGCGCCGAGGCATGATTGCCCTTGGCGGCTTATTTGTCATTACGTTGCTGGCAATCGGTGTGCTCGCCGTGATACCGGCCGCGTTTCCAGGCGTCGGGGCGAACACGGCAGATCTACTGCGCGGCGCCCTTGGACCACAACCGGTAGCCGTGCTGGAAAGCACTTCATTTCAAATACAGGACGCCATAAACCAGCTTCGCTCAAGGCTGGATGGCGGCCGTGTTCAGATTTCACTATCGAGTCAGCGGCAAAGCAGTCTCCAGGCATCCGGGAAGAGCGGGGAGTCAGCGCCGATGCCTGCTGCAATTGCAGCGTCGGCAGCTGCGACCCTGCGAAATGGGGCGGCGCAGTCGCCCAACGTGGTCTGGGATGCACCGAACATCGGCTGGCAAGCCTACGGTCCGAGCGTAAACGGCGGACCTGTGATGGCACAGGCATTACTAACCCTCGATCCTCAACGGCCGTATGCCGCGATCGTGCTGGTGCGCGTGGACTTGTCGAAGGTCCAACTTCACGTGGTGCCAGGTTTCCTCGAACCTTCACACGACCCAACCGTCCTGAAAGCGATATCGAATCCCGGGACCACTCCATCGGCCGACCTTGGTCAACTGATAGCCGGTTTCAATGGCGGCTTCAAAGCAGTAAATGGGCATTATGGCATGATGGTCGACGGAGTCACCTTGCTCCCCCCGGTTCCCGGTATTGCGACACTTGCAGTTTACAATGACGGCCAGGTTCGAATTGGCGTTTGGGGGACCGACATCCTGCCCAGCCCGAACATGGTGGCCTATCGCCAGAACTGCCCGCCGATCATCCAGGCCGGGCAGATCAATCCGCTTGTGAGCGTGAATAATCCTTCGATATGGGGCGAGACGATCAGCAACCAGGACGTCACATGGCGTACTGCGGTTGGAATATCACAAGATGGGCATTATCTCATCTATGCAGTGGGCAATGCCACGGGCATTCCAACGCTGGCGGAGGCGCTGCAGCAAGCCGGCGCGTACAACGCCATGCAATTGGATATCAACCGGCACTATGCGCACTTCGTGACTTATCAGGCTACGAGCCACGGATCAATGACCGCAATTCCGCTTTTGGATCAGATGGAAAATGTCCCCACTCTTTACCTAGTTGCACATTCAAGAGACTATTTCTACCTGACTGCTAAATAAACATACTTGTCAATAAAGCGGACTGGCTCACCCCATTGCCTACTCAAAGTCCAGTATCTTTCAACCCCGGTCCCGCCCCAAGAATGGGGCGGGGGGTTTGCGAAAAAGTGATGATTTTGCGGACTTTGCCCGCAAAATCATCACTTTTTCCCTTTTCTTCAAGGCAATCGGGCTTCGGCCACCGACTTTGAGAAACCCATGCTGTCTCACCCCGAGAACCTTTGTATGGGCCGGAGCTGCAGGCCAGATAACTGGGCTTCTTTGTGGAAATTCCAGCCCTTCCAGCATCGAAGAAGGCGTCCGTTTGCCCCGCACATTGCGGAGCGGGGTAAAAGCTCAAACCGAAGGCATCGATGTCGACATCCTCGCCGTTTGCCTAGCCAGCAATGTTCGAGCTGCTGCCAGCAGGTCGCGTATAGAAGAAGAAATATGCCAGGAACATCAACACCTTTGTCCCACGGTTGACGGCGTAAATCAAATTCCAGGTATAAGCGATAGGGATGAAGGCGGGCCAGACGTGCTCCCCATGGTCAACCTGGGGAAAGCCGGATAGCATCCAAAAAGCATAGAGCAACACGAACAGTACCAAGAAGATCTTGCTGGGTCTTGAGAGCCTGAATTTTCCATAGGCAAAGCCTCCCAGCGCGGTGAGTGTAATGCCGACCTGGATCGTAAAATCGCGTAGTTCCGCCGGCGGCATGCGCCACGGAAGAAGGTAGAAGGAATACTTATAGATGGCTTCGTAAATGAAAACAAATGATAATGCGCCAATCAAGGACATCGAAACCGCTTGCAGATCAGTGTCATGTCTCAGGCTGAAAATGCCGCGCAGCAACAATATGCCAATCATCACCGGCGTGAAAGTGTCCAGATCGTTCAACGCGCCAAGATAGACGTGGCCCATGAACCGCCATGCGACAGCGGCAATAATCACAATGACTGCCAAGATGCCCGTAGCAAGGCTAAAAGGTCTCTTTATGGCCAAGCTGGGGAAACTCATGGAAAGGCGACCTTCGTTATTCATCTAAGATCTCTTCCTTTCTGACATTTGGTGACAGGCACAAACCATATTGCAGAATATTTAACGATGGCAAGCGCCCATTATTCCTGCTAAAACGGGGCATGATCGGCGACAAGAAAATCATGCCTTGACCGGCGATTTCGCCCGTTAGCAAGGCCCCATGATACACTCCAAACATGAAAGAATATTTAGAAATCCAACGTGATTCTCTAGTCATTTCCACCGACCCGGCCCGGCTGGACCTGGAGGCGATATGCGATTTCTTGGCACGGTCCTACTGGGCCCCAAAACGCCCGCGCTCCACGATTGAGCAATCCCTTCGAAATTCCCTGGTTTTTGGCGTGTACGATGGAGGACGGCAGGTCGGATTGGCGCGAGTAGTGACGGACTACGCAACTTTCGCGTGGCTTTGCGACGTGTTTGTGCATGAGGATTACCGAGGCAGGGGCATCGGAAAATGGTTAATGGGCAGCATTGTTTCCCACCCCGGGCTACAAGGCGTGCCCCGCTTCCTGCTGGCGACACGTGATGCTCACGGTTTGTATAGCCAATTCGGTTTTGCGCCTCTCAATGCGCCGGAGCGCTGGATGGATCGAACCGGCGCCTGAGGAAGCGCAACATTTGCAGTAAGATTGACGGGTGCCCACGCTTGTGCTCAAGCCCGGACGCGAAAAATCACTGCTTCGGCGTCATCCATGGATCTTCTCCGGCGCAGTTGAACGCGTCGAGGGCAATCCTGCATCCGGAGATACGCTGGAGGTAGTCTCTTCGAAGGGGGCCTTCCAGGCCAGGGCAGCATACAGCCCACACTCGCAAATCCGCGCCAGAGTCTGGACCTTCGATCCCCATGAACAAATTGACGCCGAGTTCTTCCGCCGCCGCATTCGATTCGCAATTGGCAGGCGCGGCACCGCGAATATCCGAAAAGCCACGGATGCGCTCCGGCTGATCTACGCCGAATCGGACGGCCTAGCCGGCCTGATCGTAGACCAATACGCGGATACGCTAGTGATGCAGTGCCTGACGACGGGCGCAGAGTTATGGCGCGATGCTTTTGCCGATCTATTATCCGATGAGACCCAGTGTGAACGCATCTTTGAGCGCTCCGACGCAGATGTCCGCGAGCTCGAGGGCCTTGCCCAGCGAGCGGGCTATCTGCGGAATCCTGCTCCAGACTCGCAATCCAGCGTTTCGCGAATTACCGTTCACGAATACGATTTGAAATTCCTGGTTGATATCAGAAATGGTCATAAGACCGGTTTCTATTTAGACCAGCGAGACAACCGACAAAAGGTCCGCGCCCTGGCGCAGGAACGGGATGTGCTAGATTGTTTTTGCTACACTGGCGGGTTTGCGGTCAACGCACTCGCAGGTGGGGCGAAATCTGTCCTGGCGGTAGATGCCTCCTCCGAGGCTCTCTCTTTGGCGCAAGAAAATGTTAAGCTTAACCACCTGCCGGCCGATGCGACGAAGTTCATTGCGGGAGATGTGTTTCATGTTTTGAGGCAGTTCCGCGACGAAGGCCGCACATTTGATATGATTGTGCTCGACCCGCCCAAGTTTGCGCCGACGGCGGCGCAAGCCGAGAAGGCTGCGCGCGGCTACAAAGACATCAATCTGTTGGCGTTCAAGCTGCTTCGAAAAAACGGTCTTCTGGTCACATTCTCCTGCTCCGGCGGCGTCGAGGCGGCCCTGTTTCAAAAGATAGTGGCTTCGGCGGCGCTGGACGCGGGCGTAGATGCGCAGATTCTGGAGCAGCTCGCGCAGGCGGCGGATCACCCCGTTTCGCTGCATTTCCCGGAAGCGGCGTATCTCAAAGGCTTGATTTGCCTTAAAATGACTCAATAGTCTGCTCCGGATACATCCGAAGAACGCGATAGACCCAGTGTTGAACGTGTGAATGTTTCAATAGCGCCCCGATGGGCCATGAGATCGCTCACGCAATCGGCTGCAACTCGAAAGGCGAATAGAGAGGAAAATCCATGAAGCAATATGATTACTTTATCGTAGGCGGCGGCATGACGGCGGATGCGGCGGTCCGCGGCATCCGCGAAATCGACCTGAACCGTTCGATCGGCATGCTTAGCGATGAAAACGACAGGCCTTATGCGCGGCCTCCCTTGAGCAAGGGCATGTGGAAAGGCCGTCCGTTTGAAAAGGTCTGGCGCGGCACTGACAAATTGAACGTCGAGTTCCACTTGGGGCGCAGAGCGATGAGAATCAACCTGGCCACCAAACGCGTGCGTGACGATCACGGCGACGAATATAGCTATGGCAAGCTTTTGATTGCGACCGGCGGCTCGCCAATCCGCCTGCCGTTTGGAGGGGAGGAGATTATCTATTATCGTACGCTGCGTGATTACGAACGGTTGCGCGCCCTGGCTGAGACTCGCGAGCGCTTTCTCGTCATCGGCGGAGGATTCATCGGCTCGGAAATGGCGGCCGCCCTGAGGATGCAGGGCAAGGAGGTGACGATGGTTTTCCTGGAGAACCTGATCGGCGAGAAAGTTTATCCGGCTGAACTTTCGCAGTTCGTCACGGATTTCTATCGCAAGAAAGGCGTGAAACTCATGCCGGGCGATTCGGCCGGCAGTGTGGAAAGGCAGGGGGAGAGCTTCATCGTTCGGAACGGCGCGGGCCGTTCATTCGAGGTGGACGGCATCGTGGCAGGCCTTGGCCTACGTCCAAACCTGGAGCTAGCCAAGTCTGCGGGTTTGAAAGTCGAGAACGGCATCCTCGTGGACGACCATCAGCGGACTTCGGCGGTCGATGTATTCGCCGCCGGGGATGTGGCCATGTTCCCACACGCGACCCTGGGCAAACTGATCCGCGTGGAGCATGAAGACAATGCCTTGATGATGGGGAAGCAAGCGGGGAGGAATATGGCGGGAGCAGACGAGGCTTACACTCATACGCCGTACTTCTACTCCGATTTGTTCGAGCTGGGCTATGAAGCCGTAGGAGAGCTGAGCAGCAAGCTAGAGACGTTCGCCGACTGGCAGGAGCCATTCCAGAAGGGCGTGGTGTATTATCTTGCGCAGGGGCATGTCCGCGGCGTGCTACTTTGGAATGTGTGGGAAAAGCTGAAGGAGGCTGCGGCCCTGATGGCGGAGCCCGGGCCATTCAAGCCGGAAGACTTAAAGGGAAGAATTGCGGGCTGAGAACGTAGCGGTTGCCCCGCGCCTGCATGGCGCGGGGTGCGCAGCGGCAGCTTGATGCTGAGCAGGAAGTACACCTGCACCTTCGGCCTGCGCGAGCGGCAATTTTGAGCAGAAATCACAGAGGTTCCAATGCCGCGGTTCGAATGGTATTTTACGGGTAATTTTGTCGTCCTTAGGGAAGGTTTCGAATGAGGTTCGAATGAGGTTCGAATCGTTCATTTGACATCCTGTTCTTCGTTGACCTGGTTGATCATTTCCATGACGGTCATAAAGGGGGCTTTGTCGTCCCTGCCCAAGACGGCATTCCGATGGGTAAGGGCGGAAATCATGGCGAGGTAATGTGCGATCACATTTTCGTAGGCCAGCCACTGCGCCAGCGGCGCGGCTTTCTGTTTATCAACACATTGCTTGAGGCGAATGCGCGCCAAGGCAAGCTCGGGCTCATTCTGATTTTGGGGCATGGTTTCAACGTCCAGGCCATCGACCTTGGAGATGAGGTCCGAATAGATACCGTGCAAGAGGCGATTCTGATTGCCTGGCTGGGCGCCGCGCCTGCGGCCGGTGGGAATGGGGGACATGGGATTTTGGATTGTTGATTTCTGATTTCTGATTGATGGTTGTTGTTTGAAGATTGGGAAGAACAACAGGCGATCTTCGTTTTCTGAGTATTCCACGGACTTGAGCCAGATACATTCATTGGTATCTACTGACAGCGCCCCGCCCCCCGACCTATGTGAAAATTCGACGACAAACGGAAAGATGTCAGTAGATACCGACAATTATAGAGAACAAGTGTACTAAAGTCAACCTGGCCAGGATTCCACTGCTTCCATAGCGTTGTACCGCTTACACAGTTTTAGGGAAAATGGCAAATTGGGAACTTATAGGGATAGCGATCAGCCGATAAACTGATGTTTCCGGGTTTTGATGAGCAAGACATCGCCCGTTCCCGCCAAGCCGGAAGAATACCGGCTCGGCGGGAACGGGCGAAAAATACCGCGCAGGAAAAGAATGAAGTCGGGATCTTAATCAGGGATGAAGCGCATCTACTTCTTCTTCTCTTCGTCCCCGAGGCTGGCTATCGCCCGCAGCAATCCAAATAGCAGCACGCCAAGTTTCAACCCCTCGCCCGTCGTGATGGCGGTTGTGCGCTCATCCTTTGCCGCCCGGCGATTGATAAGCAGCGCGGCAACCAAGCCCGTCATGGCGCCAATGAATACGCCGAATAAGATGGTCCTGCCTCTGTTTTCCATGTGGAGCTACATCCTTTCCCGCGCCTGCCTGACAGCGGCCCTCACAAACGTTCCCAATTCTCCCAGGAGAAGCGCAGGTCTACGGATCATCGCAGTTATGCGCATGATCACCGCCTCCACGCGAAATGCGAAGCCCTGTGCCCGGTAGGAGTAGGGTGGGATCAAATGGGTGAGGCGGGCCGCCAGAAAGACCAACCCGGCCAGAACAACAAGCAGGACGAGGCCGATAATCATGACCGGAATAACCAGCCAAATCGTTGAAATGGCAGCCCAACGGCCGACGTCGCCATTTTGGCGAAACGTGGCCACACTCATCAACGTGATGACCGCCATGAATACCAGAACGGCGGCGATCATCGGCAGCAGGATTTGGGTCCACAGCTGCCTGCGGTGGAGCTTATAGGAGGTGTGCTCTTCCTGGCGCAAGGCTACTTTCATGGGGTCTATTTTATCTCACATCTATCCTGAAAATGGGGCATAGCCAAGGTTGTGGGCTTTCAAAGAGATTGCGCTACCAAGGTACCAGGAGAGCGTTTTGAAATTCATTAACTGCTGTTACGCAGTCTGAGAGGGCAGGTCGCACCTTACTCAACCAGATACCCTGACTCGAAAGGATCTCGCCTGCCCTGATAGACAAATCTACCCGTAGAGTTGGAAGATGACCGGCACCTTCGGGGGTGCGACGCATTGCGCTAGGTGAGTTCGGCGTTTAGGTGGTAACCATCCATAGCCTTGAGAGAGTGTTTCTTAAATGGTTTTTGCCCGTAACGACCCCACCCCGGCCCTCCGCTAAAGGGGAGGGAGAGTACCGAAATTCGAGATATGGGTGGGAGAACACCACCCATATCTCGAATTTCGGGAGCGTTGCACAACGCGTAAGCATGCAGAAACGGACTTAAGAAACCGTCTCCTAGGAAGTAAAATGGCAGCTGAGCACCCAGTTGGGCAAAAGGAACGCGTAGGAACTGACGAATGATATTACCGAAGAAGCGAGACCCCAGGTTCATCACTGTGCGTCGCGGCGGTACCCTCCAAGACGGCGATCATCATCTGCTTGCGATATGGGCGGCCGATTGCGCGCAGCATGTGTTGCACTTATTCGAGGAAATGCAACCCAGTGACGACCGGCCGCAGCGCGCCATCGAATTGGCGCGCGCCTGGGCGCGAGGCGAGATCACAATGACGCAAGCTCGAACGGCCGGCGGTCACGCCATGGGGGCAGCCAGAGTGATGAGCGGAGCGGCGAGGAACGCGGCTTATGCAGCCGGACAAGCTGCGGTAGTGGCGCACGTGGCAGCGCATGAGTTGGGTGCAGCTGCCTACGCAATCCGGGCCGCACGCGCAGCGGCCGATGAAAGTGAGCGTGACGAGGCAGGTCGCCTGGAATGTCAATGGCAACGTGCACAACTTCCGAGCGAAATCCGGGATCTCGTGCTTGACGATCAGAAGTTGCGCAACGAAATCTGCTGGTTCGTCTTCGATTGCTGACCGGCTCGCTTGCACCACTACGACTACCCTTGTCAGCAACTTTTGGTATTGCCATTTGGAATACACGGCAAGAAAAACAAAATCAAAAGTATTTTGCAAAACCTGCTCAACACAGCGTGCACCGGACGTTGGGGATTCTGCCGCATTTTCGAGCATTTTTCCGGCTTCGGGTTCTTCCTGCTCCCAAGCAGAATCCCAGCCCGCCCTGGCGCCAGTAACGCAAACCGTCAGGCGCTTTCCTTGTAAACAGAGAATCTCTTATGGCATCACATGATTTTGAAAAGTTTATAAAGGTGAATGATGGCGCGTGAATCCAAGTATTTTTCGCTAAACCTGGAGTCACTCAGGGCCCTGGGGGGCTGGGCTGCGGACTGCGCTGAGAGGGCGCTGTCGGTCTATGAGACTCGTGCTGATTCAGATTCCCGACCTCGCGCGGCGATTGGGGGCATCCGGATGTTTGCTACTGAGGGAAAGCGAACCGTGCAGTTGCGTTCCCTTGCCTTGTCGGCATTTTCCGCCGCACGTGAGGCAAACGATCCTGCTGCAGCGGCTGCCGCACGCGCCGCCGGCCTTGCGGCGTCAAGCGCTTACACGCATCCATTGGCGGATGTTCAACAAACGAAACATATTGTCGGTCCCGCAGCTTATGCCGCACTGGCACTTGAGTTAAACCAAGGTGGCGACTATTCCATTGGCGATAAGGAAGTTATTTGGGCAATAGAACACGTCACTCCAAAAGTTCGCGAGATTTTATTGCAAATGCCCGCTCGTGAAAGTGGGAAAACGCGGTTAGAAAATATAATGTATAAGCTAGACGTCAGTATACGAGGTCGGAATATGCCACACGGCGCCTAACAAGGCGTGCACTTGACCGGCGAGATTGCTGGCAACTTAGAAGCTGACGTTACGCAATCTGAGAGTGTACGTCGCACTTTACTCAACCAGATACCCTGACTCGAAAGGATTTCGCCTGCTCTGCGGGACAAATCTACCCGTACAGCCGGAAGATCACCGGCACCTTCGGGGGTGCGACGCACTGCGCAAGGTGAGTTCGAAGCTTTTTTCCACGCCCAAGGGGAGAAATCGGAAAATGTGAAGGCAGATAATAGCCTCATGACTGGTCCAAGAATGGAAAGCAGCACGGGGTTTTTCAACGCCGTGCTGCTTTCGCTCTCAATGGACTGGCTATAGTCGTCCCGTTTAACGACTATCGACTCATGAAGCCTTCAACAGTTAATCGTTATTCGTTGCTTTCCGGTCTTTCGGTTCGATGCTCTAATCCCTGCCGGTCATCTCCGATTTCTCAAGAAAGTGGGAATATCCAGATCGTCGCTGCCATAGGTCGAGGGAGGGGTAGCGGGCTTGGATTCCGCCGGCGGCCTTAATTCTGCGCCAACGTTGATGGATTCGCTGGGCCGTAAGAAAGTTGGCGACGCAGGCATGCTCGTGGAATGCGACATAGGCCTCTCGTTGCGAGTAGTGAGGCGTTCGAGTGCCCGCCGCGGCACGCCGCTCCGCTCGAATCCAGTGGCAATGACCGTCACGCGGATCTCATCTCCCATATCCGGCTCGATCACGGCGCCAAAGATCATGTTGACGTCCGGGTGTGCAGTTTCGCGAATGATGGCGGCAGCCTGATTGACCTCGAACAGGGTGAGGTTCGGGCCGCCGGTGACATTGAACAGGACGCCGCGGGCGCCGTCAATGGTGATGTCCAGGAGCTGGCTGGAGATAGCCTGCTCGGCAGCTTGCTTGGCTCGCTCGTCACCGGCTCCGCGGCCGACGGCCATGAGGGCCGCGCCGCCTTCAGACATAATCGCCCGTACGTCGGCGAAATCCAGGTTAATCAAACCGGGCACCGTGATCAATTCGGAGATGCCTTGAATGCCCTGCCGCAAAACGTCGTCGGCCATGCGGAAGGCGTCCTGAAGGCTGGACTTCTTGTCCGCGATCTGGAGCAGACGATCATTCGGAATTGAGATGAGCGTATGCGCGTGCTCCTTCATCTTCGTGACGCCAGTCTCGGCGGCCTGGGCGCGGCGCCCGCCTTCGAAGGTGAAGGGGCGGGTGACAACGCCGATGGTCAGGGCGCCACATTCCTTGGAGACCTGTGACACCACGGGCGCGGCCCCGGTGCCTGTCCCACCGCCCATGCCTGCCGTGACGAAGACCATATCCGCGCCTTTCAGCACATTGTAGAGCTCGTCGGCGGATTCTTCAGCCGCCTTCCGCCCGATTTCGGGGTCACCGCCGGCCCCCAAGCCGCGGGTGAGCTTATCGCCGAGGCGGACACGAATGGGAGCCCGGGAGAGGCTTAATGCCTGTGCATCCGTGTTCGTGGCGATGAATTCCACGCCTTGAATGCCTTCTTCGATCATGCGGTTGACGGCGTTCTGTCCACCGCCGCCCACGCCGATCACTTTTATGCGGGCGAACGTTTCAACGGGTTGGTGCTTGCGAGTCGAGTCCATGTGTTCCTCCATGAGAGTGTACAGTCTACCGATCTTGTTCTGATCCTGGAGAACGTGATGTGATTTTAACATCCCGTTCTGGATTTACAGAGCCCAAAAATGACCAGTTTTCGTGCCTACTAAGGTAGCAGTCTCTTTAGCCAATCTTTCACATTGCCCAAATCCATGCTCTTTTCTCCTTTGGCCCGCCGCGATCTTTTTGGCTTGCCGAATGCCAGCTCGTTGGCGTGCATCGTGATTGCCCATCTAAGCAGCCCGACGCTGGTAGCGTAGGCGGGCGAGTTCAAACGATCCACCAACCCGACCAAGTTCTCGGGACCTGCCGTTCGCACAGGCATGCCCAGCACCTCACTCGCCAGACGCCGGATGCCAGGCAGCGCACTGGTGCCGCCGGTGAGCACCATCCCGGCAGGGAGCAGCCCGTCGTAACCGGAGCGCTTGATCTCCTGCATGATCAGCCCGAACATCTCCGCGGTGCGCGCCTCGATGATCTGGGCAAGGTCCTGACGGTTAATTCGCACCGGCTGATCTTCGCCGAACGGCCGTATGCTGAAAAACTCCTCCGCACCGAGCTCGGAGCGCACTGCATGCCCTTGTTGCTTCTTCACCTCCTCCGCCTGAGCGATCGGCAAGCGCAGGCCGTGGGCAATATCCTGGGTAAGGTGATTTCCCCCCACGGCGAGCACCATGGTGTGCCATACGTCGCCGTCAACGTAAATGGCAAGATCGGTGGTCCCGCCGCCAATGTCGCAAACACCCACGCCCATCTGCCTTTCCTGTTCGGTCAACACGACTTCAGCAGAAGCCAGCGGGTTAAGCACAAAGCTCTGGACTTCCACGTTGGCGGCGCTCACGCATTGGCGCAGGTTGTCAACCGTGGCCGCAGAGGCCGTAATGATGTGGGCTTCGACCTCGAGACGGGTGCCGTGCATGCCGATCGGGGCCCGGATGCCATCCTGCCCATCCACGGTAAAGCCGCGCTGGATGATGTGGACGATCTCGCGATCATGCGGTATGGCGATGGCGCGGGCCTGGTCCATGGCCCTCGAGGCATCGCCCGCGTCGATAATGCCTCCCGGGACGGCTACGGCCCCGCGGCTGTTGATCGAAGAGACATGCCCGCCAGCGAGGCTGACAAGCGCCGAGGTAATTTCCAGGCCCGAGGTCTGCTCTGCTTTCTGGACCGAGTGCGTGATGGCCTGCGTAGCGGCGGCCAAATCCACGATGACTCCCTTGCGGATGCCTTCCGAGGGTTCAATGCCCACACCGATGATGCGCACCGACTTCTCGTCTTCCACGCGGCCAACCAGCGTGCAGACCTTGGTGGTGCCAACGTCAACGCCCACAAGGATCTCTTCCATGTTACTGGCTCATCCTATAGTATGGCGCATTGGCATACTGAACGCTGATGAAGGCCGGATTGATTTCCTGCTGCGTCAGCGAAGCGACCAGCGATTTGTACACTTGTAAGTTGAGAGGCATATTTTGCGCGTCGCTTCCAAAGAAGACCTGCCAGCCTCGGCTGTCGGACCACCCCAGCCCGTAGGTGGGGCTATACACCAGCGTGGTTCCCTGCGGAACGTCGGGCGCCAGTGTCTTTATGGCGCTGACCATGTCCGGCGAAAGATATGGGAGCGGCGATAGTGGATCATTCTCCGCGGCGGTGCCCGGCGGAGGCGCTGCCTGCGCTGCAACCTGGATGAGATTGTCGGCGCTGCCGTTTGGACGGAAGGCGACACCGGCGTCATCAATCCACGTGTACGCTCCACCTTGCTGCCAAAGGATCACGGGCTTGCGCTCGGCTACTTCAACATCGACAACGTTGGGTAAGGCCACCGTGACGCCGGCAGAGGCCAATTCAGGATAATTCAATCGCAGCCGTGCTTCCAAAACCGCAGGCATAAGCGTGAAGATGGGCTGACCACCGACATCCAGCACGCTATTGATCGCATCCGCGGAGACTCTCTGATTACCGTGAACCTGAGCGGCGGCAACGCGAAACGTCGGCAATGTCCAAGAGAGATAGAGGCAGGCGGCCAGCAGAAGACTCAGCAGGAGGGACATTACCCGCCATTTGATCTCCGCCCTGGGGAAGCTGATGGACGGCATGCGGACTTCAATACCCGGGAGGGAGAGCGCAGCCTGGAAGCGGCGCCGGGTGTTGGGTGAAGGGGACTTCTGCGGCGCAACATATGTCATTGCATGACGCGACGTCACGGGAGGCAGGGGCCGTGCTTCGAGCGAGACGGCTGCAGGGGGAGCGGAAGCCTGCGTCAGGCGCTTCTGCGTGTGCTGCCGCCTGCGCATCCGTACCGTCTCGGCCCGGTTGCGTTCGCGTCTGTCGCTCATGCCTGGCTCCGATAGGAGTGGGAGGTGCGGTCGCGCTCGGCCTTGCGCTGCAAGGCAAGGTCGATCAGCCGGTCCACCAGCTCCGCGTAAGGCACACCGCTTGCTTCCCAGAGTTTCGGATACATACTTATCTTGGTGAACCCCGGTATGGTGTTGAGTTCATTCAGAAAAACGTCGCCGTTATCCCTATCCACAAAGAAGTCGACGCGCGCCATGCCTGCGGCGTCAATGGCCTTATAGGCACGCACCGCCAAGTCCTGGATGCGGGCGGCTGTTTCCGGGGGCAGGGGAGCAGGGATGACAAGTCCGGAGGTGCCATCGATGTATTTCGATTCGTATGAATAGAACTCGCGACTTGGGAGAACCTCACCGGGTACGGAAGCCCGAGGATCCTCGTTGCCGAGCACACTCACCTCGATCTCGCGCACGTTTGCGACGCCGCGTTCGACCAGAACCCGCCGGTCATACAACGAGGCTTCCAGCAGGCCTTCCTGCATATCTGAGCGCGTCCGGCATTTTGTCACTCCCACCGATGAGCCCATGTTTGCGGGCTTGGTGAAGATCGGATAGCCGCTGACTCTCTCCGACCTTTCGATTACGGAGCTTATGTCCTTTTGGATCTCTGATCGCAGCACGATGATCGAGGCCACAGAAGGAATGTTGTTGATGCGCATGACATCCTTGAAGATGCCCTTGTCCATACCGACAGCCGAGCCGACCACGCCTGCACCCACATAGGCCGCATTCGCCATTTCGAACAGGCCCTGGATCGTACCGTCCTCGCCAAACGTTCCGTGAAGCAACGGGAAGTAAACGTCGACCTCCGAAAGCTTTTCGAGTCTCCTGGCGCGCACGACAAATGCCCCAGTTTCAGAAAGGCTGGGCGAAACGGTTACCGGCTCCAGCCCTGCCAACTTCCCGCTTTCCATCCTGGCCAAGACATCTGCGCCCGTGAGCCATTCGCCTTCATGAGTGATGCCAATTTGCGTCACTTCATATTTCGCCGGATCGAGCACGGAAAGCACAGACCTGGCGGACATCAGCGAAACCTCGTGTTCGCCGGAGCGCCCGCCAAAAATCAACGCGAGACGGATCTTCTTCTTTGCCATAGCCGCTGTGCAGGGCATTCAGACGTCGAAGCGTCTAAACGTCCCAATCTCCAATCAATTCGATCTCCAACTCAAGTTCGACGCCAAACTTCTCTTTTACGGTGCGTTGCGCAAGCTCGATCAGGGCACGGACGTCCCGCGCGCGCGTCCGGCCGTGATTGACGAAGAAATTGCCATGTAACGTGCTAATCTCCGCATTGCCGACACGCGAGCCCTTCAACCCGGCGGCCTCGATCAATCTGCCTGCCGCGTCTCCGGGCGGATTCTTGAACATGGAACCCATCGATGCGCCAGCCGGCTGCGTGGTCCTGCGGCGGTCGCCGAATCCACGCATTTTAACAGCAACTTCCTCTTTGGGCGCGTTTTTTAAAGTCAATTCTGCTGCCAGCACGGCAAGCACCCTGGTTTTCATCCCGCCGCGTTTCAACAGGCTGGATCGATAACCATAGCCAAATTTCGATGCCGGCCATTGCTCGCGTCCCGATTCGGTCAGAACCTCGGCCCATGCAAGACTGCCGGCTATATCGCCACCGAAGGCCCCGGCGTTGCCATATACAGCGCCGCCGATTGTGCCGGGCACGGTAGCTGCCCATTCCAAGCCTGACAAGCCCTTCGCGGCGCAACGATTGGCGAGGTTGCTGAAGACGACGCCGGATTCAGCCCAGACAGCAGGCGGGCTGCCTCGCTCAAAACGCACGGCCTTTGCCCGATTAAGTATCGTTATGCCGCGCACACCCTTGTCGCTTACCAGGACATTCGATCCGCCTCCCAGTATGAGGCAGGGAAGATGTTCCCGCCATAGCCGAGTTACGATATCCGCCAATTCGTCGGCGGAGTTGGCTGTGATAAGGGTATCGGCACGCCCGCCGATACGCGCAGAGGTATACGGCGCGAGAGCGACGTTCTCTCTAACGTTAGCGCCGTAGACGGGCGGAAGCAGATTCAGAGGCTGGGCGGCTGGCATCATCGCTAATAGAAGAGTCATTGATTTGGACGGCCGAGGCGACTTGATGTCTATTGATCCAGCATCTCCAGGTGCCGGATGATCTTGCGCACGAGACGTTTCTTGTCCAGTTCCTCTGCGCCGTCGTCGTCATCAAGGCGAATGTCCTCGACCGCATTTTGCCGGTCGTTCCCGGCGTGGACGAGAACCATCTTTAGCTCCGGCAGGGCCATCACCATGGACTGATACGTTCGTTTGTTTGTGTCAGGCATATTGCACCTCATTTCTGCAAGCCGGCCAACACGTTTGTGCTGACCTGGTCCGCATCACCAGCCGACAATACAAGCAAGACGTCGTTCTTTCGCAGATGCTTCAGCAGATAATCTGTTGCGTCATCCAATGTTTCCATGAACCTGGCCGACGGATGCTGCATGGCGTTTACAAGTTCGGCAGAGGAATAGTCTTGCCGCGGCTCACGGGCGGCGTAGATCTCGGTCACGATGACCTCGTCGGCGACGTCAAACGCGCCGATGAATTCCCGAGCAAGGGCCCGGGTGCGCGAATACGTATGCGGCTGCCATAGCGCCCAGATGCGCCGCGCGGGATAGCGCACCCGTGCGGCCTCCAGGGTGGCCTTGATCTCGGTCGGGTGATGGGCGTAATCATCGATCACCAGGATGCCTTTCTTTTCACCCTTGATCTCGAAGCGGCGGCCCGTGCCTGTGTAGTTTCGGAGCGTGAGTCCCGCCTCTTTCATAGAAAGGCCGAGCACGGCGATCACGGCCAGTGCGGCGAGTGCGTTGCGTACGTTGTGCTGCCCGGGGATCTGCAGGCTGACGCGGGCGGTTTCCATTTTGCCCATGTTGCTCACCGCTTCAAAATCGAAGCCGCCACGGTCATTGGCTTTGACTTTGCGGCCCTCGATCCAGTGCGGAGCATTCATGGTCATCTGATCCTGCAGGCCGTAGGCGACCACACGATGACCCAAGTGACGTGCCTTGTTGATGAGCGAGGCAGTACCAGAGTCCTCCATAGAGGCAATCAGAGTGCCACCCAGTGGCAGCAGCGAAACGAAAGACTCAAAGGCCGATACCATGTCTTCGAGGGTGGGGTAGCAGTCGGGATGGTCGTGTTCGAGGTTCGTGATTACCTCGATCTGAGGCTTGAGCCCGAGGAACATTCGATCGTATTCATCGGCTTCAATGACGAACAGGTTCCCCTTGCCAGCGCGGGCATTGACGCCGTAGTTATTCATGACGCCGCCAACGATGAACGAAGGATTCCGTCCCATCTCTGACAGCGCAAACGCAATCAGAGCCGTGGTGGTGGTCTTGCCGTGCGTGCCGGCTATGGCGATACCGGTTTTGCCTTCCATCAACTTTCCGAGGAAGTCTGCACGCTTGTAGACCGGGATGCCTGCCAGGCCGGCGGCTTTTACCTCAACATTGTCGTCCGGAACGGCAGAGGAGCGCACCACCCAGTCGGCTCCCTGGACATTTCGTGGATGATGACCCACATAGACCGTGATACCGTCCGCCTGCAAGCCGGCGGCGAAGGCGCTGAGCACCCGGTCAGAACCCGTCACGGTATATCCGCTCTCCTTCAGGAGGCGGGCGATTGCGGAGAGTCCGCTGCCGCCGATACCGATGAAATGAACGTGTGTCATATCAGGTCTCAAAATCCGAGTAAATCCGTTCCATGAGCGACCAACCCAAACCTCTTCAGACGTATACGACAATGACGAAGATGAAGGCAAGAATTACGGCGAAGTAAATGCCGGGCTCGCCCAGCAGATGGGGGGGCATGTAGGTCATCAACGTTTGGACAGCCTGCGCCGTCTGATCCGTTGGCGCCAGGATGACGTTTGGGAAAGCCTGATAATTGGTCTGGACAATGTAAAAGAGGAGCGTTCCGGCGATCAAGTAGCCGTTGACGGCTCCCAAGACCGCACCAAACAGGGCATCTTGCAGGCGTTCGCGGTTGGCCTTCGATTGCAGGTGCGGCACAAAAGCAACTGTCTGATATCCGAAGAACACCAACGCAACCAGCACCAGAGTCAGTATCCAGAAGAGGGATGTGCTGTTGTCCGGCAGGCCCTCTACAATCGGGATGTACTTTCTCAGGACGTGGTTGAGCGCCAAAGCCAGGATCACACTGAACGCCACCAGCAATTCCTTGGCCCAGCCGCGCAGCATGCCGATGACCGCAAACAGGATCACGTACATCCAGAACACGTAGATGAGGCTCATCATGTTTGTTGTCCTCCCAGTTCAAGGAGCTGCCTTGCAAGGTCTTCTGCTGCCTGCGGGCGGGCAAGAAGTCTTGCTGCGGTGCGCATGGCCTTGCGCCTGGAGGGATTCTCCAGCAAGTCTTTCACGACGGTCAGAAGCTCCTGCTGCAGGACTTCATCCTCAAGAACTATGGCTGCGCCGCGTTCAGCGAGATAATCAGCATTTACCTTCTGATAGCGCCAGGCGTGCGGATAGGGCACGAGGATGGCCGGCAATCCGAAGAGCGGAAACTCACCCAAGGTGGAGGCACCGGCACGTGCCACAACCAGGTCCGCCGCCGCCAACGCGGCACCCATCTCTTCATGCAAATACGGAAATGCCTGGTAGCGGCCCCTTTGCGCCACCGTCAGACCGGCCCGGGCCCGCTTAATTGCCTCCCAATCGGATTGACCTGTTACATGCAGCACCTTTGCGTATTCCAGCAGGGTGGGCAGATGCGGTACGACGGCTTGATTGATGGAACGCGCACCCTTGCTTCCACCAACAATCAACAGAACCGGTTCGTCCAGGTCCAGGTGAAATGCGAGGCGCCCTTTCTCGCGATCCCATGCAAACAATTCCTGACGCACGGGATAGCCCGTAACGATTACGTCCCTGCCAAAATAAACACGCGAAGCTTCCGCTGTGACCGCAATGCGCCGGGCAAAACGTGCCAGAGTTCTGTGCGCCAATCCCGGCTCGATGTCGGGCACGTAGAGAAGCGTGGGCACCCGGCGGCCGGAATACGCCATAGGCCCCGCAACATATCCGCCCGTCAGGAACAGGACATCCGGGCGAAAGTCCCGGAGGATCTGACGCGAGGCAAGGAGGCCGCGCAGAAGGCGAGCCAGATTGCGTGGCAATGCCGTCAATCCAACTCCATGCAGCCCTGCTGCAGGAATGGTTTTGAAAGCAATGCCTGAGCGCTGAACCAGTTCGGCTTCCATACCGCCTTCACCACCAACCCAAAGCGTCTCGAGCTCCGGGCGATCAGCGCTGAGGGCCTGGAACACGGCGAGGGCGGGGTACACGCCGCCGCCTGTTCCACCCGCGCAGATTAACAGCCGCACGATAAGGCCTCCATTCTGCCACGTCTGTTGCCTCACCTCGTTGACGAGAGATATTGAGCAAAATTCCGATTGCCGCCAGAGACGATACAAGGTTTGAGCCGCCAGCACTGACAAAGGGCAGAGCATTTCCGGCGAACGGCAGCAACCCCACCATCACGGCCATGTTTATGCCTGACTCGATCCCAATCCACATGACCAACCCAGTTGCGAGCAAGGTGCCAAGCATGTCGGGCGCACGGCGCGCTATGACCAATCCGCGCCATATCACGGCTACATACAGGCCGATCAGCAATAAGGAGCCAAACAGGCCGAGTTCCTCGACGATCACGGCGAAAATGCTATCGGTAGGCGGCACGGGCAATCCGGTAAGCTTGGATTCTGCACGACCAATGCCGACGCCGAACCATCCACCGTTGACGATGGCATCGAAAGAACGCTGCATATGATAGGAGGCCTGGGTTGGGTCCTTCAAACCCGCCAAAAATTCAGCGATGCGTTCGTGGCCCGTGGGGCTGATTTGCACTACCAGCCAGCCGGCCACGACGGCCACGACCAGCAAGACGCCAATTTGTTTGAGTGCGCCGCCAGCCAGAAAGAACAGCAGGCCGCCCATAATCAGGACTGTAGCGGCCGCGCTCAAGGTCCGGCTGTTGATAGATCAGGCCGCCGACCACGCCCAGGATCACGCCCAGCGGAAGCAATCCAAGAGTAATATCGTGCAGCATTTCCCGTTTGGCATACAACCAGACTGACAAGTAGACGATGGTTACGAGTTTTGCCAACTCAGAGGGTTGATATGAACCTTCATACAGCGCGCGCTTGGCGCCCAGCCGGATTTCGTTCATGAGCAAGACAGCCACAAGCAGCAAGATCGTCAGTCCCATTGCGGGCACGATGATCTTGCGCCAATGATGGTAGTCGAATAGTGAGAGAGCCAACGCGCCTGCGAGCCCGACGCCAAGCCACATCAGCTGCCGTTCAAACATGTATGCGGGCGAACCGTACTGAAGCAGCGAGTAGTCCCAGGAAGCCGAGTACATCATCACCAGGCCGAAGATGACGAGGGCGATGACCGTCACGAGAAGAGGCAGGTCAAACCCACGGCCTGACTTTAGCGCCGTATGGGATTCACCGAGAGGCCGATCGTTTACTAAAGTTCCTGCACCCATAATCTGAACTTTTCTCCTCGCTCTTCAAAATCGTTGAACTCATCAAAACTCGTGCCGCCCGGTGAAAGGAGCACCACATCCCCGGCCTCGGCAATCTCGGCCGCTCTAAGCACGGCTTCATGCAGGCGCGGACGTCGATCGATGCTGCCGGGCTTTGCGGAGTGGTGCGATGACGTCAAAGCTCTCTCAATCTTGTCCGCCGCCTCGCCGAACAGCACCACGTGATCCACGCGCTGATGGACCAAATCTGCCAAATCGCTCCACGGGAGGTTCTTGTCCCGGCCGCCAAGGAGCAGAACGATGGGCTCTTCAAAGGAGCGGATGGCCGCCATGGTGCGTTCGGGCGCGGTCGCAATGGAATCGTTGTACCATTGCGCGCCCTGGACGGTACGAACAAGCTCAAGCCTATGCGGCACGCCCTGGAACTCTTCAGCCGCCGTCAACATCGCGTCCAACGGCAAACCGGCAGCATGGCCAATGGCAAAGGCGGCCAACGCGTTCATGACATTATGATCGCCGCGCAGGGGCAGTTGCGTGCGCCGGAGAAGCGGGATATCGACGCGGTGCTCGTAGAGGACCAGGAGGCCGTCATGGTAGTAAGTACCTTCGGCGTCCTCATCCAATTTGCCAAAACCGAACGAATACAGTCTCCCTTTGACTTTGTTGCGCAGATTCCAGGCGCCCGTGTCATCCCGTCCAAGAATAGCCATATCCTCGCCGGATTGGAAATCAAGAATGCGTGCCTTGGCCGCGGTATATGCTTCCATCGTGCCGTGACGATCGAGGTGGTTAGGAGTGACATTCAGGACTGCCGCCAGATTTGGAGAGAGGCTCATCTGCTCCAATTGAAACGAGGAGATCTCAAGGATGGCAAGGTCGGCCCGGCGCATCTCGTCCACATAATTGATCAACGGGTCGCCGATATTCCCGCCCACATAAACTCCGGGCACCTGACTGCCGCTGGAATTCCCGGTATCGCCGCGCGGTCTGCGGCCGTCCCGATAGGCGAGGATTGCCATATTGCCGACCAGCGTGGTCGTGGTGGTTTTGCCGGCCGAGCCCGTAATTCCGATAGTCCGGCAGGGGGCCGCCTCCATGAAGACCTGCGTGTCGTTGGACAGAGGGATGCCTCGTTCCATTGCTGCGATTACCACGGGAAGGTTCGTCGGAACTCCTCCGGAAAGGCACAATATATCTGCGTGGTCAAGGAGCTCAATCGGATGACCGCCCAGCGCCCAGCGAATATCGAGCCCTGCCAAGGTATCCGGGGCAGCCCCCAGCTCGGCCTGCGAGCGCTTGTCGCTCAGGGTCACGATTGCGCCGTGCTGCGCCAACCAGCGCGCCAGAGCCAGTCCCTGCCGGGCCGCTCCCAGAATTACGACGCGTTTGCCTCTCCAATTCTTCATGGCGTTAGCAGAGAACCCTGGCCAAGCTGCCGAGATCACCGAGCTGCAAAAAGGAATCTCTCATCTTCAAACCAACGCCAGCCCCACCCCGACCATGGCGGCGAGGAGGCCGATCAGCCAGAATCGCTGAACCACTTGTGTCTCGCTCCAACCCAGCAGCTCGAAATGCAAGTGGATAGGAGCCATCTTGAAAAATCGCTTGCCTTTGGTCAACCGGAAGTAGGCAATTTGGATCACGACGCTCAGGATCTCGCTAAGCGGGATGATTGCGATAATAGGCAATACGACCCATTGACTGGTCATCAGCGCCACAACCGCGAGCGTGGAGCCCAAGGCCAGCGAGCCGGTGTCGCCCATGATCAATTCTGCAGGATGCACGTTGAACCACAGGAAACCAAACAATGCGCCGACCAGCGTGAAGCAATAGCGCGCCAGGTATACCTGGTGTTGGTTGAGCGAGATCATGCCGTAGCCGGCGAAGGCGGTGGCGGCGATCAAACCCGCGAGACCGTCCAACCCATCGGTGAAATTGACGGCGTTGGACATGCTGACAATAATGAAGGCGGCAATTGGCACATACCACCAGCCGAGATCGAAGAAGCCCTTGACACCTGGAACGAACATGTCTGGAACACCCAGGAGGAATTTGAGGACCCAGCCAGTGGCGACGCCGAAAATCACCTGGAATAGGAATTTGGTCCGGGCGCGCATGCCTTCGCCACGGCGCTTGCCCCGAAGGCCCTGCCAGTCGTCGACAGCGCCGAGGCACCCGTAGGCCACCATCACAAGCATAGGAACAAGGACGGAACGTCCCACGCCACTTTGGGCCAGGCCAATCAAAGCCACCGCGTTGAGCATTACGGTCAGCAACAGGACGGGAAGGATGAACATCACGCCGCCCATGGTGGGAGTGCCCATCTTGACGGCATGATGGCTTGGCTCTTCAACACGAATGACCTTGCCAACTTTGAAATGTCGCAAGATACGCAAAAGGGGTCCGCCCCAGATCACGGTCATTAAGAAAGCCAATCCGGCCAGGCTGAGGGCCAGGGCGACCTGTTTCATGAAATTACCTCCAGCGCTGCAATGATGCGGTCCATGCGGAGGCCGTGAGAACCCTTAATGAGTGCCGCATCATTCCTGGATAAGTTTGTATGCAGCCATTCTATGGCTTCGGCGCTCTCCTCAAATTCAAAGATGGCGGGCGTTTTCATACCAGCCCGGCGGGCTGCGTCGGCATAGATGTGAGCGCGGGGCCCAAGCGTCACGAGGACATCCACGAGCTGGGCGGCGCGCAAGCCAACCATCTCGTGTCCCTGACGTTCGTAGGGGCCGAGCTCCAGCATGTCGCCCAAAACCGCAATCTTGCGCTGACTCTCAAGCTCACTCAGCAAATTGAGGGAAGCCAGCATCGACTCGGGAGAAGCATTGTAGGTATCGTCCAGCATGAGCGCGCCCGATTGCGAGCGGACCACGACCAGGCGCAATTGTGTCTGACCCTGGCGAAGCCCATGCAGAATCTGCTGCCAGTTCAAATCCTCCACCAAGCCAACGGCCGCGGCGCGCAAAGCGGTCTCAACCGAGTGCCGGCCAATCATCGGAATGTGGATGTGCATCGTCTCGCGCCTGTAGTGCAGGCGAAAGCGAATACCATCGAGGCCGAGGCCTTCAACCTGGTCCGCCCACAAATCGGCCTCGGGGGAGAGACCATAGAAGAAAACGCGGGCTCGCGTCTTTTCCTCCATCTTGCGTACGAAAGGGTCGTCGAAATTGAGGATGGCGATGCCATCGGGCGCTGCCGGCAGACTCTGGACCAGCTCCGCCTTGCCCTTCGCAATTTCCTCCTGGGAGCCGGCCCGCTCCGCATGCACAGTGCCGACATTGGTCACCACACCGATATGAGGCAGCGCAATATCGCACAGGAGTGCGATTTCTCCGGGCACGTAAAATCCCATTTCCAGAACTGCCCGCTCGTATCCCGAACCGAGGCGAAGGATGGTCAACGGAAGCCCGATCTCGTTGTTCAAATTTCCCGGACTCTTCAGGGTTCGGAATCGTTCGGTCAAGACCTGGGCGACCACTTCCTTGGTCGTGGACTTTCCAACACTGCCTGTAATTCCGACGACGCGAAGGTTGAGTTTGCGGCGCCAGAATCTTGCAATCTGCTGCAAGGCTTGCAGGGTATTATTCACCCGCAGGCAGAGGGGAGGCTGCAGCTGTTCGCCGGAGGCTGCCGTGAAGTTGTCGCCAGCCAGGCGCAGGTCAAGAGTCCGGAACGGCGCCTGCAGGTCCCGCTGAGTTAAGGCGAAAGATGCGCCACGCTTGAAGGCCTGCTCCACAAAATCATGGCCGTCCATACGTTCGCCGGGCAGAGCTACGAACAATGAGCCGGGAATCGCCTGACGCGAATCGATGACCGCCTCCGTGATAATAGAACGACTGTCGACACGCACGTTGGTAATTGCTTCGATTGCGTCAGCAAGCATCAACATTATGGTTTCGCGATCTGGTTCCGTATGTTGTCTGGCGGAAGGTTGAGCATGAGGATTGTCTTTTGCGCCACAAGAGAAAACACCGGCGCGGCCGTTTCAGAGCCCCAGATGGAAGCCGCGGGTCTCTCCAACCAGACGTAGATCATGAACCGGGGATCATCCACCGGCCCCCAGCCTATAAACGAGGCGTTGGTGGCGCTGGCATCGTATCCGAAGTCGGTGGGTATTTGCGCCGTACCGGTCTTGCCAGCAATCCTATACCCTGGGACCAGCGCGCTGGAAGATTCGTTCTCGAGCGACACGGCCAACATCTGATTCATAGTACTTGCGGACTGGGCTGAGATGGGGGTGCCTGCGTATTGGGCCGGCACATTGTATTGCCGCCCGTCACGCAACATCGCATACAAAACGTGCGGGGTAACCATCCGTCCACCATTTGCCACTGCCGAGGAAGCCATCAGCATCTGGATTGGCGTCACGGATACTCCCTGACCGAATGCATTGGTAGCCAGGTCCACAGGGTACCAATCGCCATCCCCGGGGACTTTCAGGCGGCCGGCGGCTTCACCGGCCAGGTCGATGCCAGTAAGGTGTCCAAGACCGAAGCGATTCATATATCCATAAAAGGTCTGCGCGCCCATCTTTTCGGCGACCCAGGCCAGGCAGACGTTCAACGAGTGCTGGAGGCAGCCGATCATGTCCTGCTGTCCCCAAGCCTGATCGTCCCAGTTGCGTATGGTTGCGCCTCCGACGAGATATTCGCCGGTATCGAGGAACTGCGTTGAGGGGATGACTGTACCGCTGTCAATCGCAGCGGCCATCGTCAGCACTTTGAGCGTGGAGCCGGGCTCGTACGGCAGGCTCACTGCGCGGTCGAACTCGCTGGCGTTGTTGTAGACTGAGCCATAATTCCAGAACTGGTTCAAATCCAGCCGGGGGAGGAGGCGAGTGCGAGCACCTCGCCATCCCGGGGATCCATGACTACGATGGTCCCGTGCTGCGCGCCATATTTGGTGAGGGAGTTGTCGAGGATTTGTTCGACCGCGGCCTGAAGGTCGCGATTGATGGTCAGCACAAGCGTAGTTCCGTCCGGAACCCGCGGGATGTCTGTGGCCTTGTTGGGATCGGTTGGAACCCACACCTGTACGGGGTTGCCTGCGAGGAGATTATTGTACTTCTCTTCGACGCCAAAATAGCCCCTGCCCTCGCGGCTCACGAAGCCGAGAAGGTTGGATGCCAGTGCGCCTTCCGGATAGCTCCGTTCGGGATGCGGCTTGAACTGCAGCCCGGCAAGCGCGCCAGCTTCGCCGGCAGGCGCCTGCGCATTTTCGGCGGCCTGATCCTTTTGGAGTTGGGCCGCCTGGCTGGCATCCACATAATCAGCCAGGATCAAATATTGCAGGTTGGCAGGTGGATTAGTCAGCTGGTTGTACAGGTCATCCGGATTCAGCCCCAGGGTACCGCCTACAGCCGCGGCAATAGCCTGCTTGTCGCTGGCGTCGCGTAACTCGACACCGATCTCGTAGACGGTCTTATTGCCCGCCAACAAATGGCCGTTCCGATCGTAGATCTCGCCGCGTTCCGGATAATAGGTGGTCAATACGTTCTGATAGGCTGCCGATTGAGCGCGGAAGATTGCCGCCTCCGGGCTGTTCTGAATGCGCACAATCTGAAGAATAATGGATACCTGGACAAAGCCCAACAGCCCGGCGAGGAGCAGCGAACGCCAGGCGTACTGCTCTCTCATTGCGAGACTCCAATCATGCCCATGGCCTGGGAATTGTGGAAACTTTGATTCAGCCAATCAATCAGGGACTCGGTGTACGCGGGCGGGATGCTGGGACTGCTGGGCTTCAAGGTCAATGCGCCAGCCAGGATCGCCGGCGTCGGAGCCGCGTAGCCAGGCACGAAAATGTACTGCAACTGGCCGGGATCAACGGGTTGGAATCCGGCAGCTTGTGCGCGTTGTTCCATGGCATTATTGGAGGTCAACTCTGCCAGGTTGGTCTGCAAGTCGGCATTGCTGTGCTGGACGGCGATCATGTCGGCGGTGACGGTCTGAATTTGCCGTCCTGCGATTGCCGCCTGCGCGGAAACGTCCAAGTACAGGGCGGCGACCATGGCGAGGCCCAGGACGGCAAGCAGGAACGAGCCGATCCATTGACGCTGGATGCGCCAGGGGGCTTGTCCGTAGGCGTGGACGAAGTAGTCAACGGTATGATTTACGTTCAATATGTCCATAGTCAGTTTCTCTCTACCGATAATCTCTCTGCGACTCTCAATTTGGCGCTGCGCGCCCGCGGGTTCTCCTTCAATTCATCTTCGCCCGGAGTAATGGGCTTGCGGTTTAGCTCTCGAAGCCCAGCCTTGCGTTCCACCTCATAGAGCCTCTCGTATGGCGGATTGACATGATCCCGGCTCTCGCGCCGCATGAAGTCCTTGACGATCCGATCCTCCAACGAGTGAAAGGACACGACTGCCAGACGACCGCCTGTGCGAAGGACCTCAACAGCCAGCGGCAAGGCGATTTCAAGCGCCGACAATTCATCGTTGACCACGATCCGCAGGGCCTGGAAGGTGCGGGTGGCCGGGTGCATGCGGCTGTGGCCGGGATAGGCTTGTTGCACAATGCCTGCCAGCTGCCCTGTGGTGCGGATGGGCCGCTGCTCAACGATCATCCTTGCAACCTTTCTTGCGCGAGGTTCCTGGCCGTATTTGAAAAGCAGATCAGCAAGGTCGGCCTCGTCGATGGTGTCCAGCAGCCGGGCTGCAGGCACGCCGTGATCAGGATCGAACCGCATGTCGAGTGGAGCATCCTGCCTGAAGGAAAACCCACGGTCAGGTGAATCCAATTGCATGGAGGAAACTCCCAGATCCAGCAGAATGCCGTCCACGGATTTCCAGCCAAGAGCTCGCATGGCCTCCGGCAAAGTAACGTAGGAGGCCTGGGCCAGTATGGCGCGCTGCCCGTAAGGAGCCAAGGTCTCACGAGCGAGCGCTATCGCCTGAGGGTCGAGGTCAAGACCGAGCAGGCGCCCATCCGGCGCACAGGCCTCCAAAACTCCGCGGGCGTGTCCGCCCGCACCGACTGTCCCGTCAATGTAGCGGCCTGAACTCTTTGGCTGCAACGCGTGTATAATCTCTTGGTAAAGTACAGGTTTGTGCGCCGAGTCGTTCATCCCAGCTTTGAACAAGTTGGTGTTGCCGGTCGAACCGCTATTTAGATGTATTGCCTGATAGATTCAGAGTTGCGAATCGCTGGTTATTTGCTTCCGTATCCTGGATTTGTTTCACCTGATCATTCCATGCCGCCGGAGTCCAGACTTCAAAGTACTCGCCCTGTCCAGTCACGATTGCCTCGCCATCAAGACCTGCAAATTCACGCAGGTTCTGCGGAACGAGTACCCGGCCGACCTTGTCCACTTCAACGGGATAAGCGGTTGCGAAGATCATCCGCCGCATGAGTCGGGCGTTGGGATCGGCCAGGTTCATCGAATTCAAATGGTCATAGATTTGTCTGAAGTAGGACCCAGTCATTACCATGAGGCAGCGGTCAAAGCCCTGGGTGATGTAGGCGCCACCGTCCAACAATTCTCGAAAGCGCGCCGGGATCATCAGGCGGCCTTTTTCATCGAGCGAATGTTGGAACTGGCCTAAGAACATATGTGCTAATCCTCTATTAATGGCAGAACGCCGGGGGGTCCGGCGTCCTTCCACTTTTTACCACTTTCTCCCACATTGTACATGAATTGTTCCGGGAATACAAGAGATTTTCCGCGAACTTTCCGAAAAGATAGGACTTATTGCCCACCCCCCATGGATAGTTCTTCCACCTTATCCCTGTCGGAATCACTGCATTGGCGCGATTACGAGCTGATTGACAGTGGCGGCGGGCTGAAGTTGGAACGTTTTGGGCCGTACACTTTCGTTCGCCCCGAAGTGCAGGCCATGTGGGAGCAGGCACTACCTGCGAAAGACTGGTCCGCCGCGCACGCGGTGTTCCAGCCTACTAATGAAGAGAGCGGGGGACACTGGGCTTTCAGGTACAAAATCCCTCAAAGGTGGGAGATGAGTTATTCACTGCCGCCAGCCCCTTCGTTAAAGCCCAATATAGGTGAAAGTCGGGAACGAGACGGTGAGGGCCAGACGGTACTGCGGTTCTGGGCGATGACCACCCCGGGACGACATCTCGGGGTTTTTCCGGAAGCGGCCACCCACTGGGACTTCATCGCGGATGCCGTGCGAGGAGCCGAGCGACCGGTGAAGGTTCTCAACCTGTTCGGCTATACCGGGCTAGCCTCTCTGGCGGCAGCCGCGGCCGGGGCCCAAGTCACGCATCTGGATGCGTCCAGGAAATCTGTGAACTGGGCGCGTGAAAATCAGGAACTTTCGAAACTGAGCGAGAAACCCATCCGTTGGATCGTAGAGGACGCGTTGAAGTTCGTGCAGCGTGAAGGCCGGCGAGGCGCCCAGTATGATGGAGTTATCCTCGACCCACCAAAATTCGGTCGGGGGCCGAAGGGTGAGGTGTGGGAGGTCTACAAATCCCTGCCGGATCTGCTTGCCGCGTGCCGCAGTATCCTGAGCAACCAGCCTTTGTTTGTAATCGTGAGTATTTACGCGGTCAGAGCCTCGGCCATCCATGTTGGCCAGGCATTGCATGAGGTGATGGCGAATTACCGAGGACGAATAGAAAATGGCGAACTGACGACGCGGGAGAAATCCGCAGGCCGGTTGCTTTCACACGCGGTGTTCGCGCGTTGGCAGGCATGAGCGAGCTTGAGGGTCCGGACGAGCTTCACGCCCCGCGGTTTGTGGGCATTCCCCGAGAAAATGAACATGATTAACCCAGAAACTAATTTGAGGCGGACTTGAAAAGGGCGACAGCGCCAATTCCAGCCGATCTTCGGCTGGAATTGGCGTAGAACACCGTGCAGATGGAGCACCTGCACCTTCGGAAGATGGACAGGCCGGTGGTGTGGATCACCCCGCCCTGTCCATCTTTTCGGTGACTTCCTGAATTAGGATCTGGCAAATATGAGATTCGGGATGACTCATGCTGGTTACACGGAAGAGCTTGTCGTTCGGTTTGGAATGGCCGGTATTTGGGGCGCCGGCCCGCCAAGAAAGCATGAACGTCTGAGGACGGCGATCCCGGCTGGCGAGGCTATGATCCGCTGCTGCCGTCGCCGACTGCCGCGGGTGCTGGAGCACCGGTGAGTTTCTTCAATATGTCGTACCAGAAGGACGACCCCTGGGAAACCGCCACCGCCGTAATCGCAAGTCCGGCGAACTTCAGCAGACCAAACTTAAGCCAATCAATCGGCGTTGCGGCCGCTGGAAGACCGGATATCTGCCACCAGCCCATTCGGAAAGAAAGCGTGCCCAGCTGATTTACCAAAGCGGTGAGATCCGGCGCGGTGCCCTGCTGCGCCGTGACAACCCCCACCTGCTGGGCGGCGATAGTTCGAAGGCCGGCGTCCGCCCAAAGATCCTTGGCGACCTGGATGGTGTCGGTCCCAAAAAGCAGCGTTACCGCAACAGACAACAGAATGACAAAGCTGCGAGCCCGCGCCTTGAACGTGGAGGCAGCCTGGTTGAGGATTCCCGTGAAGTAGTCGGTTGTCCTGTTGCGGAGGTCGTTGACATCGGTCACGCCCTGCTGGACCCAATGAAGAAGGGCCTGTTTTCCCTCTGAGTCGGGCAGACTCGAAATCAGTCCGGTAAGTTCATCGGGGTTGGCACTCGGCTTGCAATTCGTGAGTCCGCTGACGTCGAAGAACGCGTTGACCAGAGTGCTGGCGGGAATCTTCTCAACCCTCTTCTCCTCCGTGCCCGCTCCAAACACATTCCACCAGTTGGCATAGCGGATCGGACGCAAGGCTTTGATCTGCGGCAGGTTGGTCAGGTCCACTGTCTTGTCACCGGCGATTCGAAGGAGGTATTTTTCGAGGGCGACGCCACGCGTTTCCAGGGACTCGGTAATAACCTGGGTGATCGTCGAGACAACCGCGCCCAGAACGTAATAAATGACAATCAAGCCCAACGCGACTTCAAAAAGCTGCGGTAAAGACATAATTCTCTCCTTATCCTGAGTCGATAACAAACCTTAAGGCCGTATTTTACCCCTTTGCAGGTTTTGCCGGAAATAGGGCCAGGGCCTTCTCAAAGTCCAGTTTCTTTCAACCCTACCGCCGGCCCGCCCTATACCTGGGACAGGGAGTTTGCGAAAAAGCGATGATTTTGCGGGCAAAGAGGGTAACGTGCCTTACCCCGTGGAAGAATGCTGAAGAGCTGAAGAGAGACCCAATCTCAAGCAACGGCAATCAGGATGCCGGTCGGGCTAGGCGCTCGTCAAGCCGTCCGCTGATGGAAGGACGCAAGAATGCGATAATAAAAAGAAGAGCGAGGACGCGCCGGGCGCGTCTCCGCTCTGTTGTGCGATCCTTCCAGGGGCCCCTATACGTTTCGCCGGGCGATTTCGCGTTTGACAGAGGTACGCCTCACCTGTGGTTTGGCGACTTCCTGCCTGATCAATTCGCGTTTGCCAACGATTTGCGGCACAAGCCGTAGGGCATCCGCCTGGCGCTTGAGCGCCGACCGAATGATGATGTCCATGAAACCCTGATGCCCCATGGGATCATTGAGCAGGGAAAAATCCGCTGAGCCCGGATCAAAAGGCGGATAGAAGATCCCGCAGTTCGGGTTGATCTCCAACATATAGATCTCACCGTCTTTGCCTAGGCGATAGTCGCAACGGGCATAGCCATTGCCCTTGAAAGCCTGAAATACCTTGAGGGTGTATTCTCGCAAGCGGCGGTCATACTCCGGTTTATCGATGACGGCCACCTTCATCTTGTCGTAGTCGACCCACTTCATATCATAATGCTTGAACGACTCGCCTTCGGGAAAAATGAATTCAACGGGCTGGAAGGAGAGCGGGTGGGCAGGGTCATCGGGGTTTTCGGCGACCAAGCACGTAAATTCGCGGCCGTCTATGAATTCCTCGATGAGGGCGCGACCATCATCCTTCATTGTAATGGCGGCCTGCTTCTTCAAATCCTCAACGCAAGTAACGCGGGACTCTTTGCGGATGCCATAGCTGGCATAGCCATGCGGCGGCTTTACGAGCATTGGAAAGCGCAAGGTGCGAGCAGCGCGTTCGACATCTGCCATAGACTTAACGAATGTCGCTGCTGGGGTTGGAACCCCTACGCGCGCGGCGACACGCTTCATTTCCTGGCGGGTGGGATCAAAAAAGGACGAGTCCGCGCCAGTGAACGCGGCGCCTAATTTCTCCATTGCCCTAACAAGTAGAATGCCGGCAACAGGCTCATCAGGGGTGCCATCGCAAAGATTGATGAACACATCCACCCCATCGTCCATCAATGATCTAATCTGGTCTTCCACGTTCGTGCGTTGAACAACGTGATGCCGCCATTTTCGTCCTTCAAGGTGAGGTGATGGATCGTATGGAGGATCCGGTGGTTCAGGAAGGCTGCTCAAAACACAGAGATACATGCTGTTTCTCTTCATTGTTCGTAATTGGATCAACTCATCATTTCGATTCTGTTGTGATCATGCGTGATGTGCTGCATCCAAATGATGAACCTATTGATCATCATCATTGTTATATTACCGCCATATATGGAAATATTCAAGGGTTTCAGGCCATATTTAGCCATCAGTTTTGAAATTTTAAGGTTCAGCAAAATCATCGAATCGAAACATGATTTGCATTCATGGATGCCAGCGTTGATTGCAGCGACTAACATCCATGAGGCATCAACGTATCGAGGAAGAATTTGCGTGAGGATGTGGTGATAGATATAAGAAGAAGCCTGTGGACGACGGAGCTATCATCCACATGGCTTCTTGAATGGGATTTGGCGATCCGACTGTGCAGCCGCACAACAAGCAGATGTGGGGGAGCGGCGGATTCAACGGGCTTACTCTGCGCAGGAGGGGATTGCTTCGGGGAAAGAACCCCTGTGCGAAGAGCAGCGGACCGTCGGTGGCAATGATAGAAGCCCACGATTACATCCACTCCTTATGTGGGCAGCCTCGGTCATTCCCAAAATTGCGGCAGGTATTCCCTGTAAGATGTCAAATAATCATCCAAGACTTTTCGCGCGGTCGCGATATCAGTGATGACGGGATCAAGCAGAAGGCACTGAAGCGCCTTCTGACGATCTCCTTCGACTGCCGCGTCCACACACAACTGCGCAACCGCCGTCTCGCGTCGACAGAGCTCAGCGATCGGAGCCGGAAGCGAACCCATGTGCACCGGATGGATGCCCGCGCCATCCACGACGGCCGGGGTTTCGACGGTTGCACCGGCAGGCATATTGGAAATCTGTCCCACGTTTGGCAAATTGACGGCCAGATGATAATGCGTGCCTGAAGCGGCCACGTTCTCGATCATTTCAAGTGCGCCCTCTAAATCGGTTTCCCGCAGGCCGTCAATAGTCATATGACCACCGGCCATGTCGTTCAGGCGATCCAGTTCGAAATCCCGTACTGAAGCCATAAGGTCCCAATCGTAGAGGCGGATGTTGTACTTCTCCCAGGGCCGCTTTTGAGGATCCGAAACCCAGGGCAGATATTCGGCAAGGTGCGTATCCCCCGGGATTGGGAACAAATCAAAAGCCGAGAAAACATCCCTGGTAAGCGGCTCAAACGCCGGGTCCAGATCAAAGAAGACTTTGCGAAAAAGCGGATAGAGGTCTTCGCCGGTCTTTCGGTCGCGGATGGAGAGCGCCCAGGTAAAATGATTCAGGCCCGCGGCGCGAACATCGATCAGAGGCACGATCTGCTGCTTGAGGCGCGCATGTGCAGCGGCCTGATCCGCCGCCGCGTGCATGCCGGTCAACTCTGAGGGCACTTCGATCCCATATATCTTCGCAAGGGCAACGGCGATCATGACGTAGCCGGCATAGATCTGATGACAGAGGCCAACAGCCTTTATCCGGCTGTGGCGGTTGACGGCGTCACAGATGCGAACCATGGGGTTGGTGAAGTTAACAAACCAAGCCTCGGGGCAAGTTCTTTCCATGTCGTGGGCGATGCGCATGACGGGACCGATGTTGCGGGCTGCGTGGGCCAGGCCGCCGGGTCCGCCGTTTTCTGCATAGGGTTGATGCACGCCGTATTTGAGCGGGATCTCATAGTCCCTGCGCCACAGCCCCTCCCGAGCGCCGACTTCGATGGCCGACACCACAAAACCGGCATCCTCGAGCGCCTGCTCATGCCGAAGGTGGGCGGTAACTTTCATCTGAGAATCCCATTCCCTATTTAGGCGATCTGCGAGACGCTTGACGATGTCGAGGCTCGACTGATTCTGATCGACCAACGCCAATGAGGAGCCGCGAAGCTTCCTGGAGCCCATGAGGGCGCCAAGCGTATTCCCCCCGAACTGGGCGCTGCCGGCGCCGATGACTACGACCTTGGTGGGAAGAGTCACAGTCTGCTCCCTAGCCAGTCTTCGATCTGCGGTTCACCTGTAGTGATCTGAATTGTACCGGACTACCCGTGAAAACGTTCGCTGAAACAAAAGCGTGGGGGCCAGCAGATCTTGCCGACCGCACGGCTGGTTCGCGGAAACCCAAAAGCGGCTCCGGCTACTGCGTGAAGATGTCCACGTCGCCGCTCATGCCCCACAGCAGGCCTTGAGGAGGCTGATCGAGTTCAATGGTGACCTTGACGACGGTGTCGTTCTTGTATTCCTGAGTCATGGGTGAAATCGCAATGACTTTGCCGCTGAGAGGCTGACTGAACGCTTTTAGACGTACCGCGGCGGATTGTCCGACGCGGATGCCTGCAATGTCACGTTCACTCAAATCGGTGGTCTCGACCTGCAGGTGACGCAAATCGCCGACGGTCACAATTGCCTGATTGGCCTTGACCAACTCCGCCGGCTGCACGTCCACCGACACGACAGTACCGTCGAACGGCGCTAGCAGTGTACCCTGGGCAAGGTTTGCCTGCGCCAGAGACAATCCGGCCTGTGCCTGCTCCAGACGGGCATCGACCTGCGCTCTGACCTCCGGCATGGTGCCGATCCAAACGAGCCTGCGATCAATGACCACGCGTTGGCGGCGGCCAGCAAGGACAAAGGCCTCGTCAGCCTGAGCAGCCTTGACTCTGGCCTGGGCGCTTTGCAGGTCGGAATCCAGGGAGGGAGTATCCAGCACGATCAAGGTCTGCCCGGCGTGAACCTGATCGCCCATTTTCACGTCTATTTGTTTTACGAGTCCCGAGATTCCGAATGCCAGGTTGGAAGTCTCGGCCGGGACGACCGAGATAGAGGCGGTGACGGTATTTGCCGATGCCGTACGCTGTGCCGACACGGGGGTCGCGGAGGCGACGGTTTGGGCCGACGAGGCCGTCGACGCCGGCGCACACGCGGACAGGAACGCCATCAAAGTCAATCCGACAACGAGCATTGACCTAAAAATCGCTTTCATTCTCAACCTGTTCTTTTCCGGGCATATTTGCGATGGGGCGCGAGGAAATACCAAGATCGATGCTCTATTTTCCGGTTTGGATCGCGACATCCGCGGTCATGCCCCACAGCACACCCTGAGGCTGCTGATCGAATTGAAGGGTGACTTTGTAGACTACGTCGCCGCCGACGGTCGATGACACACGTTGAATCTGGATGACCCTGGCCGGAAACTGCGCGTTCAATGCTTTCACTGTGACACTGGCGCTCTGGCCCACCTGCACTTGCGGCGCATCGCGTTCGCTGAGGTCGGTCGTCTCGACCTGGAAATTGGACAACTCGCCGAGCATCACAACTTCCTGTCCTTCCGTCACTGTCTCGCCCGGATTGATGTCGACGGAGGCGACGGTGCCGTTGAAGGGCGCGGTCAACGTTGCCTGGGCCAGCGTCTCATTGGCGGCGTCGAGTGCAGCCTGGTTGCTTTGGACATCGGCCATCGCTGAGTCGATCTGTTCCTGATCCTCCCCCACGCGAACAGCGTATTTTTCATCGGCCTGGGAAGCGGCCAGGTTCGCCTCGGCTTCCTGAACCTTGGCCTGCCAAATGAGGCTGTCGAGGATGACCAGGGTCTGACCCTGGCGAACCGCGTCTCCAGCTTTCACTGCCACGGTTTTCACCGTGCCGGTCAGCGGGAAGCTCAGCTGCGCCTTGGGCATTGGGAGGATCTCGCCGGAGGCGGTTACTGCATTAGCGGTGGAGGCAGCATTGCTACTCAGGACGATGGTAGGGATGGGTGTTGGAGCGGCATTCGAACTGCAGGCATTCAGGGTGAGCGCCAGGATAAATGCCGCGTATTTCAGAGAGTGCTTCATAGTGACCTCGGGAGTGAGATGTAAAGACGTATACGCGCAAGACGTTGGATTTCGGGCTTCAGAGGGGAGGCGGTTGATCTCCAGGCCAGGGTTAAGAGTTTACAGTCTTGGGCCTTATGTCTACTTCACGTTTCCGTTGTTTTCGACGATCAGGCCATCGCGCAGAGTAACAACGCGGTTGGCATATTTGATCACGCGCGGGTCGTGGGTGGCGAAGACGAAGGTGGTGCCGGTGTCCTTGTTCAACTTCTGCATCAGCTCCATCACCTGGCGGCCGTTCTCGGTATCCAAGTTGGCGGTGGGCTCGTCCGCCAGGATCAATGTCGGCCGGATGGCGAGGGCGCGGGCCACCGAGACGCGCTGCTGCTGCCCGCCGCTGAGCTGGTCGGGGCGGTGATGTGCCCGGTCGGTCAGGCCCACCGCTTCCAGCATTTCCTGCACGCGCGCCCGGCGTTCCGCGGATTTGACTCCATTGAGCAACAGCGGCATCTCGATGTTTTCATACGCTGTCAGAGTGGGGATGAGAGCGAAGAATTGAAAGATGAAGCCGATGGCTCCGCGGCGCAGGTCGGCGCGCTGATCGCGCGTCAGGCCGGTGACGTCCTTGCCGTTGATGATCACCTGCCCGGCGGTGGGCTGGTCAAGCAAGCCGATCAGCTGCAGCAGTGTGGTCTTGCCCGAGCCGGAGGGGCCGACCAGGGCGGTGAATTCGCCGCTCTGGATGCTGAGATTCACGCCGCGCAGGGCGCGGGTCTCGACTTCGCCGATCTTGAAATCGCGAGTGGCGTTGATGACTTTCATGACTTCCATTTTTACTCCTTGAGAAAGAACAGAGCGAAGAGAACAGAGGGCAGAGAACAGAGCGCAGAGTAGAAAGAGGCGGGTTCAAGCCCGTTCATTGGGCGTGCAGGGCTTCGACCGGCTCCATGCGGGCGGCGAGGACGGCCGGGTAGAGGGAGGCGATCAGCGTAATCACGTACGTGATGATCGTCAAATTGACAGCATCCTGCAGCGTGAGGCGGGCATAGATGAAGTCGCCGAGCAACATGCCGGTAATGCCGTAGTTGCCGACATAGAATCCGAACCTGGCAAAATACCCCACCAAAAGCGCACCGAGGGCCAATCCGCCGATCACGCCACCGGTGGCAATCAGGCCGGCCTCGGTCAGAAATTGGGCCATGATGCGGCGGGCCTTCATGCCGATGGCGGACAATATACCGATCTCGCGGGTGCGCTCGAAAACCGACATAACCAGCGTGTTCGTGACCACGGTGGCCGTAATGCCGAGGACAATCAGGTAGAAGATGACCATGAATGAATTTGCAAAGTCTTCGGTCTGGATGATCACCTCGTTCATTTTTTGCCAAGTGAGAATCTGATAGGCCGGAGATTGCAGGGCGGCGGCCACATTCAGGGCCTGATCGCGGTTCTGCAACAGGACGAAGATCAGACTGGCATGATCCTGCGCACCCGTGAAGACCTGCGCTTTGGCGAGCGGCATGAAGACCGTGTTCTCGTCATAGGATGAGGTGTTCGTTGTGTAGATACCGCGGACCGTGAAGGGCTGCTCGTCGGTGCCGCCATCGGTCAGGTTGACCAGGAGACTGACCTGATCACCGGCTTGCAGATGGAATTTATCGGCCAGCGGCTTGCCGATCATGATGCCGCTGCGGTCGTCGGCGGTGATGAAGCTGCCGGAAAGAAGGCCCTTGCGGAAGACCTGGTTTGCGGGCGCGGCTGGATCCATGCCGACCACCTGCACGCCGCGGGAGTTCTCACCGAGGGTCAGGATGCCGCTGGCGAGCAGGCGAGGCGTAGCGTCGGTGACCTGCGGGATGCTCTTGATCTGCTGCGCGACTGTGGCCGGGGCGGCGATCAAGTCCTTCCAATCGAGGCTCATCTTCTGCTCGTTATAGGAAGCCGCCCGCACCTGCAGATCCCCGCTCTGAAGCAGAATCGTATTGTCCATCGCGCCCTGCATTTCGCCGTTCAGTATCGAGGCGAAGAACAGCAGGAGGGCCATACCCAAGGCGACAGCGAGGGCGGAAAGCAATGTACGGCGGCGGTTGCGGCCAAGGTTTCGAAAGGCCATTTTGAAGAGTTGAGTCATAGTCGTTTCCAGGTTCCGACGTTTCAAAGTTTGAACGTTGAAACGTCATACGTAATGAAGCGCCTCAGCGGGTTCGCGGCGGGCGGCTTCCTGGGCCGGGAAGTAGGCGGCCAGGGTGGAAATAACCAACACGGTGATGGCGCGGGTGAAGAGGTTACTCAGGCCGAGCGTGGGATAGACACGCCCATTGATGAGGGCCATGTATTCGGTCAAACCTGAGTAGGCGCTAAAGTCCATGCCGACCATCGAAAAGCTGCCATTGATCGCCAGGCCGATCACGATGCCAACGCCCACGCCCACCAGACCGATGAGTGTGCCCTCCAGGATGAAGAGGGCGGCGATCTGCCGGGGCTTCAACCCAAGGGCGCCCATCAAGCCGATCTCGCGCGTGCGCTCATAGACGGCCATCAAGAGCATGTTCAGGATGCCGATGCCGGCGATGACGAGGATGATGACGCTGAAGATATTCATGGCGAAACTCTTGTTGTTCACGGCGGTTGCCAATTCTGGATAGTTCTTGTCCCAGGATTCGACCTCATAACCGGGCAAGCGGGGCGCCAGCGCGGCGACTACGCCTGGTTCCTGACCCACTTTCTTCAGGATGACCTCCACTTCCGTGGATTGATTAGGGAGACCGTAGAGGGTTTGCGCCTCGCCCAAGGAAATGTAGACGTTTTGCTTTTCAAAGGTTGGCAGGCTGATATCGTAGATGCCGGTGACCGTAACGGTGCGCTGGCGGTTTTGCTTGTGGACGTCGCTGCCGGTCATGGCGATGCGGTCGCCGACCTGCACCTGCATTTCGTCGGCCAGGCCCTTGCCGATGAGTACCTGGTCACCGGCATTGGATGTCAGAAAACTGCCGCTGGTTACGTGGGAGGCGATCAGACTTACAGGAGCCTCGGCCTCAGGGTCGATGCCGGTAATGCTGATGGGGAAGGCGCCTTCATGATTGGTCATCAGGCCGCCGGTGTTGATCCGGCGGGTAGCGGCCACAACATTGGGGTTGGAGAGAGCAGTCTGCACGACCAGCGAATCATCGGCCAAGGGCAGCATGGGATTGCTATCGACTTTCTCACGATAACCGGCCGCATGAATCTGGATGTTGCCGCCAAGCACGCGGATAGCGTTGCCGTAGATCGCCTGGTTAAAGCCTTCCATCAGGCCGTCGTAGAACATCATGAGGCCGAGGCCGAGGGCCATGGCCAGCACGATGATCATTGTGCGGCGGCGGTGCCGCCAGATGTTACGCCAGGCGAGGCGAAAGTAAAGCAGCATTTGTAAACTCCTTTTGCAGTCAGTTACCAGTTATCAGTATCCAGTGATCAGTTACCAGTATCCAGAGATCAGTTATCAGTATCCAGTGATCAGTAATCAGTGACAATTTTGCGCATTACGATAAGTGATACGCGCTCAGCAACGCGCATCAAGCATTATCAACCTGTGCGATGAGACCTTCTACGGATTGGGGGACCCGGGGATACCGATTTCTTCGAAAGAAGATCTACTTTGGAGTGCCGCGGTGTCATCCGGCGGGAACCATACCTTCAGCGACTCAATGTCCATGAGATGTATGGAGCCCTGCGGGGCGCCCAGCATACGCTCCAGTGCATCGTTGTAGGCTGTAACCAGCGTTTCGGCTTGCCGCAGACTATTGCCAGGCTTGGCTTCTTCCGATAGGAGCATCCCGGCAAACGTATCTCCCACGGATTGGATCAAGTTGATGTACATCTGGCTGGCATATTCAGGGTAGGGAGTGGTGAAGATGCCCTCCCGGACTCCCTGGTGGATGATTTCCATGAATAAAGGCGTATTGTATTTGATCATTGTGGCAAGCAATTTCTGGCGGACGAGGGCGTTCTCATCGGAATACCAAACCTTTACCAGCTCCAGCATGAAGGACTTCCTGCCGGTCTTCCAACGCACAGCCGTGTCGAAATACCCCTGAAGCTTTTCGAGGGCTGTCAGATGAGGGTCTTGAACCACGGCACGTAAGAGTGGAACCACCTGTTCAACCGCCATACGCTCGACCAGCGCCTCCAGCACATTCGCTTTCGAGTCGAAGTAGTGGTAGAAGGCACCTTTTGAGATCTGAAGCTCATCCAAAATGTCCTGAACGGTCATTTTGCCGTAGCCTTTTGAATAGACAAGCTGGAGGGCTATGTCCAAGATTTGGTCGCTTCTGGCTTTATGCTCTTCCTCTTTAAGTACTCGTACCATTTGCACCTGCACCCAGATATATAAACCGACCGTCGGTTTATTATTGATAATGGTACTACCTATTTGCTGTTCCAGTCAAGCCAATAATTAGTGAAAAAAAATCAAGAAAGCGTCAAGATTTTTCGATGCAAGACCCTGTTTGTACGCACCTCACCAGATGCCGGGGATGAGGCGGCTGCGCACCTCGTGGGCGAAAGCCATGTAGCCGGGAAGTTCGGATTGGAGGAGGCGATCCTCGAAGGCGGTGCGGACGGTCATAGATGCCGCGGCGAGCAGGCCGGGAATCAGCGCCCACCACGAGCCCAGGAGCAGCGGCATGCCTATGGATTGCAACAGCGTACCGGAGTAACCCGGGTGCCTGACGAGGCGGTACGGACCCGTCCGGCAGACGGTCTGCCCGCGGTCACTCTGAATGCGGACGGCCGTGGAGAAGTAGGCGTTGGTGATCATTGCCCAACCGAAGAGAGCCAGGCCGGCAGCGAATAACACGCCGCCCGCCACATGCCATTCAAGGCCAAGGTTGGCCGTCCAACCGAAGCGGACATCGAGCGCAGCGATCAGCGGGAGCGAGATGAACTGCATGAGAGTCCAGAGGGCACTAATGACCTTATCCCAAGCCCTAGTCAGATGAGCGCGGCCGCGCTCGGCAAGCGTGTCCGGATTGGTGCGGAGCATAAAGGCGCTGTTGACGCTGATGCTGACCAGGTACAGGCCAATAAATACCCAAGCCCAGGCCCAATCTAAATGCCCGGAGACGAGGAACAAGATGGCGGCTTCGACCAGCAGGCCAACGAAGATCTGCGCGGCGCGGGCGAGGATGCCAGTCAGAGTCTGGCGGTTGCCGGAGGGTGAGGCGTTAGAAGTTGCAGCCATGGGCCACCTCGATTTCAAAGTGATCTGTCCAAGGCGCCTCAGAATTTGAAGAGTACCGTGCCGTGGGCAAGAATGTGAGTTGAAACATTACCAAATGCCCGGGATCAGGCGGAAATGAACTTTCTGACAATAGGCTGCGTAGCCGCTTAAGCCGGTCACCAGGAACTTCTCTTCGGCCAAGGATCTGATGGCCACAACCAGTATGAGGGCGAGGGCGCAAGGGATACCCCACCAGGAACCCAAGGCGGGGGAGGAAAAGATCAGCAGCAAGGCGGCGCCGGCATACATAGGATGGCGGACCAAGCTATAGGGACCACTTGAAATCACCTTTTGCGCGTTGGACACCTCGATGACTGCGCTCGTAAAGCTGTTTTCCCGGAAGACAAGGAATACTATGAAAAATCCGAGGGCTACGAAGCCTTCTGATATCAGGCTCACAACTTCGGGTACGTACGACCAGTGAAACCGAAAATCCAGGCCGGGAATAATGAGCAGACCGATGAAGCACAAGCTGGCCAGGCTTTGAATAATCTGCTGAGATTTCTGAGTCTCGGCGACCGGCCCGGCCGCCACGCGACTGGCGAGCAGCCGTCGATCGTATTTGATCAGATACCCGGTAATCAGAATGACGCAAACGGACCAAACGCCGAGGAAGACCCAAGCCTGCCAGAAGCTCAAAGATCCGGCCGGGAGGAAGAGGGCCAACGCCATCACCAGCACCAATGCAAGGAAGCCAAGAATTGTCTTACCCATCAGGTTGCTCATTTTTTATTCTTTCACGATTCGAAATCAGGCATTAATTCACGCGGGCCCGGCCTTTTTCCGAGCGGACGGACTGCTGCTGTCGGCCCCGCCAGTCGGCCATCATCTTCTCCAAATACTCCGCTTGCAGGTCGGCGTATTCGATGGTCCTCTCCAGGCGTGAGCGGACGGAATCTTTCCGGCTCAGGGCTTGCAGCCCCTGCTGCGCCAGCTCTTTGAGCTGGATTACGCTCTGGATGCCAACCTGCATGGCCTGCAGCCAGACCGTTTCGGGAAAGACATAGTATGTGGTGCGGTCACCGTGCAGCGAGATCTTCGCTGCCAGCCCTGAAGTAAGCAGGATGGGGAAGTTGGTGGACACACTTGCCCGGCTAACCTTCAAGATGGAGGCGATTTCCTCAGCCGAGAGCGGGTCGTGGGCGACCATCAGGAGACCGAGCATCAATCCGCCAATACGGGAGATGCCGTAGCTTTCGAAGTAGAGGCCCATGCTCTGGATGAACCTGAAGACTTCAGGGGTGAGTTTCGGTATATGGCGTTTTCCGCCAGGGGGATCGGTGTTTTTCATAGGTCAGCTTTCGGCGGTCAGCAATTGACTGTCAGCGGTCGGCCATCAGTCGATCGCTCCAAACGCCGTATCCTACTTCTTTCAGTCATTTTAGTCAAGACTGAAATTAATGAAATTGGGGGGAACGGGGAGGAGACATTAGAGAACAGAGAATAGATGCGGGAGGCGTGGGCCGAAGAGGCCTGGCGCAAACGGATTTCGCGGATTGCACGGACGGACAGGGGTCCTGTTTTCTTTAATTTCTGCACGGGCATCCCAGAAATTAGTCCGTACCCCGCCTCACGGTTTGAACCGGGACATTTCGTCGAGGGGATCGTGGGCCTGAACGATGAGAGTCTCGGAATGGCTGGTCCACTGGAGGCGGTCGAGGACGGCAGTGAGGGAATCGGTGACGGGGATGTCGTCATGGATCAGGTGACCGTCTTCGTCACGACGGCCCTCGGGCACGCCCCAACGCATGGTCTTGGCGGGGCCGATGAGGATCTCCGACTCGCAGGCGGCATATTGACGGTTGATAGTTGACAGTTGGCGGTTGTCGGTAGTGCAATCCCTGAAGCGGCCGGTATTGATGATGGCCAGGAAGCCATAGCCCAACTCGCTCTTGGTCTGCTGCGTAAATTTGACCGGGATGACGCGGGTCGGGAAGGCCTTGTCAAGGAAGGACCACAATCCCTCACCGACACCTGTGGCATCGATAACGATATAAAGCGGCCGCCAAGTTTCGCCAAGATCTTTGAGCTGACCGTAGATCGTCGAGTGGTTGGCGCCGGTCCACTGAAGGGTGTGAACGACCCGATAGGTGGGGGCCTGGAGGGTGGGCAGGGTGCTCAAATCCACTGAAGCTATGCGCAATGTTACAGCATCACGTGCCGCGTTCAATAAAAATTTTTCGCCGCGAATGGACAGGCTGGACTCTTCCTGACCGGCGACATCGAGCAGAAAGACATAGCTTATCGACGGTTGCGGCACAGCCGTTGGCGGCTGATCGCCCTGCATCAGGGAGCGGTGGGCGGCGGTGAACATGCCGGATTGGGCGTCGAGGTTTTCGCAAAAGTACTGCGTGCGAACCAGTGGGTGATCACGGCCGAGCTTGCGAATTTCGTTCTGTACAAAGACGCCATAGAGCTCGTTATGGCGGGCAACCTGGTCCGCATCCACGATGAAGAGGCGGCGAAGGCCATCGCGTTTCTCCATCTCAAGGGCCGCGAGCTTCTCGCGTTCGAGAAGCGTGTCGCATGTCCAGGCTGTCCCGGAAAACACGCGGGTGGCATTGCCGGCCGCGGCCATGGGGGCGAAGCGACGGTCATAGACGTTCTTGTCCACGTCCTGGGCTTCATTGATAATCAATAGACGATCCGCGGTGGGACCGACGACATGGGCCGAGGGATCGGCGGAAAAGTACGAGACACGCGACGCAAGAAAGCGAAAGATGTAACCATATCTCTGATGAAAATCGCCGCCGCTGAAAAAGGGCCGAGGCGCGGCACGCGCCCGGAGGCGTTCCATAGCGTTGACAGTCTGCGGACGAAAGGTCGGTTGAGCGCAAACAATCGACGTGCCGCGCCCACCCAGGCGTGCAAGAATGAAAAGAATCAAGTTCGCCAGCAGTTCATCCTTGCCGGACTGACGGGCAAACATAATTACGAAACTGTTGCCGTCGCGAGCAAGAACGGATTTCACAACGGCGTCTGCGGCCTCAATCTGGTAGGGGCGAAGCTGGATGCCAACAAAGCCACGTGCGAACCCTTTGATGGCGGCGACCTTGGTACGAAGCTCGCGGCGCTCACTGCGGGGCAGCTTTTGCAGCAGTTTCCGCCGTGCGGCGGGAGATCTGTTATTTGACATGCTGATCCTCATTGACCTGATTGATCATTTCCATCACTGTCACGAAGCTCTCCTTGCCATCCCGACCGAGGAGAGCGTTGCTGTGCGTGAGAGAGGCAATGACCGAGATATAGCGGGTAATGATCTTTTCGTATTGGATCCACTGTTCGGGCGAAGCCGCGGCCTGTTTGAGGATGACCTCCTTCAGGCGAAGGCGGGCCAAGTCCAGCTCGATCTGGTTCCCGTCGGAGGGCATGGAGCCGAGCTGTTCGTCGGCGTGAGCGGGAATTTGCTTTGAAAAGATTCCGTATTTGAGGCGATTTTGGTTACCTTTGGGTGCAGGCATGGGACCTCCGGGGATTTTCGATTGCAGATTGGTGATTGATGATTGAGGATTGGGAAGAACACCCGGCCATGTTGATCTTCAGGGTATTCTCCTGACGTTATTGCGACACATGTATTATAGAGAACAGATGTTCTAGTGTCAATGTGTTGAGGATTCCATTGCTTCCATAGCGTTACTCTGCTTACACAGTTTCAGGAAAAAGGGGAGATTCCCGGTCCAAACAACGGCTTCGGAGGTCTTGACAGGGTTCGGAAGCAGAGGTTTCCCCGCTCGAGGACCGCACGCAGCGGCGGTGGTATATTAGCTGGCACAGATGAGCATCGCAGCAAAATCTTCAGCAAGGGAGTCGCATGAAACCAGAGCGATTGTCGAGAAACGTCATTTATCAAAGCGCGTGGGTAAACCTTTACCGTGACAAGGTGAAATTTCCGAATGGGCTGGTGATCGATGATTTTCATCTGGTGGATTTCCCGCACGCGGCGGTTGCCGCCATCGTGGAAAACGATTCGGGGAGCATTGTCTTTGCCCGAATATGCCGGTACGCAACCGGGGAAACGAATTGGGAACTGCCGGCGGGCCGAATAGAAGCCGGGGAGTCGATCCTGGAGGCGGCGAAAAGGGAGGTACTGGAGGAGACCGGATATACGTCCGATAACCACCAGCTGATCTACTCCTATTACCCGATGGCAGGGAGCGCCAATATACTTTTCCATTTGGCGCGGTGCAGGGCCGTACAGCAGCAACAGGATTTCGATAAGAACGAAGTGACCGAGATTCGATGGTTCACGAGAGATGAGGTGAGGCGAATGATCGAGGACAAGGTTGTCAAGGATGGTTTCACGCTGTCTGCACTGCTATTATGGTTGCAGGGTTGATCGTTGGGTGAGGATGGCGGGCGGCGTCTCGGGGTAGAGCGGCAGTGCAGGCCAGCGGGCGAGTCAGCGGGCGAGTTGTCACTCGTCCCTACGAGTTGCCTACGAGCTGCCGGGTGCCGCAAGAAATAAAACGTTCTGGCGGGAATAGGTACTTTCAATCATGCCCAAATCCAAACTCATTCCGTATCTCGAAGCGATCTTCACCGTTACCGTGTGGGGCGCCACATTTATCGCGACCAAGATGGCCCTGCAGGAAGTCTCTCCGGCCACCGTGGTATGGATGAGATTCGGGATGGGGGTGGTCGTTCTGGGCGCCACCGTCACGATGCGGAGACAATTCGCCATTCCCACGAAAGGGGAGTGGATGTATTTCAGCCTGCTGGGCTTTATTGGCGTGGCCGCTTTTCAGTGGCTTCAGGTCAACGGATTGAAAACGGCGCAGGCGACCACCACCGCATGGATCGTGGCCACCACCCCGATCTTCATCGCCATCCTGGGCTGGCTGGCCCTGAAAGAAAAACTGTCCCGCATTCAAGCGGGGGGGATCGCGGCTGCCGCGTTCGGTGTGCTGCTGATCGTGAGCAAGGGGCACCTGGGTGCGCTCTTCACCGGCCAGGAAGGCGTTATCGGCGAGGCGCTGGTGCTAGCCAGCGCTGTGACCTTTGCGATTTTCACCGTGCTCTCCCGAGGCGAACTCGCCCGGCATCCCGCGGCCCGCATGATGTTCTACGTGATGCTGCTCGGCTGGCTGTTCATCACCGTGTGGATCTTCGGCTTTGGTCCTGGAGTAAACGAAATCCCAAACCTCACACCCAAAGGCTGGGCAGCAATCCTTATGCTGGGCATCTTCGGCTCCGGCCTGGCGTACGTTTCGTGGTACGACGCGCTCCAGGCCCTTCCGGCTTCGCGGGCGGGCGTGTTCATCAACTTCGAACCGCTGGTCACCACAATGCTGGCCTCATTTATGCTCAATGAATCCATCACGCTGCTGGTCCTGTTCGGCGGGGCGGTGATTATCCTGGGCGTGTGGCTCGTGAATCGCAGGGCATAAATGCACGAGCGCAAAAAACACGAAGGCGTCACGACTCGTGTACCTGGGTGGGTTGCCATGGAGAATGCGATTCCCCCACGGTCAGCCGCGGGGCCGATCGTCCTCCAACCGTCACGGGAAAGCCCCACAGCCTTTTGTATTGCTCTACGGTAATGCTTCCTGCTTGAATAGATCCCGGTGGACGAACGGCTGCGCGATCAACCTGAAGAACATTCTCCACGCCGAAGCCCTTGATAAATGTACGCCATTTCTGCTGTTCCTCAGCATCCGATCCACCAACCAGGGCGCGACCACTTGCACCGGGTCCGCGATGATGTTGAAGATACGTTTGGCGTGTTCCCAGTCTTCGGGGCGACCGTCATACGGCCTCGTAATCAGGTCTGTTACCACCATTCCAGGCCGCAGCGCGCCGACGACCACAGAACCGTTCGCCATCTCTTTCGCCAAGCATCTCGTAAAGTAACACACCGCATACTTGGTCGTGCCGTAGAAGGTCAGGCCGACGTGGGACCTGCCGTCGCTGCCCATGCCCTCCATGTTGTAGATGCTGCCGTATCCCTGTTCGATCATGCCGCGTGCGGCGACTTGCGATCCGTAGATGACGCCCAGGACGTTTGTCCTGACGACACTTTCTGCTTGTTCGGGCGGACACTCCAGGATCATTTGCCGTTCGCCGGTCACGCCGGCATTATTGATCCAGATATCCAGGCGGCCAAATTTCGCCACACTCTCGCGCCACAACGATTCCAACTGAGGAGGTTCCCGGACGTCGCAGGCATGCCCGAAAACGCGGTCATCAGGATACTCCTGGCGCAAAGCCGCGAGCGCAGGAACCACGCTCTCATCTTTTCTTCCACTGATCATTACTGAGCAACCACGCGCCAGGAATGCACGTGCCATGCCGAACCCAATTCCACGCGTGCTCCCGGTTATCACAACAGTTTTTGTCATTTTATCCTCGGACTACAATTGCATCGAAGATCACTCAAGCCCTTGCCAGCTCACTGTTCCAGAACGCGATGCCCATTATCTGAGGGCTAAGTCTACTGTTTTCCCGTAATGGCGTCACGTGTAATCATTCCCGGAAAGATAACCGGCAATAATGTCTGCCGTGATCCGATAAACATATTTCACTTTGGAGACTGTTTCTTAAAGACGCTTTCCGTACACGGATTCCACGGATTTCCGGATTTACACGGAGAAAGCTTCAAAAATTCTGTGTTTCCCGTGAAATCCGTGTCCGGGAGCAATTCTTGCCGCATTGAGAGAAGGTCAAGATTAATTTAGGAAACACTCTCTTAGTCATAATCTTCAGCGTTCGCTTTGAGCCAGGCAACTTCTGTATAATGGGGATTATAAAGAGGTACGGCACGGGAGCAGGCCAACGAGCAGCCCCGGCCAAGAACCGCCAAAATAGGAGAAGTCATGGAAAAGAATAAACGCGGCTTTGCAACAATCGATGAGTATATTGCGACTCTCCCCAGAGATCGACAAAAGATATTGAAAGAATTAAGGGAAACGATCCGGAAGGCTGCGCCGCAGGCGGAGGAAAAGATCAGCTATCAAATGCCTGCATTTGCCCAGGAGGGGAATTTAGTGTATTTTGCCTCGCTGAAGGATCACATTGGGTTCTATCCGACGCCGAGCGGCATTGAGGCATTCAGGGATGAACTAGCCATCTACCGGAGCACAAAAGGGGCGGTGCAATTCCCGATAGATAAACCGCTGCCGATGACCTTGATCAGCAAAGTTGTGAAATTCCGAGTTGCGGAGAACCTGAAGAAGGCGGAGATAAAGGCGAGGAAGAAGAAATAGCGCCTGAGTCAGGGATTCGCAAGCCGGTGATGCATTCCGAATAATTCGCCTTCGTTCACCTCGAACGAGATGTCATCCACTGCCTTGACGTCGCCGTAGGCCTTTTTGAGGTGCGACACTGCTATCGCTGTTGTGCGTGTATTTTGTATCATATCCATTATCCAATAATCATATTATCCCGAGGGTGAAAAATAAAACCGGACGTACTCCACCGGTTTCATTGCGGGTTCGCCAATGATTTCACGCCTGTCCGGACGGTGGATTTGATGCTATTCTATTCAGCGGAAGAAAAAGTGTGACGGCTGCGGCGAAGGCCAGGACCTTCCCGGTCGCATTTAGCACCAGGAGGATCGGTTGGGAGGGGTACGCGAAGCCGAACAGCGCCCAGACGGCGAACACAAGGAACATGCCTGCTAGACAGAACAGCGTCCAGCGCGAGAGCTTGATCAGAGGCGAGATGGTCAGCAGCGCGAAGCTGGAAAGTGCGATCAAGAAAAGTGGCATGAAATAGAGTTGAGTGTACACTGCCACGGGTGTTGGAGGCGTTGGGTAGATGCGGCCCATCACGATCAGGTCGAACGGCAGCTCGAAGATCATCGGAGCCGCCAGCATCCCCACGATGGCCCCGCCGAGCGCCGCTTTCCATCCACTGCGCCGCGCCAGAACCAGGATGGCGATGAAGCCGATCAGGCCGGAAAGCGCCGTAATTGGTGTGATCGGGCTGGACGGAGGCGTGAATTCGCCAACTGCTTTGATCAGCGCCTCATAGTAAACGGTGCCGTTCATCCCAAAGGTCTCGATCGAGACCAGCCACATTATGGCGAGCACGCCGCCCGCGAACCTGCCAGTCTTTCGGGGTTGGAGCGGGCTACGCAGCCGGACCGCGAAGAACGCCAGCGCGATCGCGATCACGAACAGCGCCAGGGCCAGTCGTAGTGCCTCAGCGCCGGCGTAAGGAGTCCACGTACCATATTGCGGCATGAAGTACCTTTCTTGTGATCCAATTCAAAAAACGGGGTCACAATATATTGTGCCCCCTTGTTGCCCGGATTTCTTCGGCTGGTTCTGCTGCGCCAATGATTTCACGCCGGTCCGGATGGTGGATTTGAGGCAATCCTATCCCGCGGAAGAAAAAGCGTAACGGCTGCGGCGAAACTCAGAACCTTTGACAGCGCGTTCAGAGCAAATGGGATTGGGGTGGAAGGGTAGGTAGAAACCGAACAAAGCCCAAACAGCGAACACAAAGAACATCCCTCCCAAAGACAACAAGGTGTACTTCGATATTCTCATCAAAGGCGACCACGTCAAGAGAGCGAAGCTCGAGATTTCCCAAATGAGCAGAGGGAAGAAAACAATCAAACTGAATAATACGGCCGGTTCGGGAGAATGTGTTTTCCCTATTGTGATGAGGTCGAATGGGAGCTCGAAGAGCATCGGCGCGGCAATCGTGCCGAGGATCGCGCTGGCCAGAGCAGCCTTCAGCCCATGATGCCTGCCCAGGAATGCGATTCCGATAAAGGTAGCCAATGCACATAGACCGGTAATCGGGCTAATCGGGTCAGTTGGTGGCGTGACGTTTCCAAATTGCTGAGCCGCTGTGACGTAATAGAGGAGGCCGGCGTTCGCCAGTGCAAGATAAGAGATGATCCAAATCACACCAAGAAGAATACCGGCAGTCGTCCCTGTTTTTTGGACTCCAATGGGATGATGTAGCCTGGTTCCCAAATACACCAGAACAGCCGCGATGATAAAAAGCACTGCCGCTAATACTAGTGCCTCAGTACCTACGTAGGGACTGGGAATACCATATTGGTGCATGACGCACCTTTCTTGTGATCCAATTCAAAAAGTTAGGGCCAATATGATTGTGCCCTAACGCTTATTGCTCGGGTTTCCTCGGCTGGTTTTGCTGCGCCAGCGAGACCATCCCGCTCATCCCGCCCAGGTTCATCGTATCGACTGCGCTGGATGGCACGATCACCAGCGCGCCTTTCTCCTTCAGCCCTTCGAACAGCATGTTCATGGCCCGCAGGTGCAGGGCGGTCGGGTTGTCCACGTAGGCCTTGGAGGCTTCCGCGAAACTGCCCGCCACCTGCATTTCGGCCTCGCCCAGGATGACCCGCGACTGCCGTTCGCGCTCGGCCTGCGCCTGCTGCGACATGGCGTCTTCCAGGCCCTGCGGGATGATCACGTCTCGGATTTCCACGGACTGAACGGAGATGCCCCAGGGCGTGGTGCGTTCGTCGATGATCTTCTGCAAATCCGCGTCCATCTTGGCCCGGCCCACCAGGATGTCCGCCAGGGTCATCTGCCCGATGATCTCGCGCAGCGCCGTTTGCGCCGCCCAGGAGATCGCGCCGCGGTAATCCTGCACCTCCAGCGCCGCCTTCTCGGCATCCCAGATCGACCAGAACAACACCGCATCCACGTCCACCGGGACGGTGTCCTTGGTCAGCGTCTTTTCGGCATTGAAGGGCGTGACCATCACGCGGTGGTCGATCCATGTCGTGGTGGAGTCGATGATCGGTACGATCCAGAACATCCCCGGTCCGCGCAGCCCGCGAAAGTTGCCCAGGCGCAGCACCACGGCTTTTTCCCATTGCTGAGCCACCTTGAGGGCGAAGAGGATGTAGAAGCCGAAGAGCATGAACACGATCACCCAAGCCCCGGTGAGCGTGTCACCCGCATGCGCATTATCCAGGATATTTGCTCCTACGATTGCGGCAATGAACGCCAGCGCGGAGATGAACCCCGCGATCGGGCTGATATGCATATTGTCAACGGGCTTTTCCCGCCGACTCCTGGGTTGCGGTTGGTTCTGGTCATCTTTCTTCTGCTGTGCAGCTTGCATCAAGGTCATCATTCTTCCTCACTATTTCTTGTCGTCCGGTTGACTCCGCCGGCCGGCTGCCGGATCGGTTGATTGAATGCGTTTCAATTCTTCGATAGCGTCATCCAGGTTGTAGCCCAACTGGCTGCTGCCACTCTGATAGGTTCGAGCCAGTTCTTCCAGGCTTTTCTTTTTGAGTTGATTCATCGTATCGGCGGTCGGTTCCTCCCAGATATAGGTGCCTCGACCGCGTTGAGTGGAGATCAGACGGGTTTCATCCAGAACGCGATAGGCCCGGCCCACGGTGTTGAAGTTGATGCGCAGTTCGGTCGCCAATTCGCGCACGGTGGGGAGCTGGTCGCCCAGCTTCAGGTCGCCTTTGGCTACGAGTTGTTCAACCTGACGGGCGATCTGGAGGTAAATCGGCTCGTTAGACCGAAAATCAAGCTTGATCTTCCCGGTGAGGGGGTTCACATCCGGTAGCTCCTATGTATCAAAGACGGATTGTATCATTGTATTATTGATATTATTGTATGCCACTTCGATGAGCTTGTCAATAGCTTTAGATAGAGGATTCATAGCCTTCTCAAAGTCTGGTTTCTTTCAAGCCCGCGCCCACCCCCGGCCCCGCCCGAAAAATGGGGCGGGGAGTTGGCGAAAAAGTGATGCTTTTCTTCAAAACAATCGGGCTTCGGCCATCGACTTTGAGAAACCCCTGATAAAGGATCTTCCAAGGGATATTCGAAATTGATAACCTTTTTTCAACGGAAAACGTCTAAACATTGGGACGTCGTTGATCAAGTTGAGACGAGGTCGCAGGATATATCCGGGCGTGTACCTATGAATCGGTTTGAGCAGCGGGCTATTTGCGCTCGCTCTCAAGCTTAGAGACACTTTCTTGAAGGCTTTCTTGTACGCCGATGACCGGATTTTCACGAAAGAAATCCAGAAACAAATCCGCTTCTTTCCCTGTCACTCGTAAAATCCGTCTACAAAAACGAAGTCGGGCAGGACCCAAGCGACACTCTCTTAGAAACGGCAGCCGGGCCGCGAGCGCCCGGGGCACCTGTGCGAGGGATTGTGTATACTCAAAGTAAAGGAGTTATGAAATGCGCAAGGTGATGTACACGATGACAGTGTCACTGGACGGCTTCATCGAATCGGCGGACGGACGCATCGACTGGACCGTTCCCAGCGAGGAGTTGCACCAACATTTTAACGATCGGGAGGCCGCGATCGAGGCGCATCTCTACGGACGCCGGCTGTACGAATTGATGGCAAGAGACTGGCCACCCGTGGACGAAAACCCGTCAGCGCCGGCGCAGCAGGCTGAGTATGCCAAGATTTGGAAGAACAAACCCAAGGTCGTATTTTCGAAGACGCTGGACCGGGTTGCATGGAATTCAAGGCTGGTGCGTGGAGACATTGTTGACGAGGTGGAGAGGCTCAAGCGACAGCCGGGCCGATACATGTCCGTCGGCGGCCCGGGATTGGCATCGAGCTTTACTCGACTGGGATTGATCGACGAGTACTGGCTCTACGTATGCCCGCTCATTCTGGGAGGAGGCAAGCCCATGTTTCAAGCAGTGCCGGACAAAATCGAATTGAAGCTGCTGGAGACGCAGACGTTTGCCGGTGGAACTACGCTGCTCAGGTACGAGCGTCTGAACCGTGGAGCGCCGCGGCAATGAGAAGACTGGCCCTGCGGGCCAGAGGGCGAGTCATGACTCGCCCCTACGAGTTGCCGGGCGCAGGCGGTCGCACCCGTTTGGGAGAGGATTACAATGACCAATGCAAGAACCGTGTGCATGGTGTAGTTATTGGCGACCAGGCGAGGCGGCCCGCAGTCCGGGTAGTCTGGAGTGAATGCCGGCAGAAGTCATAGAGAAGGAAACCTTCATGAAAAATCAGAGGTCTTTGCGGCAGGTGCTTGCGACAGCCGGGCTCCTGGTTCTGCTGGCAGCGTGCGGGACGCCTGCGGCGGAAACAGCAGCGGCAACAGCGATTGCAACGGTGCAAGCGTCAGAACCGGCGGGCGTCACACCGGCACCGGTCACGGCAGCAAATCCGAGGTTTCCGCTGACAGGATCCGTGAAACTGGAAGAGGGGAGATGTTGTATCGCCGGCGTGGCGGGGGCCACGGTCCAAGTACGAGCCGATTTCGCGGCCACGAGCCCGGCGGGAAAAGTGACGAAGATGCGAGTGATGCCTGCGTCGGCGTGCGCCTCCGAGGCCAAGATGGAAGATGCGGATTGGGGGCCCTTCATGGCATCAAAGACCTTCCCGGCGGCCGTATCCACCAACTGGGTCGGATTTTACGTGAGCGCTCAGTTTCAGGATGAACATGGAAACCTATCGCCAGTCTATTGTGACGACATAAGCGTAGAAGGATCGCCGGGGTCCTCACAGGCGAATCCAGGCGGTGTGTATCCCAAGATTCAATGCTTCTCTGCGGACGATGTACATCCCGGTCAGGGCGAGACCGTGACGGGTTCAAGCGTGACCTTCAGCTGGCCGGATACGAACAAGTTTCCCGAGAGCGTCTACTATGACGTCTCGGTGTATGGCGCGGGGGACAATTACACGGCCCTCGTGGCATCGGGCCAAACACAAGGCACATCGATCACATTGGACATCCCGCGGGAACGGGCCGGCGATATGGTATGGTACGTGACGCTGGTGGATGCAAGCGGGACCATGCTGAACCACGGGCAATGCAGCTCGTTTTCTGCAAGCCTGCTGACTGTTGACCCGCCGACAGGAATCAAGGGAATCCACTTCACGTTTGAGCCGTGAATTTGGGATGGGTAGATTGCTGATTGATGATTGCATTCAGCGGTGAATGGTATTTGACGGGAGATGTTCGATAGTCGATATTCGACATGCGATATTCGATGTTGAGCAGCAAGGCCTTGAGAGCTTTTGAGGATGGCGGCCCGGAAAAGCCTGCATACGGCACCAAGGATGAAGGAACGGAGACTACCATGGGAAAAGTCACTTTTAACATTAGCATGTCGCTGGACGGATTCGTCGCCGGGCCGAACGATAGCCCTGAGAACAGCCTGGGCGATGGCGGTGACCGGCTCTTTAAATGGTATTTCAGCGGCGACACGGAGATTCCCATTTCGGATGGCAAGATGGTCCTCAAGGTATCATCCCAGAGCGCGGAAATCATGAAGGAGGCGATGGCATCCTACGGGGCAGGCGTGTGGGGACGCCGAACCTTCGATATCGCCGGGGCGTGGGGCGGCCATCCACCTGGCTCGCCCTGTTTCATTGTGACCCATACGGTTGTAGCGGAATGGGTCAAACCGGGATCGCCGTTCACCTTTGTTACCGATGGCGTTGAAAACGCCATTCGTCAGGCCAAGGGAGCCGCAGGGGATAAAGACGTCGTGGTCTGCACGGCGAGCATCCTACAGCAGTGCCTGCAGGCGGGCCTCATGGACGAAATACATGTGGATGTGGCCCCCATCTTGCTGGGAAGCGGCGTCCGGTTGTTCGATCATCTGGGAACGAAGTCAATCGAACTGGAATGCATGCGAGCGGTCAAGGCCCCCGGTGTGACACACCTGGCCTATCGCGTCGTGAAGTAGCATGCCTCATTGCGACGGGTTCTGAGAAGCAGCTAAAAGGACATTAAGATACCGATGGAACGCTCGGTGAGAACCGATCGGACGCCTTTGCATCCCGGTAAAGACTACTGATGTGAAGCCTGCTTTTCTGCGCCGTCAAAGCGGGCAAGATCCAGGGCGAAGACTGATTTCCTCCTTGAAAGTCTTTTCGAGGTAATCAGATCCGTACTCGCGTTCCGCCCATTGATGCAGCTCGCGAACAGTGGCCACCAGAACGTCATCGGGGATTCCCCATGTAGGCGAGTTCGTGCGACGTGCAATCTCGTCGATGACGTGCCGAACTGAATGGGAACGGGAATACCGCACCACTTGAACATGGTCCACGACCGCCCCCATCTCGATTAATGCCGCGCGGAATTCCTTTTCGTTCTGGACGCCGGGACGCTTCGAACTAGCTCCGTAGGCCGCGACCCGGCTCTCCCAGAAATCCCTCAGGCGGTCTTCGATCGACGCTTCCCCGACATCTTCGGTGCGGGCATTGATATAGACGCCGCCATGTTTCAACACACGACGGTATTCACGCAGCGCGGCTCGCCAGGGGCCGACCAAGTGCATGACATGGCAGGTGAGCAAGGCGTCAAAATGATTTGCCGGAAATGGCAGAAGACTAGCGTCCGCCTCGGCCAGCCGCGCCCTGGGAAACTTCGTGCGCAACACGGCCATCATCCTTGGAGATAGGTCACAGCCAATCACATTGGCGCCGCGATTCAACAAGGGCACGCTGACCCGGCCCGTCCCCGTACCCACGTCGAGGATGACAGCGCCGGGCCCGGCCCGATCGAGAATGGCCTGCACCCCCTGCCTGGCGACGGGTTCTGGAAAGCGACGAGTACTGTCGTAGAAATCCGCAGCGCGGTCGAAGGAAAGACTATCGTTCATGGCCTGAGTTTATTCCCGTTGGGGCGGGAGGACAATGTTTTTGTTCTGCATTGTTTCCATCCGGCCCTGTCAGGCATGCCCAAGAACTCATCGCAGGAAACGGGGGGGCCGCGACGGAAGAGTTCGAGAACCGATGGGGTTGGAGTTCGCGTAGTTAATCATTAAGGAATAATTGCACTTATCCGGACGGCAAACTTCCGTGCATATAATAACAATCCCTGCTGCCGTTCATTTTCCACAATATGAGTAGAGATGGTACCTACTCGCATGGGTAGTTCAATGTCCGCGCCTTCAAGCAAGTCCCGTAATGCTGGAGAGATTGAATGAGTGAATTAGAGCCTGGAGTCTCGGTTGGTGACCGGCGTGTACGTGGTTTCGCGGCGGTTGTCGGCGCGCTCCTGGTCATAATCGGCCAGTTGCTATCATATCCTTCACCCATTACCAGCGGTAAGGTATTTCCGCCTTTTAACTGGCTGAGCGTGGCCGGTGTCGTTATCTTCGTGTGGAGCCTGGCATTCCATCCTTCACCGCGTATCCAGGCCCTGTTTGCGCGTATCCCGCAGGGAAGATCCCTGGGCTGGATTGGCGGAGCAATCCTGCTGTCATTGCTGACAACTTTTTCTCTGGCATGCTTCCAAACGTTTGCGCGCGTGAACTATATCCCAGTAATCAGCTTGTGGCTTATGAGTGCGTTCTGTTACGCAGCCGCTTTCTCCCGAGGTGTCTTTACCTGGGAACGCCTCCAGGAATGGCTAAAGCAACATCGAAATGCAATCCTTGCATTATTATTGGTAACGGCGATCGCAGCATTCCTGCGGTTTTACCTGCTCGGCAGTATTCCGCGTGTGATCGATGGAGACGAGGGCAGGACGGGGCTGGTAGCCCAGGCGACAATTAGCGGGTCCTTGAGCAACCCGTTCGCGATGTGGGAAAATATTGGAGCGACATATCTACAAATAGTCAATGTCTTGATCAGGATATTCGGTCCGACGGCTTTGGCGATGCGGCTGCTCCCTGCCATCAGCGGCACCCTGGCCATTCCGGCGCTATATTTGTTGGGGCGCCAAATTGCCGGACATCGAACGGCTCTTGTCGCTGCAGTCATCCTGGCCTTCTGCCACACGCAGCTCCATTTCAGCCGAATTGGATCAGTGGCGTATATCCATGACACCTGGCTCGTGCCGCTTGAAATGTACTTTCTCTTTACCGCTTTGCAGCGACGCAGCTCCTGGCGGGCAGCGTTAGGGGGGATGATCCTGGCGTTCCATCTTTCGATCTATTTGACGGCTCAGATCGTGGCACCCTTGATCCTGGTTTACATGGTTATCGCGTTCATCTTGTTGCGGTCGTGGCTTAAACCGGCTCTCCGTCAGGTGGCTGTCTTTTGGGGCGGCTTCTTCATCGTGGTTTTGCCACAGGCATTCTATGGTTTCGAGAATCCGAACCAATTCTTTGATCGGCTGATGACTGATGGCACATTTCAATCCGGCTGGCTCACTCAAACCGTGGCGGCTACGGGGCATAGCGCCTTTCAGATATTGGGCGAGCGCGCAGTCCATGCCTTCCTATCGCTGATCTACTACCCGGCGATTGACTTCTACGGTTCATCGGTACCGATGCTGACGCTCATATCGGCGGTGATGTTCCTCCTTGGGCTCGGCGTGTGTCTCTGGAAAACCCGGTCTCCCGGCTATCTCTTGTTGAACGGTTATTTCTGGGGACTGACGCTGGCCATTGGATTCTTTGCCTTACCACCATCGGCAGATTCCTATCGCATGTTAATGGCCCTACCCGCAGCGGCATTGATGGCTGCAATTGGCATTGACGGCCTGATGCAGGCGTTTGGCATCGGCTGGAAAACATCCAGATCGGCCTACACAGTCGCAACCGGGCTCATCATGTTGAGTCTGATCGTATCCAACATGTGGACGTACTGGGTTGATTTCGCAGGTCAATGTCGCTACGGGGTTGATCCCGTGGGCCGATTTGCTTCTTATTTGGGGAATTATGTGCGGACGATTCCGAATGAGCCGGCCATCTTCCTGCTAAGCGACCAAATTTACTTCTATGGTTCCCATGCATCGGTGGATTACCTGGATCAAAGCCGACCGATCATCAATTTCCCCAGTCCCGCCGACAGCTTAAATCTTGTGTCAGGGCAGATCGTGATCGCACCTCCAGCCCGGATACCTGAACTCGAAACCTGGATCAAGGCACATGCTGGCGGCGGCGTCCGCTACCTTTACGATTGCCAATCGAAGATCTTGCTGTCCTACCGGGCACCCTAGAAGCGACCTGTGGGCTGAAGCATAGGGCGCGATCAATTGTCATGAAAGGCCAGAAATGCTGCCGGTTGGCCTGGAGCGGCTGTCGGGAGACACATGGGCGGACAGACAGCGCGGGAGAAGTGGCAGCAGGAATCCGCTGTTGATTCAGGCGCCCAGGAGCTTATCGGCCACAAGGAACAGGGATATCAACGCGAAATTTGCCAACGGGTAATAGCTGGCCCTGTCGAACAGGCGGGCCGCAAGGCTGCCTTCCTTAAATCGATAAAGCTGAAATCCCGGCCTCAACAGCAGGAAATATCCGAGGAGCAGACTCGCAATCACATAAAGCAGCCCCAGGCGGGCGGGGGAGATCAACGGCAGGAAACCACTGGCGATGACGGTAAGAGTCAGGGCGAAGACGACGATGAGACCGGCTTTTTCAAACCCAAACCGGATGGGGATCGTTTTCGCATCAACACGCCTGTCCTCTGCAGTGTCGTTCCAGTCAGCCGGTATGTTTTGACCGCCAATCTCCCAGAAGAACAACCACAGAAACAGCAGCAGCAAGAAATAGGGAGAAGGTCTCTGATCGAGGACGAAAACGGCCGCAATCGGCCCGCTGGTCTTGACCAGTCCACTGACGAGCGTCCTCCAGTAGGTGACCTTCAGCAGCAGGCAATATACTATCTCCAGAGCGGCGGCGGCAAGCAGGATCACGAGGATGGCGGGGTTGAGCAGATAAGACCCCAGAAGGGCGAGGGCGAACCAGGCTCCCATCCAAAGCAGGCCACTCCGGAGGCTTAGCAGGCTTTGTGCCAAAGGATAGCGCTGCGCTGAAGCCTCGACAGAATATCCGGGATTAATTCCGGAGCCGGCGAATTTCTCGCGGTCAAATCTCATGCCGACCAAGTCGTTCAGAGCATAGATTGCAGTATAAGCGGCGAACGCAGTAACCAGAGACAATAGAATCTTCGGGAACTGGGGAAAGCCACCCAGCCACAATAAAGCACAGAACGCGGGTGCGGCAATATCCAGCACACCGTGAGTTGTTCTCGACAAGGCAAAATAGGGTTTCATACGCAACACCTCCATCCGAATCTAGGTCTTTTTGATGAAGCGCGCCATGTAATTTACATCTTCTTTGCCTTCGGCGACCTTGAACTTGCGGGACAGGGGGTTATACATCAGGCTGGAAAGACCTGCAAATTCGAGACTGTTTTCTTCTGCCCAGCTTTTCAACTCTCGCGGACGAATTAGCTTCCGATAGGTATGGGTTCCCTTAGGCAGAAGGTGCAAAATATATTCACCACCCAGGATGGCGAACACGAAGGCTTTCGGCGTGCGGTTGATCGTGGAAAAAACCGCGCGCCCGCCGGGTCTTAGCGCCCGACTGCAAGCCGCTACAATTTTGGCAGGCTCAGGAACATGCTCCAACATTTCCATGCACGTCACTACATCGAAACTGCCGGGATGTTCCCGCACCACCGCCTCGACGCTGACATAGCGATAATCTATCTCCAGTCCCTGCGTCTGGGCATGATGGAGCGCAACCTGAATGGCAGCCTGCGATAAATCAATCCCGGTCACTTGTGCGCCGGTTTTGGCAAGCGCCTCGGACAAGATGCCGCCTCCGCAACCCACATCCAAAATTCGCGGATTTCGCGCCGTGAGATCTTCCAGGGCGAAGTCCGTGCGCAATGGGTTTATTGTATGGAGGGTTCCCATCTCGCCGTCAGGGTCCCACCAAATTTGAGCGACCCTTTCGAACTTGTCTATTTCCTGCTTGTCCACATTTTCAAATGATGCCATTTCCGATGCCAATCCATTCTTCCAGCAATCTGACGGCAGATTCTATTTCGTCTGAGGTAACATTGTTCACAAACACGCATCTTCCTATCCCATGTGGCAATGGAACTCTTTGGAGCCCATCGCGATGATAAGTACGCTCCTGTAATGAAATCCAGAGAAGGTGCGGGTCAAGAACCGTCGTGTCCAACATAATTCCCAGGGCGTCAATCAGGCTGAATATTCTGCCGGCTTCCTCGGCGGTCATCAGTTCCCGCCCCCTGGAAATCAGTGTGGAGAGGACAATATCGAGCAAGACCGCCTCGCCGTGTAACAAATGAGCTTCAGGATGAGTCTCCAGCCCGTAGCTAAAAGTATGTCCAAAATCCACCCTGCGGGTCAAATCTTCTTCAAGCAAATTTGGCTGTAGTTCGTCGAGCATTCCACTAATGGAGCGGTCAAGTATCTCGGCGCCGGCCTCATCCTGGAATTGAGCATCAGCACTCTGGAGGCCATGCGCCTCCAGCAGGCCAAAGAGTTCAGCGTCCCTGATCACGGCCAATTTGATAATTTCGCATACGCCATTGAGGATATGACGTTTCGGAAGGGTTTTCAGGAAGGATTTATCGAGGAGAACCTTCTGCGGCGGAGCAAACGCTCCCAGTCGATTCTTGTTGCCGTTGAAGTTGATGCCTGTCTTGATGCCAATGGAGGCGTCGAGATATCCCATAAGGGTGGTGGGAACGTTGATGTGGGGCACGCCGCGGCGGTAAGTACTTGCGACAAAGCCAACCACGTCCGTGAGAACGCCGCCGCCAATGGCAATTATGGGTTCGTTTCTTCGATGGAGCGGAAAGGTATCCAGTTCCCTGGCGACGGAAAGAAAACTTTCCGTTGTTTTGTATTCCTCGCCACCCGGGAAGACCACGATTTTGGCCTCGATCTGGTTCTTCGCAAAATAGTTGTGTATCTCTGCTGAGAAATACCTTTCGACATTGTCATCCACCACGACGAACCGGCGGCCATTTTGGATTCTGCCCACGGACAACAGGGCCTGGTTCTCTGGGTCGAATAGGTTGGGGGAGTTGACAACATCATATGCAATCGTGTGTTGATGGGAGACATGCCGGATATACGCTCCGTCAGTCATACCACCTGCCTCCAGCGCGGTCTGGCATCCAAAACCCTGCGGGCGATCTTCTGAGCGGCCTCCAGACTATGGTTTCGATAATTGCCGCACTGCGCAATATTGGCGTAAGGCACCTTGCTGGCGACCAAGACATCAGCCAGTGTGTCGGCGTATACGCTGCATATCCTCACGGCACTGCCCTCGTTGAATAGGACAAGGTAATACCCGGTCTGACACCCCATTAGCCCCACAGAGAGGAAATTCTCCGGCATGTATTTTTGAAACCCCGCGAGCAGAAAATGTTCAAAGGAATGCATCTCCGTCGAAGACATGAAATCTGTGTTGGGCTGGTTGATCCGCAGGTCAACGCAGTAAACCACATCGCCGTTTGGACCCTGTGTACAGGAGCGCAGTTTCACATGGGGCGCTTTCAACAACCGATGGTCAAGTTCACCGACTGTGCCGGTCTGCCAGCCTAATTGGATGACGTCTACCATGGATCTCTCCCGTGTCTGAAGGAAGGATGAGCGTTGCCTACGAGGATAACTGAGCGAAGTGAGCTCCGTCAAAATGGACGAGCGGCCTGGATTGCAGGCAGTCAGACGAATTGCGACAGATGCCTGTAGCTATCATTCAATGCTTTTTCCCAGGATTGTACGTGGTGATACAACTCCACTGATGCATACCCGGAAAAGCCATTGTCGGTCAGAGCCTTGAAGCTAGAAGCAAAATCGAGCGTTCCTTCGCCCGGAATCTCATGGAAGTGAACAATGCCCGTGAGGGTATTTGCAACCATTTTATCCACCAACGGTTTGCCACGTTTGTCCGGCGTGCTGCGCAAATAAAGGAGAATCGGCCTTGCTCTTTCCAGCACATCAAAGCTGAGGCCCGGCACTGAAATCAAATACGTGAAAATTTCGTCGTCCAAGGGCGATGCGCCTGCAAACAGTCGGCGATAGTCCACAAATTCAGGCGGCTGAAAGATGTTAACGGAATGCAAGATGGATTCGATACGCTTTTCCCGCTCCCTGCCGGGCCGTTCATCGCCAAAATACATCGGATGGCCGCGGGTCACGAGAAGATAATCTGAATTATCAGGGAAGTAAATCAGGTAGCTGGCAAAATCCAGATCGAGCATCAAATCCTCGGCAATCCTGACAAATTTCAGGTTGTAACCCTGCTCGGCATCCGAAACATGCAAATAACGAGTGTGAGGGGCTGCTCGCGCGAGGGCGGAAACGTAATCGTGTTCGGAGCAATACATGTGGCATAGATCCAGATGCAGCTGGAAGCGGGGCGAATTGACTTCATTCACTAAACTAATCCCCTGATCTACGGTTTCAATGAACATCCCGGGCTCTGGTTCAATCAGCAACGTGATGTTTTCGTCGGTTCTGACCGCCCGCAAACACTGATGGATGCTATCCACCAGCAATCTCGCGCGGGTCGACCGACGGATTCGCAATATGCTCATCTCGAATGAAGCCACTTCCAAAGGTGACGAGCGACACGCCGAGCTTGCGGGCAACATCTATGCCCCGCTTGACCAGGTCGATTCGACGCTTTCTACCGGCCAAATCGGGGCTCATCAGTGAGGGTTCATGCGGTCTGGACGGTGTGAAAAAATGTGAGGCCGTGGCTACACAGGCGGGCCTTACGCCAACCGTCGTAAATCGTCTTTTGATCACTTCAATGTAGTCATCGGTAATTTCGAATGGATTGAACTGATCTCGATGAAAAGAAAGCTCAATTCCCGGATAACCCGCCTTATCGACAACGCCAATCGATTCCAAGAAATCCAGATTGGTCAAGCCAAAAGTACTGTAGCTCAGCTTTATCATGGGGCAGCTTTGTAATCCGTGATCGAAGATTATTCTATTCGCTTGACAGTCTGAGGTCAAGGACAGGGGCGGCGACCAGGGCGCTGATTGTTGATTCTTGACCGTTGATTTTCGATTGCCCGTCGTGGGCTGTTAATGGAAGAGCACAGCAGCAGCCGAACCTGGATCGAGTTCAATTGGCGTGGCACGATTGCCAGGATTTGTAGAGCTTGCCGGGCGGAGTTGGTGCTCGGGGAAATCAAATAGGCGTGCGCAGACAGTCGACCGGCGTGGCGCAGGCAAGGAGAGTGGAAACGAATTGAGGTTCGGGGATTGTTATTCATTGCATATTGTATAGACAAATATGGAAATATGTAATTGCCCGCATATGACATTTGTCGCTTGAACTCGCCAGGCGGATGATATACAATGTTATCGATAACGGGAACGATAACATTGGCTACTCAGGTCAATCGCGCCACCATCAAGGAAGTTGCTGCTGCGGCCGGGGTCTCCACGCAAACCGTTTCGCGCGTGATCAATGAGCGACCAGATGTCTCGACGGAGACCCGCCTCCGGGTCCAACAGGTAATCGACGACCTGGGTTATCGGCCAAGCGCGCTGGCACGAAGCCTGGTTCATCAACGGACCAACACTTTAGCCGTAGTGGCCTGGGGTATCGAGTATTTCGGACCTTCGCGGACGGTAGTGGGGATTGAGCAGCAGGCGGTTGAGCTTGGCTATTCCCTCTTCCTAAATCTCTTGTCCAAACCGGATGATTCCACTCACGAGCGAATCATGAATAATTTCATCGCCCAACGGGTGGATGGAATTATATGGGCAGTTCCAGAAGTGGGAGACAACCGGAGCTGGATCAAAAGCGATCAATTGAAGCAATTGCCTCCCATCGTCTTTTTGAGCATGGCGGCACAACCGGGATTGGCGATGGTGTCCGTAAATAACCAAAACGGCGGCACACAGGCCACGCAGCACCTTATCGAACAGGGACGACGCAAGATAGGGATCATTTCGGGGCCACAAAAATGGTGGGAGGCGCGCCAACGATACATTGGGTGGAAGACCACATTGCTGGAAGCCGGCCTCAAAATCTCACCATCGCGCGTGGTTGAGAGTGATTGGTCGGCTGCAGGCGGTGAGCAGGCGATGGCTCAGCTGCTTGCGCAGGAGCCAGATATCGACGCAGTCTTCGCATGTAGCGATCAGATCGCTTTGGGGGCCATGCGGGCAATCCGCGCATCAGGCAGGCGCGTGCCGCACGATTTGGCAATTGCAGGATTTGACAACATTCCTGAGTCAGCCTTCTTTGAACCGCCTCTTACGACAGTATATCAGCACCTGATCGACGTCGGACATGTAGCTGTGCAAAAACTGCATCGAATGATCGAAGCCTACCGAGAGGGCAATGAGTCTGATGAGGTGCAGGCAACGATTAGCCAGCCTGAATTGGTCATTCGTGAAAGTTCGATGAAATCTTAGTCCATACATGGGTATATGCCGGATTGCGGTGGTGTACGGATTTGCAACTCTCTGTGGAACCTGCAAGTGAAAGGAGGTGCACGGCGGCGCCATACAAGAAAAACAGTATGAAAGCGAGAAGAGAAAGAAGCGTCAAGTAAGGTCAATTTCACTTTATGAGCAATTCCAAGAGGAGATCAAAATGTCCAAGCAAGTATTTCGAGGAATAGCTATTCTATTTGTAGCCGCCATGCTGCTCACCGCTTGTGCGCCTGCGGCTGCGCCCACAACGGCTGCGCCAGCCGCAGCGGCTACGGCCAATTGGTGCTCCGGCGTCAAGATCGTCTTCTTCCCCGGCGGAACACCAGGCGGAGGCTTCGAGCAGGTGGTCTATAACGGCGCCGTCCAGGCAGCCAAGGATACCGGCGCGGATGTGCAATACGTCTGGTCGGACTGGGATCCTGCCAAGATGACCACCCAGTTCCAGCAAGCCGCAGCCACCAAGCCCGATGGCATTGCCGTCATGGGCCATCCCGGCGATACAGCCTTTGATCCGTTGATCGATGCCGCTGAGAGCCAGGGCATTATCGTGACCAGCATGAACACACAACTGCCAACGGCGCAAGCCAAAGTACGCCGCCAATGGTTTTGGTTACGCCGGCGCCATTCTCTACCAGGCCGGATACGCCCTGGGCGAGGAAGCCGTTAAACGCTCGGGTGTGAAGGCTGGCGACAAGGCTTTCCTGTGGGGCCTGCTGGCCCAGGCGGGCCGCGGTGAGCGCACCAAAGGCGTCAAGGATGCACTTGAAAAAGCCGGATTGACAGTGATCTACCAGGAGATCGATGACGCCACCAATGCGAATGCCTCTGCGGGCGTCCCGATCTTCACCGGTGTCTTCTCCAAGGATCCCGACATCAAGTTGGTCGTCACCGATCACGGCAACCTGACGGGCACCATCCAGACCTTCCTGGAAGCGGCTGGCAAGAAGCCCGGTGATGTATACGCCGCCGGCTTCGATATGTCCGGCAACGCCATTACAGCGATTCAAGGCGGCTGGCTGCAGCTGGTAATCGATCAGCAGCAGTATCTGCAAGGCTATTTCGGCGTTCTGCAGATCTGCCTGACCAAGCAATATCATTTCGCTGGTCTGCAGATCGATACGGGCGCCGGCTTTGTTGACAAGAACAATGTCGACATACTGGCCTCGCTCGTCAAGTCACAGATTCGCTAAGGGCTGTACCAAATTGCTGAGGCTTTTCCTGATCTGAATCAGCAATTGGAAACCACGCAAGGGCTAAATGGCGCCCGGTGGATCTTGCCATTTAGCCCTTGCCATTGGGAGTATTGATAACAACTTCTATCCTGACCAGGTTGTATTTCGACGGCTAATGCCGTGTCTAGAATGCCATTGTTGTAGATATAATTCACATAGATAGCTCGACCCCTCACCGCAATGGAGACCGTCTTATGGAAGAATATCGACTCGAACTCAAACACGTGTCCAAATCCTTTGGAGAGGTCCAGGCGCTCGAGGATATCAACTTTCAGTTGGGCCGGAATGAAGTGGTCGGCCTGCTGGGTGATAATGGCGCCGGAAAATCCACGTTGATCAAAATCATCACCGGTTACCATCAGCCCACATCTGGCGAGATATATTTCAATGGCCGGAAAGTGGATCACCTGACGGTTCCCAAGGCCAGAGAGTTAGGCGTGGAAACCGTCTACCAGGAACGGGCGCTGGCCGAATTGCAGACGCTCTGGCGCAATATCTTCCTGGGACGCGAACTTACCACCTCAATGGGTTTCCTGGATATCCAAGCGATGAGAGACGAAACACACCGGCTGATGTCCCAATCCATGGGCTTTACCTCCCATGCGGTCAGCCCGGATTCTCGGGTTGGCAAATATTCGGGTGGTGAGAAACAGGGCGTCGCGATCGTACGCGCCCTATTCTTCAACGCCGATATAGTCGTTCTCGATGAGCCCACCATGGGCCTGTCCCTCAAGGAATCAGCCAAATTGATCAGCTTCGTTAACGGCATCAAGCAAGCCGGTAAATCCGCCATTTTTATCGACCATAACATCCTGCACGTCCATAATGTCGCCGACCGTGTGGTGGTGATCGACCGGGGTAAGCTTGCCGGTGAATTTCAGACAAAGAACATCGGGCTGAACGAATTAATGGATAAGATGGTTCAAGTTGCAGAAACCGGCAGCCTTAATTAATCAATAGGGATGGATGCAATGAATTCTCAAAACAACGCAACACCACTCGAAGTCAATCCGCACTATAAAGTGCCCTTCAGTCTCAGGAGATTTGTTCGCACAAACAGCGCCCAACTTGGGATCCTGGGCGTTTTTGTTACCTTGTGGATCGTATTTATTATTTCGGCCCCAAAGACCTTTTTGGCCCCACAGATCTACTCTGCCTTCATGGCCTCCATCCCCTTCTTTGCCATCATGGCCATTCCCTTGACCATCGTGATAGTCGCCGCCGAGATAGACCTCTCGTTTCCATCCATCATGGCCATGGGCATGGTGGCGTTCAATTATACATATGAAACGACAGGCTTTATCCATAATGCGACCATGCAGGTGTTCCTGGCAATTGTGGCGGCCCTGGTAACCGGAGCGATCATCGGCTGGCTGAATGGTTTCATCATCGTCAAGTTCGGCATTCCTTCACTGGTGGTCACCATCGGTACACAGTTCTTATGGCGGGGTGCGGACCTGGTGCTTACCCAAGGGGCAAATTTCTCCCTGGAATATGTTAAACAGACGTTTTTTTACCCGCTGTTCGTCGGCACGATCGGCCCATACTTCCCCATGCAAATGCTCTGGCTGATCGTGGTCACGATCCTGGGCTGGGTGCTGCTGAACCGCCACAGCTTTGGTGCACACATCTACCTGATCGGCGACAATATCAACAGCGCCGAACTGATGGGCATTAATACCGGCCGTACCCGCATTCAAGCCTTCATGCTGATCGGTTTGATCTCTGCCTTTGCCGGCATACTTGCAAGTTTTTACGTGGCCTATTTCTGGCCCAGCCTGGGTGATGGCTTTTTGCTTAGCACCCTGGCTTCCGTATTCCTGGGCGGCACGTCCGTCTTCGGCGGCGTGGGTACGATCCTGGGAACGTTCCTGGGGGCTTTTATCATTGGCGCCATCGAAGCTGCGACCGTGGCCGTCGGCCTGACGGGATTCTGGACCCAGTTCATCTATGGTTTCATCATCGTGCTATCGGTGATTATGCACACTTATCTGCGTAAGCGTGGAGAGTAACCTGGCCCTGCTCTCACAAATTCGCCTTCTTGCCTTGTAACAATTTCTCTATGCATTATGAAGCCCCGCGCGAGGGTCATGCAAGCCCTTAATCACAAAGAGCCCGATCGCGTCCCGATCGATCTGGGCGCGACCATTGTAAGCTCCGTTACCAGGCCGACCTACCTTGAACTCAACAAGCACTTGGGAATTCCGGTCGAAGAGACCAGGATGCTGGATCATGTCCAGCAGTTGCCGTATCTCAATGACGAGTTGTTGCAGCGCTTCGGCGTGGACTTCCGGATGGTGCAATTGCCGGCTGCGACCACCAGCGGGGTGGAGATTTTCGAGGAGGGGGACTACTATGCCTTCCTGGACCGCTGGGGCTCCAAGCTGCACATGCCGAAAGCCGGCGGTTTCTATTTTGACTGGGTGGACTTCCCCATCAAAGAACCGACGATGGAGGCGTTGGATGCCTATTGCTGGCCCCGTCCCGACCCTGCAGAGGTTAATGTGCGGCTGGGCCAGCAAGCAAAGCAGCTTTATGAGAATAGTGAGTACGCCCTGGTTGGAAGCGCCGTGATCGGCGGTGGGATCTTCGAGCAGCCGGCGCGGGTAATGGGCCTGCAGAATTTTCTCATGACCCTGGTCAGCGAGCCTGCCTTTGCCGACCGGCTGATGGAAACGATCACGGATATTTACATCGAATCCTGCAATGCATATCTGGAACACGTGGGCCCATACATTCAGGTCTTCACCTATTGGGATGACATCGCGGGACAAAATGGGTGGTTAATCCGGCCGGAGTTGTATCGGAGGTTGATCAAGCCGAAGCAAAAACGCCTGGTGGAAGCCATCAAGCGGAAGACCGATGCCAAATTGTTCTATCACAGCTGCGGCGCGACGCGTGATTTGATCCCGGACCTCATCGACATCGGCTTCGACATCCTAAACCCGGTCCAAGTCTCCGCGAAAGGCATGAATACAAAAGCACTGAAGGCCGATTTCGGCCGAGACATCGTCTTCTGGGGCGGGGGGGTAGATACCCAGCAAGTGCTGCCTTTTGGTAGCCCTGAAGACGTGGTTGATGAAGTCAAACGCCGCATCGATGACCTGGCACCCGGCGGAGGCTTTGTATTTGCGGCGGTGCATAACATTCAGGCAATGGTTCCGCCAGAGAATATCGTGGCAGCGTTCGATACGGCGCTGGCATACGGAAGATATCGACCGTGAGGACGTGCCGTGGGCAAAGTTGACAATGTTCTTGAACGGAGCCAGCCCGAATGAAGCATCGCGACCGCGTGCTGACCGCTCTTAATCATCAAACACCGGATCGTTGCCCGATGCAGGTCAGCTTTACCCCAGAATTCGCTGCCCGCCTGGAAGCTGATCTGAAAGTCAGTGGCCAGGGTTTGCATAATCCTCACGGCGGAGGAAACACCTATGAGCTTGAACGAGCTCTGGACGAGGATATGCTATTGACCTCGGTGGGTTGGGTAAACGGCTATTATCAAGACGGCTACCAGAACCTGGATGGCTATCAAGACGAATGGGGGGTCAAATGGAGGACGATCGAATACCAGACGCGTTATGGGAAGGGGAAATACACTGAACCTCATGGACATCCCCTGGCAGCCGATGCAGCCTTAGATACTTATGCGGCACCCGATCCGGATCGCCCCGAACTCTACGCGGATGCCGAACGGAGCCTGCGGGAGTTCAAGGATGAATACTGGGTTGTCGGCGTTACGCCGACGACCATTTTCGAATGCGCCTGGGCCCTGCGCGGCTACGAGCAGCTGATGATCGACATGGCTACGGACCCTGCGCGTGCCAGCTGCGTGCTGGATTTTCCTTTTCGTTATCACAAAGCTGTCACGCAGAGGCTGGTTCATATGGGTGTGGATATGATCTGGCTTGGTGATGACGTAGGGGGCCAGACAACGATGTTGATGTCGCCCAAGATGTGGCGGGTCTATCTCAAGCCGCGGATGGCTGAATTGATCGCCTCGCTGCGCGCGATCAACCCAGGGATCAAGATTGCATATCATACGGATGGCCTAGTCTATCCGATCATACCGGAGCTAATTGAAATCGGCATCGACGTGTTGAATCCCATCCAGCCGACGGCCATGGATCCGCTGAAATTGAAAAATGACTACGGTGACCGGCTATGTTTCTGGGGATCCCTGGACATCCAGAAGACGATCCCATTCGGGACGCCGGATGAAGTGCAGGCGGAGGTCCTCCTGCGCCTCAGAACGCTTGGGAGGGACGGAGGCCTGGTTATAGGGCCGACGCATAACCTGCAGTTGGATACGCCCCTGGAGAATTTCTGGGCAATGATCAATACAGTCAGACAAACCCCTTATAGTAGCATTTCGCCGCGGGAAATGACATGATGACGAAGCGTGAAGTGATCCATACGCTACTGGAGGCAAAAAGGGCGCCTTATGTCCCCTGGTCCTGCGGGTTCACCAAGGAGGCGAAAGACAAATTGCGGGCGCACTACGGAACGGAAGACCTGGAGGATGCCCTGCAGAACCACATCCTGAAGATGGGGAGCGATATCGGATTCTTCGATGACCTCTGCGACAATCGAGTGAGGGATGTCTTTGGGGTGGTCTGGGACCGGAGCATCGACAAGGATATTGGCAATGTTGAGGGCCAGGTGCTGCCCCAGCCCACGCTTAAGCACTATGCATTCCCCGACCCGCTGGCCCCGCGTTTTTTTGCGGATATCAGGCCATCGATCGCGAAGTATCCAGACCGTTTCCGCGTCTTCCAAATCGGATTCTCGTTATACGAGCGCGCGTGGACACTGCGCGGGATGCAGGAATTATTGATGGATTTCTACGATCATCCCGATTTCGTGCATGAGCTGCTGAACACCATCGCGGATTACAACATTGCTCAATTGAACGAGGCGCTCAAGCATGATATCGACGCGGTGTATTTTGGGGACGACTGGGGACAGCAACGCGGCCTCCAAATGGGGCCAAAGCTATGGCGAGAATTCATCGGCCCGGTGCTCAAGCGCATGTACGCCGCTGTGCATGCCGGGAACAAGTACGTCTTCATCCACTCGTGCGGTGACGTTGATGAATTGTTCGACGATCTCATTGGCATGGGGTTAAACTGTTTCAACCCGTTCCAACCGGAGGTCATGGACGTGATGGGCCTCGTGCCCAGATACCGGGGTCGGCTCGTCTTCCACGGCGGATTATCCACACAACGAACGCTCCCCTACGGAACTGCAGAGGATGTCCGTGAAGAAACCAGGCGGCTGCTAGAGTTGGGTCGTGAGGGCGGCTATATCTTCGCCCCCGCGCACGACGTGGAAGGCGATGTCCCCCTGGACAACCTGCTGGCTTTCCTGGACCTAGTCCAGGGCCAGCCGGGCTATGAAAATCATGTGGAGCAAACTCATGGATATTCCAGATGATATCCGTCAAAGTGTGATCGCAGGCGACATGAGCCGGACGAATGAGTTGGTCACCAAGGCCATCGGGGAGAGCGTGCCCGCCGAAAAAATCCTCAAAGATGGCTTGATCAGCGCAATGGCGGAGGTCGGGCGTTTGTTCGAAGCCGGCGAGTTCTTCGTCCCCGAAATGCTCGTTTCCACGCGTGCCATGAAAAGCGGGCTAACGCTACTGCGCCCGCACTTGATTGCGGCAGACGTCCGGGCAATTGGGAAAGTCATCATCGGCACGGTGCAAGGCGACCTCCACGACATTGGCAAGAATCTAGTCGGGATGATGCTGGAAGGCGCAGGTTTCGAAGTGATCGATCTGGGTGTTGACGTCTCTCCCGAAAAGTACATCTCCGCAGCGAAAGAACATCACCCCGACTTTGTGGCCTGTTCGGCGCTGTTGACAACGACAATGACGCGAATGGAGGATCTGGTTCACGCACTGGATGAGGCCGGTCTACATAGTCAGCTGAAAGTGATGGTCGGCGGCGCACCCATCACGGAGAACTATGCGAAGAAGATCGGGGCAGATCTCTACGCGCCAGATGCGGCGTCGGCAGCCAGCCGCGCCAAAGTGCTCATGACCGGGGCGAGGAAGGCTTGAGGAACAACCGCGTTGAACAGGATTACCTTTGAATTTAGGAGCGGCGAAGCATGACCTCGGGGATGGTTTTTGACATCAAGGAATTCACCATCCACGACGGGCCCGGAATCCGCACGACCGTGTTCATGAAAGGCTGTCCGCTGTCTTGTACGTGGTGCCACAACCCTGAAGGGCAATCGATGAAGCCACAGGTAATTCGCGGCATGGCCGGCGACCGATTGGCGGGCCGGGAATACGCGGCAGAGGAATTGGCCGCGCAGCTCAATGAGCAGGCCGCCATCCTGCGCGCAAATGAGGGAGGCATCACATTTTCGGGCGGGGAGCCGCTGTTGCAGTCGGCTTTCGTTGCCGAGGTGATCGATTTGCTGGCGGAAGTGCATATTCTGCTCGACACCTGCGGCTACGGAGATGAACGAGATTTTCGGCGGCTTGTGGATCGGTCCGACCTGATCTATTTCGACCTCAAATTGATAGACCGTGCCGCGCACAAGCGTTATACCGGGCACGACAATGAGCGGATCCTAGATAACCTGCAAATCCTAAGCGGTTCGGGCAAACCGTTCGTAATCAGAGTACCGCTAATTCCAGGCGTAACGGACACTGACGAAAATCTCGCAGCCATCGCCCAGACTGTACGGGGACTGCCAGGCTTGTCGAGGGTGGATCTGCTGCCGTACAACCAGGCCGCAGGTTCGAAATATCAGTTTGCCGGCATGGAATTCAAACCGGATTACGATGAAAAGCGTCCACTGAACATCAATACTGCCCCTTTTGAGCGAAGCGGTGTGAAGGTGTGCGTAGGATGAATCAGCGACTGGAATCGATGAGCCGCCGGATAAGGGCCGGCGAGCACCGGTCCATGAGGCAAACCACGCCGGTCAATGTCCTGCCGGAGTGTGAAGCCGAGAACCTATCCTGGCCGCGGCACGCGGCGCGTCTCATTCGGCGTCAATGCGAAGCGGAGCAGGTTGTGATCAACCCGGAGGAGCTCATCGTTTTCACCCGCACATTACCGACCGTGCCTCCGACTTACAGCTCCGAGGACTGGGCACAGATAAGCGCCGGCCAAACGCTCCATGAATTTGGTCCGGTCAGCAATATTTGTGCCGATTGGAATCTGCTGCTCACACAGGGCCTGTCCGGACGCAGGCGAATTGCCTTGGCGAGGCGCGAACAGAAGACGGATAATCCTCGGGCCATGGAGTTTTTGGACTCCGCCATCGAAACTATCGACGCGGTGCTGGAACTGGCCGGACGATATGCCAGCGAGGCGCGGTCCGCCGGTCGCGAGCAGATTGCCGAGATCCTGGACAGAGTGCCGGCTCAACCTGCCCGTACCTTCCATGAAGCTTTGCAGTCGCTGAAGCTTTGCCATGCCGTGGTATGGCTCGGCGGCAACTATCATGTGGGCCTTGGTCGATTCGACCAATATATGTGGCCCTATTTGGAAGCGGACCTGGCTGCCGGAAGACTGACTATCGAGGCGGCGGAGGATTTGCTGGCCGAGTTCTTCATCTCGCTCAACAAGGATAGCGATCTTTATCCCGGTGTGCAGCAAGGGGACAACGGCCAGAGTCTTACCCTCGGCGGCGTTACGCCGGATGGGGAGTCGGCGGTCAACGAACTCACGCGCTTGGTCTTGCGCGTTGCCCGCGACGTGGCCATGATCGATCCCAAGATCAACCTTCGCATATCGGCGGAAACCGATCTTGACCTGCTGTGCCTTGCGACGGAGCTTACCCGGATTGGGCTCGGGTTTCCCCAGTACAGCAACGACGATGTGGTCATTCCGGCTCTTGTGGCGCATGGCTATGACCTGGAGGATGCCCGCGACTATGTCGTCGCCGCGTGTTGGGAGTTTATTATTCCCGGACGGGGCATGGAGGTCGTCAACATTGGAGCGGTATCGTTCCCGGCTGCGGTTGACGAAGCCCTGCGAAATGGTCTTGCAAGCGAAGAAGGTTTCGACCGAATTCTCGAGCGGGTCCGTGTTCAAATCTGCGGGCAAGTCCAACGTCTGGCAGACGCATATTCAAAGCTATTGCTGCCTCCTGCTCCGTATTATTCAATCTTCATGCGGAGTTGCCTTGAGCAAGGCCGGGACGTATCCGAGGGATTAAAGTACAACAACTTTGGCATACACGGTGCAGGGTCTGCCAATGCTGCGGATGCACTGGCTGCCGTGAAGAAACTCATCTTCCAAGAACACAGCTTCACGCCGGATGAACTGCTCTCTGCGCTGAGAACGAACTTTGGCGGCTACGAAGCACTGCGCCGAATGCTTGAAGAGCAGGGACCCAAGGTCGGAAATAATGATCCGTCGGCAGATGAATTGCTCGTCAGGCTATTCGACGACCTGGCAGACGCATGTGAAGGCTACGGAAAGACACCGAGAGGCGGGGTGCTACGCGCGGGCACCGGTTCGGCCATGTACTATGTCTGGCTCGCAGCCGGCCATCCGGGGATGCGGGAGCCCGTGGTCGGCGCCACAGCGGACGGCCGCCTCAGGGGGCAACCATTTAGCGCCAACCTGGCCCCTTCGCCGGGCGTGGGGGTGCGCGGTCCGATCAGCACGCTACAATCCTTTGCGAAACTCGACTATCGCCGGGTCTGTAATGGGGGGCCGATCACAATGGAACTCTCGGACTCCGTTTTCCAGAATCCGAACTCGATCCGCAAGACGGCTATGTTGGTGCGGACCTTCGCCCATCTGGGCTGCCAGCAACTGCAGCTCAACAGTCTGTCGCTGAATACCCTGCTGGACGCCAAAGCACATCCAGAGCGCCACAAGAATCTGATCGTGCGAGTCTGGGGATGGAGCGGTTACTTCTGCGAGCTGGCTCCCGAATATCAGGAGCACATCATTGCCAGGCATCTCTATGAAATCAATTGACACATCTTTCTGAGGAGTGTTGATAATGACAGACCTAAAAGAATACGAAGTCTGGTTCGTCGCCGGAAGCCAGCATCTGTATGGTGATGCCGCGTTGAAAGAAGTGGCGAACCACGCACGCATCATGGCAGCGGGTTTGTCGAAAGCGAAACGGGTTCCGGTCACGATATCTTTCAAGCCGGTGGTAACCACACCGGAGGCAATCAACGCCTTGTGTCAGGAGGCGAACAACTCCGCCAACTGCGTCGGCCTCATCACTTGGATGCACACTTTTTCACCCGCAAAGATGTGGATTGCGGGGCTGAACACCCTGCAGAAACCTTTCCTGCATCTGCACACACAGTTCAACCGGGATCTGCCCTGGGCGTCCATCGACATGGATTTCATGAATCTCAATCAATCAGCGCACGGCGACCGCGAGTTCGGTTTCATCGGAAGCCGGATGCGGCTGAAGCGGAAAGTGGTGGTGGGCTTCTGGCAGGATGAGGAAACTCTCGGCGAACTGGGCATTTGGGCACGGGCTGCATGTGCCTGGCACGATACCCGAAGGGCAAAAATTGCCCGCTTCGGCGACAACATGCGCCAAGTCGCCGTGACCGAGGGCGACAAAGTTGAGGCCCAAATTCGTTTTGGTTATGCCGTGAACGGTTACGGCGTGGGCGATCTCGTGGAATTTGTGGCCGCCGTGACGGATACATCGGTGGACAAACTCGTAGCTGAATATGAAGATCAATATGTGCTGGCAGATACGTTGCGGCGGAACGGCGCCCAGCGCCAATCACTACGCGAGGCCGCACGCATTGAGATTGGAATGCGCACCTTCCTGAAGAACGGAAAATTCCAGGCGTTCACGACCACTTTCGAAGACCTACATGGCCTTGCTCAGCTTCCCGGCCTGGCGGTGCAGCGGCTGATGGCCGACGGATACGGTTTCGGAGCGGAGGGCGACTGGAAGACGGCAGCACTGGTGCGGGCAATGAAGGTCATGGGGACGGGCCTGGAGGGCGGGACTTCCTTCATGGAAGATTACACCTATGACTTCAGCAAGGATCATCCGAAAGTCCTTGGCGCCCACATGCTGGAAGTCTGTGAATTGGTCGCCGAAAAGAAACCCTCTCTAGAAATCCACCCGCTTTCGATCGGCAGCAAGGCAGATCCACCACGGCTAGTGTTTAACATTCGCCAGGGGCCCGCGATCAACGCAAGTATATTGGACATGGGGAACCGGTTCCGCATGGTCGTAAATGAAGTGGATGTTGTACAGCCGGATCAACCACTGCCGAAGCTGCCCGTGGCCAGGGCAGTATGGATTCCGAGGCCGGACCTGAAGACGGCCGCGGGAGCATGGATCCTTGCCGGCGGCGCACACCACACCAGCTTCAGCCAATCAGTGACCAGGCGGCATCTTGAGGATTATGCCGAAATGGCAGATATCGAGTTCCTTGTGATCGACGAAAAGACGAATTTATCCGACTTCAAGAAGGAAGTTCGCTGGAACGAAATGTACTATTCCATGGCGGCCGGCAGGTGGTAATGTCATCGGACCATCAGCCCGAGTTGTGTCAAACAGGATCGCGAGCATATACGTCAGGATGCGGGAAAGATTTGCATGAGCGAATTTGAAATGAAACAGAAGAGTCTCCAGGACTTAATGGCGAGACACGGCATTGAAGCCTTGCTACTACGCCAGGCGAGTAATTTTTCCTGGGCAACATGCGGCGCGGCGTCCTATGTGAACACGGCCGCAACGGATGGGGCTTCTTCGTTGTTGATGACTCCAGCGGGCCGGCTAGTGATCACAGATAATATCGAGGCAACACGGCTACGCCAGGAAGAACACCTGGAAGACCAAGGATGGCAATTCCAGGTTGCACCCTGGTATGAAACCAATGAGGCGGTTGCCAAATTGACTCGCGGCCTGAAGATCGGTGCAGACGAGCCTTTGGCAGGCGGAGTCGACCTTTCAGGTGCGTTTCCGCGACTGCGGGCGGCACTTACGCCTGAAGAGGGTGAAAGGTTCCGAAAGCTCAGCAGGGCGTGCGCCAAGGCCATGGACCGGGCTATCCGCTGGGTGCGGCCGGGGATGACCGAATTTGAGATTGCGGGGCTGTTGGCAAAGGAAGTCGAGAGTCATGGCGTGCAGCCGACGGTGAACCTGGTCGCCACAGACGATCGCGTACGTCGTTTTCGCCATCCGCTTCCAACCGACAAACAACTCGAGCACTACGCAATGCTGATACTGTGCGGGCGGAAGTGGGGCCTTGTGTGCTCGATAACCCGCCTGGTGCACTTTGGGCGTCTGCCAAATGATTTGCGCCGCAAAGCTCAGGCTGTAGCAGACATCGACGCAACACTCATCGCGGCCACGCGGCCCGGTCGTAAAATGTGTGACATCTTCGATGAGGCCAAGCAGGCTTATCGTAACCAGGGTTTCGAGGATGAGTGGCAGCTACATCATCAGGGAGGTCCGGCTGGATACGAGCCACGTGAATTCCTAGTTACGCCCACAACAAACGACATAGTAGCGCCCGGGCAGGTCTTTGCATGGAACCCGTCGATCACGGGGGCCAAGTCTGAAGACACGATTCTGATAGGCCATGATGGAAATGAGATTCTCACTTGCATTTCCGGCTGGCCAAGCGTGAAGGTGCTGCAAGATGGCCAGGAACTTGAACGGCCGGCGATACTGGAGATCATTTGAAGGTTGCGAGGTTACTAGCAGCAGGGAAAATCCGGCTGGCCGATGAGCCTATGCCCGTCCCGTGCGCGGATGAGACGCTGATCAAAGTGCTGGCCGTTGGCGTGTGCGGATCCGATTTGCATTGGTTTGAGAAGGCGAGTATCGGTGACACTGCACTGCATCAGCCGCTCGTGCTGGGCCATGAGGCGGCTGGCATCACAGAAGCCGGAGAGCGCGTTGCCGTGGATCCGTCCATTTCGTGTGGGACCTGCGAATACTGCCGGCAAGGCAATCCCAATTTCTGTACTCATCTGCGTTTTGCCGGACACGGCACGCAGGACGGCGCGTTGTCGGAAATGCTGGCGTGGCCATCACGGTGCCTTGTTCGGCTGCCGGAATCGCTGAGCGCCGCAGACGGCGCGATGCTTGAACCCCTGGGCGTTGCGCTGCACGCCGTCGATCTGGGAAAGCTGAGGGCTGGCATGCGAGTGGGCGTCTTCGGCTGCGGTCCCATCGGGCTGCTAGTCCTACAGTTGGTGCGCGCCTCCGGGGCAGCCAGCGTCTACTATACCGAGCCACTTTCGCATCGGAGCGATGCGGCAGAGAAGTTCGGGGCCGCAAGGTGGACCCCCGACGTTGAGGTGGACGTGGCATTTGAGTGTGCCGGCGTGAACCCAGCGGTTGAGGATGCCATATCAGCAGCCAAACCGGGCGGACGCGTGGTCCTTGTCGGAATCCCGGAGGATGACCGGACAGCGTTCACGGCCTCGGTAGCGCGACGCAAGGGACTCACTATAAAGCTCTCGCGCAGGATGATGCACACCTACCCCCGCGCCCTCCGGCTGGTGGTGAAGGGAATGGTTGACGTCCGCTCGCTGGTAACACATCGTTTCCCGCTGGAGAGGACGGCGGAGGCGTTCGCCGTCGCGCGTCGTCGCGAGGGACTGAAGGTAATTATCGAACCTAAGCAGGAGGCAGCATGAGCCAACAGAAATACGCAATCGGCGTTGACTTCGGCACGGAATCCGGCAGGGCAGTGCTGGTCGACGTCGCAGACGGGCGGGAAGTAGCAACCGCAGTCTACCCCTATCAGCACGGCGTAATTGACGAGCGACTGCCCGTCGCCGGCAGCGAGGTCGCTTTGGACCCAGATTGGGCGCTCCAGGACCCGGAAGATTACATTCGCACTTTTCAGAATACGATACCGGCTGTCCTGAAGCAATCCAAGGTGGCCGCTGCCGACGTCATCGGTGTTGGCATAGATTTCACAGCCTGCACCATGCTGCCGACGAAGAAGGACGGTACGCCCTTATGCCTCGTGCCGGAATTCCGGTCGAAGCCGCACGCGTGGGTTAAGCTCTGGAAGCACCATGCAGCGCAGCGCGAGGCCGATCGCATCAACGAGACGGCGCGGAAAATGGGCGAAGGTTGGCTGGATCGGTACGGCGGAAAGATCTCCTCTGAGTGGTTCTTCTCAAAGGTGCTTCAGATTCTCGATGAAGCTCCTGAGGTCTATGTCGCGGCAGACCGCATGATAGAAGCCGCGGACTGGGTCGTTTGGCAATTAACCGGCGTCGAAACACGTAACTCGTGCACGGCAGGCTACAAAGCGATCTGGTCCAAGAAGGCGGGCTTTCCGAAGAAGGAATACTTCGCGGCGCTGGATCCTCGCCTGGCCGACGTAGTGGACGCCAAAATGACTCGGGATGTGATCGCGGTTGGCCAGCGGGCGGGAAGTCTAACCGAGCAGGCCGCCAAGTGGACCGGCCTCGCTGCAGGTACGGCGGTCGCTGTCGCAAATGTAGATGCTCACGTTGCCGTGCCAGCGGCGACCGTCACCGGTCCAGGCCGCATGGTGATGATCATGGGCACGTCGATTTGCCATATGGTTCTGGCCACTGATGAGCATATGGTGCCTGGTATTTGCGGTTACGTGGAAGACGGCATTATCCCCGGCTTTTTCGGCTATGAGGCCGGACAATCGTGTGTGGGCGACCATTTCGCCTGGTTCGTCGACAATTGCGTCCCATCGGCCTATGAGCGCGAGGCCAAGGAACAAGGTAAGGATATCTACGGACTGCTTGAAGACAAGGCCGCACGGCTCAGACCGGGTGAATCTGGCCTGCTGGCGCTCGACTGGTGGAATGGCAACCGCAGCGTGCTGGTAGACGTTGATCTGACGGGATTGTTACTCGGCGCAACCCTGGCCACGCGAGCCGAGGATATCTACCGCACCTTGATTGAAGCTACCGCCTACGGCACGCGGGTAATCGTTGAGAGCTTCGAGAAGAATGGGGTTCCGATCAAGGAACTGGTGGCTTGCGGGGGATTGCCCGAGAAGAGCCCGCTACTCATGCAAATCTATGCGGATGTGACAGGGCGGCCATTCAAAGTAAGCGCATCCAAGCAGACTCCGGCATTAGGTTCCGCAATGTTCGGCGCGGTCGCGGCGGGGACGGCAGCGGGCGGCTACGGCAGCATTTACGAGGCGGCCAAGGCAATGGCTCATCTTAAGGACGAAGTCTACCGTCCGGTTCCCGAGAACCAAGCTGTCTATGAGTCGCTCTTCGCTGAATATCTACGTTTGCATGATTTCTTTGGCCGCGGTGAAAACGACGTAATGAAACGGCTGAAGAAGCTGCGCGCGCAGCAAATGCAGAAGACCGCTGCCGTAAACTTGTCCTAAGTTCGCGCGGCCAACTACAAACCAAGACGAGGTTGCCTACTATGATGGAAGAATTGTTACGCCGTGAGATCTGTCTGCTCAACGTTGAATTGGTACACAACAACCTGGTGGCATGGACGGGCGGAAACGTGTCAGGCCGTGATCCCCAGACGGGTTTGGTAGTCATCAAGCCATCCGGCATCCGATACGAGGCATTGACGCCCGAGAACATGGTGGTGGTGGATCTGGATGGCAGGGTCGTCGAGGGGACATACAAACCGTCCTCAGATACATTTGCGCACGTTTACGTATTTCGGAACCGAGCCGACATCAATGGAGTCGTCCACACCCATTCGAGTTTTGCCACGGCCTGGGCGGCCGCCGGCAAACCCATCCCGCCCGTACTGACAGCCATCTGCGATGAGTTTGGCGGCGCCATTCCTGTGGGCGCGTATGCGAAGGTAGGCGGTGACGAGATCGGAAGAGAGATCGTGCGGTCGATAGGGAGCAGCTCCGCGATCTTGATGAAGAACCACGGTGTATTCACAATTGGCAAGACTCCGGAGGCGGCGGTAAAGGCGGCGGTCATGGTCGAAGACGCGGCCAGGACGGTCTTCTATGCGCTGCAGTTAGGCACGCCAGACGAGATACCGGCTGAAGAGGTGGCCCGTGCCCACCGTCGTTATCTAGAGGAATACGGGCAATAAGCCGGCGCAGAATGGTGATGGTCGGCAGTTCGAAACTTGCCCAGAGCTTCACCCATGCGGGATAGCCTGTTTTTTGTCCTCCCGATCATCCCAGGCAGGGGGAAGCAGCTATTTGAGAATATTAAAGGTCGCCATCGCCTGAAGTCCGTGGAAGCCGTGAAATACATGGTGGGTCGATACTGCCGGATGATGAAGTTGACATGAAATAGTCAAAGCCAATCTTGATCCGGGCGACGACCGCAGGCTAGATATCGCCAAGTGAGTCTCAAAAGCCGGGCAGGTTACCTGCCCGGCTTTTGATTCGTCGCCGGGAAATGACAGGAACGATTTACCGACAAAGCTAGCCTCCGGCCCTTGAAAGCTTTGCGATTCGCTGGATTAGCAGGCGCAATTGGGGGACGAGCTTCAGCAATTCCTCGCGATGGATGGTCGACAGCCCTTCAATTGTCGAAAGGCCGTGTGCGGTCAGGGAAATGTAAACCTTCCTCCGGTCATCAGTGGCGGCAGAACGATTAACCAGGTTTTCAGCCTCCAGGCGGTTTACCAGGCCAACGGCGCTGTGGTGCTGAATCTGCAGGCGTTCAGCCAGCTCACCGATCGTTATCCTGTCCCGGCCTGGAAATCCCATCATTGCCAGCAACGCTTGATGCTGCTGCGGCGTCAATCCGACATCCTCTGCGGCCGCTTCGCTAAAGCGCATAAAGCGACGCAGGGTGTACCGGAATTCGGCAAGCACTTCGTACTCGGCTTTTGACACAACTTGAGAGTGCGACACGGTGATCTCCGATGGGTAATCTGGACGGATTATATCGCAAGCAATTGACTTATATCGTAGTACGATATATAATCTGGCGGTCGCAGGCAGTGAAGGTTTAGATGAATCTGCGCAAGCTGAGCGGAAGAATGATCCGAGAAGCCGCCAGACGAAGCGCCTATGATATGAAAGGGAACCTTACTTTGAATCAGCTCAATGCGGAAAAGAACAAGGCACAAGATAAATTGGCCGACTTCAATCGTGATTATCGGATGCTATTACTTTCGATGATGGCTATCTTTATCGGAATCATCAGTGCCTTCATTGCATATGGACTGGTGCTGCTGATCGGCTTTATCACAAACCTGGCGTTTTACCAGCGCATCTCAACGGATTTCACATCCCCGGCGAACTCCCATTTGGGTCTGCTGCTGATCCTCGTTCCAATGGTGGGAGGACTAATCATTGGTCTCATGGCCCGGTACGGTTCAGAACAAATCCGAGGACACGGGATCCCGGAGGCACTGGAGGCCATTCTCATTGGGCAGAGCCGCATCGGTTTCAAGGTGGCGGTGCTGAAACCCCTTTCCTCAGCTCTTTCGATCGGTACCGGAGGACCTTTCGGCGCCGAGGGTCCAATTATCATGACGGGAGGGGCTTTTGGTTCATTATTTGCCCAGGCCTTCAACCTCTCCACGGCGGAACGAAAGACTCTGCTGGTGGCCGGGGCCGCTGGTGGAATGGCCGCCATCTTTGGGACACCCCTGGCCGCCGTGCTGCTCGCAGTGGAACTGCTGCTTTTTGAGTGGAAACCGCGCAGTTTCATCCCGGTAGCGTTTTCGGCGATTACCGCCGCCGTTTTGCGAGTCAGCCTACTCGGCAAGGGACCAATATTCCTGATCACGCCGCACCCTCAGCTGTCCTCGATTGAAATGCTTTATGCGCTTGGCGTGGGAATCGTAGCCGGCCTGGGATCCAGTCTGCTCACCCTATTGGTTTATGCATGTGAAGATCTGTTTCGTAAGCTTCCCATCCACTGGATGTACTGGCCCATCATCGGAGGATTCTTTATTGGTCTCGGCGGCTTAATCAACCCGCATACTCTCGGGGTCGGTTACGACAGCATTCGCGCACTATTGAGCGGTAATGAAATCGGAGTCGCCTTAATTACATTGTTGATCGTAAAAACCCTGAGTTGGTCAATTGCCCTGGGTTCAGGAACATCCGGCGGCGTTCTTGCACCCCTGTTGATCATCGGAGGAGCGTTGGGTGCGCTCGAGGCGCACTTCATTCCGGTAGGGGATGCCAGCTTATGGGTATTGATCAGCATGGCGGCGATGATGGGCGGAACCATGCGGTCACCTTTTACGTCGATCGTTTTTGCGCTGGAACTAACCCATGATCTAAACATACTGCCGGGACTGCTTATGGCCTGCGTTGCAGCAGATGCGTTGACTGTGCTCCTGATGCGCCGTTCCATCCTCACGGAGAAAGTCGCCCGCCGCGGGCTGCACCTAACCCGAGAGTACAGTGTTGACCCGCTCGAACTCATCCGGGTCAGCGAAGTGATGGACAAACATCCGGATGTGATCTCTCCGGCCATGACCTTGCGCCAGTTTGCCAACAAGTTCATGTTTGGCCATGGTGTCGCCAGACACCAAGCATTCCCTGTCGTTGATTCTCAAAACAAACTCGAGGGAATAATCACGAAGAGAGATGTCATGAATCATCTGGTGAAGCAAGACAGGGACATGGATACACCGATCCGCGAAGTCTGCGCCCAGTGCCCGATCGTGACCTACGCGGATGAATTACTCTCTCAGGCCACGAACAAAATGCTCGAGCACAAGGTGGGGCGGTTGCCGGTCGTCGCCCGGGATGATCCAAAGAAACTAGTTGGTTATTTGGGACGTACACAAATCGTCGAAGCACGAAGGCGAGTTATCCACGAGGAGTTTGTACACGAGCGCGGTTGGTCAGGAACGGCGACAGCGGAAGATGCAAATTGAGGCGGAATGTGTCCGCGTACTGTTGATATCCTCCGGCCACTGAAAACAGGGATTATGCCGGATGAGCCTTTGTGGCCGCGCTCAATGCGCGTTCTAATTCAGCATCGGCGCCGGGAGCCAGCTGGACCGGTGCGGCGTTTTCCAAGATGTAAAGTACCTTTTCGTGAGCTATCTGGTCGATGGGTTTGCTCCCGGATTTCACCCATTCTTCGCTGGTCTGACGACGGAACAGGGAAGGAAAGAACATCTCTTTGCGAAAATGGCGTGAGGTGTGGTCCAGTTTAAGGAAATTTCCCTCAAAGCCAGCTTTGCGAATCACATCCAAAGCCAAGCTATCATCATCAACAACAAATCCGTCCAGGATGCGCCTTATCGTGTGAATCATTTCGTCGCAGATCACCGCCATTTCCGGCGAACCATACATGCCAAAGGCAAGTGAACCGGAGCTTTGGCACATGGTCATGCCAGCGAGACTGACCATGAGCAGGGTTTCCATGGCTTCGGCCGCGGCTTCGGCATCGGGGAGTTTGCTTTCCACACCGCCACCCAGGCCATAGATCGGCAGACTGTAGCGTCTTGCCAACTGCACCATGGCCAATTTTCCAAGGTCCTGCTCGGGGCTACCGTAGGTAACCTGGCCCGACCTCATATCAAAGACATCGGTATCCGGTTTTAGCACGACGGGAGCACCAGGCTTGATCAACTGGGTAAGCACAATGCCGAAAAGCACTTCTGCGTTGGTCAACACTACTGTCCCGGCAACGGTAGCCGGAGCGGTAGCGCCCATAAGCGGCCCGGGCGAATACAGGATCGGAACGCCAGCCATGACCGCGTCCACGATACCTTCGTTCATCACAGCTATCTTCAACGGAGAGATGGGGGTGACTATGCCCAGCATGCTAGGTTGCGCGCGCAATGCAGCTTCGCCGCCGGAAGCCGCGGCGGCCATGCCCAACAAGCTCTGCGTGAACGGCCTCTCGAGAATGTTCAGCACCGTGGGCTTCGTTGTGTTACGAAAGATGGCGTCAAAATCATGAAAGAAAGTGTGGCCCGTGGGCATATCGCCCGCCATGCAGAGCGTCTGAACAAAACTGATGTTCGCCAGCGCCTGGCCCACGCGAGTGTTGTTGATCATGTCCTGTTTTGTGGGCCGCCGCGAACGATGCAGCGCGTAGTCCCAAATTAACGGCTCAGAGGTGCCGCCCATTCCAAAGTGGGTATGCCCCAGGTTAATCTGCAAGTCTGCCTGGGGATCGTTGCGACCATACAACACGAAGGATTTGGGAGCTGACTTAATAGCCCAGTCAACCATTTCGGGCTTTATACGAATCGTGCGAGCAGCGCGATCCACCTGCCGCGCCGCCCTTCGCGAATATGTCGAGAAACAGGTCGGATTCACTGTAGAAGCCGGGATCCAACAGCAGGTCGAGGGACGCATTGTAGATCCTCTCCAGATCAGTTTCAGGAAGGATCGCCAGCGGGCTACCCATTGCGCCTAGTTTCATGCACCAACTCCTATCATCGGATTCCTGTAAATTATCATGTTTTGCGAACCGCGAACCGGACAGTCCAATGCGCCCTGCTTCAAGCGGGCTGACGGTAAGCTGCCGTCGATGAACGCAGCAAGAGCTCGAAACTGATTTGAATAAAGGCGGGCACCTTATCGAGGTCGTCGGGGTTTTGGATAAGATTCAACAGACTGTCGACGGCCACCTCGGCCAGCCTGGCGTGATTGATGGCAATCGCGGAAATGGGGGGCCTGGAAAACATGAACCACTCCAAATCATCAAAACAGATCAAGGAGACATCATCCGGGATGCGCACATTCTTCCGGTTCAGGGCTTTCATGACACCGGGCATCAGCGCATTGCTGGCAACGAACAAGGCGGTGGGAGGCGAAGCCAATTGCAGCAGTTCTTCCACTGCCAAGGAAGCCCTCTCTCCTCCAACCGAACCCATCTTGGCGAGGTCTGGATCGTATGCGATCGAAGCGTCGTCCAAGGCCTGGATGTATCCCTGCCAACGATCATAGTTGCTGCTGTGTGCCGGATCTCCGCCGATCAGGCCGACACGGCAATGACCAAGCTGCACGAGATGTTTCGTGGCGGCCTTTGCGCCCGCCAAGTCCTCAAACGTGATGGTCGTCAGACGATTGCCCTCCGCCTTGCGAACGATGGAGACAGCGGGGATACGCCGATTGATCAACGTGTCGACCAGTTTTTTGTCCGTGGTCGCCGGCACCCATATCAAACCGTCCACGTCGTGGCCCAGCAATTGATGGAACGTGGCTTGTTCAATGGCTGCGTCATCACGAGTGGAAGAAAGCAAAAGCTGATAGCCATGGGTATGAAGCAATTGACTGATGTCATCTGCCAGGGCCGTGTAGTAGGCATTGAGCAAATTGGGAATCAGCAAGCCGATCGTCAAACTGCGCCTCTGCCGCAAGCTCTTAGCTCGAAGATTCGGCTGATAATTCAGCCTGGTAACGGCCTTTTGCACCCGGGCATGTATTTCTTCCGAAAAATAGCCGGAGTTGTTGATGACGCGCGATACCGTGGCAACCGACGTTCCAGCGGCTTTGGCCACGTCCTTGACATTGGCGCGCTTTCGATGATTAGTTTTCATGTTTGTTCAGCTCCAGGCCGGGAATCTCTCCGGCTTCCACCCAGGATGCGATTGCAGCCACGCGTTCAATGGAGTTGTGTCGCATAAACAAATCGACTACTCCCAGAATAATCGGTCTGTCAAGTCTGTCGTAAAGCTGCCGCATATAGTCGTGGAAATCCGCTTCGGCGCACCTTTCTTCAAGAATGGGTGAAGGAATTGCACCCCAAATGAGGGGGCCATGCTCCCAGGCATGCCAGGCTGCCTCAAAGGTGCAGCCGGTCAGGGGATACGGAGAAAACGATTCGCAGACATCAAGACCCGTCTCAGGAAGCAGGTGGAGGAGGGGCCGCATGTCGCCATCGGTGTGGCTGCCCACCTTCTTACCCTGCGCATGCAGGATTTCACAATACTTCTGATAGGCCGGCAGGCAAAATTCCTCAAACAGGCGGGGGCTAGTCATCGGCCCGTGGAGGTTATCAGGAAATTCGACGTAGGGCACATCCAAGGCGCCCATTTGTTGGAGAATGCCCGTGAGTTGGTCGTCCAGCAGGTCCAGCAGCCAGCGCACCTGGCCGGGTCCACTATGCAAGGCACGAAAAAGTGGAATTTCTCCAAAATATTCAAGAAGCAATTGTTGGAAAGGAATCCGATAAAGCAGCGGCACAACCAGCCCATGTTCGCCGACCTGAATTTCGTAGTTGCGGACGTTTTCCGGCAGCGGAACGCACTCGGCCTTGTCCAAAATATAGGCTAAAACCGCAAAATCATCTTCCTTCTCCAAGAGATGGCGCTGCAGGTGTGGGTCGGTCCCGCTCTCTATATTCTCAGGTAACAGCCTGTGTTTGAGCGTGAGCCGGCCGCGAGGCGTAATCAGGTCAGTCAATGTCTCGCCGGCACGATCTGTGGGGACGATATCCCACATTCCGGGAAAATTCTCTATGATGGGCTCATATTCATGGTATAGCGGCTCGCCGTTGAAAGTCGCGTTAACCTCCACACCGCGCAGCCGAAATCCGAATGGGGAACAGAATTGCAGCCTGCCAACTCCCAGTGAATGATGGACTTCGTCCAGCGTAAGACCTCGCAGGTGCGCCGGCAGGGTACTTGTGCGAGTATGACTCTTGTACCAGGCCTCCAAGCGGGTGATGAAGGGAAATCGCACCGGCATGCCGCCATTGAGAACCGTCAAAGCCCGGTCGCGCATGCTGACGGCATTGCCCATGGGAGTTCCTTACTTCACCGCGCCGCTCGTCAGACCACGGATGAAATAACGCTGACCGAAGATGTAGACCACTACGATCGGGATCGTCGCGATGAGCAATCCGGCCATGGTGGCGGGAATATCCACATAGTTCCGAGAACGAATTGCCGCAATCCCGACCATGAGGGTCTTGAGCTCGTCCTTTTGCATGAAGACCAGGGCAATAAGGAGTTCGTTCCAGACCCAAAGGGCATTGACGACAATCAGCGTGATGACGGCGGGGGCTGACAGCGGCATCATGATGCGCCAGAACACGCCGATATTGGAGCAGCCGTCCATACGAGCAGCTTCCACAATTTCGCGCGGAATGGTCTGGAAGAAGTTTGTCATCAGGTAGATGGAGAATGGAAGCAGGAGCCCGGTGTAGATCAAAATGATTCCCTGATAGGTGTTGACCAAATTCCAGCGCACCATCGAAACGAACAATGGAACGACCATGACTACGGGGGGAACAACCATCAGGGAGAGAATGAGATTGAAAAGGATGCGCTTGCCGGGAAACTGTGTACGCGCAAAGGCAAAAGCTGCCAGGCAGGCAATGATCAAAGAAATCGTGACCGAACCAACCGTAAGGATGGTACTGTTGGCGAACCGCATGAAGAATTTTTCACCGGCAAGCGCCGTATTGAAATTTGCGAGATCGAAAGAAACCGGGAGGCCCCATTTATTTGCTATGTACTCAGACTTGGTCTTAAAGGCGGAGACGGTCATGAAATACACGGGGAACAGAGAAAGCAAGGTGGCTGCAATCACCAGGAATTGCCTGACAGACATACCCAGGAAGCCGCCGATCGTTGGCCGGCTTCTCATAGGGCCGCCTCCACTGTCTCTGACTTATCGCGGAGATAAAGATCCAGGAAGATGAAGATACCGGTGACGATCAGCAGGAGGACGGAGACGGCGGCAGCCAGATTCATCTGGTTGTAGCGGAAGGCCATGAGATATACGTAGAGTTCGGTGACCATGGTGGCGTTTCCCGGCCCGCCGCCCGTCATGACGAAGACATAGTTGAAGACCCATGAGAGCATAGTGATAATCGAGATCACGATGAAGAATTCCATGACGGTCGAGAGCTGAGGAATTGTTATGTTCCACTGCAGCTGCCACCAGTTGGCGCCGTCAATCTTGGCAGCGTCAAATAATTCCTCCTCCACGGACATCAGCCGGGCCAAGAACAACACTATCCCAAATCCCACCTCTTTCCAAATGATCACAAACATCAAAGTCGGGAGCGCCAACCTGGTACTCCCAAGCCAATCGAGGGCAAAGACGTTCAATCCGATGGCGGTCAGGAAATCGTTCAATACCCCGCTGAGTTGAAAAATGTATGAGAAGATCAAACCCACCACCGCGATGGGGAGGAGGTAGGGCAGGAACAAGGTCGTCCGATAAAACTGCCAGCCGCGAATTCGCTCGAACAGGAAGACTGCCAGCAACAACGCAACGATCACCATGATCGGAACGCAGATCAACAACGTCAGGTTGTGCTGGATTGCCTGAACAAAAACGTCGTCACTAAATATCGCCTTGTAATTAGCGAACCCGGCAAATGAGAGAGTTCCGTGCGACTCATGCTGCAAGCTGAGCACGACGAGTCGGTATACCGGGTAGCCAAAGATAAGAACCAGCACGGCCATTGCCGGAGCAATGAAGAGATAGGGCTCGATCTTTCGCATGAACATAATTCGCAGAGTTCGTAGTCGGGTTGATTGCGGCCTCGCGCCGCAATCAACCCAATTGTGTCAATGCAGGAACAGTACTACTTCGACCAAGTCTGGAAGTTGGTAACCTCATCCGGAGACTGCTGACGCCACTTGGCGATGACATCTTCGGAGAGCTGGCCCAGCTGTGCAGGCGTCTTGTCGCCCGAGAACAATAACTGCGCACCGACAAAGTTGGCCTGTTCATCCAGCATACTGGGGATGAAGTTCTCCAGGTTGGCTCCAGCCTTCGTGGAATCCCACTGATAGATCTGCTTCAGAATTGGCTGCGTAACCTGAGAAACGTCGAGGCGATTATCGGCGGGCAACACACCGGTATCTGCAAACCAGGCGTTCAGGCGGTCCTGGGTATGCATGTAGACGAGGAAGTCGGCAGACTGCTGCGGATATTTCGACCAGGATGTAACGCCCCAGCCCTGCGCCGTCGTAACATATTCATCCGCCATCTTTCCCGTGCCCCACTTGGGAACCATCATGACGCTCATTGAATCCCAGCCTATGGTATCGGCCCAACCCTTGAGGAAGGTGTCATTGCCGAAGATCATAGCAGCTTTCCCCTGAACGAACATATCCTGGCCCTGCTGATAATCCACGGAGTTGATGTCGGAATTCCAGCAGCCAGCATTCTTGAGGTCAGCCAATTTCTGCCACCAGGAGGTGAATTGCGGATCGGTGAATTTCGCGTTTCCGACCGAAGCGGCCATGAACTCTTTGAAGCTATCGTGAGATTGGCGGCTGAGAATTGAGAAGAGCCAGCCACCAAACCAGCCGTCCTTTAAGCCGCCTGCAATCGGTGTAACGCCAACCGCCTTCAGCTTGCCACAGGCTGCGATCAAATCATCCCACGTAGCCGGCGGATTCTGGGGATCGAGACCTGCCTTGGCGAACAGTTTGGGATTGAAGACCATGGGATTTCCCGAAAGATACCAACCAATTCCGTATTGCTTTCCATCGTAGGAGCGCTCGAAATTGTTGATATAGTGGGACATTTCGTCAGCCGGGATTAGGTTGTCCAGCGGTATGAGGGCCCCACTCCACGCATTCTCCAGAGTCCAAACTCCACCCCAGAAGTACTCAATATCCGGCCCAGACTTGGCTGCGGCGGCTGATTGAAAGCCTGGAACGAGTGCGTCGGTAGATTGAAGCACGGTTTCGATGGTTATGTTCGGGTGCAACTTCTCATAGGCGGCGACAGTATCGTCCATCCACTTTTGAGCACCGGGTGCCTCCTGCTCGCCCCACCACCAGACAACCAATTTTACGGGTTCAGCGGTGGTCGGCGCGACGGTTGGCTGGGTCTGCTGTTGCGGGGCAGCGGTTGCCGCAGGGCTGACCGTGGCGGTGGCCGCCGGCGCACAGGCTGCCAGCAGCAGGCTTACCAACACCAAGGCTATCAAATTACGAACAACGAGTCTCATTACTTATCTCCTCTAACTAACTCACTGTATTTTGCCGAACTATTGACAGGACATTCAATGTCGAGACGGGAACCTGGTGAAAGTGCTTTACTCCCAAACGGCCTCCTTTTCTCAGCCCTTTGAATTCAGCATTCAATGAAGGCTGTTTTGCAGAAAATCCTGGTGCACTAGTTGGAAAGGCAATTGTCCGCAAGCACCCATTTAGGCGGCATCGCTCGCGGCAACCAAGCTATAACTTTGGGAGGAACGCTCATTTGGGAGATGTACGGCTAAAATATGAGAACGTTTACATAAACATGGTAGCATAAAACAATACGTGTGTCAAGAATAAGGTGATAAACCCGCCCCGAGCAGCATCGACTCGCCAGTAGGCAATTTGAGCCTCCAAAATGTGAAACCGATACCACATATTGTGAGTTGGCATTGCTGAAAGGCGATCCCCAGCCGCCCGCTTGACGTCGGAATCAGCGATGTGTAAACTTCATCAGTTGCGGAACATCTCGATATTGTCGACCGAAATAGCCGAGGATTGATAGTATGCGACCACGACTTGCCCGCCCTTTGGAATTCCTTACGGAAGATCAAGTTCAATTGTTACATAGCTCCATATTGCGGGTGCTTTGGGAGGTAGGTGTCCGCGTTGAGTGGGAACCCGCATTGGAGGTCTTTGCAAGCCATCATTGTGAAGTGGATTTTGAGACACACATCGTGCGCATCCCGGAAGAGATTCTCAAGAGATCGCTAGATCAATGTCCAAAGAGTTTTACACTGCATGCCTTGAATCCGCAAAGAAACATCCTTGTGACGCTCGAGGAGGTTTATACCATTGCCGGATCGTCGGCTCTCAATGTGCTGGATTTGGAGGGCCGGCGCCGCAGCTCCACACTGAAGGATCTGGTGGAGTTTACACGCCTGATCGATGCCCTGGAAATGGCAGATATCATGCATGCCATGGTAATACCGCAGGACATTCCCCAATCGGGCCTGGATCGCATCCTGTTCTCGACAATTCTGAACAACACAACCAAGCACTATTACTCGCAGGGGCAAGGCGGAACCAGCGTACGGGATCAAGTTGAGCTTGCAGGGTTGCTGCAAGGCAGCCGCCAGGCGGTGCTTGAGCGGCCGTGTTTCAGCTTCGTCATCTGTTTAAACGCCCCGCTCGTGCATGCTGCGGAACGCGTCCAGGAAATGATGGAATGCGCCAGATACGGAATCCCGGTTTGGCTGGAAGCCACAAACATGATGGGAGCCACGGGGCCCATCAGCATTGCCGGCGCGCTCGTAGAACACACAGCCAACGTCCTCGCCAGCGTTACGCTGATGCAATTGCTGCATCCCGGGCACTCCTGCGTCTTCTCAATTTCTTCGGGGGCATTCAACATGCGTTCGGGAGGCTACGTGGCGGCCTCGCCGGAAGCCGTGCTCCTGCACTGCGCCACGGCGCAGATGTCACACTTCTATCAGCTGCCATTTCAAGGCTGCTCAGGCGTGGATAGCTGCCTCCCGGATGCGCAGGCAGGATACGAACGAACCATGCAGGCCATTGCGCTAAGCCTGGCTGATGTAAACTTCATTCATCTTGCATTTGGAATGATGGATCAACTGTTGACTTCAAGCTATGAACAGGCCGTGATCGACAACGAGATATTCACGGCAGCTTTCCGGCTTGCCGAGGGGATACCAGTGACGATGGACACCATGGCTGTTGACCAGATCAAGAAGGCCGGCCCGGGCGGTCAATTTCTGAATCAGCCGTACACACTGCACAACTATCGCACGCAACACTGGCAACCCCAATTGACCTCCCGCGTGGGCTGGAATGAATTTCAAAGGGAACTCGGCGGCAAGGACATGCGCGAGCGCGCCAATGAATCCGCCAGGCGCATCCTACGGGAGAATCGTGGGAGCTCGCTGGATCCAAAACTGGCTACTGAACTTGAGAAAATGGCACTGAGAATGCAGGCAAAGGCGGTTCCTGGAACTTGATTCTCTAGCCTGGCTGAATTTCAACCGCCAATTCCGTTTCAAGGATCTCACGCGGTTCCAGGGCTCGAGCCTGGCCAGTTTCGACAGCCTTCGCAAGCGGGAATCGAGAGACCCACGGCTCGAGGCCAACCCCGTATATGCCGGTCAAGGGCGGCAATTCTGCGCCGCCATAAGGCTGCCAGAACATCAGCCATGGGAAGACATCTGAGTCCCATTCGAGACTGAAACACAACCTAAGACGCGGGTTGACCACTCGATAAACGCCTCGTTCCAATCCGCCCAATACGACGTCATCGTGCGAATGCATCTGCGGTCCCGGGATATAACGCAGGTCAATAAGATCACCCCGAAGTGTGCGCGCGAAAGGCCAAGTTGCAGTCTGGCCCGCCTCAAGGCGTGCAGTTGAGGGTTCATAGAGTGCGTCGGGAGTATATATATTCCTCGCAGGAATACTAAGCAGACAACCTTCTTCAAGAAAGTCGCCTCCCAACGTAATATGATGGCCCCAGACATAGTCGCACCGGTAGCTCCCCCAATTCGAAACCCGCTCGCGTATCGTAAAGCGATTTTCGTCTTTGCGGAGGTGCATGAACCGTTCCAACCGAAATGGGGTTTCGATGCAATCCACCCAAAATCGAAGGGCTGTTTCCTCCCGGCCTTCGCCAATAACCTCAAAATTCCAGGGCAATAATGCCACTTCGCCGTGAAAAGGGATGTTGTGCCCACGATATTCGCAAGAATCGTTGGCGTTAGGGAATAGTTCCTGCCAACCACCCTCATAATTATCCAGAAAATCAACCTGGGGCCCAAGAGGCGGGCCTTTCAGCCCCCAGGGCGTTTGCATCAGGAATTGAATCTCGGCGGCAGCGTCCTCAGTTTTGTAGACGATCTCGAAGATGTCAGCGCCCTTTTCGGGCAATATCCCAATTCGCAGCCGCTCATTCTCCAGCGACAAGGCGAGGTGTCCGTTAGAACTTCGTTGGTTGAGCATCTTCCTCAAGCGGACTAAAAAGTGATCGTGAGGCCGCCGTCTACCGTAATGACCTGCCCCGTGATGTATGTTGCATCGGGTCCGGCCAGAAAATAGAACACGCCCGCCACTTCCTCAGGCATGCCTGCGCGGCGCATAGGCAAATGGTTACCTGTAACGTAGTTTTGTCTAAACCATTCTCCATCCAATTCGCTAACGCCGTCGACCACGCTCATAGAAGTACGAATGAAACCGGGAGCGATGGCGTTCACAAGAATGTTCTGGTCAGCTAATTCCAGAGCCAGACCGCGACAATATTGATTGATTGCAGCCTTGGCAGTTGCGTAGGCGCTGGATCCAATCTCGGCCCGATCGCCATGGATAGATGTGCAGTGGATAATCCTTCCACCCGATTTCATCCAGGGGACCGCCATGCGCGTCATATAGACTGCACCGTTTATCATAGCATCCATCGGTTTCCGCCATTCCTCGAGGGGAGAATCGACCACCTTGCCTGCCATGTATACTCCGGCTACATTCGCCAAGACGTCCAGCTTTCCCCATTTGTCAGCGATTGCTTTTCCAATAGAGATGGCGCAGGCTGGATCGCTATAGTCTCCCGGGCAAACCAGATGGTCCCCGGCCGGGAAGGTCGCGGCCAGTTCACGCAATATGCTTTCCCGCCGAGCGGTAACGCATACATCCCAGCCCTCTCTTGCGAAACGTTGCGCAGTCGCATAGCCAATACCCGAGGATGCTCCAGTTATGACTACTTTCTTCCTATCTGACATTTCAGGCTCCTATTGCAGGCTCGTCCAGATCTTGCGGACCCGTTATCCACTGACCAGATGCCTGGTCAGTAGCTCGCAACCGTTTTGGGTTACCAACACGACATCTTCCAAACGTACACCACCGATGCCGGGAACATAGATTCCGGGTTCAATGGCAATCACCATGCCCGGCTCCAACGCCGACGTGTTGTAAGGCACGATGCGCGGCTCTTCGTGGTAACTTACTCCCAGGCCATGACCGGAGTGATGCGGGTAGGGGGGATATCCATGACTCTGCACCGCTTTTCGCAGCCCGGCGTCCAGGTCACAGGCCCGAATTCCTGGTCTGATCTCAGCAATTCCAAATTGCAGAGTCTCCAAGACAATCTGATAGAGCTTATGCAGCTGGGGACCGGGTTCACCTACGAAGTGGGTACCAGCGTTGTCCCCCCAGTAGCCATTCCAACGCGGGACGATATCGGCGATCACAGGATCTCCGGTCGAAAAGACATAATTCCCCGGCAAACCACCGACATCGGCGGTTCGAGCACCGCCGATGAAATCTGCGAGAATTGGCAAGCGGCAGCCGGCGGCAACTTCCAGGTTTGCCTTGAGTTGACCCCATACTTCAATCTCGCTTTTCCCGGGCTGAATCAACCGTTTCGTTTCCGCCTGCGCAAGATCACATAACTTAAGTGATGCACGAATGCGCTCAAGTTCTTCAGGAGTTTTCACTGCCCGCAAAGCTGCGAATCTGTCGTCAAGCGGAAGCAAGGTGGCCTGCGGCAAGGCCGATTGGACCACTTCCAAGAAAGGGGCGGGCAGGAAGTTCAACTCGACGCCGACGATTCCTTTCAAGCTGCCCACTGAGCTCAACCAATCTTTCAATACTGCGGCCTGATTCAGAAACCCGGCCGGAGGGTTTTCGATCGTGTAACTCACGTAATCGCGTGTAGAGACCCCTTGCGCCTGCGCTGCGCTTGCTTCTGAATCGGACAAGAGTAACGTCAGTTTCTGGTCCTGCCACCAGCCCAATGCTGGTCCACCTTCGAATGGATTTGGGCCGGTTTGAATAGGGGGCGCATAGCCAGTCAGCCACGTAATTGTCGCGGGATTGGAGATGATCGCAGCAACAAATTGCGTTTCGCGAGAAAATTCCTCAATGCCGGCCAAAGCTTGAAAGTTCATAGGGAGCCTCCCGTCTCTGATGAGCCCGCTGCGGAGTTTATGGAAACGATTACCGATAATGGCTCATCATAGCATAACCGCGAGAGAAAAGTCAACAAACAAGCATCATATTGACTCACACTCTCCTCTGTGGTATGCTAATTTGTGTAAACGTTACCACAATTTCCCTTTCCCTTGATCTTTGGAGGGCCAATGAGCAAACCGAATATCCATGCCGTGCACCGCGATTGGGACCGAGATTTTCCGATCATCGACCATGCCGCAGGTATCTATCTATACGATCAGGGCGGCAAGAGATACATCGATGGATCCGGCGGATCGTCGGTGGTGACGACCATTGGTCATGGTGTGTTGGAAGTCTCGGAGGCCATGCACGAGCAAGCCAAGAACTTTTCATTCTATCCAGCTCATGCGTTTTCCAATGCCAAATTCCTCGAATTAGCCGACTTGGTGGTGAGCCTGGCGCCGGGCAAGTTGAAGGACAACAGTCGAGTTTGGGTAACCTGCACGGGAACCGACGCCACCGACGATGCAATTCGCCTGGCGCGACAATATTGGATTGAGAGCGGTAAACCGTCAAAATATCAAGTTATCGCGCGCTGGCAGGCGTTCCACGGGAACACGATTTCCGTGGCCGGCTTCTCGGGCATTACAAGCCGCCGAAGCATATTCCAACCAATGTACATAAACTCACCCCATATTCCGGCTGCGTTCTGTTACCGTTGCCCATTTGAGCAGACTTACCCGAAGTGCAATCTGCTGTGCGCCCGCAGCCTGGAAACGGCCATTCGGCAGCAAGGACCCGAGAATGTGGCGGCGTTCATCGCCGAACCGGTAGTCGGCGCGGCATTAGGCTGCGTTCCGGCGCCTCCGGGCTACTTCCAGACCGTGCGCGAGATTTGCGATCGATACGATGTGCTGTTTATCGCCGACGAAGTTATGACCGGCTGGGCGCGTACCGGCAAAATGTGGGGGATTGAGCATTGGGACGTCACGCCCGACATCATCGCAACGGCCAAAGGCATGACGGCAGGATACACTCCACTTTCGGCGATTATCGCAAAGGAGGAGTTGTGGGCGACGCTCGAAAAGAACCACTCTCCATTCAAAGCAGGGCATACCCTCAATGCCAATGCGGTTTCCTGCGCAGGTGCCCTAGCCGTCATTCATTACATCCTTGAGAAGAACCTAGCCGAGAACTCGCGCCTGCGCGGGGAACAAGCCCTCAAGGGCCTGGGGGGTCTCATGGAAAAACATCCCATCATCGGCGACGCACGCGGGAAGGGGCTGATGTTTGCATTTGAGCTGGTCAAGGATCAAGAGACAAGGTTGCCCTTCGAAAGCTCCAAGCATGCCAGCCGGATGTTTGAAAAAGCCGCGCTGCGCCGAGGCCTGGTTTCCTATCCCTGTACGGGTGCGGCGGACGGCGTAAGCGGAGACATGATCCTGTTGGCTCCGCCGCTGGTCATTACCGAGGGACAAATCAACGATGTCTTGAACATTATTGATGACTCTCTCGCCGAAGTCGAAACCGCGTTACTTTGACTGATATGTTACTTTCCCTGGCCATCCAGACGCCTGAAGTCCCTGCGACAATTCCGATAGCGCTGCTATCGGGCAACCTTGAGGAAAAACTGGCCAAGGCTGCCAGCATGGGCTTCGACGGCCTCGAACTCATTACCACCGATCCCGCCAGCCTGGATCGGTCCGGGCTTAAGTCATTGCTTGCAAACGCTAACTTGAAGGTGTCGGCAATTGCCAGCGGAGGGATGGCGTTTGCCGCGAAGCTCACCTTGCTACATGCCGACCCCGCTGTGGCAAATGCGGCGCGTGAGAAACTGGATGAAATGATTGACCTGGCAGCTGACCTCGCCGCCCCGGTTGTCACGATCGGCAGTTTTCGCGGCCGAATCGTGGGTAACAAGCAGCAGTCATTGCGGGAACTCGCTGACATCCTTCGCCAAGCAGGCGTGCGCGCGGCTGGATCTCATGTGCGCCTTGCCCTCGAACCGCTCAATCGGTATGAAACTGATCTTCTGCATACGGCCAAAGAGTGCCTGACGTTCGTGCTGGATGATATAGGAGACCCGGCGGTTGGCATTTTGCTGGATAGTTATCACGTGAACATCGAAGAATCGTCATGGACGGAGCCATATTGCCAAATGATGAAGGCGGGAAAACTATTTTACGTGCATCTGGGGGACAACAATCGTTTGCCCCCAGGCAAAGGGCTGATCGATTTTCCCGCCATTTTGCGAACCCTGAACGAAGGCGGCTACAAAGGTTGGATCACCGCAGAACTGTTGCCCATACCAGATCCGGACCAGGCCGCTCGCTATACAGCCGACGCTATGCGAAACTGGATGCGCAAAGCCTCATGAAACTAAGCTGTTTGCCTGTTTCCCTTTTCTCCGAAATCATGGAAGGGAAGATGAGCGTTGGTGAGTGGGCCAAGCTAGGCTTTGAGCTCGGATTAGATGCCGTGGACCTAAGTGTGCTGTTCATCCGTGATCGATCCGACAACTGCCTTGCCGAAATCCGGAATCAAATTGAATCGTGCGGCATGAGCATTGCCATGATCACCAGTTATCCCGATTTTACCCACCCAGATTCCGTTCAGCGAACCAAGGAACTGGAGTCGGAAATCGAGGTGGTGGAAATTGCCGGAAAACTGGGCGCCAGGATGGTGCGCGTTACTGCCGGCCAAGCCCATCCGGAAACCAGCAACGAAGACGGAACGTGTTGGGCCGTCGAGGGATTGTCCGGCCTGACCGAACGGGTCAAGGGATCGGGCGTACAGCTAGTGTACGAGAATCACGCCAAGCCAGGCGCCTGGCAATACACCGACTTTTCTCAGCGGCCGGATGTATTCCTGGAAATTGTTCGGCAGACCGGTGGAGTGGGCTTAGGCATCAATTTCGACACAGGGAATGCCTCCGCCTATTCTGACAACCCCGTGGCGTTACTCGAAAAGGTGGTCCACCGTGTGATCAGCATCCATGCATCGGATAGCAGCACGCACGGGGATCTGCAACATACCCTGCTGGGTAAGGGGATTACGCCTTTTCACGATCTGTTCGTATGTTTGAAACAGCACGGCTGGGATGGCTGGATTTGCATGGAAGAGGCATCAAACCTCGGGAGAGACGGCATCGAAAAGGCCGCCGCCTTTGTCCGCCGGACATGGGATCTGGCAGCCGCCCATTGAAATGAACGGTTGGACAGGAAATTTAGACGGCAATTAGGTTCAAGATGGAGCAATCAGACATGGCTCAACACAAACTCAAACCAACGCTTGCACCGGACATAGACGGTGACAGACTGCTCGAAGCATATCGCCGGATGCTGACGATACGCTGCTTTGAGGAGACTGTTTTTGATGTTTATCGAAAGGGATGGATGCCCGGCCTGGCGCATCTCTCCGACGGACAGGAGGCGACACCCGTAGGCGTTTGCATGGCTTTGCGCCCAGACGACACCATTACCAGCACTCACCGCGGCCATGGCCATATCATCGCCAAGGGCGGTCAGGTGGAGCGCATGATGGCGGAGGTGATGGGCAAAGTCACCGGATATTGCAGGGGCAAGGGCGGCGAAATGCACATCGCGGACGTGTCCCTGGGAATCCTAGGTGCGAATGGCATTGTAGGCGGCGGCCTGGGAATCGCGGCCGGAAGCGCATTTACTGCCAAACGAGGGGGCAAGGGTCGGGTCAGCGTTGCATTCTTCGGAGATGGTGCCGTCAACCAAGGGCTTTGGTATGAGACGGCAAACATTGCTGTTTTGTGGAAATTGCCACTGATTTATGTCTGCGAAAACAACCAATATACTGAATTTACCAATTGGAAGAAGCTTGTAGCGGGCGAAGGACTGTCTGCGCGTGCACAGGCCATGGGTATGAAGGGCCTGGAGGTCGATGGGAATGATGTCCTGGCAGTCTATCAGGCCGCCCAGGAACTGGTCGAAGAAGCCAGGCAAGGCTGCGGCCCTGCGACCCTGGTTTGCCACACATTCCGCTATGGCGGCCATCACGTGGGTGAACCTGGAACAGGCTATCGCTCAAAAGAAGAAATTGAGTCGTGGAAAAAGCGTGATCCGATCCTACTCTTTGAGAGAAAACTGGTCGAGCAAAAAATGATTACTCCTCAGGAGATCGAGACGATCCGCGACCAAGTGGAAAAGCGGCTGCAGAGCGCGGTTGAGAAAGCCAGGCAGGATCCATTTCCCGAGGTGGAAGAGGTAACCGACCATGTCTACGCGTGAGCTGACTTATGCACAGGCGATCCGAGAAGCGCTGGACGAAGAACTGGCTCGAGATGAACGGATATTTGTCCTGGGCGAGGATGTGGCGGCCTGGGGCGGTGTTTTCCGCACGACGGAAGGGCTTTTTCAGAAGTACGGCGCGGAGCGGGTGATCGATACGCCGTTGAGCGAAGAAGGATTTGTGGGCCTGGCAGTAGGGGCGGCCATGACGGGCATGCATCCTGTTCCTGAGATCATGTTCGGCGATTTTATTACGCTCGTGATGGATCAAATCGTCAACCAGGCTTCGAAAATGCGGTACATGACCGGCGGGCAGGTTCAAGTCCCGATCACCATCCGTGCGACCATGGGCGGCGGCCGTTCATCAGGCGCGCAGCATTCGCAAAGCTGGCACGCCTGGTTTGCCCATGTTCCCGGCTTGAAAGTAGTCGTACCTTCCACGCCTTACGATGCTAAAGGCCTACTCAAAACAGCCCTGCGGGAACCCAACCCGGTCCTCTTCTTTGAAGACAAAGTCATGTATCAGAAGATCAAAGGCGCGGTCCCGGAAGAGGAATACCTGATACCGTTTGGCCGGGCGGATATCAAGCGCGAGGGAAAAGACGTGACTCTGATTGCGTTGTCTCGCATGGTACACCCCACATTGGCCGCCGCGGAGCGGCTGGCGGCCGAGGGAATTAGCGCCGAGGTGGTCGACCCTCGAACTATCACTCCGCTTGATGAAGAGACCCTAATCCAGTCGGTGGCCAAAACCGGCGGGGCGGTCATTGTGGATGAAGGGTATAACCAATTCGGCGTCACGGCGGAGCTCGCAGCCGTCGTTGCTCGCGGCGCATTCGACTATCTGGATGCCCCGATCGAACGTTTGGGGGCGATGGATGTGCCGATCCCGTTCAGCCCAGTGCTGGAGTTTGCCACTATTCCAGATGAAGAGAAGATCATTGCCGCAGTGCACCGCGTTCTGGACGGAAGGCGGCATTGATGACCAGCGAAATTGTGATGCCCCGGATGGGGCTGACCATGGAGGCAGGCAAAGTAGTCAACTGGCTCAAAGAGGAAGGCCAGGCCGTGCAGGCTGGCGAGCCACTGCTCGAAATCGAAACCGACAAGGCGACGGTCGAGATTGAAGCCCTTGAAAGCGGAGTTCTCGCCAAAATCATTGCGGGGCCGGGCCAGGAAATGCCTGTCGGTGCAACCATCGGTCTGCTTCTCACAAAAGGGGAAACGATGGACCAGTTTGCGCCGACAACCACACCCGGATCGAAGGGGGCGTCACTACCGGCGATGCCGTCAAGTGCAGCGCCTGGGTCTCAAGATGTTCCAAGCTCAGTCGGGCAGAAGGTGAAAGCCAGTCCGGCAGCGCGCAGGCTGGCCAATAGTCTAGAGATCGATCTAGCTCAAATAAAGGGCACCGGCCCGGATGGGCGCGTTGTTGCCTGGAATGTGGCTGAGGACGCAAGCACCTTGAGCCGGCCGCTTGCAACGGAGGCCAGTGAGCAACGCCAAGGGCTTGGGCGAGTATCCCCGATCGCAAAACGGGTGGCCGCCGACTTGGGCGTCGATCCCACGCTGGTAAAGGGGAGCGGCCCTAGCGCGTCGATCACGCGCAAGGATGTGGAACTTGCTGCGCAGAATTCGGCGGGGATCGCCTCTCGCTACGAAAATGCGGTTGACGATCACGACATTGAGCCGGTAAGCCGCATCCAGCGCTTGATGGCGGAGCGAATGTCGCAGAGCTTTGGAACAGCACCGCATTTCTACCTCCACGTTGAGGTGGATGTGCGGCAGATGGTGGCATTACGACTGCAACTCTCGCAGCGGTTCGAACAGCGCAACGACATTCACCTGACGTTTACAGATCTATTGACATATTTCTGTGCGCGTGTGCTGCCTGACCATCCACTCGTTATGGCCGAATGGAAGCCGGAGGGCTTGAAGAAATCGGGGCATGTAAATATCGGCATTGCCATGGAAACGAATCACGGCCTGATGGTGCCCGTCGTGCGGGATGCCGACAAATTGGGACTGGTAGAAATTGCGCGGCAGCGAAAGGATCTGGCGAGACGGGCCGAGGTGGGGAAACTATTGCCCAATGAATTTGAAGCGGGGGTATTTACGCTCACCAACCTGGGCATGTATGGAATCGACGCCTTTGATGCCATACTGAATCCGCCTCAAGCGGCAATTTTGGCTGTCGGTCGAATCAAGGAACGAGCCCTCGTGGAAAATGGGCAATTGATCGCCGCGGCGACCATAAACCTAAGTCTGTCCGTCGATCACCGCGTACTGGACGGGGCGCAAGCAGCCCGCTTCCTCAATGAATTGGCCGAGATGATCGAGATCCCCGGCCTATCCATGGCTTGAAAGGATTCAACAATGGTCAAGAAATTAGCATTCATTCATACGGTACCATCCCTGGTTGGCTTGTTCAACGATCTATCCAAGGAGCTCCTGCCGGGCGTGGAAGTATTCCATATCGCCGACGAAATGCTCCTGAACGTGGTGCTGGCACAAGGTGGACTCTCGCCGTTCATCTTCCAACGGGTTGCCGATCACGTCGTTGCGGCGGAACACGCCGGCGCGAACGCCGTGCAATGCACCTGTTCGTCGATATCGCCGTGCGTGGATGCCTCGCGGCCCCTGGTAGCTGTTCCGGTACTGAAGATCGACGAGCCGATGGTGAACAATGCCATCAACACGGGCCGGCAAATCGGCATTGCGGCGACCGCTCCCACCACGCTCAAGCCGACGACTGAGCTGGTGCAGGCGCGTGCCGCCGCCATGGGAAAGTCCGTCCAGATTGAATCTGTATTGTGCGAGGGCGCTTACGCCGCACTGTTTTCCGGCGACTCGCAGAAGCACGACCGAATCGTTGCGGAAGTGCTCCGCAATCTGATGAAGCGAAACGACGTGGTCATCCTCGCCCAAGCTTCGATGGCACGTGTGGCTCAGGCGATGCCGGCCGAGGACCTTCGCGTGCCGGTGCTGTCGAGTCCGCGTCCGGCCATGGAGCATTTGAAGACTGTGTTTGCCGCAAGCTAGTTGCCGCAGGCCGAAATAGTCCGCACCCGGTCCCAAAAGGGAATCACTACCAGCCGAGCCAGGACAGCGGCTCGAGAACATAATGGTGGGCCAATCGGGCCCATCGATCCAGCGGACGATACAAGCAGGAAGAGATCTTCCAACTCAGCAGGCACCGAATCCATCTGGGTAAGGTCACTGAAAACGGAAGGACAGAGTACATCATTCGAAACAACAGGAGACTGCAACCATGGAAGGCTATTTCATCAGGCTTAGCAAACAAACCCCAACCAAATTCTGGATCAACAATCCGACCCGCAAGCAGACGACGCATGGCCATCGAAAACGGGGCCCTGGGCTGCACTTGTAACCCCTCCTTCTCGCAGAAGATGGTGGATCATCCGGAAGAAGGCGCATACGCCCAAGCCTTGCTAAACGAAGCCCTTCAAGAATCGGATAATGAGAAGTATGCAGCCGAAATCTTCCAGCGAAAATTGGTCAAGCCCGTCGCTGCGGAATTCCTGCCGATGTTCAAAAAGAGCGCCGGCATCAACGGCTTCGTCAGCATCCAGGCTGATCCGATCAACGACGAAGACGCACGGGAAATAATCCGGCAGGCGAGGGAGAACCGCGCCGTCGGTGAAAACATCTGCTGCAAGATCCCCGTTACGGAGAGCGGCCTGAAGGCCATGGAAACCCTGCTAGAGGAAAACGTGCCGTTAAACGCCACAGAGATCTTTGGCGTGAGCCAGATGATCACATTGTGTGAAACGTATGAGGCCGTTGCCCGACGCACGGGCAACCGTCCCATGTTGTTCATGTCTCATATTGCGGGAATCTATGATGACTATTTCAAGAGCTATGTGGACAAGGAAAAGGTTCAGATATCACCTGACGTACTGTGGCAGGCCGGCCTGGCCGTGGCGCGGCGGGTTTACCAAGTCATGGAAGAACGGGGCTACACGGCGGTATTCGTCGGCGGAGGTGCCCGCGGGCTGCATCACTTCACCGAGATGGTCGGCGGAAAAGTCTGTCTGACAATAAACTGGGAAGGCACAGCCGATAAGCTGCTTGAGTCGAATCCCCCGGTTGTGTACCGCCTTTTCAATCCGGTTCCGCAAAAAGTCATCGATGAATTGATGGAGAAGCTGCCCGACTTTCGGCGTGGTTACCTGAGCGACGGATTGAAGGTAGATGAGTTCGAGGGTTTTGGACCCGTGCAACTCTTTCGCAGCAGCTTTGTCAAGAGTTGGAAGAGGGTGCTGGAACTAAGCAAAGAGCGCCGGGCGGCGGTCATTTAGAAGTCAGTGTTGCCGATAGCAGACAACAGTAGGCGAAACCGCCAAGCTTGGCCAGGAGAGACGATCAACTGAGCCGAGCCAGGCGGGGGCGAGCTTGCAGTTCAAATGGCAAGTGCAGCCAAGACATGATTAACCTGGAAATTAATCTGACGCGGATTTGATAAGGGACAGCGCCAGTTCCAGCCGATGATCGGCTGGAACTGGCGAAGAACGCCGAAAACATGGACAGGGCGGGGTGCTCCACCCCCGCCCTGTCCATGTTTTCGGCGACTTCCTGAATTAGGATATGGCAAACATGAGATTCGGGATGAGTCATGTTACATGGGCGAGGTATTCAGGAGAGAATTTACTTCCATAGCGGCTGGCAGTCGGGAAAAACGGTCGAAAATAGGGGAGTTTGTGAGATATGACACTTATGCTTGTGAAATATGACACATGTCACTATTGGTTTGCCTGCCACAGCGCGAATAATGTAATCGGGCGCGAACAAAGGAACGCGCAGGCTCTATTGCGCGAGGAGAGGTTTTGGCTGCCAGCGATCCACGGGAGTTGCTCCTGCGGACCAAGGAGCGGAAATGACAATTCAGGTTTGTGCTCCGTCCACGCTGCGTCTATTCCGATATACGGTTGCAAGTGCAGACATGTATTATGCGGAACAGGAGCAGCGAGATGTGATTCTGGGTAAGGATGACTACGGTCACATTCGTATTTGGGGACAAACCGCGAATGGCGGTCTTTCCACTCGAATCGGGCTTTGCCGGGTTTTTCTGGAATATGGTTTGTACTGTTCTTCATGGTGTGGTGCGGCTGAAGCACAATATCACATGCAGAACTTCGGCGAACGGCTTGGGCATGCGCTCGCGAGATATCTGCAGGACAATCCGGCCCTGCTGGCAGCGGACGATCCAACTGTTCGGGCGCTCGAATACGTTTTTGACGGGATGGAAGCCAGCTTTTCTGAAGACTATAGGGAGGCGGGAGTCCGTTTCCTAGTCACTTATTGCCCGGTGGAAGACGCCGCCCGGCGGTCCGGCCTCCCGAACGTTGAGCTTGCACGACACGGCATCAATGCCATGTGCCGGAGGTTGATCCTGGATGTGAATCCGAACCTGGTCGTGAAAACCTTACCCGATAACAGCCCCGCGTTTATGTTCACGATTACAGCGCCGGTTGCTGCCTGATCGGCTATTGGGGGGCCCCACAGGCGAAGAGGAAATTGCCTTACCAAATCCAAGACGTAGAGCGGGCCTCTGGATGTCCGGAGGCCCTCCCGGTTAAGGTAATTGCTGTGCAGGCTGATTGTTTGACAGGGACCCGGCCGAAGCATCGATCCGCGACAAATGCTGGTTGGGTTCAAATCTTCTGAGGAGTCGCAGCGGAATGCGCTCCCACGGACATAAATCGTCCGCGTCCGCCTGGGAACTGGCCTAAATAGAGAATCTCAGGCCCCTGACAATCGGTGGTTTCCACGGGCCACATGAGACGCTCGCCGCTTTCCAACCGCTCGTAGGAAACACCTGCGTAGATGGGGGTCAGGGCAGCGATCTCTTTCATGATCTCATCGGTACTACCGTAATTCCAACCGGCGTAAGGTGCATCCGTAAGATGCCGGTTTCCGCGCGACAGGATTCGATTCGCCAATTCAGAAAGCACCCTCCACTCCGGTTTTGAATCACCCTGCGGTTGAATTGCCCGTCGCACCATCTGGATGCGACGTTCTGTATTTGTGTACGTGCCTGTGGTTTCGGCGAAACTTACACCGGGCAGGAGCACGTCTGCGTAGTGGGCCATTTCCGAATCCAGGACTTCACAGAGGACCAGGAATTCGCATTTGCGGAGAGAACGCCGGATCGAGAGGCCCACTTCATCGGGCCACGCATTTCCACCCAGAACGAAAAGCGCCTTCAACGATGCCTGGCCGAGGGCGTTCATCATTGCGGAAGCCGTGAGACCTACCTGCGCGGACAATTTAGCGCCCCAGGCTGCCTCAAATTTCGCCTGGACCTGCTTTTCTGTCACCGACTGATATCCCGGATAAAAAGATGGATGACCACCCATGTCGACTGCTCCCTGTGAGTTGTTCTGGCTCCGCAGGGGAGCTACGCCGCCGCCGGAGATACCCAAATTCCCGAGCAGCATTTGCAAGTTGGCCAAATCCATAACGTTTTCCTTCTCAGCACAGCGCCCCGTAACGTCGGAGGCCCAAATGACAGCCGTTGGCCGGTTTAGCGCCATGATTTCCGCGGCCCGATATAGTTTTTCCGCGGGGACCCTGGTCAATTGGGATACGCGATCGGGCGGAAACTCCTGCACTATTTCCTTGAGGTCGTCAAAGCCTTGCGTGCGTTCGCGGATGAACGTTGCATCCTCCCATCCCTTTTCGAGGATAATATGCATGAGGCCGTTCACCAGCGCAGTCTCCGAGCCGCGTTTATAGTGAAGAGACAGGGCAGCGTATTCCTCGATGTTGAAAAAGACGGGGCTGGCGGAAATCAAGCTGACTTTTCGACGAAGCACCGCCTGGCGAATTTTCGAGCCAAAGACCGGGTGATTCTCCGTGATGTTGGATCCGATGACCAGAATGGAGCGCGCATTGTCCGCGATGTCTTGCATGGAATTCGACATGGCACCGATGCCAAGGGCAGCCTTCAAACCATCCACAGTGCTGCTCCGATGCAGGTAGGCACCGCAATCAATGTTATTGGTTCCGAGCACTTGGCGGGCAAACTTGTTCATCAAATAATCTTCTTCGTTGAGAACCTTTGCAGAGGTCAAAACGCCGATGCCGTCAGGACCGTATTTTTCGCCAGCGGCATCCAAGCCCTTTGCGGCGATGTTCAAGGCAATGTCCCAATCGACGTCGACCCATGGGCCAAGTTTCGAAGGTCGCGTTGTGCCCTCAAGCAGATATTGACGCACCCGCGGCCCTTTGATCCGTGCAGGCGACTGAATAAAGTCATACCCATAGCGCCCCTTAACGCAAAGGTGGTCGCCATTGACGGGGGCCCTGGCATTCGATGCCACCGAGATCACACGCCCTCCGGGCACATCGTCCTTGACATTAAGATACAACTGGCAGCCAATGCTGCAGTACGGACATATTGACGCCACAGTGCGGTCGGGGATTCCAAGCTTTACCGACATGCGGTTGTCCAATGCGCCCGTGGGGCAATGGGCGACACAGGCACCGCAAGACTCACAACGCGCCTGAAGCATCGTCGTGTCTGCGCCAGCGACAATGCGGAGGTCGTATCCGCGGTAGGCCTGGGTCCAGACAAACCGCCCCTGGACTTCGGCGCAGGCGCGCACGCAACGAGTGCACATGATGCACTTGTTCTTATCCACCCATATGAACGGATTGGGGTCACTATCAATCTGCCGGAAGGGCTCCCCGGCCATGGCACTCTTCATGTCGATGCCGTAATAGCGGACCCAGTGGGCAAACTGCGTATCCAGCTCGGGCTTTGCCGATCCGTCTTGCGTGTAACCAGCATCGTAGAATCTGACCAGCAGGAGCTCCAAGATGGTTCGTCGATAGCGGGTTAACTCAGGGCTCTCCGTTTGCACCACCATTCCGGGAGAAACAAGCAAGGTGCAGGCGGTTGCCGGCAGGCGCATTCCCCTGACATCCACGGAGCACAACCGACAGCCACCATAGGGCGTAAGGTCTTTGTGATGACACAAAGTTGGTATGACAATTCCGGCGCGTTCTGCGGCTTGAAGAACGGTCGAATTCTCGGCGACTTCCAGGGCTTGACCATTGATCGTCAAACTGATCATGGCTTTCTCTCCTTGAACATCTGCATGGTACGGCTAGGGAGCCGGGGTGTATTCCGGGAGGCGCTCGGAAACCGGGCGAACGCCAACGGGACAAACGCCCGCAGGACACACGTGATCAACGATATGCGCCTCAATCTCTTTTCGAAAGTACTTGATAAAGTCGAGTAGGGCGACGGATGCGGTCTGTCCCAGGCCACAGTTGGCAACCTCGGACATGGCCTCGGAAATCTTCATCATCAGATCCAGATCACCCAGTACGGCCTTGCCCGCGGAAACCTGGCTCATGATTTCGTACAACCGCAGCGTACCGACGCGGCAGGGTGTGCACTTGCCACAGCATTCGTTGCGGAAAAAACGCAGGATCGTCTTCGCCAGATCCACGACGCAAGTATCTTCATTGCAGACAAGCAGGGCGCCCGAACCGAGGGACACCCCAGCTTTGCGGAAAGATTCGAAATCCAGGGGCACATCCTGCAAGGCCGCGGGGACGATGCTGCCGCTCGAACCGCCGGTTTGAACAAGTTTGAGTTTCTTGTCGTCCTTCATGCCCTTGGCGTAGATATCGATCACTTCACGCAGGGTAATCCCCATTGGCACTTCGATGGCGCCGGTAAAATTGACATTGCCAAGGATCGTGTAGACCTTGGTGCCTGCGCTTTTCGAAGAGCCAAGCTCGCGATACCATGCCGCGCCGTTGCGGAGAATCGGCGGCACATTGGCCAATGTCTCCACGTTGTTGACAACGGTGGGTTTTCCAAACAAGCCGTAGGTCGTGGGATAAGGCGGTCGTGCGCGCGGCATGCCGCGTTTGCCCTCGAGCGACTCAATCAGGGCTGTCTCTTCCCCACAGATATAGGCGCCCGCACCCGCGTGAGGATGAATATGGAAGCTAAAATCTGTACCGAAGATACCACCTCCCAACAGTCCATAAGCTTCGGCCTGGTGGATTGCATTCTCAATGCGACGATAAGCCAGAGGGTATTCGCCCCGAATATAGATATAGCCTTCGTGCGCGTTGACCGCATAGCCAGCGATGGTCATTGCCTCGATAATGCTAAATGGATCACCTTCCAAAACCAGACGGTCCTTGAAGGTACCCGGTTCGCTCTCGTCTGCGTTGCAAATCACGTATTTTGGAGTCCCCGGGGTGCTTGCCACGAACTTCCACTTTTGGCCGGTCGGAAAACCTGCACCGCCGCGCCCTTGCAGGCCCGACTTATCCACTTCTGCCATGACACCAGCGGGCGTCATCTGCGTCAATGCCTTTCCCAATGCCTGGAAACCATCATGCAAGATGTAATCCTGGATGCTCTCAGGGTTGATAAGTCCTGCCCGCTCCAACACAATTCGTTTCTGTACCGGCAGTGCACCGCGGCGACCGCGGGTCCAGCCAACGCCTGGAGCCGCTTCATGCGCCATTTCCAGAAGAGAAGGAACAATGTTCCCTTTGGAGAGGTGCTCCTCAACAATCGTGTGCACGTCGGCCACCGTCACAGGTCCGTACACAGCCGCATCCGGGTAGACGATTACCAGCGGGGTATCCGCCTGGATTCCGGCATCGCGAATCGTGGTCACCGCGACCTGGTTTGACAAGCCAAAATCGTCGATCTCGTCCAGGAAAGCCCGAAACACGTCCTGAGCGCCGCGGGCCAGGCTGGTGTCATCAACAGAGACAAGCACCATTGAGCGGAGCACTTTCATGATTCACCTCTTCGAACCAGGCCGCCTTCGGGCGGGGGCCGACTACTCATACCGGGCCAGGATTTCCGGAACGCGCTCGGGTGTGACATTGCCATAGATGTCTCCGTCGACGAGGAAGACGGGTCCGACGCTGCAGACTCCGAGACAGCTGGTCACAAGCAGAGACCATTTCATGTCCTTGCTGGTCTCACCCGGTTTCAAGCCCAACTGGTCCTGAAGCGCCTCGATAACCCGACGGCCGCCTTCGACATGGCACGGCGCGCTTTCGCAGAAACGGATAACGTGCCGGCCAATGGGCTGAAGCGAGAACATCTGATAAAAACTGGCGGCCGAATATAAGTGACTATCGGCCAGGAAGACGCCCTCTTGCGGCATTTGAATGCGTCTTCGAATCTCGGGCAAGGCGCCAGCGGGAATATACCCCAACCGCCGGTTGATCTCGCTCAAGATCGGGATAATAGCGTCCCGCGTGGCGCCATGCTCCTTGACTACTTCGTCCACAAGGCCGGCAAGATCCAATTCGGTTGCTTCCTGTTGCATAGTTGCTCCTGAGCTCCACTCGTGAATTAGATAGTGGGGAAGGGAGTTGCATCAATCACGAACTCTTCAATGGCCTTACCGTCGAGGATATGCTCCTGAACGATGCGTTTGACCAGGGCAGGGTCTACTTTTCCATAGACCACCTTGGGAGCGTCGCCGACAACTACCTCAAGGATCGGCTCATGTTTGCATAAGCCCAGGCAGCCGGTCTGGCTAAGGACGACGTCCCGCACGTGCTGTGTCCTGATCTCGTCTTCGAGGGCCCGAAACACTTCGAGCGCGCCGGACGCAATTCCGCAAGTCCCCATGCCGACGGTCACGTATGTAGTGCCCTGATATGCTGCCTGATTACGCTGCATCACGAGCTCAATCTTCAGCCGGTTCAAATCATCCAAAGACATGATCCTGGGCATAACATTTTCTCCTTGGGACCGGCCCTGACTGCTGCAAGATCGTTCGCAGTCTAAAGAACTCCGTATCCGCTTCCAACACGATTGTCATCAACAAGCATTTGAGGCGAACTCTCGAACATGCTCTGGCGGGTTATTCAGTGACCTGCCTTCCTCGATCAGGCACGGAAATATCTCGAGGACCCCGCAGATCGGCCTGATGTGCAGGGTAAGGATTTGCCACAGCTCTTCCAGGCTTTCGGCCTGCACAATGGCCGCCGCATCATACCTGCCAAACGGTCTACAGCATTCCAGCACAGTTTGCAACTGTCCCAACCTTTCATGGACCTGGTTGACTTGACCTGAGCTGACCGTGAGCAGAACAATCGATTTCATCGGCAACTCCTTCTTCGCCTGAATCAATACTCGCGATTGTTCCAAGATTTGCTCGCGCGGCGCCAGTTGTGTCGCCACTCTTTTCCAGCCAGCCGTAGACTTGTTCGACTGACTGTTTGACCCGGGGAGAAACTGGATAGCCAAATGCAACGACCTCGGGTTGGATACCGACTAGCTCAACCCTGGGTACGAATTCCCCTATGGCCTCCATCAGGTATGTCAACGGCAGTGTGTGCGTAGTCATGAGGAATACGCCACCGATCTCGTCCTTGTGAATCAGCCGGATTTCCCCGGCTTGAAGATCCATGTCGGCCGCATCGACGATGACGACCCGCTGGGGCGCCAACTCACGGATCTTGAACACGTGATTCTCCGGCACGTTTCCACCATCCAGCACCTCCCATTCTTCCAAGGGCGCATTCTTCATCATCCGCGCCAGCAGGGACCCGGCCGCATCATCGCCCATCATCTCATTGCCGACAGTAACAACCAGATTCTTCTTCATTCGCGCGTCTTCACCATCACATACAAAGCGGGCTCTGCCACCATTTCCTGGAGGCAGCGGAGTAAAGTCTGGATCCATTGCGAATCTGAAGCATTCATGGCGGGCAACAAGTCCTTCAGCGCGGGAAGCAAAATATCAACGTGGCTTCGATTGATCTCGATTTCACTCCACTGGAGAGCACCCTCGAGCTTGCGGCGAGCCTCTCCGTCAGGCAATCGTTCCAAACATCGCCGGTATTCTGCGGCTGGCACGACCATTAATTCCGAGAAGCAGTCCATCACACCCACATGATGGCCGATGGCGAGCGAATAGTAGACGACCTGACGCGCCTCGTCAGGAATATGCTCCTGGTTATTGACGATCTTGCGCGTCAACCGGTAAAAAGCGACCTGTTGCTCCAACGATCAAGTTCCTTTCAGATGAAGGTGGTAGATCTCCTGCAATCGGCTGAAGACCTCGGTCAGGCGAGGATCATCCCGTTGCTTCAAATAATCCTGAATACCTTGTTCGACGTGAGAATCGGCGGGCTGGATCAAATCGAGAAATGAATCGGCGATCCTCTTTCCATGCCAGTAACCGGCCATCCGCCGCGATTCTCTCTCGATGTCGATGCGCAGGTCCAACGGGATTTCGGGATGACGGGGATGGATATGTTCATCATCGGCTTGAACATGGTGGGTTGCCTTCAGTTTCTGCCCGAGCAGGCCCAAGGCCATTGCAAAGCCGAAGATGGTCGCCGATGGGGTAGGGGGACATCCCGGAATATACGCATCAATGGGAAGAATCTGATCAGCCCCGCCCCACACGCAGTAAACATCATGGAAGATTCCACCTGAACACCCGCAGGCACCATAAGCAACGCACACTTTTGGATCGGGGGCAGCATGGTAGGCCCGAAGCGCCGGTATGCGCATTGAACGCGTCATCGAACCTGTATAGAGGAGGATGTCGGCATGGCGGGGCGACGAAACAACCTTGATGCCGAACCTTTCTGCATCGAAGACCGGAGTTATAGCGGCGAAGATCTCGATTTCGCAACCATTGCAGCCTCCGCAATCCACGCGATAAACGAACACCGAGCGTCGTATGTCTTTCAGGAGGGCGCCTTTCAGCCTGGCCGTCTCTTCATCAACTTGGATGCCATAACGGCTCGGGCCCAGCAGGGTGTCTTTCGTGTAGTTCTCAGGCATCAGACTGCCTCCTGATTAAGCTCGACCAGCTTGGCGATATCATTCTTCCGTCTGCAGGTTGGGCAGATCCCCAGCAATGCTTTGCGTTCGGCGAACTCCTCGCCCGCCAGGCCGGCTTGCCCCAGCAGGGAGAGTACATAGTCCAGTTCCTTCGCCGGAGCAAAGAAGACTCCACATTGGCTGCAGGCTGCCAACTGATAGTCTGCCTGTTCGAAGAGGTCGGCCTTGTTCATCACCGCGAGTTCAAAGTCCTGGCTGAGCTGAATCGCGCCGGTCGGGCAGACTTCCTCACAGCGGCCGCAATAAATACACCGGCCATAGAATATGGACCATGTAATGATGCCCTGGTCCATGTCGGTCACAATGGTCAAGGCGTTCGACGGACAAGCCACAGCACAGGCTGCACAGGCCATGCAGAGTTCGGGGACATGCTGCGGCCTGCCTCGAAACCCGACCGAAACCTCTGCAGGGACAAATGGATACAGTACGGTGGCCTCACCAACCTTGAGCACTTCTTTGAACAGTTTCCAAACCATGTCAATCTCCTGCGTTGGACATCAATGAACCAACTCAGCCATCGCTCCTCAGCCTTTCAGCGGTGAATCCTTGCGTTCAATGCAGTATCTTTCCAGTTCCTTGTAGGGCACAGTCTTCACCGATTTCTTGCGGACATCGACGACGGTTACGCGTTCTGTGCAGGAATAACACGGATCAATGCTGGCCACAATCAGAGGCGCATCGGAAAACGTGTTCCCGCGCAACATGTAGCGCAGGGCGGGCCAGTTGTTGTAACTCGAGGCCCGGCAGCGCCAGCGATAGAGTTTTTGATTGTCCCCGAGCATGCTCCAGTGAATATCCTCCCCGCGCGGCGCTTCCACATATCCCAGGGCGAAGCTGTACGGTTTGTATTTGAAACCCTCGGTCAGTATCGGTCCCTCGGGCATCGTTTCCAAGCACTTCTCCACCATGGCAAGGGAGCCAAAGAATTCCTCGGCCCGGACCAAGGTTCGCGAAAGCACGTCGCAGCCCGTCTTCGAAATCACGGTCCAGGGTACCCGGTCATAGGCCACATAGGGATGGAGCACGCGGATGTCGCGAGCAAAGCCGGAGCCACGCAGGGTGGGTCCCACCGGGCTGTAATCACGCGCCACCTTCATTTCCAGCTTTCCGACACCCTGTGTACGCTGCACCATATTCGGTGTGTTGAGAAAAATATCGACCAGGGTCTTGGCCTCTGCGCGGAGCTCGGTAATCCAGCGGAGGGTCTGGGTCCTGTCCTCCTTCAGAATGTCGCGACGGATGCCGCCGATCAAATTCATCCCGTAGGTCTTGCGCGCGCCGGTGAGAAGCTCAGCCATCTTCATTGTCTTCTCACGGACACGGAAGAATTGCATAAAGCCCGTATCAAAACCGACGAAATGACAGGCCAGTCCGAGGTTGAGCAAGTGACTGTGCAGACGTTCCACTTCCAGCAAAATAGTGCGGATGTATTGTGCGCGCTCCGGGACCTGGATATCCAATGCGCGTTCCACAGAAGTGCTGTAAGCCACGCTATGAGCGTAGCCACAGATTCCGCAGATCCGATCAGTCAGGAACGTGACCTGGTCATAGTTCATGCGCGATTCTGCGAGCTTTTCCATGCCGCGATGCACATAAAACAGGCGATAATCCGCATCAACAATGTGCTCCCCGTCCAAGTACAGCCGGAAGTGACCGGGCTCATCGGAGGTCATGTGCAAGGGACCCAACGGAACTTCTACAAGGCCCTCCCCTTCCACATTGATAAACTCATAGGTTTCCTCTTCCGTTGTCGGCGTGGGACGAAAACGATAGTCCATGGCATCTTTGCGAAGGGGATGCAGGTCGGTGGGCCAGTCGTCAGGCAGAACCAGGCGGCGCTTGTCCTGCATTCCGACCGGCTGGATACCGAACATATCGCGCACTTCCCGTTCATACCAAATTGCCGCCGGGATTTTCGGAGATACTGCGGGAAATTCAGGTTGATGCGGTGGGATCAGCGCTCGAATCACCACGTAGGCATTTTCATTCGCCTTTCCCCCGTTTTCAGGGCCGCCCTCAACTGACAGCACATAGTAAACCGCAAAATGTCCATTCAAGGGGCGTTCATCACTTCCAACCACCGTGGATAGCCAACCGCCCAAGCCATAATAGACTTTCTCCACAACTTCAGGCAGGTAATTCAATTCCACTGTTAGGGTCACCTGATCGGCAGCCTGCCACGACTCCTCCAGGATGGCGTTCCCAAACTGGGACCGCAGGGCGTTTACGTACGTCGCACCTGTCCTGGGCTTTGCTTCTACCATTGAAATCATCGCGAATCTCCTGTTTCCGGTTTCAGCATCTCAACTCATTCGACTTTGAAAGCGTGTCAATGGCCGGATTGAATCCTGAATAGCGCAAAGAAAGGTCCGGCGTGGGGCTGGCCAAGAAATCGCAGAATGGTGTCAGTGGCAAGCCCTGTACCTGCCGATTGCACAACCGGAATGCCTTCGCTGACGACCCTAGTCGCTCCGTTCAAGAGAGTATTCAAGGAAGTCGGCATCGCCACTCCGAGCACCAGAATAAGAATCATCAAAATCACGATCGGCGCGAGTGTGGTAAAGCCTATTTCCCCTTTCACCACATTCTCCGGCATCTGTCCGAGGACGACAGAACTAAGCATTCTAAACAGGGCCACAAATGCCAGCATGAGCAATAACAAACAAACGACCATCAGCCATAGATGGCCCGTAGCAATCCCAGCAGAAATGATCAGGAACTTGCTGAAGAAGATGTTGAAAGGCGGCACACCCACAAGGGCGAATGCTCCACCGAGCAGGAAGACACCCGTGATCGGAGCCGCCTGTAGAAGGCCCTTGACGATGTCCAGGTTGCGCGAGCGGTACTTCATCAAGATGTTGCCTGAAAGGAAGAACATCATAGATTTGACCAGGCTGTGATTCAGAAGCTGAAGCAAGCCCGCCAGGATGCCAAGAGGTCCGCCCAATCCCAATGCCACTAAAATCAAACCGATATTCTCCGGGCTGGAATAGGCGAGGAGTCGATTTACGTCCCTCTGACCCAGCATGAAGAAGACGGCCGAAGCAAGCGAGAGAACACCGAAAATCAGGAATAACGTCTGCGTGAAGGTTGACCCGATACTCAGATTGACGATGATCGAAAAACGAATGACAACAAACAAGGTACAGTTCACCAAGACTCCGGAAAGCATGGCGCTTACTGGGCTGGGCGCTTCGCTATACGTATCCGGCAGCCAGGAATACATCGGAAAGATGCCGGCTTTGGTGCCAAAGCCAATCAACACAAAGACGAAAGCCAGTTTGATAAGGGTGGGATCAAGCGCGGCGGCGTTCCTTACGATCTCGGTCCACAGGCTTGCCATGCCCGTTTCCTGTATGACATTCACTGCGTCCGAATAAACCAGAATCGTGCCGTATAGACCAAAAGCAACGCCTACGGTGCATATCACCACGTACTTCCAGGCGGCCTCCAAGGCGGGCCGCGTGCCATGCATCCCCACGAGGAATGCAGAGCTGAGGGTGGTGGCTTCGATGGCCACCCACATAATGATGATATTGTTGGAAATAACCGCCAAGAGCATCGTGAAGAAGAAGAAGTGAAAAAGACCGTAGTAGGTAACCAGGTGCCGGGTATCCAGTTCGCCAATTTCCAGCTCGTGCCGGGTATAGCCGATGGAATACAGTCCGGCCAGGAAACCCACCAAGCCAACGATGACGACAAAGATGGCCCCGAGCGCATCCACGCGAAGCCAATCATTGAGCGCTAGAGCCTCGCCGGATGCGAGGACCTGGCCTGCCACAACCAGAACGAGGATCAACACGGCCGTCACGCTCAACATATGGATGATTTCCAGGGCTGGACGAGCGATACGACCGATCCAGGTCGCAAAAACGGCCAAAAGGGATGCAACGAGCGGAATAACCAAGAGCCAGATCAGGTAAGCGGATTGCATGTTGCCTCTTCCTATCCTTTGAGCACGTTCAATTCAGCTGAATCCAATGTGTGCAGACGCTTGTAGATCTGACCGGCGAGTAGAACCAGGACAATTACTGCAAAGACCGCATCGGTGGCAATTCCGAATTCGACGAGCTCCGGCGCTCGATATGCCAGCAGGGCCAATGTCAGGTGCGAGCCATTTTCCATCAGGCAGAATCCGAAGAATCTGCTTGAAGATATTTCGCTGGGTTACGATGCAAAGTTGGCCAAAGAAAAAGTGGGCGACAGAGATTGCCAAGGCGGGGATGAAATCAGCCGCCGACTTCAGTTGAATCTGGCTTACGACCGTGAATGAAACGACCACGGCAACCGCCGCGAGAATTATCGAGACCGGTGTACTGACGGTGTTTAGCGATGTTGTAGGCTCGTCCACCTTGGACAACGCCAGATAAAGGATCAGAGGAACCAGGACGGCTTTTGTAACAAATGCACTCGCAGCCCATAAGTAAAGCTGAGGAGCGCCCCTGAACACGGCCAACGCCACAAAGATGCACACCAGAATCAAGGATTGCAAGCTATAGAGTATCGCGGACTGGCGCGGCTTTTTTGTCTCAATTACAAGCAATGAAGTGAGCAACAACAACCCGCTCAACGTATTGATTAGATTGGTATTCGGCATACCTGCCTCCAAATTTCGGAAAGGATCAGCTTAACCACCATAAGGCGAAGAAGCCTGAAACCAGAGCCAAACACGCCAAAGTGACAAGTACAATTTTCATCGAAAGCGCGATGTCCGAGGCGGCCGTGACCACATCCGACGGGTCACCGGGCACCGAAGCACTAAAGCACCAAAATAACCATGCAAAACTACCGATTGTCTCCAGAATTGAAATGACGACGATAACCAGCAACCAGGGCGCTGTCCGGGCAGCCTCAAACCCGCCTGCAAAAATGCTGAATTTGCTGAAGAATCCGTTGAAGGGCGGCACGCCTGTTACGGCAAGAGCCGCCACAGCAAAGCTAACGCCTACAATAGGCATCTTCTTGAGGAGGCCTTTCAGCGACGGCAACAAGCGCGTCCCCGTGGAAAAACCGATGGCGCCAGCCACAAGGAAGAAAAGCCCCTTGGCGAAAGCATGGTTGAAAATGTGAGCAATGGCACCGTTAAAGGCGGTTGCGGAACCATACACAGAAACAGAAAGGGCCATGAAAATATAGGAAAGCTGAGCGATGGTGGAGTAGGCCAGGAGCCTTTTGAAATCCCTCTGAGGAAAATACATGAGAAGGCCATAGAGCATGGTCAGTATGGCCATCACGGCGCCGACTGCACCAATGATTGTCGGAACATGGACAGCCGCCAGCAGACACCGCGCCAGAATATAAACCCCGGCATTGACCATGGAGGCGGCATGCAAGTAGGCACTGATCGGCGTTGGAGCCGCCATTGCGTCTGGCAACCAGAAATGGAAGGGCAATTGGGCCGACTTTCCCCAAGCCGCGATCAGAATACCCAGAAAGATCAGGATTTTTGAGGTGTCATCCAAGTTTGCCAGGGCAGCGAGCCTGAACCCGCCCGTCACGACAAAGAAATAGGCTGTCGCGACAAACAATCCGACGGAGGCGACCTCGGTGGTGATAATTGCCTTCAGGGCAGCCTTGAGGGACTTTTCATCGTTGTAGTATCCAATCAAACCCCAGGAGCAAACCCCGGTTAACTCAAAGAACGCGAGCAACCCAAGCATGGTGGAGGACATTACCAGGCCAGCCATGGAACCGATGAAAACGAGCAGGAAGAAGTAGTATCGGCGCTTGACCTCGTGCTGCGGATGTTCCCTGTTCTTGGGACTTAGATATCCCCCCGAGTAGATCAAAGTCAACAGGCCGATCAAGATGAAGGCGGTACTGACCAAGGTGCTGACTTTGTCGACGACCACGCCGTAGACCAATATGCTGCCCAGCCAAAGAACGTCCACGGAGTAGCTGGCCCGGCCCTTGGCGGCGAGATCAACCAGCACATATAGGGTGCAGAGCATGGCAAGCAAGGTAATTAACTGGCTAACCCACTTAACCCAGGAACGGGGAAGGATCAAAGCGAAGAAGCTTCCCAGGAGGGGGAGCAGAATGCCGGCCAGCACGAATGTCACCATGTCTCCTACTCCTTACTAGATCTTAACCAGGTAGAATGCAAAACTAAGCAGGCCTATTCCCAGTGCAATCCACGTTACAGAAGGGGCCTTTATAAAGCGCAATCTGGCCATGGAGTTTTCCAAAAGGGCGGCTATCCCATACAGGAGAGCCGCCTTCAACAAAAATACGAATAAAGCCAGGAGACCAGCTCCGATCGTCAGAGAGGTCATGCTGCCAAACGGTGCAAAGACAGCCAGGAACAGCGAGACAACTGCGAGCTGTTTCATGTACAATCCCCACTTCATCAGGGCCAGGCTGCGGCCGGAATATTCGGTCAGTGCACCTTCCTGCACTTCCTGTTCCGCCTCCGATACATCAAACGGAAGTTTCCCCGCCTCCACGAAAATCACGAAAGCAAAAGATATCATCCCAAGCCACACGGTTGCGTAGTAGGGCAGCATGCCGGTGGCCACCTCGTTGCTGATAACGCCTAGATTTGTGGATCCGGCCAACAGAGCCATTACGAACAGGACCAGGAGGATCAACGGCTCGATGAGGGCCGAGATAAACAACTCGCGCCGGGCGCCTACACCGCCAAATGTGCTACCCGAGGCAAGACCTGAGAGAGATGTGAAAAACCTGATCAACGCGAGCAGATAAATCACCAGGATCATGTCACCCACCGAGCCGAGCGGAGATTGCGTGACCAGGATGGGGATGATCATCACTACTAGCAGCACGGCCACGATCGTAAGATAGGGTGTGATCCGAAATACCAACTTGCCCTGAGCAGGCAGGATTTCCTGCCGCTTCGTAAGCTTGAAGAGATCATAGTAATTTTGAAGAATGCTCGGCCCACGCTCGAATGCATCTTCGCCCGCAAGAATTCGAGCAAAACCTGAATAGAGCGGGGCTACGACCGCGATCAAGGCGGCTTGCAGGACAGCGATGAGAATAAGACTGCCGGTTGCCATAGGCTTCTCCAATTATCGGAAGATTACGACCAGAAGGATTGCGAGAGCGATGAAGATATACATACAATACGTTCGCACATCGCCCATTTGCAGTTTCTGAATTTGCCTGCCCAGATACTGCACACTGGAAATGATGGGCCGCGAGATCGTTGTTTCCAAGACCGGCTCTGTCGCGGGCAATCCGGCCTTGACTTTCCGGGAGAACGCGGCAATGTCCTCCAGTGGCTTTTGCAGGACGGAACGAAGCCTGTAAAGAGGCTGGAACGCCAGAATCATCGGTTGCGCAAAATTGCTGGCGGATACGCCCATCTGAGGCGAGTACCCGTACCCGCAAGCCCAAGGCTCAGCATCATACTTTTGTCCGGCGCGGAAACCGCCAAGGAGGTAAACTGCCAGGAACGGGACGGTCAGCAGGCCCGCCAGAAGAATGAAGACAAGCGGCGTCGAGAGAACAGCCTGTGAGACCGCGAGGGGGAACACCTGCATTCCATTCGACAACATTTCCGGCGGGACGTTCGCGAGGCCCGAGGCAATCCCACCGATGAAGGGGGTGACGAGCGGGGCGCCGAGTCCCAGGAAGACAGCGCTCAGAGCCAGGATTCCCATTCCGGCCAACATTGAAGCCGGGACCTCCGTTGCCTGCTTTGCATGTTCCGTACGAGGCTGACCGGTAAAGGTTGTCCCATAGGCTTTGACAAAACACATGGCGACCATGGCCCCCACCAAGCCGAGGAGCATGGCAAACAGCGGTCCAAAGACCTTCAGGACCCCCGAGTCCGCCAAGCTCCCGATGAACAGGGATTGATAAAGGAACCATTCGCTTACGAAGCCGTTGAGCGGCGGAATAGCCGAAATGGATATCGCACCCGTGAGGAAAACCAAACCTGTCCATGGCATGAGCCGCGCGAGGCCTCCCATCTCATTCATATTGCGTGTATGCGTTCTGTAGACCACCGCACCGGCTCCCATAAACAAGAGGCCTTTGAAGACCGCATGATTGATGGCATGATACAAAGCGGCCAGGAAGCCAAGGACAGCGAGCACGGGCAGTTTCAATGCCATGCCGACCATCCCCAGACCCACTCCCATAAGGATGATTCCGATGTTCTCCACACTGGAATAGGCTAGAAGTCGTTTCAAGTCACGTTCATTCAAGGCGTAGAGGATGCCTAGTACCGCCGAGAGAGCGCCAAATAGCAGCACGATGAATCCCCACCACCAAACATTGGCACCCAGCAGGTCAACACAGAGCCGAATGATCCCGTACACGGCTGTCTTAATCATGACGCCGGAGAGCAGGGCGGAAGCGTGAGAGGGCGCCGCAGGATGCGCTCTCGGCAACCAGATATGCAAGGGAACAATACCGGCCTTGGCGCCGAAGCCGAAGAAGGCCAGCAGGAAAACCAAATTCCTGGTGGACTGCGGGAGCGTCCCGTCACGGAAGGACGAGAAATCGAAGCTGCCCGTATGTTTATAGAGGATGAAAAACGACAACATGATCAGAGCTGTCCCTATGTGGGCAATCAGGAAGTAAAGATAGCCCGCGCTGACCGATTCCTTGTTCTCCTGTTCGAAAATGACCAAAAAATAAGAAGCCAGCGTCATCGATTCCCAGAAGATGAGGAAGTAGAAAGCATTGGCAACCGAAACAACCATCAGCATGGCGGCAATGAAAAGATCGTTGAAGAAGCCCAGTTCTCCGGTGCCACGCTGGTCGTATTCCTCCAGATAAGAAATGGAATACAGGCTGGTAGCGAAGGCCAGTACCGAGATCAAAGCGACCATGAATGCGGAAAAACCGTCCAATCGAATCACAAAATGACCGAGGGCCGACAATCCAGTCAGCTCCAGCGTAGCAGTATCCTGCAGGAAAGCCTGTATTGCAGCCAGGCACCCCACCACGGCGGCGATCATTGCAACTATGCCCGATATGTAACGGGCTGCCCTACTGAATTTTCGAAACAGCAACGAAAGCACGGCGCCCGCGCAGAATAGAGAGACGGACAAAAGTAGAAGGCCGATGGAGGTCATTAGTCTTCTCCTTGCTGGGCGAACAAAGTCTGTTGGTCCAGCGTTTGCCTCACGCTGGCGACGGATTTCATCCGCTCTACTCTCCCTGTATTTTCGCCAGCCTTTTCGTCGATAAAGCTCAAAGCCTTATGAGGGCAGGCCCTAACGCAGGCCGGGCCTGCAGCATCAAAAAAACAAAGGTCGCATTTGACCGCGACCTTTTTCTGTCCCAAATGCCAGGCCAACAATGAAAGGAAGTCATCCTGATTCATTTCCCGCAAATGCATCGACTCCGACTGGTACGGAGTGTTCATGTAGGAATATTGCCCGATGTTGAACCCATATGTTGGCAGAGGCGTTCCGCCGGGGAGAATTACGCCGAACGGACAAGCCAATCCGCACATTTTGCAGCCGATGCACAGGCTTTCATTCAGGCGAACCGAATTGTCTCTTAGGACAATGGCTTTCACGGGGCAGACCACGGCGCACGGAGAATCTTCGCACTGGCGACATTGGACAGGCATCGTGCCTTCCGCCGTGTCGGTAACGATCAAACGGGGATAAGCCTGTAGACCTGCTCTGCGATGATTTTCGACACAGGCGGCCTGACAAGCAAAGCATCCGATGCAGCGCCTCGAATCGGCAATTACAAAGAAGTTCACGACGCCTCCTGTCTTTCGCTTACCCAAAGAACGCCATTTATTCCTTGAAGTTCAGCGGGGGGGATGATGTGCATACCCCAACCGGAAAACGACCTCCGCAAAACGTACCTCGGCCGCAGAGAAAAGCCCTTTGTGCACCGGCAAAATGAATTCAGAAATCTCCTGCCGCAAGGCAGGAGTAAGGATTAGCTTCAAACCTTTCACACACTTTAGCCTCCGTTCTACCAAATGGCAAACAGAAAGGCTGACATCCATCCTTTGGCGCCTACGAGATGGGGCAGAATCCGTTCCCCCCAACCTATTGTGAAAGTCTTCACTTTTAAGGCCATTGTATGCCCGATGATGAGGAAAGTCAACAAAAACGTGATTTTTGTCCCATTCACACATGACTCCCGTTACGTAATCTGCGTGTTAGGTTTGCTGACGCTGACCAACCGAACATCTGTCTGCAGGGCTATCTGCAATGAGATCGGGTAGCGGCCCGCACAAGCCTGGGCTGCCGCATGACTCCCTCTACTGGACTCCATAAACACCGGTGGCGAAAGGAAAATCCGTTTATGCGCTCGGCGTAAGGAGGAGGACGAGTAGACCTCGAAGCCAGCAGGAGTTCGTGCGTATAGCCATAAATGAGGTTCGATTGTGCGCGGTTGCGAATTTCTTGCGTTCCCAAGTAGAAGGGTTGTGACCGGAAGTGAGTTGGTCCCTCTTCGCCACTGCCGGTTGAGGGCCAATCTTTACGATATCTTCACATTGGCTTTGCTGCTGCTTCAACCAATAAGCCTACACTAGGGGTCATGAGACAAATGCGCAGTTGTGCGTTTTGCAGTCAATCAGGAGATAACCAATGAACAGAACTCTGAGCACGATCTTGATCGTCGTTGTAGTACTGGCTTTGGCCGGCGGCCTCTTTTTCGCCGGGAGCCTAATTGCCCGCACCTATGCCTTTGGCCCCGGCATGATGTTTGGAAGCGCACGGAATAACAATGGCTCCTACGGCCCTGGCGTGATGAACGGTCGCGGTGCGTATGGGAGGGGGCCGGGCTTCATGGGCGGAGGACGGGGCTACGGTATGATGGGGGGCTACGGCTGGATCAATAGTGCCAATTCCAACGTGACACCGCCTACCGTGGAACAAGCAAAGCAGGCAGCTCGGAAATACATTCAATCCCTCAATATTCAGGGGCTGGAAATCGGCGAAGTCATGATATTCAATAACAACGCCTACGTTGCGGTCAAGGAGACTGCAACGGGATTTGGGGCGTTCGAGCTGCTGGTTGATCCCGTTTCTCAGGTTGCGTATCCGGAATACGGCCCCAACATGATGTGGAACGTAAAGTACGGCGCACTCAGCCATGGCTCAATGATGGGCGGATATGGCGGCATGATGGGCCAGTGGTATTACCAAAATGGACAGCCGACTAATGTTTCAACGGACATGCCTGTGACGAAGGACCAGGCCATCAAAAACGCACAAGCTTACCTCGACCAATACCAACCGGGCACCGCAGCCGCCAATGATCCCACTCAGTTCTACGGCTACTACACCCTGGATTTCTCGAAGGACGGCACGGTCGCAGGGATGTTGAGCGTCAATGGCTACAGTGGTCAGATCTTCCTGCATACCTGGCATGGTACCTTTGTGGAAGAAGCACAATAGCGATCGCAATTCCTGTCTGGAGGTGCCGAGTTGTTCATCGTCGGCGCGCTCCACCCTCGGCCGGTTTACAGTTACAATAACACGACCTTCGAGGGTAGACCAGAAGTTGAGCATTCATCATGGCAAGAGTACTCATCATAGACGACGAACCGTCGATCGTGAACCTTGTCGAGGCATATCTGAAGCCGGAGGGCTTTGAAGTCCATACCGCCCTGGATGGGCCGTCCGGGCTCAAGGCGGCCCGCGTCTTCAAGCCCGATCTGGTCATCCTGGATATCATGCTGCCAGGAATGGACGGATTGGAACTGCTGTCCCGCCTGCGCCGCGAATCGCAAGTGTATGTGATCCTGCTGACCGCGAAGACCGAAGAGACAGACAAGATCGTCGGCTTGTCGGTGGGTGCCGACGACTACGTCAGCAAGCCCTTCAGCCCCCGCGAACTAACGGCGCGTGTGAAGGCTGCGCTAAGGCGGATCCAAACGGGGTCAGGCTCAGGTGCTGACTTGAGGGTGCTGTCGTTCCGGCACGTGCGAATTGACGCAGGTGCCCGGGCCGTCAGCGTGGACGATGAGCCGATTCAGCTGACAGCAATAGAATTTGATCTGTTACGGACGCTGGCTGAAAACCGAGGACGAGTGCTCTCCCGCGAGCAATTCCTGGAAAAGGTCTGGGGCGGCGAATACTTTGGGGAGATACGAGTCGTGGACGTACATCTCGGACATCTACGGCAAAAACTTGGCCGAGAGGGTTTAATTACCACGGTGCGCGGGGTTGGCTATCGCTTTGAAGACGAAGTGCTCTAGGCATTGAGAGGGATCATGGTGAAATACTTCCGCAGCCATTTGGGCGCAAAGCTGCTGCTTTCGTATGTTGCCATCATCGCGACAGGCATGCTGGTGCTGTTGGTTTCCAGCCAATTCATCCTGCCGGAATCTTTCAATCGGCATATGGCGGGCATGACGGGAATCGGAAACGGCGGCATGGGCATGGGTCAGCGTTTTGGCGGCCCGGGCACAATGTCGCAGCTTTTCATCGACTTCAGGGCCAGTTTCAACGAGGCCCAGATGTACGCGGCCCTGGCCGCAATACTTGCGGCTCTGGTTGTCGGCCTATATTTCAGCCGGAGAGTCATTGCACCCGTCCGCGTGCTCTCGTCCGCCACTCAGCGTATCGCCGACGGGCGTTATGATGAACGCGTGCAGGTGCATGGCTCAGATGAACTAGCCCAGCTAGCAGCGCGTTTCAATCAGATGGCCCAAAAACTCGATCAGATCGAATCGATGCGGCGCCGCCTGATCGGAGATGTCAGCCATGAACTGCGTACGCCGTTGACGGCCATCAAGGGTTCGATGGAAGGATTGATGGATGGAGTGCTGCCCCCCACCGATGAGACCTATCAACTAATCCACGGCGAGGCGGACAGACTCAATCGTCTCGTCGATGATTTGCAGGAGCTAAGCCGCGTGGAAGCGCGTGCTTATGAGCTGGACATTCGGCCCATCGACGTTTCTGCTCTGGGGCGGAGTGTGGCCAAACGACTCATGCCTCAAGCCGACAGCAAGGAAATCGCACTACACCTTGAATTAGCCCCGGATCTTCCGCGCGTCCTAGCGGACGAAGACCGCGCAGTACAGGTCCTGACCAATCTTACAGGGAACGCTTTGCAATACACCCCTGGAGGCGGCAGGGTGAGCATTGTCGCCAAACGAAGCAACGGCGAGGTCCAAATTTCTGTTCGCGATACCGGCATTGGTATCCCGCCTGAACATCTGGCGCATATTTTCGACCGGTTCTATCGCGTAGATAAATCGCGCTCGCGCCGAGCGGGCGGCGGAAGTGGAATCGGGCTGACGATTGCGAAGGCCCTTGTCGAAGCCCAAGGCGGGCGGCTGTGGGCTGAATCCGCAGGCGAAGGACAGGGCAGCACCTTTACGTTCGCGCTGCCAGCAGCAAAATAGGGCACCCGGATGGTCACTTCGAGGATCGCAAACCAATAGAATGGGGACCAGACTCGCCTGTCTAGAAGCACCGCCAAGTTGCTCGATCAGCATGAAGGAAATGGCCCACCTGGGCTAACCGGGTGGGCCATTCTTGAAAGGAGGAGACTGCCTAATGCTGATGCGTTTGCGAAGCCGACTGGATGTATTTTTCAGGCTCTTTGTCAAACGACCTCTTGCAACCGAGCGAGCAAAAATAGTAGGTTGTACCCTTGTACTCGGACTTACCAGCCGCGGCAGCAGGATCAATATCCATGCCGCAGACCAAGTCTCTTACGGTGTTTGCCATCGTTTTCTCCTGTTGCGCTGGGCGGGCAATGTCCGCCCGCTAAAGCATAAGGCCCTATTCGTAAATTAGATATGCACGCACATGTTCCACAGACGAAAGCTCGCCCGCAGGCAGAACCCCTGCATCTGCGAGAATCGCGCGCCGTTTTCCAAACAACGGGGAACAACTCAAAAAAGTGCACACCTGTGGGAGGCCTACGGGAAGAGGAGCAATGAATGGCTATATTTGTGCATTGTTTTTGGAAAACAGCCAGGCCGGCCCTGCGGGCCAGAGGGCGAGTTGTGACTCGCCCCTACAATGCCGCGAGGTGCAGGTTGTTTGTTCAGCACCTACAATTCTGCATCAGGAGTGTCATTTTGTTGAGATTTCATCGGTGTACGGATAGAGTCTAAGTAAATTCGCTCCGAAATTCGTTGATTGCTGCTTTCTACGAGATGTGGTTGCCTGCATGAACCTTACGTTCGGCCAGCGCGCGGCGGTTTAGGTGACCAGCAATGTGGCAACTTTTCCCGTCAAGAAGTTCTTGGATATTCCGTCGCCGGAAGCATCACTCTAATCCACGACCCAGATTATCCGATGTTGCCGGGAATCGTGGGCTATGAGGATCACAGATTGTGCCACCTCGGCACATAAAGCTGCCCAGGCTGCGCCGGGCGGACCCGCCAACGGCTCCCACCACATTGTCAGCACCGTCAGCAGCAGGATGCTTACCGTGAGGGCGCGGGCAATGACCGTCTGCTCGCCCACAGCGAGAAACGACAAGCTAAGATAGGCGTTGATCGTATACGGAATGAGCATCCACGCTAGAATCCGGAGAATAGAGGCCGATGAAGCGTAATCACCACCGTATAGGATCGAGACCACCGGCACGGCGAGGAGTGAAAGCGCCAGTGAACCAATTGCCGCGCCGGAAAACAGGAGCATCCACGGGAGGCGAAAATTCCTGGACCAGGCCGATTTGTCGGTAGCGTATGCCTGCGCCATCATGGGATAGAGGGCTGTAAACACAGCCACGTGGGCAACTTTTGCCGCTTCAACTACACGCGCGCTTGCGGAATACCAACCCGTCGTGGCTGCACCGGCGAGTTCAGGGAGGATGATCAGGCTTAGGCGCTGGTATAGAATGCCCAGCAGGCCAAGCACGGCAATGGGGGCACTCGCCTTCAGAAGAGCCCATAACTGCAGCGAAGCAAAGCGCCAGATGTGTGCGAGGCCTGAAATGCAAATCCAGCACAATACTCCGGCGAGGACAGCCGCGATCAATTGCACCCAGAGGAGGAGGACTGCCAAGGCCAGGATACCGCCGCCGCGCCAACTCAGCCACAAGGCAGCACCGACCTGCAAGGCAACCAACACCAGATTCAAGACGGTATAGGAAACCATGTGCTGCCTACCGCGTAACGCCGTGGTGAAAACCGTGTAGAAGGCAAGCGGAATCAAGGACAGGCTGAAAATCTGCAGGGCGGGGGCTACAGAGGGACCTTGGTTGGATATGACCGGGGCGATGGCGACGATCGCGCCGATGAACACGGCGGAGAGGACCAGCTGGATGATAAGTGCCGCCGAAAGGGGGGAAAGGTCGTCAGTCGCGGCGATGTCGCGGATGAGGAGCATATCCGTACCAAACGTGGTCACGGCGTTACCAATGACCACGACGGCGGCTATGAAAGCATATTCCCCAAAGAGGACGCTGCCGAGCCGGCGCGCCAGAAGGATAGTGAACAGAGCCATGCCAAGCTGCGTACCGATACGGGCGAGCAACAGCCAAAGAGAGTTTCGCGAAAGGCGTGAAAACATGACTCGAGACTAGCGAATGCAGATCCAGGGAAACGGAGAAGGCCTCTGGCCAAGATATCTGGAAAAGCGATTGTGCCAGGCAGCCGGATCATACAACCAACGAGGCGCGAATTCTTCCAAGGACGAGATAGTGTGGTGAAAATAGTGGTCCGCCATTTCCGGAAGGCCTAACGACGAATAATAGGCGCGGGTGCGAGCCTGGGCAGATGTCAATTCGCCATCGGAATACAGAGGACTATCCAGCAGATAGATTTCGCCGCGCTGGCTTAGCAGGGTGCGGAGCAAACGAATCAAGGCGGGCAAGTCTGGGAAATATTGAATGACACTTGCCAGGATGATGGCATCAAAAGTATCCCCCCGAAACGGCGCGTGAAAAATATCGGCACTTAGGAACTCGGTACTGTCTGAAGCAAATAGTCTAGCGGCCTGAACCAGCTCCACTCCAAATCGATCCAACCCCCAGACGCGGACCTCCGGCAGAGCGGCGACTTTATGAGAAAGCCAGCCGTTTCCGCAACCCAGATCCAAGACACACAGCGGCCGCGGCCGCCCGGCAAGATGCCGTAAAAGCCGGTCGGCGGATTCGCCGCGTACAAGCCATTCGGCTCTGCGCGGGTGGCCCAGTGGAATGTCCGGGAGGTGAACGGCAACATCGTCCGGGTATAGGCGTCCTTCCCTTTGCCGAACGAGAACATAAAGGTCAGAGGGATTCACAAGATACCAGGTTGGAAAGGCGTAATCAGCACGACGTATACGGGTATCATGGATGAGACGAAAAGACCGGCTTCGCGGGCCTTGCTCCAGGGTGGAGTTCAGAGAACCCCCAGCAGAGCGCCCACGCAGCATGCACAAACTTTATTCGGACGATTACGGCGAGGTCATTGCCTGAACCGCCGCAACCTGAGTTCAGCCCGGGCGATACCAAATAAATAGTAGGGCGTGCGGACAAGCTTGCGCAATTGATGATCGCGCCAGGCACGCCGCAGGCGAAATTCATGATGGACACGTCCATGCAGGATGCGGTAGAACTCGGTCGGATACGGCCCACGATAGAGCATAGCCAGATCCTGGGAGTCCACCCAGTTTTGCTTCGCTCCCAGCTCGACCTTTACACGCTCGAAAAATCTCGTGCCGGGAAGCGGATAGGAAACGGAAATGCCGATGTCATCGGGCAAGCAATCGCGAACCATTCGCAGAGTCCCCTGGATGTCGTCCCAGTTTTCGCCGGGGTAACCGAACTGGAGGAAGAAGCCCGCCTCAATGCCATACTTGTGAAGCAAGTTCGCTGCATTGTAGATGTCTTCGACCCGGTCACCCTTTTGCATTGCATCGAGTATCTTCTGTGAGCCTGATTCTGCGCCGATCCAAACCGTTTTACATCCAGCTTCCTTCAGCGCCGCGGCAGTCTTTTCACTAATCAGGTCGGCGCGCTGCAAGCATTTGAACGGTATACTGGCGTCGGTTTTTCGTACGAGGTATGAGAACTTCTCGATCCAACCCGGCTTCAAGCCCATGATGTCATCCGCAAACCAGATATGGTCGGGTTGAAAAACCTCCTTCAGCCACCTCATTTCTGCAACAACGTTTTCGGGTGAACGCGAATTGTAACGCTGGCCCCAAATCGGCTTGGCGCACCAATTGCAGTGATATGGACAGCCTCGCGTGGTAACCATATTCATCGAATAGTAACCGTGACGTTCAGTCCAGATCTTTCGATATCGATGCACATCCACGAGATCCCAGGCGGGAAAAGGGAGCGCATCGAGGGCGACGATGTCCGGACGAGGAAGGTTTCTGTGCACGGACGGCGAAGCCTGGCGCCTGGGCGAGACCGTTGGTTCAAAATATGCCAGACCGAGAATCTCCTGGAGTCTTTGAGAGGCCCTGGCCGTGAGCACATCCATGAGTTCGCCGAGAGTGATTTCACCTTCGCCGATGAGGACAAAATCCGCGCCATGTTCAAGGTACAAGCTGCCATGGTCCGTCGCGTCGGCTCCGCCGACCACGACAGTGCAGCCGCGGTCTTTGGCCATGGCTATCATCTTGAAAGCTGCCTCGCGCATGCGAAGCAAGCACATCTTTGACAAATAATTGAAGTTGTCTTCGTAGAGAATTGCATATTGCGGATGATGGCGGTCCAGGGCTTGCGCCCATTCATCCTCGGATTCGGCCAACATCGCGTCGAACAAGGCAACGTCGTAACCACGCCCCCTCAGATAGCTGGCAGCGTACAGGGTGCCCAGAGGCGGGTAAGGCTGCATAGCCGCCCACAATTTTGGATCAAAACGCAGGAAGTAGGATTGGCCGAAAAGCACCTGAGTCATCGGGCCTCTTTGCCAGCGGCTGGCGTGATAGATGCAGAAGGCCGCCGAGGCCCGGGCGAAGGGGATTCAAGACCCAATTCAGCCAAGCGTGATTCAAAAGCCCTGCGGGTTTGCGCAGCATGATGATGGAAATTTCCCTGGCAGATCTCAGAATTGAAGACCGTCTCAATGCCATAGCCTGCCTGCCGCGAGAAGCGTTTTGCTTTGCGGTTCATCTCCCACGTTTCCAGCCGATTGCCCAGGCTTCCGCCCAGAACCCATTCGGCTGAAGACCCTACCCAGGAACTGGAGGAGCTGTCAACGTGCTTTCCCAGCGCAGCCGTCCACACTTGTCCAGCCGTTGGCGCGCCCGAGGCGTTCGGAAGGAAGGAATCAGTCCAGGCATTTACCCGGCGCATGCGTTCATACACGCGCAGCCCTGCCAGAGGAACCATCTGGCAGATTTCGCGGGCTGAGTATAAATCCTGATATTGCCACCCAAGCGCGCGCTCGGACATGATCAAATTTGGACACAGGATATGGCCGCCGAGGGCCGTCAACCGTCCAAGAGCGAGGGCGAACGTGCGGGCCAGCCAGACACGCCCGGCAGCGGCCACCAGCATATAGTCAAGATCGGCGGTTTCATCGCAGTTGAGCATTGCCAGAGATCCGGTCAGCGCGACCATGCGAACAAACGGAAGCCGCCCCATTATTCGTCCGTAAACAACGGCGCGTCGGAGAGCCGGCATCGAGATAGCCTGTCTTTTCCGGCGCAACTCCAGCAAGTGCTGGCGGCCGCTCAGGAAGTAGTACCCAGCATGGGAGGTTATGCCGTCATCCGGGTGTCCGAGCTCTTCGCGGAGCGCAGGCAGCACAATCGAAAGCGGCAAGTACCGATGGAGTTCCTCGATGCGGAGTGGGTAGTCAAAGATATCCGAATAGGCCAGTGTTTCGAAGATGGCCCGTCGGATGGAATTGATATGAGTTGGAGCAATGCGCTGAGTCAAATCAACAGACAAGGGAACTCCGTGAACGCAGGTCGATAATCGCAGACCTCGAGCATCAGTTCCTTTCATGAACCGCAAGCGGCTGCTGAGCCGGCGAAGGCCGCCTGGTGTGCGTGATTGCGACGGCCCAAAGTCCCCAGGCAAGCCATTGCCAAAGCCGCCCGGGTTGCAGAAGCCACGTGTAGTAGTCGAAGAAGCCAACGATGGTTACTGCGAAGAGCAGGGCGATGGCTACTACCGGTTCGAGACTCCGCAAGAGCAGGTCGCGGCGCCTGAAGAATACCAGGAACGGTGAAATCATGAGCGAAAGGCAACACAAGGCACCAAACAGGCCGGTTTCAAGCGCAGCATTCATCAAGGCCAAATGGGGAGGTTCATAGTTCAGGGTGAATGCGGGATAGTAAACCTGTAGCGCGCGAGGGGCCACACCCAGGCCCACCCCCAGCCACAAATGCTTAAGCAGAACGGGGAGATATAAATCTACCAACAGGAGACGTTCTCCGATGGCCTGCTGTTCCACGGACGGGGTCGTGAACGAGCCGTTGGCGTTCAGGCGTGCACCCAAGAAGCTCGAGAAGACAAACACGAATGGCGCCAGCAGCAGCAAACTCAACACGGCCATTCGGGGAAGCTGCCTGAGCGACTCGCGGCGGGAAACCAGCGTTGCGCCGATCATCAGGGCGGCTGCACCCAGAAAAGCAAGCCAGGCGGAACGTGAAAAGGTGGCGAGGAGCGCGGCCAATCCAACAAGAAAGACGACAAGCGGGGCGAGGCGGTTCTGCCGGTGAAGATAGGCAGCCAGCACAATCACGAGCCCAAAGGCAAGGCAACCGCCGAGAATATTCGGATGATCCGTCAGACCATAAGCACGCAGGAGTCTCACACCGTTGGCGATGACGACGCTAGCGCCGGACGACGCAGGGTTGATGAAGAGTTCGCCGACGGCTTGCAGGTTCAGGGAATGCTGTCCTATGAATTGTCCAACTGCAACCACCGATTGAATCCCAATCTGCAAGCCAACCGGGATTACCACCATCGCCATCGAGTGGATTTCGTTGACAATGAAGACATAAAACCAAAATAAAGCGATGAGACGTAGAGAATGATAGGCCGACAGCCAGGGATCAAAGCTCGTGATGATAGACACACAACCCGCAAGTGTGAGGCCCAAAAGCGGCATCCAAATGTGACGCGGGCCGAATTCAAGCCTGCGCGGTGAAACCGACAATGAAGCAATCCAAAATGCAAACATCAGCAATAAAGCGATATCTGACGCAAAAAGAAAGAAATCGGTGTAGCCACTATAGATGGGCGGTTCAGGCCGGGAAATCAGTAAAATGCCTAATCTGAACGGAATTAGGATTATGCCGCCGGCGAAAGACAGGTATGCGGCAAGATCGAGACGGGCCGAAAATCTTTCAGAATCGGACTGCGTTCGGGATTTGTCCAACAAGGAAAGTCTCAGCTCCAAGATAAAGAACGTTCTACTTATAGGAATCGGATTTGTAAATTACGAGGACACGAGGCCGCGGTTGTGCGCAGTAGTTGCGAAGCAACCCGAGCCGGAATCCGGTCGAAGCAGCGATGGGCTCCACGTGTTTGCGAGCAACACTCCGAGCATTCAGCCCAAAAGCCTGACGGATACGATACTGGATGGGAGCACGGATGTCAGCTGAGGTGGCCGTCAACGGCCGCTTTGAAGGGCGACGGGTCACAGGCGTGGATAGGTACGCGTCCGAGATGCTGCGCTGCCTGGGACGAAGAACCAGGCTGATTCGACCCCGCGGTCCGGTTACCGGAATGCGCGGCCACTTTTGGGAGCAATTCATTCTACCCCGGTTGATCTCCGAGAGTGAGCTATTATGGTCGCCGGCCAACAGCGGCCCATTGGCCGTATCGCGACAAGCAGTGACAATCCACGATATCAGTGTGCTCGAGCATCCTGAATGGTTTGCGCCTGCGTTTCATCTCTGGTATGCGATGTTATTCCCATGGCTTGCGCGAAGAGCTCAAATAGTGCTTACCGTGTCGGAGAACTCACGGCAGGCGATCATCAAGAGATTTGACCTGGCGGAACAAAAAGTGATTTCCAGTCCAAATGGAGTAAACTCGCATCGATTCCATCCGTGCGATCACAAATCCGTGCGCGGCAAATATGGTCTTCCGGAGCATTATGTTTTGTTTGTGGGGTCGCTTGATCCACGGAAGAACCTCGGACGGCTCTTGCAAGCCTGGGAGAAGCTGACCGATTTTCCAGAAGTGGCATTGGTGATCGCGGGCTCGAAGACCACTATCTTCCGCGCCGTTCAGACCCCCGAATGCTCCAAGCGCGTGCGGTACCTCGGTTACGTCCCTGACGAAGACCTGCCAGGGCTGTATTCCGGGGCTGCTTTCTTCGCGATGCCATCGTTATTTGAGGGTTTCGGCCTAACGGTCCTGGAGGCGATGGCTTGCGGCACCCCCGTGCTGACGTCCAATGCGGGCGCGCTGCCGGAGGTTACCGGCGAGGCTGCGGTACTGGTGGATCCGTTCGACGTGGAGCAGATGACGAGTGCCATGAGGACTCTACTATTGGACGAAGGACTGCGTCTAAGTCTGCGCGGAAAAGGAATGGAACGCGCCTGCCAGTTCTCGTGGGAAGAATCTGCGGAACGAATCTGGAGCCTGCTCTCAAACCATGGCTGAGTCCCCGAAGATAGCCGTCGTGATCGATGCCCTCTCGACATACTCCGGAGCAGAGCGGGTGCTGGCTGCCGTGCTCGAGCTGTATCCGGCTGCGCCAATTCATACCCTCGTATACCAGCCGGAACCATTTGTCGATACCCTGATTGCGAAGCGAGAAATCCGCACATCGTGGATACAGCGTCTTCCAGGAGCGATGGCTCACTATCGCGATTACTTACCGCTGCTGCCCCTGGCGGTGGAGAAATTTGACCTGCGAGGATATGATATTGTGCTGTCCTTCAGTTATGCCGTGGCACACGGGGTTCTCTGCGGACCAGACCAACTCCACATTAGTTACACATTCGCTCCGCTCCGGTACGCGTGGCAAAGCGCCCACGAATACTTCCAAGAAGGCTTGCTATCTCCGGCGGCAGCGGTGATCCTGCATTATCTACGCCTTTGGGATCGCAACACGGCGGCGCGAGTCGACCATTTTGCGGCGATATCGAAATGGACGGCGGCCTGCGTCTGGCGCGCCTACCGTCGCGACGCTGAGGTAATATACCCACCGGTCGAAATTGAGCGCTTCCAGCCACTGAAGCCGCGCGCCGACTATTATGTCGCGTTCTCACGTCTCGTGAGACATAAGAGACTCGAGATGACCGTCCAGGCTTTTTCGAAACTGGGGTTGCCCCTTCTGGTGATCGGCGATGGGCCAGAGCGGAAAAAGTTGGAACGGCTTGCCGCGCCCAACGTAAGGCTATTGGGCAGACGGAGCAATGAGGCGGCGGCCGAATTGGTGGGCCGTGCACGTGGGCTTGTCCACGCTGCAGAAGAAGATTTCGGCCTGGTGATGGCAGAAGCCCAGGCGGCGGGCTGCCCGGTTATCGCGTATGGGCGGGGCGCGGCCGGAGAGATTATTCGTGAGGGCAGGACGGGATTGCTGTTCCACGAAGCTACTGTAAAGTCATTAATGGAAGCAGTGGAGTGCTTTGAAGAAAAGGCACAATCCTTCAGTTCCGATGAGGCAAGCCAAAATGCGGAGCGTTTCAGCAAGGGGCGGTTCCAGAGGGCGTTTGCTGAAATGGTGGAGCGCCAATGGCAAAACTTTGTTCTCCGCAGGGGGAGTCCGTCCGCGGAGATAAGGCTTGGCGCATATCAAGTCAACCAAACCTAGGCCGGAATCGTTTTGCAGATCCCGAAAGCAGGCCGAGGCGATACTGGAGGCCGAACGATCCGGCAAAGCACGGGATCAGCGAATCCTGTTGACCGGAATGAGGAAACGCAAATCATTCCCCGAATGGATGGGGTGCAACGCAGGCGGCAAGATTCAATCCTGCCGCCTGCGTTTTTCAGAATCTCCGAGGGTGGCAAATGAATGAATTTCTCCAAATTGATTAAGAGAAAAATAACCATTTAAGTATGACATAAATAATCCTGCGCTGGATACCAGTGTGGTATATAAAGTAAGCAGGGGTATGGTCAGCTTTGGCCGATGGCCCCGCTGTCTGCTTTAGAGGAGAGCAAGATTGCCAACCCATAAGTCGCGCGATATATCCCGGCGGGATTTTCTGAGGATCACGGGGCTGGCACTTGCTGCCACCGGCCTCTCTGCATGCAAACCGAGCCTACCCGCGCCCACATCCACGAGCGGTGGGAAGGTTCAGTTGGTGTATCAGGATTTCAACGGAAGCTGGTTTCCTCCGATGGCCCAGCAGCTTCTGGAGCAGTTCCAGCAAACGCACCCAAATATCAGCGTGTTCTACCTGCCCGATCCTGATAACGTGGTGGAACAGATGCCCATTGACATGCAAGCAGGTACGGCAGCAGACGTCTTCCAAGGCTGCTGCACTCACTTTCCTGCGTGGGCACAGCACGGGTACACCCTTGATCTGCGTCCCTACGTGGCTGCGGACCTTGATCAGGAGACGATTGCGGATTGGGATCCCGTGCAGTATAAGGCGCTCTTCACCCGCGATGGCAGCCAATATGGGCTTCCGAAATATCACGGGGCCCTCGCGTTGTACTATAACAAGGACCTTTTCGACCAGTTCCGCGTGGATTACCCCAATGCGTCGTGGAACCATGATGACTACTCGCGGGCCATGTGGCTGCTTACGCGTGACCTGAACAAAGACGGCAAGACGGATCTGTGGGGGAGCATGATCGATGTATATTGGGATCGCATTCAGGTGCACGTCAACGAGTGGGGCGGACACTTTGTCGACCCCGCCAATCCGAAAATCTGCCGCATGGATGCCCCCGAATCCCTGTCGGCGCTGGAATGGCTGCGCGCTCGAATGTGGGACGACCGAACGATGGCGAGGCTGCCGGATGTCAATCAGTTGGGAACACAGCAGGCCTTCATCGCCGGAAAAATCGCAATGGTTGAGGACGGTTCCTGGGCACTGAAGAATATCCTGTCAAAGGCGCCGTTCCGCATCGGAGTAGCGCCTTTTCCGTCAGGCCCGGTTCGCAGAGCAACTCTGGCAACTACCGACGGCTTTGGGATCTACGCAGGCACAAAACATCCCGATGCGGCGTGGGAACTCATGAAGTTTCTCATCAGCAAGGACTACGGGCGGGCGATGGCGAAAGCCGATTTCCTCCAGCCAGCGCGGGCTTCCATTATCGGTGACTGGATCGGATATATGCAGGCCGAATATCCACAACAGACGAAGGACGTTGACCTGGCTGCATTTGCCGAAGGCCAATTGAAGGGCTATTCGGTAGTTGCAGAAGTCTTTGCAAACATGACGGATGCCCAGAGCATTGCCCAGGATGCCTGGGATCAGATCCTCACCCTTGGGCAGGCACCAACGGCGAGCATGGCGGAAGCCAGCCGGAAAATCCAAGCGGCACAAGAGTAACGCCTTAATGTCAGCAGCGCACCGTACCCGTCTTCGAACAAGGATATTGCTGCGATCATTCGTACCGACGGCGATCATACTGTCCGCAGTGGCATTCACCCTTTATTTTGCCTACCAGCGTGTGACGGAGGACCTGGTCGTTGGCAGGAACCAGCAGCTAACCCACTTGTCTGCTGGAGAGCTTGCAACCAATCTCAATGGATACGTAGAAGGGCTGACGGCTGTCGCTCGCAGTGCAGACATTGCAGCGAACGATCCGATGCAGCAAGCCGGCGCGCTACTTAAGGCATCGGATCAACTACTGGCTTTCGATGGGGGAACCATCATATTGGATCCACTGGGCAAAATTGTGGCCACCGAGCCGACACAGCAGGCTCTAATCGGAAAGGATTGGTCAAACAGCAGCTTCTTTCGCCAAATCCTTCACGGAGGGGGACCGATGTTTTCCAACATCATCGAGGCACCTGGCGGGCAGCAGGACCCAGAAATCCTGGCGATTGCGGTACCCATTATCAACAATCAAGGCGAGTTTCGTGGAACCCTGCTCGGAACGTTCCGGTTGGGCGCGGGCAGCTCAAGCGCCTTTTATGCCGGAATCGTAAAACTGCGCCTGGGAGAGAATGGCAACACCTACCTGGTAGACGGTAGCGGACGCGTGATCTACCACGCTAACGACAACCTGATCGGGACCGACATGCACAGTCAGGCGGACGTGACGCAGGTGCTAAAAGGACAAGTGGGTTATTTGCGGACACGCAACCTTGACGGCGTCGATGTACTCGCCACCTTCGCACCCATTCCGGGGACGTCGTGGAGTCTGATCAACGAGGAGAGCTGGACAAGCCTGCTTGCATCGAGTCGAGGTTATGGACAGTTCCTGTACCTATTGCTGGGACTTGGCATCCTCATTCCAACACTGCTGGTGCTAGTCGGGGTCAAGCGCATTACGGATCCGGTAGAGCAAATTCGGACGGCTGCCATCGAAATTGCCGGGGGTAAATACGGCCAACAGATAGATGTGCATACCGGCGACGAGCTGGAGGAGCTAAGTGAGCAATTCAATCGCATGTCCGAACAGCTCAGGGAATCTTATTCCATACTTGAAGAGCGAGTGGCAGCCCGTACCAGAGAGCTTGCGGCGCTGAACGCCACGGCGGCCGTGGCGAGCCAGTCGCTTGACCTGGAAGAAATCCTGAGGAATGCCCTGGAGAAAATCCTGGAAGTCCTGGGAATGGAGCTGGGAGGAGCTTCCTGCATAGAGGGCATGGAGGTTGTGCCGATGGCACAGCGCGGACTTTCGGAGGAATTTGTGCGGCAAGTCAACCGAAGACCGTTAAAGGGGAGTGCCGTGGAACACGCCGCATTGGAGGGCGGGCCCGTGGTGTGGCAGGTGGAGGATTATCCTGAGATCGAATTGAGACAGGGCCTTAAGAAGGAAGGGGCCGCGCAGGTTATCTGTGTACCACTGATGGCAAAGCGAAAGTTGGTCGGCGCGCTTAACCTGGCGACACGGAAGCACGGGGTGGTCACGCCGGAAGAATTGTCTCTTTTGTCAGCGATAGGCCAGCAAATTGGCGTAGCCGTGGAAAATGCTCATCTATATCGCCAGGCGGAAGAGACAGCAGCACTGGCGGAACGGACGCGCCTGGCCCGCGACCTGCACGATGCCGTGACGCAGACCTTGTTCTCGGCCAGCCTGATCGCCGAGGTGCTGCCGGACCTGTGGAGTCGGAACGAAGGGGATGGGCTGCGACGGCTCGAAGAACTGCGCCAGCTCACACGAGGCGCCCTGGCTGAAATGCGCACCCTTCTGGTTGAATTACGGCCGGATGCGCTGGTGGAAATTCCACTCCCTGACCTGCTGCGCCAGTTTTGTGAATCGCTAATTGGCCGCGCACGGCTGCCCATTCAGCTTAACATCCAGGGAGAGGGCAGGCTGCCTCCAGACGTGCAGGTTGGCGTGTACCGAATCGCGCAAGAAGCGCTAAATAATGTCGTGAAACATTCAAAGGCCACACAGGCCGTGGTAACCCTGCGGTTGAACGGGGGCCTGCGACTCGCGATTGCCGATAACGGATGCGGGTTCGATCCGGAGAATGTTCCGCCGACCCATCTCGGACTAAAGATCATGCATGAAAGGGCTGAGGCAGTGGGGGCAAAGCTCAAGATTTACAGCGAACCGGGTGAAGGATCACAGATTTCGGTAACCTGGCAGATCAAAGGTGAAAGAGGAGACGGTGCATGAAGCAAAGCGGAACGAAATCAAGATTGAACAAATCAACAGGGACGAAGAATGGAAAAGCGAAGGACATAACTGCCGGCACCGCGGCATCAGTGCGAATCCGCGTGATGATCGTGGACGATCACGCCGTGGTACGCAGCGGACTCTCGGCGTTCCTCTCGGTCACACCGGATTTTGAGCTAGTGGGGGAGGCCGAGGGCGGCGATGAAGCGGTCGTCCGCTGCGGCTTGTTGCAGCCGGATGTTGTGCTTATGGATCTCATGATGCCGGGAACCAATGGGGTGATGGCAACTCAGCAGATCCGTGAAAAATACCCAGACATTCAAGTCATTGCACTGACGAGCTTCCAGGAAGACACCCTGGTGCACGACGCTCTGCAGGCCGGAGCGATCGGCTACATGATGAAGAACGTCTCTGTGAGGGAACTGGCGGCGGCCATCCGGTCCGCGCATGCCGGCAAAATGATCTTGTCTCCCGAGGCCGCGGAGGCGCTAGTGCATTCCCAGACCCGCGCCAAGGAACAGGACGAATTGACGGACCGAGAACATGAGGTGCTCAGGCTGATGGTAGATGGCATGAATAATAATGAGATCGCCGAGCAGCTGGTAGTCAGCCTGTCGACGGTCAAGTACCACATCAGCAACATTCTGGCGAAGTTGTGCGTGGATAACCGCGTGGCAGCCGTCACGACGGCAATTCAAAAGAAGCTGGTTTGAGGCCGGGCAAAGGCTTAAGAGTGGAGAGATAGCCAGAGAATCGCCGGCAAAGCACGGAATCTTAGGGTGGCCCTGGCCGGGCCACCTGTCCGGTTGACCAGGGGGAGACTCCACCGGGGGACAGGGACATTCCACGGCTTCAGAAATATACTGCTAACCGGTGAAACCAATGAAGCAGATCCTGTTGGCAGATGATAATTCAGACCTGCGTTCCGCTTTGCGGCTGCTCCTGGAAACGCGGCTGGAATGGAAGCTGATCTCCGAGGCGCGCGACATGGAGCACGTCCTGGCGCAAATTGAGGATACACGCCCCGATTGCCTGATACTTGACTGGGAGTTGCCAGGTCGTCCGTTGCGTGAGCGCGTCAGCGTGCTACGGACGTTGATCCCGGGCTTGAGAGTCATCGTAACCAGCGCGCGGCCTGAGGCGGAGGCAGAGGCGAGGGCAGAGGGCGCTGACGAATTCGTGAGCAAGGCAGATGCCCCCGCAAAGATCCTGGATGCGATTCAAGCATGCTGTAAGGAAGGAGACGAGAAATGAAAATCTTGCTTCTGTCCTTGTGTTTGTTGACTTTATTCCCCGGCACGTTGATGGCTGCGTTGGTTGCAGCGGGCCAGGATACTTACGTGATCGGCGGCGAATTCGTGGTCCGTGATGGGCAGACCATAGGGGGTAATTTGGATCTGGCTTTTGCCCAGCTCACCGTGGAAGCCGGAGGGCGAATAGACGGCGGGGTGCGGGCCGTCAGCAGCGTCGTCACGATCCATGGAAATGTGACCGGTACAATCCTGTCGATCGAAAGCGACATGGACATAAATGAAACTGCCAATCTTCGGGCTGTACCGCGGGAACTGGATGCCTTTCCTTACGTGATCCTATTGCCAGGGATGGCGCGGATCGGGACCGGTCTTATCCGGTAAGCTCGCAAGGACAGGCAGGTTATTCGCTGGGAGAACGCCTGCACCTTCGTTAATAGATCTGGTCGGGAGTTTTTCCCGACCAGATGTTTTTTGGTCATTCCTGCAACCGCGTTAGAAGCCACAGGGATCCCGAGGCTCTCAAGAAGGTGGATCAGATTACGTCTGCGATGCTGGTAGATTCCAGCTTCCGCGAAGTGTAGTCGCGAATATCCTTGAACACCTTCAGCAGACTGCGTTCCTTTTCAATCGGGGGTTGACTCATAGAAATTTTCACTGACGGACTCGGTCGGCGCAAGAGCGCCGTCGAACAAGCGGATGATCTCGGAAAGCATGATCTTGTCGGCCGGTTTGGCGAGCCGATAGCCACCGTGCTGGCCCTTGGTGCTGCTCAAGAAGTGGGCGCGCTTCAGGGCGAGCAGAATCTGTTCCAGAAATTTCGGCGGAATCTTCTGGGCTTGAGCGACCATATCCACTGAGACCAGGCCGTCCTTTTCATGACGGGCGAGGTAGACGAGCGCAAGCAAAGCGTATTCACTACGCGAGGTCAATTTCATAGAGCGTTTTGTCCTTAGTTGTCCTATGGGAAGTATAGTATAAAAAGAAGTTGTGTCAAGAAGGGCTTCACTAGGTTACGCGGCGTCATCGGCGCCGCGTTGGTTTACCGCAATGGGGGCGATCACATCAGAAAAACTCTGAGCTTGTGATCTTTTCTGCGACTATCCAAAATCCTTTGCCTAACAGCCGATAAACGCATGTAGAATTGCCCCAAGGCTTGGGTTGACAACGCTAGATGCATATTCGATTTACCAGCAATAGGGATCGGAGTTGAACCAGCATTAATGTTGAAAGCCTTCCGAGCAAAATAGGCGGCTTTGCCAAAGTTTTGCCTGGAAGGCTTTTTCTCAGTGCCCTTCCGGTACATGATAATCGTCGAGGGCTATTGCGTGGTGTGCCCCCATGGATTCGAACTCCATAGGCAACTCTCCCTTCCGTGTCTCAGGAAGGGCTGGGAGGAAAGGGGAGGAATAATACGTGATCAGGCCGCGGATAGTGCGGCCATCACGCTCCGCAACGATTTTGTGAACGAGACTGCGGATGATCTGACGGCGCTGCTCCAATGGAGCGGCGCTTATTTTTTCGATTAAGTTTTCAGACTGCTTTTTGATCTGGTCATCACTGAGAGCTGGAACGGGCACATAGGGAATCTGCAGGCGGTCATATTCGACCTGCAGCTCAGCGCGGCGGGATTTAAGAGTGGAAAGCGAAGCCAGCAACGCCTGGGAGTGTCCGCTTTCGGCGATGGCCCGCGTGATGTTGGCTATCTTGTTTGAGATATCGCGGCGTTGGCCAGTGTTGGCCTGAATGGCAGCCAGGCGCTTGGCTTCCCCGACGGATTGCTCTTCAGCTGCCAGCCGCTGGATTGCGGCCATGTTATCGGGCATAAGAATATAATCCCGCAGTGTATTGATGACGGCGTCTTCGAGATACCTGCGCGAGATCCGTCCAGCTGTGCAATCGCGACGCCTCCGGGCACGTGTACACCGATAGGCTTCATCACGGCCGTTAACGTTGTTCCTTGTGACCGTGTTCCCATACAAAGGAGCGCCACACTGAGCGCAATATACCAAACCGCTTAACAGGTAAATCGAATTGGCCCGGCGGGGATGAAAGGCACCGAAGCGAGCTTGGGCGTGATCTTGAATAAGTTTCTGAACAGCATCCCAGATCTCGGATGAGATAAACGGTTCGCAGTAATGCTCGATCTGTCAGATCTCCAAATTCCAAAATACCGAGATAAATTCGATTTCCAAAAAAAGTACGATATGAATTAAGCGATGAATAAAGCCGCGTCGTTTTATGGATGGTGGCTAGTGACAGGCCCGATGCGCGCATCTCAAAGGCTTTTCGGATGAGCGGCACTTTTTCCGGATCTGGTATCCAGCGATGAGCAATATGTGGGGAGCCGTCCCGCCTGGTGCCGATCGTCACCTCTTCTCGCTTGAAGCCCATGGGCGGCACGCCGGGCACGCATCCATAATTCTGAACGAGGTGGCGGAGGCCACGGCGGACATCGGTCGAGAGATCTTCGAGGAAACGCTGATTCATCCAGTCGATCGCTGCCTCGAAGAACCGACCCTCAGGCCCTTCAGGAATGTTGTCATTAAGCGAGTGGATCAAATAACCAAGGCGCCGCAGGTCCGATCGATAAAACGCCGCGTCGTCCACGTCGCGAGAGAAGCGGGAATACTTCCAAACCACAACCCCCTTTTCAATCGCCTCGCCGGACCGGAAATGACGCATCATGTCCAGGAAGCCTTCGCGCCCGACGATGGACGAGCCTGGGACGTGCCTCGTCCGTGAAAATTCGGCCGGGTGTTACGCCATTCTCTTTGCACCAATGTTGAAAGACAGACGCCTGCTGAGCAATAGAGAGCTCCTGCTCTTCGCCGCCGCTGTCGCGAAAGTAGGCACAAACGGAATCGCCGATGGAAAAAGGAATGGCCATGTTTTACGGGGCTTGTAGGTAGGTCCAAGTTCCACAGTTTTGCCATGTGACTTCAAATCCGGTCGGCGGGATGTACGCTGTTCCGCCTGCCATTCCAAAATCGTTGCTGATAATGTCGCCAGTCGCTGTGGTGACTTCCCAATAGCAATCGGACTGTGAACCGTCGCTTCTCCAAACTCCAGGAGCGATATCAACATTGATTAGAAAATGGCCATCGGTCTTGGGTGATAGTAAAGGGGACACTGTAGGGCCGGGCGTTGGCAACGACGCCATAACCTGTGTCATTAGTGCACTGGCCGCCGTAGCTTGTTGTGCACTCAGAAGAACCGCCTGTGTTAGTGCAACGCTCCGAGCGGTGCCTGTGCTATTTACAATGACGGCTTGGGCAGTTTGAGTGAAAGGCGCTCCGGCCGTCTTTATCGCTAACGTGTTTATGGCATTGAGGTCAACAGTCGGAGCGGCTGGAGCGGTCGTGCACGCTGCCAATACCACGACAAGGCCTGTAAGAATAATTGAAATCTTCATTCGCCCTCCGCCATCCAACAGTCGCATCATACATCATCCATTGAGCGCCGCATAGGGAATTAGTCAGAAGCAGAGAGAATCGTAAACTTCCCTTTTTCACGGCCCAGCCTGGCACGGGCAAGGCACACAGGGAAAAGGGCCATCGCATCAAGGAAACGGATGCAACATAAGATAGAGTTATGTCGCATGAACGGCAGATCAGGCCGTTCTGGGGTCCTGGCGGCCGCTGAAATCTTCGAGCTTTTTTGTTTTGGGCAATGTGAGGGCCTAAAAAAATCGGAGCAGTTTTAGGGAAAAGGGGTGCTGGTCTATTTGGGTGATCTGATCATCGGGCCGGACGGTTTGCGTTCCTCCTGGCGAAGCGTAGAGGCAACGCTGCCCACCCTGCGGCTTATAGGCTGCGTGCGCTCCATTTGCGTGCGTACAGCCTGAAAGCGGGGGTTCTAGCACAGTGGGGCAGGGGAGGCGAAGCGAAGATTTGCCTTTTTCCTGCTGCTTCTGTTTTCTCGTGCGTGCGTGAAGAGAGATCCCAGCTCGCTGGCGCCTGGCCAGGATCAGCCTCCCCGATCGAGCCGCGTGAGAATCGGAAGACGACTCAAAATAATTTTTGAAAAATTTTACAAGGGACGATTGAAGACGTGGACTGCCCGCCCTGCGGCTTATAGGCTGCGTGCGCTCCATTTGCGTGCGTACAGCCTGAAAGCGGGGGTTCTAGCACAGTGGGGCAGGGGAGGCGAAGCGAAGATTTGCCTTTTTCCTGCTGCTTCTGTTTTCTCGTGCGTGCGTGAAGAGAGATCCCAGCTCGCTGGCGCCTGGCCAGGATCAGCCTCCCCGATCGAGCCGCGTGAGAATCGGAAGACGACTCAAAATAATTTTTGAAAAATTTTACAAGGGACGATTGAAGACGTGGACTGCCCGCCGGCGAATGTTAGCAAGCCCAGAATTGAGCTGTGAATCCTAACCCCTGGATCCAGCTGGGCATTGCTGACAACTTGCTGAGCAAATTGCTGCCTAGCCGCGACAAGAGCACGTGCCAGTTGGCAGCAACGAAAGAATGGCTTGCTAGGGTCCGAACTACTCGAAAATTGGTCCTGCAAATTATCTTGCGCGAACGATGGTTATGTAGTACCATCCTGCCAAGGCCAAATTAGGCCCGTCGCCTAAATATAAAAAACTCCCGGCAGTGCGGCCGGGAGCAGGCGACATAAGATCCTGGACAGGAGGATCGAATGCCCTCTAATCTTAGCACAAACCCCCAAAAATTCAAGTCGCCAGACGAATACGTGCTCGTAGGATTTCAACACGCGCGGTCGGATCCGGGCGCGCTGGCGCTTTGGCGTGTCGCTGACCCCCAGATATCGCCCGCCTTAGTGCTCGAGGCACTAATAATGACTAGGCCGCAGCTGCAGCCCATCGACACCTGGTCTCACGCTGCTCGCTTGGCTCCAATAGTTTTTCTGAAGTCCCTAACAGAAAAAGTCAACGAGATAGCCCAGGAAAACAATGACCTAGATGAGATGGCAATCTCTAGCCGCAAAGTTGGGTATCTATTGCGAAAGGATCTGGGTCTCAAAACGGTACGCTCATCCAGTGGACCTGAGCATCTAAAGGGCGGCTACACAATAATTTGGAATGGTCCCTAAGATCCGCCAGCTGGCCAAAAAATTTGGGCTTCGGTCGGATGATGAACTCGTTGAAATACCTGGCGAACGCTCAATTATGTTTCGGCCGATCGTCTTGCAGGCCCTCGTAGAGATCGGCACTGACAACAAGGTCACAGCGCCCCGATCTACATTGTTTCTGAGAGATGTGACAAGTAGGATAAATGAACTACTAGAGATCCGGGGCTGCATCCAAGAAATTGATAGCCGAATTGTTGGCCGGGTATTGCGACATGCCTTCGGATTGAGATTAGGGCGTTTAACCAATGGGCCAATCGGCCAACGTGGTCTTTTTTTAGTGTACTGGGATGCCAAAAAAATTGGAGACGAGGTCCGGTGCCTGTGGCGGCAGATGCCTAGTCTGTTCGATCTTTTAGCTCCTCTTCTAGGAATCGATTTCTCGGACGCCTGGGCCGCTGCCAAGCACCAAAGGCCATCGGCATCTTAGAAGAGATCGAGTTAAGGCACTTAATCCATCAGAGCAATCTAGGAAAGCCCATAATATTACAGTGGAGTCTCCATTTTATGAATTGGCGAAGGGGGCGGCTAAGTTCTCCTTTGCCCAGAGGGCTGCCTCAGAAGAGAAAGAGAAAAAGAAATTGCGTAGGCACCGGCTTACTACTGAAGAAAAGGCTTCATTACCCCTGAGTTCAGAGGAGATTGCGGCGAGATTCTGCCAAGCCAGGGGCATAAGATTTTTTTCTTATGATCCTTGCTGGCTCAATCTTGCCGCGTAGTTAGCTTAGATGTCGATTTTGTTGCGTATAACTATATTTAGTGAAGATTGTGAACGATATTCATCCTTAGAATCTTTCTTTTCAGATGTTTTTTGGTATGCGGAGTGAAATACAAAAACCTTACTGCTACTCAGGTTTGATTAAAATGCGAAAAGTGAAGAATGCTAAACGCTAGTGAACTTCCTCTCCAAAAAAAAAACACTGATATCTTCACCGACCTTAGATCAAGTCGAGGATAAATGGCAAAGACGGATCTTCTGAATTGGCGGTTGGCACCTGCCGGACCATGGCAAGAGGCCTACGGCGCCTATTTGTCGACCGAATATATAAGGCGCGGCGGCGGGGATGTCAGCGAAAAGACCCGGCAGGCCTACGTCCAGGATCTGAGAGTGTTCGCCCGCTGGTTCGCAGCAGCCTACAACGAAGAGTTTAGCCCTGAGAAATTGACGCAGGATGTCGTTAAGCGATACTTTGACGAGCAGGCGGGGCAGAAGACACCAGCGGCCAGCCGCAATCGTCGCCTGGCAAGCCTGAGGGCGTTTGTAAAATGGTGTATAGCCGAGGGATTGCTGCGGGCAGATCCTACCGTGCGCCAAAGTCGGGCCAGGCAAGCACGTTTGCCACGAAGGGCCAAAGATCAAGGCGAGCTGAATACCTTGGAGGGCGTGGCCGTGATGAGCTCACACCTTAGGTGGCACACCGTGCGTTGGAAGATCCTGGGCGATCGAGATCTGGTGATCTTCTTTCTGTTCAAAGACCTGGGGCTACGTATACAGTCGGTCTCTGACCTCGACATAGCCGACATCGACTTGGATGCGCTCGTGCTGCACGTGAAGGAAAAAGGCGACATCGAATTGGAATTGCCAATCAGTCAGGAGCTCGCAGCTGTAATTGCACATTGGCTGAGCGTCCGGCCGGGCCAGGGCGAGGCTCTGGTCTGCGACTGGACCGGCAAACGGTTGACGACGGGGCAGATCCGGCGGCGGCTATATCAGATTGCGGCCACGGCGGGGATTGAAGCGCAACCTCACAGCCTTCGCCACACGCACGCTGAGCGAGTTATACAGGCAGCGTTCAAAAGCGGTATGCCATTCGATAAGGCACTGGATATTACCAGGTCGCTACTGGGCCACGGATCGATCCGCACAACGCTAGGATATCTGAGGGCGTCCCTGGAAGAGCTGAAGGCGGTTAACGAGCTCGCCGCGAAAGGCAGCAACGATGAAAAGGGATGAAGATTTGGAACGGCTCAGAGAAGCATGGGCGCATCTGAGCAAATGGGATAGAAGGCGCTTGATCTACGCGGCTCGCTGGTTTGCGTTCCGTGCCCGCGCTGAGCGCGTGTATCTGAGATTATGTTTTGCGTGGATCCCGGTTGAGCTGAGAGAGGAGATGCTAGGAATTGTAAGGACCGATGAGGGCTTGACCAAATAGAGCTTGTGGTACTATTAAAAGTTTTTTCACCCCTTGACTTGTGGTGAATTTGGGCTTCTAATTCAGTAGCATCGGGGGCCAAGACTTACAACAGCATATAAGGTAGAGCGCCGAGCTCGTCAGTGTGCCAAGAGCACCGTGCAATCAAGAGCGCCAGAAAATCTGAAAAGGTTTTCTGGCGCTCTATTTTTTGTGGATAGTGTCAAAAGGAGAATGATGAGCAATTCATTGATTGTTTCCCAGGCTGAGCTAAACTTCATTACGCAATTTTTTCCATCGCTACTTGAAAATTCTCGGGTCCAGCGCTATGACATGACGTACGGTCCCGCGACTGAATTTCGCAGCCAACCGCGATCGCACAACGCGACAAAGTTGCTGGCCAGCCTCGTTGCAGCCAAGCAGACTGAAAAAGGCTTTGAGCGATACGCGGATGCGCTACGAGCAGTGCAAGCTGCCAACCCTGAAACCGTTTCGGCCTACGTGGCTGAAATCCGAAATCGGTAAGACAGAGGAAATTAAAAATCGAGTAGCAATCCACTTGCAGCATTTACAGACGACTACGCAGCGATCCCCGGCTGCTATTCAACAATTGATCTATCCACGGCCCAGCACAAGGTTGTGATGCTGAATGGCACGACGCCGGGCCGGATCAAGCTGGCGGGGACGTCAAATATAACCACGGCCGCATTTGTCTTAATGAATGATCCGAAAGGCTCACTCACCGGACCGCAGGCAGCCGAGGTGGCATACAAAGGAATCGTTAAGGTTATAGCGGGGACATCGACGATCAAGAGTGGTGACAATCTGGGTGTGAATACGACGTCATTAGTCGTGAACACGATCACAGACAACCGCTTCATCATCGGCAAGGCGCTGGGCAACTCGTCCGCGGTGGGCGATATCATCCCAGCAGCCTTGATTGAAGGGGGTCGGCGTTACTGAATCCATCGAGATTCACAAAAGGAGACGATATGAAATCAGAGAAAATACCAAAAATGCATTCCGTATTCATTGTGGTGCATGCCTTCGAGCACGCAAGCGTCCAGTATCGCCCTGGTGACGTGTTCACTCAGCCGGACAATTGGACAGTTTTGGAGCGCGACGATTCGGGCGCAGTGTTCCGCGGGGGAATCGCTTTTCGCCATACAAACGTGAACATGTTCGGCGAGAAGTCGCCAGCAGTCAGTGTATTGCCGCTGCGGCTGTCAGAGGACCAGGAAGGCAAACCAATGACCGGATCTCTATATCGAGTCGCGTCGCTGTTTGAGCTAGATGGCCGGAAATATGAAACCGGCGATGACTTTGACCCGCCGTCTGGCTGGTCAAGGACCGCCTCGGAACGAACGCAGACGGAATTCGCCGGCCTGGGCTTTAAGTATGAGCTGCTGAACCGCAACTCTGGAGAAATGGAAGTTCGGATAATATCCCTACCGTTGGAGGTGGCACTATGATCCGGGAAGCTGGGTATTCAAGAGACGAGGCGGAAAGGATCGTGGCCGCCGCCTACAAGGACGCGGCGCCATTTGTGGCCGTGCAAAGCTTCATGTATGCAGGGCGCAACTTACGCCCAGGTGATCGGGTGCATTTGGTCCGGGGTAAGTACGACGCGAGCCTCGTTTTCAACAACATGCTCATGCCAATCGACAAGTATGAGAGGTTGGCGGCCAAACAAGCATGGCAAGACTACCAGAATAATGTTGTCGAAAAGGCGAAGCAGTCACGGACATCAGCTGCCGAGGAGCTTCACGCGGCGCAGAACGGCCTAGACGCAGCACGTGACCGTGTCGCTGTAGCGACGGCAAGGGCCAAGGAGGCTGAGCAGGCGCTGGCGGAGGCGATTACGAACGCGCCGCCCGAGGTGCATTGAGTTTGCGATGGATGGCGAGCTGCTACTACAGGCCAGAGAATTCCTCGAAAGGAAATGTGGGCCGATCGATGCGCTGCCGGCCGACGTCGCTGAGCATATTCGCAATGCCAAGGCAAACGACGAAGGAATGATAACCGCGGACTTGACAGTTAAACACGCATTCAAATGGGAGGGAAAGCTGATGCATGAGGGACAAGCCTTTTCCTTCACCGAAGGATCCATCAAAACCGCGTTGCGAATTGCATTTCGCGGCATGCTCGCCGTACCGCCAGCCGTTGTAGTCGCAATGCACCAAAGACGTCTGGAATCCGTGAAGTCAGATGTGGCTAGGGCGAATGAAGAGCTGATGGCGATTTATCGGAGGCAGTCAGAGTTACACGGAAATGTCTTGGATTTGGAAACCGACCTGCAGCTCTATAAAGAACAGCTGAGGGGGTGCGATCATCTGGTTCGGCGGCAGGAAGCGCAACTTAAAAATATCTGGCAAAGGCCAGCACAGCGGTTGGCCGAGAACCTGGGTTAACCGGGGTACTGAGTTCTCCGCCCCGTTAATCGCTCCTTTTGGGGTCCCTGGTGGCAGGAGTGCGCGCTACCAGGGACCGGAGAGAGAAGGACGTCATGAATTTCTCGCGAACGAAACCAAGTTGTAAATTTTCCATTCCCGATAAAATCAGCGTCCGCCGGCAACTGCAATACTTTTCTCTAGCTGGAAATCGGCAAGAGGCTGAGATGTTTGTGCGCTTATGGGAGGCAGCAAAGACATTAATCACTGATTGGGAATGCCCGGTCTTCCCCGACATGGGCGTAAGCCTTAGTGACGCCGCAGATCCCAAAGTCACTCAGATCATTATATGGGCGGGGCTGAAAGTAATGGATCAGATTAACGTTCTGGATTCCGTCGCTGAAAATCCGGTTGCCGATGTGGTAGTTTCAAATGTCTGACATAGTTGAAGTAATAATTCGAACGATCGACGAGACTACCGGCGTCAATGGTAGCATAATCGGGTCTTTTACCGAATTGAACAATGCGATCAGCCTGGGCAAGCAGGCCGTTGATGCTGTTGGCCAGGCTTACAATGCGACGATCGGCGACCTGGTGCAATACTCGGATGCGGTCAGGGAAATGCAGCAGGTGACAGGAGGAACGTCTGAGAGTGCCAGCCGATTGCTCGATCTGTTCGATAAGTTCGGGCTCAGTGCCAGCGATGCGACCATGGCAGCCCGCAAACTAGCTGGTGAAGGGTTGACGCTGGATATCACGACGTTGGAAATGCTGGCACAGAAATTTCAGGCCTTGAATGATCCAGCGGAGAAGCAAAAGTTCTTGCTGGATAACCTAGGTCGTGCAGGCTTTGAATATGCTACCGTCCTCGGAATGAGCAAGGATAAACTCGACGAGCTCTACGGATCAACGCAGCAATCTTTGGTATTAACACAACAACAGCAAGATGCAATGCTCAAATATAATATGCAGGTGGCGGAACTGGGAGATCAGTTCAAGGCCTTGAAGATCGAAATGACGGCTGGTCTGATTCCCGCATTGTCGAACACACTGGAATGGATCAACAGCAATTTTGAAGGCATCCTTCAGTTTGGACATGCCCTGGAATGGTTACTCAACCCCCTAGGCCAAGTGGGCATAATGCTAGAAAAGGCTATACGGCCAGATATTTTCGGCTCCAACCAGCCTTCAGCGCCTAGCTCTACTGGGGGTGGTATAGCCGGAACCGGAGGAAATACTCGCAGGAGTCAGTTTGGCGGCCAAGGATCAGGAATGACCTGGGTAGGCGAGGCAGGGCCGGAGCTTGTAAATCTTCCTGCAGGATCGTATGTTCACACGAACCAGGAATCAGTAGTAATGGCCGGCGCAGGCTCTAACGTCAATATAAACGTCTCGGTTAGTGGCGTGGTAACAGATCCGCAGATGGTCGCGCGGCAGCTTCAGACGTCGCTTGAATATTGGTGGAGGACCGTTCAATGATGCCACCGCACGTAATTGAATCAAAAAGACCATTGCTCATTTGGTCTTTCTTGTTTCGAATGGATATGAAAAAACTTGCCTATACCTAGGTGCCCCCATGGAGATTCGAACTCCAGTTTTGACCTTGAAAGGGTCGCGTCCTGGGCCTCTAGACGATGGGGGCAAATCGTGAGCGGGCGGATTTTATCATCCCATTGAGTGCGGGTCAAGCAAATGGCAGCAGGTAAATCGGCAACCTCGGGAGTCAGCGCAGCGCGTGTGGTGCTTATTTCTCGGCTTTTACCCTCTGGTTAAGCAATGCAACGAGATCGATCTGGCGGCGATTGATGAGCATGCCGCCGCTTTCAATTCGAAGGTTAGGAAGCAGAATACCCGTGAGGGTGGCGTTGAAGACAGGGAGGAACTCATGCGAGCCCTCCGTCATGAGCGTCGTGAAATCGAAACGTCCGGGCAATTCCATAATGCCTTCAACCTCGAACATCTGTGTGGTCAGGCGGATAGGATACTCTACAATACTGGTATAACCGCCGCGCACAAGCGCCTGTGGGCCCAGGTCTTCACGACGAGGCATGCAGACCGCGTGGACATGAGCTTTCATCATGCGGGTCAACTCGAAATGATCCACCAGCTTCGTAGGCATGTGGAGGCGTGCCAGCCGCGAATCATGAACTTCGAGGGCTGAGCGCGTGGGATCGTTCATGATGGCGATCGTGCCGGTGCTGGTCACCATGATCTTGCCCACTACACGATAACCGGAAGTCAGAATCTCAGCAGGGAGAAAGCGGTAAGTCCGGGGGGACGTGTCCATGGTCATGGCGTGCCTACCTTGTCAATCAGGATTCTGCGGAAGGCCGGCGCGCAATCGGCCGAGGCGGCCGGCGGCTGGCGGAGGGCTTGCGCCCTGTCGGCCTACCCGCATTTGGGTCCAGCAACATGGTCAGCTGCGAGACGGATTTTTCGTCGTATTCGCGGCGACCGCAGACATCGCATATCCAGGCGGGAAAGTTGGGAACGGTGATGAGCTCGTCACCCAGCCACGTAAAATATGTGATGAAGTGCATGCGCATCACGCCCGCCTGACATTCAGTGCAGGGAAAAGTCTCGGGTAGATTTTCAGACGGAGGATTGTCACTCATATAAGCCTCTAAGGTGCGGCGACCGCAATCTGCGCATGGTTGATCCAAGCCCACTCCGGCGGCGGCCAGTAAATGAGGGTAGCCTTGCCGATCACGTTCTGAAGCGGGAGAAAACCCCAGGCGTGCGAATCGGATGAGTCGTTGCGGTTGTCGCCAAGCACAAATAAATACCCATCAGGCACAGTCCATTGGCCGCTATAGTCAGGGGGGGCGTTGATATAGGGCTCATTCAAAGTCTGGCCGTTGACAATGACACGACCACCGCCAATACTGATCTTGTCGCCAGAAACGCCGATGATTCGCTTGATCAAATCGAGATCGGGGGTCGTGGTTGAGCGGAAGACGATGATATCGCCCGGGGTCGGACTTCCCACACGGTAGGCAAGCTTGTTGACGAGGACGAATTCACCATCGTGAAGGGTGGGTAACATGCTAAATCCATCAACGCGGACGCGGGCAGAAATCGCGTTGATCACGACGAATAAGATGAGCGCCAGCCCCACTGTTTCGAGCAGGTCGAGCCAAAATCGTTTCCAACTCGTTTTCTCCCCGGATGGGTCGTGGGATTCGAGCTGACCCTGGGGTCCAATCGTTTCCAATAATGCCTCCGAATAATTCCTGCAGTATTATACCTGACCCCAAGCAAAGTAAGTTGGCACGTATAGCACACGCCGGCCGCGTTGCCGGGCTTGCAGATCCAAGGCCCTCATCCTCTCAATTTCTCCGGCGGTGGCTATCCCGGCCAAGTCGGCTTCCAGCACCGTCCTTTCGTTTTCCCATTCCTGAGATGATAGCTCCCCGGAGCTTCGGCTCCGCAGCACGCCAGCTTCGACGGTACGGATGCCTGATTGATGGAAAAGGTCCGCCAACTGCGAACCAATCGTAATGTCGGCGCCCTGGTTATGGAGCGACTCAGCCTGCAACCTTCCGAAGCAGGCGAGTTCGGCGGGTTGATCCACCCTTCCGGTGTAATCGGGCTCTGCCAACGCCAGAATGCAGCCGCGATGCACTGTGACGCGCTTCATTTCCTGCAACGCACGGCGCGGCTCGGCAATCCACAAGAGAAGAAAGTGGCAGTAGACGATATCAAAGGTCTCCGGGGGATACGGCAGCAAGCAGGCGTCACCCTGGGTCAATAACGCTGCGGGCGCGTGCAGCCGGCACTCGGCCAGCGCGGATGGTGACAGGTCGAGTCCATGGATGGAGGAGGAAGCATGCGTCGCAAGGTTGTGGAGGATTGCGCCTGTTCCACATCCGACCTCAAGCACGCGTTTTGCCGTCGAGAGGCCCGCTTTGGCAAACAAATACGTTCGGAGCTCGCGCGTCCATGCAGCCTGTTGAGTGTAGCGTTCATGATTGTTCATCTTTATCCGATGACGTTCTCGAATCAGACCTACAAGAAGCTTCCAGCCGCCAAGATCACCCAAAGCGCCAAGAAAAAGGAGTAAGGAACATGAGGATATCTAATGCCAATCCAGGATAAACCGGACTTGCTGATCGGTTTCCGGTGAGCGCGCATGCAAGCGGTATTTGGGAACTGCACGCCACCACTCCGCAATCTGATCCAATGCCTGGCGCCCGGTGTAGCCATGCCTTACGAGATAACAGCCCACCGTGAGACCCGTGCGGCCAACGCCGCCCCAACAATGAAGATATATATTGTGGCGCGCATCCAGCGAAGCGTCGAGGTATTCGAGGGTTGCGAGCATGCCAGCCGGGTCCGGCAAGCCGCGATCACGGATAGGGAAACGACGATAGGTGAAGTCGCGCCCCGCCGCGAGAGCCGCCCGAACTCAGGTCGGAATCATATGGCGGCAGTTCGCCGGCCTCGGTGAGGTCAACGAATATATCGAGGCCGGCGCCGAGCAGGCTGCGCAGCCGATACAACGTTTGTTCGTTCTCGAAAGCGGCGGGATATTCGCCCGCCAAGAACCTACCCGGCAGCACCCAATAGGATTCCGCAATCGGCTGCGTCGCGTCGTTCATCATGGCCGCGCGGCGCAAAGGTTTTCGAGTATTTGTCCGCGCAAGCTCGCCAGTTCAGGATAGGCATCAAAGAACAAGAGTTTTTGGTCGGCCACGGAATTCGCCGTGGGCCGCGGGCTAAGAACGTAGATGGCCCACGATTCAGCGATGTCCTCAGCCGGGCTGGTGGCGGCATATGAATCAAGAAACCGATCCTGGTATTTGCTGTAGAAAGCATCCAGCTGTCTTTGCCGCCTATCGGCATCCTGGATGCCGTCGATCGCCTGCCATTCAGAATAGATTCCATTCCAAAAGCGGTTAAAGAATGTGTTGAGGTAGGATTTGGGCAGGCTGCAACCTTCACCCGGAAAATAGTCGGGGCACGATGCGACCGCGCGGTCGTAGATCTTGCCGCTGTTGGGATGCTTGAATACCTGTACGTCCGGCGGAACCTGGGCAGGATTCAGCGTTAGCAAGTGCCCGAACTCGTGCAGCAAAGTGAAAACCAGATTCTTAGTGTCCGCGACGTCAGCTACATCGACCTCGAGTACCCAGCGATTCGGATCGGTGGCGGTCTGCTCGACGGCGGCCAGCAAGTTACCCGGACCATCGGTGACCACCTCATATTCGCCAACGATCTGGCGCGGCCCGCGAGGTATCAGGGCGGTGAACAGCGTCCAGGCCGATTGCTGGGCTGTCATGTTGTCTTGATATCTTCGAAGGCTGAGCGGGACTGTCTGCAGGACCGGATCTTCAATGTCCTCACCCTGCACTGTGTACATTACCAGCGGCACGTCAACCCTGTTTCCAGGGTCCACATGCGGGAAACCGTTCGAAAGCGCAGTTACATCCGCTGTGGCGTGGAGGATGGAGGACATTTCGCCGCTGCAGGCAGCCTGCGGCGTGAGCGTGGGCCGGGGTGGCGATGTGCTGCTCTGAGGCATAGAGGGGGATTGCTGTTGAAGCAGGCGGGTCGCCGCGCTACACGCCAAGGTGGAGGCAAAAACGAGGGTAGCCGCTATTAAGAGACGCCGCCTGCGCATTAAAGAAAGGATACCACACGCCTGCAGCCTATTGCTGGCTGCCAGCGTAGTTGCAGATGCCGTAGATGATTTGGCTGCGCAAATTTACTAATTCAGGAAAGTTGTAGAAGAACAGGACCTTGCTGTGGGCGATGCTGTCTCTGGCCGGCCGCGGCGCAAGCACAAAGTGGGCCCAACTTTCTGCAATGTCCTCCTCGGGGCTAGTGGCGGCATAGGGACTGATAAATTGAGAAGCATGATCTTTGTAAAACTGAGTCAGCAGACTTGTGTAGCTGCCGCTGCCCTTCGCGGCATTTACTTTTCCCCACTGGTCCATCAGCCCGGGCCAGAACGCATCGTAGAACCGATTTAGATATGAATTGGGCTTGCTGCAGCCGCCACTCGCAATGAATTGCGAGCAGGCTGCGGCCTCCCGTTCATATAGCTGCAGGCTTTCGGGATTTGCCAGCAACACTGGATCGGGCGTAACCTGCGAATCGTTCAGGCTAAGCAGATGTCCAAATTCGTGCAGAAGTGTGAAGGTCAAGTCTCGAGGTTTTGCGGCATCAGCAATATCGACGCTTAAGACCCAATCTTGCGGTTGGTTGGATGATTCCGCTACGCTAGCCAGCATGCCGCCCCTGCCGTCCGTGGCCACGACGTACTCCACAAGCTCTGTTCTCTGATCAGCGGGAATGATGGCCGCAAAATAGCTCCATATCTTCTGCTGAGCCGCGGTATCCTGCTGGTAGGCGGAAAGTCCCGAAGGCACGCCCGCCGGGATCCTCGGCGAAAGGAGTGTGTCGCCCCGGATACCGTAGACGGCGAGCACAATCGGCGCAATACCCTGTATGCGCGCACCCGGCGATCTGGGTGAGATTTCCGGTGCGAACCCGGCCTGAACAAGCGGGCTCAATTGCGAAAGACACGCAGCGGCGCAGCCCCCACCAGCACACCGGAGCGTCGGTACCGGCTGCAAAGTTGAAGAGGTCAGAGCGGGATTCGATGCCAGCGCGGAAGACGGTGCTGATGCCACGATGGAGCGCGCGACGACAGTCAACATAGAAACCATCGCCACACAAAGCACCAAAGCTGCGGCCAATATCAGTACGAACGTTCCGAACCAGCGCCAGGGATGGTCATTCATGACCGGATCATCGTCACCCATGTTGATTAACGTCCAACGAACCGGTCGTACTGCGATGGTTGGGAGAGCTTATTCTTGCAGCCGATCTACAAGCGCTTGAACTGCATCCCGGATGAGGGCAGCACAAATAGTGGTGAAAACACGCGCTTCCCGGGCAGCCAGCAATCCGCCGGGCGTTGAGATATCATAACCAAGCAGTTCACGACAGAGAATGGACCCGTGGCGGCCGCGGAACTGGAGAAGGTATTCCTCTGCGATTCGATATGTCCGTTCTTTTCCCTCCGGAGATACATTTCCATGCTTTAATCCGAGGACCAAGAGAGCGGCGGTGAGCACACCGCATACTTGTCCCTGCCGTGCAAAGCCGGCCCCAAAGGGAGCTGCTAACCGAAGGGCAAGCTCTTCGGAGAGATCGAACTGAGGGGCAAATGCAGAGAACACCGCCTGGCAACAATTGAAGCCTTGCTTGAAACGCCGGTCCGCGATCTCAACTGGATCAATCAATGAATGCCTTTACGGACGATAGATCTTTTCCCAAGAGTTCGCGGAGAAGGTTGCCAAGGACCCTGTCGGCCATGCCTTGCGCCGGCAGCACATCGCCGTCCGGCTCGACATACATCCAGGTTCTGCCCGCGCCATCGGGCACGGCGTCCTCGGCGGTCTCGAGGGCGATAGGGTGGTCCGCGGAATAAGGCACGGGAAGATCGAACTTCAAAGCAAGACCGAGGTTCGCAGCCTTATTTATCAGCTCGGCCGTTGACAGCCGACGATCTGCAAAAGTGAGCGACAGAGACTTGACCCCCAGCGAGGCGATTCTCTCAAGGTAGTTGGCGGCCTGGGCGGCAATGTCTTGCGTTATCGTCAGGTGAACGGTGACAAATATGTCCTCTGGCACGATGGTTTCGAGCGCCTGCCAAGAATCCGGCCTGGCGGGCTGAAGCATGAAGAGGATATGATCAAGCCCTGTTTTCAGGAGCAGCTCCAGATAATTCTTGTCGGCGAGTCTCAGGCCGTTTGTCAGCAGGCCACAAACCTGACCATTCTTTTCAGCACGCGCAATCAGGGCCTGCAGATCGTCGCGCAGAGTCGCTTCGCCGCCCGTGAAGGTAACGTGCGGAATGCCTGCTTCCCAGGCTTTGTCGAGCACATTGATCCATTCCTGAGTGGTCAACTCGCGGTCCACCCTCCTGGCAGGGGCGTAGTCGGCCTGGGTACCCGCGGGGAGGCGGTACGTAAGGGCACAATCCAAGCGAAGCGGCGCGGTCAAATTCGCCGAATGTGGAGTAACCCGTTCGAAATCCAGATAAGAAACGGGATCGAGGTCGGGCGTCGTCACGAGGGTTTGAATGCGGCCGGTGAAGTCGGTGTAGTCCTTCAGGGCGTCCGCTTGCTTCACGCGGTAACGCGCGGCGACTTCATGGGCGGCATCTTCCGGAATTGTGCCCTTGATGAAATGATATGCATATTCGGCAGCGGTCGGATTTAGATGCAAGACAGTTGCAGCATTGACGACCAGCACGCCTGAACCATCAGGGAGCAACCGCAGGTGAATGCGATATGGGGGTCGGTCCTGCGGCGCAGATTGCATTTGGTAAGTGCCCGCGGGAATCGGCTGGACTTTGGAAAAGTTGAAGAATTTCTTCATGGTACCCTCCATCAACGGAACTGCGCCGAGCTAGATTCTAAACACAACGGACACAAAGGATCAGCAGAAAAGAGGCAAACAACGCTCCTGCCACCGTCCCCGACGGCGGAGCCGGGGGAGCACGTTACTTAGGAAGGGTCTATGTGCGGACAAAATGCGGCATCTCAAAGGGGATTTCGAGCGAGAGCTCAACGAAACCCGCGTATTGGCCATTCTTGAACCAGGGCGATTGGTAGATCAGCTTTTTCACGCCGTTCTTTTCTACAGTGTAGACATTCTTTTCATGAGCGGCCAGCAGGCGCTCAGTCTTGCCCCGGGCCGGCTCGGGATGACAGTCCAACATGTTCTTACCAAGAAGCGCATAGCCGCCGTCTTTCTCAAACGTTTTTGCGGCCTTGTCGTTCATATCCAGGAGAATTCCAGCAGGGTCGCAGACGGTAATTGCGGCGGGGAATTCCTTGATCCATTCATGTTGGCTCATGTGCGAGGCTCCAATTCAGGGTTTGATGTTGATGTGCAAATCGTTCGGGCACGGCATCGGTTATGCCCGCGACGACGGAGGCGTGCCTTCGATCGCCTTCGGGATCTCAAATTGCAGAGGGCAGCCGCCGCCGCACTCGGGAAGGAGCGAACAGGCCGTACACTTTTCCGGAAGTCCGCGACGGTCACGCAGCCTGACGGACAGCTCGTGATTCCATATGGAATTCCACGGATCGTTGAGCAGATTCCCCAAGGGACGATAATAAGACTGGCAGGGCAGGACATCGCCGTTCGATTCGACACACATGCTGTAGAGCGCGGCGGTGCAGCCTTTGACGCCGAGGTTCTGTTGGGTGGGATCGAACTGGCAATACTGTGTCGGCGTATACCAGATCAGACGCTGTCCGCGGGCGTTGGTTTTTTGCACAGCGACATCCAGGAGCGGCTGCAACTCGGCCTCGCTCAAGCCGGTGCCGACGGTAAGACCGTGACCGGAATAGATCAGGGCATTAAGCCCGATGGTGGGCACACCGAGGTCGCCGAGGAAGTCGAGCGTGTCGGGAATCTTGTGGACGTTGGTTCGGAGCATCGTGGTGTTGGTCATAACATACAACGGGCTGGCCAGCGCGTTTCGCAGACCCTGAATAGTCTGGCGGAATGCGCCGGGGGCAGACACCATGCGGTCGTGAATGCCCGCGTCGCAGGATTCGACCGTGATCTGAACATGATCAAGCCCGGCCTCCACTAAAGTCTCCACGTAACCCTCTGCAGCAAAACGACGCGCATTGGTATTCAGGCCGGCAATCTGACCGTTGGACTCGGCATGCGCAATTAGCTCGGGCAAGTCGTGGCGCAGCGTCGGTTCGCCGCCGGTGAAAACGATATGCGGCACCCCCAACTGCCAAAGCCTATCCAGGATCTGCTTCCAGCCCGCGGTGGCGAGTTCCGGAAAATCGCGGTCGCGGCCGTTGTAGCAGTGTGCACAATCATTATTGCAGCGATACGTGAGAGCCAGATCCATCCGATAGGGCGCGGAGGGCCGGGCACTAAAAGGCATGCTAGTGTCAAGGTCGAGGTCGTGGATGGGACAGGCGCCGTCAGGACGCAGTAATTCGGAGAGCTGCAGCCGGATGGCAGAATAATCGGCGCGCGCCTGGGGAGCGCTGACACGATATCGCTTTTGAACTTTCTTGACCGCTGCTTTCTCATCCGCATCTTCAAGGAGAAGATGAGTCATCAATGCCGCGGTTGGGTTCAGGTGCATGACGCGGTTGGCGTTGACGATGAGCGTGCCGCTGCCATCCGCATCCAGCCTGAGATGGATGCGCGACTTCTCCGGTCCGGTCTGCCTGACATAGTGATGCAGGACCGGCCACTGCTGCTCTGCGGTGCCTGGATCGCCCGAGCCTTTTGCCCTGGCGCTGCCTGATTTTCCGCCGCGAAAATTATCGAAAATGCTCATAACTGGTAGACCGCGGAAAGCAGATATTTGCTTACTCGCATCAGCGCCCGCCGCCAGCGCAGGCGCAGGCACAGCCGGCACAAGCACAGGCACAAGCGCAGCCGTGCCCACCACCGCCGCGATAGCTGCTCGTGGACGGTGGAGGCGGAGGATTCGTCACATTCGTGACGCGACTTGTGAAGGTGTTCAGGTCACCAAGCACCTTGCCGGAGAAAGTCTGCACGCCGCCGACCACGGAGGCCGCCAGGTTTGCGCCGGGTAGGGCCGTGGAGCCGCGGCCCCCGGTAGAAGCTGGGAATGCGCTGCCCGTAGAGGCAGCAGGCGACATGGGGTGATAGGTGGGATCGTAGCTGCCCCACCACATCGGAAAGAAGATGGGCCCGGCAAATATGCGCCGAGAGCGTTCATCGTAATCGTGGTCGAGCATAGTCCATTCGAGATTCTGGTCAATTGCCTGACCCTTTACTTCCGGAGTTTGTGCGTTCGAAACTTGCGCCCATGCCTGCTCCATGATGTTCTTGTAGTAATCCTGGGTCTCTTTGCGGCTAAAACCTTTCATCTTTTCGGAAACCGATTTGACCAGGGCGACCATGGTGTTCTGGAGCTCGTCGCGGCTGGGGACAGCATCGCCGGGCTTGAAGGCTTTGAGAAAATTGAGTTCGTAATCGTGCAAACCATCGGGAGGCGGATCAGTTACCTGGAGCTTCAGCGGATCACGCGTAACGACCATCGCGGCGCCTTTTTTGATGACGCCAAAGAGAATCATGGTCATCAGCTTGTCGAGAGGTTCTTCCAATAAGATGCCAGCTTCGACTGCGGTAAGGCCGCGCTTGATGCCGTGTCCTTCAATACCGATGCGCGGCGGAATGTACTGGAGTTTTCGGCGCTGTCCCTGGATGGCGCTGATGAGGGGCAAGCCCAGGAACATAAAGGCAAAGAAGCCTATACACAGGATCGTGCCGAGACTGTTCAGGATACCGGCGATCAGCCCGGATATATCGAAGGCCGGCGCCGTGACGATCGCACCAGCAGGGACATAAGATTTCGGGAAAGAAGCGCCGAAGGTGTATTGGCTGGAGGCGCTGGCATTGGAAGCGGACCACGTATAGGTGATTCGCCCCTGCGCATCCAGCCCTGCCTGCGGTTCCGGGGAAGATCCAACCCAGTTTTCCGCCATGTGATACTTGGGCTCATTCGGCTGGACGCCGGGCGGAAGGTGCAATGTGACGGTCAGGTCGGTGTTGCCGACGACGTATTGCGAGCCAAAATACGTAGGCCCAAACACGGCGCTGGCGTAGGTATTGTCATTGGTATCGGTATAGAGCACACCTGTGATGCGGCCCATGACGACGTGCACGGTTCCAGTGGCGCCGGGCTGAATCGCCAGGCCACCCAGGACGACCGCAAAGCCTGATCCGCTACCCTGATAGTCGCTCTGAGAGACGGCAACGGGGTTCCCGTTGACATCTGCGGAGGCCGTGCTCATGTCGAAATTGCTGTTGGGCATCCCGACATCCACGAAGTCAATTACATGTGCTCCTGGCTGGTTGGTGAAAGTAAACGCATACGCGATGGATTCGCTCCCATCGCTGTTCCAGGATACGTCGACGACTTCCTTGTCCACGCTGAAGAGGTATTACTGGGCCAACGCGCTGGCAGGCAAGGCCAAGGCCGCAGTTATTGCGAAGACAGCAACACAAAGTTTTCGAAACATCAACCCTCCCGGCCGATTACGATTGCTGATTCTTTGATCGGCGATATTAGATTTGCGTCGCCCGGAGGCGCCACTCGTAAGCAAACGGGTGCAAATCAAACACAAATCCTGACATGTTGAACAGCATCGCAACTTTGCAGGTCAAGAAATGCCTCACCATTTGGGTTCTTCGGTAAGTTGATAGGTCGTACCGCAGTACGGACATTCGACCATCGGGGCACCGGCCACCATTTTGATGTTCTCGGGTTTGAGGGCACCGCCGCAATTTCGGCAGGTGACGGCTGAGATCTTGGTATCGCCAGGCAGATCCACCTTCATGGTCACCTGTTGGACAACCTCTGTTTTTCCGGCCCGCACGGCGGCGTAGACGAGTCCCGCCCCGCCTGCAAGGAATAGCACGCCGACCGCGCCGAAGCCAAGTCCAAAAGTCAACCAGCTGGAGCTGCCGTTAGCAGAGGTGGAGCCGACGATATTCAGAAGGCCGTAGCCGAGCAGGCACAGGCCGATGAGAAACAAAATGCCGGCACCGACGTAGAGAAAAGATTTGCCAGACATGAGGACGCGTCTCCTGAGAAGGTATACGCTCAGTGTAGCATTTTCGTTGATAACCCACAAATGACTTTTATCCTAATATTCCGCCTATATTTGTCCGATTGTGCGATAACAAGTGGATCACATTAGTTCTGTATGGACCTCGATGGGCAAATGTGCGCGACACTGACAGCGTCATTGGTCATCGCGACTGGAACGACATTGCCGAGCACAAGCAGGCGAAATTCGACCAAGCTAACTGACCACTTCGTTCAGTGCACCCAGGACAGACATCAGAGTATCATAGTCGTCACGCAACAAGGCGATGATTTCCCTGACTGCCGCCTCTTTCCACACGCCACCATCCTTGTAAGCGGCCTGAACCTGCTGAATATGCGCCGCCAGGACTTCGCCCGCGGGAATGTCCTGGGCGCGAAGGACATGACGGAAATATCCGAAACGGCCGGCAGACGTAAACCGCACCAGATCCGGGTCATCGCACAAGTAGATAACATCGAGGCTTAGAGGGGGACGCGGAGGAAGAAGGTGAAAGATCCGCCCATCCTGAGCATAGCCGACAACCAGCACGGAAAGTTCCACGGGCACAATCCGTCGCTCTCGGTTATCGCGCATCACTTCCTCGGTGACGTTATCGGCTGTTACGAGCTGGCGAACCAGCCCGTCATCGTCAATGTGTATGTCGTGGATCAGCCCAAAGATTTGATAATCCTTTCCGGCTTCCGGTTTTGCCACGACCAGGGCACCGAAGGATGGCACGCTAAACTGAGATACGCGACACCCGACCACAAAGCCTGCGGTGCCGGCGCGCAGGAGGCGACCGATTTCAACCGTTGTCATGTTCCATACCTCTTCCTGCCCAAGGCGAGCGAGTCTTTTCCACCTTGCTTGTTTGAGGGATCACCCACGTCTTCGCCCTGACGCCGGCTTTCCAGCATTAGGAGCTGTTCGATCTGCGCTTTTTCTTCGTGTCCCACCACGGCGATCTCATGTGCTCGGTTTAGCAAGTAGGGATAAGGGCGGCTGCCCAGCATCCGGCACTGCTCAATCAAGATACCGTGTAACAAATCCAGCCTTGACTTGTCTGCTGCCACCCATCTGGGAATTTCCACCCGAGCGATTTGCGGATGCCTCGGGCTATCGCTGACATTCAAATAGAAGAAGTGCAGCGCGAGCTCGCCCGTATAGTATTTTTCAGATCCCGATTGTAGGCGAAAGACAGCAGAACGCTCACCCGGGCCAAGCAGAACGAAATCATCATTCTGATAACCACATAACCAGAGGTCGCTGACGCCCTGGAAAGGATGGTGCTCACGAAGCTTTTGCAGACTTCCAGCGGGCGCAGTCACGATTTCCAGCAATCGAACGACAAGATTGGCGAACGGCTTGTCTACGTAGCCAGCGGTCGTGACTCCGCGGGACCGCAGACGGGACAGAATCTCAACATGAGACCGGACGGACCGTTCGTATGCCTTTGCATCCTCGACATCCTTGGCACCCCAGATTTCCAATGTCCCATCGGCAAGATTCACGACGGGGCCTTCCAGTTCCTGCGACAAATTATCCACTGCGAGGCGTTCGTCCAGATCCCTGCGCAGGGAAATTGCGCCTTCGGTGGTTAGATTGTTTTCATCCAACTCATTTGCGTAGAAGAGTTGAGTGTCGATGAGAATTTCAGGAGGCATTCCCGAATTCCGCTTCATGACGATCGCACCGACATTAATTACGCCGAATTGCATGGAAGCGTGCCGGTCCGGGTTTATTTGGGAACCATCTGTAGCTAACAGGGTGGCGCCGGCCTCAATGGCAGGAACTGCATGGCAGGCGTCCAGAGGCTCTTCCACGGGGACGGCGCAGCGGAGGTTCGGATCGGTTGCTGTGGCAGCCTCCACCTTCTGCTTCAGGCTTTCCAACTGCGAGGCGCAGGCAGTGAAGCGCTCATGAGCAAGCTGCCGCCTTTCCGCCAGACTCTGGCGCCGGTCGTGAGCGCCCGCGCCGATCTCCGCGATACGAGCATGGATTTGCTGATAATTAACGGGCATATGCTGACGCCTTAGCGGGCTTTCTCGTCGCTCGGGACCAGCAGGGGCGTGCTCGTTTGATGCTGGAGGCTGTAACGGGCTGAACCTCGGGTACACCCGTTGAAGTGGTTGAAACTATGCGAAACGTTACTCGTGCAAGTGCCGCGTTCAATAAAAAAAAGTCTCCAACGGTGGGAAAACCAACTGAGCCTCTTTTGAGGCGGAGCATGCTGATTGAAGTTGAAAGGTCTCATCCATTGTTCGCGCTCAGCTGTACTTGTTTACCGTCGCAACGCCAAACCGCCATATATGGCTAAAATGTGAGAATCCGCGTCAAGAGGCCACATTTGGGGGTAGCACCTGTGGCAAGAAAAACCGAATCAGCGAGATTTCGCCACAGATAGGCATCTTATTCTTGGATGGTAAACATGTACGCTCAGCTGATAGAACATTTGTCTCAATTCTAGTTGCAAATGGACTAAAATACAAGGGAGTCATATATCAGGTGGAAATCGGAATCAAGAAGGCATTTGAAGGTACGGCAAGAGGCGGCACGGGACGATCGCAGCATCTTGCAGCCTGCCCGCCGGAACATTTCGGGCAGACAGGCGTCTTGAAAGGGACAAACGACAAAGGAGAGTATTTATGAAACGGACTTTTCTTCTTGCCACCGCGGCGATGATTGCGACTATACTGCTCAGCGCGTGCGGACCGGCCACTATTGTTTCCAATCCCGCTCCGCCGCAGCGCACGCTGACCGTCACGGGTACAGGAACTGTCAAGTTGACGCCAGACGTTGCCTACATCAACATTGGGGTGCACACGGAGATGCCGACCGCCTCTGAGGCCATGGCCTCGAACAATAACCAGACCCAACAGGTAATCGATGCATTGAAGAATGCCGGGGTCGATCCGAAGGATATCCAGACTACGAACTTCAGCATCTACCCGAACAATCAAGTGGATCCACAGACGGGAAAGCAGATCGGCACGACCTACGTGGTGGACAATACGGTATACGTCACGATACACCAGATCGACAAGCTCGGCAGCATCCTAGATGCAACTGTCACGGCGGGGGCGAACAGCGTCAACAGCATTCAGTTCGACGTGGCGGATAAGAGCCAGGCGATCCAGCAAGCACACGATCAAGCGATCAAGGACGCAAGGTCCCAGGCGCAAGCAATTGCCAGCGCAGCCGGCGTTTCTCTGGGAAACTTGCAGACCCTCAGCTTCTACGATAATGTTCCCACGCCGATGATGGATGCATTCGGCAAAGGCGGCGGTGTAGCAGCAGCCTCCCCCGCCGTTCCGATCAATCCGGGGCAGATGACGCTGATGGTCACGGTCAACATGACATACGAGATCAAATAGGCCCCAGGCCCGATGGCTGACATGGACGCGCCTGCGGCGACTTGCCTACGGGTTTTGATCTCATCCTGCAAGCTGTGAAGCAGAAAGTGATTTCATCTTCGCCCCCAGTTGGAAGCTGGGGGCGAAGAATTCCGGAAAAAAGATGTGCGTGGCACACTAGTGCCACGCACATCTCTTTTCCGGCAACATGAGGGCATAGATTTGGGCCAACAGCGGCAGTGTATAATCCAAAAATCACGGGCCCTACGGGCAAAGCAAAAGGAGTCCTCATGCTCAAGGTTGGATATATCGGCCTCGGATTAATGGGTAAGTCTGTTGCTCGAAACATCCTCAAGGCGGGATTTCCGGTAATCGTCCACAACCGCTCGCGCGTGGCCGTCGACGAACTCATTGCCGAAGGCGCGCAGTCGGCCGGTTCGCCGGAAGTTCTCGCGGCCCAAGTGGATGTGATCTTTACCAACCTGCCCGACTCGCCGGACGTGGAAAAGGTTGCGCTGGGCGAAAAAGGGATTATAGAAGGCGCACACAAGGGCCTCGTGTTTGTGGATAATTCGACCATCAAGCCGGCGACGGCCCGCTTGATAGCGAAGAGGCTGGAGAACAAAGGCGTAGCGTCGCTGGATGCGCCGGTTTCGGGAGGGGATATCGGTGCAAGAAACGGCACATTGACGATCATGGTCGGCGGTCCCGCCGAAGCCGTTGAGAGAGTCCTGCCGGTCTTTCAGGCGATGGGGAAGACGATTACTCATGTGGGAGACTCGGGCGCAGGACAAGTGGCGAAGGCGGCAAACCAAATCATGGTAGCGGCGCAGATGGCGGCAATGGGCGAACTGCTCATATTCGCCCGGAAGGCCGGAGTAGACCCTCAGAAAGTCGTCGATGCCATCAAGGCCGGTGCAGCCCAGTGTTGGACCCTGGACATCAAGCCACCGCGACTTTTTGCCGGAAACCGCAATCCCGGATTCAAGGCGCGAATGCAGTTGAAGGACATGAAGATCGTGATGGAGACGGCCCGCGAATACAATATGCCGCTGCCGTCAGCCACCGAGAACACGCGGCTGTTCGAGCAGATGATCGAGTGGGGCATGGGCGAACTGGACAATTCGGCGGTTGTGGGAGTGATCGAACGGCTGGCAGGGGTCAACCTGCTGGACCAAACATAACGCCGCGAGTGCCAGCACCTTTAGAGTCACCCAGCATCAGGGGGCAGCCCTTAAGGGAACATCAAATGAATTCTGGAAAGCGCTACTGGTCGTCGGCCGTTGACTACATACTGATCTTTCTCGGCGCAACGCTTCAGGGAATTGCGCTACGCTTGTTCCTCGTGCCCGCGAACCTAGCCAGCGGCGGCGTGAGCGGGATCTCGCAGCTTATCAATCATTATACGAACTGGCCAATAGGCCTGATGGTGTTCATTGGCAACGTGCCGCTCTTTCTGTTCGGCTGGCGTTTCCTGGGAGGACGGCGCTTTGCATTGCGCACGGGATTTGCCGTGGCGGTCTACTCGCTCGTGACTGACTTGATACCACGACTGCACCTGCTTCCGCCGAACGGGATCACGGATGACATCTTCCTCAATTCCTTGTACGGCGCTGTCGTAAGCGGCGTGGGCTACGGTTTGGTTTACCGAGCACGCGGCACGAGCGGCGGCTCGGACATACTGGCGAGGGTTCTGAATCACTATCGTACCATCCCCATGACGCAAAGTTATCTGATGGTTGACTCGACCGTCGTCCTGGCCGCGGGATTCGTTTTCGGCTGGAAGCAGGCACTGTATGCGATCATCACGTTGTATGTCAGCGGCATCGTTTCAGAAACGGTGCTGGAGGGGCAGGGCACTGTGCGGACCGCGCTGATCGTGACTGCCAAGGCTCAATCGATCTCGGACCGGGTTCTGCAGGAAATGGAACGCGGGGTTACGATACTGCAGGGCACCGGGGCTTACACCGGACGTGATCGACCGGTAATCTATTGCGTGATCACACGGTCGGAGGTCGCCCAATTAAAGACCATTGTCCGGGAAATTGACGCTGAAGCATTTATCGTCATCGGCCAGGCGCACGAAGCCTTGGGGGAGGGATTCAAGCCATTGCGGTCACTGTAGGGTCAGGTCTCCAGGGTGGATGTCTCGAAACTAATCCCAAACGCACAAGGGTGCAAAACAAAAGGAAAACCTGATGCGACGGCGGACTCCCGGGCATTCTCCCCACAACTGGGAGTAGCTAGCAGGAACCCATCCTTCGACAATCGACGGCCAAACTAATGCTTGATCTTGTAACCGAGGCGCTTCAAAACATTCTCGTTGTTTCGCCAATCCTTTTCCACCTTCACCCGCAATTCCAGGAAGATCTTGTGGCCGCCCATAGATTCGATTTCCTGGCGGGCTTTTGTCCCGATCTGCTTCAGCATCTTCCCGCCTTCACCGATAACGATACCTTTTTGTGAATCGCGCTCGACGAAGACTGTGGCCGCGATGTAGGTCATCCCGTTTTCGCGCTCCTTGAATTCGTCCACGCGAACGGCGATGCCGTGAGGAACCTCGTCACGCAGCTTGAACAACGCTGCCTCGCGAATCAAATCCGCGGCGATTTCCCGCTCGTAGAGATCGGTGATTTGTTCTTCTTCGTATTCCGCCGGTCGAACCGGCAGAAGGGATATCAGTAATGATAGAAGATCGGCTAAATGCTCTTGACGAAGCGCAGAGATGGCTATGATGTGCGCGTCGCTGCGGAGCAGGCGAGCATAGCCGCCGAGGCGTGAAGCCGCAGCTTCGGCGCTTATCAGATCAATCTTGTTGGCTGCCAACACGATCGGAGTGCGCCGCGGAACGCGGCCCAGAAGCCCTACAATGCGATTGTCATCTTCTGTGAGTTCATCGGAAGCGTCCACGAGAAAGAGGACGACATCCACACCCTGCAGAGCGTCGTTTGCCTCCTGATTCAGGAAAGCGCCCAGTTTGTGACGCGGCGCATGAATGCCGGGTGTATCCACGAAGATCAGTTGGGCGTCAGGGCGGGTTAGAATGCCAAGCTGCCGCCGGCGTGTAGTCTGTGGGCGCGGCGAGACGGCGGCGACCTTCTGACCCAACAAGGCATTGATCAGAGTGGACTTGCCGACATTCGGCCGGCCGATAACGGCGATGAAACCCGAGCGAAAATCAGTCATCTTTTCTAGTGATTAGTAACCAGTATCCAGTGACCAGTAACCCGTAACCCGTAACCAGTGACCAGTAACCAGTGACCAGTGAACCAGTAACCAGTAATCAGTAATCAGTAACCAGTGGTGATTAATCAGTCACCAGTAACCAGTGGTCAATCGGCCGGGGCTTCGGCGACCGGACTTTGTCCCGGTCGGAGGTTGGCGACGGCAAGGCTGGCAACAATCAACGCGGCGCCTGCCACCAATTGCCAGCTAAGCTGCTCTCCCAGGAAGCTTACACCCAAAATCACACCCCCGAGAGGGAAGAGGTAGGTGACCATGGTCGTGCGAGTAGGACCAATCTCATGGATCAGATAATAACTCAAGATGAAGGCAAAGCCCGAGCCGAGAATTCCCAGCCAAAGCAGCGCAATCCATGTGAGGGGCAGGTGCGGTATTCTTATCGGCTTCTCGATGGCGAAAGTCGCCATCCACATCACGACAGTCGATGACATGAGCGGGCCCACGCTGCGGAGGATGCCGGCGATGTTCTCCGTCGACTTGCGGGCATAGACGGAACTGCCCGCATAGAATGCGGAGGCCACGACCACGGCCAGCTGACCGAGCAGCGACCCCGTGGAGGCGCCAATGCTTTTGCTCATCAATACCACCACGCCCCCAAAGCCGATGAGCAGGCCGAGCACTTTAGGGACGGTCATTCTATCGTCGCGCAGGAGGTAGTGGGCAATCAATATCGTGAACAACGGCACCGTGGCATCGAGGATGGCCGCAACGGCGGAGTCGATGGCTTGCTCACCCCACGAAATGAGGAAGAACGGAATAGCGACGTTGGTCACACCGAGCAGCAGAAGAGGGAACCAATTCTTAAGGCCGCGCGGCAGCGGCGTCCGTTGAATGACTATGACCACGATACCGAACAGAAGACCGAAGAGAACTCGAAAAGCCACCAACGTGATGGGGCCAACCTCCTGTACGGCAATCTTTATCCACAGGAAGGAGGAGCTCCATATAGCTCCAAGAAGTAAAAAGACGAACCAATGTTTTGGTTTCATTTACGAATCCTTCAGACACCTATGTAATGCTACCATCCACTCGCTCTTAGTCCGTCAGAAGCGCGGCACTCTCCATCTTGAGCAACCACGCCTTTGTCTTGAGGCCCCCTTTTCCGCCATAGCCGTGCAGCTTCCCATCGGTTCCGATCACCCGGTGACAGGGCACGACGAGCGGCATAGGGTTGGTTGCATTGGCTCTTCCGACGGCGCGTGAGGCGTTGGGATACCCGATCTGCGCGGCAATCTCAGCATACGTCCGGGTTTGGCCAAAAGGGATTGCACACACGGCCCGCAGCGCGGCCCGCTGAAAATCTGATGAAAGGCTGGACCAATCTATCCTCAGATTGAAAGAGCGCCTTTTCCCCTCCACATACTCTTTTAGCTGCCGAGTTGCCTGCGGCACGCGATGAGGGGCAAATTCGACCGCCCGATGCAGACTTTTATTCAGGGCCCTCTCGAAGGCGAGGCGTGACACTCCGAATTCCACAGCCACGAGCCCTCGCCCGGACAGCGCCACCCATATCTCGCCGAGGCGCCTCGTCTGGGTACTGCCTATCAGGATGGCAGACACGGCCATTCTAGTAATTACTCACGAAGTCGATCAAACCGCGTTCACGGGCACGATAGTCGCAGAAGCGAAAGACAAAGATGGAAATCACGCCGAACACGAAGCTTAGCCCACCAGAAAACCAATCAGCTGAAAGCTACTGAACCGCGCGAGGGTTGGAAAGGCTTGCGCCACATTCCGTGCAAGTGAGCGTCGCATCAATTCAAGCCAGTAGGTGATTGGGATAGCGAAACCCACTGGCCGGAGCCAGGCTGGCAAGACGTCCAGAGGAAAAATGGCACCACTGAACATGTAAAGCGCGCTCGCCACGGCCTCGCCGATGAGGAAGAGGTGATGTGCGACCAGCAGGGTGATGCTGGCTAGGATCAGGCCCAACATCGCCAACATGATGATCCCGACGAACAACGATACAGAAAACAGCGGCCAATCCACCTGCGAGAGGTCGAGGGGGACATGTAAGAAGAGCACACCAAACGCAATCGTTACAGCAACGGCGATGGACCCGGTGAGGAAGCGGGCAATGCCGCGTCCAAGCCAATATACCGGTATGCTGATCGGCGCGATGTACATATACTTCAGAGTCCGGTAATGCTCGCGATCCTCGATCACGGCCCAGGAAATGCCAGTCATTATTGCGCCGACATAGATGTAGAAGGCGTTACCAAAGTAAATATAAGGAAATATGGGTGTATTGAAATTGCCCTTGGTAATGATGCTATACATGATCACCAGGATGCCTGCGGTCGCGAGGGGCTTGATGATCGAATAGATGGCAAAAAGGAAAGGATCCGTCCAGTTTGATTCAATCTGCCATCCAAGCCAGGTCGCGATCTTGAAAGACCGGAGTGCTTCAAAGCGCTGCATAGGAAACCTCAGGGGCAAAGGGGGACTGCAAATCGGAAATCGTGAATCGGAAAATCATCTGCGGCTCTCCGTGAGGCGACCCTCACGCAGGGCAAGCCGTTCCATATATCCGAGCAAGGCGTGGGCTCCAAACAGGAAGACAATGCAGAGGCCGACCAAGATGCCCAACTCAACGTTCACGCCAAGAAAACCAAGGGTGGCTCCGGAGGCGAAGACAAGTTGGCGCATGGCATCCAAGCCGAGCGTGAGGGGAATGATCGATGCCCCCGCGGCGATCCAAAAGCTGAAGGATTTGATCGGGAAGTAGAAGCCGGAGACCAGATAGACCGGTTCCATCGCCAGCTGAGTCAGATGATCGGCTTCCCGGCTGAGGAGCAGAAACAAGGAGGCGGTCATCATCCCCATTCCGTATAAGGCCGCCATTGCGACGAAAAAGACGGCGATGAGCTGAACAAAGTTCATTATCACATAGTGCACGTGAAAAAATAAACTGCCCAGAACGATAATTACGATGGCACGAAAGAACGTAGCGAACATGCCGCCCATGGCCATCCCCAACAGCACCGCCATCATGGAATTGGGAGCCATGATGTAAAGCGCCAGGTTGCCTTGTTCCTTCTCCCAGTAAAGCTGCGACGACATAGCCCACATGATATTCAGCCAGAAGGCGGTCATGGCGCCGCCAATCACGACGAAACCCACGTATTCTTCCGGAGCATGGATGGCGCGATAGACGAACACGTAGGAGGACACGGCCAACAAAGGGAGAAAGACATCAAAGAACATCCAGGACTTCTCGCGCATGGTCCCGACGATGCGAGGATAGGCACGTGCGATCACGGTCTTGACGAACAGCCTCCAGCCGGCTGCCCTGGGAGACGCTAGGCCGGAGAGCGGATCAGCCTGAAACGTCAACCGATGACTCATTCTCTACCTCGTCCATGCTATGGCCGACGAGATTCACGAACACGTCTTCCAGCGTTGGCTCATGCTTATCGAGGCGTGCGATCTTAACCCTGGAATCCGTCAGGCGACCGATCACACCCGCGAGGGCTGCCTCCTCTTCCAGGACGAATTGCAGTACGCCAAATTCTCCGGACTGCTGGGCGGAAGCCTTTCGAACGCCGGGGACATCTTGAAGCGTAGATACGGGCATGCCGTTCAATGAACTCACCGTGATCTCGAAAAGCGCTTCGCGCTGCAATTGCTGTTTGAGAACTGACGGAGAGTCGCAGGCCAAGACGCGGCCGTGATTGATGATCGCCACCCGGTCACATAATTCGTCTGCCTCGACCATGTAGTGAGTGGTGAGCAGCAGAGTGCGCGTGCGATCCTCATCCAGCCAGCGCCGGATGAGCCGGCGCGCGTCACGGGAGGCACCCACATCCAATCCGAGCGTCGGTTCATCGAGGAAGAGCACCTGGGGGTCGGTCAGGAAACCACGCACGATATTCATCTTTTGGCGCAAGCCGGTGGAAAGGTCCGACGCCTTGGTGTGGATGCGGTCTTCCAATCCAACCAATTTCAGAAGGGCGGCAATGCGAAGATTGGCTTCCCTGGATTGCAGGCCGTAGAACTGTGAGAACATCCAAAGGTTTTCGCGAACGGTCAATAAGCCGTAGCCGGAAGACTCACCACCAGAAACCATGTTGATCAAGGCGCGGACTTTAGCCGCCTCGGCGACAACGTCGCGCCCTGCGACGCGGGCCCAGCCAGACGTGGGCGATAGAAGCGTGGTCAGGATCTTTATCAGCGTGGTTTTGCCTGCACCATTGGGGCCCAGAAGCCCAAAAAGCTCACCTTGCCTGACCTCGAGGTTGACGTCATTCAGGGCGACCAGTTCCTTGCGCATTGCCATTTCTTGCTTGCTGCCGCGGATTTTGTAAATGCGCCCCAGTCTTTCGACTTCCACCGCCAAATTCGACATGATCGCACCTCAAGAATGCCTAAAACGCTCTACAGCTTTGTAAGATGTCGGACAATCGTAGGGGAAACGTATGTTTCCCGTCAAGTACGATTTGGACATGGATGATAGCATTGCGTTCGTAAGGTGATTTCTCTTCTCCTCCTTTCAAGAGAGGGCCGCGGTCGGCGTCCGCGGCTCTCGCAATTTAAGTGGGAATAGGGAAGCAGGTAAAGTTAGAAATTCCGTTCTATTATATCATAGATGAGATTCAAATCGCTGAAGTCCGGCGAGTCCAACGACCGGTTAACGGCGCAACAGCGCGACAACCACCGTCCATGATAGCCGTGCTCGCCGCGCCTGAGGCCGGGCGAAGGTCGAGCAGCCAGCGTTCAGGCGAACTCGCCCATCTGTAGCAGCAAGTATAATCAAATTGCCAATATCCTTCGCGGCGGATTTCCAAAATCGCATTGCGCCGTGAAGAAGACTTGCGAAATTATTTTGCTCTTTCAAAGGAAATGTAATGCCTACTCAGATCACAATTATCGGCCTTGGACAGATTGGCGCCTCGATCGGCATGGCACTAAAGGAGAAAAAGAGCACAGTCCAGCGCGTGGGCTTCGACAAGGATCCGGCGGTAGCACGGGGGGCGGAGACCCTGGGCGCGGTGGATAACTTGAAAAACCCACGCGAGGCGGTGAAGGATGCCGATATCGTATTGCTGTGTCTACCACTCAGCCAAATGCATGAGACATTGAAGCTAATCGGTCCCCGACTGAAAGAGGGCGCGATAGTCGTGGACACGGCGCCAATAAAGAGTCCCATGACCAAATGGGCGAAGGAGTTCATTCCGGCAGGACGGTTCTACATTGGCCTCGTGCCGAGCCTGAGCGCCGAGGCCTTGTCGTCATCTGAAATCGGGCTGAAGGCGGCACGTCCCGATCTTTTCAAGAGCACTATCATGGCCATTGATGCACCGCCGGATACGCCGGCAGAAGTGGAGCAGTTCGCAGTGGCGCTTGCGCAACTGCTGGGGGCCAAGCCGATGCTGACCGACCTTCAAGAGTCCGACGGCTTGATGGCAACGGCACATCTGCTGCCACAGTTGGCGGCAGCGGCGCTGCTGGATGCAACCGTAGATCAGCCGGGCTGGGCAGATTGGCGCAAATTGGCAGGTCGGCCGTACCTAAGCGTGACCGGCGGCATTGCATACTATGACGACCCCGCATCTTTGGGAACTGCGGCCCTTGAAAACCCGGCGGCGGTGACGCGTGCGCTGGACAGCCTGATTGTTTCACTGCAGCGCCTGCGCGACGCGGTTGTGAAACGCGATGCCGCGGAGGTCATGGAGCGGCTACAGTGGGCCTTCGACTGCCGCGAGCGCTGGTTGGATGAGCGCGGAGGGGCAGATTGGCTGAAGGAGGGCGGCGATACGCTCGACCTTCCCAACGCGGGCGAGCAAATCATGCAAATGTTCTTTGGAAGCACGATTGTGGATCGAAACAAGAGACTGAAAGAAGATGCAAAGAAAAAGAAATAGGATATAAGAGATTAGACGTCAGAGACCTGAGAGAAGACAGGAGTCAGCGAGAGAAAGCCAAAGCCGCGACGACGGCAGACAACTACATGCGACTTGGATGGCTGCAGGATACGTGCCCTTGAGCTTAGACAAGACATGCCTTGTTATTGCTATATCCTTGAATGCTCGGACGGGACGTTGTACACGGGATGGACGACCAATCCGGAACGAAGGCTAAAGACTCACAATGCCGGTTCCGGCGCGCGCTATACACGCACGCGCCGTCCCGTGAAATTGGTTTACGTGGAACCCCAGCCAGATCCGGGGGCGGCAATGAAACGAGAACGCGCCATCAAGAGAATGGGGCGCAGGCAAAAAGAGAAACTGATCAAAGAATTGGGGGATGCAGATTCGAGCCAGGTTGAAGAACTGTCCCACTAATCAGTGAATAATGGCAGATGTCCGAGCGAGAGGATCTGCTCCCACTTGGAGCGTTCGCCTTCAGTCAAGATCGCAGCCTCCTTAACCACCTTCGCGCCGGCCTTTTCAATGACCATGCGCATTCCTTGCAGCGTGGAGCCGGTGCTGATCACATCGTCCACGATAACGACATCTTTCGCACTCAACAGCTCGCGGTCCTTCTCGTCCAGGACAAGCAACTGCGGTTGACCCGTGGTTATGGAGAGCGTTTCGGCGCGGAGTGCATCACCCATGTAGGCCTTATACGTTTTTCGCAGGACGATGAAAGGCTTCTTGACCTCGACCGAGAGGGCGTAAGCCAGAGGGATGGATTTTGCTTCTGCAGTCACGAGAACGTCGAATTTCACGTCCTTGAGCTGCTGGCCGAGCTGGCGCGCACAGGCCTGAACCAATTCGGTATCGCCCAGGATGTTGAGTATAGCGATCCTCAGCCCGGGTTTGATCTGGAATAAACGAAGCTCTCGTTTTAGTCCGGCGATTTCGATAGGATATGTTTCGCGTGTGGTCATGGCTTCCCTCTCGAACAAGATACGCACTGCTGCACAAAACATCCGAAGTTTATCATAGATTAGACAGCTGGAGACACGGCCGAGGCCTGCGGTATAATCTGCGAGACGATGGACGACGGATCGTCGGGCATTCGTTATCGAGCGGCAACTTTTTATTTATGTGCTCTTGTAAGTTATGCTTCCCGACCTCCAACTCAATGATCTGCTTCGCCTGCGGAAGCCGCATCCCTGCGGTTCGTACGAGTGGACGGTAGTCCGTCTAGGGGCGGATATCGGGATCGAGTGCAAGGGCTGCGGTCATCGCGTGATGCTTACACGGCGCGAACTACGGAAGCGGATGAAAACCAATCTCACGAGAAAAGATGAACAACAACCGTCGTAAGAACCGTCAAGCCAGGTCCGCGGCGAACGAAGTGCGCCGACAAGATTTCGACCTGCGGCATCAGCCGCACATCGTCTTTTACTTTTCCGATACCGGTGGAGGACACCGTTCGGCTGCCGAGGCCATCATCGAAGCGCTGGAGCTCGAATACGAGGGAAAATTTACGGCACAGATGGTCGACTTTTACAAGGATTACGCGCCGCCACCGTTCAGCAAGATGTCTGAACTGTATCCGGAACTCGTAAAAGCCCGGGGCCTTTGGCAGGCTTCATTCTATGCAACAGACGGTCGAGCACAGGCGCGGGTGATGACGGCCTCGTTGTGGCCGGTGGCGCGCGCGGCGGCCCGCAAACTAGTGCGTGAACACCCGGCCGACCTGATCGTATGTGTGCATCCAATCGCCACCACGTTTGGCCTGCGGGCATTGGCGGCGCTGCATCCGCGCCCGCCCTTCTACACGGTGGTAACCGACCTGGTGACCACGCACGCCCTGTGGTTTGATGCGCGGGCCGACCTCATCGTGGTTCCCACCGAGATGGCCCGGGAGCGGGCCCTTACTTACCACATGCCTGCGGATAAACTCGAAGTTGTGGGATTGCCAGTTGCAGAACGGTATTGCACACCCATGGGCAACAAGAAGGCGCTTCGTAGAAAACTCGGATGGCCCTCCGATAAGCCGATTGCCCTACTGGTCGGCGGCGGCGATGGCATGGGACCACTTGGCCGCACAGCGTACGCGATCGATGAATCGGGTCTTGATCTCGGCCTCGCGATCGTCTGCGGACGAAACAAGAAATTGCAGGCCAAGCTGGAATCGCGGGAATGGGATAACCCAACTTTCATCTACGGCTTTACCCGCGACATGCCCGACTTCATGCGTGCGGCCGATATTATCGTGACCAAAGCCGGACCGGGCACGATCGCAGAAGCACTTAATGCAAATCTGCCAATCATCCTATACTCAAAGATCGCCGGGCAGGAAGACGGGAATGTAAGCTTTGTGGAGTCGGAGGGAGCGGGAGTGTGGGCGCCGAAACCTCAAATGGTGGTCCGCGCCTTGACCCGCTGGATTACGCGCCCGCATGAACGCGCACAGGTTATCGAAAACGCACGTCGCATGGCGCGGCCGGATGCGGCGCGGAGGATCGCGCGCCTGATCGGCGACAGGCTTGGTCTTCGCGAAACAGAAACAGAGTCAACAGCAGGCATTCAATCGCCAGCTTGAAATCTGGCGCCAGCCCCCATTTTGCAAGCTGTTACAGAAAATTCTGCCGGGCCGGTTCTTGTTCCTGTTCCGCAGGCCTGCATTGCTGCCGCTGGAGCTATACCAAGGAGGTAAAGTCTTCGCTACTTGATGGGCGAAATACTATCGATCGGAACCGTCAAGATCACGACGCCAGACTTGTCCAGGCAGCTGCAACTTCGATCCCCGGAGTCCCGCGGGGGCATGCTGCTTGCAGGGTATCCGCTTTGACTGCAAAAATCGCTGCACCGCACATCATCTGACTTTTGCCCCAGGTTTCCCACGCTCGTCTGAGAGAGGACAATCAAGAGACTCAATGAGATCGTGGCACCGATTGAAATCAAAATATGCTTCCTATTAAACCTTGGGACTTGTTCAAGTCGCCTTCCGGTCTTGAAGCCGATTGTCAATGATCCAAGCCAGACAATCAGGAATACAAGTCCGAACAGGGCCGGCAGCGTGTTCTCCACAGAGGACGGCCATGGATTGTCGCCGAAGACAAATATCCAAAGCACCCCTAAAGCGAGCCCGGAGGCAACAGCAGCAAGAATCAAAGAAAGCAGGAGGCCCGGTATTCCAAATAGTATCGAGTAGATGTACCGACTTTTCATGATACTTCTGTATCCTTGGAGCTTGTTGAGCGAGAACTTCATTGTCTCCGGCGCAAGTCTGGCACCCAACACTCAAGCAAACGCGGTTCGCGAATCATAGTACGGTCGCTGGGGCAGGTCAATCTATAACAACTGCTCAACAAGAGGTTCCGCCGACCCCCTGGCAGTCTTCGTTGTCTATTTCAAGGCATGTGAGCCGCTTCACTTGCCGTCCGCTATTCGCTGACGTATAATCCCTGCGTGCCCATCCTCGATGAACATACGTTTGAGTTCTTCAGCCGGAGTCCTGAACAAACCCGCCGGATCGGAATGCGGCTCGGAGATGTGTTGAAGCCCGGCGACCTGATTTGTCTGCAGGGTGAGTTGGGCGCGGGCAAGACCACCCTGGTTCAAGGCATGGCCCAGGGCTGGGGTTCTGTGGATTCTGTTTCCAGTCCGACGTTCGTGCTCGTGAACGAATATCGGCGCCCGGATGGCAACGAGCTTTTTCACATGGATGCCTACCGCCTGGAGTCCGCCGCAGAGGCCGCAGAGTTGGACGTGGATACAATGCTCGCCGAAGGGGCTTTAATTGTAGAGTGGCCGGAGCGAATCGAGTCGGTCCTGCCGGAAAACGAGCTCCGGATTCACCTAGAGTCGGTGGCCGAGGAGCAGCGCCAGATGCTGTTCAGGGCGCGAGGTCTGCGTTATGACGGCGTCCTGGCCGAACTACGCCAAACTCTGTTTGGAGTGCACTGATGCTGCTGGCCGTCGATACATCCACCGCGCAGATCGGACTGGCCTTATACGACGGCGCGCAGGTCACAGCAGAGCTCGTCTGGTTCAGCCGCCAGCATCACACAGTTGAGCTGGCGCCCGCACTGGCAGAATTGCTGGTGCGTACAGGGTTAACCATGAAGGATGTGAAGGCGCTGGGCGTGGCGATCGGCCCGGGTTCTTTCACCGCTTTGCGCGTGGGGTTGGCTTTTGTGAAGGGGTTGGCGTTGTCGCAGAATATCCCGATTGCCGGCATCCCAACGTTGGACATTCTCGCCGCGGGGCAGGCGCCTTCCAAGTTGCGGTGTGCCGCCGTGCTGCAGGCAGGCCGTGGGCGGATCGCGCTGGGCTGGTACAAACCAACCAAGGGCGCCTGGCAATCGCAAGGAACCGCCCAGGTCACGACCGTGGACGAGCTGGCCGCTTCCATTGATAAGCCGACATTGGTGGCCGGGGAACTCACCAAAGAAGAGCGGCAGCGGCTGGCCCGAAAGAAAGTGAACGTGGTCCTGGCTCCGCCATCGTTGTCTTATCGGCGTCCGTCGGTACTGGCGGAAATGGCCTGGGCAAACTGGCAGGCCGGCAGACTCGATGAACCTGCTGCGCTTGCCCCGATCTACCTGCAGACTGCACAACCTATCCCGGCATGACGGCGATCATTCGAAAGATGACGATAAAGGACGTGCCGGCGGTAGTACAAATTGACCAGATGTCATTTAGCCTGCCGTGGCCCGAGCACAGTTTTCGCTACGAAGTCGCTGACAATCGCGTGGCGCATTGTTTCGTGGCGGAGACAGAGGACAAGCAGGTCGCGGCGATGATCGTCTCCTGGATCATCGTGGATGAGATGCATATTGCCACTATAGCCACACACCCCAGGTATCGCCGCCAAGGAATTGGGGCGCAGGTCCTAACGGAAGCCCTGAAGGATGCCCGGGCCGCCGGGGCCCGCCGTTCCTTTCTTGAGGTACGCGCCGGAAATGAGGCTGCGCAGGCAATGTATCGCAGATTTGGATTTGCCATTACGGGCCGACGCCTGAAGTATTACAAAGACAACGGTGAGGATGCCGTACTCATGACCCTGGAACCTCTGGAGCTGCAATGAATGCCGAAGAGGCCCTGGCGCAGATTGCAAAAGAAGTTGCGGTTTGCGAGAGATGTGCTCTGTATCATTCCCGGAAGAAGGCGGTTCCGGGCGAGGGTCCGGCCGACTTCTGAGATCATGTTCATCGGTGAGGGGCCCGGCTTCTACGAGAATGAGCAGGGCCGGCCGTTTGTCGGCGCCGCAGGAAAGTTTCTAGACGATTTGCTGGCCCAAGCCGGCTTGAAACGCGGAGACGTTTGGATCGGCAATGTGGTCAAATGCCGGCCACCCGGAAACCGCGATCCAATGCCTGAAGAGGTAACGACGTGCGATCAATACCTGGAGCGGCAGATCCGATCCGTCAACCCGAGCATCATCATCACGCTCGGCAGGTTTTCCATGGGCAAATTCATGCCGGGCGCCAAGATCAGCGCGGTGCATGGACAGATGCGCAAGGTTGGCGACCGCTACGTGATCGCCATGTTCCATCCAGCTGCGGCGCTGCATCAAGCTTCGCTCAAACCTGCCATACTGGCTGATTTTGCCAGGCTACCACAGTTGTTACAGCAGGCTCGCAAAGGGCTGGGCCGCGATGGGGTTCAAACGGGCGGGCCGGAGAAGCAGCCGGGGGAAGACCCGAAACAACTCAGCTTGTTTTGAGATGGCAAATTGATTCGGGCGATCGTCTGTCAGAAATTGCCGGTTTTGGTTTCAACCCCAGGGATCTAATCTCGGACATCCTGCCCGCCCCAAGCGCAATCTCCGGGTTACTCGTGTTCCGTAGAATTGGAAATCGGAAAAGACGGCAACAAAATTCGAAGGAGCTTATGGCCACCAAGGAAGCGCTCATCAGTAAACTGCAGAACAAGACCGCGAAAATAGCGATACTGGGAATGGGTTATGTCGGACTGCCGCTGGCCGTTGTCTTCGCCGAGGCCGGATTCAATGTCCTGGGCATCGATCCTGACCGTCGGAAGCTGGATGTGTTCAGCCGGGGCAAATCATACATTCAAGACGTGCCCGATTCCACGATTGCCCGACTGCAGAAGGCTGGCTGCCTTAATATGACGGCCGATTTTGCCGCGCTAAAGGATATGGATGCCGTCAGCATTTGTGTCCCAACGCCGCTGCGCAAGACAGGCGATCCGGATATGTCGTACATACTTTCGGCGACGGACCAGTTGGCGACATACGTGCACAAGGGAATGGTGGTGGTTCTGGAGTCCACCACGTATCCGGGCACCACGCGCGAAGTGATGCTGCCCAAACTGACGGAGCAGTCGGGTCTTAAGATCGGCGAGGATCTCTTCATCTGCTTCTCGCCAGAGCGCGTAGATCCCGGGCGAAAGGACTGGACCACTTCAAATACCCCAAAAGTAATCGGCGGCATCACGCGAGCGTGCGCCGAAGTCGCGCAGACCTGGTATGCGGGAGCTATTAAGACGGTGGTTCCCGTCTCGTCGGCAGAGGCGGCTGAGATGGCCAAGCTGCTCGAGAATACCTTCCGGATGATCAACGTTGGGCTGGTCAATGAACTTGCGATCATGTGTGAGCGCCTGGGAGTGGACGTTTGGGAAGTCATCGAGGCGGCAGCCACGAAACCGTTCGGCTTCATGAAGTTCATGCCAGGGCCGGGCCTGGGAGGACACTGCATTCCAATTGACCCGCTATATCTTTCATGGAAGATGAAAGAGATGAACTACAATGCGCGATTCATCGAACTGGCTTCGGAGATCAATACTAACATGCCGCGCTATGTAGTCAGCCGGATCCTGGATGCAATGAATGACAGGGGCAGCCTGCTCAAGGGCTCCAAAGTCCTGGTGCTGGGGGCAGCCTACAAGCCGAATATCGACGACGTGCGCGAGTCGCCATCGCTGGACGTAATCGCAATGCTCAAGAAGAAAGGCGCGGTGGTCTCCTACCACGATCCATACATTCCACAGATCCATCACGAACGCGAGGGCTGGAGTATGGACTCGGTAAATGATGTGATGAAGTCGGTGCAGGAGTCGGATGCGGTGGTCATCGTGACCAATCATGAAGCGTATGACTATGCGGCGATCCTTGCGGCCGCGAAATTCATCTTCGACACCCGCAATGCGCTCGGAAAGCTGGGCAAAGACAATCAGAAGGTTGCCAAGCTCTAGGCGTGTGCCGCCCGGTCTTCGATCCAGTGTGGATGAGCCCCGTGGGCGCGGCGGCAGGAGACTTCGCGGACAAGGAAGGATTCTCGATCAATGCCCTGCAAGCGGCTGCCGGCATTTCCATTGATCCGTACGCATAAACGGCCCGAGTTGAGATTAGAATTGCGCTTTAAGGGGAATACATAATGACGAGATGCACGGCTTGACGGCGCATCGTCAATGCGAGGAATAATGTCAAATTATTTGGTTACAGGTGCAGCCGGTTTCATCGGCGCACGCACAACTGAGTTGCTCGTACAAGACGGCCACACGGTTGTTGGGTTGGATGACCTTAACGACGCCTACGATGTTCGGATGAAAGAGCATCGCCTGGGGCGGTTGCAGAAGCTGCAGGGCTTTGCCTTTCGCAAGCTCGACATTTCATCGAAGCAGGAACTCGAACAACTCGGGAACGAGAAATTTGATGCAGTCATCAATCTGGCTGCCCGCGCCGGAGTCCGCGCCAGCGTGGAGAACCCCTGGTTGTTCTATGAAACGAACCTTACGGGAACGCTAAACCTGCTGGAGTTCTGCCGCCGTGCAGGTACTCCGAAATTCCTGCAAGCATCCACGTCCAGCATCTACGGCGAGAATCCCCCTTATCCGACCCCGGAGACGGCGTCGAGCAGCGAGCCTCTCCAGCCGTACGCGGCCAGTAAGAAAGCTGCCGAGGTTCTGGCGCATGCCTACCATTATCTGCACGGCCTGGACGTCAGCGTGTTGCGGTATTTCACCGTATACGGCCCCGCAGGCCGGCCGGACCTGGCCATGTTCCGTTTCTGCCAGTGGATCAACCAAGATCAGCCGGTTCGCGTGTATGGCGACGGAGAGCAATCGCGTGGCTTTACCTACCTTGACGACATTGCACGCGGTACCATCCTGGCGCTGAAGCCGGTCGGTTATGAGATCATCAATCTGGGCGGACATGAGGTGATCACCATCAACGATCTCGTAAAATTGCTGGAGGAACTCATCGGCAAGAAGGCGAACGTTCAGCATGGGCCGCCGAATCCGGCGGACATGTTCAGGAACTGGGCAGACGTATCGAAGGCGAAGCAGATACTGGGGTGGGAGCCACGCGTGGGACTAGGTGAGGGCGTGTTGAAGCTCGTTGAATGGTATGCTGCTGAAAGGTCCTGGGCCAGCCAAATACTGACGCCATGAGGTTACTGGCAAGGATGCGCCAGGATGAACTGCTAAACCGGGTTGTCCTGAATAGCGCCCATTTATTCGGCAGCAACTCATTCAGCCTGGTCCTCAGTGTGGTGCAGGGGATATTGGCGGCGCGTTTGTTGGGGCCCTTCGGTTGGGGGCTCGTTGCAGCCGTGATGGCCTACGCGTCGACCGTGAACGGCCTATTCTCTTTTCGCATGAGCGAACTAGTCGTCCGATATGGCGGCGAGTACCTTGAAAGAGGCGAAAAGCAAGAGGCCGCAGCCCTCATCAAAGCCGCCAGTCTCACCGAAACGACCGTTTCAGTTCTGGCCTTCCTCGTCGTCGTTCTGAGCGCAGGGATAGCCACGCGCTACATCGTCAAGACGCCCGACACAGAAAGACTGTTCGTTGCCTTCAGCTTGGGGTTGTTGGCTAATTTCAATGCGGAGACATCCACCGGCATTCTGCAGATCACAGACAAGGTAAAACTGCGCGGTACCATCAATCTGTATCAAAATATCGCCTGCGTCCTAATAGTAGCAGCGGCCTATTTCTTGCATGGAAGCCCTGCCTTCATACTTGTCGCGTATCTAACTGGAAAAGCGATTCTGGGGCTTGGGCTGTTCTTTGCTGCTCAGTTCCAAATCCAGCGGGCACTGGGCAGCGGATGGATACGGGTATCGTTCTCAACTCTGCCATCATTACGCGAGCTGTCGAAATTTGCATTCAGTTCCAATCTCAGCGCAACGGTCATCCTGGTTTTTCGTGAGAGCGAACTTCTGTGGGTTGCGTTCTTCCTTTCGCCGGTTGCAGTTGGCCTTTACAAGAATGCTTACGCCATCATCAGCCTATTGGCAGTGCCGGCCGATCCACTAATACTAACAGTCTACCCTGAGCTGAACCGTCTCATCGTGCAGAAAGCCTGGCCACGGCTGAGGGACTTTCTACGAAAGGTCACGACGCTGGCCTTTTCGTACAACATGCTGCTGGCTCTCGGGCTGCTGGCCTTTGGCCGCTGGATTTTGTCGATCTACGGCCCGGAATACGTCCAGGCGTATCCCGCGCTCGTGGCACTACTAATCGGCATGGTCTTTAACTATACACTCTTCTGGAACCGCCCGCTGCTGCTGTCTTTTGGACTGCCGACGTTTCCGCTATGGGCGACGCTGGTTGCCGGTTTGCTGAAGGTGGGCCTGGCGTTTCCGCTTGTCCCCAGATACGGCTACATCATGGAGGCCGCCCTGCTGTCCATCTATTATGTACTTTCTGTGGGTCTGATTGTCGCCCGTGGGGGCATGGAACTGCGGCGGCAAGAGGCGTTGGCTTCACCGCCGACCACGGCCTGAAGACACGAGCGAGATAATGCGCATCGCAGCCATCACTAATTCACGCATACCTTCCTTGACGGCGAACTCCATGCAGGCCATGAAGGTCTGCGATGCGCTAACCGAACTCGGGCACGAGCTGCGAGTGTTCGCGCCGGCGGAATCCGCAGCCACCTCCTGGGAGGAACTGGCACGGCATTACGGGCTGCAGCATCACTTTTACATGGAATGGCTGCGGTCCCGGAAGGCTTTGAAGCGCTTTGATTTTGTGTGGTATGCTCAATCGGCCGCGGAGAGATTTAGAGCCGATATCATCTACACCTGGCTACCTCAATCGGCCTGTGTGGGTTTATGGTGCGGCCTGCCAACCATACTTGAGATGCACGCGAACACGGCCGGCCGACTTGGCGCGTGGTGGTTGCGACAGTTCTGGAAGGCGCAAGGGCGCAAGCGGCTGCTAGTTACAACGCGTGCGTTGAGAAAAGCCCTGGAGCATTCGACCCGCCGCGAGTTTCCAGATGACATGGTCCAGGTCGCACCGAACGGCGTCGACCTGGACCGGTACGCGGACCTTCCATCCGCGCCCGAAGCTCGCCGCGAATTGAATCTTAAGGATGGACCCACAGCCGGTTTCACCGGACACTTTTATGCCGGCCGGGGCATGGAGCTGCTGTTCGAACTGGCCCGGGCGCTGCCGACTGTGAACTTCCTGTGGGCCGGCGGCACCCCGGACGCCGTCGAATCCTGGCAATCCAAATTGAATTCAGCGCGTCTCACAAATGTTACGTTGACAGGGTTCATTGAGAACAGCCGACTGCCGATGTATCAGGCCGCGGTTGAGATTCTGATGATGCCTTACGGCCGGATTGTTTCGGCCAGCAGCGGACAGGACATTGCCGACGTGATAAACCCCATGAAGATGTTTGAATACATGGCGGCCGGTAGAGCAATCCTTACGGCAGACCTGCCGGTAATCCGCGAGATACTGGATGAGACGCATGCGGTGTTTTGCGAGCCGGGCAACGTTATCGAATGGACGACTGCCATCAAGAGGCTATTGTCAGATGATCCCGGCCGAGCAAGGCTGGCCCGCAACGCCCGCCAGGAGGTTGAAAAACATACATGGCTGGCCCGGGGACAAAGAGCACTGATGAACGTGGATTGAAATGAAGTATCTCCTAGCGAAAGACTTTCTCCTGACTGTGCCGATATCGCTGGCGGCAAGCGCCGGGCTGGCCGCCCTCCAGCCAGGCAGCTATTTGACTGGTTGGCTGGGGTTTTCGATCTTGTTGATACTGGGTTTGGAGGCGATGCTCGCCGCATGGAGATGGGCCGGAGGCGGCAAGCTCCTGGCCTGGATGACGGCACTGGCCCTACTGCTGAGAGTTGCGGCGGGCGTGGCTGTTTACATTGCGCTGCCCATCGATGGACATAATGTTCCGGACGATAAGGCAGGCTTCGTCTTCACAGATGCCCACCGGCGAGACGATCAGGCGTGGAATTTGGCGAGTAGCGGCAAGCCACTTTGGGCGGCCTTCGACAAGACATATTACACCGATCAGTATGGCGGCCTTTTGGCCCTAAGCGCATTGACATACAAAGTCCTGTCACCGGATTCGCACCGGCCTTTGTTGATCCTGCTTTTAGCCGCGTTGACTGCGGCTCTGGGCGTGCCTTTTCTCTACAAGGCAATTCGAACACTTTGGGGCGATCGGCTGGCCTCGGTTTCGTCGTGGCTATACGTGCTCTATCCTGAGTCCGTGCTAACGGGCGGCGCGCAGATGCGCGAGCCTTTCCTGTTGACGTTCATCGCCGTCAGTTTCTGGGGTTTCGCGGCCTGGTTGGTGCAGGGCAACCGACGGGGCTGGATATGGATGGGCTTGGGCATCGTCGGCATGTTGCTGGTATCGCCAGCCATGGCTCTGGCGCTGCTGTTTCTGTTCGGCGGCTGGCTATGGACCAGGGGAGAGCACAAACGCGTGCCTTGGCCGATTCTTGCGGGCGCTGTTGCGGTTGTCGTTGTGGGGCTCCTTTTCCTGGCCTGGAGTCTCAGCAGACCTCACGATTTTGCAGGCGGTTCACCGGTTATCATCATTTTGAATTGGATTCGCGACTCCGTGAAGTGGGTGATCTATCAATTGGAGCACGGCTCGGGCCAGATCCAAAATGTATTCTCGAAGATGAACCCGCTGGCGCAATTCCTGTTCGTAGTCGGCTACGGAATTGCGCAGCCAGTCTTGCCACCGGCGTTCTTTGAACCGACCACCTTGACGTGGCATATCATTGGAGTCTTCCGTGCCCTTGGCTGGTATGTGACGTTGCCGCTCCTGCTCTTTGCACCGGTCGCCGCCTGGCGTTCGGAAGCAGGCCCGCAGCGGCGCCTCTGGCTCTGGCTCTCGACTTTTGTCTGGCTATGGATCGTGATTTGCGCCATCCGGGCCGGCGGGAGCCAGTGGGATAACCCACGCTATCGTCTTATCTTCTTCGGCATCGAAGCCCTGCTCGCAGGGTATGCCTGGATCCGGTGGGTGGATCACCGAGATCCCTGGTTACCTCGAATTCTCGGGCTCGAAGTGATGAGCGTCTTGCTTTTTGGTCAATGGTATCTTGCCCGTTACAACCACGTCGGGACACATTTGCCCATCATGCTGGTCCTCGGCCTGAGTCTGGCCGTGGCAGGTTTGATTCTTGTTGGGGGATGGCTGTGGGATCGCCAGAGGGCGCACAAGGCCCGCGCTTGACGCACCCGACAGACAGTTTATAATTCAACAATTGAATTTTGGGATATTAGGAGAAAAGGATGCCCACCACTGCACTTATTACGGGAATCACCGGCCAGGACGGTTCTTACTTAGCCGAACTGCTGCTATCGAAAGGCTATCGCGTAGTGGGCATGGCTCGGCGCGCCAGCACCGTGACCTACGAGAGAATCCAACACCTGCTGGACGATATAACCGTGATCCAAGGAGACCTGGCCGACCAGGGGTCCCTGCTGCCGATCTTTGAAGAGTACAAACCCAGCGAGGTCTACAACCTCAGCCGCGCAGTCTTTTGTTCCCACATCCTGGAATCAGCCGGCCCTGACGGGTGATGTCACTGCGCTCGGAGTTACCCGCATGCTTGAGGCGATCCGCTTTGTGAACTCGAAGATTCGGTTCTATCAGGCCTCCTCGAGCGAGATGTTTGGGAAAGTGGTGGAAGTGCCGCAGAAGGAATCGACTCCTTTCTATCCACGCAGCCCGTACGGCGTTGCCAAGGTTTACGGCCATTGGATCACGGTTAACTATCGGGAATCGTTTGGCCTCTTCGCCGTCTCGGGGATTCTGTTCAACCACGAGAGCCCCCGCCGGGGATTTGAATTCGTGACGCGGAAAATATCTGACGGCGTCGCCCGCATCAAGCTCGGCCTGGCCAAGGAACTACGGCTTGGGAATTTGGAATCCCGCCGCGACTGGGGTTTTGCGGGAGACTACGTGAGGGCGATGTGGATGATGCTGCAGCAGGATAAGCCCGACAACTTCGTCATAGGATCGGGTGAGACACATACGGTGCGTGAATTCTGTGAAATCGCGTTTTCGCATGTGGGTCTAGATTACAATGAATTCGTCGTCCAAGACAAGAGGTTCTACCGTCCGGCCGAGGTAGATCTTCTAGTGGCCGATCCAAGCAAGGCCGGGCGAGTCCTGGGCTGGGAGCTGGGCGTGGTTTTCAAAGAGCTGGTAACAATGATGGTAGATGCCGACATGGAGAGATTGAAGAGGATTCAGTCGGCCGCATAGTTTGCCACGGTCTGCCTGGTCAGCGTCCGGGGCAGCATCTTCCCGTTTCCAATGAAAAACTTGCGCTAAATCCATGCGGCTAACTCGTTGGCTTCTTCCGCTTGCTGAGAGGAATAATCGTTTTATCCTGCCGGCGATATTTCTTGGGACAACGCTAGGTCTGTTCGTCAGCGGGTACTGGCTGGGGAACGTCTTTCCGGCAGAAAGCAAACAACTACTCGGGCTTACCATCCTCGCGGGCGTGGCCGCCAGCGCAGGTTATTTTCTGCTACTGGGATGGACGCACAAAGCGCTGTCGCAATTTTCCGCGTCTCAGAATTTGACTCTTGCGGGCGTGAGCCTTCTAATTGGTGTGTTCGTTTTCTTCGCAGGCACTGATCCGTGGCGTTCCAGTCAAACATATTTGACCCTATTCCTGCCCTCTCATCGGCTACAGATTTCGGCGTCCGGCGCGCAGGGTTTGGCTCGAACCTCCATGCTCTGGTTCAATACATCTCTTGGCGACGTGTCCTACAACGAAATGGAATACCACGGCTGGAAGCGGGTGGGCGAGCAGTTGGTCCTTCAGGATCCCTTGAACAATTCCATCCTGTGGAATGGCAAAGTCGGTGACAATGTCCAAATTGTTTTCAGTCGTCTTCCATCGGACGGTCAGCTATCCGTTGCCTGGGACGGGGAAATCGAGTTGTTGAATTCTGCATCCGCCAAATCAACCTATACGCATACCTTCGGCGTGCCTTCTTATGCTTCGCGTGAGTTCGTCGTGCTGCTGGGACTTATCACCTTCGTAACCCTGTCAGAAGTATTGGTATTGCTGCTTTGGCAAAAACGTGACGTTCTTATAGGGAGAATCAGCGATTCTCTGGGCGGCGCTGAAAAGAGTCTCGACATTCGGGATGGCGCGCTGGTGCTTTCTTTGATCGTCCTCGCCAGCTTGCTGCGCGTTTTCAATCTGGCGAGTCTCTTTCCCGCCGTGGATGAGTACTATCAACTCATCGCCGCCCGACAAATCCTCGCGGGCGCAGCGCTCAGCTCGGTTTACCCGCGAAGTCTTTGGATCGTGACGCTGCCGGTTGCACTTGCCCTGCGAATCTTTGGAAACCAACTTTGGGCCGCGCGCCTCGTCGGTGTTTGTTTCAACGTCCTGGCCATCATCCCGCTCTATTTGCTCACGAGAAAAATAAATCGCCCGGTTGCCGCCATTGCATCGATCCTGTATGCCACGAGCCCCTGGATCATTACATTTGCCCGGCTTGCCCGTGAATACGCGTATTATCCCTTCTATTTCTATTGGATAGTATATGGGATGGTCACATTCATAGAGGGCATCCCTCAGGGATTCATACTGTCGCGACATTGGAAGGCCCTCCTTAGTCCCAAGATGATCCTGTTGGCCGCGTGCCTTGCGGTTGTGCCCCTGTATGCTTTGACCGTGGAATGGCTTTCCACATTCAAGACGATACTCATAGCCTATCCGGTCTTTGCCATTTTTGTTCTGGCAAGAATCAATCTGAGAGACCGGCAAAATCTGCCGATGCTGGCCCTTCTTGGCGCCGGCGTGATTGCTGCTGCATATGCAGTGTACGAGCAACAATTGCCCAAGCTCGTGGCCTACCCAAAGCTCAATGTAGTTCCGATCGAATACTTCTTTCCGAATCCGCAGCAACAATGGTATTTCAATCGCGGGGTAATTGTCATCGCAATTGGATTTCTGGCTGCCGGCTTGTTTGGCTTCATGGTGCGCCACGTAAATTCAATTCCCACCCTGTTTCTCGCCTTGTTTGTATGTTTCCTCGGGACGTTTGCTCTTCTTTCGAAAACTTTCTTTCACACGCGGCACCTCAGCACTACGGAACTCTGGTTTGTCGTGGTTACTGCCATCGGATTGTACATGGTCTGGCATATGATACGGTCCATCTGGCCGTTGCCGGGCAGGCAGGCGCCGGTCCTCATCGCCGCACTATTGGGATTGTCGATTCTGAATGGTCAACAAATCCTGCTGCCGACGGTATCTTCCGACCCCAACATGCCAATATCGGAGGACTACCTGCACGATGTTTCGCTCGTGCAGGCATTCATGCTAAAAAACGCGCAGCCGAGCGATGTGCTGATATCTACAGTGTATGGGCTGTACGCGACCTGGCAGGAACAGCCGGTGTTTCAGACGCAATTTCGAATTACCACGCAGACGCCGGAGGCATATATAATCTCGACTGTCGATCAGTATCCGTCGGGATGGATCGTAATTGACCAGATTCGTCTGGGCTTGTCATCGATGACGACCCGGCAGATCTCAGAAATCGATCAGGTCCAATACGTCGGTGAGTTCGGCGATGAATACGTCTGGCATTGGGAACACGGGTTCGGACTACAGAGCTCCACAGCGCTCGTGGAAAAGGGAAGATGAATCTATCGCTTGTCATTCCGGTCTTCAATGAAGCGCAAAACCTTGAGCTGCTCTTCGACGGCATTTGCCGAGCGGTGAAGCCGCTTCGCCGCACCTGGGAAGTGATTTTCGTCGATGATGGAAGCACGGACCAGAGTCTGGATATCCTGCGAAAGCTCGTTCGGCAGGATCCGAAACACGTCCGGGTCGTTGTATTTCGGCGCAACTTCGGCCAGACGGCCGCGATCACGGCCGGCTTCGATCACTCCACAGGAGAGATCATCATCCTGCTGGATGCCGACCTGCAGAACGATCCAGCGGACATTCCATTGCTGCTGGCGAAGCTCAATGAGGGATACGATGTGGTGAGCGGCTGGCGCAAGACTCGCATGGACAACCCTCTCACCCGCAACCTGCCATCGATGATCGCGAATGGGTTGATCTCGTGGGTTACGGGCGTGCGTCTGCACGATTACGGTTGCAGTCTGAAGGCGTATCGCAGAGACTCATTGGAGGGGTTTCGCCTTTACGGCGAAATGCATCGTTTCATTCCGGTCTTCGCGCATTCGATCGGAGCCCGAATTGCCGAGATTCCGGTTCAGCATCACGCCCGCCGCTTCGGAAGAGCCAACTATGGCCTGGAACGAACCACCAAGGTTGTGCTGGACCTGTTCACAGTGAAATTCCTGCTCAGCTATTCCATCAAGCCCATGCGGCTGTTCGGCGGCGCGGGCCTGGTATTGATTTCCGGCGGCTCACTCTTGTTGGTATATCTTTACATCCGTCGGTTCTTCGAGAGCGTCTCCGTTCTTGGTTCGCCACTATTCCAGCTGGCGGTCATGGTGCTGATCATGGGTTTCCAATCCATCCTCATGGGATTGATGGCAGAACTGCTGGCCCGGACCTATCACGAATCCCAAAAGAAGCTGACATACACGGTACGGGAAACGCTTGGCGAGGGGCGTAGACATGTCTGAGTGGTTCCGCAAGAACAGGCGTCTGCTACTCCGTCTGTTGGGCACGTTGCTGGCCACAGCGTTGATCTTCCTGCTGGTAAGAGAAGGGGGATGGAATGAGGTGCTCAGCGCCCTCCGGCAAATCTCAATCACGCGAATCCTGATGGCCCTGGCCCTGGTGGTCACATCGAGAATTTGCGTTTCGGTGCGCTGGTATGTCCTGCTGCGCTCAGGAAATGTAAAGATATCGTTCTGGCAATCAATAGCCCTGACATTTACCGGCCTGTTTGCGAACAATTTCCTGCCAACGACGATCGGCGGCGACGTCATTCGGCTGGCTGGTGCGATGCAACTGGGCTTCGATCGGGCCGTCTGTGTGGCCTCCATCGCCGCGGACCGGCTGATCGGCGCGCTGGGAATGCTATTCACCTTGCCGCTGGGTTTGATACCCGCCTTGCATAGTCTCGGCCACGGCGCGACGCAATCTCTGGTTCTTTCGGCGCTTTATTCCCGCATTACCGGTTTTGTCGGCAGGACGCTGCGGACATTTTCGATCTGGCTAAACCGTCCCTTAGCAATGCTGGCAGCCCTGGGTTGCACCTGGGGTCACATGCTTTGTACATTCCTGACGCTGTCTATATTGATCGAAGGGCTGGGACGCCATGTTGACTTCTGGCTAATTGCCGGGCTATGGAGCCTTAGCTATTTCGTAACGCTGGTGCCCATTTCTATCAACGGCTACGGCGTGCAGGAACTCTCTCTGACTTTCCTATTTTCTACCGTCGCAGGTCTCAGCACTGCGGTCAGCCTGACGATTGCGGTGGTAATACGGGCGCTCTACGTGGGCGTGAGCCTAATCGGCGCATTTTATTTGCCCGGCATAACGGCAGCAATGGATCCGCACGAAGTGGTCGAGGATGGCTAGAAATATGCCGGCTCGCAGCACAATGAGGACGAGGCGCGTGTTCGCGCGCCCAGGACATCCATGACCTCAGACTTTAAGACGTTCGTCAAGACCTATCTTTCGATTGGGATCGCCATCAGCCTCCTGGCCATCTACCAAACCCAGTTGCAGACCGACGCACTTTTCAAGTTTCGGACACGCTACAAGTGGGTGTTTCTTATGGCAATGCTGGCCTTTCAGGTGGCCGCCAGCCTATATATCGTTCTGAAGCGCAAAGATCAGGGCCCCTTCTGGGCAAAACTTGATGGCATGCGATGGAATTCCCTGCCGGGCAAGCTGGTTAGTTTGATCCTGTTCTTGCTGCCGCTTGCCGTAATATGGTACGCGAGATCCGTGTTCTTCGGGCGTGGTGGAGACGCATTCTTTCGCTTGTTGTGGCTTTTCTGGTGGTTGGTATTGGCGCAGGCGCTCGCAGCAAAATTCTCAATGCCCTGGACGTGGCCGATCTGCTTTGCCGCCTCTTTGCTGTTCGATGGGATTCTCAGTCAAACGTACGTGACGTTACTTCCGGTGACGGCCTATCCATTTTCAGTGGGCTGGTCCGAGGCCAGCCGCTTCTACTACGGTTCCCTCTTATTTTCGAGATCCATTTACGGGGTTAGCCTGCCTCTTTCCATTTGGCATGGGACGCGCTATATGATGCTGGCCATCCCTTTCATTGTAAAGGGACTGCCGCTGTGGGCAGACCGGTTGTGGCAGGTGCTGCTGTGGCTCGGTATCAGCAGCCTGTCGGCCTGGGCATTCGTCCGTCGATTCAAGATCGAGGCCGCGTCGCTGGGATTGATCCTAGCTGGCTGGTTCTTCCTTTACCTGTTTCAGGGGGCCGTTTATTATCACCTGCAAATCTGCGTCATCATTATCCTGCTCGGTGTCTCGCCTGGTCATCGATGGCGATCCCTGATTGCGGTAGTTTTGGCTTCATTTTGGGCAGGCATGAGCAGACTGAATTGGTATCCGGTGCCTGCCATCCTTGCAATAACGATCTACATGTTGGAGGTGCCATTTTCCAGCGCGGGACGATTCTGGCGATATGTTGCCGAGCCGGCGCTTTGGGGAGCACTTGGGCTGGTAACTGCCCTCCTGGGACAAGCCTTCTACGTCTTCATCTCCGGAGACACAAATCTACAAGCCTTTGGTTCCAGTCTGACTTCTGCATTGCTTTGGTACCGTTGGTTTCCCAGCCCGACGAATCCCATTGGCATTATCCCGGGTATATTGATTGTTTCCCTGCCGCTGTTCGTCCTCTTGTTCTGCAGCCTGCCAGGGCGCCTGCCAGATTTGCATCCTGTCCGCTGGCTTGCCTTGCTCCTGATGATCTTGATCCTATTCGTAGGCGGGCTGATCGTGAGCACGAAGATCGGCGGCGGCGGCGACCTGCACAACATGGACGCCTACATGGTGATGCTGGCCCTCGTCGCCGTCTACTTTATGTGCAATCGGGCCAAAACGGAATCGGTATCGGAATCCAAGTTCGAACCGGTGCGCTGGCCGATCGTTGCCATGATGCTGCTGATACCTGTCGGTTTCTCGCTCTCGCGGCTTGCTCCGCCATTTACGTACAACCAAGCAGGCACCGCGGAGGATCTGTCTACTCTGCGCCAGGCCGTGGAGGGATACTCTAAATCGGGCCCTGTGTTGTTCATCTATGAACGGCAACTACTGACCTTCGGCATGATTCCCAATGTGCCGATTGTTCCCGACTACGAGGTGGTTTCACTGATGGAAATGGCGATTTCAGGAAACCGGACGTACCTGGATCAATACTACAGCGATCTGGCCGGGCATCGCTTCGCTGCCATTGTCGCCCACAAGCAGAACCTGGGCGTATCCACAGGAGATTTCATTGAAGAAAGCAATGCGTGGAATGAGTTCGTGGGTCAGCCGCTGCTTTGTCAGTACAAACCCGTGTTGACCCTTGCATTCTCGAATATCCAGGTTTTCGTTCCACGCGCCAAACCTTGCGCGGAGTTCCCTCCTGTGGTGGGAAAGCCTTGAGATTCTCACAGCCGAAGCCCGCATGAAAATCCTCTTCATCAACAGCGAGTATCCTCCGGTCGGCGGCGGCGCGGGCAATGCCACTGCGAATATCGCGCGCTTGCTGGCTCGTATGGGACATGAGGTGTTGATTCTGACATCGCGTTTTCGCGATCTGCCATCTGAGGAAATGTGCGATGGAGTGCGGATACAACGCGGGCCCGCGGTGCGCCAGCATGCCGATCGATCCACCGCATGGGAGCAAGTTCTGTTCATAGTGGGATCCTCGTACCGCGCTCTGAGCACGGTTCGCCAGTTCAAACCCCAGGTCACACTGGCTTTCTTCGGCTTGCCTTCGGGCGCGATTGCCTGGCTGATAAAAACCATACTTGGCGTCCCCTACGTCGTTTCCTTGCGCGGTGGTGACGTTCCAGGTTTCCGCCCCTATGATTTTTGGCTATATCATCGAATAGCCATGCCCTGGCTGCATGTAGTATGGCGCGGCGCTGCCGCGGTGGTCGCGAACAGCAGCGGATTACGACAGTTGGCCGCAGCATTCGATCCCAAGATCGATATCGCCATCGTACCGAACGGCGTCGACCTGGAGCAATTTCCACTGGCCAAGCACGAGTGGTCCCGGCCAAAGATATTATCCGTGGGACGTGTCGTGTATCAGAAAGGCTTCGACGTTGCGATGCAGGCACTGGCGGGACTCAAGGACATTGACTGGGAGTGGCGCATTGCAGGCGATGGATCACAGCTGTTTGTGCTGCGAACCATGATGGAAGAGTACGGCCTGGAAGGCCGTGTGGATTTTCTGGGTTGGCAATCCAGCGATCAACTCAGGCAGCAATATGCCGAGGCCAACCTTTTCCTTTTCCCATCGCGGCATGAGGGCATGCCGAATGCCGTGTTAGAAGCGATGGCGAGCGGACTGCCGGTAATCGCCACTCGGATCGCCGGGAACGAAGAATTGGTATTGGATGGAGAGACGGGCGCGCTGGTGCCCGTGCAAAATGTGGAGGCCCTGAGGAAATCGCTTCGAGGGCTTCTCAGCCGGCGGAGCGTGTGCGAGAAGATGGGCGCGGCGGCGAGACGGAGAGTGGAAGAGGCCTTCGGCTGGCAGCGCGTTGCAGACGAATATCAGACGATTTTAGAAAATGCGAGGCTTTAATGTGCGGCATTTGCGGACTCTCCCATTCGGATGAGCGCCCGGGGGACCGAGAAATCCTGCAAGAGATGAATGAAGCCATTCGACATCGAGGGCCAGACAGCGACGGCTATTTTGCCGCGGCGGGAATCGGCCTGGCGGTAAGGCGGCTCGCCATCATCGATGTCAAGGGCGGTGACCAACCCATATCGAACGAGGACGGATCTCTCTGGGTCGTGCAGAACGGTGAGATCTACAACTATCCCGAGCTACGCATCGAACTCGAGCGGCGCGGGCATCTTTTCAAGACGAAAAGCGATACCGAGTGCATTCTGCATTTCTATGAGGATGAGGGCGATGCGTGCGTGCAACGATTCCGCGGTATGTTTGCCTTCGCCCTGTGGGATACGAAGCAAAGGCGCCTGCTGCTTGCGCGGGATCGTCTCGGGAAAAAGCCGATCTACTATGCGGTTCAAAACGGACAGCTCTGCTTCTGCTCAGAACTTGGCGGCCTGCTGAAAGCCCTGCCGCAGCGCCCCGAAGTTGACCTTGAAGCAATTGATTTGTACCTGAGCCTCCAATATGTCCCCGAGCCTCGGACGGTTTACAAGGGTATCTACAAGCTTCCTGCCGCACACTCACTTGTCTGGAAAAACGGTGAAATTGAAGTTCACCGGTATTGGGATTACGGCTACCAGCCCAAGCTGAACGGCAGCGAAAATGAGCTGGCGGAAGAGTTACAATTCCGCCTGCGAGAAGCCGTGCGGATGCGGCTCATGAGCGAGGTGCCTCTCGGGGCGCACCTGAGCGGGGGCATCGATTCGAGCATCGTCGTGGCATTGATGGCAGAATTGAGCCAGTCCCCGGTCAAGACATTCTCAGCCGGTTTCAAGGAGGAAACGTTCTCCGAACTGCCCTACGCGCGGGCCATCGCTGCCAAGTATGGAACGGAACACCATGAGTTTACGCTGACCTACGATGATATTCCCGGCACATTGCAGAAGCTTGCAGTGCATTTTGGCGAACCTTTTGCCGATGCGTCGGCAATTCCGCTATATCACCTTTCGATGTTGACCCGGGAATTCGTTACGGTTGCATTGAATGGAGACGGCGGCGACGAGGATTTTGCCGGATATCAACGTTACCGACTTGATCCACTGGCGGACCTCTATCTCAAGGCACCGCAGCTTCTGACGCGCCGCCTGGTACCCGCCGTCGCGCGTCAAATTCCTGACGGTTCACAACGCCCGACGGGCCAAAGCATGATCAACGGGATCAAGCGACTGGAACAGTTGCCTCAAATCGATCGGCGTGCTAGCATTCTTCGCTGGGGTTCGTACTTCTCGCCCGAGCAACGGCGGTCGCTGTGGCAGAGCGAGCATTGGTCAGGCCTGTGCGCCGACAACGCAGAGTCGCTATTGGTGGAAACCTTCGACAAGGCCGAAGGCTCCTTCCTCGACCGCACGCTCTATGCTGATATTCACAGCTACCTGCCGGGCGATCTGCTTGTTAAGGCTGACCGTATGACCATGGCTGCCTCGCTCGAAGGACGCTCGCCGTTTCTCGATTATGAACTGGTGGAGTGGACGGCCCGTCTCCCAGATACTCTCAAAGTCAAGGGCCGAAACAGCAAGTACCTGCTAAAGAAGGCTTTTGCAAGCTATCTGCCGGCGAATGTCAGGACTCATCGCAAACAGGGTTTTGGGATTCCGCTGGGAACATGGTTTCGCGGCCCGCTAGCGGAATGGTCGCGGCAATTGTTGCTGGGCGGGGAAAGTCCTTTGCACAATTGGTTTAATCCGTCTGCGATGCAAAGGTTGATCGACGAACATATCGGCGGGCGCACGGATCATGGCAAGCGACTGTATGCTCTGACTATGCTCGCGGTCTGGTCACAATCCATAGCATAATGCAGCAGGAATCGATGTGACGTGGTGAAGAACGCGGGCAGTCCTCAGGGAAATTCCTGGCGCGGATTGAGTGACGGGAAGGAAAAGACCGCCCTCGCCGTCTTGCTGATCGTCCTCATCTTGCGGGTGGGATTTAGCGTTCTCGTATACGCAAGGCCGGCTCTGGCTTTGGCGAACGATACAGACCGCTACGTGCCGATCGCGAACGCGATTTTGTCTCATACAGCTTACGCCTGGAGCACAGATCGTCCTGGAGAATTGCTCAACACCGTTGGATATCCACTTTTTCTTGCCGGCGTATATTTGATCCTGGGCAGGCAGACCGGGGATGTAGCCTTGGCGCAGCTTATCCTTTCCGGACTACTGGTGTTAGTCACTTACCTGTATCTAAGGCGCGCGGTCGGTACCGGCGCGGCATTTATCTCGGCGCTGTTATTTGCCGTAGAACCGTTAACCATTCTCTGGTCCCTGACCGTCCTGACCGAAACTCTTTTCGCAGCTTTGTTGGGTGTGGCTACAGTGGTGCTCGGTGAATGGGCGCTCACCAGGAACGATCGATTCCTGCTCATAGCCGGAATCTTCATGGCTCTGGCCTGCCTTGCCCGACCCTATGCCGAACTCCTGCTGGTCTTGTGGGCGGCGGCCATCGTGCTTTTCCCCGATGTTCGTACTGAGGGGAAGGCGCGGGCAGCGCTTCAGAAGCTTAGCCGAGCAGCACTATTCATCGCACCGTCGATCCTGCTTATCGCGCCGTGGGTGGTCAGAAATGCACTTCTGTGGGATTGCCCAACTCTGTCATCCGTTGACCGGGTGACAATGCGCGATTATGTGGCGGCCAAGATAATCTCCGTAGATCAGGGTATTTCGCTGGGAGATGCACAAAGCAGCTTGCAAGCGCAAGATCCGGGCAACTGTCCGCGCGACACAGCGCAATACATCCAGATCGTTCTCTCGCATCCGCGAACATACGCCGAACTGCAGGTTGCAGGGACCATTCCCGTTCTCTTGGGAACGAGCTTTGATCGCTGGCTCCAGTACGTTGGGATCAATTACACGCTGCCGGACTTGTGGGGTCCGTTTATAGAAGGGGGCGCGGCGAAGGCGTTCCAGGTTCTGCAAGAGGAGGATATGAAGTTTCCTCTGGAAATTGCGTTCATGGTCCTTCTGATTGCTCTGCAACTCCTAACCTATCTTGTGGCGCTGATCGGTCTCTTCTCCTTGCGGATGATCGAGGACGTAACGGTGAGATGGTGGATCATCGTCCTGACCTTTAGTATCCTAGTCCTCATACTGGCTCCAGGCCAAGGAGGCAACGAGCGCTTCCGTGTGCCTGTGGAGCCGCTACTGATTTGCCTGTTTGCCTTCGGCCTGCAATTGGGAATAGTGCCGTTAATTGGGCGGATCCGGGGTCCCCAGCCCGGTTCCGGCCAAGCACGTAAGAACACAAAAAACCCGGCCAGGGCCAATCACCCACAGTCCTGACGATTCGCCGCAATCCCTTGACAAGTACGCATGGCTGTGTGAGAATTCAGAAAATGAATTCTCAACTGCCATCGGTAAACGTGCGCCTGCACGATGCTTCACATTCTCGACATGGCTGAAATAAAACCTCACGAATACGCGCTTTTGGATGAGATTGCACGGGATTCGTTGGTTACTCAGGCCGGCTTATCTGAGCGCCTCGGAATTGCCGTGGGTAGTGTGAATTGGTATATCAAGCGCCTCATTCATCGAGGCTGGATCAAAGTATCTCATCTGGATCGAACCAGATTGAGATACGACCTGACATCCGATGGCATGGCCGTGTTCACTCAACGCGCCTTGCTCTACGCAAGGGATTCTTTGAAGGTATATAGCGAATTTCGCGGCAAGGCCAAGAAAATCGTGGCCGAACTCCAACAACAGGGTATCCGTCAGGTGCACCTGGATGGCAGCGACGCCGCAATGGACATTCTACGGCTGACCTGCATTGAGAATGGCGTTAATTTGACCGACGCACCGTCTGAAGTAACGCTTAAACCTGTTGGACAGGATTTTCAGATTTCCCATGACGGACCTACAAACGCCGCAGGTTCCTCAAATGGTTGACGAACTGTTGGCCCAAGAAACCATTCGCAAGCCAGAGGTCGTGATACTGCCACCGCGCGGCTGGCAATCGCTGGAACTGAAGGATCTGTGGAAGTATCGCGAGCTGCTTTACTTTCTTACCTGGCGCGACATCAAAGTGCGCTACAAACAGACTGCGCTCGGTGTTGCCTGGGCCATTATCCAGCCGCTATTAACCATGGTGATATTCAGCGTCATATTCGGTCAATTGGCAAACCTGCCTTCGGAGGGTCTGCCTTACCCGATTTTCACGTACACGGCTCTCCTGCCCTGGCAATTGTTCGCATTCGCGCTCACCAACTCCAGCAACAGCCTGGTGGGGAGTCAAAACCTGGTCAGCAAGGTATATTTTCCTCGATTGGTGATCCCAATCGCCTCTGTATTGCCAGGACTGGTGGACTTCGCAATATCTTTCGTGGTGCTGATCGGGATGATGGCCTTCTATCAAGTTCCACTCACCATGCGCATCCTAACGCTGCCAGTTTTCCTGGTTTTGGCGTTGGGCAGCGCATTAGCCGTGGGCCTGTGGCTGTCAGCACTCAATGTGGAATACAGAGATATCCGCTACGTAGTCCCGTTCCTGACGTTATTCTGGCAATATGCGACGCCCGTAGCTTATTCAAGCACGCTAATTCCCGTGAAATGGCGTTTGCTTTACGGACTAAATCCCATGACCGGCGTGGTCGAGGGATTTCGTTGGGCACTGCTGGGAAAAGGGGAAATTGGCGGGCTGATATGGGTTTCAGTCGCCATTATTATCGTCCTGCTTGTGGGCGGGCTGGCCTACTTCAAGCGTATGGAAGCCGGCTTCGCCGACGTGATATGAGATGAGTGACATAGCTATCCGCGTGCAGGAACTGGGTAAGCAATATCGGCTAGGCGGCCGACAGACCAGCTATAAAACCCTGCGGGAAAGCCTTATGACCGCGGCCGGCGCGCCAATTCGCTGGCTCAAGGGCGAGCGAGGAGCAAATGAGGGCACGTTCTGGGCGCTGGAGGATGTGTCGTTTGAGGTAAAGCAGGGCGAAGCGGTGGGTATCATCGGTCGCAACGGCGCGGGAAAAAGCACTCTTCTGAAGATCCTTTCGCGCATCACCCGGCCCACGCGTGGACGAGTGGAGCTATATGGGCGCGTGGGGTCCTTGTTGGAAGTAGGAACCGGGTTTCATGGAGAATTGACCGGGCGAGAGAATATCTATCTAAACGGGGCGATATTGGGAATGCACCGAGATGAGATCAATCGGAAATTTAACGAAATCGTTGACTTTTCCGGAGTTGAGAAGTTCCTGGATACCGCAGTCAAGTTCTACTCAAGCGGAATGTATGTTCGGCTGGCGTTTGCGGTTGCGGCGCACCTGGAACCGGAGATCCTGGTTGTGGATGAAGTCTTAGCGGTGGGAGACGCTGATTTTCAGAAGAAATGTCTTAACAAGATGGGCAGTGTAGCCAAAGAGGGACGCACCGTGCTCTTCGTGAGCCACAATATGAGCGCGGTGCAAGACCTTTGCCAATATGCCTTCTGGCTGGATAGCGGCAAAATTGTCCTGAAGGGCGAGACAAAATCGGTGGTTGGTGCCTATATGAGCAAGAACACCCAGGGGGTAAAGGAACAGGCTTGGGATGATCCGAGTACTGCGCCGGGCAATGAGACAGTACGTCTGGTTTACGCAAAAGTTGAGTCCGCGCCCGGCCATGATCCCGAACATTGGACGGTCGAAACCCCGCTGCTGCTGACTTTTAGAATCTTGAATTTTCGTCCCGATTTGCCACTGTATATGAATTTTCAGGTGTACAGCCAAGAGGGCATCTGCGTATTCAATACGGCTTCGGGTAGAGCGCAATATCCCCGCGGCACCATCGAAGGAAAATGCAACATCCCCGGCAATCTGCTCAACGATAATTCGTACACTGTGACCTTCATGGCGCACTACATGGGAACCTATGGCGTGGCGGCACCGGATGTATTGGTCTTTGAACTAAATGATGTCGGTCGCCGCGACACAAATTACTACGGCAAATGGATTGGTGTTACGCGCCCCAAACTCGACTGGAGGGTCGTCCATGTCGGCAGCGAGCAGTAAGCTGTACGGAAACTAATCCACCAGATAATCATGGGAAAACCCGCCGAGAGTAAAAGCTTGCGGTTTCGCGTCGAGAAAAACAAGACCCGACTGCTGCGGTACGTGTATAAACGGACGCGACCCTCAAGTTATCCCTTTATCAGTGGAGACGGCTTCCGTCTGCTGGCCAATCACGTATACGACGAAACGACCCGTGACATTGCCCCGCAGAGGATTGGCGAGGGACAACTTGTTTTTGTCCAAACCGACTATCTTCGTAGTTTCTTTCGGGATGTTGATCCCAAGATCAACGGGCGTTACAAGCTGATCACGCATAATTCTGACACGCCGGTTGACGAGGCGTTGATCATACTGTCGAGCGAAAAGGTTTCGGCATGGTTTGCACAAAACGTTGCTCGCCTATCGCCGAAGGTAGTCCCCATTCCTATAGGCCTTGAGAATTTGCACCATTACAATCTGGGAATCCCGGCCTACTTCCGGCAGACACTCGGACAACACCCAACCCAGGTCAATCGGATTCTCGTTGCCTTCAGTGTGCATACCAACGCGGCTGAAAGGCAGGCGGCATATGAAAACGCCATGCAAAATCCCCTGGCCGCGACTCTGCCTTCCTGGCCTGGCCAGAAGGATTATTTACTCGCCCTGGCATCATACAGATTCGTTGTGGCGCCGCCCGGCAACGGCTTGGATACCCATCGCATATGGGAAGCGCTTTACCTTGGAGTGATTCCCATTGTAAAGGAATCTGTGGCGATGCGGACTTTTGCAGACTTGGGCCTGCCCCTGTGGGTCCTTAGCGACTGGAAAGAACTGCTCACAATCGGCGAACGCGAGCTAAATCGGAAATACGAACAACTGATGGATAAGTTCTCGGCTCCTCCGCTCTTCATGGACTACTGGCGGGACCGAATTCTCTGCTGTGGCGCAGCGATTTGAGCGGGGGGCAGGACGGGTTCGCCAATGATTGAGAAGACAACAGGCGGCGCGGCTGATTACTCCGGTACGGATTTCGCTCCTACGGATATGCCGGCATTTCTTGTTCATTCCCTCGGAGTCGAGATAGTTGAGATCGGCTCATGGAGAAAAAGAGAATACATAGTTGGATTCTTGCATGACTTGAATCCTTTCGAGAAAAACGCGATGCAAAAGACATGACCAAATTGTCCGTAATCGTTCCCTGCTACAATTGCGAGAAGACGCTCGAGGAGGCTATCGCATCGATTTACCGGCAAGACGTCGGTATTTCATTCGACGTAACCATGGTGGATGACGGTTCTACTGACGGTACCTACAAAGTGATGCAAGACCTGGCCGCAAAACATCAAAATATCAAACTCGTCCGACACTCGCCGAATCGAGGCGGCGGTGCCGCGCGCAACGCGGCCGTTGCGAACAGCGACGGCGACCTTATCTTTTGCCTTGACAGCGATGACATACTTGGGCCTGATTTTCTGAAAAACATGACCCGGTTTTGGCTGGAGAAGCGATGCGACGGCGTTGGAATCAGCAAGTCTGTCAAATTCAATGGATCCAATGTCAATGACGTGGCGTATAAATCCGAGGCAACCTGTCCGGGCGAAATCGTAAAGTTCGAAACACTCCTAGACGGTTCGTGGTGCCCGCTGACCGTGACGTTCTTGATAACCCGTCAAGCTTTCCTGCGGGTCGATGGATATCCCGCACATCACGCCTTCGATACGCAAGGGATTGCTTTTCGCTTCCTGTGCAACGGCTTAACTGCATATACCTGCCCTGACGCGGTGTACTATCACCGCGTGAATTATCATGAAAGTTACTATTTGAGAGAAGCCAGCGCGGGCCGAATCAACTGGAACTGGCTCCTAATTTTCGATGAATACCTCTACCTGTTTCAGGATGAGGTGAAGTCCAGGATCCTGGAAAGTGAGCTGTATCCCTGGCCCGGCCGACCGGAACCCGCAAATTTGCTGAATGTGGTGGTGCAGGAAAACCAAAAATACGTCTCAAATTATCAGGACCTTATCCATTTTGGGCGGGACGAGGTAGCGGCACATTTTGAAAGTTCAGACGACAGATTTCAACAGTATTGGGTGGGCACCTACTGCGTCTCAAAAGCCAGGTACAAAGAAGCCCTTCTACACTTCACCCGGGCACTGGAACTTGGATTTGATTACCGGATCATTTATTACAAAATGCTACTGGCGTCATTGCGGCTGTCGAACAAGCAGATTTCCGTGGGAGAAGGTTTGGAACAACTTCAACTGTATTCTCAACCTTATCCTTTCGAGCGATTGCCGCTTAGGAAGAGACTTGTTCGCCAAGCCATGGGCACCCGATTGTTGCGTGGCCCAGCGAGATTTCTGAGCTCGATTTGGGACCGGCTGGGACGGATCCGCGCCGACCATGGATAAAAGCGTCCGGGTCCCCATAGTTACCATCCATCTCATGGGTGGGCTGGGCAATCAATTGTTCCAGTATGCCTTTGGCCGCCGGCTCTCCCTTGTGAATGACGCGACCCTATTCATCGATGCCTCAGGTTACGGAATGAACCCGTCTGCAGACGCGGAGAGCGGTACCAGAATCCCTTCGTTATCCCACTTTGGTATTGCCGGCGCGTTTCTTGAGCCTATCGAACAAAGTGGACCCGGTGGAGCGCGCATCAAGGCCCGGATGAAAAAACTCTGGAACTACGTTCATTCCGCGGCTGAGAAGTGGAAGCCCTATTACCTGCGACATGCCATCGTTGAACCTGCGGAGAATCATTTTCAATTTGATAGCAACGTGTACAACCTGAGGATCAAAGGTAGTGTTTCCCTGCGCGGGTTCTGGCAAAGCGAGAGATATTTCGCGGATATCGAGGATGTGCTGCGGAAGGAGTTGGTGGTCTTGGATGACCCCGAACCACAAAGCGCGAAACTGGCCGAATTCATTGGATCCGTTAACTCCATCGGCATTCATGTTCGCCACGGTGACAATGCAAACGATGTTGCGGCGTCGCTCGGTGTCCTGCCTAAAGCATACTACGACCAGGCCATCTCCAGCCTAAGCAGGGAAGTGACGGAGCCGCAATTCTTCGTTTTTTCAGATGACTTGTCGTGGGCCAAGCAGTTCCTCTGCCCGAACCTGCGTGTTGAGTATGTGGTGCATAATAATGTCTGGAGCGACTACGATGATTTGCGCCTCCTGTCCTTGTGCAAGCATCACATAATTGCCAACAGCACTTTCAGCTGGTGGGGCGCCTGGCTTGGCAAGAAGAACAGTCAGATCGTATACGCACCGCGCAGGTACTATCAGAACATTGACCGTCCCAACCCTGACTTGTATCCCCAGGGCTGGAGGTTGATTTAGTGATGGTTAATTCTGACGGATTTTCGACGCCGATCCTTCTTCTGGTCTTCAATCGACCATACACTACGCGCGTGGTGTTCGAGAACATAAGGTCAATTCGACCGGCCGCACTATATGTCGCCGCCGACGGCCCACGCTCGGAAATTGCGGGGGAAACCCAACGATGCAAAGAGGTACGCCGAATCGCGACGGCGGTTGACTGGGATTGTGAAGTGCGGACACTTTTCCGGGAAAACAATCTTGGCTGTGCGTTGGGCGTGAGCTCGGCGATTGGCTGGTTCTTCCAAAATGTCGAGGAGGGCATCATCCTGGAAGATGACTGTGTTCCAAGCAGATCCTTCTACTTCTTTTGTCAGGATCTGCTAAATCATTACGACAAGAACCCCAGGATAATGCACATCTCAGGCAACAACTTCCAGTATGGGCGCAAGAGAGGCGCTGCATCCTACTATTTCTCCCATTACACACACAACTGGGGCTGGGCAACCTGGCGGAGAGCCTGGGCCTGCTACGAGTTTGACATCGTCCCGGAAGGGCTGCGCACAGGCAGTTGGGATCTCCAGTGGCAAGTATCTGTGGAAAAGCAGGGCGGGACGGCTATTTTGCCGAACGTCAATTTGGTGAAGAACATAGGATTCGGCGCCGATGCGACCCACACAAAAGATTCAGGTCGTTTTGCGTTTCTTACCGCAAACGAGATTGAGTTTCCTTTGGCCCATCCCAAAGAGTATTCGATTGACAAGGCAGCAGACGAATTTACGTATTACTCACATTTTCGTAACGTCGACAACCTCAGAATGATCTGGTTCTACAAGTTGGGCGATTATGTCATCGGCCGATTGAAACAAGCGAAACGGGCGATCAAGGCACTTCTAGTTTTATTGCGGAACAACTCCGCCAAGCATTGACACAAGACGCCGGGTCGCGTTGGACAAGGGATAGATCAGGAATGGATAGTTATTTGGAAGAGAAATTCAGACTGCACGAACACAGCTGGCAAAGCGCCTATCCCCTGTTTTCCGCTGTCATCAATCGCTTTGAGTTGAAAAGGGGAGCGGAAATTGGAGTAGCATTCGGCGGCCACAGTAAGGCGATGCTCGAGCAGACAAAAGTCGACAAGCTCTATTCGGTTGACATGTATCGTCACGATGCCAGCTACATCGATCCTCCGAATTTCTCACAAGACCAGTTCGATCAACTCTTTGAATTTGTGGAAACCAGAACTCTCCGCTTTTGGAGCTCGCTGTGAAATTATAAGGCTCGAATCGGGGCAGGCCGCGCAACACGTTCCGGATGGCATCGATTTTGTATACATCGATGCCAATCATTCTTACGGCGGAGTGTACAGGGACCTGTGCTTGTGGTCGGGGAAGGTAAGGGAGGGCGGAATCATAGGAGGTCATGATTATGGTCACGCAGACTTTCCCGGTGTGAAACAGGCGATTGACGAATTTTTTGGCCGATTCGCCTGGGAAATTCACGAAGAAGGGGAAGGTGTATGGTGGGTAACAAAGCGAACGCTGCACATTAGTTTTGTGATCCCAGCCTACAATTGTGCGGACACGATCGCAGACGCCATCGGATCGATCCTTGACCATAATCTTGAGGCGGGAGACGAAATCATTGTTGTCAATGACTGCTCAACCGACCAAACGGCTAATGTGATTGAAGAACTGCAAAATACAACGGACTGCATGCATGTTATCGGGCACAGAGTAAACAAGGGAACGGCGGCTGCCGGCCGCAATACGGGGGTGGAACAGGCTGCGAACGAACTCATCTTCTGCCTTGATTCAGACAACGTTCTTCAACCAGGGAGCGTGTCGGCTCTCCAGCGGCATTTGTTCAATACCGGGGCGGACGCGGCGGCCTTTGGACAAATCCGTTACTTTACTGATCGCACAACCGATACGACACACCGATGGATTTACAATGATGAAATTACGCTTGCAGATGCGCTTGCCGGACATTACTGGCCAGGGCCCAGCGGCAATTACCTTTTCACGAAGGGCAGCTGGCGGCGGGCGGGAAGGTACTATGAACCTTCGCTGGAGAACCAGACGGCCGATTCATGGATCTTTGGAATTCGACTCTTGGGTACCGGTTCCAGAATGGTCACTTTGCCGAACACGTGGTACTACCATCGTTACGGCCATCAGTCGCACTACGTTCGAAACTCGAGCAAGGGCAATCAATCTCTGGCTGCCATGATTGGGCTGATTCCTTTTCTGGAGTTGCTGGAGGAGCGCGACGTCGAATATATCTTTAGCCGCGCCGGCAGATACGAATGGTATGAAAAGCTGCAGGAGCGCCCGCTTCGGGTCAAGGCACACAAACCAGGGCGTAATGGAAGGGTCTTGTACGGAGCATCCTACGACGGCGACCTGAAGATCCATCCCATTGGCGCCAGATTGAAGAAGCTACATTCAAGATTGAAGAGGCTTGGCCGACGGGTGCACTGACAACATCTCACTTGTCTTGCAGGCGCATCGAGTTTTAGCAAACATCAGGTTTACGCCTACGCCCGGCCTGCGACTGAAGGAGCGCCGTAGGGTTCGAGGACAGATGATCCTGACCATGATTGGAGCACCATGGATATAGAGCGAGTCAAGTACAAAAATGAAATCCTGGCAATCATCGTCCGCCGGGACTTTTCGCAGGCCGGGATCCATTTCCTGACCCCCGACGGATTCTCGCAGCAATTGGGATATATGAAACATCCAGTTGGTAAGGTCATCCAGCCCCATGTGCATACACCTGTTCGACGAGCGTTGACCTACACACAGGAAGTCCTATTCATCAAGAGAGGAAAACTTCGCGTGGATTTCTACACCAAGGCGCAAGAATATCTGGAGAGCAGGATCCTGGAAGCGGGCGACGTAATCCTGCTGGCCTCTGCGGGGCATGGCTTTGACGTGCTGGAAGAGCTCGAGATGTTTGAGGTCAAACAGGGTCCCTATATTGAACAAGCTGACAAAGTGAGATTCGAGGGTATCGCAGCCCGCGATGCCATTTTTGAGAGAGCCAGGGAATAGGCGTGGACAACTTTATACCCGTAAATCAGCCCATGCTTGACGGGAATGAAAAGCAGTATCTGATCCGTTGCATCGAGACCGGGTGGATATCCTCGGAAGGGCCATTCGTCCAGGAGTTTGAGCAGAAATTCTCTAAACGAATGGGTCGAAAATTCGGCATTGCGGTATCCAACGGCTCCGCGGGCCTGGAAGTAGCCGTCAAAGCCTTGCGGCTTCCGGAGGGCAGCCAGGTAATCATGCCAGCCTTCACCATCATTTCCTGCGCCGCAGCGATCCTCCGTGCGGGGTTGATCCCCGTGCTCGTGGACGCAGATCCATCCACCTGGAACATGGATACGAATAGAATTGAAGAGAAGATAACGTCGAAAACGAGCGCAATCATGGTTGTCCATATTTATGGATTGCCGACGGATATGCAGCCCGTGTTGGACCTGGCCGAAAAATACCGGCTGAAGATCATCGAAGATGCAGCGGAGATGCACGGCCAGACCTATCGCGGAAAGCCATGCGGCAGCTTTGGCGACATCAGCATATTCAGTTTCTATCCAAACAAACACATTACGACCGGCGAAGGTGGCATGGTTTTGACAGACGATGCCGGATTGGCAGAATACTGCGGTTCACTGCGAAATCTGTGTTTTACAGCTAAAAGGCGCTTCGTCCACGAAGAGCTCGGATTCAACTATCGCCTGACCAATTTGCAGGCTGCCCTGGGCGTTGCGCAACTTGAGAGGCTAGATCGGTCTGTGATCAAAAAGCGGCAGATCGGCCATCTCTACAATTCCCAATTCTCGACGATGAGCGAACTTGAATTGCCCCCGGAGCGCACCGAGTATGCAGAGAATATCTATTGGGTTTACGGCATCGTACTCGCGGATCGTGTTGCCATGGATGCCGAAGAAATGATGGGCAGGTTAGCACACCTAAATGTCGGAACGCGGCCATTCTTTTGGGGCATGCATGAACAACCGGTGTTTCGGAAAATGGGGCTTTTTGCAGAGGAGCAGTATCCTGTAACCGAGCGAATCGCTCGCAGGGGATTCTATGTACCCAGCGGACTCGGTATTACGGACAAACAACAGCTCTGTGTGGTCGAGGCAGTAAAGAAGGCCCTGGCGGCATAGTCGATGAAGGTGCTGGAAGCAATCGCTGTTCGGCCGCTCGAAGATCAATTCCTGGATGACGTAATTAGGATACATCAGACGGGACTAGGCTATACGTTCAACAGTCGGTTGGGAAAACGCCACCTGGCATTTCTATATAGGGCTATGTCGCAGGACAGCCTGTGTTATGTAGGCGTCGCCCTTCTCCAGAACCGACCCATAGGCATAGTCAGCGGGACAGTGGACCCGGACTCTATCAAATCACGGCTGCTGAAAAAGATAACGCTCTACGAAATAGGAAATATCGCCTTGCGGCTCAGTCTTCAACCGGCGCTGGCGATTGCATTATGGAAAAGCTACAAGATCGGAGGTCCCGTCTATCTTGAAACGCAAAAGGTGCAGGCAATTCTTACGGCCATCGCGGTAGATCCGGAATTCCAAGCTTTAGGGGTCGGCAAGCAACTGGTTGCCGCGCTTGAGACATTTTTCGCGAAACGCGAGATTCCAGCCTATCGCCTGGATACTTTGATGAGCAATCAGCAGGCACGAGAATTCTACAAGAGGCTGGGATTCTGCACCATCGAAAGCCGGGCGGACAGCGTCATACTGGTGAAAGAAATCCGGCAATGAAACTGTCGAATGCGCCAAAGGTCTCGGTAATTATGCCGACTTTCAATGAAGCTGGAAACATTCAAGAGCTGATTCGCGAGACGGTTCTTGCATTGAAAGACGTTGGCATCAGTGAGTTCGAGATCGTGGTGGTGGACGACGACTCGCCCGATCAAACGTGGTCAAAAGCGGCGTCGACAAACGGTGTCGACAGGTCAAAGGTCAAGGTCATCCGTCGTACACAGAACCCGGGACTTACTGCCTCCATCCGGGAGGGCATCGACGCGTCGCGATACGAGGTCATTGTATGGATGGATTGCGACTTTTCACATCCGCCTGAGAAAATACCCCAAATGTTATATATGTTGGAGCAGGGATATGATGCTGCCGTGAATTCGCGTTACGTGATCGGTGGAGCCGAGGATAGAAGCGGAAAGGGCGGGGCTATGCAGCTCATCCTAAGCAGACTGCTCAATTGGGGCATCCGCTTCATGCTAAAACCCTCCTTTTCCGACTATACCAGCGGCTTCATCGCCGTGAAACGGAATCTGCTGCAGGAGTTTGAATTGCGCGGAGACTATGGTGAGTATTTCATTGATTTCATCTATAGGATAATTCGGTGCAAGAAATATCGCGTATGTGAGCTGCCGTACGTTGCGCCGCCCCGGCGAAGCGGGGTATCCAAGACCGGCACCAGCCTAACACAGTACATTGCCCGCGGCCGGAAATATCTGTGGACCGTCCTCAGACTGAGGTTCACCTTCCTTGACTCCCACAGAACTCGGTCGAACTAGGACTCCGGGAAGGGCTTCTGCATGAAAAATAAAGCCTCCAATCCGACGGTGGAAAAGAATAAAATACTCGGGTTGATATTCAGCAAAAACCGTGCGATGCAGCTGGATGCGACCCTATCTTCCTTCCTTCTCCATGCCAGGGATTCTTACCTGGCCCGACTGGTTGTTATATACGACGCTACGAGCGCGACACACGAATCGCAGTATGCGCTCCTTCAGCGCCAGTATGGCGATTTAGCAGGGTTCGTGCGTGAGACCGACTTCCGACGACAACTTCTGGATATCCTGAAAACGGCGCACTCGGGCGTTGCACCCAGAAGCAGGTTGCCATTATCGAACGGGGAGCGTAACCCGGCACGGCTTGATGCTCAAGAGTATTTGCTGTTTCTCGTGGACGATGCGATATTTGTTCGGGATTTCAGTCTGAACAGTGCCGTCAATGCCCTTGCCTCTCAACCTCAAGCGATCGGTTTCTCGATGCGGTTGGGACGGAATACTACACACTGCTACTCACTTAGTCGGACGCAGTCGTCGCCCGACTTCCGCGTGCTCGAGGACGAGGCTGTTGCATTCAATTGGACGCGGGCAGACGGAGATTTTGCATACCCGCTGGAGATTTCAAGCTCCATGTACTCTCTGAGCATGATTCTGCAGCTGGGAAACGGCTTGAAATTCCGAAACCCAAATACACTTGAAAGTGCGCTGGCTGCGCAGGCCCGGCGCCTCGCCCGGCAGTATCCAACCCTGCTATGCTACGAACGATCCGTCGCGTTCTGCGCTCCTGTAAACCGCGTACAGGACGTCTATAAGAATCGCTCAGGAGAGGCAGCTGACCTTTCCGTCGCAAAACTATCGGCCCTCTTTGAGCTGGGCCAGCGGGTGAATGTTCGCGGTCTGGCGGGGTTTGTTCCGTCTGCATGCCACCAAGAGGTAGTGTTGACTTTTGAAGAGAGAGTCCCGAGTCTCGGGCAGGAAACCAGCAAGTGAGAATCCTATTTGTAGCACAAGCCGTCAGCATACATACGGCGCGTTGGATCAGCCAATTGGATGACCAGGGATGGGACATTCATCTCTTTGATATGCTGGGGAGCTTCCCGCATCCGGAGCTGCAAGGAATCACGGAATACTCCCTTTTGTTTCCGCGGAAAATTCCGCCTTTGAGGTCTCGTGTATCGTACGGCAGTCCATTTTTCCTACAGCATGGTCTAGATCCTTTTCCATTATCCATCGCAGGTTTTTTCATCCGGAGACTCTTTCGAAGTCGCGAACGGCGGCTGGCACATCTGATCGACAGAATACGACCGGATGTCATTCACTCGATGGAATTGCAGACGGAAAGCTACCATCTAATGGAGGTCATCAGGCTGCTGGGAGGCAGGCTGCCGGCTCCATGGATTGTCACAACCTGGGGCAGTGACATCTACCATTTTCAGCAATTTCCAGAGCACCTGGACAAGATCAAGAGCCTTCTGAGTCAATGTGACTATCTAATTCCTGATTGCGCCCGTGACGAAAAATTGGCGCGAGGATACGGGTTTAAAGGCGAGGTTCCACACATATTGCCAGGCGCAGGCGGATATCCGATCGCTGAAATAAAGTCTCGCATGCAGTGCGGGCACGTCTCAAGCAGACGCTTAGTCATGGTCAAAGGCTACGAAGGCTGGGCGGGGAGAGCATTGAACGCACTGATCGCCCTCGAGGCATGTGCAGATGTTTTGGATGGTTTTGAGATCGTCATCTACGCCGCCTCACCCGCAGTCACTGCGAAAGTCAGATCCATGCAGAAAAACGGCAGGCTGGTTATAAGGATCCTGCCCCGAAGTCCGCATGACGTTGTCCTTGACCTGTTCGGCAGAGCCAGGATCGCCATCGGCATCAATTCTACGGATGGAATACCCAATGCCATGCTGGAGGCCATGGTAATGAATGCGTTTCCGATCCAATCCGACACAGAATCGACAGCCGAATGGATCAGGAATGGCGAAAACGGCTTGCTGGTAGACCCGAACGACCCAGCCCATATTGCTGCTGCCATTCGAAGGGCATTAGGAGACGATCAGCTCGTGGATAGGGCCGCAGAATTGAACGCGGAGCTTACCGCTCGCCGCCTTGACATCGCACTAATCAAACCCAAGGTCATTGCGATGTACGAATCCATTGCCGCCGGCAGGAGCCTATGAATTGAAAGTCGCACTAGTCTCATTTGCACGTCGGGGCGGTATGGTGCATTTCCAAGCTGAGCTGGCAAATTCGCTGGCTCAGATCATGCCAGTCGTAGCGATCACCTCTGGCGCGGTTTCGCCGGCGTATTATTCTCCTGAGGTGACCAGGTGGGTGGTAAATACGGGCCGTGGAGCCTTAGGCTCCGTAGTGCAAGCTGCAAATCCCCTGAATTGGTATAGATTGAGGCACCAACTGGCCGCAGGTGACGTTGATCTGGTCCATGTAGTCGCCTCGCACGAATGGAATCCAATCTTGTTGATGCTCATCAAGGGCATGAGAATGCCGCTCGTTTGCACACTGCATGACCCGGTACCTCATCGAGGAGCGCCCCTGGCTCACCGCCTTTCCAATAAGCTCATGAGGGCGATGGCAGACGCGGTCGTTGTCCTTTCCGCCAACGGGCGCGAGCAATTGCTGCGGAGCGGGTTCGCTCCTCACCGGATTAACCTCATTCCACATGGCGTATATACGGTTTTCAGTCGGTCCCGGCGAAAAGAGATCAAGCAGGAAAACATGATACTATTCTTTGGCCGGATTGAACCGTATAAGGGTTTGGATGTATTGCTGGCCGCCTTTGCCGGCGTTCGCGAGGTCTTGCATGGTTGGAGACTGGTAATCGCGGGAAGCGGAAATATGTCCCGCTACAGGGCTGAATGCGAAAGCCAGGGGATTGAAGTGTTGAATCGATATATTTCGGATGAGGAAGTCGCCGAGCTGATGCAGCGGGCCGGACTGGTCGTCCTTCCTTACAGTGAGGCAAGTCAATCGGGCGTCATCGCAACGGCTTTTGCCTTTGCAAGGCCGGTGATCACCACGGCCGTGGGCGGGCTGGCAGAGATGATAACGGATGGCAAGACTGGATTGGTAGTTCCGCCAAACGACGCGAGTGCCCTCGCCAACGCAATTTGTACGCTCGCAGCCGATGGCCGTCAACGGAGTCGATTGGGCCGAAATGCCTACTTAATGAGTCAACGAGAGTGGAACTGGGCAGGAATTGCGCGGCAGCATCTCGAAATGTATTCCAGAGTACTGGCCTCACCCAATAGCCCATGAGTATGCGGCCCTATGAATGGTCCGTTTCGGTAATCATCGCGGCCTACGATGCCGATGCCTGGATCAAGGCGTGTTTAGACAGCATTCTTGACCAGACTTATCCAGCACTTGAAGTGATCGTGGTGGATGACGGCTCGACGGACGATACAGCCAGAATAGTCAAATCGTTTGACAACCCGGTAAAATATCTGTATCAGGAACATGCCGGACAGCCGTCCTCTAGAAATCGAGGGATAAGAGCGTCCGCCGGAAAATTCATTGCCTTTGTTGACGCCGACGATTACTGGCATCCCAGGAAGCTCGAATTGCAGATGAAACTGTTGCGTTCCCAGGGCCTGGCCTGGACCATTTGTGATGTCGATTGGTTCGATTCGAATAGCGGAAATATCGTGGACCAACCAGCAGCTTCCCTCAAAGAGGGTGATATTCTTGAAGCCCTCTTTCTGCACAACTTTATCGTCTCGGCCACGCCTGTAGTAGAGAGAAATGTCTTTGAGCAGGTCGGCTGGTTCAACGAGACGCCCGAGGCGCGTATTGGCGAGGACTGGGATATGTGGCTGCGGATTGCAGCCCAGTTTCCCGTCGGATGCGTGCACCAAAAACTGGCCCACCTGCGACTGCACTCCGGAAGTTTGCTCGCATCGACCTCGATCGATGAAAGGGTCCGTGGCTTGGAAGGAGTCGTTGAGCGTGCCGCAGCACGCGAAAGCCATCGATTGGCACCTCTTAAAGGCAAAGCCTTGGGAAATATTTACTATGCTGCCGGGGTGCAGCTGACCAGGCAGGCACGCTACGCAGAGGCCAAGGATTATTTTCTCCGCGATTTGCGAATTCGGCCGGCAAACGCCAGATCTTTGGCCTACTTGCTGCTCATATTCGCCGGACCGGCAGTCTCGGCTTTGATCCTCGCCGCGAATCGCCTCATCCGGGCTTCTGCAAATGAACATCGACGCTGAACGACCGGCCGCGACGATTTGCGCAAAGCAGGAACGACGAAGATCGTGAATCGATATCCGGCATGAAAAGAAATTGATCAGGTGATGGAACGCACGTATTCAATCTTGTTGCTGGGAAGTCAAATGGCCACAGGCGGGGCTCAAAGAGTCTTGCTCGATCAGGCGCGTTGGTTTCAGGCGCGTGGGCATCGCGTGATTGCCGCCTTTCTCTATGATAAGGAGGGATTGCGTGAGCAATGGAAAGCCGAAATCGATGCACCGCTGGTGGACCTAAATCTTCGGCGGCCCGGCGGCGGCATGGTTGGCAGGGTCTACGGGTTTCTCGGCGGGCTTCTTAGACTGTGGAGTTTGCTTAAGCAAGAGAGATTCGAGGTGATCGAGACCTTCACATACGACAGCAATCTGCTGGTGTTGCCCCTTGCATGGATGGCCGGTGTGCCGGTACGCATAGCCACTCATCATGGTAAGGTCGAAGATGTGCCTCAGTGGCGGGAACGTGCCCATGTCTTGATCGTGCGCAACTTTGCAAGCGCCATGGTGGCCGTCTCGGACGATGTCTGCGAGCAGCTTGTCTCAATTGGGATGGATAGACACAGAGTCTTCGTCATTCCAAATGGCATCAGCCTGACGCAACCAAACCTTGGCGAAAAGTCTGCAATCCGGCGGAAGCTTGGCGCGCCAGAAGTCGGTATCGTGCTCATATCGGTGGGCCGGCTTGTTTACCAGAAGGCCCACCGATTCTTGATTGATGCCTTGCAATATCCTGGCGTCAAGGAAAAGCCGATTGCTCTCTATATTGCGGGTGAAGGTTCGCTCAGGGCAGAGTTGGAGACGCAAATTCGGGCCCTGAACATGTCGCAAGAAGTTCATCTGCTGGGAAACAGAAGCGACGTTCCCATGCTGCTCGCCCTTTCCGACATATTTGTGCTCTCGTCTCGTTGGGAGGGTTTGCCAATGGCGCTTCTGGAGGCAATGGGGGCTGGCTTGCCTGTGGTCGCTACTCGAGTCGAAGGGGTGCAAGACGTGGTGCAGGACGGTGTGCAAGGTCTGCTAGTGCCGCCTGAAGATGCAAAAGCGTTGGCTGAGGCCCTGATACAATTGATAGACGATCCTCCTCTGCGTAACAGGATGGGCGTTGAAGCCCGCCGAAGGATCGAAAGTCACTATACAACGGACATCATGTGTGAGAAATACCTGGACGTAATGCTCAATTGCTTTACACGGAGGAAATCTGGACAGAAGTCTCGTGAATAACGGATCTGGGAGTAAATTCTCCAAGTCATTGCTTATTGGGCGGTTGTCCGTCTTCGCGGCCGCCGCGGCGGTATTGTATGAAGGGGCGCTGGAATTCTACAATGTTGCCTGGGGAACGGGGGCCTGGATCGGTGCGTTCTCGGCGCGATGGGGACTGGCTTTCCTTGCATTCCTGATTATGGACGTGCTCTGCCTCATGGCAACGGGGGCTATCCTCTGGCGCCTAGATAGGATCAATATTTCACTAATTCAGCTCGTGATCAGGCGAACTCGAATGGGTGCCTTCCGCTGGCTCGCGGCCGCACTCGTACTGGCAGCTCCCGTTTTGTTTCTGCAGTTTTCTCCGTGGGGCGTGGTTTTCGGCAAATCCTTTATTAGACTACTCCTTTGGGCCCTAGCGATCCTCTTGGCAGCCTTCTTTATTACGTCAGATTCGACAAGGATGTGGACCTGGCCGGCGATATTGACAGCCGTCGTGATTTCGGGGGCCGGTTTTGCCTTAGGCGGCCTGCTCGGAGGTGTAACTGACTATCCGTTTGCGCTTAGCTGGTCTGAAGGAAATCGGCTGTGGGACTATTCCCTGATGTTCGGGAAGCGGCTCTATGTTTATTCTCCCGGGAATCCTCCCACCGCGTATCTTGATTTTGGACGGCAACTGGTGGGCGGGTTGCCGTTCCTGCTGCCGCACGTGTCTGCCTGGGCAGAACGACTCTGGGTGGCCGTCACGAACGCGCTGCCATACCTTTTACTTGGATACCTGGCCTTTAGGCCCGCAGCAAGGGAAAAGGGGGCGTCGTGGATTCTGGCGGGTACATGGTCCTTCATTTTTCTTAACCAGGGACCCATCCACACGCCGCTTGTAGTCTGCGCGATTTTGGTGGCAATCGCGTGGGGGCAGACCTTCTGGTTGGCGATTCCGCTGGTTGCGATATCAGGTTATTTCGCACAAATCAGCCGGTTCACGTGGATGTTTGCTCCGGCTATATGGGCAGTGGAGTTGGAATTAGGCGGTGCTCATCTAGATGGGGGACGGATACCATCCACCAACTGGCGAAGAGCTGTGGTTCTGGGGTCAGCCGGGTTGGTTGGCAGCGGACTGAGCCTTCTTCCCGGGCTTGCGCCCGGTGGAGTCAATCTGGAAACGGTAACCTCGGCCTCCACCAAGCAGGCGCTGCTCTGGTATAAACTCTTTCCAAATGCCACATACGGATACGGGATACTGCTGGGCCTGCTCATCGCCGCCGGACCTCTCTTGGCGGTTTTGATCTATCTGGCGGCTAGCCGCTGGAGGCTCAGTCTTCTTCAGAAGCTTGCGCTGAGTTTGCCTTTGCTAGCCTTTCTCGTTGTGGGATTGATTGTAAGCACGAAGATCGGCGGCGGAGGGGACTTGCATAACCTGGACATGTTTCTAATCGGGCTCCTGTTTGCCGCAGCCCTGGCATGGCGGGCGGGCGGTGCAGCTTGGCTGGGCGACATCCGAAAATCAACTATCTGGATGCAGACAGGCGTCCTATTGTTGATCGCTATTCCGGCGTTTCAGCCGCTGATGTCCCTGCGTCCCTTAAGCTTCGCGAAGGATGCAAGTTGGCTGGCGGTGCTTGCCGACGTCCAAAAGCCGAAAGACCTCGGTTCGCTTCCGAGCGACCAGGCGGTAATAGTTGACCTGCAAAAACTCCGCGCCGGCATCCAGTCCGCCCAGGCACAGGGAGATGTCTTGTTCATGGACCAGCGCCAACTTCTAACATTTGGTTACATTCAGAACACGAGACTTGTCCCGGAGTACGAGAAGAAACTCATGATGGATGAGGCCCTAAGCCAAAACTCCTCGTATTTTCATGCGTTCTACCAGGACCTCGCCTCGCACCGATTTTCCCTCATTATCAGTGATCCCTTGCGTACGCCCATCAAAGATAGTGAGTACGGCTTTGGTGAAGAGAATAACGCCTGGGTGAAATGGGTTGCCAAACCCATACTCTGTTATTACGATGAGAAAGACACCCTCGCTGACGTACGGGTAGAACTATTGACGCCCCGACAGGGTCCCGTTGATTGTGCCACAGTGCTTCCCTAGACGGTGACCGTGAACTTGCCCTACCTCTTTCCCCGCGTCTTCCGTCATTTCCTGCCGGAGCGACTTACTCGCTTTCTCCTGCTCCGCTCCATCATAATTCGTCCAGGGCTCGAGACTGCGAATCCGCAGGCTGCGGGCCTCCGCTACGTTGAGATTCTCGAGGCACGGGGACAATCGCTTACGAACAAACGTATCCTGGTCTTTGGATACGGCGGGCGATTCGACATTGGCATTGGCCTGCTGGAAGCCGGAGCGACGCACGTTGTCCTGTGCGATAAATACGCGCCGCCGGACGACATTCACAATGCGGAATTGTTCCCCAAGTACGAGAAGTATCTGACGCTTGAGCGAGGAACCGCGAGAGTGCGCGCCGAACAGATGACATTAGTGGGCGACGATATCCGGCAGGTCCAGCCTTCGCAGGAATTTCCGCCTGTCGATGTTGTGGTTAGTACCTCAGTCTATGAACACTTGGAAGATGCTGAAGGCATCACACGGGCGCTGGCCTCGCTCACCCGTCCAGATGGTTTACATATCCACTACGTGGATTTGCGCGACCATTTCTTTCGATATCCTTTCGAAATGCTGACCTATTCTGACAAGACCTGGCGCGGCTGGCTGAACCCCAGCAGCAACCACAACCGCCTGCGCCTGTGGGACTACGGACGGATCTTCGACAAGTACTTTGCCGAGGTCCAAATCAAAGTTCTCCAGCGCGACGCAGCCGGCTTCATGAAAGTCAGCAGGCGCATACGTCCAGAATTTATTAGTGGGAATATTCAACAAGACGCTGTCACATTGATTGTGATCGTTGCCTCGCGCCCTGGCGGGCGAGCAGAGCCATGAAGCTGCTATTGGACGGTGTTTCGCTCTTGGTTTGGTCGGCACTATGGGTAACCGGCGGCTGCCTTCTGGCGGCATCGTTGTTCCGCTTGCGCAGGGGCGAGACTGCAATGGTCGGCCTGGGGATCGGCCTCATCATGCAGGCGCTGCTCGCCAACGTTTTGGCGCACTGGTTGCCCGTCCTGGCAGCGTTCTGGCTTGCAGCAGGATTGCTACTTTTAGTCGGAATCCTTTGTTATGTATTCCTAGGCGCGGAATCGCGATTCGATGTCTCCGCATGGCAATGGTTACTGCTCGGTATTCTTCTGCTACTCTTCAACGCCATCGGGCGCGGCTTGGCGATTTTCGACGATTACCAAAATCTGCCAACCGTATCCCTGATGGCCGCCGGTGATATTCCACCACATTTCGCGCTCAACCCGTCGCTGGAGTTTGGATATCATTATTTGTTGTTGCTGCTGGCGGCACAGGCCATGCGACTTGGAAACATGTTTCCGTGGAGCGCACTTGACCTGGCGCGCGGGCTTATCCTGGCCTTGCCGCTGGTGCTCGCTGGGCTTTGGGGCTACCGGGTAACTGGAAGCCGCCTTGCAAGCTTTTTCACGGCCTTCATGCTGGCGTTTGCCGGCGGCGCACGCTGGCTGCTCCTTTTGCTCCCGCAGGCCTCGGTCGATGCCATCTCAGCGCACGTGACTCTCATCGGTTCAGCAGCGAGCTCTGCTCCGAATCTGGCTGCGGCATTGCTGTCCGCCTGGAAGATAGATGGAGCCGGGCCGTTCCCCTTTCCCTTTGCTTTCTATACAGGCATTAACCAGCCCTACGTGATGGCATATACAGGAATTTCCGGTTCCGCGATCCTGATCCTGCTATTGCTGCTGCTAACCACGAACCGCCGGAGGCATTGGAGCGCGAGCGTTCTGACATCTGCTCTACTAGCCGGACTTGCCATCGCCAACGAGATCGCGTTCCTGCTCGTCGGATTAGGATTTGTGCTTGTCGCCGCCGGGTGGATAATCTGGAAACGCTCCATGAAATTCCCGCGCGGCCTTCTTGCCTGGGCAGCGATTATGGCAGGAGCCATCGTGCTGGCTGCACTTCAAGGCGGAATGCTGACGGAAATCTTGCGCGCCCGACTGACGATGGGATTCCGCCAGGCCACGTATTTCGATACGTCACCTGTCTTCGTCTGGCCACCCGCCATCGTTTCTGCCCATTTGGGGTCCTTGTCAGTGGTGGATCCATTGCAGCTGGTTGCCGCCCTCGTCGAGATTGGACCAGTGGTGATCGTAACGTGGCTGGTTCTCGCCTGGGGCTGGAAATCACTGAAAGTTGGGGAATGGTTCGAGGCCGCCCTTATCGCGAGTTCGTGGGGTGCTCTCCTTGCAATGTTTGTTGCCTTCAAAGGACCCCTTTTCACAGCGACCCCGCGCCTCATGGGAGATTGGTTCTTTGCTTGCATGCTATATTTTGTGCCACTGCTGTGGGTTTGGGGCCGCCAGCGGAGTGATGCGTTGAGGGTTGGGGTGGTTGCCGTAGGTTTGGCGAGTACGTTATCGGGTTTGGTGCTGTTCGGTGTTCAGCTGGTCGCGATCCAGAAGCCTGTGTATTCAACGTTTATCACGCCCATGGATGCCAAAATGTCACAGGAATACTGGAACAAACTGGAGCCCGCGGCCCTGGTGCTCGATCCAGTGGTCTACCGGGCTCCCACGGTTTTTGGTCGCTTCACAAATTCGTCGCCAACCTGGTATGTGACATCACCGACCTGGCAGGCCCTTATTGACGCGCCCGATCCACGAAAAATCCGTGCCGCCGGATTCGATTATATGTACTTTGATAGCGACTACTGGAACCGCCTCTCGCCGATGCAGCAGTCTCTTTTCGCGGCTCCATGCGTCAAGCAGGTTGCCCAGGTGAACGGCATTCACAGTGAAAAAGATTACACGAAGGATTTTCGAAGGCTTTTGGATATACGGAATTGCCAGTGAGGAAATTGCCCCCGCGCCGGCCTCGAATGTCCCGTCGTTTGCGCTACGTGCGCGCCGCCATTAGATAAACTTCATCCGCCGGGCTGCGAAGAAGACCATTCTAAAAAGCAGCAACCCGTGCTTCCACCTGGAGATGTTGGTGGAGCCATAAGTTCGCTCACGGTATCGTATCGGAAGGTCCACTATCTTGCGATTTAGTTTGGCAGCGCCGAATAGCAAATCGTAGTCCCCGAAAGGATCAAAATCGCCGAAATAGGACCGATGCGCCGCAATCTGTTCGTAGTCTTTTCGCCACAGCACTTTGGTGCCACAAAGGGTGTCTTTGATCGGTTGCCCGAGAAGCCATGAGAAGGCCAGGCTGAAGAGTTTGTTCCCGAGAAAGTTCAGGCCTTGCATGGCCTCCTTTTCCATCGGATAAACAAGTCGCACGCCGTTGATGAACTCGCCGGCGCCGGAGCGCAGTGCTTCGTAGAACCGCGGCAGGTCCTCCGGCGGTACCGTGAGGTCTGCGTCCAGAATCATCAACGCGTCGCCTTCAGCCGCGGCAAAGCCAAGCCGGACGGCATCAGCTTTCCCGATGCCTGATTGACGCAGCACGCGGCTGCGAGTGTCCGGATGTGCCTCAATTTCCCGTTGAATCGCGGCAAAAGTGTCGTCGCGTGAATGGCCTTCCACGAAGATCAATTCCGTCGCCTGCCCCATACAGGGGGTTCTGTCGAAAATAGCCTGGATGTTGCCAGCCTCGTTCCGAGCCGGTATCACGATGGACACCATCGGATCTTCGGGCATCCTTTGCGGCTGCAAGCGCGCAATCATGAAATTGGATAGTGCGAATTCCTTGAATGGCCACAACCGGACGAGGAATTTGTTGGCCATGCCTCCGAGCGGAAATGGCCAGAGAACTTCATGCCAACTGCGGATGACCTCGAAGCCGGCCAAGCCCAACATCCCGCGGACATCTTCCGGCGTCAGCCAGTTTTGTGGAAGCATCGGAGTTGCTAGGCCAAGTCGTTGCGCAATCGTGAGGGGAAGCTGCCACAATCCACTGTGGAAATTGAGAATGATCCGCGTAGACGGAGTACACAGGCGCGGCAGTTCTTCGAAGGAGCGCTGGACATCCCAGAGGTCATTGACAAGGTCCGAGAAGATGACCACGTCGAACGGGCCATCGATGGTGGATAGATCGACAACGTCCGCTTGAATGAACCTTAACCCCGGATGTTTTTTGCGAGCGCGTTTCAGCATTTCGGGCGAGAAGTCGACGCCGACCCCCAGGGACGGCTGCAGGCAGCCCAGGAGATCGGCTGTCCCGCATCCAATTTCAAGCACCCGGCTGTCGGCGTTGACCAGGAAACGGTAAATCTGCTGAAGACGTCGACGATACGAGCCGCCCCAGCCACTCCAGGCATCGCGTTTGGATGCAATTGCATTCCAGTGGGTGCTACGGGCTTCCTGGTAGGATTGGGCGGCGGCGTCGACGGCACCAATGGGGTTCATGGCGGCTTGATTGTACGCGGTGAACCTTTCCTTGCAAAGGTCTATGTTATAATTCAGCCACTGAATTTTGGAGATATGGCAGCCTCAAAAGATTCGATTCACGAGCTTACCCTGCTCGAACAGGTCGAGCACGACCCGGACGTCAATCAAACCACACTTGCCAGCCAACTTGGGGTAGCTGTTGGAACGGTCAACTGGCACCTTAAGCGGCTCATCGCAAAAGGGTACGTGAAGGTTCAACGCGCGGAGAGAAAGAAACTTCGCTATATCATCACGCCCGAAGGTATTGCGCTGCGAGCCCGCTTAACGGTTGATTACATCGAGCGCTCATTTGATCTATATCACAAGACTCGCCAGCGGATTAAAGAGCACCTGGACGTGATTCGAGCAGCCGGCTTCAACCGTGTCCGAATTCTGGGTGACGGCGATGTGGCTGATATTTGTAAGCTATCCTGCCTCGAGCAGGGTTTTGTAGTCGTTGATGACCCAGGGGTGCCTGCGCTGGAACTAAGGGGTTGGAAGGTTGTGCTGAACATGGGAGAGCCCGCGTGAACAGGGCAAAACACATTCTGATAACCGGGGGCGCGGGCTATATCGGCTCGCTGCTGACCTCAGAATTGCTGCGCGCAAGCTTTCGTGTAACAGTTGTCGATAACCTGCTTTTCGGTGGAGAGTCGTTAATTCCGTTTCTCCACCATCCGAATTTCCATTTTGTGAAAGCCGACGTGACTGAACTCCGGGCCGTTAAAGACAGCGTCAGGGGCGAATGGCCCAAGCCCGACGCTGTCATCCACCTGGCTGCGATCGTGGGCTTCCCGGCATGTCAGGCCGTGGGCAGGCAAGTGGCATGGCGATACAACGTTGACGCCACGAAGCACGTTTTTGAGCAGGCTTGCGATCTCGGCAGCGAGCGGTTCATTTTCTCATCCACGTATAGCGCGTATGGCTACATGACCGACAACGCCCCCGTGACAGAAGAGTCGCCTTTGAATCCCCAATCGCTCTATGCCGAAACCAAGATTGCCGCGGAAGAATACTTGCTCGGACAGGCAAATGCGCAGGCCGCGCCGCTACTATTTCGTTTCGCAACCCTATACGGGATTTCGCCGCGCACCCGGTTCGACCTGATCGTCAATCAATTCGTGCTAGACGCCTACACAAAACGGCATTTGCTGATCTATCAACGGGGCTATTCGCGTTCATTTGTGCATGTGCGGGACGTTGTGCGCGGCATCGTGCTGGGACTGGAAGCGCCGATGGATAAAGTTCGGGGGCAAGTTTATAACCTCGGTACGCAAGATGGCAATTACACTAAGGATCAAATCGTGGATTTGGTCCTGAAGCGGATGCCGGAGACCGTCGTCGAATACAAGGACCTGACCTTCGGTGGGGACATGCGAGACATTACGGTGTCCTTTGCGAAAATAAAGCGAGAACTTGGCTTCGCAACCACCCTGGACGTTGAGGATGGCATTCGGGATCTGTTGTTTGCCATAAAGACAGGCTTGATACGCGACCCTATGGACGAACGATATCGAAATGCTCAATTCATTGTTCAGTGAATGGTATGCCTCGCGTGCCGACAGGGCCCTTGTCGGGAGATGGCTGCCGTGAGGCTTGGAGACGAGATGGATGGAAATTTCTGGCAGAACAAGCGGGTAATTGTTACCGGCGGGGCAGGCTTCCTTGGCTCCTTTGTCACGGCGAACCTTAAGCGGCGCGGAGCGCACGACGTCTTTGTCCCGCACATTGAGGATTACAATCTCGTAGAAGCCGTCGATGTCCGCAAGCTGTACAATGAGGCGCTCAAAGGGAAAGATCCGAACGAAGTGGTCATTATCCATTTGGCGGCAAATGTAGGCGGGATCGGCGCGAACCGTGAGCATCCGGCAGAGTTCTTTTATGACAACCTGATGATGGGCGTGGAATTGATGCATCAGGCATATAAGAATGGGGTGGGCAAGTTTGTAGCGATTGGAACTGTCTGCGCCTACCCGAAGTTCACGCAAGTACCTTTCCGGGAAGACGACCTGTGGACGGGATATCCGGAGGAAACCAATGCGCCATACGGCCTTGCCAAAAAGATGATGCTCGTCCAAGCCCAGGCTTATCGCCAGCAGTACGGCTTCAATGCGATTTTTCTTTTGCCGGTCAATCTCTTTGGGCCTGGGGATAATTTCAACCTGAGAACCTCCCACGTGATTCCCGCCCTAATCCGAAAAGCCGTCGAGGCGCAAGAACGGGGTGAGCCTGAATTGGCTGTTTGGGGAGACGGCTCGCCAACGCGGGAGTTCTTGTATGTGGCCGACGCTGCCGATGGCATCGTCACAGCGGCAGAAAAGTACAATGGCCCTGAACCGGTCAATCTTGGCTCAGGATACGAGATCTCGATCAAGGATCTTGCCGACATGATCGTCCGTTATACGGGGTTTGAAGGGAGACTTGTCTGGCAAACCGAGAAGCCAAATGGTCAGCCGCGCCGAGGCCTGGATGTGACGCGGGCCAAAGCGTATTTTGGCTGGAAGGCGCAGGTCCCCTTTGAGGAGGGAATGCGCCGCACTATTGAATGGTTCAAAGAAAATCGTGCCAAGATCAAATAATCATGGCAAAGTCACTTGAATTGGCTCACCAACCCGAAACCATATACATCAAGCCCTCGATAGGGATCACTGCGCTAAACCTGCGCGATCTGTGGATCTATCGTGAGTTGATCTTCTTCATGATCTGGCGGGATATAAAGGTGCGATACAAGCAGACCCTCCTGGGCGCAGCCTGGGCGATCATTCAGCCTGTCCTGACCATGCTGGTGTTCAACTTCATCTTCGGTACAGTTGCGAAAGTCCCGACGGAAGGACTGCCCTATCCGATCTTCTCATACACAGCCTTGCTACCGTGGGGGCTGTTCTCAGCAGCTTTGAACAATGCGAGCCGCTCCCTAACCACAAACCAGAACATGATCACGAAGATCTATTTCCCGCGACTGGTCCTGCCGCTGGCTTCCGTGCTTGGCGGATTGGTGGATTTTGCCATTGCGTTCCTGATCTTGATCGTCATGATGATTTATTACAAAACGGCGCCTACGGCGGCGATCTGGACCCTGCCCCTGTTCCTGCTCCTCACAGTCATTACGGCTTTGGGCGTAGCTCTTTGGCTATCTGCAATTAACGTGCAATATCGGGATGTGAACTACGTCTTGCCCTTCCTGACGCAGTTCTGGCTTTTCCTTACGCCGGTTGCCTATTCTGCCAAGGTCATCTCGGCCAAGTGGCAAATTGTCTACTCCCTAAATCCCATGGCGGGCGTCGTGAACGGTTTCCGCTGGGCTTTGCTGGGAACCAATACAGGACCCAACCTCAACATGGCCGTGTCAGTCTGTATTTCGCTGATTTTTCTAGTCAGCGGCGTGTTCTATTTCCGCTCAATGGAGCGAACTTTCGCGGATACGATCTAGCATGAGAAGAGCCATCAACGTAGAACATCTCAGCAAGCGTTATCGCATTGGCGCCTCGCAGGCCAAGTTCCGCTATGGCATGCTGCGCGAAGTACTGGTGGATGTGGCGATGACGCCCATACGGCTCGCCAGGGCAATCGGGGGGAACGGCATGCGCGGCAGCAATTCGACATCGTTCATCTGGGCCTTGGACGACATTTCCTTCGATGTGGAAGAAGGGAACGTGCTGGGCATTGTCGGTCGCAACGGCGCTGGCAAGAGCACTCTTCTGAAGGTTCTGTCCCGAGTCACGGAGCCGACCAAAGGACTTGTTACGGTCCGCGGGCGTGTGGGGTCGTTGCTCGAGGTGGGTACCGGCTTTCATCCTGAGTTGACGGGGCGGGAAAACATCTATCTCAACGGTGCGGTTTTGGGTATGAAACGCTCCGAAATTGCGCGGAAGTTCGACGAGATTGTGGCATTTTCCGAGGTTGAGCAGTTCATTGATACGCCGGTAAAACGATATTCCTCAGGAATGTATTTGCGCCTGGCTTTTGCGGTGGCAGCCCATCTCGAGCCAGAGATCCTGGTGGTGGACGAGGTTCTGGCGGTCGGAGACGCTGAATTCCAGAAGAAGTGCCTCGGCAAGATGGGCGATGTCGCACAGCAGGGTCGTACGGTATTGTTTGTCAGCCATAACATGTCAGCCATCCTCCGGCTTACGCAAGAGGCAATTGTCCTGAAGAAAGGGCGGCTCATCAAGCGCGGACCGACGCAGGAAGCCGTGGACTTCTATCTCTCGTCCGGACAGGCTGATACCGGCAAACGAATTTGGGATCTGGACGAAATCCCGGCATCTGCCGCGCCGTTCAAGCCAATCGCTCTGAGGATCAAAGATCGGGGCGGGAAAGTGGTAGACACGGTTCGCTCAACAGAGCCGGCCACCATCGAATGGGAATATCAGCTCGAGGCCCCGCTGACAGGCTTGCGGGTGGGCATGTACCTTAGCACGATGCGCGGCGAATATGTGCTTACCGCCTTCGACGTGGACGATGCGGCGCGATTTGAGCAATTCGGCGCGCGCAAGCCCGGCCACTATTTCAGTCGATGCATATTGCCCGCCGATTTCCTGAATGAGGGCCGTTATGCGCTAGGCGTGAACGCCAGCTCTTTTGGTGTGCGTCGCTATTTCATGGAAGAGAATGCGCTGTCTTTCAATGTGGACATTACCGGTGCGCCGGGCACTCAATGGCCAGAACTCCGCCAAGGCTCAGTCCGTCCGCGGCTGGAGTGGAAGATCGAGAAAGTGGAATAAGTATCAATGACTCTAACGGTGAAGTCCCTATTGGGCGGTGTGCCGATGGCGGCGGACCTATATGATGCGGTACACCACGGCCGACCGAAAACGCGCTACAACCTTGAGAAACTAGCAGCGCATCTCCCGGCCGCCGTCGATCAGACGCGGCCCTTCGCCGCCAAGGCCCTAGCAGGCAAGAAGATCCTGCTGTTCGCGACGCTGCACTTTTGGATCGAACAGGCTGCAATGGTGGGACTTGCTCTGCGAGGCATGGGTCACGACGTAACCATCGGCTATCTGCCCTATGGGAATTTTGACAAGCCGATCAACGCCTTCGATCTGCGCCGGCAGGAGCTGTACACCCGCCGCGTGTTGAAGCCTCTCAGCGGGCTGGTAAAGTGCGTTTCATTGCTTGACGTCAGTGCTGCCGGGCAACTGCCCGACTCGCTGACGAAGGCGGTGGAGAGAGCCGCCGCCTTCGATGCCATGTATACGCTGCAGGTCGAGGACTTTGACCCCGATGCCGAACTATACCGTCTGCGGCTGGATCGGAATCGTGCCGCCGCCCTGATGGCGATGAATCTACTTCAAAGCGAAATTCCAGACACGGTAGTTATTCCAAATGGACTGGTTACAGAACTGGGCGTTTTCTTCCAGGTAGCGCGGCACCGGGGAATTATGACCGTTACCTATGAGTTCAACGATCAGCGCGAGCAGATTTGGTTATCACAGAACGAAATCGTCATGCGTCAGAATATGGGAGAACTTTGGCAGGCGCGCTGCCAGCGTCCATTGTCTGAGACAGAGCGGGAGAAAATCGCGGCCCTGGAGGAGGCGCGCAGCACAGCCAGGAAATACGGCAAGGGGACCCGTTTCTGGCAGGACGCACCAGCCGTGGGTAGCGAGCAGTTGCGTGCCACCCTTGGGCTGGACGACCGTCCGGTAGTGCTACTGGCGGCCAATGTGCTGGGCGACAGCCTAACACTCGGGCGCAATATTTTCACAACCAGCATGGCAGAATGGATTGAGAAGACGCTGCGATATTTCGCGCAGAGGCGGGATATTCAGCTGATCGTCCGTCTTCATCCGGGAGAACGGTTGATGAAGGGGCCGTCAATGATGGTTCTGATCGAGCGTGCTTTGCCGATAAGACCAGATCACATCCATGTTATCGGCCCAATGGAGCAAACAAATACTTACGACATCATGGAAATTGCGCGCCTGGGCCTCGCATATACAACGACCGTTGGCATGGAATTGGCGATGCGGGGCACGCCCGTCATTGTGGCCGGGAACACACCCTACCGCGGACGGGGCTTTACCTTTGACCCGTCCAGCTGGGAAGAATACTTCACGTTGCTGAGAGAGGTCCTGGCTGACCCGGATGGATATCGCCTATCGGAACCGCAGGTGGAGGCCGCCTGGAATTTCGCCTACTGTTTCTTCTTTGAATTTCCACGAGATTTTCCCTGGCGGCTGATGCACTTTTGGCAGGATGTGGAGGTCTGGCCGCTGAACCGAGTGCTTTCGCCAGAGGGCAGGAAGGCTTTTGGCAAGACGTTCGATTATCTGGCAGGCGAGAAGATACGGTGGTAGAGCATGCAGATGTGCCAAATAAAAACATGCCCGCCCGGCCATCGGTTTCACTGCGTTTGAACCACGAGTGACTTATGGAGAACACGAAACAGCAGGTACGAGATTTTTACGACGAGCTCGGTTGGGCACATATCAGCGACGGCCTGTATCAAAATGCGCGCTATGAAGACTTGCGCCCTGTCTCGCACGAGTACATACACAAATGTCACTTTCGCGTTAACCGCCATATTGCGGCCACAGGGGATCTCATGCTGGATGCGGGATCGGGCCCTGTACAGTGGCCCGAATACCTGACGTACTCTGACGGTTATATGTATCGCGTATGCGCCGACATCTCAATCACAGCTCTCAAGGATGCTCGCGTCAGATTGAATGGCCGCGGATTGTATGTCGTGGCCGATATTGCAAACCTGCCATTCAAACCGGAAACTTTCGACGGCGTCGTTTCAATGCATGCCATCCATCACTTGGGCCTGAATGAACAGAGGCAGGCATTTCTGGAACTGCGGCGTGTCCTGAGGCCGGGCCGGACGGGTGTTGTGATCAACGGCTGGCAGAACCCAACGTTGATGCGAGCGGCCGAGCCTTTCATCCGATTAGGACGCCTGCTTAGCGGGCGCTCCGCGAAAAGGAAAAAGGATTGGAAGTCAGAGCCCGAAGAGGCGGGAACTCACGTTGAGAAAATGACCCCTGGCTGGTTGAAAAGTGAGTTGAACGGGCTTGATGTTGAAATATTTCCGTGGCGCAGCCTCAGCCCGAGATTTATGCGCTGGTTCGTAAGGCCGAAGCTGGGCGGCAAGGCATTCCTGCGCCTCGTATTTTGGTTGGAAGAACTTTTTCCTCGCTATTTTGCCGAGAACGGACAATATCCGCTAATCGTAATCAAGAAATAGAGGATTATCGCGGCGTTCACCTTCTATGGACCGCGAGCGTCCCGTGGGCACTTCTGGAGAACTTATGGAATGGAATAACCAAACGATCCTCGTTACGGGTGGAACCGGCTCCTTCGGCAAGAAGTTTGTCGAAATTATGGTTCAGGATTTCGCTCCCAGGAAGATCATAATCTTCAGCCGCGACGAGCTGAAACAGCATGAAATGCGGGCCATGGGCTTTGACCAGCCGAATCTCCGTTATTTTATAGGCGACGTTCGTGACCGTGAACGTCTCGTGCGCGCCATGCACGACGTGGACGTTGTCGTCCATGCAGCGGCGCTGAAGCAGGTGCCAGCCTGCGAATACAACCCGATGGAGGCTGTGAAAACCAACATCATGGGTACAAGCAACGTCGTAGAAGCTGCATTGGACGCAGGCGTGAAAAGAGTGATGGCCCTAAGCACTGATAAGGCCGTCAACCCCGTCAACTTATACGGTGCGACGAAGCTGGCCGCCGAAAAGCTCACTGTTCAAAGCAATGCATATGCGGCAGGATCGGCGACGCGCTACGCCTGTGTCCGCTACGGGAACGTGGTAGGCAGCCGGGGGTCAGTAGTGCCGGTGTTCCTAAAGCAGCGCCAGAACGGCAAAATCACCATTACCGATGCACGCATGACACGTTTTTGGCTGTCCCTGGAGCAGGGTGTGCGTTTTGTCATCCAGTGCCTGGAGCAGATGCACGGGGGCGAAGTATTCGTGCCCAAAATACCAAGCATGAAAGTCCTTGACCTTGCTAAAGCAATTGCCCCCAAGGCCGGCGTGACCATCATCGGAATCCGGCCGGGCGAGAAAGTGCACGAGGTCCTGATCTCGGAAGATGAGGCGCGAAATACGGTCGAGCGCGACAGCATGTTCATCGTCAAACCGCCAGCGACCCTTTGGGAACGGAATCTGCAATATGAAGGCAAAACGCTGCCAGATGGCTTCCGTTATTCGAGTGATAACAATGGCCAATGGCTGGATGTAGAGGGGATCCAGAAGCTGATCCAGCCTTTCGAGAGGTTGTATGCAGCCGGCAGACTGGAAGGATGAGCTGCTCCTAATCCCGAGTGGAGAGCTAAGTTGTCGATGAGGCTGCTCATTACCGGCGCAAGCGGCTTGCTGGGTGTCAACCTAGCCTTGGAAGCGTCACGATTCCACGAAGTCGTGGGAGTGGATCGTAACCCGCTGGTATCCGCGCCATTCACGGTTATCCAGGCGGACCTCCTCGAGGCTGGCGCGATCGTTCGCGTAATGACAGAGGCCAGGCCCGAGGCGTTGATTCATTGTGCGGCGATGGCGGACATGGATACCTGTGAGAGGAATCCTGAACTCGCCCGCGAGGTCAACACCGAGCTTCCAGCTCAACTGGCGGACATATGTGCACGGCGAAAGATTCGGCTTGTACATATTTCCACAGATGCGGTATTTGACGGACAGAAAGCCGGAGTCTACGCCGAGACTGATGAAGCAAATCCCAGGGGTGTTTATGCGACGACAAAGTACGAGGCGGAGAAGGCAGTGTTGCAGGTGAATCCGCAGGCCCTGGTGGCGCGGGTCAACTTCTACGGCTGGTCGCGGAGCGGGAAACGCAGCCTGGCCGAGTTCTTCTTGAACAATCTGCGGGCGGGCAGAACCGTGAACGGTTTTACGGATGTGACCTTTTGTCCGATGTTGGCAAACCAGCTGGCGGAAACCTTGATCATGATGCTTGTGCGGGGTCTGCATGGTGTATATCACGTTGTCGGGCCGCAGGCAATGACGAAGTATCAATTTGGGGTGGAGATTGCACGCAAGTTCGGGCTAAATGAAGCGCTGATTTCGCCTCAATCTGTGGATAAGTCTAGCCTGGCAGCCCGTCGCTCGCATAACTTGTGGCTGTCTACCCACAAGGTTTCCACAGAATTGCAGGTGGCCCTCCCCAGCTTTTCCACAGGTTTGGACCGATTTTATGCACAGGATGGAGAGGGTTATCCACTGAAAATCCGTAATTATCAACAAGAAGGCGGCTGATCGTGAAGAATGCGCCAAGAACTTCGAAGAATTTGGACTATTTGGACTATCCATCTTTCTCTTCTCGCGGCCTGGTGAAACCTGGTGGCTTTATCCGGCCCTATTTATGCTTCCGGATCTCAGCATGGCCGGCTATTTGCTTGGGCCCCGGACAGGTGCAATCATCTACAACGTAGTTCATCACCGGGCGGTATCCATTGGATTATTCGTAGTAGGATCTTTTACCGGTAGTCTCCTCCTGCAACTGACCGGGGTTATTCTGCTTGGTCATTCCAGCTTTGATCGCGTCTTCGGATATGGACTGAAGTACCCAGACTCATTCGATAGTACACACCTTGGCCGAATTGGCGCATCAAACGACTAGTCAACGGTCTTCAACTCCGGAGGAGAAAACATGGATATTCAGGTTAGCAACCGTCTCATAGGGCCAAAGCACCCCACGTATTTCATAGCGGATGTCGCTGCAAATCATGATGGCGATCTGGCCCGCGCCAAAATGCTGATCCGCCTTGCCCGCGAAGCCGGAGCCGACGCTGCAAAATTCCAGAATTTCAGCGCGCCCAGGATCGTTTCAGACTATGGCTTCAAGCAGATGGACAGTCAGGTATCGCACCAGGCCACGTGGAAGAAGTCGGTGTTTGAGGTGTATCAGGCCGCTTCCATTCCATTTGAATGGACGCTGACCCTGTCCGAAGAATGCAACGAGGCAGGCATCGACTATTTCTCAGCACCATATGATTTCGAAGCCATCGACTTCCTTGACGCCTACGTCGAAATCTACAAGGCGGGCTCAGGCGAGATAGATTGGATTGAGGCGCTGGAGCGAATGGCGAGCAAAGGCAAGCCGTTTTTTGTGGCGACCGGCGCATCCACCATCGGTGAGGTGCAAAGGGCTGTCCATGCCATCTTGAAGATCAACAAGCGGCTCGTGCTAATGCAGTGCAATACGAACTACACCGCCAGCCCTGCCAATTATGACCACCTGCACATCAACGTCTTGAGAACCTACGCATCGATGTTTCCTGACGTGATTCTGGGATTGTCGGATCACACACACTCAGTTGCCCCCGTCCTTGGCGCGGTAACACTGGGTGCGCGCGTCATCGAGCGGCACTTTACCGACAATAACGATCGCGAAGGTCCCGACCACAAGTTCGCGATGAATCCGGATAGCTGGGCAAAAATGGTCGAAGAGACGCGGATATTGGAGCGTTCCTTGGGATCTTCCGACAAATTCATCGCTGACAATGAGCAGGACACGGCGATTGTCCAACGCCGCTGCCTGCGGGCTGCGCGAGACATCAAAGCGGGTGAGACTTTCACGCGCGAAATGATAGATGTACTGCGTCCCGCTGCCCAAGGGGCTATTAAACCTGACCAAATCAGAGAGGTTGTTGGCACAAAAGCATTGCATGATTTCAAACAAGGACAGGAACTGCGCTGGACAGACCTGGGCGCCTAATGTGCATATTGGAAAGCGAAAATTGCGGGATCTCACCACGAACTCCTCGCTTCTGTAGGTTTTGTGCCGCCATATGAAGATCATCTATTTCTCAACGGGCTACACGCCTCACGATCATCGCTTTCTGTCAGCACTGGCAGCCACCCGACATCAGATCTTCTATTTGAAGCTGGAAGACAATCTTCGGCAGGTTGAAGACAGGGCGGTTCCTGCCCGAATTGAGATTGTCCCATGGGCGGGCGGGCATGGGAAGTTCCGTTGGAGCGCCGTCCCGCATTTGGTTCTCGACTTGAAACGCGTGATACGTACGATTGAGCCCGACTTGATCCATGCTGGCCCCATTCAGACCTGTGCTTTCATGTCGGTCTTATCGGGGTTTCGCCCGATCCTGACGATGTCGTGGGGATTTGACTTGATGCAGGATGCGGAGCGGAACGGCTGGTGGAGAAACATTACGCGATACACTCTCAAGCGTTCGACGTTCTTTGTCTCTGATGCGAATGTTACTCGAGACCGGGCGATCTACTACGGCATGAATCCTGGTCGCACCGCCGTATTTCCGTGGGGTGTCGACCTAAGCCAATATCGGCCGCGGATCGCCGCGGCGCGAAAAGGAGGTCGACCACGCTGTTTTGCAATCGTTCGTGGGAGCCGAAGTATGGCGTGGATGTGCTTGCCAAGGCCTTTGTCAAAGTCCTCCAGAAGCGGGAGGACGTAAACCTACTTCTGCTGAGCGGCGGCTCTCAAGCACAGACCATCCGCCAAATCTTGTTAAGGGGAGATGCGTTGGAACGCACACAGTTCGGCGGACAAATATCGCAGACGGATCTGCCGCGGCTGGTATCATATGGCAGATCTCTATATCTCGCCTTCTCACGTGGATGGCTCATCGGTGTCGTTGATGGAGGCACTTGCCTGCGGCTTGCCGGTATTGGTCTCGGATATTCCGGCGAACAAGGAGTGGGTGAGAGAAGGGTACAATGGATGGCTTTTTCCGGATGGGGATGCGGATGCATTGGCGTCGAAGATTCTGGCGACTATTTCCGACAGAGGTAAACGCTCGAAAGTGCGTATGGCGGCCCGCAAGTCCGCCGAGGAGCGGGCTGATTGGAAAAAGAATTTTGCGGTTTTGCTGAAGGCCTATGAACAGGCGGCCCGGCTTCGCTGACGAAAGGACGTATGCATGTTAGTTTCGCTGGTTCTTGCAGTGGCGATTACCATTCTGGCGGTCTTCTTCGCCAACTACAACCTGACCATGATCCAGGTTAACCTCTTTGGACATCCGATTCACGGAACAATTGGCATCATCATGGTTTCAACACTGGGCGCCGGGGTTCTGTTGGGCGTCTTGTTGATGCTGCCCGTTGTAATCAGCCGCAGCTGGGCGCTGGTGCGCCACAAGCGAAGAATACAGGACCTCCAGGACCAAATGCAGACACAATCTCCCAAGGATACATAAGAAGAATGACAGCACGAGTTGTGGCGATTATCCAGGCGCGCATGAACTCATCGCGGCTGCCGGGAAAGGTCCTGCGTGACATCTTCGGGAAGCCGATGCTGGCTCGAGTCTATACGAGGTCAGCGCGGGCGGCCAGCGTCGCGCTGACTCTGGTCGCGACCACATCGGAGGCCTCCGACGTCCCGGTGATGGAATACTGCAAGGCGCACCAAATACCGGTCGTGCGCGGCAGCCAATTTGATGTGCTGGATCGGTATTATCAAGCGGCGAAGCAGGCGAAGGCGGACGTTGTCGTGCGCATCACGGCCGACTGCCCGGTGATCGATCCACAGTTGATTGACCGCGTGGTACAGACAGTTGTCGGGGATGAGCCGGCGGGTGATAATTATCCGTTCGATCTGGCGGTGAACCGACTTCCGCCTCCGTGGAAACGCACCTACCCGATCGGATTGGACACCGAGGTCTGCACCTTCGAGGCCCTGGAGCGTTCCTGGCATGAAGCAAGCGAGCCCCAGCACCGCGAACATGTGCTGCCCTTTCTCTATGAAGGCGTTCAACTCTCTGCCGTGAGCAAGCAGCTGTCAACGGGAAGATCGAGCCGCGGGTTTCGGATCGCCCTGCTCGGTCATGACCCTGATTATGGCTCCTATCGATGGACAGTGGATACCATTCAGGACCTGGAGTTCATACGGGTTGTCTACCTGCATTTCGACGGGAGGGATGATTTTTCCTGGATCGAGATACTGGATCTGGTTCATCGCGAGCCGCAGTTGATGAAGATGAACGCGGACGTCTCGCACAAAACGCTAACGGACATCGATATGCGGGGACTGAAACGCTAGAGGGCGCCGCGTTCCCGGTTCATTCCGTAACGTCCCACCATGCCTCTAATCACGCTCTTCTCCGCTCCCAAGCCTTTCATCGATCCACATATTGCAACGATTCAATGCAATGCGATTGGCTCGTGGACACACCTTCCCGATACCGAGGTTCTCCTGCTTGGGGAAGAGGATGGTTTGGCAAAGGCGGCGAAGGAACTTGGGGTTAGACACGTTGATCAAGTCGAGTGCAACGCCAACGGCACGCCGCTGGTCTCGTCCATGTTTCGGCTGGCCCGTGAAAATAGCGGCAGCCCGCTTCTGTGCATCATCAATGCAGACATGCTGCTAATGGCGGACTTCGTGGAGGCTGCGAAATGCTCCAGGCAATTGAGAGAAGAATTTGTCATGCTCAGCCAACGATGGGATGCAGAGATCACGGAGCCGCTCGAGTTTTCGCCAGGGTGGGAGGACCGTCTCCGGGCCAGCGTTCGGGATCATGGCATATTGCATCGTCCAGCAGGATCCGATTATTTCTTGTTCCCGCGCGCCTGCTTCCAGCACGTTCCGGACTTTGCCATCGGGCGCGCGGGCTGGGATAATTGGATGATCTGTGAAGCGCGCAAGGAAAAATGGCCCGTCATTGATTGCACAGCGTCGGTATTGATCGTTCATCAAGACCATGACTACGGCCATCTGCCGGGCGGAGAACCACACTACACGCTCCCAGAAACCAACGACAACATCCGCCTTGCGGGGGGTGAAGCTGCGGTCCGATACACGATTCTTGACGCCACCTACTCTCTCAGCAACGGCAAACTGGCCCATCCTCGGCTGTCGTACTTGCGCTTCATGCGCGGCGTGGAACTCTTCCTTCGATCCGTATTCTTCTTCCTGCCGGCAGACATGATCGAGGAAGTGGCTCGCCCAAAGCGATGGAAGAAGAGAATACAAAGAATGTTAAGGATTGGAAAATCCTGATCGCGGAATTCGGAACCGCAATCGCAAGACTACGGTTGTTCCTTTTTCCGAATCCGCGAACTCGATATCATTGTCCACGGACGATAGCATGCGCAAAGGCCAAAACCCCGCCAAATTTGTCAACGCTGTGGCTAAACCCGAACGGATTACCGTGGCGCTGCTCAACTACATTCCGTTCCTGAGCGGATTCTACGCTGAGACCCTGGATGTTTTGAAGATTTGCCTGGAGACGATGCGCACGGATCCTGGTCTACCGTTTGATCTCATGGTATTCGACAATGGCTCCTGTGCCGAGGTGCGCGACTATCTGGTCAATGAGAAAGAGGATGGCAGAATCCAATATCTCATTCTCTCGGAGAAAAATGTGGGCAAGGGCGGGGCATGGAATGTCATTCTCCCAGGCGCGCCGGGCGAGATCATTTCCTATGCGGACAGCGACGTGCTCTTCTCGCCGCGCTGGCTGGAACGCTCCGTGGAAATCCTTGAGACCTTCCCCAAGGTGGGCATGGTTACGGCGCGCCCGTTCCGCACGCCGCCGGAATTCTACAGCCGTACACTTTCCTGGGCCAAGCGGGCGGACGGCGCAAGAATCGAGCAGGGCCAATTCATTCCGTGGGAGACATTTCTTGAATTCAACCTGTCGCTGGGACAGTCTGAGGAGGAAAATCGGAAGGTCTATACCGAGACGCGAGACTGGCGAATTTCCTACAAAGGGGTTACGGCGTTCGCAGGCGGGTCACACTGGCAATTCACCGCCTTCAAATCGGTGTTACAGAAATTCCTCCCGTTCGAAATGGAAAGGCCCATGGGGCAGGTTAGGCAACTTGACAAGTTTGTGAACGATGCGGGCTTCTTGCGGCTGATGGTTTCTGACCCGCTGGCGATGAATATGAGCAACACAGTCGGCAATCTCCGAGCCGGATTGAAAGGCGGCAAGCAGCCGGGAGACCGCTCTATGGCAAAACGGGTCCTGGAATTGGGACCGATCAAGAAGATTCTGCTCGCGGTTTACAACAAGATTTTCAATTGGTATTATTCTTAGCCCAGCTCTTTTGGAAGAGGCCAGATACCCAGGGCGGTCAGCTAAACCTCCCGGGCGGCAGCCTGGCTTCATCTTCCCTGCAAACAAGGCCGGCAAAAGGAATCATGCCCCATAGGATCTTTATCTCCGCGGATCATGGAATGGCTATTGTCTACTTCCTGCAAAGCGATGTCGTCCCGACATTGCTTGCTGCGGGCGTCGAGGTCATCCTGCTGACCGACGACGAAATCAAGGATCAGATTGCGAAACGCTTTGCGCGGCCGGGTCTTGTCGTAGAAGGCCTGCGACTTCGGCAGGCAAACGATTACGCGCGGTCGGTCCAACCCCGCCGGCAATGGCTCCTCGCTTATCTGCGCCGGGTGGGCGGTTCCCGGCGGATAAATACAGGAGCAATGGACAGCCATATCTGGGAAGTCTGGGCGGAGAACTCCTGGAAGTTTCGCCTGGCGGTCTGGCTGCCTGCCGCGCTTTGGACTTTAGCATTGCGCAACTTGTCCTTTGTACGCAAGCTGCTGATTCGGGCGCAGAGCGGCTTCGTTCCCGATCCGGGGCTGTATGACGATCTATTTGAGAAATATCAGCCGGACCTTGTCATCGCCTCCACGCCCGGTTGGCGGCTGGACCGTTACCTGTTGCGCGAAGCCTGGCGTCGGGGGATCGCAACCATGACGGTTATCGTCGGCTGGGATAATCCATCGAGCTATGCAATACCGGGCGCATTCGTGGATTATGCACTCTGCTGGTCCGAACTCCAAAAGCAAGAACTGGTCCTCGGCTCGGATTGGGATCCTGGGCGTGTGCAAATTTCCGGAATGCCCTCGTATGATGGGTATGTTCGGAGAGAATGGCTCCTGCCGCGAGAAGCCTATTTCAGGCTGCACGGTCTCGACCCCGCACGGAAGTTAATCTCGTATGCAAGCAGTTTCGTCCACTTTGCACCCAATCTTCCAAATGTCGAGGCGCTGGCCCGTCTGGTTTCTTCCGATTCGCTTTGCAAGCCCTCGCAGCTTCTGGTGCGCCTCCATCCAAGCCATTTTCAGGACAAGCCCCGGATTTTTGCCGAGGAGCACGATAGAATCGAGAGGTTGCAGGCGAAATATCCCCACCTGCATGTGGTAAAACCAGTGCCGTTAGGCGGCTCGCTTGGCTATTACAGCGGCGAGGACATGGACGAAAAATCGTCGATGATGGCATACTCCGATGTGTTCGTGACCGTCTATTCGACCATGGTGGTCGAATGCGCCGTGCACGACAAACCGATCGTTGCGGCCGTAATTGATCGGCCCGGCGGATGGAACCAACCCAGGAAGTACTCACTTTCTCTCAAGAAGATTGGCAACTGGCCCACTCATCAGAGATTTCGACAGGCTCATGCCGGCCTTGTGGCGGAGAACGAGAGCCAACTCGCGGAGGCGCTCAACTCCTATTTGATGGAGCCGTCAAGAGACTCCGGTAAGCGCCGAGAATTCGTGGAACGGGAGATTACCTTCACCGATGCCTCGGCCGGGAAACGAACTGGAAGACTAATCCTCGACATCTTGACGGAAGAAACCGTGAGAAAATAGAGCGCAGGTTTTAGAAGCGAAGGTGCGGCCCATCATCCTTTCATTGTGATTGACGAATCCGCCGTTTTGTTGATTTCTATCCCCCAGAATCAAGCGCGTAGATTCTTCCGGGATTATTTGGAGTAAAGAATGACTAGAAAAGCTCTTAGCCTGGTTTCCCTGGTTCTCATAGGGGTTTTGGGCGCCTGCGGTTCAGCGGCGGCTCCAACGTTGAGCGTTGTGGACATACAGCAGACCGGCGTGGCTCTGGCGTGGACAGGGCTGGCCATGACGCAAACCGCGATGCCTACCACAACACCTGCACCCACTGAGACACAACTGCCGACAGCAGCGGCCTTCCCCACACTGGCTTCCAACCTTCTGACTCCGGCCGTCAACCTTCCTCCGATCAACCTTGCGGCAGCCAGCCCCACATCAGATACTTGCAGCCAGCCCCCGCCGGCAAAGCCGCAGGGGGACCAGGTGCAAGTAAAGCTCATCAATCAATCCAAGGGCAGCGTAAATCTCTCCCTCGGGATGGAGACACCGAACAGTCTTGGAGAGTGCGCCACCTATGGATTTGTCCTGGGGCCGTACAATTCGCCGGACGTGGAACTGCTTGCGGGCTGCTACTGGGGATTTGGCTGGGTAACCGGACAAAAGCCTTCAACGGCCCGGACACCCAACGACATGTGCATGACGGACACGGGTACGAATTACGGGATCCTGATCGGCACCGAGGTGATCGGCCTCAAGCCGGGGCAATGAGGAGGCGGGGCTAAGGCCTGCCCGATGGAAGGCCCTCCGAGAAAGCGCAGCCGTCTACGCGATCGGATGATGATTGGCTCGGGGAAAAAGCCCTCGAGGCAATGTGCGAGCCGGAGACTCCTTTTGACATCGCATCTCGTGCGGCATTAAGCCGGATAGAAAAGCCATGGCTGGAAAACGACACATGCCCCTCTTCTACTTTTCCATCACGCTGGCAATTTGTTCAAGCGCGTTATATCACTTTTCCCAGAAGCAAATCCCCGCGGCCGTGAACCCTATTGTGTCTGTGATCGTGACCTACGTGCTCTCGCTGCTGCTGTGTCTGATCCTGCTCTTCTTTCTGCCGCCTCAGAATGGATTGGGGGCTGCGCTCCGCCAACTCAACTGGGCCCGTTATGTGCTGGCCCTTTCCCTGGTCGGATTGGAAGTCGGCTTTCTGCTCGTCTACCGCTCGGGCTGGAACATCGGGCTCGCAGCCGTATTGGTCAATGTTGTGGCATCGCTGATCCTCGTGCCTATTGCGATTTTCCTATTCAAAGACAAATTGAGTTGGATCAATCTTGCCGGAATACTCATTTGCCTGGCAGGGCTGGTGCTGCTGAACTGGCAGCGTTGATTTGGAGAGCCAATCGAATGCTTTCACGAATTAGGGGCGCGACCCGCGTTCTGCTCAAGGGCGACCGCCAAAGACGCCGGCGCGGCCAGGTACCTGCGATTACGGCCGAAGAAGTCCATGAAATCAAACAGTTCTTTGCGAGGGAAAAATTCTTCATCTTCGGCCATGCGCGCTCGGGGACAACTCTGCTTGCCCGGCTAGTCCGACTGCACCCTGAGGTTCATTGCAACTATCAGGCACACTTCTTTACGCGACGGCCCTTGCTGAAGTCGTTAGTGGATACACCCGAGGCGGAGGAATGGCTGGCGCGGAAGTCGAACAGATGGAACCGCGGCCGCGATATGTCCCCCCTCATTTTGCGGGCGGCGGCGGACTTCATTATGGAGCGTGAGGCTGCGCGCGTCGGAAAACGGATCGTGGGAGACAAAAGCCCTTTATCCACGATCCACGGCCAGGCCGTGCGTGATCTATACGCGGTCTATCCGGATGCGAAGCTGATCTATCTGGTCCGTGACGGACGAGATGTACTCATCTCGGAAAGGTTTCGGAATTTTGTGGAGGAGTCCAAGTTCTTGAGCGCCCAAGACAAACGCATTCTTGCTGAACTCCGCGGCAATCCGACAGCCTTCATGGATGGCAGGCGCTCGATCTTCACCGAGGCTTTCATCCGCCGGGTTGCGACCGGCTGGGCAACCGATCTCGAAGAGACCTCAGAAGAAGGCAATAGACTGTTTGGCCAGAATTATCTCGCGCTGCGCTATGAAGACGTGCTAGCCAACTCAATGGAAAAGCTATCGCAATTGTGGCAATTTCTCGGCGTGAAAAAGATCCGCAAATCCCTGGGGGACGCTGTGAAGGCTGAGTTGTCATCCAATCCCGACCAGGAGTGGCAGACAAAGCGCAACGAAGGTATTGCATCCTTTCTTCCGAAGGGACAAATGGGAAATTGGCAACGTCTGTTTGGAGCACGCGACAAGGCCATTTTCAAGGAGGCGGCGGGTGAGATGCTCGTCCTTTGGAAATATGAGAAGGCGGCGGATTGGTGACGTCAGGATGAGGGCTTGAAGCTGGCCAGGCATCTTGCCGCCAGTGTTGCGGCGACATCCATTCGATATTCGGCCGAACCTCGATCGTCGCGAGCGTCATGACAGGCATTGCGTGCAGCGCTCTCAGCGCCTTCGGCCTCGGTTCCGTCCATGGCCAAGGCAGGCGATCCGCCGTAGCCGCCGACCGCGGACGCGTCCGACCGGACGGCCATTGAGCCAAAGCAACGCAGATAATGGGTTTGTCTGCGGGGGTACGGGAAACATACTCAAATGCCAGCCTGGCATTGAGCGGGAACTCGATCTGAGTGATCAGTTTTCCAGGCAAGATTCGGGGCCTAAGCGGTAGAAAATCTCCCAGAGAACGAATAGTTGATTGATGGGCATTCCCGTCGGCCGACCTGCTTACTTCGGTAAGTTTTGCATCCAGGGCAAGCAGCACGGTGCAGAGAGTGGAACGACCATCGCATGCCACTATCGCACCGGCGAGCGTGGACATATTTCGGATGTTGAGGGGCGCCTCCAGCTTCAAAGCGCGCCGCAGGGCCTGAGGGGCGTGGACATGCTCAAGCAGCAGCTGCAGCGGCGTAGCGGCCCCGATTACGAGATTGTTGCCCTGCTGCGTAATGTGGCTAAGGCCCAGCGCTTGCAGGTCTACCACCTCGACGTCATCGGATTGCCCGTGAGACAGAACCGTGCCGCCACCTAGGGGCAAGGTCCGCGGGGCGGCACGGGAAATCAGCGCCAAGGCTTCTTCAAAACTCTGTGGACGGTGGTAGGCAGTTATCATGGCAGCTCCGACAAACTAGAGGGAACGTAACACCTGAAACATACAGGGGAAATTCTGAGCGACATTCTTTGCGGGTGCAAAACCGGAAAAGAATCTACGGAGCCGAAACAGCGGCGAGCTCTAATCTGGATAGACTTTCCATCCCAGTTCATCCAGGCTCGATAGATTAAACTGCTCCTCCGGCACATTGACAAGCAAGGCACTGCCTTCAGCCAGCAGCTCATCCGTCTGGGCGTCATAGATCCCCGCCCACGCCTCCGCGGTTTTGCCCCTGGTTTTTCCCGCCTTGCCAACCACGCGCAAGAGTCTGCCTATCGGCACATTCTTGCGGTATTTGACTTCGAGCCTGGCGGTAAACATGAAACGCGGCGTCATGGGATCCGATCCCATATGCGCGCGGCCGGATAATTCGTCCAATATTGCACCTACAATCCCACCATGAAGCACGCCCGGGTAGCCCTGAAAGTGCGGGGGCGCGACATACGCGGCTTCCACTTCTCCTGGTTTCGTCTCATAGATGTGCAGATGCAGTCCGATCGGATTCTCCATCCCACAGATAAAACACATTCTTGAATTCGGTTGTTTGATCTTCTCCACGAGGTTCATTTTATCAAAGAATACTCCTCAATCGCCCCTATCCTTGTTTAGGTACAACTGAGAGATTTTGGATTTCGAGGCACAAAGCTGCTCAGTGGAGCAGGCGAAATCACCGTCTGTCAGTCGCCCCAGCCCTCGACCCGCAAATCCCTCAAAGGCCGCAGAGCAACATGAGATCATTTACGTTGGTTGCCGTGTAGCCGGACTTTATCAAATCGTCGAGTGATGCGAAGAAAGTGTACGAGTTCATTCCGGGCCAAAAACTCCTGTGCAACCATGCCGAGGCTCCGTGCCCGGCTGTGTGTTTCACCAGTGACAACCGCGCCGGCCGCGTCCGTTGGACCATCATCGCCATCGGTGGCGAGCGAGACAAAGGCGATATCCTGCAAGCCGTCCAATGTGTCTACTGCCGCAAGCGCCACTTCCTGGTTACGACCGCCTTTGCCGTCCCCCTTGAGCGTGACGGTGGTCTCGCCACCGGCAATCCAACAAAATGGCCGGGCGCTCTTCTCTAAATCACTCCTCAACGATTTGGCAAGCGCCTGCCCCACGAATCGGGCCTCGCCTTGCAGCTCAGTACTCATGACTTTTGTACGAAAGCCCTGCCGAATGGCCTCGTCCCTGGCAGCTTCGGCGGCAATCCTGTTGTTTCCGACAAGGACGTTTTGGATGCGCCCGGACGCAAAGTCATAGACGGGTGATTTTGCCGAAAGCAGAGAAGCGATTGTATGGTTCGGACGGATCCCGTACTTGTCCAAGATCGAACGCGGATCCATGTTTGTGCCTGAAGCCGCTACTGTCGGCCCTGACGCAACCGCTTCCAGACGGTCGCCGATGACATCCGACAGAATCAAGCCGAGAACCCTGGCTTTCGTTGCCCGGGCAAGCCCTCCGGCCTTCAGCCGATCGAGGCGACTACGCAGGATGTTTATCTCCTCGATGTTGGCGCCGCTTTCCAACAAGGAGGCGGTGAGGGCCTGCAGGTCTGAAAGCAGCATGCCTGCCGGCGGCGCGGCAATCAATGCCGATCCGCCGCCCGATATCAGACAAATCAATAAATCGTTTTCGTTCAAACCCGAAACGAAATTCAGGGCAGCGGCTCCGGCAGCAAGGCTGCGCTTATCAGGAAGCGGGTGCCCTGCTACCATAACTGTAACGTTCTCCATTGGTTGGAGAGATGCGTGCTTGGTAATGATAAGGGCCCTTGAAAAATTCTCCAGAAAAGCTGCCGCGGCCAACGTCATGGGCTCGGCAGCTTTTCCAATTCCCAACAGGAAGACTCTGGCGTGATCCGGGAGGGTTGCCGCTGCCAAATAGTTTTTCACAATGTCGGCCGGGTCGACGGCCTCGATCCCGCCAGCCAGGATGCGCAATACGCGCGGATCGCGAAGGCTATGCGTCTCAAACCGGGCAAGGTCCACCGTTGCAGTATACTTCGCCCATGGCCAAGCCAAAAGTCTTCGTAACACGTATCATTCCTGAGAAAGGTCTCAGCGTTATCCGTGACTATTGCAACGCGGACATCTGGCCGGAGGAATTGCCGCCGAGCCGGGAAGCCCTATTGAGTCACCTGAGCGAGGCGGAAGGCCTACTGTCATTGCTAACAGACAAGATAGATGGAGAGGCACTAAGATGCGCACCGCACTTGAAGGTAATAAGCAATATGGCAGTCGGCGTAGACAACATTGATATTGCGGCGGCTACCGCATCCGGGATACCGGTAGGGAACACACCCGGTGCCATGACGGATGCCACCGCGGACATGGCATTCGCCCTGATGTTGTCGGCCGCCCGGCGGATCGTCGAGGGCGAGAAATATGTCAGGGCCGGACGTTGGAAGACCTGGAGTCCGCAGTTGCTGCTCGGCGCGGACTTTGTCGGCGCGACGCTGGGGATCATCGGCTTTGGTAGAATCGGAAAGGCCCTGGCCAAACGCGCACAGGGATTCGACATGCAGGTCATCTTTTGCGATCCGAACGAATCGGCTCTCCACGGCGCGAAACCTGTGGATCTCGACACTCTCCTTAAAGAGTCGGACTTCATCTCAATGCACGTCCCGCTTACCGCCGAGACGCGTCACATGATTAATGAACAAACGTTAAGCAGGATGAAACCCAATGCGATTTTGGTCAATACGTCACGAGGCGCTGTGGTGGATCCCGCCGCGTTACTGGATGCGCTGCAATCACGGCGGATTTTTGCGGCCGCACTGGATGTAACCGATCCCGAACCACTGCCTGTTGACAGCCCGTTGTTGGAGCTGGAAAACTGCATCATCGTTCCACACCTGGGAAGCGCAAGCAGGCGAACCCGCGATCAAATGGCCTATCTCGCCGCCCAAAATCTGATCGCCGGCCTGAAGGGCGAACGGCTGCCCCATTGCGTAAACATAGAGCTGTATAAGGATGCCACGTCAGGCTCCTCATCGGCTTCACAACAGTAGCCGCCGGATGTTGAGCAAGGGCAGCCCTATTGCCGGGGCCTTCCATGGCCAGTGAGAAGATTCGACGCTTAATGCTGCAGATCTACGCTGAGGCCGCCAGCGCGGCGATATTCGACCGCCTGGAGACAATCCTGGAGGGCTACCGTGGTCGCATACGAAAACCACCGCGCACAGATCTAAGTGAACGCGACGCGATTCTAATCACGTACCCGGACCAGGTTCAAGAGTTGGGGCGGCCTGCGCTCCTTTCCCTGGCCGAATTTTGCGAACATTATCTGAAAGGCCTGATGAGCGGAATCCACGTCCTGCCCTTTTATCCATGGTCGTCAGACGATGGCTTCTCCGTAATTGACTACAGGGCTGTCTCGCCGCAGTATGGGACCTGGAAAGACATTCAACGCATTGGGCGCGACTTCCGACCGATGTTCGACGCGGTCATCAATCACGCCTCGGCCAGCAGCCAATGGTTTCAAGATTTTCGGCAGTCGACACCCCCCTATGACGACTACTTCATCCAGGTTGAGGGCAGTCCCGACCTTTCGAAGGTGGTCCGACCCCGCGCACTGCCGCTCCTAACGCGCTTCCCGACCGCCGCCGGCGAGAAGACGTTATGGACTACCTTCAGCTCCGACCAAATCGATCTGAATTTCCACGAGCCGGCTGTGTTCCTGGAAATTGTGGACGTACTGCTGTTCTATGCAAGTCAAGGCGCTGAGTTCCTGCGGCTTGACGCCGTAGCCTATCTGTGGAAGGAAACCGGAACCAGTTGCATTAGTCTCCCGAACACGCACAGAATTGTGCAGCTGATCCGGGCGATCCTGGACGAGGTCGCTCCGCACGTGAGGCTGATCACGGAGACAAATGTCCCCCAGCCTGAGAATATCTCCTACTACGGCAACGGCACCGATGAAGCGCAATTGGCCTACAACTTCCCACTGCCACCCTTGGTTTTGCACGCCTTCCTGACGGGCAGTGCCGAGGTTCTCTCCCAGTGGGCTGCCGGCCTGAGCTTGCCATCAGAACGAGTTACCTTCTTGAACTTCCTGGCATCGCACGATGGGATTGGCCTAAACCCGCTGCGCGGCATTCTGCCAGAGGGAGAGATCGAAGCGTTGGCGCAGGCAATGCAGAGACGCGGCGGCCTGATCTCGTACAAGAGCAATGCCGACGGGACCCAAAGCCTCTACGAGCTGAACATCAACTTCTATGACGCGCTCGACAACACAGACAAGTGGGAGACGCTGCCATTGAAAGTGGACCGGTTTGTCGCTGCTCACGCAATTCTTCTGTCGCTTGCCGGCCTGCCGGCGATCTATTTCCACAGCATGTTTGGTTCAAGAGGCTGGCCCGAAGGGGCAAAACAGTCGGGTCAAAACCGCAGCATCAATCGCCAGAAGCTGCAACGGGATACCCTGCAGTCAGAGCTAGCCGACCCACAATCGCTCCGAAATCAGGTTTTGCGGCGGCTGTCAAACCTATTACGAGTTCGAGCCGAGCAACCCGCATTTTCGCCGTGGGCGAGCCAACGCGTGCTTGAAAGCGGCGGTTCCGCGCTTGCGTTTGTACGGCAACGAACGTCAAGCGAGAAGCCAGTGTTATGCCTTTATAATGTCAGTGGGCAGCCGCAAGATTTCAATGTCGGTATGGCGGGAATGCGCCCGAAAACTGCCGGCGCGTGGCGGGACCTGATCACGGATCAGCGCGTAGATGCAGGGAAATCATTGAATATAACCCTGAATCCTTATCAGGCACTGTGGCTTACGCCTTGAACCTCATTCGAGGTGGAAAGGTAGATATTCGCGTACACGCTGCCCGGCCCCAGCGCACGATGTCAGTTGGGCCAACCGGCGCACAGCCAATGAATTGATCAATGGATATTGTCCTGCTACACTATGCTGCGCCCCCAATTGTTGGAGGAGTAGAGAGCGTGATAGGCCACCATGCGCTTCTCATGACGGAGGCCGGTCACCGCGTGCGGATCGTCGCCGGCCGCGGCGCAGAAACCGACCCTCGGATTCCGTTTATAGCGATTCCCGCGGCGGATTCCCGCCAGGCTGAGGTTTTGGAAGTCAAAAAGCACCTGGACGCGGGCCGCGTGCCGGCAGAATTTGAGCCGCTGTCGCGACGGATAGAAGGACAATTGCTGGAGACCCTCCGGAACGCAGACTTCCTAATCGCTCACAACGTTTGCTCGCTCAACAAGAATCTGCCCCTGACGGCCGCTCTTCGCCGAATCTCGGATTCCTGCTCGAAACCCCGTTTCATCCTCTGGCATCACGATCTGGCCTGGACGACGCCGCGATACAGGAATGAACTACATGAAGGAAGACCCTGGGATCTGTTGCGAACGGATTGGCCAAAGGCGATTCAGGTCGTCATCTCGGAGCCGCGCCGGCAAGAATTGGCGGAGCTGTTGGGCGTCCCCAGGGGGAGAATACACGTCATCGCAAACGGAATAGACGTGGCGGGCTTCCTGAGCCTGGGCAGACAAGCGCGGGAGTTTATGGGTCAGCTTGACCTGCCAGCCGTGGCGCCACTGATGCTGTTACCGGTTCGAATAACGCCGCGGAAAAATATCGAGCTGGCATTGAGGGTGCTGGCCAAACTGCGAAATCACTTTGGGGAAGCCAAATTAGTCGTGACGGGCCCGCTTGGACCACACAACCCGGCAAATATCAGTTATTTTGAAGACTTAGTTGCGCTCCGACGTGAACTACATCTCGAGGACGCGGCAGTGTTCCTGGCGGAGCTGACGAATCAATCGCTTCCGGATCAAGTCGTTTCCGATTTCTACCGGCTCTCTGACATCCTCTTCTTGCCGAGCCGGGAGGAAGGCTTTGGAATTCCCATCCTGGAGGCAGGCCTGGCTGGAATCCCCGTCTTCTGCGCAGATATTCCGCCCCTGCGAGAGTTGGGCGGGCCGGACGCACACTATTTTTCTCCCGACGATGATCCCATACGAGTTGCGGCCCTCATCGCAACCTATCTGGAAGAAAGCTCCGCCTTTTCCCTCCGGAGGCGCGTCAGGCGCAGCTACTCGTGGGACCAAATCTACGCCACCAAGATTGCGCCGTTGCTGGCGGAAGGCTAGAAGATGGGCAAAGGCTACTCGACGAGATTGTTCCGAAAAGTGGTGGTGCCGATCTTTCACGGGTCGGACCACCGGGCTGCCTTGAACGCGGCTTTGATCATCGCGGGCAAGGCGAACGTCCTGCTGGTTGGGATCGTGGGAATCGCGAACGAGGAATCTCTAAGTACCGCGGCCCTCCCAGCTCGACACGTCCGCAAAATCCTTCGCGACGTTGCCAGTAAAAGCCACGTGCACACGCTGCAGCGCATTCACGTATCTCACAAGCCCTGGGAAGAGTTGATCCAGGTTGTCCAGGATGAGAAGCCCGATCTGCTGGTGCTCGAGACTTCCAACATGGCGATCCTAAATATGAGCGCCGGCCAAGCCCTGCGTTATCCTCCTTGCGACATGGTCGTGGCGGGCGGAACCATTCCGGAGCAACCTCGAAACGTATTGGTCTCGCTGCGGGGCGGCCCCTACGCGGAGCTATCATTACGTTTGGGGCTGGCCATCTCAACGACAAGTCGATCCGCGATCACCGCCCTGCATCTCCTGCCGCCAGCCGGCGCCCAAGGCGCCGACCCTGCTTTCAAAGGGGTCGACAAGGTGCTCAAGAATCTTCCGGAAGTCAAGCGAGAACAAATCAGGACAGACAACCCGGCCGAAGCCATTCTGGCGGCAGCACGGGATTCGGATCTATTGGTGCTTGGTGCAACGGCGCGCCCGCAGGAGTCATTGATTTCGATCGGGCCGGTTGCCGAAAGTGTTTTGCGGGGAAGTCCGAAGGGGGTTCTCATCGTAAAATCGCGACGGCCCCTGCCCGCCAACATGGACACGGAAATTGTGGGACAGAACGCCATCTCGATCCTGGTGGATAGGTGGTTTGGCGAGAATACCTATCACGCTGGAGAGTTTGCCGACCTGGACCGTTTGTTGGAACTTAAACGCCAGCAAAAGCTGAAGGTAAGCCTGGCCCTGCCAGCCCTCAACGAAGAGGAGACTGTGGGCCGGGTGATCCAGACGGTAAAAGAGGCAATGGTGAACCGGGTACCGCTCCTGGATGAGATCGTCCTGATCGATTCCGATTCGAGCGATCGAACACGGGAGATCGCCGCGGGTTTGGATATCCCGGTTTATGTACACCAAAAAGTATTGCCTGAATTGGGTGTGAGATCCGGAAAGGGCGAGGCTTTGTGGAAGAGCCTCTATCTGACTTGCGGCGATATCATCATCTGGATAGACACCGACATCGTCAACATCCATCCGCGATTTATCTATGGATTATTGGGGCCGCTGATCACCCATCCTGAGATCCAGTTCGTCAAGGGCTTTTACAGGAGGCCCCTGAAAGTAGACAATAAGCTGCAGGCGGGCGGCGGCGGAAGGGTCACAGAACTGACGGCACGTCCCCTGCTGAATCTGTTCTTCCCCGAACTGTCAGGCATTATTCAACCGCTTTCAGGGGAATACGGCGGCCGGCGGAGCGCCCTGGAGCAAATGCCATTTTCTTCCGGCTATGGTGTGGAGATCGGCCTGGTCATTGACATCTTCGAGAAATTCGGACTCAGCTCGATCGCGCAAGTCGATTTGCAGGAGCGTGTTCATCATAACCAGCCCCTGGAGTCGCTGGGCAAGATGTCTTTTGCCATCATACAAACAGTAGTCAGGAGGATCGAAAAACGATATGGGACGAAGCTGCTGGAAGACGTCAACAAGACGATGAAATTGATCCGGTACGGCCAGCAACGATTGCTGCTGGACATCGAAGAAATCGCCGAGCTGGAACGCCCGGCGATGGTTGAGTTGGATCAGTATCAAGAACAATTCGGTAGTGCCCGCTAAGGCTGAGCCTACTTCTGGGCGAACGTGTCAATCAACAGCCGGAAGTTGCCGCCGACGGGATAGAGAACCGGGCAAGTTGCACCGCGCTTCCGATACTCGTTCACTTTCCGGCGAGCCTCGTCCGGCGTTCCGGAAGCCGTGATACGCTCCACCAAATCATCGGGGACAAGATGTTTGGCCTGGCTGATCTGCTCCTTCGTCGCCGGCCAGCCCAGAATGGACTGGATCTGGGCGATCACCTCCTGAGAAACCCCGGAAGCCTTGGCGATGTGAGGTTGCTGGGCCAGGTACTGACAGAGCAGCATTTTGGACGTGTCAATAGCCTTGTCGTGGTCGGGGTCGACCGAGCAAACCACGAGTTGGGGGCGGTCAAAATCTTCCATCTTGCGCCCGGATTTCCGCAGTCCTTTGTCCAATAATTCCAGCGCCTTGTCATTGTATTCGGGGGGCACACAGTAGTTCAATACCACGCCATCCGCGATTTCGCCGGTCAGCTCCATCATTTGGTCGCCCGTAGCGCCGATCAGTATCGGGATATGGCGCGGCTCTCGGCGCCCGTGAACGACATCCAGCTCGATTCCGTCGACGTTGTGAAATTCCCCATGGAAGGTTACCCGTTCCATTCTGAGCAGCCTCCTCATCACGTCGACCGTCTCGCGCATGGCCGTCGCCGGTTTGTGGCGCTGAATACCGACATTTCGCGCCAGCGGGTCCCACCACGCGCCAATTCCGCAGATAATTCGATTTGGTGCAAGGTCATCCAGGGTTAGAAATGTGGCGGCGAGCAAGCCGATGTTGCGAGTCCAGTTGTTAATCACGCCAGACCCCACCTTTATCTTCGTTGTGACGGCAGCATAGGCAGCCATGGGGACGATTGCATCGCGAACCAACCTGGATTCGGCCTGCCAAACCGCCTCGAAGCCACGCTGCTCCGCGTAGCGGGCGTATTCCAACCCGTCTCTCAAGTCGTGCGAGTCCTGCAAGTATAACGCTACTCTTTCCACAGCTCTATCTCCTCCGTGGCGCACGCAGCGCAGGTTGAGTGAAGAACATTTCCATTGTGAAGGTTGCGGCCAAAGCAATCAATAACAGGCGCAAATTCATCGCTCCAGCCGCAAGCAAGCCCGGATCTGCAGCCCGGCACGGAAGCCGAGTGCAATTGCCGTTTCCTCGGCCGCTTGAAATCAAGGTATTCAGTAAATACGGTGAATTAAGAGGTAATTTGTTTTGTTAATTTCGCCGTGATTATACCTGAAAGTCAATGCGGCAATGGTGCCATGCAACAGTCTTTCCGCTGGTGAGCCAAAATAGCCGCCCAGCTTTTGGAGGAAATTCATCGTATTTGATTAGGAGGTTCATCATCTTGAGCGATAGACCGGAACACTCTATACTGGGATCATCAAGATTCCTTAGCAGGGGCGCAGCTATTATGGACGGAGAAGCGTTTATGACAAGCAAACATTCAGAGCAGCAATCCGAGACCCCATCCGATATCAGGGGTTGCAGGGTAATAGAAATCAGCCCGTCCAGTTTTGCCGAGTGCCTGCGCTCCGGACCGAACTCGTGTCAGTACGCGCTGCCGTTTGGATATTGCTTCCTGTGCCAGCACCCGAGGCTGGACGATATTATCGAGAATTCCAAGAAGATGGGGAGACCCATCCGCGCCGCGAATTAGTAGATAGCGATTCCCGGTACGGGTTGGCGCCTTCATCGCGCTAGAACACGGCCGTAGAATACAATTCCGACAACGAAGCTGCACAGGGTACATTGTCCTGTGCAGCTTCGTTTTGATGCGCCGTCCAAGCAACACTTGGACAGCGAGCCGTATCCCCAGATATTCAAGCCTGAAGACGCTGCCACATTCTGGGCGCCAACTCTCGAGAGCGGGCGGCGATACGATCCTCGTCCAAAACCAGGACTTTCTTGTTCCGCATCAGGATCTTGCCTTTGCAGACCGTTGTGTCAACGGTAGCATCCACCAGACCAAAGATAAGATGTCCGAGGAAGTTGGCTTCAGTCAACGGTGTAGGGGGACAGTAGTCGAGTATCGCCAGGTCCGCCGGCCGGCCCTCTGCAATCTCGCCGAGGCGCAAGCCGAACTGGCGCTCAGCAATCTCCGCGTTGTTCTGCAGCAGCAATTGCGGCGCTTCCATGAAGCCGAGGCGTGGATCGTGATTCGCAAGCCGGTGCAGCAAGTAGGCGCAACGCATCTGCACCAACATATCGGACCCCATACCATCCGTCCCCAAACCCACCAGGATACCTTTTCCCAGCAAGTCAAACAGCTTCGTCACGCCCACCGCATTGTTCATGTTGGATTCAGGGTTGTGCACCACGGCGGTTTTGGTCGCCGAAATGATGTCCATCTCGGCTTCGTCGATGTGAACGCAATGGATGAAAAGGGACTGTCTGCCTGAAACGCCCATCTTATCCAGGCGCTGGACCGTCGGCATTCCATATTTCTTCAGGGAGTCTTCACGGTCGGCTGCGTCCTCTGCGACGTGTACGTGGCAACCCACGCCCGCATCCCTGGCAATGCCCACACATTTGTCCAGCGTCTGATCCGAAAGGGTAAACGAGGCATGCAGACCCATCATGGCCGCGATCTGTCCATCGCCTTTTCCGACTTTCTTGATGAAACGCCGGTTTTCCTCAATTCCGCCGCCCATGACATTGCGGTCAGAGACTTCGTAGCAAAGCGAGGCGCGGAGGCCAGCTTCGCGGACCGCGGCCTCAATCAGGTCCAGCGAGCCATCACGCATTCCGGGCGAGGCGTGATGGTCGATCACAGTGGTTGTGCCGTTTCGAATGCATTCGATAAGAGGGATCTGGGCCGACAGAGTAATATCTTCATCGGAAAGAGCCTTGTCCACCTTCCACCAAAGCCGTTCGAGGATCTCTACAAAATTCGAAGCGGGTTCGCCGGGATTCGCCATGCCGCGCGCCATGGTGGAATAGAAGTGGTGGTGCGCGCAGATGAAGCCAGGCATGACAATCTTGCCAGCGCAGTCAACGGCGTCGGCCTTCGGATAACGTTTCTTCATCTCAGCGGTGCTGCCGACGGCTGTGATCTGCTCGCCGTCGGTGACCACGGAACTATTCCAAGAAACGTGGTTATTCGCTCCCAAGGTGGCCACGATGCCATTTTCAAATCGGATTGTCATTGTCCATCCTTTCTGTTGGTCTGCTTTTGGACGTCACTCGTTGAGCACGGGAGAGACGATACTTCCAGACTCGGGAGGCGAAGCCGCCGGCCTCCCAGCACTTCAAATCCCTGCTAGTTCTCCCTTAAGGCCGCGAGTTCTTCCGGGCTGCGGGCACGCATGATGATTGCACCCACGAAGCACTTCTTGGCGCAGATCGAACAGCCAATGCAGCGGGCAGGATCGGTATGAGGCCGTCGCAGTTCATCCAGTGTGATGGCCAGATAAGGACAGCGGGCGCAGTTGCCGCACGAAACGCACAGATCATAATCCGGTTCGGAGAGTCTCTTGACCGGGGAGAGCGCCATAAAGTCCGTTATTGGACGAGGCTGGGAGATGCCGATCAACTCCTGGATTGACTTGATGCCGCGCTCTTGCATGAGGAAGGCAGTTCCCGATTCGAGTTCGTGGATGATGTCGTAGCCCTCTTTGGTGGCGATGGTGCAGAACTGGACGGTCTTCACGCCCAGCGCCAGGAAGTCCATGGCAGCCTTGTAGTTCATGGGGCCGCCATTTCCGGATATCTCGATGCCTTCGGGCACGGCCTGAGCCAGCGTTAGATTGGAGATGGGAGTGACGCCCTCGCCGCTCATACCGACGATCACTCCCTCCTCCCAGAGACGGCCATTCGCGGCCGGGCGGAATGCAAGTGTGGGGAAAGAGTTGGCGAGCGTGACGCCTGCCTTCTTGTCCGGATATTTCTCAAGGACTTTCCGTATTGCACGCAGGATAGGTACGATGGATGTCACTGCTGCGGTGAGTTTGAACAACTTGGGAATGTCCGGCGAACCGACCTCAAGGATCCAGTCGATAATCTTTGCGGTGAGGGCCGCATTCTGGGAAACGATATCGCCTTCCGTTCCGTCGCCGCCCTGCGGGCACGATAACGAGTACTCGATACCCATTACTCCGGCGGCTTCCAGTTTTCTCGTGTTGGACTGCCATCCCGCCTTGTCGTTTTCGTCGTGACCGGTCACCGGACCGCCGGTGGATGCGAGCGTCAGCCGGTCGGGCCAATCCTTGACCAATTGGGCAACCTCTCGGCAAACGCGATCGAGCGGGTGCCCCGAGACATTATCCGCATTGGCATATGTGTAGGGTGTAAAGCTAAACATGTACCCGCCGGGAATATGGATAGGAACATTGTCGAACGCCGTCTTCATCACCCCGCCAGCCCAACCGCTTTCGTAGGCTTTTGTCATCTGCTCCAGCCCGTCAGTCAAGGGAGAGGCAGAGAGCAGATAAGGGGAACGGATCTTTCGCCCGAAGAATTCGGTTTCCAACGAGACCGGCACCGGGTTGTAGCCCGGGAGAGCGTAATAGGATTTGGCCTCCCGCGTGATTGCCGGCTCTGGCCGGCGGTTAAGACTGGCATCAATTTGCAGGGCCGCGTTCTTGCCCGCGGCTACGGCTTCGACCACCGTGGTTGGGCCGTTGGAAAAGTCACCCGCGTAGAAAATCCCAGCGACCTGGTCGCGGGGGAGAGTGGGACGCATGCCTATGGCCATCACCACTGTATTGAAGTCAGTCCGGATGCCCTCGGTCCCTTCCACGTCACGCACGTTCGACGGTTTGAAAGTTTGGCCGTCCGGAAGGCTCACCTTCAGGGTCTCGATGCCTGTGACTTTACCGCGGTTGGCCATGATACTGGTCACTCGAATTCGCCCGTTCAATTCGACGTCGTAATCCACCAATTCCTGCCGCTCGGCGGCAGATAAAGGCATTTCGGAGAGCTTCTCCAGCATAAACAGCTCAACGTGCTTTGCACCGCGGAGCCTGGCCGTGATGGCGCAGTCAACCGCGGTCGCACCGCCGCCAACCACGGCAACTCGTCCATCAAAATGGCAGGACTCCGGACTCGACAATAGATCGGCCATCTTGAGCGCGAGGCCCTCGTTTTCAATGCCAAGTTCAATAGGCTTCCACAGTCCCACGGTCACGCAGACAGCTTCATAGCCCTGAGAAAGGAGCCGGCCCGGGTCGTCCACTTTCGTGGCCGACTTCACGTTGATCGCTCCCAACGACAGCAGGAATTCGATATCCGACTGCACTATCTTCTTGTCAAGACGATGGTCTGGGATGAGATTCATCATGCCTCCCAGGCGATCGCGGCTTTCAAAGATATCCACAGAATAACCCATTTGCGCCAAGGCAGCCGCTGCGCCCAAACCTGCAGGTCCGCCACCGACTACGGCAACCCTTTTTCCGTTGGGAGCCGGCCTAGAGAATTTCGGTATGCCTCCCAGCTGCTTTGCATTTTCGACCAGCGTCGCCTGGATCTGTGGAATGTTGATTGCGCCATCGAAGTCTTTCCTTGAACAGGCTGCCATGCAGAACCGGTCCGGGCACACCAGGCCGCAGACGCCACCGAGAGGATTATTGTGCATGATCTCAGCTGCGGCGCGCTTCACGTCCGATGGATTACCCACGCGGGCTGCCATGATGAAATCGAAAGGCGAGCAATTGGCCGGGCAGGCCTCGCGGCAAGGTTTCTCCTCACAGTATTCGCACCTGAGGAGCTCGGCCTGCAGCCTTCGTCTACTCATGATTTGAGAAGGGACAATTCCGTTGTTTTCCATGCGACACCTCGATCCAGAGTCAAAAAATTCGCGAGCTTATGCGTAAGATGCGCCGTGACCGCGTGGGCACTACCACCGGCCAAGGTTGCACATCTGCACAAGTTCACGAGGCATGCACCGTGCATTTGCGATTATTTTTGTGTTCAAAGGCACAATTCATTATAGCATCGGTGATTGATAATCCGAGTGAAAAAACTCAGTATCCAACGGGCGATATGTCACATTAAGTTGTCTATTTCTCACAGGGATCAACAGACGAGGGCACGAAGGAGATTGTGGGTCTCCGTGGAAGGGCAAACAACTCAAGGCAGCGTGGCTTCCTGCAACCGAGAGTCTCGACCGCCGCAGGCCCCATGGCTACAGGGCATTGACTCTGTACCAATTTCGAAGGGATACGACTAATGACTTACCCCAATATTAGGGAGGAGTACCTCGAGTGCATTGCAGCACAAACGCCGATGGTCTCATTTTGCGGCGTATTCACGGCTGGTGAGGTTCTTTGAAGAATCCGACCTCAGGACTGGAGGCAATTCTTATTCGGCGACCGGGCCATGGCCTCCTCAAAATCCAGTGTCTTTCGACCCCACCCCCGGCCCCGTCAAATTCTTGGGGCGGGGAGTTTTCGAAAAAGTGATGATGTTGCGGGCCCTGCCCGGAACATCATCACTTTTTCGCTTTTCTTCAAGACAATCGGGCTTCGGCCAGCGAGTTTGAGAAACCCATGGGGACCGGGCCGGCTATCCGTGTGCCTTTAGTCCATCCAACTGGCGAACCAGCGCCAGATCTTCGGGCAGGTCAAGATCCAACCCCAGGGATGGAAGATCGACGATTTCCAAGCGAGCGCCAGCCTTGCGGGCACGGTCACAATGACGCTTGAAAGAATCGCCGCCGAAGTCGTATTCGATCAGATTGGCCGGGGAAAGCAGAAGCGCATTTGTCCCCTGGCCGCGTCGATCGGGCGCGATAACTACGACGGGTGGATCAACTGCGTGCTCGAGCAATGCCAGGACGTCCTCACGAGAAAGGAAAGGCAAATCCGCGGGTATCACCAACACTCCGCGGGAGGCGTAGACCTGGGCAACCACGGTCGCGCGCTTAAGTGCCGTGTTCAGCGCCGGTGCGCCGTCTTCCTGCACAGTCCTGGCGCCCAATTCCCGAGCCAAGGCGAGGGCCGACGAGTCCCGGCTGACAACCAGGACCTGCTCGACTTCCTTGAGGTCGGTTAATGTTCGGAGGGTACGTTCCAATAAGAGACGGTTGAGTTCCGCCCGTTCGTCTTCCGTCAAAGCGCCAGCCAAACGCGATTTGCCGCGGCGCAGAGGTTTCACAGGGACAATGGCCCAGAGAGTCATGGATGGGGAGTTCCGATGAAGTTTAGCACATCTTCGGCGAGTCGTCTGCGGTCTTCGGAGGTCTTCATGACCGTCTGCGTCACACGAACTTGCAAGGCTAAACGCTAAATCTCCTGCTGCTGTTGCAAATCGACTTCGTCAATTACAAAATCTGTTACGAGTCCGCGATAATGCTCTGCAACAGCCCGCGCGGTGGGTTGGAATCCCATCTCTGCATACATCTTGGCGGCGGGCCCCTTGATGGCCTTGCCCCCAACAATAGGGGAGACCGCAACAACCGGCCGATTGCGGAGCGTTGACATTTCTCTCCTGGCAAGGAGAGGCCGGATACCGGGCACGGCCAAGATGGGCGCGATGCTTACCCACGGGTTGGAAGGGCAGATGACCACTGCCTCGGCCGCGTGGAGCGCCTCCATTACGCCTGGCGCAGGAGCGGCGGAATCCGCACCAATGAATTGAAAACCTTTTGCACGTGGCTCGCAATTCCTCTCCACAAAGTAGCGCTGGAATGCCAAATCGCCCTCGTCGGACTCGACCACTGTATGCACCGCTTGATCAGACATGGGCAGAACCCGCTGGCTTATGCCCCAAGCATCAGAGAACTCGCGGACAATCTCGCTCAACAAGGCACCCTCTTTCAGCCGACGAGTGCGTTCCAAGTGTGTTGCCAGGTCCAGGTCGCCGAGGCGAAACCAAGTCGGACCACCGAGTTCTCAAGCGCGGCAAACACGCGCCATGTTTCGTTTGCGCGTCCCCAGCCTGTATCCGGATTCGCCAGGCCTGCCAGAGTGTAGCAAACCGTATCCAAATCCGGGCATATGGACAAGCCCAAGTGCTCGAAATCATCGCCGGTATTGACGATGATTGTCAAGTCTTCGGGGCGGAGGACTTGGGCGAGTCCGTGGGCGAGTTTGGCACCGCCCACGCCACCTGCCAGGGCAACAATTTTCATGTCGGACGGTGTACCTTAGACCGTTGACAACCAATCAACCGAAACAAACTCCGCGGACTTCACCAAGAAAATCGCCACGATGGAGGATGGGCGGCTGTTGCTCAAGCCAAATCCCATAGTCAATGCCTTTAAATCGAAGAAGGCCCAAGGGTCGCCTGGCTCGTCAAAAGATGCAAGTCAGATCCTGCCTTGGTTTCAAGGCTTTTGCCTTTGGAGTCTCGTCGGGGTATCCAATTAAGAACATTGCCTGGGGCTCCCACGCTTCGGGCAGATCCAATGTGTTCCTCACTACCTGCGCAGCGAACAGAGGGCCACAGGTCCAGACGCCGCCCAAGCCCTCCGCGTGAGCGGCAAGGAGGAGCTGCAGGCCAGCGTTGGCAGTGGACTGAATTGCCATGACACGTTCCGCGGCTGCGCGGGCAGCATCAGCGTAAACATCCATCTCGGTCATATCCATGCACAGGATGATCACGACAGGAGACGAATTTATGCGCGAGCGTGACTTGGCGAGACGTGCTTCGATCTCAGCGCCAGTCAGATGGTCCAGGGCAAGATCGTTTCGGAATGCCGCGGCCATCGCATCGGCGAGGCGGGCGCGAGTGGACGCATCGGTCAGCACCGCGAAGCGCCAGGGTTGGCCATTGTCCGCGGATGGAGCATAGGTGGCCGTGGTGAGTATTCGTTCAATGAGAGCCGAGGTTACCGCCTCTGACTTAAATCGTCGGACAGAACGGCGGGATCGCAGGAATTCATGAGCATCCATACAGGCTAAACGTCGGCGAAGACTTTTTGGGGCAGGATCTTGTAGGTCACCCGAATCTGGCCGGCCTGCGGAGTCCAGGGCTTGCGATCATATTTGAGCGACAGCGTATTAATATGTTCGAGGGCGCCTTCCTCGGAGATTGCCACGACGCGGCCTCGAACCTGAACATAACGATTGGGTCGCCTGGGATCCTGAATGACGATCGCCACTTCCGGCCGAGCGCGCATATTCTTGTCTTTGACACGCCCCTTGGCCGAATTGATCAGCAGGTATTTTCCGTCGGTATTGAACCAGAGGGGTGTTACCTGAGGCGTGTGGTCGGGCATCTGGGTGGCAAGATAGGCGTAGGCACGCGTTTCATCGTTGAGCAGGTCTTTATGTGAATCTGGGATGTTGTCCATGGATTACCTTCAACCTTTCGTGAGACTGTCAGAAATCCGCAGAACTTTGCATGTCCTCACAAAGTCGCGGCCTTTTCCCTACCTGAACAAGTCCTGTTCCTTAGGGCGCAGCAATTCATTTAGAGAGCCCTCGCGCAACGGATACGGAAAGCCGCGGGCATGAACCACCGGCGTCCCTTCGGCGGCTTGCCCCATCATCAAGGATGCAGATGCAGCCAGCTCATCCGCCACTCCTACGAGGGTAATGCGGAGCGTGTAGTCAAACAAATCCTTCCAGCCGCGCTCGTCAACCACACCGGGGATGCCACTCAAGCCGATGCACATTCCAACCGTGCCTAGGCGCCAGGCCCGACCATGGGAATCAATGATCATCACGCCCAACCGTTTGCCGGAGGTCTCTTCCAGTTTTGACCGTATCTGCCTGGCCGACCGGTCTGGATCTTCAGGCAAGAGCAGCACACATTCCGCATCCTGGTCCCCGGGGCCGGCAACGTTCGAATGGTCAATGCCGGCATTTGCGCAAATGAACCCAAGCTTGTGTTCCACTATGATCGTCCCAGGTCGGGAGCGCAAGACAGCAACGCTTTCCCGGAGTATGAGTTCCACCAATCGGGCATCCTTCTCCGTCCTGGCGGCCAGCCGTTTGGCCGGCTCATGCGGTTCGATGGTGACAAGATCAACCATCCGTCCCTCGGCCTTGCTGACGATCTTTTGACCAAGCACGAGAATATCGTCGTCTTCCAGCTCGATCTCTCCGCCGCGAAGCGAGGCGAGAATCACATGCGCCAAGTCATCGCCCTGGCGGATGAGGGGGATATTTTGGAGGGGAGTCAGGGTGAGCTGTCTCATTCACAAATTCTGGAGCAGAGGGGGCTGATGCAGCCTCACCGGAACGCGGCAAGGGCGGGCTTTGTGGGGCGAAGTGCCTCGCGGGAATGCGTCAGGCCAAATTCGGGTCGCTTACACCGGTTATCTTTATTCCGGCGTGCTTCGAACCATACCGTTTATTGATGTTGATCAGAACACTCGTCAGCCCCTCGAGCACAACGGCATTCTCGAGCGGACCTGCGTCCCAGCCAGTCAGGCCGGCCGCTGTCACGAGCTTGAGGGCCTCCGCCCGGGTTTCTTTGCTGGCGCCAGCAACGAGGACATCGCATTCTATTTCCCCGGCCTGGAGCAGGTGCTCGTGAGAAATAGTGTGAAAGGCTGCGGCGACCTGGGAGCCTTCACCCAGAATCAATGCTGCTTCCTGAGCCGCCGACCCAGCCGGCGGCATCTGCACCCTAGTCGTTTTCGGCGGTACCAGCGGAACTGTGACGTCGATGAGGATCTTCCCTCGCAATGCATCCTTCACAGTCTCCAATGTCTCCCGGTGAGCCGCGTAAGGCACCGTCAGCACGGCGATGTCCGCCTGCTGTGCGGCTTCAAGATTGGACATGCCCACCGTAGAGGCAGCACCATCGAGGAGTTGGACAATCTCCGAGGCCGCTGCAATCGCTTTTTCCGGGGATCGAGATCCGATGACGACGCGATAACCCGCCTTGGCCCAGCGATAGGCCAAGCCTTTGCCCTCTTTACCCGTGCCGCCGAGGACCGAAATCGTCAAAAGGATTGGTGGATCAATCATGTCTTGAACTTGTCCTGGTATCTTTTCCAGACTTTCGGCGCAAGCTCACGCGCGCGCGCCGAGATTTGGGCCTCGTCCAGTGTCACCAATTGCCGGTCCTTCGTTAATAACTTGCCTGCTACGATAGTGGTCGTGATCATGCCTGGCTGAAAGCCGAAGATAACGTGCCATGGCAAGTTATCAGCGTTAGCCGGAGTAGGCGGCTGATAGTCCACCAGGATCAAATCTGCGAAGGCGCCCGGAATTATCTGCCCGAGGGGCGCCGCCGGGAAGAACATGTTGGCCAGAGCGGCATTGTTGTAAACGGCCATTTGGGCAACGTCGGTTCCGGTCATGCGGCGCGGATCGCGATGCATGACCTTGTGCAGAAAATAGGCAGCCTTCCACTCCTCCCACATGGCGTTGCTGAAACCATCGTTACCCAGACATACTCTGATACCGCGCCGCAGCATCGCCTCCACGGGCGCGGCGCCGACGGCGTTGTTCATGTTCGATCGAGGCTGATGTGTAACCCACGTGCCGGTATCTTTCACCAGCTCGATCTCACCCGCGTCAATCTGCACGCAATGAGCCACGATCGTCCGTGCACCAAGGATTTCGTGGTTCTGAAGGCGATCCATGATGCGCATGCCCGATTTGTTCAGACTGTCGTACTCGTCCGCTTCATGCTCCGCCACGTGGATGTGAAATCCGGTTCCGTCCGGTGCGGCAGCGCGACAGGCTTGAAGCGTTGCACCGGATAGAGTAAGACTGGCGTGGAGCCCGAACGTTCCCGCGAGACGAGGGTGGGGATCAGCCGCCAGCCGCTTCAGCCAGCGAACATTCTCCTTGATGCCGGCATCGGTCGTATCCGGGCCGTCGCGATCCGTAACCTCGTAACAAAGTACGGCGCGGAGGCCGGATTTGTCCACGGACTCAGCAATGACGTCCAGCGACCCGTCAATGACAGCGGGGGAGGCATGGTGATCCAGCAATGTGGTTGTGCCATGTTTGATGGCGTCCACCAGGCACACGAGCGCCGAATAGCGGACGTCGTCCTCAAGGAGAGACTTGTCGAGGGGCCACCACAGCTTTTCCAGAATCTCCGGAAAATCCCTGGGCGCAGCGCCGGGTATGCCCATAGCCCTTGAAAAGGCGCCGTAGAAATGCGTGTGGGCGCAGATGCTGCCGGGCATCACAAATTGCCCATGTGCATCCAACTTCCGGGTCTTTGGATAGAGCTTCTCCAGCTTCGCGGTTGGGCCAATCTCGTGAATGTGATCCCCTGATATGTAGATCGCGTGGTCTTCAAGGACGCGGTTCGGAGATTCCCATGTCACGAGCGTGGCGTTGGTGATGAGCATCAGCTGTATCCAAATTGGGTCGGATGAGGAAGTTTGTAGCCGGTCGCACCGATCTCCCAGAGGGTCAAATACGCGGCTTCGCGAAGCTCAGAATCGTCGGCGTACATGGCCCCATAAATATATTTGACGATGCCATCTGTTGGATTTTGCTTCAGGTATTCTAGAGCAGCCAAGCGCACTTCGTCTTTGGGACTCTTGAGGGCTGCCGTGAGAATGTCGGTGGCCGGGGCGCCCGGGGAAATGCCAACGCCCTGGGTTCCTGCAAACTCGATCAGCCAGGGAGACTCAGACGGCGGCCGGAGCCGCCGCGGCACGCGCGGGTCGTCGGAGGAGATCTGTGCGTCGAGCACTTCACTGGCTGAGTTACGCACAACCCATTGGTCGTCCTCCACCCGCATTTTCTGAAGTAGCTCCGTGGCCCAGGGTTCGCCCACGCGGCCCAAACCATAGACCACCGCTCGACGGAGCAAGATGTCCTTCATGGTCACGCCGTCCTTCAACATGGCGTGGCCCTCCTGCGGATCATTCGCAAGGGCTTCGGCCGCAGCGCGCCTCAACTCTTCCTCGCCATTCAGCAGTGCATGAGCAACGGTTTCCAGCGCCTCCGTCGTTCCAATTGCGATTAACGCCAAGCAGGCTGCGCGCCGGGCTGAGATGCTGGGCGCCTCGAGAATCCCCTCCAGGGTTTTGACGGATTTGACATCCTCCACCGCTCCACTGCCGAGAGCGACCAGCCTCATCAATTCGAAGGATAGAGTATTCGTGAACTGCCGAAAAACAGCCGCCACTCCCGGATCGCCGCTTGCGACGAAGGCCGCCATCGCCTGCGCCCGCAGCGAGAGCGGCAGACCTTCCGTCTGCAAAAGTTGCGCCAGCGCTGCCATCAATTTGGCCCGCCATGGCGCCGAGCGTGGGGCGTCACGCAGCCAGCGCGCCGCAGTCAGCATCGGGCGGTGCATGGGCAGACGGGACCAATCCAACATATTCTTAACAAGACCGCTGACATCGCGCTCAGAGGCAAGATAACGCATCGCGAGCAGTTTGCCAACCCAATCAGGCTGATTGAGCAAAGTTTCGTCAGCTTTGAACCCGCTCAACGCCCGCCCCGCGAGAAATCCGCCAATGACCGGATGAGTAAATCGCATTTTGTTGTTCGGATAGGCGATGACAAGGCCCGTGGCCGCCAATCTGCCGAGCAAACCGGGCGTCGGGGAGGGCAGGTTTCGAGCCCGCTTTTTCTCCTTGCGCGCCTCTTCTTCCTTGACCTCGGCTTCAGCCGTGGAGGTTTCGGCAGACGGTTCCTCCTCCGGAAGATCCGACTCCTCGGGCAATTCGAAGGCCTTCACCCAGGCTCGGGCCTTACGCGGATCGAAGATTGGCTGGGAGGTCAGCATGACTTGCATCGCCAGCGTTTCGAGGGCGGCGAGGGGAGTGTTTGCCGGCGCAAGGCGCCGCACGTGGGAGGCTATGGCCTCGAGGATATTCGGACCCAGCAGGTCGCCCGCGTACGCAGCCCAGACCTTGAGGGTTAGTTCGAGAGGCGTTAGCACCTGACGATCCGTGCGCAGCCAGGCGTTAAGAAGCAATGGATCCACCTGGCCTGATGCAGACTGAGCCCACGCCTCGACGGAGACGAACTGCGCCCACACCTGGCCCCACTGCCGGATGAAGTGCGCTTCACGCGTCTTGTTCCATGCCGCTAGGGCCAGGGGACTGAAGCCGAGAGCCAGCAACCCGTCGAGATGCTCCGGCGCGCCCGTGGTGACCACGCGGGCCTTGGGATATTCCCGCAACAGCACTTTCAGAAAGTCTGAAACCTGCTGTTGACCCTCCGATGTCAATTCGTCGAAACCATCCAGCAGGAGCAGCGCCCGTCCCGAACGAAAGGCGCTTTGAACAAATCCCGGAACCCGGCCCAGGTCGAGCATGGCCGCATGTTCGGAGGTCATTTCAACGAGGCGATCAAGCACGTCCTTTCCCTCCGCGTACGGCAACTTGAGATCTGCAACGTGCAGGAGAAACGGAACAGCGTCTTTGAGTGAACCGAGCGACTCGTCCCGGTTTGCAGCAAGGGAGGCAAGGTGGGCGAGCGCCACCGTCTTCCCAATGCCAGGCTGGCCAAGGATGACCAGATTCATGCCGCCGGAAAGCGCATGTCCCAAGGTCAGCGTTGGCGCGTTGTAGATCGCGGCCACCTCGGGCCACGCCGGAAGATAAGGCAGGGTCAAGGTTACGGCGTCTTCGGTAGCGATGGCACCGCCGGGTTCAACATGAGGAGGGGGAGCGAGCAAACGAGGCGTCTCCAGAATCTCGTCGAGGGCAAAGAGCGGCGCCGCGAGATGCATACCCTGGGCGCGTCGGAGTGTGACACGGCGATGGTTCTCCTCCACACCGGTCACACGGCGCGCCTGCAATTCTTCCCGCCTCCTGGCCAGGTTTTCGCCAATCTCTTTCCACAGCGGACGCGCCCGCGCCACGACCCACCAGAAGATGGTGGCGATGACAAATCCAAAGAAGAACGAATATGCATCGAGGGAAATCGAAAAAGGAAGTCTCATCGAGTTCTTCCGTCAGCCTGCAAACAATATCCGCCCGCACGAGGGGCAATAAACAAACTCCGCCGCATGCCGAGCACTCTGTTGTAGTGCGGCGGTGAGGGTGGTGCCACAAGCCCCGCACACGTTCTCGGAAACCTCGGCGACTGCCACGCCTCGTCGCTGCAGCCGCAGGTGTTCATAGATAGTCAACGTCGGATGGGTGACCGCACTGCTGGCTGCCTGGCGCTCGGTCTGCAGATTTCTCAACGTGGGCAGCAGCGAGTCTCTCTCCTCAAAGAGCTTTCGATGCTCGGTTCCCAGCCAGGCTTCCACGCGGGCCAAATTCTCCTGGGCGGACTGGAGGTTTTTCTGGGCCGCTTCCAGGCCCTGCATGGCGTCGAGCTCCTGGTCTTCAATGGATACCAAATGCTTCTTCAGCGATGCGACATCGGCCTGCAAGTCCTGCAGCTCTTTTGGATTCTGTACTTTGCCGTCATACAAACTGGACTCAGCTTGTTGGATTTTGATTTGCTGGCCCTGCGCCTCCGTCTCGGAGGTGAGCCTGGCGCTCTCGGAATCGCGCATGTGTGTTTCGGCTAGTCGGACTAGTTCCAAGGCCGCCCTAAGCTCCGCATCGTTCTCCAGTGTCGCCTGAATTTCGGCCAACCGCGCATCGATGTGAGCCAGACGACTGTCGACTTGCTGGAGACGAAGGAGGCCAAGCGCGGCGCTCATGCAATCATTATATACGAAAAAAATCCCCGCTCCGAATTCGGAGCGGGGTTGCAATTGTTTTGATCTAATCAGGGCGCAAGATTGAAGTAATTGTAGACTGTTTGCGCGAGATTCGCGAACAAGTGATTTATTCCCATATGCCCATTCACATCCACGAACACGATTTGGACGGGGTGATACGAATAGATGGACAGCACGAAGTTGCCGCCCGGCGTATACACGATGCCGGCATCGCTCCAATCGTGATCCAGTCCGGTTGTGGGATCGGTCACCCAACCGTGCTTGTGCGCCACCTGAGTTCCTTCAGGCACTCCTGCCTCGATGAGAACGCCGATCTTGTCGGCGACGAGATAGTTGACGATCTTCTTGCAGACTTCCTGATTGAGCTTTCCGGGGAAGGCAGCCACCAAAGCACCACCGCCCGTTTGAGAGCATTGATAGATGTCCTCCAACAACATCCCCATGTCGGACGGTGTGGTCTGATTATAGGGGTCCGGCTCTGTATTCACGTCGGTACGTTGATTCGCCGGGGTCGAAATCCGCCGCAAGAGCGGCGATCCGGCGGCGAAGTATCCTGCGATAAACGTGTTCTGCAATCCAAGTTGCTGCTGCATGTAGTTGGCCACTACCAGGGGGCCGGTTGTCGGATCGAGCTCGGCCATCAGCTGATCGGTCGAAGGGTTGTCAGATTGATGGATCATGTTCAGGATGATCGCGTTCGTTGAATCGTCCACCGGTGCGGTCCCATGCTGAATGAAATATGAAACGAGCACAGGTATCTTGATAGTGCTGGCAGCCGTGAACGCCACATCAGGCTGAATCGAAATATTCTGTCCTTGATTGAGGGCAAAATGGATTTCCTGTCCGTTCTGGAGATCGAGCATGAAAAGGTCAATAATGCCGTCGAAACCCGAGGTGGCTATGTTTTGTTTGAGAAGAATCTGCAAATTTGCCAGCGTGGGCCGCGCGACGGTGCCAACGCTGTAGGTGAGAGTTACGCTCCGGTTCGAGGGCGAGCGCAAGGCATCTTCAATCATGGGCACGGCCCGCTCAATATCCAGGGTTTGCCCAGGTTGTCCGGCTGTGAAACTGGTGGAGCTGCCCGGCGCAAGCTGAGGCGGAGCGGAAGGCTGATCATAGCGCGGCGCAATCTGAGTTTGCAAGTAAGCGCGCAGGCGGTCTTCTGAAATAGTGGCCCGCAGCGGGACGGCCTGTGGCGTTGGATCCTGGTTCCACAGGTAATCCCAATACCCACCCCAAAAGGAACCCCCCGTGCGCGTGAGATCGGCGGCGGCCAACATGGAGGCTATATCCGGCTCGAAACCAACCACTGTCGGGTCGATTTGAATCACGCCACCGCCGTATTGGATTTGAATTGGCGTCTTATAGACTTCCAGGACACGCTCCGTCGCCGACTGGGGATCCAATCCACCCACCGGTACACCGGCAACCGTCATCCCCGGGGGATAGTTATTGCGCTGCCGGCTGTAGCCGACCAGGGAAGAAATCGCCAGCACGGTAGCAACGATTAGCAGGAAAATCGCCGTCCCCCGAAGGAAGATATTGGTATTGCGGTTTCTCACTAAATCTCCAAGCCTGCAGGCACCATCAAGAGTATTTTCTCATTTTCTTGCCGTCGTCGAAATGACGCTTTCATCGGAAGCGGAATAGCGGGGCACAGCGGTGGCGAGTTAGGCCATATCCTGCGGAATGTGACTTTTGTCGTAAAAAAGTATAACACAGGCATTATAGCCACCTGTGCTAGAATAACATTAGCCTTTTGTGAGAAAGGGAACCTATGCTTCGCTCCTTCCTGATCTACCTTTCCAAAGCAAGCTGGGCGCAAAACCTGGTCACCGGTTGGGGTTTTGCCTGGCGAACCGCTTCCCGTTTTGTGGCGGGCACAAAAATCGAAGATGCAATACGCGCCGTCCGCGAACTGAACGCAAAGGGGATCAACGTGACGCTCGATCACCTGGGGGAGCATACCAGTACGCCTGAGGAGGCATCCGACTCTACAAATGAAATCCTAAATTCACTGGATGCAGTCAAGCAATCGGACGTGTGTGCGAATGTCTCCATCAAACTTACTCAGATCGGGCTGGGACTGGATGAAAGTCTGTGCGCCCAGAATCTAGAACGGATCCTGACCAAAGCGAGAGAAAATGGCAATTTCGTCCGTGTTGACATGGAAGACACTCCATACACGGATATGACGATCAATTTGTTTTGCCAGATGCGCAACAAGGGATTTAGGAACACCGGCCTGGTTTTGCAATCCTACCTTTATAGAACTGAAGCTGACGCGCGAAGACTGCTGGAAGACCAGACACCGCTGCGACTTGTTAAAGGCGCATATCAGGAGCCGGCAGACAAAGCCTTCCCCAAAAAGGCCGATGTGGACGCGAACTATGACCTGCTGACAAAAATCATGATGGATGCGGCGTTGGCCGCCAACGCCCCAAAGGCAAGCGCAGACGGCTGCTTTCCTCCGATTCCGGCCATCGCCACCCATGACGAGCATCGACTCGCCTTCGCCAAGCAATATGCGGCGAAGATTGGGTTGCCAAAAGAATCCTTCGAATTCCAAATGCTGTACGGAATCCGCCGTGATTTGCAGGAGCAGCTGGTAAAGGACGGCTTCTTGGTGCGGGTATACGTGCCGTTCGGCACCCACTGGTATCCGTACTTCATGCGACGCCTGGCCGAGCGGCCCGCCAACATCTGGTTCTTCCTGTCCAACTTTTTCCGAGGTTGATGCCGCTTCGAGGGATCGCTTTCCGCGGCGCCGGCGCAAGGGGAGTCTCGCGGCTTCCGAGGGGATGCGCGAACATAACGTCTTATCCGGACCAGGTTTCGCAACGAGACCTGGTCTTTGATTTTGTGGTAAAACAATGCCATGTCCCCTCAGCCACTGGCCCTGGTTACTGGTGCTGCGCACCGGCTGGGCAAGGCCTTTGTCCTGGCGCTTGGCGCGAAACGGATATGCCATCCTGCTGCATTATCGAACCTCAGACGTGCAAGCCATCAACACGGCCACGGAAATTCGCACTTTAGGTGTGCCCGTTTTTCTCTCTCAAGCCGACCTCAGAGAGCCGAAAAACATCACGTCCATGTTTGCGATGGTGGACAAGATTCCCCACCCGCTCAAGGTGCTGGTGAATTCCGCGGCGGTCTTTCCCGTCGGCGACGCCCGAACCTTATCCGTCAAGGATTGGGACGCTGCGCTCAACCTGAATTTGCGGGCTCCGTTCCTGTGTGCGCAGGAAGCAGCAAGGCGAATGACAAACGGAGGTTTGATCATCAACGTCACGGATGTCGGCGCACAGAAAACCTGGAGTCATTACCCGTCCTATTCGGTCAGCAAAGCGGGCTTGGAGGCTTTGACGAAAATCCTGGCGCGCGCGCTCGCTCCGAACATCCGTGTTAACGCCATCGCGCCGGGCCTGGTGCTGCAATCCGACTTGATGTCCAAGGAAGAATGGCAGCGACTCATCGAACGCCTGCCTTTGAAACGTGCTGCAACGCTCGAGGAAATCGCTTCCGCCCTCGATTTCCTCCTCAAGAATGAGTACGTGACGGGACAAACGCTTGTAATTGACGGGGGATATTCACTGCTTGGATAAATACTCGTCTTTTCTCCGGCGCTATGCTGATTGGATAGCCACGGTATTCCTTTTCGCCGCGACGCTGGTCTACGCGGCGAATTTCGTTAATTTCAACGTGCCGCCTTTTGAAGACGCGGCAATGCTGATGCGTTATGCGGATCACCTGGCGCACGGCTTTGGTATAGTCTGGAACATCGGCCAACCGCCCGTTGACGGCGCGACCGATTTTCTGTTTATGGTGGCTTCCGCGGTCCTGATCAAGCTCGGAATACCGGTGGGGCGGTCTGTGCGTGCAATCGGATTTGTTTCTCATATCTTGACAGTGCTGCTCGTTTACTGGGCTAATCGCAAGATCTGGAAAGCGAATATTGCCCTCTCCGCGCTCAGCGGGCTCTATCTGGCTGTAGGGAGCGGCCTTTCGTATGTGGCTGCGTTCTTTGGGACGCCATTCTTTGCACTCTTTGCCACTCTTACCTGGACATTCGCGCTGCTGCTAATCCGGGCGGACAAACCCTCGTGGGGGCTGTCCCTGCTATTTTCTCTTTCGGGATTGCTGACGGGCCTAATCCGTCCCGAGGGCGCCATCCTGGCGGGCCTGATGTTGATTGCGATCATCGTGATGAGGGGCTGGCGCGGATCTGCAGGCACGATCCTGACATTCGCTGCGATGTTCCTGGTCATAGGCGGTGGATACTTCTTATGGCGCTGGAGCTACTTCGGCTATCCATTGCCGAATCCGTTCTACAAGAAGGGCGGCGGCCTCCTGCATTGGGATTTATTCTGGGAGTTGCTGGGCAATCTGTTGCGATTTGCCGGTCCCTTTGCACTCGCATTTCTGCTTGGCTTCCGGTCAAAGGCGAAGACCCGCTTGACGATTGCGTTCCTCATGCCGTTGGTCGTTTTTGCGGCTGCCTTCATCCTCGTCTCGAACGAAACCAACTTTGGCGGACGGTTCCAATACGCTCTTTGGCCGCTGGTCCTCATTAGCTGGTATCCGCTTGTGGATGGACTAGGCGCGGAAACAGGATTTCCATGGAACAAACGCGCGGACGTTCGCGAGCGAGTGGTGTGGGTTGTTGCGGCCCTGGCCCTGGCATACGGCTTCATGCTCTATTCGACGTCGCAGAACTGCCGCCTGACATCGGCTCAACAATCTTGCAGCATCGCCTACGAAAACGACGGAAGGTACCAGGTGGCCCAACTTCTATCCGTCTATCAGGGCAAAGGTTACGTAATCGCGACCAGCGAGGCCGGGCTGCTGCCATTCTATTCTAACTGGGCCGCAGTCGACACGTGGGGCTTGAACGACACATGGATAGCTCATCATGGCGAAATTACGGCACAGTACCTGGATGAATACAAGCCAAACATAATTGTCTTCCATGCGTATTTCTCACCCCTGGTGCCACCAAAGATAATCCCGAAGAACCTTGCGCAGGATTGGTTTCGCATGACCATCACGCTCAAGGACTACGCGGAATCCCATGGATATGTTCTGGCAGCGGCGTTTGGCGACAGCCCCTATGAGACCCATTATTATTATGTGCGCAGCGATTTCCCCGACGCCGACAAGATCGTGCGCGATATTTCGGGCATGAAGAACTACTATTGGTTTGCGACCGGCCGAAAGTCCATCAATTACGCCGACTATCAACCATGACGGACAAGGGCATGTCTGAATCGAGCGTGCTGGCTGCCAAGCTTAGATCGGAAGGAGAGAAGTTCGTCCATCTTTTCAACGGGTTGGTGGAGGCGCAATGGAGCCAGGAGGTCTACACCGAAGGTGCGGTGTGGACCGTCCGCAGTATTCTGGCGCATTTGATGACGGCCGAACGGGCCTTCGTGAAATTGTTCGACGATATCCGTCGCGGCGGGCAGGGGGTATCCGAAGATTTTGAAATTGACCGTTACAATGCACGTCAGCAAGAGAAGACAAAAGATCTTGCCTGTGCGGAGTTGCTGGAACAATATGAAGCCGTCCGGGGTGAGATGGCGGCCTGGGTTTCGCGCCTGAGCGACGCCGAGCTTGAGATAACAGGCCGCCATCCCTTTCTGGGCGTGACCAGCCTGCGGGAGATGGTTAAGATGGTCTACATCCACAATCAGATCCACTATCGCGATATCAAAAGGGTAATCGGTTAGCAGCCCCTGGACATTGGGGCTCGAGGATTCAGCTATCGTGACGATTCCAGACTTCAAGCTCGAAAGGTATTTTGCCAGATACGAATTCAATACCCGCTACCTGCTGTGCAGCTCGGATTGCGAGTTGATCACAGTTGCCGACCTGCTGGCATTGGACCCGGGAGCGGCGGAGCGTCTCCAAACGGTCTGGCTCGGTTACACTGAATCCGAGGGCAAGTCGTCGCTGCGGGAAGCGATCTGCGGACTCTATGAGACAATGAGGCCGGAGCAGGTCCTGGTACACGCCGGGGCCGAAGAGGCAATATTCTTGTTTGTACAAGCAGTGCTCAAGCCCGGCGATCACGTCGTGGTCCATTGGCCCTGTTACCAATCGCTGCAGGAGCTGCCCCGCGCCGCAGGCTGCGAGGTAACTCTTTGGCGGGCCCGCGAGGAAAACGGGTGGTCGCTGGATATTGACGAATTAAAAGGGTTGCTCCGGCCCAACACGAAGGCGATTCTTCTCAACACACCCCATAACCCGACCGGGTATCTTATGTCACTTTCCGACTTCCGGGCCGTCAATGACCTGGCTAGAACCCATGGTCTGCTGATCTTCTCGGACGAGGTCTATCGTGAGCTGGAATACGAACCAGATTCTCGTTTGCCTGCCGCATGCGACCTGGGAGAACACGCCGTCTCACTGGGCGTGACTTCGAAATCCTATGGGTTGGCCGGCCTGCGCATAGGATGGATCGCGACGAAGAACAGCAGCGTTTATCGGCAGATGGCCGGCTTGAAAGATTACACGTCGATCTGCAGCTCTGCGCCGAGCGAATTCCTGGCGGAAATAGCAATTCAACACCGAAGCCAGTTGGCAGAACGCAACCTGGCTATCATCAAAGAGAACCTGTCCGTGCTGGACAACTTCTTTCGGCGGCACGCTGGACGTTTTACATGGGTACGCCCGCGGGCAGGGTCGATCGCATTTCCCCGCTTTCTAGGCGGCGATGTCGAGACTTTCTGCGAAAGACTCATCCGCGAGGCGAGTGTTCTCCTTTTGCCCGGCTCGGTGTATGATGATCCCGAAAATCATTTTCGCCTTGGCCTTGGCCGCAAAAATCTGCCGGAAGCAGTCCTGCGGCTTGAGGAGTTCTTATTCAAGAACTAAGGCAAAAGCATGTCTCGCCTTCTAACAGTCCTTCGCCTTTCCCGACCACTGTATGTACTCCTGGCTGCGCTGACCTATTTTCTAGGTGCGGGCATGGCTCGTTACCTCGGTCACCAGCAAATCGCCCCGGTCTTTTGGATGGGTTTGATCGGAGTCGTGCTGGCTCAAGCGAGTATGAGTTTGCTGGCCGAGGTGTTTCGACCCCTCAATGAGCCGATCATCCCGAACGAGACAATAGTCGATCGCAAGCTTGTCAGCGACTCGGCGTTGTATGTATCGGTGGCCTCGCTGGCTGCCCTGGCCGTCATTGCATTTGTTCTTTATCGAGACAATCACCTGACATCGGCTGCAGTATTGTTCCTGGCGACGTCATTGGTGGTAGTCCTGGTGTATTCCGTCCCTCCCTTGCGCCTATTCGACAAGGGCTATGGAGAATTGCTTCTTGCCGCACACCTGGCCTTCCTTATCCCGGCCATTGCATTCATCCTACAAGCGGGAGACTATCACCGGCTGCTCAACGCGGTGGTTATACCGCTCACGTTTTTGGCCCTGGCGATGTTCCTGGCGCTGGATTTCCCGGCCTATGCAGGAGACGTAAAATATGCACGGAGAACCCTCCTAGCCCGCATGGGATGGGAACGGGCCGTTCCGCTGCATCATGGCCTAGTTATTGCCGCCTACGTGCTTTTTGCCACGGCCCCTCTCCTGGGCTTTTCTCTTGGCCTGGTATGGCCGGCATTCCTGACATTGCCATTTGCCCTTCTGCAGATCTATTGGCTTCGGAATATTGCGATGGGCGCCAAGCCGATTTGGAGTTTGCTGACTGCCAATGCAATCTCACTCCTGGGCCTCACCGCATACTTTCTGACATTGACCTTCTGGCTGCGCTAGTCCGAGCCTTTCGACAGCCTATCGCCGAATCCAAATGCCTGAATTCCTCACCTTGCTGCCGCCCGATGAAGCCCGCGCGCGGCTACTCAACCGTCTTGGCCGGCCGACAATAGCGTCTGAAGTAATCGCCGCGGCCTCCGCCCTCGACCGTGTGACGGCTGAGGACATAATTGCGCCGCATCCTCTTCCGGAGTTTCCACGTTCAACAGTTGATGGATATGCGGTCCGAGCCCGCGATACCTTTGGGGCCTCCGACTCTCAGCCCGCCTATCTGGCTCTTATAGGAGAAGTACCCATGGGGGGTGCGCCTGCATTTGAATTGGGCGCAGGCCAATGCGCCCTGCTCCACACTGGCGGCATGCTTCCGGCGGGGGCCGACTCGGCAGTGATGCTAGAACACACTCAAGGCGCCAGTACGGAAACGCCCGGGCGAGCAGTCAACAGCCCGGATTACCAGGAAATTGAAGTCCTAAGGGCCATTGCCGAGGGTGAGAATGTAATCCGCATCGGCGAGGATGTCGCCCAAGCTCAAACGGTGATTTCGAGCGGTTCACGGCTTCGACCGGCAGAAATTGGCGGGCTTATGGCCCTGGGGATCACGGCCGTTCGCGTGGCGAAGAAGGTACTGGTGGGGTTGGTTTCCTCCGGCGATGAAGTCATCGATCCGATGCAGAAACCACGGCCTGGCCAGGTTCGAGACGTAAATGCATATTCGCTTGCGTCGTTAGTAACGAAAGCCGGGGGCGAACCGGTTCTCTACGGGATTGTGCGGGATCAGATGTCCGCCCTCAAGGAGCGAGCAGCGGCTGCTTTGCAGGCATGTGATATGGTGGCCATCACGGCGGGCTCCTCTGCAAGCACGCGCGATATGACCGCCGAAGTAATTGGTTTGTTGGGAGCGCCGGGTGTGCTAGTTCACGGCATCAATACGCGGCCAGGCAAGCCAACTATCCTGGGGGTATGCGATGGCAAGCCGGTCATAGGGCTGCCGGGAAATCCGGTTAGCGCCTTGGTCAATGGGTACCTGTTCATCGTGCCAGTCATTGAGAAGCTTCTGGGGCTTCAGCCGGAACCGCCGCGTCCGTCGGTGCTCGCGCGCTTGACCATCAACCTGCCGTCCCAGGCAGGGCGTGAGGACTGGATTCCGGTTACGCTGGTACCGCTTCCTTCGATTTCTGGAAGACGGCCAGGGGATGCGGCGTACAGCGCCGAGCCCGTTTTCGGGAAGTCAAATCTCATCTTTACGCTCGCCGCGGCCGCAGGTCTGCTGCGCATCCCGCCTGATACCACAGGATTGAGCGCGGGGGAGTTGGTGGAGGTCATGCTGATATAAGAAGCCCTCAGTATGGTCCCAGTATCGTTGTGTGATGAAAGCCATGAGGAGATTCGATAAAACGCGACCGTCGACAGATGCAACCTTGCTTCTAACTCTTCCGTTCAAGTCTCCTGGTGACCAACAGGACAATGGTCGATACTGCCATCAGCGTCACAGAAAGTGCAATTGCTATTCCGAGGCTTTGCTCAAAGCCAATATAGATCGCCATGGGCATCGTCTGAGTAGCCCCTTCCAGATTCCCGGCGAACAAGATGGTGGCGCCAAATTCACCCAACGCGCGCGTCCACGTGAGTATGGCGCCGCTGATAAGAGCGCGCCCTGCCAGAGGCAGCATCACCTCGCGAAACAGCTGCCACTGATTGGCTCCTTCCACGTGCGCGGCTTCTTCAAGCTGCATGTCAATCTCCGTGAAGCCGAGGCGGGCGGAGCGAACATACAGCGGCGCCGCCACGAACGTTTGCGCCATGACGACCGCGGCCGTCGTGAACGGCAGGCTGATCCCCAAGCTGTTCAGTGCGGGACCGAAAACTCCCATACGACCAAATGCAATTAATAGAGCAAAGCCGGCCACGGAGGGTGGCAAAACGATCGGCAGGTCAAGGATCAGTTCAAGCCACGGTTTGTATTTGAATTTCCAGCGCGCCAGCATGTAAGCCAGGGGCGTGCCGAAAGCCGCGGCAATGACCATCGTTATTGAACTCGTGACCAGGCTCAAGCTCAGCGCCTGCAAACCTTGCCTTGATAGGGCATTGTTGAAAAAATCCGGGCTGATCGAACGCCATACCACGGATAGCAAGGGAACTGCGAAGAGCGCAAACAATATTGCACTCGGGACGATGAAGATCCATCTTGAAAAACCGTCGTGCAGCAGTTGCCGGGGTCGTTTATGAATATCTTTCATGGCGGAAGAGGGGTCCGGGGGATATCCCGCGATCTCTTTGTCGCTTGCATTACTTTATGGGTGTAAATCCCCACTTCTTCAACGCGGCCTGGCCGTCTGCCGATAGGACATATGCGACGAACTTCGCCGCGAGGTCGGGGCTAGGGGACTTAATCAACGTAGCGATGGGATATTTGGCAACGACGTTTAGGTTGGCGGGGATCTCGATGGTCTTCAGCGTAGCCGCGGCGCTGGCATCGGAGACATAGACAATCCCTGCGTCTGCCTCGCCAAGCTGCACCTTGGCAACCACCTGCTTCACATCCGTCTCATTCGACACGACATTGGCAAGCACTTTTGCGCCAAAGCCTGTGCCATAGGCTGGGTCGTTGCTCATGTTATCCAGAATCTGTCGCGCATATTTCCCGGCAGGAACTGTACTATCGCCGAGGACAACTTTCAAACCAGCTCTAGACAGGTCTTGCAGCGACTGAACGTTCGCCGGGTTTGACGGGGGCAGGATCACAACCAATACGTTTGTCAGGAAGACCTGTGCAGCAGCCTTGTTCACGAGTTCCTCCGGCCACGAGCGCGTCCATGTTCGTTCCACTGGCGGAGGCAAAGACGTCGACGGGGGCCCCCTGCTGAATTTGTGTTTGGAGCGTTTGCGAGCCGGCGAAGTTGAAGGTCACGGTTACCCCGGAATTGGCGGCCTCAAAAGCCCTGCCGATCTCTCCAAATGCCTGGGTCAAAGATGCCGCGGCGAATACGGTCAAGGTGCGCGGTGCCGGTGCGGACGTCTGAGTGGCGGCCCGTGCGCCGCAGGCGGCCGAGAATACAGAAAGCAGCAGAGATATGGAGAGCAGTCGTTTCATTGCGTTACCTCCGAAGGGATATGGAATTGGGTTCTTATCCCCGTCATCCATTGCTGGATGAGTTTGAGTTGACGGAGGCGAAGATCAATGCTGAGCCGATTGTAGGTTTGGTCGGCGGGCAAATAGGCAAGCACGCTTTCTAGGCGGTCTATGTTGCTACTTATCTCGGCCACCTGAGATTGGTATATTTGTGCCGTATTTTCAGGAGTATACAGTCTGGAAAAGTACAAACGGGTGAGGAATTCCAGGCGAATGGCGCGGGCATTGGTGCTGATACCCGTCTCCAGCCACTGGCTGAAGCGGCGACGTCCGGCTGCCGTAATCCGTAGCATTTGTTTATCAGGCAACTTGTGCTGCCGGATTGTTCTCACTGAGATATCCCCGCGATATTCCAGCCGATTCAATATTGCGTAAGCCTGACTCTGACTGAGATGCCAAACCTGACCAAGTTCAGTCGTGAACCTCTGATGCAGGTCGTAGCCGTGGCACGGTCCGGCAACAAGGAAACCGAGAAGCGCAAACTCGGGGGACAGGTTTCCGGCGTGATGGCCTACTTGATGCTGCATACTCACTCAATGAGTATATCAGCAAAAAGCGCTGGGAACAAGCACGCTGATATAATTTTGCGATATGTCCGTATACCTGCATGACATCCCCCTACCCGAAGCCCGCGCCCGAATGGAGGCCGCATTGAGAGCATGCGGGCTTTGGCGGCCGCTTGAATCAGAGCGAATAATTCTGGATGAAAATGCCCTGGGTCGTGTCTTGACAGAACCGATCTGGGCCAAAATATCCTCGCCCCATTACCATGCCTCAGCCATGGATGGCTTCGCCCTCCGGGCCGAAGATACCACCGGAGCTCAGCCCACAACACCAATTCAGCTCGAAGTAGTCCCGGCGGCAACGTCCGCCGAGGGGCCTGCAATTGCCGCTTACGTAGACACCGGTGATCCGCTGCCCACCTGGGCGAATGCGGTCATCCCGATCGAAAATGTTAAATCGCTGGATGAGAACGGCCATTTGTCTGCGAGCATTCGACGACCCACGGCGATACGGATTCGCGCAGCCGTTACTCCCTGGAATCAAATCCGGCCTCTGGGCGAGGATATCGTTGCAACGCAGCTGGTCCTGCCTGCCGGACAAGTGCTGCGTCCCGTTGACCTGGGTGCAATCGCAGCCGCCGGGCATGACTACATCCAGGTGGCGCGCAAGCCACGCGTGGCCATCCTGCCGACCGGTAGCGAGCTCGTGCCCATAGGATCGGAACTTGAGGCCGGCGATATCCTTGAATACAACTCGTTGGTGCTGGCAGCGCAGGTAAAGACAATGGGCGGCGAAGCCAGCCGCTTTCCGATTACCACGGACGATTTTGACTCCATATGCAGGCAGGTGACTGAGGCCGCGCGGGATCATGACCTGATATTGCTCAACGCCGGCTCATCCGCGGGTGCCGAAGATTTTTCCGCGAGGGTGATTGAAAAGCTCGGCCGGCTGCTTGTACACGGGGTGGCCGTGAGACCAGGCCATCCCGTGATTTTTGGATTCGTCAACCGGGAAATCGCCGGACAAGCCGACCCACCCAGACATCGAAACCTGGGTCCAGTCGTCCCGATCATCGGCGTACCTGGTTACCCGGTTTCCGCGGCATTGACGATTGAGATATTTGTCGAGCCGCTGCTGGCAATATGGCTGGGGCGCCATTCGGCCGAACTTCCAACGCAGTCGGCGTATCTCACGCGCAAGATAACATCGCCTGCTGGAGACGAGGAATATGTCCGCGTGGCCGTCGGAAAAGTTGGAGAAAGATTTCTTGCCGCACCCCTGGCCCGTGGGGCAGGGGTGATAACGTCACTAGTGCAGGCAGACGGCCTGGTGGTTATCCCGCCAGGCGTGCAGGGCCTGGAGGCCGGCGAACAGGTGACCGTGCATCTCTATCGCACCATAGCTGAACTCGAGCGAACAATCTTGTGCATCGGATCACACGATCTCACGCTCGATCTGCTGGCGCAATTCCTGGCCAAACAGGATCGGCGTTTCGTGTCTGCCAACGTAGGCTCTCAAGGTGGATTGATCGCCCTGCGGCGCGGGCAGGCGCACCTGGCCGGTGCTCATCTGCTTGATCCGAAAACGGGTGAATATAATATCCCCTATATTCGACAATATTTGCCGAACGTGGCCGTAAGAGTCGTTGCGTTGGTAGGCCGTGAGCAGGGTCTGCTTGTACGGCGAGGCAACCCCCTGAAATTGAAGGAACTCGCGGACATTACCAGATCAGGAGCCCGGTTCATGAATCGCCAGCGCGGATCCGGCACGCGCGTGCTGCTGGATTATCACCTCGCTTTGCTCGGCATTTCTTCCGATTCGATTCAAGGGTACAATCAGGAAGAGTACACGCACCTGGGCGTCGCGGCTGCGGTGGCTTCCGGACGGGCGGACTGCGGGCTGGCGATCGCGGCGGCGGCGCAGGCGCTCAACCTGGATTTTGTTTCGCTGTTTAAGGAACGTTATGATCTGGTGATTCCCGAAGAGCATGCACACAGCAAACTGCTGGAACCGCTTTTCGCACTTCTGAACGCGCATGAATTTCGAGAGGGCATTTCGAGGCTGATGGGATATGATGTGTCCATCATGGGCACTGTGGTCCTGGAGGATGGATGAACGACGCAATCATCATTGATGACAACCGTTCGACCGCCGACGCTCTGCACCAAATGCTAACAGTGCTGGAGATCCCGGCGCGCGTGGCCTACGGGGCCAGCGCAGCCATGTCGCTGCTGAGCGGCTTTACCCCCGGTTTGATCCTGCTGGATATTAATATGCCTGGCGTGGACGGGTTGGAAATCCTGGCCTACCTCCGTCGCGAGCCCAGGTTGATTCCCGTGCCCGTGGTTATTATCACTTCAGACGATCAGCCTGAGACGAGGGCCAGGGTTCTTAAGGGCGGCGCCAATGCCATGATAATCAAACCAGCTACGCTCGATTCGCTGGAGGAAAACCTAAAGAAGATCGGGGTTGTCAAACAATAGAAAGATGGATGCGTAGAGAGCGGAGGAAGACCTCCGCTCTTCTTTCTGCCGGTGGGACGAACCTGCCCTCGTTTCTCACCATTCTCACGATCATTGTGTTGGACAGTTTTTGCTGTAGGATGAGCACAGCTGTGGATGGCAATGCCATGCCAGCATGGAACGGCATCCTGGCAGATCACAAGATCCAGCAAGTTGTCTCCCACGTTGGAGCTCTGAAGTAAATACGACGAAGCGGAGTATAATAGTCGACCGAAGGAGAGACTGCCATGCCACTTGCTTCAGGTGTTAGTGCACCTGACTTCGTACTTCCTGATGATTCAGGCGCGGCACGGAGTCTATCGAGTTTTCGTGGTCGACCCGTTCTCTTGTATTTTTATCCTGCTGACGACACACCGGGCTGCACGAAGGAAGCCTGCAACTTCCGGGATGACTATTCATCTTATGAGAAGGCCGGCGTGACCATCCTGGGCGTCAGCCCGGATTCAGTCAAGTCGCACGAGAAATTCAAGACCAAGTACCAACTGCCATTTCCTCTTCTGGCTGATCTGGGCCATAAGGTATGTGACGCGTACGGCGTTTGGGGACAAAAGAAACAGATGGGCCGGGAATACGATGGCGTGCTCCGCACATCGTTCTTGATCGACAGCTCCGGAAGAATCGTGCATGTTTTTGAAAACGTGCGCCCGTCTGAACACAGCGCCGAAGTGCTCGAAATCCTGAAGACCGCCTGAAAAAGGGTTGTACTTTCATGGACAATAAATACGAGCGGATAGTCCAAATATACGTGACAAATTTGGGAAAATTTGGTAGATTATAGGCTTTGGAGAGTGAGCAACAGTCTTAGCGAGAACGTTCATATCTTTTCGAAAAAGCCTTAATACTTTGCTTGATCAATCGGCCCCTTGTCTTGCGTCCGCACCCGGTCGTGGGACAAGGGGATAACGCGCCAGAGGAGAATTCAGGAGAGAGAGGCATGCGACATTATGTCATCTGCGGGCTATTGATTATCCTGCTTACGCCATTGGTGTATTTTGTCATTTCCGCCACCAATGTGATGCCGATCGAGGCCAGCGCACAATCTCTTCCCGTGGATTGGATGTGGAATATGGATGCGGCCGCCATATCCTTCCTTTTTGCGCTGATCATGGTTCCCTTGATTTACAGCCTGATCGTGTTTCGCCGGCGAAAAGGGGATACCACCGACGCAGAACCTCTGCGGGAAAGCAGCCGGCTTGAGATTACCTGGACGGTCCTGCCTCTGATCCTGGTCACAGTCTACGCATACCTGGGGGCCTATACGCTGGGTGAGACGCGCATCGCTGATCCCAATGCGATGGAGATTGGCGTTACGGCACACCAATGGGATTGGAGCTTTAACTACCCGGAGGGTTTCACGTCCAACGAACTGCATCTACCGATCAACAAGCAGGTTGTGCTAAAGATGCAGTCGCTGGACGTCATCCATTCATTCTGGGTTCCCGAGTTCCGCATTAAACAGGATGTGGTTCCAGGACGCGTTACCGACTATCGCATCACCCCGACCTTGATAGGATCGTATCTGGTCCGTTGCGCCGAATTGTGCGGTGCGTCGCACGCGTATATGGAGAGACCGGTCATTGTGACTTCGCAGGCCGATTATGACGCCTGGGTTCAGCAGCAGACTGCCGCCGCCGCAGCCCTCATTGCCAAAGGTGGACCCGCCGCCGGGCAAGCCCTGGTTGCACAAAACGGCTGCGGGGCATGTCATTCCCTGGACGGCAGCCAGACTCACTGGTCCAACGTGGCGCGGACTATTTGGCTCGCAGGTGAAATTGTCCGACGGCCGGACAGTAACGGCGGATGAAGCCTATCTGACCGAATCCGTGGCTGATCCCAATGCCAAAATAGTCAATGGGTTTCCATCGGGCGTGATGCCAAAATTCAACCTGACTGCCGACCAAATCAAAGCCATCGTCTCGTACATAGAGACGCTAAAGTAATTTCCAGAGGACAGCTATGAGAAAACTCTTAACATCTGCATTAGCGCGCGGGCTACTTTGGCAGTTCATCGGCTGGATTGCCGGCGCGGTGTTCCTTACCCTGATCAGGGTGATTATGGGCCTGAAAGCTCTGGATAACTTCTTTTTCACCGAACCGGCATGGGTTTTTGGTGCACTGGTTGGGGTCTTCAGCTTCTTTGGCGGCAGCGGGGTTTTGTCGGACTGGTTCAAATGGGCCAAGGGTGAAGAGACACCAGAACACCGCCAAGACCCAAATGGCTGGGAGAAATATTTCAATGTTTCGCTGGATCACAAGGTAATCGGCATACAGTACACGGTGACGTCCTTGTTGCTGCTGGTGATCGGCGGAACCTTTGCGCTCATCTTTCGCACGGAACTGGCGCAGCCTGGCCTGCAGTTTCTGACTCTGCAATGGTACAACACCTTGATGTCGCTGCATGGAATTGTCATGATCATCGGCATCCTGGTCGGTGTGGCGGGCGTGATGAACTATCTCGTGCCGCTACTGATCGGGGCGCAGGACATGGCTTTTCCACGCCTTAATGCTTTTTCGTATTGGATTGTGGTTCCCGGGATTGTGGTGCTGCTTTCCAGCCTGGCGCTTGGCGGGTTCGACACCGGCTGGACCGGCTATCCGCCGCTTTCGGCCCGCGCTCCGGTGGGCATGCAAATGTTCTTCCTGGGCGTCGCGACCGCAGGATGGTCGTCCGTCCTGGGCGGACTTAATCTGATCGCCACCACCCTGCGCATGCGCACCAAAGGGATGACATCCTTTCGCATGCCGATCTTGGTCTGGGCGGCAATTGCCACGTCGCTCATTACGCTGACCGCCACGCAATTGATCGGCCTGGCGTTCCAAATGGTGATGTTCCAGCGCTTGCTCGGCATGGGATTCTTCGACCCTGCAAAGGGCGGCAATCCAATCCTGTACCAGCACCTGTTCTGGTTCTACTCGCATCCTGCGGTGTATGTCTTCGTGCTACCTGGACTGGGAGTCATTTCAGAACTGCTGCCGGTTTTCGTCCGCAAGCCCCTTTATGGATACCGTTGGGTGGCCATGTCCTCACTGGGAATTGCGCTGGTGGGCTTTCTGGTTTGGGCGCATCACATGTTTGCTTCCGGCATGAACCAGTACTTGCAGGTGCCGTTCATGTATAGCACCCTGCTGGTTGCGGTGCCGACGGGGGTTAAGTTCTTCTCGTGGATCGCGACGCTCTGGAAAGGCAAGATCGAGATGCCGACGCCGATGCTCTTCGTGCTCGGCGGAATCGTGGTCTTCCTGCTGGGCGGGCTTTCCGGACCGCCGAATGCGACTGTGGCAACGGACCTGCACCTGACCGATACCTATTTCATCGTCGGTCACTTCCACGACACAATTTTTGGCGGCTATGTATTTCCGTTCTTCGCTGCCATCTATTATTGGTTCCCTAAAGCCACCGGTCGCCGGATGAACGAGACGGTTGGGCAAGCTGCACTTCTGGATCATGACGCCGGCCTTTCTCACCCTGACGCTCCTCATGATGCGTATCGGCATGCTGGGGATGCGGCGCCGCATCGCCGACTATGATCCTGCGCTCGGTTTCGAGGCGTATCACATCGTCATGACGATTGCAGGCTTCCTGATTGCTTTCTCGATTCTGATCTTCTTCATCAACTTCTTCCGCAGCATCAAGCATGGTGAGAAGGCCACCGGCAACGTCTGGAATTCACGCTCGCCCGAATGGCAGGTGCCCTCACCGATGCCGGTGCAGAATTATGATCCCGCTTTTGAAGTCGTCGGCGAACCCTACGATTATGGGCTGCCAGGTCCAGACTACGTGAAATTTCCCAAGGCCGAGTAACTGAAGGAATTCATTCATGGAACAAACCAACAAAACTGAGATCTTGCGTCAGGGCGCGATCATCTTTGTCTTTTTGGCGGTCCTGACCGCTCTGGAGTTCTTCATTGCGATTGCGATCGGCGCGATACCCCTGCTCATCGTGGTGGCGCTGATCAAAGTGTCGCTGGTGCTGTACTACTATATGCACGTATACAAGCTCAACGAGGATTCGGGCGACGACCGACATTCGTTCGCTTACAAAACTGCGACCAACCGCTTGGGCCTCTGGCTCTTTCTGCTCTCTGACTCGTTCGTGTTTGGCGCGCTGGCTGTGGCGCGGTTCAACCTGCTTGGGCTGACGCGGCCGGCACTCAACCAGTACCTGGGCCTAACGGTGACTTGCGTCCTACTGCTGTCCTCCTTCTTTATGAACCGCGCGGAGGCATCCATGGAGCACGGTGACCGCCGGGGCTTCATCATCGGCATGGTCGCCACCCTCATCCTGGGCCTGGTCTTCGTGGCCGGCGTGTTGGGCGTGGAATGGCCATCTGCAATCGCGGAGGGCGTCACGCCGTCCGCCAACGCGGCCGGGGCAATCTTCTTCATGATGACCGGCATGCACGCTTTACATGTCGTGACCGGCTTGATATTTCTGGGTATTGTGCTTCGCAACGGAACGCGGGGGGTGTATTCGACCGAAAAGCACTGGGGGGTGGAAGCGGCAGCGGTCTACTGGCATTTTGTAGACGTCGTATGGATATTCTTCTACCCGGCGCTATATTTGATCGGCAAGCTGATTTGACGCCGGACTGAGTTGCAAACGTTCAGGGCGGCCGCGTGGGCCGCCCATCACGTTCCTGTTCGAGGTTGATATGCATAAGTTTCCAATTTGGGTAGGGGGAGCGTCGATCGCAGCCCTGGCGATTGTCACAGGGATCCTGTTTGTTAATACCAAACCATCTCTTCATGGGGCCGTGATCGATCCGCCATTGCCTGCTTCCGAGATTCAGATGCAGGATTTCAATGGACAGCCATTCAAGTTGAGTGCGTTGCAGGGAAAGGTGATTGTTCTGTATTTTGGCTATACCAATTGCACGACCGAATGCCCTTTGACGATGGCGCATCTCAAGGAGGCGACGGACCTTATCGGCGCCCAAAGCAAGGATGTGCAGGTCGTCATGATCAGCACGGACCCCGTACGTGACACGCCGCAGGCGATGAAGGATTTCCTTGGCAAGTTCAGCCCAAGTTTCACCGGGCTTACGGGCACCCCCGATGAATTGGGAAAAATCTGGAAGGCCTACGGAGTAACCGTGGCGGATGGCGGCGAAACACACAGCTATTTTGTCTACATGATAGATCGCAAGGGTGATTTTCGTGAGACCTTTTTGCCGGACTCTTCGCCTGCCGACATCGCCTCCGATCTGCGTCTGCTCATCAATGAATAGTGAGACAACATGCCGCGTTCACAGCTCATTAAGCGCGTTTGTCTTTCGATGCTGGTCGGCCTTGCCCTGGGCACCATAATCAGCGAAGGATCTTTCTATTTTCTGAACAGCGGCGAAACCAGGCCGCCAAAGACGATAGAACTCGATATTCCGGCAGGCACGGCGGATAGAATCGCACGCGGGGAAGCCGTCGGCTCCCTGCCTTCCAGCATGCTATTCGTGGTGGGCGACACACTCATCGTCAAGAATCAAGACTCAGTCGTGCATCAGCTCGGTCCGCTGTTTATCCCGCCTGGCACATCCGCCAGCATGGATCTGGATACGGAACAAAGCTACGCGTTCGCGTGTTCGTTCCAGCCCAGCAAATACCTTGGCCTCAGCGTCCAGCCTCCGCTCACGGTGACCACGCGCATTGTCGGCGTACTTGAGGCAGGCCTGCCGCTCGGGATGCTCATTGCATCATACAGCGTCATGGAACTGGTTACGAAGAAGCGGCCGACGTGAGCCTGGCGAAATTGTTCGGCCGAAACTGGATCGTGCCCACGCTGCTGATTCTGGCGGCAGCGGCAGTGTGCGTTCGCCTTGGCATTTGGCAATTGGATCGCCTGGCGGAGACGCGCGTTTTCAACGCGCATGTATTATCTGTAGAGGCCAGGCCCCCGTTGGAGCTTCCTGCAACGGGCGACCTGACTTCGATGGAATATCGTGCGGCGCGGGCCAGCGGGACTTATGATTTTGGCAATCAAGTTGCCATCCGGAATCAATTCAATGGGGCCCAGTACGGATACCATTTGCTCACGCCGCTCCGCCTCGCGGACGGGGAGGCCGTCCTTATTGATCGAGGCTGGATCCCTGCCGACGGCAATTCCAGCCCTGCGGCCTGGCGCAAGTATGATCAACCGGGGGCTGTCTCAGTCCAGGGAGTCATTCGCCTAAGTCAAGACACGCCCAGCTTCGGCGGCGTCGCCGACCCGACCTTGACGCCCAACCAGACCAGCCTGGATTTCTGGGTGTATGTAAACATAGGTCGCATCAGTCAGCAAGTTCCATACAAGATTCTTCCCGTTTATGTCCAGCTTAACCCCGATCCCGGCCGGACTGATCCGCCGATTCCCTTTCAGCCAGTGTTGGACCTGACTGACGGCCCACATGAGGGATATGCGATTCAATGGTTCAGTTTCGCCACCATCATGATGGTCGGTTATCCCTTTTATGTGCGCAGACAGGAGGCCAAGAAATGAAGTCGGCTCTATCCTCATCCTTTGAGCGTTTGGCTGTGGTCCTTCTTGCAAGCGTATTGCTCCTGTCTTTTGCAGGCAGGGAGACCCAACTCGCGGGAGCCGCTGCACTGTGCCCGAGTTGGCCTTTGTGTGTGCCATCCACGGCATTTGCCTGGTGGAAGCTTCTCCACGTGTTGCTGGCTGGATTTGCCGGCCTTCTGGTCATCTTTCTCTTTCTCAAAGCCTGGCGCGAGCAACGCGACAATGCGATTTTGCTGCCACTCACAACCGTGACCGGAATCTTATTCTTCGGGCAGGCTTTTGTTGGAGCGATCCAGGTTGCCAGGCATTTCCCGCTTAACCTTGTTGTCCTCCATGCGCTGACGGCGGTATTGCTCTGGATTTCGCTGCTGGCGCTGGTCTTGAGCGCGGCTGTGGCTGTGCAGCAGCCGAAGGAATTCCCCAAGCTGGACGTGCGCCAGCGCATCCGGGATCTCTTCATGCTGGGTAAACCACTCATAGTCTTGCTGCTGCTTGTTACCACCTTTGGCGGATTGGTGGCGGGTGCCAGAGCCTGGCCGGCTCCGGCGCTTGCATTTTGGACGATGCTGGGCGGCGCAATGGCCGCCGGCGGCTCGTCGGCCTTGAATCAATACATCGATCGAGAACTGGACAAAAACATGCAGCGCACAGCCAGACGCCCGATTGCATCCGGGAGGATGACGGCTGCAGAAGGGCTTTCCTACGGGCTGGGAATGTGCCTCGTTAGCTATTACATTCTTGCTGGCTTTGTCAATTTGACGGCGGCACTGCTGTCGCTTGCAGGCATCTTCTACTATGTGGTGTTTTACAGCATCTTCTTGAAGAGAGCCACGATCCAAAATATTGTTATCGGCGGCGGTGCGGGCGCCATACCGCCCATGGTGGGTTGGGCCGCGGCTACCGGGCATCTAAGCCTGGCGGCCTGGATCCTCTTCCTGATCATCTTCATGTGGACGCCGCCACACTTTTGGGCGCTGGCAATTGTCCGCGTGAAAGACTATGAGCGGGCCGGCGTTCCAATGCTGCCCGTGGTCAAAGGTGAAAAGGCGGCGCGTTCACAGATATTGATCTATACGTTCGTCCTCGTGGGGACGACTTTATTGCTTCCCATCATCAGAGCGACGGGCACGATCTACCTGGTCTCAGCCCTGGTACTTGGGGCCTTCTTGATCTATGCTGCCTGGAAAGTGTGGAAAGTGCCGGGGAACAAGGTGGCATGGGCAATGTATCGCTGGTCGAGCATGTACCTGGCGCTGATATTCCTTGCACTGGTGGTGGATGCGCTTATCTGATTTTGATATTCTAGTCCCCGTGGATGCGGCCAGCTCCTCAGCCTTGGAAAAGGCGCCTCTGGACAGCACATCCTTCTGTGCGGGTGAGAAAATCCAGCAGCAGGACGCAGGCGGTGAGTTTCCACCGCCTGCGTCTCTTCTTCCGGGAGACCAAGAATGCGCGGAGAATTGCATAGGCTTTAGGGTACTTTCTCGAAAATCGCAACGGTAGGATTGTCAAAAATGCGCTCGTAATGTACGGAATTTGTCAGCGAGGTCAGGAGAAAATACGGCCGATTTCCTTTGCGAATGAGTACGTCCGTGAACCCCGCGCCAGCCGCCTGCGACCACTTTTCCAGGCAGCTCGCATCTTGATCGAGGCAGGCTTGGAGAGCGTAATAACTTTCAATCTCTTGACGAAACGAGACGCTGGCAACCCATTCGAGACCAAATAGCGTGTTCAGGCTCTTCCTCTCGGCGAGCGCAGGAAACCATTCTGACAAGGGATCGGTAACTGCGCCGGCGCCGGTCAGTAGGACGAAGCGGCTTCCCATTGGGACATTCTCGTTCACCCATGCCAGGGCGCTCCGATCCATGGGCCGCAACGTGACTGAATTGGCTATGTTTGATCCTGATAAGTAGGCGGAGAGCAAGGCATACGCGAACAGGTAGGCAAAAAATGCAGAAACGGCCAACTGGAACGGACGCGGGCGAGATTCAGAAAAGGTTCGCAGCGCGGGCAATATGACGTCAACGAGCGCAATTCCTGCCAGCATGCTCAGCGGAATAACCATAAATTGCGGGGCGCTTCGAGGTTCATAAAAGAGGGGCGCGATCACCCATAGGGGCAGCAAGAACTCGCGTTTGGCCAACTGCGCGAATAAACCGATTAGACCGAAGACAGCAATGATGGGAAGGTAAAACTCATCTGTGAAATTGAACTGGAATGTCAGGAAAACACGCGCAGGGAAATCCACGAAAGTGCCGTCACGAGCCGCCCTGACAACAGCCAGGAACGGATCGAACCCGTAACGGGCCAGCATCGTCCCCCACCAGGGCGCCGTCAAAGCTGCAATGCCCAGGCCGCAGGCCAGGGCATAAAGCGCGCCTTTCCAAGACCGATCAAGAACCAGAAACAAGATGAGTGCAGCCAGGGCAGTTTGCGCAGCGGCTTCCGGATGCGAAAGAACCGTCAGCGCGCCCCAAAGGATCGTGGTCGGAATATGTCTCGGAGCGCGGTGCGCAAACATGGAGTATGCGGCGTGCAGAGTCAGAAGGGAAAATAACAGGCCGAACGTTCGAGTTATCCCTCCGCCCATGATTTGCCACTCGAATACTCGAGGCGTCAGGGCGAAGGTCAAGGCCGCCGCGAGGGTGGTGGCCTGTCCAGTTCCAATTACTTGCCGGGCCAGGAAATAGAAGGCGGGAACGCTCAGGGAACTGAGGATGGGCGGAAGAATTCGGAATAGTGTCAATACATCCGAATGCAGACCGGATGAAAGCAGCCCTGTGAAATAGAACGCCAGGGGAGGATATGCAAAAGGAATGTTCTCTGCGTTATACGTGGTAAGCATAGGCAGGCGAAAGTGATTGGCCTGTAAATCGAGGATCATGCGATAGAACAGACCGCCATCATTCAACGGGAAGGACACGTTTAGCGCCGGCGCCAGGCGGACAGCGAGCCCAATGAGGCCGGCAAGTGCCGCAAAGAATAGATCGCTTGCAGGAGTGTTTGGGGCCAGAGTCTTCAGCTTCATACGTATGCTACAATTGCAGCCGTACTTTACTGCGTCCTGAACCGAACTCCGCACGAGATTTCACCGGTCGGAGGTCGCAAGAACGAAGTGTGGCCAAGGGAATTCCGCAGTATCGTGTATTGTACCTTCGGAGCGGGAGATGCGGACAGATCCAAATCGTTGGGCGAGCCTTTTTCTCTTCATATCTGTAGTATTCGGCGCCGTGGTTCGTTTTGCGCCGACTGTCATGGCTGGCTCAATCATCAACGATGGCGGCATGTTCTATGTGATGATCGCTGATTTGAAAGCCAGCCGCTTCGTGCTCCCCGTATTCACGTCCTACAATAATTTTCGCATCCCTTTTGTTTATCCACCATTATCGCTTTACTTCGGCGGCCTGCTTTCCTGGATGGGCGTCCCCACTGCAGAAGTTCTACGGTGGCTTCCGCCGCTGATATCCAGTGCGTCAATATTTGCGTTCTACTGGCTGGCGGCCCTCATCCTGAACTCGAGGAACAAGGCCGCGCTGGCTACGATGGCCTATGCACTGATGCCGCGCTCCTTTTCATGGTATGTGATGGGTGGCGGCCTCAGCCGGGCCTTCGGTGTGTTTTTCCTGCTCCTGGCTTGTGCCTCGGCCTGGGCACTCTTCACCCAACCCGCGCCAAAATATGTTGCCCTGACAGCCTTATTCGGCGCGGGCACGGTCTTAAGCCACCCGGAAACCGGATTACACGCGGCAGCTGCCTGCGCGCTGATCTGGTTATTCAAGGGGCGAAGCAAGCGCGGAATTGCCGACGCAATCATGGTGGCGATTGGCGTCATTGTGCTTTCCAGTCCATGGTGGGCAGCTGCGCTGGCACAACATGGACTGGGGCCGTTTCGCTCGGCACTGGATACCGGTGGGCACAGTGGCTTATTCTGGGTGCCCTGGCTTACCGTGAACTTCGCCGAGGAACCATTCGTTACGCTGCTCACGGTTTTGGGTCTGACTGGGCTGGCAATTCAAGCGATTCGCCGCGATTGGTTCCTGCCGGCGTGGATGCTGGCAGCCTTTGCCGTGGAGCCGCGCAGCGCCCCCGCGATCGCTGCGCTGCCGCTGGCAATTCTGGCAGGCTGCGCCCTCTCTGATTTTGTGATTCCGAATATTGCATTATTTGCGGCGAGGGCGGACACCGGGGCTCGCGATTGGACAATCCACATGTCGCAAAGCGGAGTGTCGCGCGTCGTCCTCGGATACGTCCTGTTCTCCGCCTTCCTGGGCGCCTTTGCGTACGATACGAATCTTGCGAGCTATGTGATTCCCACGGATGGCCTTAGCGCCATGAAGTGGATTCAGGACAATACCGCGCCGCGGAGTCGATTTATCGTACTTACCGGCAGCGCCGATCCATTTGCTGATCCGACAGGCGAGTGGTTTCCCGCGCTCACCTCGCGAACAAGCGAGAACACCATCCAGGGACGAGAATGGCTGCTGGGCAACGATTTCACTCCATTTCTTAATTCTCTTGAGCCATTGCAGGCCTGCCTGAATCAGGCGCCCGCGTGTGTCGAGGCCTGGGCGACCGCAAACAAGGCCGGTTTTGACTACATCTACATTGCGGAGCCCATGGACAAAGCCTCCGCGCAGCCCTCAAACCTGCTCGCAACCGAATTGCGGCAAGATCAAGGATACAGATTGGCCTTTCAAAACGGGAACGTCGCTATTTTTGCTCGAAAATGACTGCCAGGTTGTCCTCATAGACAACTGCCCAGGCCGGGTTCCCGCGCACCCGGGCGGCTAAGGCCGATCGAGATGGGACGATAATCCAATTCACGGTGTAATGTCTTAATTCTGATTCCCAATTGGGGTCACCTGCTGCGATGCTCTCGTATTGGCGCACCAGCGCCTCGCCATAGAAATCGCTTTGACTGTCTATGAAAACGCGTTGTGCGGGCCAAAGCCTGTAGAGCAGATAACCTCCCCAATTGAAATCATTGAACATATGCCCTTGCACGGGATGGCTTTCCAGCCAATCTGCAGCTTGCACGGGAAACACCCGGGAGCTGAAGTCGTAGAATGTTGTTTTAGAATCAAAATTCTGAAATGCAAATAGTCCGGCTGCGACGAGCACAACGATCACCGGCAAGACGTTGCCTCGAAGCACCCGGTCAAGTCCTCCGATCTTGGCTTCGATGTCCAACCAGAGCTCGAGGCGGTCGAATGTTTGTCTTGTCCATTCAGCCATGATCGGGGCCGAGGCGATTACGAACAACGGAATGTTACGCGCCATAATCAGGGCCAGGGCGGAAAATCCCGCCAGCAGGATACAGTGGCTCGCGTCTACCTGCCTCCAGCGAAGGAGTAGGAGCAGCAGGGCCAAGACCAGAAAACCGACAAACGGCCAAACACCCGGCTGAGCAAGGTTGGGCGGCAAGGTTTCGATGGTGTGGCTCAGGATAAAGGCGCTTCGATTGTTCAGGACGGCGTCCCAGTTGTGCCATAGGGCGGGAGTGATAGCGCTTGCGACCAGTGAGGTTGCGCCGACGATCAAAAGATCTGCCCCCACGGTCGCCCTGGCGGTTCCTCGCCATTGGCCCCAAAGCCAGCCAGCCACGTAGGCCGCCCAAGCCAGGAAGCCAAAAACAAAGCCGCCATGCGTATTGGCCCACACAAGCATCAGCAGCGGAAATAGCCAAAGCCGGGTCTTGTGCTTGTGCTCCGACCGCAACCTCTCGAGCCAGCACAACCATATCGCCAAGAACGCAAAAGTGAAAATATGCGGACGTGACAGCCAATGCAGGCTGGACGCCACGGCAGCCGAAAGGGTAATGAGGAGAGCCAGGACAGGGGCGTGGCTTCTTCGAGCAGCGTCTTCGTACACAATGACGAAGGCGGCGGCTATTACGAGTGCGCTTGCCAACACGACACCGTTCAAGTTCAATAAGTGATAGCCGATGGCAAACGAAACTTGTGCCAGCCACTCGTAGGGCGGCCTCAGCTGACCAGCTTTGGTGAATGACAGAATATCGTTGACCGGGATTTGGCCCGAAGAAAGGATGTAGCGGCCCACCGTCAGGTCGCGCCCCAAGTCGGCATCGGTATTGAGCATGCGCTCGCCAAGCAACAGCACGCCCAGGAAGACCGCTATGAAAACCACGTCTCTTACGCGGGGCAATACGAAGCGAACGATCCCGACGCGCCTTTGCACGGGCTCGTAATCGGCAGGATGCCAGTCCGGGCCTTGCGCTCGACGGGCGGCAGGGCTATTCATCAGTCTTCTTGGCGAATAGATATATTTCGACGTTCCCCCAAGTTTCATCAGATTGCAACTGAAAAGCATCTTCGAGATACTGCAACTGCGGGTGCGTTGGGGCGCCGGCGGACGTAAATTCGTCAATGGAGGCCTTGAAGATAATGAACCACACTCGATTCGCCCCGTTGGTCGCGGAGGCGATATCCGGCGAACTTATCACGCCGAGTACACGCTGGCTCGCGAGAGCCAGGGTATCGTTGGGGCTTCCGGGAGGATCAGCGATAAAGATCTGCGGCAGATATGGATCAAAGTAGAACGCGGGGACCAGGCTGAGTTTGTTCGAATGGACAATCACGTCGCCGTGCTGGTAGCGCGCCTCCAGGGAAGCATCAATTTTGTCGAATGGTCCATATAGCCCACCCGTGTCGGTGAGGTGCTGATAAATTCCTGTGCCGGTAGAGACCAGCAGCAGCGGAATCACCAGCACTCCCAGCAGGGCGGGCGCGCGCGTTCGGTTCAATGCCCAGGCCAGCCAAATGCAGAAAATCGCGCCTGATGGAAGCAGAGCTCGTTCCAGGTAGACGGGAAACCACTGCGAAAAGATGAACAGCAAAACGGGCGGTGCGAAGGCCAGGTAGAGTAACCAGATCCCATTTTGTGCCGCCTCCATCTTCATTCGATTGGCGCGGACGGTCTGCACCACGCCCAGCACAAGAACCGTGAGCGCTGTGAAAAGGGCGAACGCGATCCATACTTCTGACAAGGTTGGATTGGACACGTACTCGAGGAGCAAGGTAAAGAAGCGGTCGGCTGTCGGCCTCCCTATCCAGTAGGCTGCCCGAATTTTCCCGAGCTGTGCGGGAACATGGATCAACCAGGGGAGATAGAGAAGAAGCGCTGCAAACCCGCCGAGCGCCACCCATTTGAGCGTCCTCCAATCCTTCTGAAAAACCGGCGTGAGCGCCAGCGCGATCAGGTAAAACGCCGATAGATTATGCATGTATTGTGCCAAGGCACTTGATAACGCGAATAAGGCCCACCATTTCCAGTTCCCCGATGACCGTCCGCGACAGAATGAATATGTGGCTAGAAGCAAACACAGCGTCATGAAAACGTACATGCGGATTTCCTGTGAATAATGGACCTGGAACGGATTAACGGCCACAAGCAAAGCAGCAATATTCGCGGTCATCACGTCGAATAGGCGGCGCGCCAACAAATATGCCACCAACACCACACCGATGCCTGCGAGGATCGAGAGCGTCCGGCCGGCAGGAACAGAATCACCGAATAATGACATCCAGCCATTCAACAAGAAGTAGTAAAGCGGAGGATGCACATCCGCGGCTACGCTGGCGCTTCCGCCTGCAAGTGTGCTATTCAGGATGCCTGAGGGGCCATGGCTTGAGAGCAAGAGGGAAAAGGCCTCGTCATACCAGATATAGCGTGTCGTGATCCCCAGGATTCGAAGAATGAGAGCCACGGGGAGAACCACGACCAGAATCAAGTCGCGGTGTTCAAGGATACGGCGCGCGCAATTCATGCAGGGATTTTACACGGAATTATCCGGCTTCCCCTTTGCTAACTGCCAACAAAAAAAACGCCGCCTCGGCAATTCCAAGGCGGCGTTTTTCTTATTCTACGGGATCTACTCTCCCAGATAGTCGCGAAGCTTGCGGCGGATAGACGGATGGCGCAAGCGACTCAGCGCCTGTGCCTCTATTTGGCGGACGCGCTCGCGGGTGACACCCATTTTGCGGCCGACTTCTTCAAGAGTATACGCCTGCCCGTCAAGCAGGCCATATCGGAGCTGCAAAATGCGAACTTCTCGGGGCGGCAGCCCGTTCAAAACCTCGCCAAGATGCTCGCGCAGAAGGTTGTAGGTGGCGGTGTCGTCCGGCGGCGGAGCTTCGTCGTCCTCGATGAAATCGCCCAACACCGAATCTTCCTCGTCGTCGGTTGGCGTCTCAAGCGACAGCGGGCGTCGCGCCACCTGGATCATGTTCTCGACCTTCTTGGGCGGTACGTCCAACGCCTCGGCCAATTCTTCCACGCTCGGTTCCCGGCCCAAGCGCTGAGTCAACTGGTGCTGAACCCGCAGCAACTTGTTGATCTGGTCGCCCATATGGACCGGCACGCGGATCGTGCGCCCCTGATCGGCAATTGCCCGCGTCACGGCCTGTCGAATCCACCAGGTGGCGTAGGTCGAAAACTTGTGGCCGCGGCGGTAGTCGAACTTCTTGGTGGCGCGGATCAGGCCGATGTTGCCCTCCTGAATCAGATCCAGGAATGGAACGCCTCGCCCCATGTACTTCTTGGCGACGGAAATCACCAGCCGGGAGTTGGCCGTGATAAGGTGTTCTCGGGCCGACCAGCCGTCTTCGATGAGCCTGCGGAGCTCGGTGCGCCGCCGATTTCCGGCGTTGCCTTTCGCGAGCTCCTCGCGGGCCATTCGCCCGCGCTCGATGCGCTGGGCAAGTTCAACCTCCTGCGTCGCGGTAAGGAGCGGAACGCGGCTGACTTCTTTTAGGTATAAGCCGATCGTATCGTCAGTATCAATATTGGCGAGGTAGTCATCCAGCGAGAGATCCGGCTCGGGCTCGGCTTCGGCTTCCTCCACGGCGGCCAACTCATCCTCGGTCGGCTCGCCGGGCGGGGTGTCTTCAACAAAGGGGATCCCCGCGCTCAACAGCGCCGAGAAGGCCTCTTCCAGCTGCTCTACTTCCTGTTCTGCTTCCGGGAAGAAATGCAGGATATCGTCGAGGGTAACGTAGGATTTCTGCCGCCCCAGCTCGATTAATCGCGCAATTGCCGGAAATTCTTCTTCCTCATCGACGATAATGATCTTTTCTACATCCATTCTCTCATCCGGACACGGAATTTGAATTCAGAATACACTTTTTTGTCCCGAAAAGCAATAGCCATTTCGGGGAAAATGTGCCCTTTCTCGCTGATGTTGTGTATACAAACGGACGCAGTCCGGCCGGGGCCTCTTACGGGGACTTGGTGGGGGTCGCTGTTATTGGTGCAGCCGTAGGCGTAGAAGTCACCTCGGGCGTGGGTGTCTCTGGGATTGCCGTGGGCGTGTCAGACGCCACCGGGGTCAGTGTGGCAAGATACGGGGGAGTGGTCAGCAGTCCGAGCAGGGCATCCAGGCCCGGCTTGTCAACAATCTGAGGTTTCTCGCCGTCCAATTGCACGTAGTAGCCGTCCTGAATAGGCGTAACGGAGCCAACCTCCAGCTTGTGGGACTTGCCACCGCTGAAGGTGATTGTGATCGTGTCCGCAGGCTTGTCCAGGCCAACGACGTCGAGGCCGAGCTGGACTCCTGCCAGGACCCGTAAGGCGCCGACCTGCGTCGCCGCGGCTTCGGCGTCGCCTTGATTCGCCGGCGCGGCGGTCGGAGCCTTCACGACCCACGTGCCCGTGGCGTCGCGCGCAATCTCAACGGAATTTCCGAGAGTATTTTCAATTTTGATGTCAGTTGGGTTTCCTTCGGCAGCGCCGAAAAGGCTGCTGGGCCCCGCTGTGGGTGTCGCTGCCGCGGCTTGTTTGGCCTTTTGATTCGACAGATAGTAGGAGACACCGACCAAGGCTACCAGGAGAACGAGCAAGATCCAAGTATTTCGGCGGATCATGGTTAACCCTGCCTACGACGAGCCAGCCAGGTGGATACGCCGGCTGCCACTACCAGACCGGGGATCACAATCACCGAGCCAAGCAAGATGATAATGAACACGAGCTGGCTGGGTGCATTAAAGGTGCGCGAAATGGGGGTGCGCGGCGTGATGTTGATCAGGTTGGCCTGCTGCGCCGACCAATCCACTGAGTTGGTGAAGATATCCCCGTTGGCATAGGCATCGAAGCCCTTGTCGGTTGCGAATGTGGAGTTGCCGAACACCACCAGGCGGCCGTTGGTAGTCGAGTTCTCACCGGAGGCTGCCAGGGTCAGCGGTCCCGCAAAGTCGGTGGCCTGATCGAAGTGATTGCTGATTAGCCAGAACGGAGGCAAGGTCTGTCTCACCCCAGGATTGCTGGGAAGTCAGAATCAGCGGCGTGACCGTCACATTCTGCAGGCAGCGTCTTGCTGACGGTGAGGCTGCGCGCCTGCGGCATGATGGTGACGGTGGTCGTGTGTTGAGTGATGGCTGACGTGGAGCTATAAGATGCGGAGATGGCGTACAACGGTTGATTGCTGGTCAGGTCAATCACCACGTCATTATCGAGCGTGATACCCCAATCGGTCTTCAGGTAGTCTGCCAGTGGATCGGGGCCGGTTCCGAATTTGGTGAAAGGCGTCGGATCTTCCATGACAATCAGCGATCCACCCTTGTCGACATAGGCTTTGAGCAAGGTCACTTCCTGAGCCAGCAGCGGACTGGTGGGGCCAGCTACGATGATTGCTTTGGCATCGTCCGGAACTTTGTTCGTCGCAGCCAAATTCAACGTCTTGACAGTGTAGTTCTTGCTCTGCAGAGTCTGGCGTGCCCGAGACATGGCGGTGGTATCCGTGCCATTGATGTCCGGTTCGCCGTGACCGGTCAGAAAATACACGGTTCGCGCCTGCGGGTTGATCAGGCGGATGAGCGCCTGATCGATATCCGTTTCATCGGATGCGCTGGCTGTCTCGGAGGCCTTGCCCATGGTAAGAACAATTTTCCCATCTGCCGGTGACGCCGTATTGGCGGGCAAGGACCGGATCAGCGTTCGGATCCACAAAGCGATAATCGAACTTGCCCTTGCTGTTGGATTTGTAGTTGTCAAGAAGTTGTTTTGCGGTGTCGGCTGGAGTTTGCGATGTATAGAATGCGATTGCCGTAACCTTTGCAGGGAGTCTCGAAAGCGCCTGCATGGTTTCCGGAGCGAGCGTATGATGTTTATCTTCGGTGAGATCCCATGATTTTGGATTTTGATACACGAGCAGGTTGATAACAAAAAGAATACCGATAAAGGCGATAGACATCACCAACGTGTTTGAGCCATAGCGGGCCTGTCGTCCGGTAAAAAAGCGACGCACGCCGTCGGGATTCAGTATGCTATAGACCGCAAGTCCCAAGATCAGCACTGCAGCGCCGATTGCAATTGCCTGGGGAATCGTTGCCGGATTTGCAGGCTTGTACAGCTGCAGGGCTACGGTTCCTTGAACGATGGCAAGCAACCCTGTGGCGACGCAGCCAACGGCGGCAAGGATCAAGCCGATGAAGGCGTAACGGGAGGCCCGCGGCGCAGAACTCTTCTTCCTGGTCATCAGCTCCACCTCCGGGCTTCGACCGCGGCCGTTCCGGTGAACAAGCCCAATGCGGTCAGGCTGAGAAAGTAAGCCAAATCGGAAAGATTGATGACGCCGGTGTTCATGGAGTTTGCGAAGTGTCCTTGCATATTGAGATAATTGAAGATGTCGCTGCCCGCGGTAACGTACTGGGCGGGAAATCCTACGAGCCACCATAGAAAGATGAAGAGGCCGAGGGTGACGAAGAACGCTGCGATTTGATTGCTGAACAAGGATGAAGCACCCACACCCAAGGCGAGGAACGCCGCGGTCACGAGGATGATGCCCAGATAGCTGGTCATCATTTGACTCTGGTCGATGCCCGGAGTCTCCAGGCTGTTAAGGATCAAGGGGTAGATCAACGTGACAGCTATGATGGTCAGCATGAAGAGGAAACCGCCGAGCCACTTGCCGACGATCAGTTCCCAATCGCGAACGGGGGCGGTGAGAAGCAGCTCCATGGTGCCCATGCGATTTTCATCCGCTATGAGACGCATGGTCAGCGCCGGAACGGACAGAACCAGGAGGAATGTGAACGTGCCGGTGATGCCGCTAATATCCGGTGCCGAGGTGGGGCCGCCAAAGCCGCCGTTCAGGGCGTTCTGCGAGTAGACCAGGACGGTCAGCGCAAACATGATGCCGAGCGTCAACAGGATCACGACTGCGACGACGTAAGCAATCGGGCTGGTGAAGAATCGGTGGTACTCTCGACGGGCGATGGTCCAAACGTTTCGCATGTGCTACTTCTCCTTTCGGCGGGGGCGTGCATCTTCCCGGGTGAGTTCGAGGAAGATCTCCTCCAGACTCATGCCAACCGGGCGCATCTCGAGCAGATCGTAGCCGGCATTGATCACGGCCTTGGCCACCTCGGGGCGAACATCCTGTCCGGGTGCGAACTGGAATTCGACGCCGCCATCCGAGGCCGCCTGAACGCTTTGCACGCCCTTGACCTTGTGAACGACTTTTGGCAAATCGTCTGCATCGCCGCGAACGCGCAAGGCGACGCGTTCAGAGCCTACCAAACGAGCCTGCAGGTTCTGCGGGGTATCTTCGGCAATGATCTTTCCCTTGTTGATGATCAGCACGCGGTCACAAATCTGCTGAGCTTCTGAAAGAATATGCGTGGAAAGCAAAACCGTCCGCTGCTTTCCCATCTCGCGGATCAGGTTGCGTACCTCCACCACTTGTCCGGGGTCGAGTCCGATCGTCGGTTCGTCCAGAATGAGCACTTCCGGATGATGGATGAGAGCCTGCGCAATGCCGATCCTCTGGCGCATGCCCTTGGAAAGGCTGCTGATATAACTTTCGGCCCGACCCTCCAGTCCAACCATCTCGAGTGTTTCACTGGCCCGGTCATCGGAATCCGGCAGTTGGCGCAGGTCAGCCATGAACTTCAGATACTCAAAGGCCGTCATATCGGAATACAACGGCACCGTTTCCGGCAGATAGCCGACGCGCTTGCGAACTTCAAGAGATTCAGCAACTACATCGTATCCGGCGACAGCCGCCGTGCCTTCAGTAGGCGGCATGTAGCCCGTCAGAATGCGCATCGTGGTGGTCTTGCCCGCACCGTTGGGCCCGAGAAAGCCTACGATCTCGCCTTGATTGGCCTCAAAAGTCAGGTTCGAGATGGCGCGGCGCGAGCCATAATCTTTTGTGAGACCCTCAACTCAAATCATGGACACTCCTTGACAATGGAAAATTGCGAAACAAAAGGCACAGCGCCGATGGGCGGCAGTGCCCGATTTATTACCGCGGATTACTATACATTAAGAGGAAGAACAGAGTCAAGTAGGTTGCTAAACTCTAATCAAACGCTAATTTTCATTCGTGTAGCGGCGGCGCGTTCAGTCGATTCATCGTTGAGGCGGAGAATGAGCGCCTCAGCCGAATGAACACTTTGCTCGACAGGAGGTTGCCCCAAGATTGTTCGCCGAGTGCTTTTGTTGTACACTGGGCCCACGCCTGGAGGCACAATGACACAGCTTCTTTATCAGACTGACAGCTATCTGCGCGAATTCGATGCGACAGTAACGACCGCGTTCCCGGACGAGAAGGCAGTTGTACTTGACCGGACCGCTTTCTACCCGGGAGGCGGAGGGCAACCCAATGACATTGGCCTTCTGAACGATCTACAAGTGACCAAAGTCCGCAAGGTGGGCGATGAGGTGTGGCATATAGTGGATGGCGAATTGCCGCCCGTTGGCACGCGGATGCACGGGCTGATAAACTGGGATCGACGCTATCAGCTCATGCGAACTCACACTGCCATGCACGTACTGTGCGGCAGCATTTTCCGCGATTACGGCGCGCTCGTGACGGGGGGCGAGATGGAGCCGCTCAGGGGACGCATGGATTTTGAGTTCGAACGTCTGCAGAAAGACCTGGTTTCGGTAATCGAGGCCGCGGCCAACCACGAGGTACAAGCAGGCCGGGAGGTAAGGGTTAAGATCCTACCAAGGCAGGAGGCATTCCAAATACCCGACCTGATCCGGACTAAGATCAACCTCCTGCCAGCTGGAATCCAAGAGGTTCGCACGGTCGAGATCGTTGGTCTGGATCTGCAGGCCGACGGCGGAACGCACGTGAAAAATACCGCCGAGGTCGGCCAAATCCGTGTCGTCGACTACAAAAGCAAGGGCGCGATCAACAAACGCATTTACGTTGAAGTCCTGGACGCCTAGGGCAACTTCCATATTTGGCCGTATTCGGGCTGCACTATAATTGCGGCGAGCGAAATTGCCATTTCAGACGACCTCCGGAGAGGAGATATCCGATGAGAATCCTAAAGCTCCCCATATTGCTTGCCGCCAGCGCGGTGTTTGCCGTGACGCTGGCTTGCAGCGCCCTAGCATCCACGCCAACAGTCTCGAATATTCGTATGACCACGGATGACACCGGCAAGACGACAACCAGCAATTATGCTTCCGGTGATAAGTTCTACGTCTTCGCTGATCTAAGCGGCATCACGGCCGGGTCGGTGATCGAGGCCAAATGGTACGCCGTCAATGTGACAGGGGTGAATGCCAATTCCGAGATCAACACCTCCGACTATACGTATGTCTCGGGTGTTGGTTTTGTCTACTTCCAACTGTCGACGAACGACGGCAGTGACTGGCCGACAGGCTCTTATCGAGTAGAGCTCTATCTTGACGGAACAAAGGTCGGCGACCAGGGTTTCACGGTTCAGTAGGCTGGGGATTACGCGGCTGTCCACGTAGAGTGCCCGGCTGAATGGCCGGGCACTCTTCTTTGATCAATGGGCTGGAAATTTGCGTGGCAAGAAGGTATAGCTTGCTCTTACGAAGCGCGCGAGGCCTCGAGGGCCAGCAACATTTATTTCCACAGCTCGAAGGCCCGATGAGCTGCCCCGGCCTTCTCAGAGCATCGAAGACGCGCGTAGGGCATACTGTTTATGGAAGCTCTATCATGCCGAAAGCAGCTGATCGACGGCTGCGGCCAATTCCCTGAGATTGCCAACCTTCAACACGTTGCTGCACAAAGGCGCATATTTAGGCATGTCGCTGTCGCCATGCCAAAGATAGGCAGGCTCGGGGTTAAGCCAAATGGTTCGGGCGGCACGGCGTGACATCAGGGTAAAGAGGTCCAGGCGAGGATCTTTATAGTTGTTGCGTCCGTCGCCGACCAGAATCAGCGTGGTCTGACCGTTGAGTGTATCCATATACCCGCTGTTGAAATCGTTCAGTGACCAGCCTAGATCGGTGTTGTAGTACCCGCTTGGCATGCGCCATAAGACCGATGCAATTGCTTCGTCCGCATTGGCGCCGCTGAAGTCCTCCGAAATGGATTCCAGGTGATCAATGAAGGCGAAGGCATGGGTCTTGCGTACCTGGCCCTGCAAGGCAAAAAGAAAGCTAAGCATCAACTCAGAGCAAAAACGCATCGACGTACTGATGTCACAAAGGACAACTATCTTTGGCTTGCGTACGCGGTCGCGATGGCGCAACTCCATCGGCACGCCTTGATATTTTAGATTGGCCCTGATCGTGGCCTTGGGGTCGAGCTGACCGCTTTTAGCCCGTTTCTGCCGCAGGGCAATCCGGGTCCGCAGGGCTGCGGCCAGGCGCTTCACTTCGCGCTGGAGCGCCTTCTTGTCGGCATCGGAGAGCGCCTCGAATGGACGATTCAGCAGGCCATCCAGGTTATCCGATGGCGTTTGCCCGCTAAGGTTTTCAGCAATGCGCTGACCGGCGAATTGCTGTATCTGTTCTCCCATCCCTTGAAGGTTTTGCTGTATCAGGTCACGGAGTTGCTCGATGCGTTCGCGGCTCATTCCCATCTGCGCCAGCTGCTCCATTAATTCCTGGAGGGCCTCGCGAACTTCGCGGTAGGCCAGAGCGTTCATCATGCGCTGCGCCATCCAGTTTTGGTAACGCAGATCGTCCGCCTGATTCAAGCCAACCATCTGTCCCAGGGCTTCCAGTTCCTGCTGCGACAGAGGATCACCGTTCATCAGGCGTTCCATCCGCTCACGCAGCTGCTCTGCGAACTGGCGTAATGCGTCAGCCAGTTGCTGCGCCTCTTCAGGGGTCAGCTGGTCGTTCGGGTTTCCGCCCATCATCGGCGGTTGGCCAGAACCAAAGAAGAGCGGAAACAGTTTGTCAAACACGGGAATATCACGCGCCTCCTTGATGAGGGTGGCGCGCAGGGAAAGCCGGAAGTGCTCGCGATCCTGAATCCCCATCAGGTCTACGGCAGAAAAGGCCTCCGTGCTTTCCGCGAGAGAAACACGTACCCCGCTCGCACGCAAGGCTGATATCAACTGCAGGATGCGGGATTCCATGTTTCAATCCTTTCTGGAACCTGCACGCATTTCAGGAATCCGGAGCCAGAACTAGTCGGATGTCGTAAACACAAATCGCACAAAAGAACACCAAGGTTGAAAGGTAAAATCTGGAGCTGATTGTGTCCGTCTGCGCAGCCGGAGACTGGGAGGCTAATTTCCGGAAAAGCGTTCGAAGTCGTTGGGGCTTTGGCGGCGCGTGGGCGGCGGCGGAGGCGCCAGGATCTGGCGTTTGGTTTTCTGCAAATCCGCTTCGTGCTTGAGCAGTACGGATAAGGTGTCCTCGAGCGTGTCCTTGTCAAGGTGCTGTGCATTCAGGGCCACAAGGGCATTCGCCCAGTCCAGTGTTTCACTAATGGAAGGAGATTTGCGCATGTCGTTCTTGCGCAATTTCTGGACGAATTCAACGGCCTGCCTTGCCAGCTTTGGATTCAAATTGGGAACCTTGAGTCGGACCACAGCCAGCTCTTCTTCCAACGATGGGTAATCGATGAATAGATAGAGACAGCGGCGCTTGAGGGCTTCAGAAAGTTCCCGGGTGTTGTTGGAAGTAAGCACGACGAAAGGCTTGTGTTTGGCGCTCAGTGTGCCCAGCTCTGGAACACTGACCTGAAAGTCGCTCAGCACTTCGAGCAGGAAGGCCTCAAACTCGGCATCCGCCCGATCAATTTCGTCAATCAAAAGGATGGTGGGCTCATCGCACAAGATGGCGCGCAGCAGCGGACGCTGCAACAGGAAACGATTTGAGAAGAAGACATCCTCTTCGTTCGCAAGGCGATCTGCGGCTTCCGCCAATGAATCGGCCTTGCCGAGCGTGTCGTTCAGCTTATCGCGCAGGAGCTGGGTGTAAAGGAGTTGCTTGGAATACTCCCACTCATAGAGCGCCTTGGATTCATCCAGGCCTTCATAGCATTGCAGACGAATCAACTCACAACCGGTGGCGCCGGCGATGGCCTTGGCTAATTCGGTCTTGCCGACGCCTGCGGGGCCCTCCGTCAGAAGAGGCTTGCCCAACTTCTGGGCGAGATATACGATGGTCGCTATCTCATCGGAAGCAATGTACTTTTGGGAGGAAAGCGCGGTCTTTATCGAACCGGTAGATTCAAATGGGTTTTGCATGGGCTACCTTTAATATAATACCGAATAGTATACCTATTTTACACGCAGATAGAGTTAACACGGCATGAGAAAAACAGCGATATGAGCCCGGCCTAGTCGTTTGTGCAGGTTCGGACTTGTCCGTAGCTGCAAAGCATAAGGGGCAAAATCGTCCTGTGTCCCTTTGCTCACGATAACGCTGAAAGGTACGTCAATATCGGGGCATGCCAGCCATATGCTATCATAAGCCGAGCGCGAACGGGATCGCGTATCGAGCCCAACGCGGAAGGAGCACATCCATGGCCTCGCTATAAGGGCGTCAGTCGCCGCAGGCTGGGCTGAGCTCGAATTTTGCAGAACGAGTGACCGCGGAGACAGGCAGTTGATATGCGGCTAAGAGCCGATCTGACATTGTTCCTGGTGGCCATCTTATGGGGCTCGGCCTTCGCTGCGCAGCGCGTTGCGGCCGAGCTAGGCAGTGTCTACTTCTTTAACGGAGCGCGCTTCCTTCTTGCGGCGCTGCTTTTGCTGCCTTTTATTCGCCACATCAAAGTGTCGCGCGGACAGTGGCTGTGGATGTCGGCGGCAGGAGTGGTCTTGTTTACCGCCGGTGCGTTGCAGCAAGCCGGCTTGCTGACCACCACTGCGGGGAATGCCGGTTTCCTAACCAGCCTGTATGTAGTGTTTGTGCCGTTCGTGATGTTCCTGGGTTGGAAGGAAAAGCCGCACTGGTCGGCGGCGGTTGCGGTAATTCTTGCAGCCGCGGGGGCGTTCCTGCTCTCGACGTCGGGCCACTTTCAGCTCCGAATAGGGGATGCGCTGGAGCTCGCAGGCGCAGGATTTTGGTCGCTGCATGTGGTGCTGGCGGGCAAGTTCGCATCAAGATACGATTCAATCTCATTTTCGGCCGGCCAGCTGGTGGTCGCCGGCCTCCTGAATTTCTCGACCGGCGTTTTTTTTGAAACGCCCAATCTGGCAAACCCATTTCCTTTGATCGGAGCCATCCTTTACACGGCGGTCTTTTCCATTGGACTCGGCTACACCTTGCAGATCTGGGGGCAAAAGCACACTCCGCCGACCGACGCTGCAGTGCTCCTAAGCCTGGAGGCTGTGTTCGCGGTGCTCAGCGGATGGCTGCTACTGCGAGAGCAACTGGTCCCGGTGCAGTTGCTTGGCTGTTTCCTGATCTTGGCAGCAGTGATTTTTTCGCAGGCACGCGGCTGGAGTAAAATGGTTGGGGACAGCAGATGAAGGTCAAAGTAATACTTAATCCGTATTCCAATCGCTGGAACGCCCGAAGGCGGTGGCCGGAAGCGGAATCGGCGTTGAGAGCTGCGGGCGTTGACTTTGACCTGGCGATTTCCGAGCGACCTCGGCATCTTGCCACGCTTGCGGCGCAGTCAGTTGCTGAAGGCTACCTGAAAATCATTGTAGGCGGAGGCGACGGTTCCATTGGAGAGACGGTGAACGGTATCGCCTCCCACTGGGACGGTAAAGGCAAATTTCCGGCTACCATGGGAATTCTGCCTCTAGGTTCAGCAAATGATTTTGCGTTTGCACTCGACCTGCCGCTGGATCTAAGCGAGGCGGCCCAAATCATTGCGGCGGAGCGATCCAGGGACGTCGACTTGTGCAAGTGCAACGATCGCTTCTTTGTCAACAACGCTGCCGTGGCACTCGAGCCGTATGTGACGACCAGACATGAGCGCATAGCCTGGATCAAAGGCAAGTCTCGATATCTCGTGGCAGCGCTCTGGGCAGTAATGGACAAACCGGAATGGAGGGCCGAGCTGGCGTGGGACGGCGGGAAGTATGATGGACCCCTATCTCTGGCATCCGTCGGCAACGGCCGCCGCACTGGGGGGTTCTTCATGACACCGCATGCCAATCCTTTTGATGGAAAGATGACCCTGGCATTTGGCTATCGAAGCACACGACGAGGACTGTTTGCGGCGTTGCCGCGGGCTTTCAAGGAAGGAGCCGGCAGCTACGTTGAATTGCCCGGAATGCGGGAAGTGAATTGCACCCAACTGCAAATCCACCTTCACCCGGCGTCGCCAGCCCACACCGACGGCGTGCTGTTCGATACATGGTTGTCGGATTTCAAGTACCAGATCCTGCCCGCGACGATCCCCGTTCTGATGCGATGAACTCAGCCGACTCGACTGCCCTCACCTTTCATGCGCTCACGCCGGGGCGCTGGCCTGATTTTGAGCAACTTTTTGGCCCGCGCGGCTGTGCTGGGTGCTGGTGCATGTTCTGGAAACTGCCCAACAGGGATTTCGACGCACTCGCCTATCATGGGAACAAACCCGCCCGCAATTCTGCAACACGGCCTATTTCTCGGTACGTGATTGGGGGATAGGTGAAATATCGCAAACGGCCTCCTCTTACCCGGCACGAGATATTGATCCTGAGCATGATCGGCCTGTTGACGTTGATCGTTGTCGGCGTCTTGATTGGCTCTGACATTGGTCTAAGCCGGATTGTTGCTGGCGGCGGTGAGTTCTACTCGGGGTGGCAGGGTGCAAGGGCGTTCCTGTTTGAACATGCGGGGCCGTACGATAGGGCGGTCGCCACTCAGGTACAGCAGCTGGTGTACGGTCGGGCCGCGCGGCCCACGGAGAATCCCTATATCCTGACAATTCCATTTTTTCTTCTGCCTGCATTCTTTCCATTTGCGCTGATTTCCGATCCGAATACCGCCCGCGGCCTCTGGATGTTCTTGAGCGAATTGTCCCTGGTTGGAGCTGCGCTCCTGAGCCTTCAAATGATCGAATGGAAGCCTCGGCGCTTCTTCCTGGTGCTGTATATTTTGCTTGCGATATTTGGCGCCTACGCTGTGATCGCGCTTGTTGATGGCACACCGGCCATTCTATTGGGCCTCGTCTTTCCCGCAACCCTCTATGCATATTCAAACGAAGAGGATGAACTTGCCGGAGCATTGTTGGCCGTTTCCTTGTTCTATTTGGAGGTCGGATTCTTGTTCCTGATCCTGATACTCTGGAAGGTCTTCTACGAGAGGCGATGGCGCATCCTTTCCGGCTTTGCAATGAGCTTGCTCGTTCTGTTTATCATATCGCTTCTAATGTATCCGGGATGGATCTTTCCGTTTTTGAGTGCAACGCTGGCGGCGCTCCGTTCACCGTTTGGGATCAGCATGCCGGCAGTCATCGCGCACCTGGCACCTGCGAATCAGGCGATCATCACTCAAGGGGTCACGCTCGCGCTCATCATCGACCTCATCTATGAATGGATTACGGCACGCGGATCCGATTCCCGCCGGTTTATGTGGGCGGCGTACTTGACGTTGGCCGCAACACCTTTGATCGGCTTTCGCACGGAGATGAGCAGCCTGGTGGTTCTGTTCCCCAGCCTTCCGCTTATCTTCGCCGCAACCGCGAATCGCTGGCGCGGGGGCTACTGGCTGGCTAGCTTGCTGCTTGCAATTGTCCTGCTCGTGCCCTGGGGACTTTTCATCCGATGGTTTTCGTTTCAGAACCAGCAAGCGTACGATTACATGTTCCTCTTCTATCCACTCTTCACGATGGCCGGCCTGTACTGGACTCGCTGGTGGTTTGTGCGCCCGCCGCGTACGTGGCTCGATCATGTTCGGCCAGCGCTCAACTGAATAATATGAATTGGGGAAGATATAGGATTGGCGTGTACGATGAACTGGCGTAAATATCTGCTGCTGGCCATGCTGGGTTTCGGGCTATCCTTCGCCGTAGCGCAATTTCAGGCTTTCCCCGGTTATTTGGATTCAGATTACTACTTTGCGGGAGGGGTACAGCTCGCGCAAGGCAAGGGTTTCACTGAGCCATATCTCTGGAACTACCTGGACAATCCGAGTGGGCTTCCGCATCCAGCAAATACATATTGGATGCCACTTTCTTCCATCATTGCGGCAGCCGGCATGTGGATTACACAGCAAACCTCCTATCAGGCCGGCCGCATCGGGTTCCTGGTGCTCGCGGCGTTCGTCCCGGTTGTGACTGCCGCGCTTGCTTACAGCTTTAGCCGACGAAGCGGCCTGGCCTTCGCCTCTGGACTGCTGGGGGTTTTCTCGATCTATTACGTCCCCTTCTTGCCGGTATCAGACAACTACGGCCCATATATTGTGATGGGCGGCTTGTATTTTCTTCTGCTCGGCTCACGCAAAACCTATTCATATCTCTTGTTGGGGTTGCTCTCCGGATTCCTGACCCTGGCACGGACAGACGGCCTGATTTGGCTGGCGCTTACGGGCCTCTTGATCCTCTGGCGCAGACCTGGCAAAAGCCCGGTCCGCGCCATGGTCACTGAATCTCTGCTCGCTGCGGCCGGCTTCCTTCTCATCATGGGTCCCTGGTTTTTGCGGACGTATGGGATATACGGCTCACTTCTGGCTCCCGGCGGCAGTCACCTCCTGTGGCTGACGACCTACGATGAGACATTCCTCTATCCTGCGAATTCTACTCACGGCGCAGGCCTGGGTGGCCCAAGGCTGGGGCTCAATCCTTTCGGTTCGACTTGACGCATTACATTGGAACCTGCTCAACGGCTTCGCCGCGCAAGGCGGGATTTTCCTCTTTCCATTTATCTTGATTGGCCTCTGGAAGTATCGCAGCGATGAAAGGGTTCGACTTGGCTCACTTGCCTGGCTATGCCTGCTGCTGGTGATGACATTCATATTCCCCTTTGCCGGAGCGCGCGGCGGATTCTTCCACGCCGGCGCCGCCTTGCAGCCTTTGTGGTGGACTCTTTCACCAATCGGCCTGGAGGCGGCAATCATGGCGGCGCGCCGGCGAAACCTGTTCACACCCGAGGCGTTCAAAGTCTTTCAGGGCGCGCTGGTTGGCCTGGCAATCTTGATGACCGCGGTGATTATCTATCTGCGAGTGCTGCCCGGGTGGGGCGAGGGCGAGCAAAACTATCCGAAGGTTGAAGCTTTCCTCCAGCGCAACGGAATCCAGCCGGGCGAGGCGGTCATTGTCCGGAATCCGCCAGGATACTACGTGATGACGGGGCGCCCGGCGATTGTGGTTCCGTACGGAAATGCCACGACCATGGCAAACGTCGCGACGCGCTACGATGCAAAGTATCTTGTTCTTGAGGCAGCCGGTGTCACCGGACCGATCAAGACTGTATACGATGACAAGCAAGATCCGCATTTTGACTTCCTCGGTGAAATCGATGGAACGCGTATCTTCCGGTTCCAACCCTAAGCTTTCCGGCCCAGACATCTCCATCCTGGCGGCTGCGACCGCGTTAGCCGCGGCCTTATACCTGGCCGTCAGCGCGCTCATCTATCGTGTGGGGTTTCCGCTGGATGATTCCTGGATCCACCTGACGTATGCCAGGAACCTGGCGTTATTCGGCCAGTGGGCGTTTCAACTTGGCCATCCGTCCGCGGGATCCACGGCGCCCCTTTGGACGTTCTTGCTTGCCATCGGTTTTTGGCTTCATCTTGGGCCCTACGTGTGGACTTATCTGTTGGGGGGCCTGACGCTCTTGGGTCTGGCATTGGCCGCCGAGCAATACGCTCGGAAGCAGTTCGCCGGGTATCACCCCCGGCTGCCGTGGTTAGGATTATTCTTTATCCTGGAATGGCACCTGACTTGGGCTGCGATGTCGGGGATGGAGACGCTGCTGCATGCATTTTTGGTAACGGCCGTCCTGATGGCCTTGATGAGCGGCTCTCGCCGGTACTTAACGCTGGGTCTCCTGACGGGTCTGAGTGTATGGGTGCGACCGGACGGAGTGACGCTGCTGGGTCCGGTTTTCCTAATTATTCTGCTGGCGGAGAAAGGCTTCCAGGACAAGCTACGCGCGCTCGGCATGTACCTGATAGGCTTTGGATCGCTATTTCTACCCTATTTGCTTTTCAACCTATGGTTATCAGGAACACCGATGCCTAATACCTTCTACGCAAAACAGACCGAGTACGCGGCCTGGCAGGCCCAACCATTATCCTACCGGTTGGGGATCCTCCTGGTGCAACTGCTCACAGGGCCCGGCCTGATCCTGTTTCCGGCGGCAGTTGGTTATTCAATCCTGCTCCTTCGTCGTCGCAATTGGAGGATGATCGCCGCGCTGCTATGGTGCGGCGGCTACCTGGTCTTATACATATTGCGTTTGCCGGCTTATCAGCACGGGCGGTACCTTATGCCGGCCATGCCAGTGTTCTTTCTGTTTGGGCTGTCGGGACTATATGAGTTCCACAAATCACATTTATTCGGCAGCAGCCATTGGGCCGCGAAATCTTGCCTGGCAATTCGGTCTGGCGTTGATGACTGTCGCCTTTGTTGCGTTGGGTGCGCGTTCCTACGGAGAAGATGTGGGGTTAATAGAATCAGAGATGGTCGTCACGGCAAAATGGGTCGCGGCGAATTTGCCGGCCAATGCAGTGGTGGCGGCTCATGATATCGGTGCGCTCGGCTATTTCGACCACCACCGGCTGATCGACTTGGCCGGCCTGGTCTCGCCAGAGGTGGTCCCGTTCATACGCGACGAGGCCCGCTTGGCAAAATTCCTGGATCGGCAGGGCGCAGATTATCTGGTAGCCTTCCCGGCGTTTTACCCCGATCTGACGCGCGCCTCTGAGCCGGTCTTCACAAGCGGGGGCAGTTTTGCCCCGGCCATCGGGGAACAGAACATGACGGTCTATCTGTGGTCCAGCCCATGAGATGGGGCGGCAACGAATCCCTGAGAGCAGTGGTGTTCCCCTGAGGGATCGAAGCCCGAGGGCTCCGCAAGAATCCCGTCTGTTCTTTCGTGCTATACTCTAAGTCAGTACGCTGCTGTCTTAAACATGAACAAGATTACCCTGCTCGTCATTGACGATCATCCACTATTCCGTCAGGGCGTTACGGATGCGGTTTCGCTTGAATCGGACATGAAAGTGCTGGGCCAGGCCTCCAGCGGCGACCAGGCGCTGGACTTGATTCGCTCGGTGAAGCCGGCAGTCGTGTTGTTGGATGTTAATTTGCCCGGGATGAACGGCCAACAAATCACGCATCAGGTCAACCAGGAGAAACTGCCCGCTCGCATTGTGCTGATGACTGGTTACGATGACATTGAGCAGGCGTTGCACGCGGCCTTGGCAGGCGCTGCCGCCTATTGCTCCAAGGATGTCGAGCCCAAAGGACTGCTGCACATCATTCGAAACGTCGCCGAGGGCAAGTTTGTCTTTGGCGCACACGTAATGAATCAGCGGGAATTGCAAACATGGATCGAAGAGCAAATTGAAGGGGCGCGCCGATCCTACAGCGAGCCGGGCAGTCCATTCCATCCGCTATCCGAACGCGAAATGGAAGTATTGGAATGTGTGGTCAGCGGCTTGAGCAACAAGGAGATCGCCGGCCTTTTGGGCATCAGCCACCAGACCGTCAAGAACCACGTGACGTCAATCCTTCGGAAATTTGGCGTGGAGGATCGCACTCAGGCCGTCGTCTACGCGTTGAAGCACGGATGGGTGCAGTTGAGAAATGCAAAGGTAAAGCCTGAGGGGAAGGCCGCATGACCGCAGAAAAGGAGCAGGTAGTCAGCGACGGTTTCGATGTGCAAACTGAACTGTCTGAGACCCAGAGGGCTCTGCGCGAAGTCACTTTGATGATTGAGCAAAGCCAGAGTGAGCTGGCAAAGCTAACCCAACGTAATGCGGCGATTACCGCCCACATCCAGCAGGTCCAATCCAAGATCGAACAAACCCCGGCGCAGGAAATCCGGATGGCCTATGACTCCGCGTTGGATGCGCAGCAACGCCTGTTCGTCATGCACGGCCAACTGGAAAAACTCCAAAGCGACAAGATCCATCTCGAAAAGTATAGGCAGTTGTTGGAGCGGACTTCGACGGTCCCCGGGCAGACCGGCGCCGCCGATCCAACAGCCGGCAAAGGTCCCCTGGGCGCCATTGAAATGATCGTTAACGCACAGGAGGCGGAGCGCCAGCGTCTGTCGCGCCAAATGCACGATGGTCCGGCGCAAGCCATGTCGAATTTCATTCTGCAGACTGAGATAGCCATGCGGTTGCTGGACGCCGACCCGAGCCAGGCCAAGGAAGAACTCGGGAGCCTGAAGAATGCGGCGCTTGGCACGTTTCAAAAGGTTCGCAACTTCATTTTTGAGCTGCGTCCCATGATGTTGGACGACCTCGGCCTGACTCCTACTATCCGCAAATATATCGACGCCTTCAAAGACCAAACGAGCATGGATGTAAGCCTGACAGTAACGGGTTCCGAGCGCCGGCTGGAGCCAGCGCTGGAGGTGATGATTTTCCGCGCGGTGCAGGAGTTGCTCGGAAACGCGGCGCGGCACAGCCAGGCCGCTTCTGTCAAGGTCCATGTTGACATGGGGAACGAGCTTGTCCGTGTCAGTATCGACGACAACGGGAAGGGCTTTGACCCCGAAGTCATCCGTAGCGGCAGCAGCCTCGGACTGAAGCTGATCCAGGAACGAGCCGAACTGTTGGGCGGCAGCTTTCAGGTGGACAGCGCGCTGGGCAAGGGTGCGCGGATAGTTTTCACGGTTCCAGCCCACGTTTAGGTTGGCGAGATTTACGAGAGGACCATGTCTGAAGCTTGAACCTGGTCTTTTTTTCCTGGCCTTTTACTCCCCGTGCACCGCGCGTACAATGGCGGCGACGTGTTTGGGGGTGGAGCCACAGCAGCCACCCACGACGCGCGCGCCAGCGGCAACATATTTCCTGGCAAACTCAGACATCTGTGATGGTGTGACGTCGTAAACGGTGCGCCCCTCGGCCAGGCGCGGCATGCCTGCATTAGGCTTTGCCCACAGCGGAAATCCCGGGGCTGCCGAGGCGTACTGCTCGATGATCGTGCTCATGTTTTCCAGTGTAGTCCCACAATTTGCCCCGACCATCGCAGCCCCCATGGGCTTGTACATGTTTATTACCTGCGCCGGCTGCACGCCCATCATCGTCCGTAAACCCCTGTCGTAGCTAAAGGAAATCACCATCGGCAATTCCGTCACGGATCGCGCCCCGTCGAAGGCCGCATTGACCTCTTCGAAGGCAAAATGGGTTTCAATGACCAGCAGATCAACGCCGCCTTCTGCCAGGCCCTTGGCCTGTTCGGCAAACGCTGCTCGCGCTTCCTCGACCGTAATCGGACCGTACGGTTTCAGCAGCTGCCCAAGGGGGCCCATCGAGCCGGCAATCAGCATATCGGCCCGCGTGCCGGCGGCTTCCCGCGCCAACGCGACGGCGCTCTTATTGATCTGGATCACCTTGTCAACGTATTTCGCGCCTTTCATGCCGAACCGTGTGGCGCCGAACGTGCAAGTCAGAATAATGTCTGAGCCTGCGGCCACGAAAGCCCTTTCAAGTTCAAGGATCTTATCGGGATGGTCGAGCACCCAATCCTCGGTGTGCATGCCTCCGGTCAAACCGACGCTTTGCAGGTTTGTGCCTGTGGCTCCGTCCGCCACGAGCACCTGCCCTGCCTCAAGTCTTTCGAGGAACTTGTTCATCTGGTGCCTCCACCCACGCTTTCGATTGAGGGAAAGTTCATTGCCTGGATGAACTGATTCTGAAACTCGGGGTCGATCGGAAGTTCATAACGAGTTACGCGAGCGGCTATTTCCTCCGCTTCGCGCCGTTTCTCGAGGTTCAGCAGTGCAATGCGGGCTCCGTCGCCCGCCGAATTACCGACGGCAAAGACATGCTCGAGAGGACAGTCGGGGATCATCCCGATACGCATGGCGTTGATTTTGTCGATAAACGTCCCGAACGCTCCGGCCAAAAGAATCTTATCGGGCTCCCGCAGTCCGTATTGCTTCAGGAGGGTTCGGGCAGCAACGAAGAGCGCGCCCTTGGCGAGCTGAATTTGTCGTACATCCTTTTGAGTGATGCGAATGTCGGTTCCGATGGAAGTCAAGTCGGCAAAGGCTATGACATATTCCCAACCGTTCTCTCCGCGCCGGATCCTTTTCGTAGCCTTGTCGCCAGAATTGAACTTGCCAGTAGTGTTGATGATCCCAGCCCGATACATTTCGGCCACCGCATCGATGATGGCCGACCCGCATAGTCCCTTGGGCTTTCCGGCATTTCCCTGGTCGCCACCGATGACCGAGTAATGCGGTTCCAGAGTGAGCGGGTCGATCTCCACGTGTTCTATTGCGCCGGGCGCGGCTCGCATGCCGTATTCGATGTGGGCGCCCTCCAGCGCGGGTCCTGTGGGCGTGGAGGTACAGATCAATTTATTGCGGTTGCCGAGCACGAGTTCTGCGTTCGTCCCGATGTCAATGATCAACCAATTCTCGTCCTGTCCCTGCGGCTCTTCGGCAAGCAGCACGCCTGTGGTATCCGCACCGATGAAAGAGGCGATCGTGGGAAGGACATGCACATTTGCCGACCTGTTGATCGCCAAGCCCAGCTCGCGTGCCTTGAGATCGACCGACCTGTGGCGCGCAGGCGCAAACGGTGAGACCCCCAGATGGCGCGGCGGCAGGTTGAGGAACAAATGATGCATGGTGGTGTTCCCCACCACCGTCATTTCAACGATATCCTCGGTTGTCATGCCGGCGCTCTGCGCGGCCCGCACGAGCAACTGATTAATAGCCTTGACGATGGCCTTGTGCAGCGTAGTGAGGCCGTCGGCGTTGGCAATCGTATACTGGATGCGCGACATGACGTCTTCGCCGTATACGATCTGTGGATTCATCTCGGACTCCGCAGCAATGGTAGCCCCGGTCGCAAGGTTGCAAAGATAAAGTGCAAGGGTCGTGGTGCCAATATCGACGGCTGCGCCGTACAGGAATTCGGTATAGCCAGGCTCAACGCGGATCACTTCCTTGTCCTGCCATACCGATACGGTAACGCGCCAGTTTGAATCGCGCAGCGTGTCGGACAGGGTTCGCATGCAAGCGTAGTCAATTGTCAGGTTTTTTGGGCCCGGTAGATTGGCTTCGCCGTAACGTACCAATCCGATGGAAGCGGCGATTCCGCTCGCCAACCGTTCCCAGTCCGCCTTCGGATTCGCCAGGGTTGGGGCATTCATTTCCACCAAATACTTTCGAACGGACGGCTTGATGTCAATGAGCCGCTCCGTGGCTGACTTGCGGATAATCTGCTTGTTCCCCCTGCTTTCCTCAGGAATGTTGATCAGCACATCTCCGCGAACTTTTGCCTGGCAAGCGAGACGAACCTGACCAGCTTGCCAGCCGTGCTCGGACAGCATCCCCGGACGCGCCGCAAAGTATTCGGCCTCCTCAGCCCCCAGCGGCGACAAGTTTTCGCGTCGAGATGTGATACCGTAACGTTCGAATATCCCCTCTTCGACCAGCACTTTGCATTTGCCGCAGGTAGCATTTTCAGCGCATATGGACTCAATGTCCACGCCGAGGAGGCGGGCGGCCGCACGCACATTCATGCCATCAGGGATCTCCCCGCGCCGTCCAGACGGCTGCAGGATGACGGTGTGTTTCCTAGTCATGCCTTGATGGACGGGCTTTCTTTTTCGCGCAAAGCCTCGGTGCTGCGGAAGTATTTGATGAAATGCATGGCGTAGTCGTCACGACCCAGCAGCAAATCGCTGGCGCGGATCGTCGAGCCGAGTTTGATCGCGTCGGTGATCGAGCAGGTAGCGCCCGCCTGAATGGCCATTGCGAGAAATGTATGGTTCACAGTCAACCGGTCGGGCAGTCCAAAGGAGACATTGCTGGCGCCCAGGTTGATGTTGACGCCGAACTCCTTTCGAAGCAATTCGATGGTCTGCAGCGTTACAAGCGCCGCCTTACTGTCGGAGCCAACCGTCATGACCAGAGGGTCGATAATGATATCTTCGACCGGGATGCCCAATTTCGCGGCACGCTCAATGATCTTGTCGGCGGCGGCAACACGCTCCTCCGGCGTTTTGGGAATCCCATTGTCGTCGATCGTCAGGCCGATCACAGCCGCACCTCGGGCCTTCACGATGGGCAGCACACTCGCCAGCTGTTTCTCCTCCGCATTCACGGAATTAACCAGCGGCTTGCCGCCCGCCGCCTGAAGTCCGGCAGCCAGGATATCGGCCTTGCCTGAGTCGATGCACAGCGGAACATCCACCGCCGCAGAGACGGTCTCCACGACTTTTGAGATCATGGCGACTTCATCCAGACCCGGAACGCCCACGTTGACGTCCAGGACATCTGCACCCCAGGCCACCTGACGTGCAGCCAATTGCCGGACGAAATCGAGGTTGCCTTCCTGCAGCGCGGCCGCGAGCTTCTTGTTGCCGGTTGGATTGATCTTCTCCCCGATCATGACGAATGGCTTGTCAATTCCAATCGTCACTTCCTTGTTCGAACTCTTTAGAACTGTATGCATGTTTTACTCCCATACAAGGGTAATGTAACCGCGGCATTAGGATTGATGCCCGCGACTGCCGGGGTATTCAGCACGCCATTGTCAATGCCCGATTTCAGCCGCAGGGTTTCTCAAGAACCGCAGCGCCGACTCCGCCAGGATGGCCGTCCCGATGGGCAAGGCGCGTTCGTCCAGGTCAAGACGCGGGTGATGCAGATAGCGCTGATCACCTTCGATCAAGGTCCCCAACGTGAACATGGCGCCCGGGGCCATTTGTGTGAATGATCCAAAATCTTCGGCGCCCAACTCCTTCGGGATCGGCGATACATGCTCCTTGCCCAGAAGATCGATGGCTGTTTTTTCAATCAAGCGGGCTGCTGCCGGGTGATTGAGCATCGGCGGAACCCCAATTTCCATTCGCAGCTCGTAATCGCCACCCAGAGTTTTTGAAAGCTCGAAGGCCCGCCTGATCTCGTCGTGGATCTGTTTCTGCACTCTCAAGTCGGTATAGCGAAGCGTGCCCGAAATATCCACGTGCGCCGGAATTACATTTTGCGTGAAGCCGCCGTTGAGCGTGCCGATGCTTACCACTGCGGGATCGAAAGGATGAAGGCGGCGCGATACGATGCCGTTCAGCGCCATGATGATCTGAGCCGTGAGGAAGAAAGGATCTATCGTCTCATTTGGCTTCGCGCCATGCCCGCCCTTGCCAATGATGCGACCATACCACGAATCTACGCCGCCGGACGAAGGCCCATCGCTGATGTGAATGTCTCCGACCGGCGTGGCGGCGTCGACGTGCAGGGCTATGATCATGTCCACGTCCTGCATTGCTCCATCTTCAATCATACGCGGCGCGCCGCTGATACCCTGCTCGTCGCCGACCTCTTCGGAAGGCTGGAACAAGAAGCGGACTTTGCCGGGGAATTTCTCTTTTGCGAGCAGGGTAGCCGCCCCCAGGGCCATGGCCGTGTGCGAGTCATGTCCGCAGGCATGCATTGTCCCGTCGTTCTGAGATTTGTAGGGAACATCGTTGGCCTCGAGGATGGGCAGGGCATCCATGTCGGCACGGATGGCAATGCACCTGCCTCCCTCCTCTCCAAGGTCTGCGACCACGCCGGTCCGCCCGACCCCGCGGCGAACTCTGTAACCCAGCTTCTCCAACTCCTCCGCAACGCGCTGCGAAGTCCGCAGTTCGTGGAAGCCCAATTCGGGATGCATGTGAAAATCGCGCCGCCATTCGATGATCTCTTCCTGAATGTGGTAGGACTGCTTCAGCATTTTTACCTCTAGGCGAGAACGGGTAGTTGGTCCATGCCGGCTTCCACTGCCAGCCGCTTGACGATTTCGGTGAGTTCCTTTTCCCTTTCCACGGCCATCTGCGGCCTTTGATAATCCTTCAGCAGTTGCAAAGTGCGTGCCTTCGCGCGCGCGAAGGTATCCAGGCTTCCATGCTGCTGCCAGCCGCGCACGGAATCGCGGTCAATTATAGCGGATGGTAGATATTGCTCTATTGAAAACAGATCACGCGTGGCTTTCTGTTTTAGGAAATCTCCCTTGAAATTGATGCCTTCAAAGAACGCGGTCGCAAGAGTTTCCGTTCGCACCTCAAGGCCGGCCAACAAACGTTTGGCCATCGCCACCGCCTCGGCATCCACGATCAACTTTTCCGCGCTCTGGCAGGCCAGGAAATCCAGCATGCCTGCGCCGGAGATCATGTTGACACCTGCCAGCGCTCCGATTATCGCCGTCACGCCGCTTTCGAGGCCGGCTTGCGCATCGATCAGCTTTGAGTCGCTGGCACCGAGATAGCAATGCGTTGGTAAATCCAGTGATTTTCCCACTTGTGCGTATGAGGCGTCAATCATAGCCGTCTCGACGGCGCCCATGGGTGTAGTGCCCCTGCGCATATCGAAAATCGCGGGCGCCCCGCCCCAGACGATGGGCGAGCCGGGTCGCGCCAATTGATGGATTGTGATACCGCTCAGGCATTCAGCCGCATGCTGCGTGATGGCGCCAAGCAGAGTGACCGGCGCCGCCGCACCGGCCAGCGGCATGGAGACAATTTCTGCCGGCACGCCGGCGCGGGCAAGTGCGATCAGGTTCTCGGCGCCGAATTTGCTCCAGATCAGGGGCGGAGAAGGGCAGACATCGAACACAGCCTGCGGCTTCTCGGCCAGACCTTCCATGCCGTCTGCAAACAGGGCGACCATCTCGATCATGGCTTGCAGGGTCCGTATTGAAAACGAACCGGTGACCACCGGCTTCATGGAATGCATCAAGACAATAAAGAGTCGATACAGGTCGCCAATTGCCTGTGGAACATCATCGCACACAACCGCGGTGGACTGCGCGTCATATTGGGGCAGCATCTCAGCCACCTTGACCAATCGCACCAGGTCGCCAGTTTGCGCGGCCCGGTGCTCCAGCGTGTCCGGATCAAGGACATGCACACCCGAAGAACCAGGATCGAAATGGACGTTGTTTCCCCCGTACGTCACCCTGCGGTGCGCGCATCTGTCGAAAAGATAGAAGACTTTCGGCGTCGTTTGCACCGCAGCCCGAGCGACCTTTTCCGGAATCTTGACAACCTCGGCTGCAATATCCACCTCCGCACCGGCATCTGCGAGCATTTGACGCGCCTCGGAGGACTGGACTTTTATTCCGGGATTTAGCATTAATTGAAACGCCTCGTCCAGGATCCGCGCGGTAAGGTCGGCAGAAAGTAGTTCAAGTTTTGGCTGCATGACCCGCGGCCTTATGCCCGGCGCTCAAACGCCGCGATCATCCTATCCAGTTCCCGGCTGAGTTTGGGATCCAAGGGCTCGGGCTGGTGTTCAGCCAATATCCGGCGTGCCTTTGCCAGGGCCCAATCGCGGGCATCATCCTTCTTCACCTCCCATTCGTTATAGGGACGACGATCCATGAATTCTGGAAGGAACAGGTCGTGCATATGTTGGCGGGTATGCTTCTGTGTGAGGAAGTGACCAGAGGGGCCAACTGCCGCAATCGTGTCCAGCGCAAGGGTTTCATCGTCGACGCAAATGCCTTGCATGGTCTTGTGAATGATCGAAAAGATCTCACAGTCCATCATCATTTGCGAATAAGACCAGATGCGGCTGCCATGCAGGAAGCCGACTCCGAGCAGCATGTCGGACATTACAATGCTCGCCATGAAGGTGGAAAGGCTATTTTCGATTCCGGCTTGCCAGTTCGGCTCCTTGGCACCCGTGGCAAACGACCCCATCGAAAGGGGAATATCATAGAAGTCCGAAATGACGTTGGTAGCGGCGCCGAAAAGGAAATCTTCCGGCCCGCCGCCTGTATAAGCGCCCGTGCGCAGGTCCGAGGCCGTTTGAGCTGCCGCATAGAAGACTGGCGCTCCCGGATAGGCAAGCTGTAGCAGAGCAGTTCCGGCAATTACTTCCGCGTTTCCTACCGCGAGGTTACCGGCCAGGGTAGCCGGACCGGTGGTCAGGCAAGCCGCCATCGTCATGAAACCCGTGGGAACGCCGGCTTCCGCCGCCAACAGGGCAGCATCCAGGGAGCCAGCGTCGTGCCCAAGGGGCGGCGCCGTGCATTGCATCAAGGACAGGACCGGACGTTTGCGCAGCGCGTCTTTGCCGCCGGCGATCAGAGCGGCCATTTCGATGGCAGCCTGGGCCTCACGGGCTTTGTAGATGCTCTCGGTCTGGACGTGCTTGGTCGAGTTTTCCCAAATCGCCTTGATCTCGTGCAAGCCCCGTGACCCGACGGGCTTATCCTGCGCAGAGACAGGCACCCAATGGAAAGCGACTTCCTCGGTTGCATCGGCGATTCGGGCAATATCTGCCACGTCTTGCAGCCTGGATGTTCGCCGCTGACCGGTGAGGATGTCAAGGACTTCAACACCGCAGCCATCCGTGCCAACAAAAACGTGATTGCCGTCGAGCGGGAGGTCCTGATCCGGATCGCGTGCAGCCAGCGAATAAGCCGGCGGACAAGTCTTCAACGCAGAACTCGATCAACTCTCCTTTGGCTTTGACAACTTTGCTGCTGGAATCCACATTGGCGCCGCGAGCGGCCCAGATTTCAAGTGCGCGATCCGAAGGAAATCTTACGCCCACTTTCTCTATTATCCAGAGGGTTGCCTCATGGATCTTCCTGACTTCTGCCGGCGTCAGTATTTCCAACCTGAGCTTTGGATTCGTAATCGACTTGATATTCTTTGTCATTTCGCCCTCCCTTCACCAGCCGCTCGGAACCAGGCCCACGATATGGCAAGCGGGAGTGAGGGTTAGATCAGTCGATGCCCATCAATTGCTTTGCAAGCATCACAGCTCCGATGGCGTCTTCGGAAAAGCCGTCTGCTCCGATGGTCGTTACCCAATCACGCGTCACGGGTGCGCCGCCCACCATCACTTTGATTTTCCTGCGAAGGCCTTCTTTTTCCAGTTCCTCAATCACATCACGCTGTTTGACCATCGTGGTCGTGAGCAGGGCGCTCATGGCGATGATGTCGGCGTTCACTGCCAGGGCTTTACCGATGATCTTGTCGCAGGGCGTATCAACACCGAGGTCGAACACCTCGAATCCCGACGCTCCCAGCATGGTGGCAACCAGGGATTTTCCGATTTCATGAATGTCGCCTTCGACAGTTGCAATGACAACCTTGCCGAGCATCTTGCGGTCGGTGCCGCGTCTTTTCAACTCCGGGTCCAAGGTGGATACGGCGGCTTTCATGGCTTCGCCAGCCATCACCAATTCCGGCAGGAAAGCGTCGCCGCGTCCAAAGGCGTCCCCGACGGTGTTGACGCCCACCACAAACCCCTTCGTGATGGAGTCCAATGGATCGGTGCCGGCCGTGATCGACTCCTTCGCCAATGTCGCTGCCAGGTCGGAATCACCATCAATGATGCTTTGCGCCATCTTCAGGAACAATTCGTCACTCATGGAAACTCCTCTTAGAATAGTTTTCTTTACGAGACCATATAAATCTTTATCAACGGCAGGATACGGGACTTCTCTTCCTCCACGAGATCCCGTGGAATACCCAGGTAGGTTTCCAGTTCACGACCCCGGTTGGTAAGGTGTTCGATGGTATTTCGGACTGCCACCTCCGGCTGATGTCTTGCAACGGCTTCCACAATCGCGGTGTGCTCTCTGTTTTCGGTGTTGATGCTGTTTGCGAGCAGGTCCGGATGACGAAACAGGTATTCGTATAGCAACCAGTCTGGGAAGGTATTGAGCACGGTCAGGTACATCCTTTGGAGTAACACATTCCCCGAGGCAGAAACGATTGTGGTATGCAGGTCCCGGCTCGCCGCGCGTTGAAGCGACATATCCTCAAGCCGGAATAGCTCCGTGCTGCGATCAAGCACGGCGCGGACTTCCAGCAGTTGTTCCGGGGAAATCTTCGTGGCGGCAGCGTACACTCCGGCAGATTCAAGGAGTAGGCGCATCGCGTAGGAATCCAGAATCTCATCGGTTGCGGGTTGAAGGATCCTCACGCCGCGATAGGGGATTCTTCTGCCATACCTGCCGATACGAGCAAATCCAGGGCTTCGCGAACCGGCGTCATGCTAACGCCGAGTTGAGAGGAAATATCCTCCTGTCGAAGCCATTGGCCGGGGCTGTATTGCCCTGCGACGATACGCTCATGCAGGACGTTGAAGATCTCATCCTTGATCGGTTTTCGTCGCAACCCAATTAGTTCCTGCATACAAGGTCCATCACTCCGGCACTATTGTATATTATATATAATCAGATTAATAGTAAGTTTTGGCATGTCGTTTGTCACAACTTTTTGGCGGGAATCACCTGCTGAGGGACATAACTTTTTGGGAGTTTTGGCGACTGACTTCGTAGACGTAAATACGCCTAAAAGTCCATTTTTGCAGGAGGTTCCTCGTGAGGAAAGGCGCAATGTTCGTTTCCGCAGCCCTGACGGCGTTCGTTTTGGCCGCGTTGGCGGCTGTTGTATACGCGTACCAAGGGATGACGACGACGCAACCGATTTCACAGCCGTCACAGAACTCGCAGGCTGCGCCAGCACCGGCATCCTTCGTGAGTTCCAACAACATCGCAATGGCCGCGCCCGTTCAGGAAGTCTCGCCGCAGGACGCGGCGGCACTCGCTGCGAAGCAGATGAACAGAACCGACCTGTATTCGGTGCAGCTTACCCAATATCAAGGCGTTGCGGCCTACAAAGTCAGCTTCACTTCTGGCGATGTGGTCTATGTGGACATGACTGGGCAGGTTCTTGGATCCGTGGCAGCAGCACCAACTTCACCGGCAACGGTTTATTCTTTCCCGGCAAAGAAGGCTGGGACTTACGCACCCAAAACCACCCATAGCAAACCCGGCGGCTCGGGCGGAGGAGACGACGGCGGCGGTGGCGGGGACAATTAGGAACGCGGAGGCATAGCATGCAAAATAAGTCCAAGAGCTGGACAGACGTCCAGATGTTGATTTCATCCATCTCAATCGCAGTCACGCTGGGTTTTTGGGGCCTGCTCGCCGCTCGTAACAAGGTGGGTGCGAGTGTCGCCGGCCAGGCAATGATGCCGGCCCAGCCAGATCCGGTGTCGTCAAACCCTCCGACTCTGCTACCGGGTCAAACTCTCTACTTTAGTGGAACCGCTCCGCAACTGCAGCAGCCACAGCCGGCTCAGCAGCCGCCACAGCCGGTAACCACGCGTCGCAGCCGCTCAGGTGGCGGTGGAGGTGGAGGTGGGGGCGGAGCCCATACCGGCTCGTCATGATGCATCGCCTTGAATTCCAGGCAATGGGCTGCAGGATGCTGGCCATCGTAGACTGTGATGAATATCCGGCAGCTCTGCAAGAAGTGCCGTTGTGGTTTGAGGAATGGGAACAGGTCCTCAGTCGCTTTCGGCTTGACAGCGAACTGAGCCGGCTGAATCGAAACGCCGGGACGCCTGTTACGGTGGGCGAGATCCTGTGGGAGGTCTTCGATGCCTCCCTTGAGGCGGAAAAGCAGACAGCAGGCCTCGTCAATCCGCTGATTTTGGATGCACTGGTCGAAGCCGGCTACGGCGAGACCTTTAAATCGCTTAGCTTCGAAACCTCGACAGATGCTTCATACTTCCCAATGATCGTGCCGTCGGTGAACGATATCGTCAGCGACAAGGCCAGTGGCACCATTTGTCTGCCCAGCGGAGGCCACCTGGATTTTGGCGGAATCGCAAAAGGTTGGTGTGCGCAACAGGCTGCGGCCCGCCTGCAGGCCGTTGGCCCGGCTCTGGTCAGCGCCGGGGGCGACATTGCCGTCAGCGGCCCGCCTTCAGACGGCAGCGAGTGGGAGATCATTGTCGATGATCCACTTCAGCCCGGGGGCGATCTGGATACCTTCTACATCAGCCGCGGCGGCGTTGCGACCTCTGGCAAGGATCGGCGCCGCTGGATGCGACATGGCAAGTTGCAACATCACATCATCGATCCGCGCACAGCGTCGCCGGCGGAAACCGACGTGCTAACGGCTACCGTCATCGCGCCGACGGCGGTACAGGCGGAGGCCGCCGCCAAGGCGATACTGATTTCTGGCAGCCAGGTTGGACTGGACTGGTTGGAGGCCGCTCACGATCTCGATGCGCTCCTGGTATTGGAGCACGGCCAGCGGATCTACAGTCGGAACTTTGAGAAGTATCAATAGTGACAGTCGGAAAGGTACACTCATGACTCTCGGCCCTGGGAATCGAACGGTGTCAGATCAATCATCGATGGGCCTGGCCACCGCTACCATGGTTTTGTTCGCGGTGCTGTTAGGGTTAATGGCCGCGTTTGTATTGTCTCAAACGTGGCTACCCGCCTTGGCGGGATCGCTGGCTGGGTCGAATCCGAAGGCCTACTGGTACATGTCACGCGGAGCAGCGTTCGTGGCGCTCGGCCTGCTCTGGCTCTCGATGATGCTAGGCCTGCTGATCACTGACAAGCTTGCGCGGTCGTGGCCCGGCTCACCTGCAGCATTTGCCCTGCACGAATTTGCAAGCCTGCTGGGATTGGCCTTTGCGATATTCCATGCCTTGATCCTGTTGGGAGACCGCTATATCAACTATCAGCTTGTGCAAATCCTGCTTCCATTTGGCAGTATCAACTACCACCCAATCTGGGTTGGATTCGGACAGATTGGCCTGTACGTTTTGGCCATCATCAATCTCAGCTTCTATGTTCGGCAGCACATCGGCCCCAAGACGTGGAAATTCATTCACTATGCGAGCTTTTTCAATTTTCTGGTGGCGCTGATGCATGGGCTCGGCAGCGGAACGGACACCAGCACGCCCTGGGCGCAAAGCGTCTATTGGTTCCTCGGCGGCAGTTTCCTGCTACTGACCGTGTATAAATTCTTCGTCAGCCTGCTTCCACCAAAAGCCCGGACGCTGCCAGCAACTCCCGCAGCGGGATCGGAAGTTCGGCACTAACCCAGCATCGATCATTTCGTGTTGCAAATACAAGGACAGTCGCGGACTGTCCTTTTCGTTGTAAAATTGCCGCGATGGCAGACAATCTTAACGTGCTGTTCCTGGCGGCTGAGGCGGAACCGTTCATCAAAGTGGGAGGGTTGGGAGACGTCGCGGGGGCCCTGCCGCGCTTTTTGCGGGCCCTGCCGCTTGAGTCTACAAACGGGGTGTTTGTTGATGTGCAACTCGTGCTGCCGATGCATACGGTCATGAAAGCCAATTCGCACGGCTTGCGCCCGTTGATGATCTTTCCCCTCTCGCACAAGAGCGGTGACCTGCAAGTACAGGTCTTCGAGACGAGCCTCGAGGGCCTGCCTGTATATATTCTCGAGGGCGAACCCATTAGTGCCAGCGGATCGGTTTACTCTTCCGTCTCCGAGCTGGACAGCGAGAAGTACACTTTCTTCCCGCTGGCGGCTCTTGAACTGACTCGTCAGTTGGACTGGAAGCCAAACATTGTCCACGCCAACGACTGGCATACTGCCCTGGCTTGTTACGCGCTGCTGCTCAAACGCTGGGAAGGCGGATTCCAGGGCGTGAGTTCGGTCTTGACGTTGCACAACTTACCTTACATGGGTCCGGACGTTGCTGAGAAGCTGGCACCCTACGGTCTGCTGCCGGTGCAGACTGGTTTGCCCGAATGGGCAAACGCCAAGCCCCTGCCGCTGGGACTGTGGGCTGCCGATGCAATCGTAGCAGTCTCCCCAACGTATGCGCGCGAGATACAAACTGCGGAGTCCGGATGCGGCCTCGAAGATTACCTGCGGTCACGCCGCGAATCGCTCAACGGCATATTGAACGGAATCGACGTCGACTCCTATAATCCGGCAATCGATCCAGCCATCGGCGCGAATTTTGGTGTGCCGACCCTCGAGAAACGTCCCCTGAACAAGACCGCGCTTCAAGTCCGCCTGGAATTGCCTGCGGAGCCAAATACGCCGCTATTGGCAGTTGTATCGCGCATGGACCAGCAAAAAGGAATTGACCTCATTCCGAAAGCGCTGCGGAAGTTGAAGGACCAGGAATGGCAATTCGTCTTGCTCGGCACCGGCGATCCCAAGTTGGAAGACCTGGTCCGTCTTTTGCAGGAGGAGTTTCCCAATCGCGTTCGCGCCGTATTCAAGTATGACGCGGGCCTTGCCAGGCAAATCTATGCAGGTTCCGACATCTTCCTGATGCCGTCTCGCTATGAGCCCTGCGGTCTGTCGCAAATGATCTCCATGCGCTATGGGTGCGTGCCGATCGTCAGTGCGGTGGGCGGGCTCAAAGACACTATCTTTCAAGATGACACGGGATTCATCATGGGGAAACCCACGGCCGCCCGGCTTGCAACATGCATCAAGAAGGCCGTGGGTATATACCGGGATCGTGGGCGTTGGGAGTCCATGCAGAAAGCCGGTATGTCGCAGGATTTCTCGTGGGGCGTCTCCGCCCGCCAATATTTCCAACTCTACCAACGCGTGATTGCACAACTTGTGCAGCGCTGATACCTGGCCGGCGACACTGTCATCATGAACTTTCACCGCTCCGGAGGAATCCTCCTGCATCCCACCAGCCTGTCTGGCCCATACGGCATCGGCGATCTGGGACCGCAGGCCTATCATTTCGTGGACTGGCTGGCCGCCTCAGGATGCAAGCTTTGGCAGGTTCTGCCGCTTGGTCCCACGGGATTTGGCGACTCGCCCTATCAATGTTTCTCCGCCTTTGCCGGGAATCCTTATCTAATAAGCCCGGACCTGCTGCTGCAAGATGGGCTCCTGGTAGAGGCGGACCTGGCAAATAAACCAACATTCTCGGAAACACGAGTGGATTTTGGCGCGCTCATCCCGTGGAAGCTGTCAATCCTTGAGCGGGCATTTGGGCGATTTCAGGAAGCAGACCCGGTCCCTTTGCGAAATGAATTTGGAGTCTTTCGCGCGGAGAACTCGGATTGGCTGGATGATTATTCGCTTTTCATGGCGCTAAAAGATGCCAACGGCGGGGGATCGTGGGCAGATTGGCCGGCACCGATCCGCAAGCGCGAGGAATCGGCCCTGCATGAAGCCCGTCAATCGGCCGCGCCGGCCGCACAACGATATGGTTTTTACCAGCTGATGTTCTTCCGGCAGTGGAACGCCTTGCGCGATTACGCGCACCGGAAGGGGATTTCCATCATCGGCGATATTCCCATATTTGTCTCCGCTGACAGCTCGGATGTCTGGTCGCATCCCGAACTGTTTCATCTCGATGCGGAGCGCCGGCCCACGGTTGTGGCGGGCGTGCCGCCGGATTATTTCTCGCCGACCGGCCAATTATGGGGCAATCCACTGTATCGTTGGGAAGCCCACAAGGCCAGCGGTTACGGTTGGTGGCAGGCACGATTTCGGTCTCTGCTCAAGATGGTGGATCTCGTGCGCCTGGACCATTTTCGCGGGTTCGCTGCCTACTGGGAAATACCGGCGGGAAATCCAACTGCGGAGATTGGCCGGTGGGTTCCCGGCCCGGCTGCAGATTTCTTTGACGTTATCCAAACGGAACTCAGGCAGGCAGGTTACGATGGCGGCCTGCCGATAATTGCGGAGGACCTCGGGGTTATTACGAACGATGTCGTCGAATTGCGGGAGCGATATCACCTGCCGGGCATGAAGATCCTGCAGTTTGGATTTTCGGGCGCGGACAATCCGTTCCTGCCGCACAATTACAGATCCAACTGTGTGGCGTATACAGGAACCCACGATAACGATACTGCCCGCGGTTGGTTTGAGTCTGCGCCCAAGCAAGAACGCAGGTTTGCCCTGCGCTACATGCGCTCCAGCGATCGCAGATTTGCCTGGGATCTGATACGAACTATCTGGTTGTCCGTGGCTGTGTATGCCATTGCGCCCATGCAGGACCTGCTGGAACTGGGGACCGAGGCGCGCATGAATTATCCGAGCAAGCTGGGAGGCAATTGGCAATGGCGACTAGATGCGAATGATCTGGATGAAGAACTCGCCGCGAAACTTCGCGAGTTGAACGAACTCTTTCGGCGGTGAAAGCCGTGGACGATTCTTCGGGGACTGGGCGGAAGTCGCAAGCTGGTTTGTGAAGAACGCGAGCGGCTTCGAAGAGCAAGAGCCTAGCTGTCCGACGGAAGGGCAGGCTGCAGCAGGTCCTGAATTTGTTTCCTTGCGTTTGTCCAGCGGGGAGATACCGACGCCGCGAGCTTTTCCAGAACACCGGATCCGACGCGTGGGAACTTGATGCAGAGCCGCATCAGCTCTGCGCCGCGGACGCGGTACCCGTCGACCTGCGCAGAGGTAACAGCGTCCGAAGTATACGTATCCCCACCAACGACAGAAGACCACCCGAAAATATCGCCGGCCCCAAGATGTGTAAGTGTGATCTTTGGGCCATCATACGGCTTGTACGTGATTTTCACCCGGCCGTGTGAGATGACGTAGAGATATGCGGCTTCATCTCCCTGTTTGAAAATCACCGTCCGAGGCTGGACTGTGAAAGGCTCAAAAAGGGGGAAGAGCAATTCATACTGCTCGCGGGTCAAATCCCGAAATAAAGGGTTGTCTAGCACTGCGTTCCTTACTGACGAAAGATGGTATCGCGCTTCCGAGGCAACCCGATAGTAATGAAACTCCCAAAAGGCTGGACATTCGTCCCCATTTGATTCGCCTGTTCCGTTGCTCGCGATATACTTCACTTGCTGTGCGAAGCATGAGATTGCAGTCAGCACCAGCGTCCAAGTCAGCCGGCGTTTGCACGACATTGTTTCGAGCCGACGCCCGCATCGGACGGATTCGGCACCCTCTTGAACGAATTTGATTGTCCCTGCTTCTTTTTGCGTATAATCCCGGAGAAAAGCAAATTCCTGCTCTAATCCTGTGAAAGCGCCGCTGGAAGGCAGCGACCTCTTAATGAGAATTCCACGACCTGTATTCGGCTTGATGCTCGCCGGCCTCGGACTTATTGTGATAGGCATCACTGCAGTGTATGTCTTGTCTGCCAAACAAGCGGAAGATGCGATGCAGCCAACCGACTTTTCGGCGATTCCCGCAACGGTACAGTTTGAGGCGCCGGCGTTGGCACTTACGGATTTAAGCGGAAATGAACAGCGGCTGTCTGATTTTCGTGGCAAGGTGGTGTTGGTGAATTTATGGGCTACCTGGTGTCCGCCCTGCAAGGCAGAGATGCCCATATTGCAGAGCTTCTACGAAGCCCATCGGCAGGAGGGGCTTGCGGTCGTTGCGATCGAAGACGGTGATCCCAAGAGTGATGTGGTTGCGTTCGTGCAGCAGCTTGGCCTTACTTTCTCAGTCTGGCTGGACCCGACCTATCAGGCTACTGATCACGCCTTCAAGACGAAAAATCTGCCAAGTTCCTACGTCATTGATAGAGCCGGCACCGTCAGATTGGAATGGTTTGGTGCAATCAGCGAGGCAAATCTCCAAAAGTATCTCATCCCCTTGATGAAGGAGCAATGATCTATGGACGCTAAGGTGTCTTGGGAAAAAGATGCAATATTTATAGGGACGGCAGACAGCGGCTATCCGGTAAGAATGGACAGCAAATCGAGTCCTGAGACCGGCGTGGGACCGGTGGAAATGGTGGCCATCGCCCTGGCAGGCTGCACGGCCATGGATGTTATATCCATCCTGACGAAGAAGCAAGAGAAGGTGACTTCATTGGATGTGAAGGTTCACGCCGACCGCAGCACCGATTATCCGACGGTCATCACCCAAGCCGCCCTCGAGTACGTTGTTACCGGACACGCGGTGGACGAAACGGCGGTGCGCCGGGCGATTGACCTGTCAATCACGAAATATTGTCCAGTCCATGCCATGCTGAAGAAAGCCTTCCCAATAAACCTGCATTACTCGATTTTCGAGGATGAGGGGAAGGGCAAGCAGAGATTGATCAAACAGGGCAGCTACCAGCCCTGAGCATTTCCTCCGCGACGGCCGCATGACGCCCGTGACCGGCATTCCTGCGCGGCTGTGCAAAGGTTGCTTGAAGACCGCACCTTGGTCGCGTTACGGGGCAAGGTCCGACTTGATCTCAGAGTAAAGGTCCGAGCAAGCACAGGCTGTCACAGTGAGCCCGTTGCGCGTGAGTGTGCCCATGTAGGCTGCCGACCCCGCATGGGCGATCCAGCCGTCAAAGTTAAACGGGATTACGCCGCTGGCTAAAATCCATTCACCGTTGTACTTGCGGGCAATGTGAACGTGGGTCCCGGTTGCTTCGCCCCCCTCACTGGAAGGATAGCCTATCATTTCGCCTGCCTGTAGCTGTTTTCCGACAGGCGGGCGAGTGCCGCCGGCAAGGTGGAGGTAGAGGATGTCCCAGCCTGTCCTTTCATCGCCATCACCATCCAAATCCAGCAGGACGCCATCCAGACCAGAACGCACGACCAGGCCGCCCGCCATCGCAACGACATAATCTCGCGGATCCAGATTGGCGCAGCCGGGATGATCGCAAGGCGGCGCAAAATCCAATGCCGAAAAAGGCTCGCCGGCTCCCCAGCCCGGATGGGGGCCGCCCGTGTAGGTCCAGACTTGACCCGAGGAGAAGGGCAGGCTGAACGCGGGTTGCCGAAGACTTCCCGGGATGAAATTCAGGTCATAGTTCCAGGGATTGCCGAAAAGCGATTGATAGGTCTTTGCGAGTCCGCCGGGACCAACCGCCGCATCGTATTTGTCTCCGGAATATAACCGTGAGAAGTAATATTGTATGCCGACCGAGGCGGCGTTCTGCCAAGGATCGGGGCGCAGAATTGTCCCATCCGGCTCATCAAACTCGATTTGCAGGCCGCTGCGCCAGCCGTAATATCCATTATTCAATGTATTCGCGGCTATGACAAGCTGCAGATACGGCGTACCGTAGTATAGCTGTCTAAAGCCTAACATATAGCTTGGTGAAGGCGGCTCGGGCTGCGAAAGGGCCCCCGTCTGATACTCAAGAATTGCCAGCAGCAGACGCGGGCTCACACTATAATTGGTTGCAACGTAGTCCACCATTTCGGCTCCCGTGCGCCAGGCGCCGTTGGCACCGCCCACAAACGCCCGGTAGCCGCTCAACCAACCCTGATGTTCCGCGACGAAGGCGGATGTGTTGAAGCCAATGCCCGCGGGCCCGTTCACGAAGGCAGCATCCGGCATGATCTTGAATGGGCTGGCCCACAAAGATCTGAAGTAGATCGGGATCTTCATGGGAAATCCGGGCGGCATTGTGGTTGCGTCGGCGGGAATAACAGGATTGGCCGCCATGATTTCCGCAATCGTCGTATTGAAGCGCGCGGCGAGCGCGGGCAGCGTGTCTCCTGATTGCGCAATGTAGTCAACGAGCTGGCCCGGGGTGTAGTTGGGACGCGTGGGAAGCGGTGTTGCAATGCCGCCAGTATCGGCCGCCGTCGCGCCTGAGAGAGGCAGGACCGGCGGATTTCCGGAGTAGGGTTGCAGGCTGAATGGGGTATCGCAGGCGGAGAGCAGGAGTCCGACTATGGCCAGGATAGTATACAGATGAAATCTAATCATTCGGAACGCGGATAATCGCAGATTTTAGCTCACCTACCGGGCTGGCAATTATCGTTCGATCTCCATTTGTCATGGTGCCTTCATAGGGAAGGGCGCCTTGATGGACAGTCCAACCGCTCAGGACAAAGGGAATCGGACCGTCCGCCGCGACCCACTCCCCATTGTATTTTCTGACAAAGTGGAGGTGAGTCCCAGTGGCTTCGCCGCCTTCGCAGGAGGCATGCCCGATGTGATCATTGGTCTTGACGTACGTTCCTGCCGGCACGCGGTCGACGGTTGCCACATGCAAATAGACCAAATCCCAGCCAGTCTGTTCGTAGCCATCGCCATCCAGGTCTTCGACCACCACGCCATTTCCCGAACGCACAATCAAGCCCGGTGCCGCCGCCGTTACCCACGTCGGCGTCGGATCGCAGCCACCGTGGTCCGTGACAGGCGCAAGGTCGATGGCCGCCAGTGAGCCGTCGTGCTCCCAGGCGCCGTGCGGACCGCCGGTTAGATTCCATTGAACACCGGGCTGGAAAGGCAGAACAAGCGCCGGTTGAACCAGGCCTGACGGAAAAAGGGGTTCAACCGTATCCGCCCGCGCCCAGGGATCTCCAAACATTTGCGCATACACTGCGGGGAAGCCGCTTTTGGGATCGATCATTTGCGCCCATTGAGACTGACTATGAACCTGGGAGAACAAATACTGGATAGCCACCGTCCCCGCATTGAGCCTGGGGTCGAGGCGAAGGTGCGTGCCATCGGGAAAAGTGAGTTCAGTTACGGTGCCGGTTCGCCACCCGTAGTAGCCGATCGAGAGCTGATTTACCGCCCAAACCATCTGGCTAAACATGCCCTTGTAGAGATAGTTCTGGTAGCCCATCGGATAATCAGTGTGCAAGACGTCAACGGGCTGACCGTGCACCCAACGGCTCTCGTAGTCGAGCAAGGCGAGGAGAAGCCGAGGGTTGATCGAGTTCTCGTAGGCCAGACGCTTTATTTCGTCTATTCCGGTTGACCAGCCCGTTGATCCAAGGTATTCACGGGAGTGACTCAGATAGCCATTCGCGTTATTAATGTACGCCGCAATGTCGAAGTCTATGGAGGTGGCAGAGAAAACCATTTCGCTGTCGGGGATAATCTGGATATTGGGCGTTGTCTTCTCTGTGATCCTGTCCGGGATTACCAGCAGGGTTCCAGGTGTGATCAATCCGGTCTGCGGCAGGGCCGAGTCCGCCCGAATCTCCGTTGGCTGCACGCTGAAGCGGGCGGCCAGACCTTGCAGGGTGTCACCACTCTGGGCATAGTAAAGCGTCGCAGGTACGTCGAATGTGGGTGTGAGCGTGGATTCAATTGCGGATGCGGCGGGCGTTCCGGTCACCTCAACCGAGGCAATCGAGGCTTGGAGCGGGATCAGCGTAGGCGTGTTGGTAAAGGTCAGCGTAGGCAATGGTGGGGAAGTGGGAGTATCCGCAACAACCTGCGTGTAGGGTATGAGGGCGGTTGGAACGTACTCTGAAGTTGGTGTGCTGTACGTCCCCCAAAGCGACGGCGTTTGTCCGAAGGAGCAGGATGTCAGCAATGTGGCAGCGATCAACAATACAGCAGAATAGCGTATCACAGGCAATCCGTCCAAAGAATTATACCTGTGTAATATACGTCCGCGTGCCGGGCGTCGTGGTCATTAACTGGGGGCTATTATCGCGTGATTTGATTGAGATCGCTGATGCCTTCGGCCGCCTCCAAAGTGGAGGTTCCGCGCTTCAGGAAGCCGTCATATTCGATGCCATTTCCGCTGGATGTCCAGCCTCCCAAAACGAATGGGATGGGGCCGTCGGCCGCAATCCACTCGCCGTTGTATTTCCGAACGAGATGCAAATGGGCTGCATTGGCCACGCCACCCTCGCACGACGGATGCCCGATCCGATCTCCATCGTATACGTAGGTGCCTGCCTGCACGCGGTCCTGCGCCGCCATATGCATGTATAAAACATCCCAGCCGGTTTGTTCGTAACCATCGCCATCCAGGTCTTCGATCACGGCGCCATTGTCGGCTCGCACGATATATCCGTTGGCAACGGCGGTGGCCCATTGGGCGCTCATGGCGCAGCCCATGATATCCGACGGGGCAAAGTCGAGGGCAGCCCAGGCCGAGCCAGAGTCCCATCCAGCGTGCGGACCGCCCGTGAATGCCCAGACTACACCGCGTTCAAACGGCAAATCCATCCGCGGTTGAGAGAGATTAGGAGGTACCAGCGGTTCAATTGCCAGATCAAAAGGGTTGCCGAAGAGCAAGAAATATGTCTTGAACAGGCCGAACGGGCCCGCATCTGTGTCCCAAGTCGTTCGATCATCGAGAACGGCGAACAGATCTTGTACGCCTGCCGTACCGGCATTGATCGTGGGATCAACGGGCACGATGCTTCCGTCGCCCAGCACCCAGGTTCCCACGGCATTGACGCGCCAGAGGTAGAAACCGCGATTCAGTTCGTTTGCGGCCCACTCCAGCTGGCGATAGAGCCCCACGTGATTAGGCTCGACGAATCCGAGCGGGTAGTCGAGGGTCCCCTGTGCCGGCTGCAGGTTGGTGACCCATTGGCTGCGGTATTCCAGCAAGGCCAACAGCAGACGGGGATTGACTGAATAATCCTGCGCTATTTGAGAGACAACCTGCGCGCCTGTAAGTGTTTGTTCGTTAAGGGTTTGCGTGTAGCCAGCAAGATAGCCGGCCTCCTGTTTGATGAATCCTTCAATGTCAAATTGCACACTTGCAGGACCGTAAACCAGTTCGGAATCCGGGATGATTTTGAAAGCGAGACCAGGTGCCCCCGCCGCCGGCGGGGGGACTTTGAGGGTTTGACCTACCGACAACAGGTTTTCATCGGTTAGATCGTTGGCCGTCTTCAACGTGTCTACGCTAACCCCGTAAGTCTGGGCAATCGAGCCAAGGGTGTCGCCTGCCTGGACCGTGTACCGGCTGGTATCTTGCCGCGGAGTGGGCAATGTTCGCGGCAGGTCAGCCGTCGGAGTGACTAACGGCTGATTCGGATCACGTACGGGTAGCGTGACAGAAATCGGCGCACGAGTAGGAGTTGGCCCTGGTGTTCGCGTCGGGGGCGGCGAACCGGTCGATCCGGAGTCGGCGCCGACATTCGTTCCCTCCAAGGGCAGGAATGGATTGTAGGTGGGATAAGTGTTAGGCCCATTGGCGGATGTGCCTGAGCAGGAGCAAATCAGCGTTGCAAACAGGACCAAGCAAAGCGCCTGACGCATGTGCATAAGAATGATTCTACCTAGAGTCCGACCCTTTGCGGATTTGTGTACACATTGAATCGTTGCCGCCTTGCGTAGCCAATCAGCGTAATCCCGTATTGTGCCGCCATCTCGATGGAAAGCGAACTTGGCGACGTGCGTGATATCAGGATCGGAGCTTGCAGTCGTGCGGCCTTTTGCAGCATCTCAGAGCTGATGCGTCCGGTGGTGATGAGGATCCGCACATCGGGCCAGACATTCTTCATCACACACAGGCCTGCGATCTTATCCAGCGTATTGTGCCTGCCAATGTCCTCGGCAGAAAGGACGATTTTCTGACCATCGCTCAGGGCTGACGTATGGACGCCGCCGGTTTCCCGATACAACTCCTGTGATTCGAACAGCATGTCCACAAGGCGACCGATCGCATCCGGCGCCAGTTCGGGCCGGCTTCCGTCAAAGGCGATATCGGGACGGGCCAGCAGCTCAACGCCCGTTAGTCCACCTGAACAACCTGAGGTGCGCCTCCAGGATTTTGGCTGGTGCGCCTCGTGATTAAGCCAAACGTCCACGTTATCGCCATGCTCGCACACACGGACATCGGCGACCTCTGAGATGTTCTCCAGAATGCCTTCGTTGAACAGAAAGCCCACGGCCATCGCTTCCAGGTTGACGGGCGTGCACATGAAGGTCAGCCAGGGTTCTCCGTTCACCGTCAAGGAAACGGGAGTCTCAACTATGGTCTCGGCATCCAGGGGTTCCCACTTGTTAAACTCGTATCGTTCGTAGTGAATGGCCTTTTGGGGGGTAATCATGCTACACCTACCGATAAGTCTTATGGAGTTGGCCAGGCAACACCATTGTGTGCAGACTTGCGATGCGCCTTATAGAACCGTTCCGGATCGGATTGAAACGCGCCAAGACAGGACTCCGTGCAAAGGAATATCGTCCTGCCGCGATATTCGACCCGCGGAAAATAGCGCGGGTCGCTGTGAAATATCCGCCCGCACAACGTTACAAAGCGCCCGGGACGAATCTGAACATTCTTTTCGTTGCCTGACATGCCTCTATTGTACTTCTGCGAGGAGCACTTCGTAATGGAGAGCGAACTGGCGCGGGATTGAATGCCGGGCAGACTGGGTTCCGGACAGCCTACCGACGACGCGGACACAGGCAGGGTGAAGCACTTCATCCTTATGAGGTGCTTCAGGAAGCTCATGGGTCACCATCTTGCCTTCGGTGACGACCGTGTCCGCGTTAGCTGTTGCTTTCATCCCTGGCAAACAAGAATCTGTATTTGCGAACTCTGGGGAATATCGTGGATCGCAATCTCAGCGCGTAATGAACTCTGCAGCCACGTTTTGGAGAAACGTTTTGTCCTCCTCGGTGATGCCGGAATCGGCGAAGCGGATTCCGACCGGGCTTTTTCCAAAGATCGTCTCGTAAAGTACGCAGGCGGCCAGGTACGTGCCCTCAACGGTGGGGTGCCCGTCCTGACTGTAGAGCGAGATGTTTGGGTCTTCCCGAAGCGCCTCCGCGAAGGCCAATCCAGCGGGCGCCACCTTTGCCCCCAGGCTGGCGCCTGCAGAATCATAGGCTTCTGCGAGGGCAGCAGTGGTCACCCCATATGAAACGCTGTCAGGTCTTTCCCAGGTCATCAACAGAATGGTTTCGGCTCCGGAATTCTTAACTTCCTGATTTAACTTGCCGGCGTACTCATAGAACTTGCCGGGATCAACTATGGGAGTCTGGCTTTGCTCCTGCAAAACCACATCGTCCCATTTTCCATTGTGGATCGCATTCACTGTGTCCGGGGTTTCCCACTGGTTTTCCAGTGTATATCCTCCCACGGCGATACGCGAAGCTGTGCTGGCGGGCGCCAATCCCTTTAGCGCTTCGTCGAGGCCGCCATTGTAGAAGGTGTAACTGTTGCCGATTAACAAGATTCGCTTGGGTGGGACCGGGGACGACGCCGCAAGACCGCCCGCGTCGCAACCGGTCAGGGCAAATGCGATGCAGATGAAGCAAATCGCAATTCGCAACAAGTTAGTGTACTTCAAGGGTTCTCCTGAATCGCGGACCACCGCAGACCATTCAGCCTTTACAACGAAATATCCCATCCCTGTCCCCATGTTCGGTCAGCCTGTATAATACGACTGATCCGACCGAAATGCCAGCAGCGAAAATCTGATACCCGAACCAAGAATCCATGAACCAACTCGTCGAATGTATTCCCAACTTCTCCGAGGCCCGCAGGCCCGAAGTTGTGGACGAAATCGTGGCGGCCATTACGTCTGTTGAGGGTGCTCGCCTTCTGGACCGCTCGTCTGATCTTGATCACAATCGGACCGTCCTAACCTATGCGGGGCCGCCGAACGCCGTCGAAGAAGCGGCTTTTCGCGCGATCAAGGCCGCCGCGGAACTGATTGACCTCGATCAGCATAGCGGCCAACATCCCCGCATCGGAGCTACGGACGTTGTTCCCTTCGTTCCGTTGTCTGGCGTTACCATGGAGGATTGTGTAGCCATGGCCAGACGCCTGGGTGAGCGGGTAGGTCGAGAGCTGCAAATCCCGGTCTACTTGTATGAGTCGGCAGCAACTCGCCCCGAACGGACGAACCTGGAGGCTCTTCGCAAGGGGCAGTATGAAGGGCTCAAGGCCGAGGTGGAAACCAATCCGGAGCGAAAACCGGACTACGGCCCAGCGAAGCTGGGGAAAGCCGGTGCGACCGTCATCGGCGCCCGCGATCCGCTGATTGCTTTCAATGTCTACCTGACCACATCTGAGGTTGACATAGCCAAGAAGATCGCCAGGGCTATTCGGCAGTCATCGGGCGGGCTGCGATACGTGAAAGCCTTGGGCCTGCTGGTCGAGGGCCGCGCCCAAGTCTCCATAAACATGACGAACTTCCGCGCCTCGCCGGTTGGGCGGGTGGTGGAGATGATCCGCCGGGAGGCCGCACGCTACGGAGTTGGAATTCACCATAGCGAACTCGTGGGCCTGATTCCCCAGGAAGCGCTTGTGGAAGCTGCGGTCTGGTACACGCAATTGGATGGTTTCCGTTCGGATCAGATTCTCGAAACAAGACTTTATCAAGGCGGAGCTTCAGGATTCACCGAAAGCCCCACGGCGCCTCCGAGCAGTTCGTTTCTGAGTGAGGTTGCGGCGCCCACGGCTGCTCCGGGGGGAGGATCAGTTGCGGCCTATGCGGGAGCTCTCGGCGCGGCGCTGGCTGAGATGGTGGCAGGACTCACGATTGGAAAGAAGAAATATGCAGAGGTAGAGGCGGAGATGCAAGCCATCCTCGTGCAGTCACGGAATCTCCGCGAGGAATTGTCGCACGCAGTCGAAGACGACTCCGCCGCTTTTGAAGCCGTGATGGGCGCCTTCAAGCTTCCGAAGGAAACCGAGGAACAACAGAAGGCACGCCGCGCGGCGATCCAGATGGCGACGCTAAATGCCGCAAATGTTCCGCTTCATACAGTCGAAAACTCCGTAAAGGTAATGGAGTTGGCTTCGATGTGCGCCAGGGATGGGAACCTCAATGCCATCAGCGACGCGATGTCCGGGGCTATGATGGCGCGCGCGGCATCGATCGCCGCCGGATACAATGTACGCATCAACCTGAGTTCCCTGGATGACAAATCGTCGAGCGGGAAAATGCTTGCAGAGCTGGCCGATCTGGAGACGAAGGCAGACGAGATCGAAAAGTCAATCCGGAAGACAATGTTAACGCGCGCTAATATGGGTTAGTAGTCCTTTTGGCTGTTAAATACCGGGTAATCCATCCTCTGCTCGCCGGAGTATCTCATGGGTCTTAAACCTGATCATTGGATCCGCAAGATGGCCATTGAACAAAAGATGATCGAGCCGTTCACCGATGGCCAGGTGACAAGCGGCGTGATCTCGTATGGCGTCTCTTCCTACGGCTACGATATTCGGGTGGCCCAGGAGTTCAAGATCTTCACGAACGTCTTCGGCGCGACCGTGGATCCAAAGCAATTTGATCCGAAATCCATGGTGGATTTCGTCGGCGAGGTCTGCGTGATTCCGCCGAATTCTTTTGCGCTGGCCCGCACGATTGAATATTTTCGCATTCCTCGCAAGGTGTTAACCGTGTGCCTGGGCAAATCCACCTACGCTCGCTGCGGTATCATCGTGAATGTGACGCCGTTTGAGCCTGAATGGGAAGGATTTGTCACCTTGGAGATTTCAAATACAACTCCGCTGCCCGCGAAGATCTACGCCAACGAGGGGATTGCGCAGGTGCTCTTCTTCGAAGCTGATGAAGAGTGCCAGACTTCCTATGCGGATAAGAAAGGGAAGTACCAGAAACAACAATCCATAGTTCTTCCAAAGTTGTGACGCTTCTGACACTCGGTCTCAGGCTTCTGCGCCGTCCGCCTGCTGGGCCGCGTCGTAACTCTTTACATCCTGAACAGCCTTCTCCTCATTCACAAGCGGCAGCGCAATCAGACCAACGACGAAGAAGAAGATCAACGACAGGATTGCCGGGCGCAGGCTGCCGAAGATCTGGTTCATCAGGCCAAACAGCAGGGGGCCAATCCAGGACGTGCCGCGATCGCTGACCTCATAGAATGAGTAGAACTCGGCCTCTTTGCCCTCGGGAATCATTTGAGCGAAGAGGCTGCGGCTGATCGCCTGGGAACCGCCCAGCACGAGCGCGATCACCACGCCCAAAAGCATGAATTCAAGAACCCGTTGATCACCTTTCAACCCAAAATAGGCATAAATCACCACCGCCGACCAAATAGCCAGGCTGATAATGATGGCCCGCTTTGCCCCAACCCAAGTTGCCAGGCGGCCCCAGATCAGCGCGCCTAAGAAGGCCATGAACTGGATGATCAGAATTACTACGGTGAGAGTATTGAGGTCCAGTTGTAGTCCCCCCCGCAACAGGGGGGCGGCTGCGAACGTGGATGAAACCGCGATTACAGTCTGGATACCGTCGTTGTAGAGAAAAAAAGCACCCAGGAATTTAAGGGTCTCGGGGAAATGCCTCACCTCTTTGATAGTGCGGCCGAGCTGTTTGAAGCCGATGGAGGTATAGGTTTCCCCGGTCGGCAGAATTCGCCGCGCGTGGCGAGGGTGAAGGCGTACCCATGTGAAGAACGAGAAGCTCAGCCACCAGACACCCGCGGACGCCAGGTTGATGCGAATGGCAATATCCGTTGGAATCCCAAGCTGCTGGTGGAAAATGAAAAATGCCAAATTGAGCGCCAGCAGAATACCGTCGCCGAGATAGCCCATGGCCCAGCCATAGGAGGATACGCGGTCGCGTTGATCTTCGCTGGCAATATCCGGCAGATACGAGTTGTAGAGGACTACGGATGCGCCAAAGCCAAGGTTGGCCAGAATGAAGAGCAGTCCGCCGAGCCACCACAGGGTGCCAGATACCAGGAAAAGCAAAATGGTCATTATGGCGCCGAAGCTGGCGAAAGTCTGCATCATGCGCTTGCGCAGATGGGAGTAGTCCGCAATGGCGCCGAGAATCGGCAGGAATAGGACTTGAAGCACCACGGAGATCGAAACGCAATAGGGAAAGAACGAGTCGGGGGCGATTGGAATGCTGCCGAGGCGGGCTAGGCCGTCTGGAAATGCCTTGGCAGCCTGGGCAGCCAGCGACGCCACGTAGGGGCCCAGGAAGACAGTCCCCACCGTGGTGCTGAAGGCAGAGTTCGCCCAGTCGTACATCGCCCAGCCGAAAATCTCTCGCTTGTCGTTGATTATGGCATGTGCATCGTCCATCATTCCTCTTCTACGGTTTGTACGCGGGAACACATGCAAGCTGGCGAATTTGATTCTGGATTATAAGGCGTATGCGGTTGCCATGCCGCTTGGGAACGCATACGGCCGATACTTTCTTCTCGGTAAGATATCGGCCGGGCCATCGCGTCTGACCTGCAGTTGAGGCATGTGGGAGCGGTTTGCGCGTGCGTATTCCCGTATTCTGGTCCGTTCTTTGCTGCACAACCAGAAGTTCGGGCGCTTGGTTGCCCGCCGAATCTGCCGCTGCGTTGCGAAGGTGCCGTTCCTGAACGCCATCGTTTCGTGACCTGAAATCTTGACAAAATCGGCTAAATTTGTAAAATATATATCAAGTTTATCTAGAAAATTCGGACCTTGATGCACAGAAACCATTGCTCCTGTCCCAAGCGGGGCTCGTAACACCTTCTTCCTGGCAACCCTCGGCCAACGAACTTGAAGGACGGTGTGCGGCCCCGCATTCGAAATACCATCGAATCGCGCGGCGCTTGCAGGCGTCCTTTTTTGTTGCTCGTTGGCCGTATGGTCTAAATGCCGATGACATTTACAGAAACCCAGAAGTTACAATTCAACAGACTAAAGACTCTGGATGACGGGAACCTCCCATCTCGCATTGGGAACACGCCTTTGATTTCGCTTCGCCGCGTAACCCGAGGCCTGCCATCAAGCGTGTCGTTGGCGGCGAAGGCCGAATGGTTCAACCCAGGAGGCTCCATCAAAGACAGGCCGGCAATCCATATCATGCGGGCAGCGATCGCCAACGGCGAACTGGCAGCGGGTATGCGCCTGCTGGATTCCACGTCCGGTAATATGGGTATTTCCTACGCAACTCACGGCGCGGCGCTGGGCATTCCGGTGACGCTCTGTCTGCCTGCGAATGCCAGCCCCGAGCAAATCACCATTCTGCGGGCGCTCGGCGCTGAGGTCAAACTAACCGATCCATTGGAGGGATCGGACGGCGCTATTCTACTGGCCCGCCAGCTGGCGGCCGACCGGCCGGATCTGTATTGGTATGCAAACCAATACGATAACCCTTCGAACTCGCAAGCCCATTATCTAACGACGGGACCGGAATTGGTGGCCCAATGCGATTCAGGCATTACTCATTTCGTGGCGGGTTTGGGCACTTCAGGAACGCTTATGGGCGCGGGGCGCTATTTGCGTGAACAATTCCCACACATCCAGATCGTGGCCGTCCAGCCCGATGCATCATTCCACGGCCTCGAGGGGCTTAAGCACATGCCCAGCGCCATCAAGCCCGGGATTTTCGATCCCTCGTTTGCGGATCGCACAATCGAAATCCGTACGGAAGAGGCGCATGCAATGGTCCGGGCCCTCGCTCGCCAGGAAGGGCTATTCGTGGGCATTTCCTCCGGGGCTGCGCTTGCAGCCGCGTTGCAGGTCGCTTCGAGGCTGACGGAAGGTCGTATCGTGACCGTCTTCCCGGATGCGGGCTATAAGTACCTTAGTGACAAGAAGTTGTGGGAGGAGTAGTGACCCTGCGCTTTGCAGAGAGCCTTCTCGCACAAATCCAGGCCCACGGGGAGCGGGCGTATCCCGAAGAAGGAGCAGGGTTTCTGCTGGGTGCAGATGGTCCCCAGCGGGCTGTGCAGGGCATATATCCATTGTCGAATGCCCGCGAGGATGAAGCGCGTCGCAACCGGTACTTGATCATGCCCGAGGATTATCTTAAGGCGGAGATCGAGGCCGATCGTCTCGGACTGAGCCTGATCGGCGTGTTCCATTCTCATCCGGACCATCCGAATCGTCCGTCCGAATATGACCGGGAGTGGGCACAGCCCTATTTCACTTACGTCATCACCAGCGTCGTAGCAGGCAAGGCGCTGGAGTCGCGTGCCTGGAGGCTGGTCGAAGACCGCTCTCAGTTTGTCGAAGAAGAAATCCAAAACACATGCTAAAGGAGTTTCAAATGTCTCTGTACTTTGTTCGTCACCAGCATTCGCCCGAAACTTGCCCGGCCAAAGACCCTCAGATGGGACAGATGTTGCTGCAGCATTTGACCAAAGCCAACGCCCGCAAGTTCGGTGTGGATCTGATTGGCGATGCGGTGCTGGACGGTCAGCATACCCTGGTTTTAATCGCAGAGGTCGAGGACAAGGAGTATCTGCAGAATTTCATGCAGCCCTTTGCCCAGGCAGGTTCAGTGGAAATCCATCTGGCCTCGACGTGTGAGGCGGTCGTGGCCCGTCAGGGCTGTGATCCGGTGCCGGCCTGAAAGTTGATTGCGGGAAGGTTGAAGGTTACAATAATAGTGACCTCCAACCTTCCAAATTACGTTGATTCGAGGTTCTGTATGGCAATTCTAAAAATTCCGACGCCGCTGCGCAGCTACACCGACGGACAGGCAGAGGTGACCGTGGGGGGCGGAAACGTAGCAGAAGCAATGGGACATCTCGTCGAAAAATATCCGACGCTGCAGCCGCATCTGTATAACGGAGACGGACGATTGCGCCCGTTCGTCAACCTGTTCGTCGGCGAGAACAACGTGAACGACCTGCAGGGGATGCAAACGCCGCTTGGTGAAGACACGCGGGTGATCCTGATCCCTTCCATAGCAGGTGGATGATGTTATCTGCTCCCATACGTCCGGGGCTGACACGCGACGAAATCCTGCGCTATTCCCGTCATCTCCTGATCCCCGAAGTAGGTCTGGACGGGCAGCGAAAGCTGAAGGGTTCGTCCGCGCTGGTCATCGGCACAGGCGGATTGGGATCGCCAGTTTCACTTTACCTGGCGGCTGCCGGCATAGGGCGGATTGGCCTCGTTGACTACGATGTGGTGGACTCATCGAACCTGCAGCGCCAGGTGATCCACGGGACCAGCACAGTTGGACAACTGAAGGTTGAGAGTGCCAGGGCCAGACTGCTCGACCTGAACCCTGAAGTTCAAGTGGACGTCTTCAACGAGCCCTTTACTTCTGAAAATGCGATGCGCATTGCTCACGACTACGATATCCTGCTGGACGGCACCGACAATTTTCCCACCCGGTATTTAACGAACGATGTGGCCGTTTTTCTCGGGAAGCCCAACGTCTATGCCTCCATCTACCGTTTTGACGGGCAGGTTAGCGTCTTTTATGCCAGGGAAGGGCCCTGTTATCGATGTCTGTTCCCGGAGCCACCGCCGCCCGGACTGGTCCCCTCATGCGCCGAGGGCGGGGTGCTGGGTGTCCTGCCCGGAACCATCGGCACGCTTCAGGCGACGGAGGCCTTGAAGTTGCTGCTGGGCATCGGTGAGCCGTTGATCGGTAGACTCCTGCTCTACAATGCGCTCGACTTGTCGTTTGATTTCGTTAAATTGAAGAAGAATCCAAAGTGCCGTGTCTGCGGACCGGATGCCGACATCAAGGAGCCGATTGACTACGAGGAGTTCTGCGGCGTTCCCGGTCATGATCACGACGAGGCATCTGCGGGCGCCGGTTCCGATATCACGGCCCAGGAGTTAGCCTCGCGGCTAAAGCAGAATCATGTCAAGCTGCTGGATGTGCGCGAACCGCACGAGCTGCAGATCTCTGCGCTGCCAAATGCCGTGAATATACCGCTCGGGACACTGGCGGCAAGGCTCTCGGAGCTGGACTCGGCGCAGGATATCGTGGTTTTCTGTAAATCAGGCTCGCGTTCGGCGCGGGCTTTGGAACTGTTAGCCAGCGCCGGATTCAAGAAAGTGAAGAATCTGCGAGGCGGCATCAATGCATGGGCGCAGGAAGTGGACAAGAGCCTGCCGGTGTACTAGTGGGTATCCCTCACAGTTATTAGAAGTCATCTCAAAAACATGATCGGAGCAAAATGATCATGCAGCCTAAGAGGACAAAAGCAAGATAGTTTTCAAGAATTCGATCATGTCGAACCTGAATCCTGCGAAAGTTTTGCAACCAAGCGAACAGTCGCTCAATCTTCCAGCGGTTTTGATAACGCCGCAAAGGTCTGCCGTCCTGGGTACTGGCCTTGCGGCGGTTGGTCTTGTGTGGAGCGATCATTTCGATACCTTGCTTGCGCAGCCTGGCATCCAAGGGGTCGCTGTCATAGGCTCGGTCACCAATCAATCTTTCCGGTTTCTCCTTGATAAATCGCTGTTTCAAGGTTGTCTCGACCAATTTCACTTCATGCGGCGAAGCACTGCCAACGGATATGGCGATAGGAAGACCAGCGCCATCTGCCACTGCCATGAGCTTTGTACCCTTGCCCCGCTTGGTTTTTCCCACCCCGCGGCCCCCTTTTTTGCGATGACAAAACTGCCATCGATGAAACATTCCCTCAAATCCAGTCCGCCGCGCTCTTTGACATCCTTCACCAACGCCCGCAGTATCTTCTCAAAGACCCCTGACTTGACCCACTCTTGGAAGCGACGATGGCAGGTCTGGTATGGCGGATATCGTTCCGGCAAGTCCTGCCAGCGTGCTCCAGTTCGCAAAATCCACAGAATGCCATTCAGGATATCTCGGTCATTGACCCTGGGTCTCCCACGACCATCTGCTCTTCTCGCGGGCCTGGGAAGCAACGGTTTGACTATTTCCCATTGTTCGTCTTTGAGGTCCATCGGCTCGCTCCCATTCCGGGTTTGAGCCTCAGTTTATCATTTTTGAGATAGCTTCTAGTAGAATACCTGAAAAATGAAGGTGGTCGGGGCGGAACGTCCCGACCACCTTCATTTTTCAGGGCAGCCTGGCAAGGACTCCGACGCGCTGGCCTGTTACTCCGTGACCAGATGCGACTCTGGCGCTGCCTCAAAAGGCAGCGCTTCTATTTCTTTTGGCAGCCAAACGTTTGTAGTAAACTTTGGGCGCAAGTTTTGTTGTGAGCAGAGATTCTTTAGAGAGGACCATGGAGAGGAATCATGAGAGAGTTACTCCAACACGCGGCTGAACGTGCAATTGTGTATTTGGAGGGGATTGATAAGAGGCGAGTCTCGCCGTCAGCGGAGGAAATAGGGCGGCTGAGCGAACTGGATATTTCTCTTCCCAATGAGGGCATTGATCCAGAAGAGATCATAGGTTTGCTGGACAGAATCGGCTCCCCGGCCACGGTGACCTCGGCAGGGGGCCGCTATTTTGGTTTTGTCATCGGCGGTTCACTGCCCGCCACGCTGGCTGCACAATGGCTGGCAGGTGCGTGGGATCAGAACGCCGGGCTTGTCAGTGCATCGCCGGTCGGCGCAAAAGTCGAAGAGGTGACATTGCGTTGGCTGCTGGATGTGCTGGCTCTGCCGGCCGATGCCGGCGGCGCGTTCGTGACAGGCGCTACGATGGCGAATTTCACGGCGCTGGCGGCAGCCCGGCATGTGTTGCTGGCACGCCAGGGCTGGGATGTTGAGGCCCGAGGATTGTTCGGGGCGCCCGCCGTAAAGGTGGTGGTTGGCGATGAGGTTCATGTCTCATTGCTGAAGGCGCTCAGCATGCTGGGCTTTGGCCGGGAACGCTTGATCCGAGTCCCGGTGGATGGACAAGGCCGCATGCGTGCCGATGCCCTGCCGAATTTCGATGAGAATACGCTTCTCTGCATACAGGCCGGCAATGTCAACACAGGAGCTTTCGATCCGGCCGCCGCAATCTGTGTGCCGGCGCACAGAGCGGGAGCGTGGATTCACGTGGATGGCGCCTTCGGTTTGTGGGCGCGCGCCTGCCCGTCTCGGGCACAACTTGCCTCCGGCCTGGAGTTGGCCAATTCGTGGGCAACGGATGCCCACAAGTGGCTGAATGTTCCATACGACAGCGGACTGGCCTTCTGCCGCCAGCCTGCGGATCTGCTGGCGGCGATGTCTTCTTCAGCTTCGTACTTGAACACCGGCGATCGGCGCGAGCCATTTCACTACACTCCAGAACTATCGCGCCGGGCACGCGGCGTTGAAGTATGGGCAGCCTTGCTGGCCCTCGGCCACACCGGCCTCGCAGACATGATCGAACGCAACTGCCGACTCGCGAAACGGTTTGCCGACGGACTTTCAGCGAACGGCCATCAGATTCTCAACGACGTTGTACTCAACCAGGTGCTGGTATCCTTCGGCGATGCCGAGACCACAAAAGGCGTAATTGAGGGAGTGCAACAAGATGGGACTTGCTGGTGCGGAGGCACAGTCTGGCAGGGCAAGACCGCAATGCGCATTAGTGTTTCGTCCTGGGCTACAACGGAAGCTGACGTAGACAGAAGTGTGGCAGCCGTGACCAGAGTAGCACGAGCGCTCAAAGGATAGGCAGGATGTCATAGTAGGAACTTCAGGTCGGAAGGAGAGCGAATGACGGAATTGCCCGTCTCACAAAGCAGGCATGTATACGACAACATCCTGGGGGTCATTGGGAATACGCCATTGGTCCGGCTGAGCCGTGTGGCTCACAACGTGGCTCCCGCGATCTACGCCAAACTTGAGAATCTGAATCCCGGCGGCAGCATTAAGGATCGCGTGGGTCTCTACATCATCGAGCAAGCCGAAAGACGCGGAGAGTTGAAGCCGGGCGGGACCGTGGTCGAGGCCACCTCGGGCAATACCGGCGTCGGACTGGCCATTGCAGCCGCGATGAAGGGCTACAAGACGATTTTTGTGATGCCGGACAAAATGAGCAACGAAAAGATTCTCTTGCTGCGCGCTTATGGCGCAAAGGTGGTTATTACTCCGACAGCTGTCGCGCCGGAAGATCCCCGTTCCTACTACGAGGTGGCGAAACATTTTGCACGTGAGACTCCCAACGCAATTCTGGCGAACCAGTATCACAATCCAGATAATCCAAGAACTCACGAGCTTTCAACCGCGCCTGAAATTTGGGAGCAGACCGAGGGTAAGGTGACCGACGTCGTGATCGGTATGGGGACCGGCGGCACGATTTCGGGCATCGGGCGCTATCTCAAGTCGAAAAATCCGGCGATTCGTATCGTGGGCGTGGACATACAGGGTTCGATCCTCTATGAGATTTGGAAGAACAAGGGCGAGATCCCTGAGGGCGCCTATCCTAAAACTTACAAGGTGGAGGGGATCGGCGAGGACTTCCTGCCGTCCACGACCGATATCCACGTCGTGGACGAGATTGTGCGCGTCAACGACAGGGAGTCGTTCTTGTGGGCCCGGCAACTGCTACGACAGGAAGGGATTTTCGCCGGAGGCTCTTCCGGCTCCGCCATTGCCGGCGCAGTGAAGTATGCAGCCAAGCTGACCGCGGACCGGCTGATCGTCGTCATCTTCCCGGACAGCGGCTCGCGTTATTTGTCGAAATTCTATGACAACAAGTGGATGCGGGAAAACGGCTTCCTGGAGATGGAATTCGGTGAGGTGACGCTGGGCGACCTCGTGCTGGCCAAGCCAAACAAATCCCTCTACATTGCCAGCCTGGGCAACTCCATGCGTAAGGTGATGTCAGCCATGCGCCTGAATGCAGTGTCTCAAATGCCGGTCGTAGGCAAGGATGGAATGCTGGCGGGCACCATTGAAGAAGTAGATCTGCTAAATCATGTGCTGGAGAGCGGGCACAATCACAGCCAGGACGAGTCCATCGATGGACTGGTGCAGAACGCCAAGGCGGTTTTTCCGCCCGAATCATCACTGGATGAAGCGATGCCCATGCTTACGGATGGCTATGCTCTGATCGTCGCGGAGCAAGGCAGGCCCACGGGCATTCTGACGAAGATCGACATACTGGATTACGTGGCCGGAAAGATGTAGAAAGATTCCTGAAATCCCGGCCGTTGAAACGGGTTGCCCAGGCAGACTTGTTACGATCTGGATTGCCACAAGTCTGCCTGAGCATTCAGTCGTTCGCTCGGCGGCCTTCCGGCTTTGTCAGTCGCAGAGCAGGAGTGCGGCCTCTTTCATCCGGTCGTGCCCAGGTTAGGCGCCCCAATAACGAGCCGTTGCCATGCAGACAAGCGCCAGGATAAGCGCGACCGTGCTAATGGGTCCGACGATGGAAAGCTGCTTCTGAGAGTTCTTTATCCGTTGCATCTGTTCATCGGTGGGTTTACCTTGAATCTGTGCGGCCGTGGTTCCAACCCTGGAGGAATGTATGCCGACGAGCATGCCGGTGACCAGACCGATCAGCGCAAAAAAGGCGCCGGCCGCGAAGCCCGTGCCCGGGCCAGACCTGGTCCAGCTCGATGTGCCTCCGGCGGAGTCTATCCAGTAGAGCCAGCCGCCCGCGAGCACCGTCAGGATTGCAGCGCCGGAGACTCTGGTGCTGAGCTTGGCCTTCGTAATAAGATATGACATGTACTTTGGCGCCGATTCAGGATTGGCGGCCAAGGCCGGAGTTAGAAAAATCGATAGAAAGAGGGAGCTTCCGACCCAAAAGACTCCCGAGAGGATGTGAATAAGACGAAGCACGATGACCAGGTAGTTCATTTGCTCTTCTCCTTTGGAAAGTCTGAGTTGCTGCCGAGAACACCGGCCGGGGACAGGCGTTGCTCGCAGCCGCATGTCTTGAGCCCGCATTATGCCACGGGATTTCCGAAAGAACTGGAATTGCCGCAGGTGCGAATAATTCGAAAATTCACATTGGAATCTTCGAAGAAGTTTCTCTGATATAATCGCTCGCTTGAAGCAACCATAACGCTGGTCGTTCTCCGGTGTTCTTGCCGGTTAGATAGCTCGAAGCAGCCCGAACTCAGCGGAGAAATCATGAATAAGAAAGACCAACTCGAACTTTATCACCAGATGGTGTTGATTCGTCGCGTCGAAGAAAGAGGCGCGGAACTATATCAGCAAGGCAAGATCGGCGGCTTCATGCACCTGTATATTGGGCAGGAGGCCGTGTGCACCGGACTCATCGCCGCTCGACAACCCAACGACCGCGTCATTACCGCGTATCGCGACCATGGGGTTGCCATCAGCTGCGGTATATCGGCAAATCAAGTCATGGCGGAGTTGCTCGGTAAGGCCACCGGCACGTCGCACGGCAAGGGCGGATCCATGCACATGGCCGATACCGGGAAAAATTTCTGGGGGGGCCACGCCATCGTGGGCGCGCACCTGCCGATTGCCACAGGCATGGCCCTCGGGGACAAGTATGGCAATCGCAACAACGTGACAATTTGCATGTTTGGCGACGGCGCCACCAATATCGGATTCTTCCACGAGGCATTGAATATCAGCAAGGTGTGGAACTTGCCGGTCCTGTGGGCGTGCGAGAACAACATCTATGGCATGGGAACTTCGGTCGACCGGGCCTCTGCCGTGTCTTCAATTGCGCTAAAAGCGCGCGGATACGACATGCCGAGCGACAAGGTGGACGGCATGGATGTAATGAAGGTCTATGCTGCCGCCCGGAAAGCCATCGAGTCTGTCCGCGCCGGAAACGGGCCGTATCTTCTGGAACTTACCACCTATCGCTTTCGTGGTCATTCAATGGGCGACCCTGAACGTTATCGCAAGCAGGAAGAGGTCAAGAAGTGGGAAGAGAGCGATCCAATTGGGATTTATCGGAAATGTCTCATTGACGACAAAGTCGCCAGTGCAAAGGCATTGGATGAAATAGAGGCGCAAGTGATGGAAGAGGTCAACAAGGCCGTCGAGTTTGCTGAAGCATCCCCGGAGCCTGCGATGGAAGAGCTTTACAAGGATGTGTATGCCGACTAGAAATCAGAGACGCCGGAATAGCCACTAACCCAACCGAATCTCAAATTGGCCGGCTTTTTCCTTCAAAATTGAGGACATCATGGCACACATTACGATGCGCGAAGCCATCTCACAGGCTTTGTGGGAAGAAATGGAACGCGACCCCGCGGTATTTATCCTGGGCGAGGAGGTCGGCGTATGGGGCGGATCCTACGCTGTGACCAAGGGATTCTACGATCATTTCGGCGGCGAACGGGTTCGGGATACACCCATTGCGGAGGCGGGAATCGTCGGAGCCGCCATCGGCGCAGCGCTTGTGGGACAGCGGCCTGTGGCGGAGTTGATGACCATTAACTTCGCATTTGCCGCCATGGATCACATCGTGAATGAGGCGGCCAAGCTGCACTATATGTTTGCCGGACAGTTCAAGCTTCCACTTGTGATCAGAACGGTGGGAGGTGGAGGGCGCCAACTCGGGGCAACCCATTCGCAAACGCCAGATGCCATCTTCGCCTATTTTCCGGGCCTGAAAGTGGTGGCGCCCGGCACTCCGGAAGATGCCAAAGGTCTGCTGAAATCCGCTGTGCGTTCGAATGATCCGGTCCTGTTCATCGAGCATGCGACCATGTATCAAGTCCGCGGGGACGTCCCCGATGGCGAGTATACAATTCCGATCGGACAGTCCAAGGTCCAGCGCGCAGGAAATGACGTAACCATCGTCACCTATTCAAAGGGCCTGGAGATTTCGATGAAGGCCGCCGAGGAGCTGGCGAAGGAAGGCATCGAGGCTGAAGTGGTCGACCTGCGAACCCTGCGGCCGCTGGACATGGGGCCGGTGTTGGAGTCATTTATGAAAACGAACCGCGCCGTTGTAGTGGAGGAGGGTTGGAAATCGTATGGCGTTGGCAGCGAGATTGCGAGCCGGATCTATGAAGAGGCGTTTGACTACGTGGATGCGCCGATCCGACGGGTCGCGCAAGATGAGGTGCCGCTTCCCTATAATCGTACGCTGGAGCAGGCCGCTCTTCCGCAGGTGGAGGATGTGCTCGCAGCCGTGAAAGAGGTGTTGTGATGGCAGAGACGATCACAATGCCGAAGCTGGGCTTCGACATGCAGGAAGGCACGCTGGTCCGTTGGGTTCGAAACGAAGGGGAGAATATCAACAAGGGTGATGTGTTGGCTGAGATCGAAACCGACAAGGCCACAGTTGAAGTTGAATCTTCCGCCACTGGAGTAATCCGCAGGCTGCTGGTGGACAAGGGTGCAGTAGTTCCCATCGGTGCGCCGATAGCGATCGTCGGTACCAAAGAGGAGAAGGTACCTGAGCAGGCCCCGGCCGCGGGGAAGCCGCAGGCAGGAGAGAAACCCGCTCCTGCGGCTGCCGGCCAGCCCTCCGCCGCCGCTGAGCCGCCGACGATGTCCGCGGCTCGCGGTCTGGACAATTCAGCCGCCGCAGCCGTCCAACAAGCGGGCTCGGTGAAGGCGTCGCCGTTGGCCAAGAGGATGGCCAGAGACGAGGGCTTGAATTTGGCAAGCCTAAAGGGAACGGGTCCGGGAGGACGGATTGTGCGCAAGGACATTGCGGCCGCACTTTCAAGCCGCCCCCAGGCCGCTGCCTCTCATCCGGCGTCGACATCAATTCTGGGTCCGCCCTCCACCGCCATTGTTTCGCGCGAAGACGAAACGGTGGTGCCCACCCGGCTTCGACAAGCCATCGCGCGTCGCATGACCGAGTCCAAAACCACGGCCCCGCACTTCTACGTCTCACATGAATACAGAATGGACGTGGTCGTTGGCCTCCGCAAACAGATTAATGAGTTCCTTCCAGACGACGAGAAGCTTTCCATCAATGATTTCATCGTGAAAGCTGTTGCGCTCACGCTGCGACAATTTCCGAATCTCAACTCTTCCTTTGTGGGCGACAGGGTGCTGCGTCACGGCGCCGTTAACATCGGCGTGGCGGTTGCAGTGGAAAATGGCCTTTTGACCGTGGTCAGCAAAGATGCCGACCAGAAGCCGGTACGGCTGATTTCTGCGGAACTGAAGCGGATGGCTGACGGTGCGCGAGGGGGAAGAGTCAAGCCCGAGGATATAGAGGGTTCGACTTTTTCCATTTCGAATCTTGGGATGTTCGATGTGGAGAACTTTATTGCCATACTCAACCCGCCTGAGGCCGCAATGCTTGCCGTGGGCTCGGCGCGCGAGGTGCCGGTCGTTGCCGAAGGCGGCGAGATCAGAGCGGGATGGAGGATGAAAGCAACGGTCTCGGTGGACCATCGCGTCAGCGATGGCGCGGAGGCGGCGCGGTTTATGCAGGCCATGGCTGCCTATCTGGAAGAGCCGCTGAGATTATTTGTATAGGTTTTGACTATGGCCTGGAGCACACCAACTGCAGATTTGCTTCCGGGGGAATATGCGGCTAGCGAGTATACATTGCACCGGCTTACCTGTGCGTTCCGGCTTTGAAAAATACTTTTCGGATGAACTCAGGGAACGCAAGGGCCGCCAGGTGGACATCAGGATTTAGTCACTCACTCGTGCCGGGCTAAAAAGGCGGCAGCAGGCGAACCGCACCAGGAGGCCCGCGCGGAATCCAGACTTGGAGAAACGCCATAGTTGCGCCGAAGCCTGTGTTGGTAGAATTCCCCGACCGGTAGAACCGTGCCTCATTCGCTCTATCTCCACATCCCCTTTTGCGAACACCGATGCGCCTATTGCGACTTCAACACATATGCGGGTCAGGGCGAATCCCTGCCGGCATATGTGGAGGCGCTGTGCGGCGAGGTCGCATTTGTAGGGAGCCGCGCGCCCGAACGGATTCAAGTCCACACGATCTTCTTCGGGGGAGGCACGCCGTCGTTGCTTTCACCCGAACAATTTGCTTCCATAATTCACGCGATAGAGGCTGACTTCGATTTGCAGGCCGGAGCCGAAATCACCATGGAGGCAAATCCTGGCACGGTCTCGCCGGGGGACCTGGGGAGACTCCGATTGCTGGGTATCAACCGGATCAGCTTTGGGGTGCAATCGGCAAACGCAGAGGAGCTGCGCATGCTGGAGCGCAATCACAATTTCTTTGACGTGATTGAGGCTGTTTCCTCAGCTCGCAAAGCCGGCTTCGACAATCTCAACCTGGACCTGATCTATGGGTTGCCAGAGCAGTCTCTCCAAACATGGCAAACCACCGTCTCGCGAATCCTTGACCTAAGACCAGACCATATCTCAGCCTACGCGCTAACCCTTGAGCACGGTACGCCTTTCGGGCGCTGGGCGGCCCGCGGACTGCTTCCAACGTCGGACCCCGATCGCGCGGCAGATATGTATGAATGGGCCAGCGAGGCTTTGGAGGCGGCGGGCTATTACCAGTATGAGATCTCCAATTGGGCGACCGATACCGGCAGGTTGGCGGCTGACGGGCGTTTGAGGTCTGCACGCCCCGATCCACCTTCCAGGGCGTGCCTTCATAACCTGCAGTATTGGCGCGGCCTGCCCTATGTTGGTCTGGGCGCCGGCGCGCACGGATATTCCCATCATTACCGGTACTCAAATGTCCTGCGAATTGGGACGTACATTGATCGATTGCGCGAAGTAGTGCATACCGGATACGGCAATCGGCGAGGCTCCGAGAGCGATCAATCCGTTAAGAACGATGCTCGACTGCTTAACCTGGAGTTTCCGCTTTCGCCTGCGGCAGTCAATCACCACCGCCAATCTTTGGATGAGGATATGGCAGAGTTCATGCTGACTGGCCTGAGACTAACGCGCGAGGGGGTCGGGACTTCCGTATTTGAGCAGAGATTTCGCCGTGACCTAAAGGCAGTATATGCAAACGAGATTGATGAGTTGACCCGTTTGCGGCTGTTGGAATGGGTTAAGACATCCACCTCCGGGGTCAATGAAACCCCGGAGGTGTTGAGGCTTACAAAGCGTGGCCGCCTGCTCGGAAATCAGGCATTTATACGCTTTGTGCAGTAGGGTGCAGCAGACGCTCATTACGGGGCGCCGGCCCGAAGATCCGGCCCATCACTGTATCACTTCGGGAGGCGGGGGGAGCGTGAAAATATGCAAACACGTCCACCAAGGCGTACAGCTGGACGGCGGCGGAGTAGGAGCAGAGTGCTGCCTTGTGGGCTGAGGTTCCAGCGACGGGCACAGGTGTGGTTCATAGCCCGTCGGATGAAATCCAACGGCCGCCCAGCAAGTATTATCCACCTGGTATATGGCCTTGATCGGATAATCCTTGCTGCTCTTCAAAGGCGAACCTGCCTGTTCTGCCGTAAACCGGTCGTTGTAGTTGAATTTTCCCGGATCTCTCAGTCCGGCATCGGCCCAAACGCCCCACATGAAGGCATTGCCCGCCAGCGAGCGCTTGAATGCGAACTGAATAGATGAAGTGGTTTGGGGATTAAGCCTGACCCACGCAAGATCGTGATCCGCACCCTGTCCGCGATCAAAGACGAGCGTGTCATATCCATTCGTGGCAGCCGCCATGGGAGCATCGGACTTTTCGGCAGACAGCCCGCCTGTGTCATGGTTGGTATCCTGGTACACCTGCACGGTCTCGGCCAGCCACGTGGTTGTGTATGGCGGCCCTGCCCACACGAGATAGTCCCCAAAACCGTCATGATCGGTATCCAATTCAACGCCGTAGTTGACGCCAATCGGGTCGTTCATATCCCCACCGGTCATGTCCATGGTGACGTAGTACCAGTCGGTGTCCTGCGTGAGGCGAAACGTGACGATATCCAGCTCAGGCAGGTAGGTCATTGCGGTCTGGGTGAATGGCCTTTCAAACAGGTTGATGTTGTAGGAGTCTCCATAGGGGGCGCGATTTTCCGGCCCCGTGCCCGATGAGTCGACGTCGTAGTTAAAAGGGCCTGAAGCGGTCACATTGGCCGGAGTCGCCACGTGCGTGGCGGCCATGATCGTCTGGATCAACGCCGGCGGTGTGGCGCTTCCCGCTGCGACGGGTACGGCATTGCCACCCGCCGTATTGGTATTTGCGGGGGGCGGCGCCCCGGGGGGCACCGACCCGGGCGAGCCGACTGCGGCCGGCAGGTTGCATGCCAGGCTCAAAATTAATACAAGCGCCAGCACGGCGGATAACGAAAGTCTCTTGTTCATGAGCAGGCTCCTCTCCAGTTCATCCCATATTATGAAACTCAGGCAGCCTGGCAGCAAGACAACCGTTCGGGGGATTTCTGCTGACGCAAAAAATCCCCGAGGCTCCTGGCACCTCGGGGATCTGAAACGCGGATGGTCAGGCTATTTCAGCGTGCTGCCCAGCAAGATTCCGTTTGCCCAGTAGTAGCCAGTGGAGCCGGCAGGTAGCAGGTCATAGGTCGCCGGCTGATCGAGTGTTACGGTATCTGCCGTGCTCACTACAGAACCATCGAACAGATCACCCCGATGGAGTTGGCCCACAGTCCGTCCATCGGCTGTGGGATGTCCGGGCGAGGCCCAGAGCTCGCGCCCGTCACGAAGCACCAAGTGAACGAAGGGATGGTCGGCCGGTATTGGCCGCCGCACGACCTTCAAGATCGGCGCGCTGAGGCGGCGACCAGCCATATCCGAAGTCCACACGATATCGCCGACCTGAAGGCTCTCCACGGGCAGCGGCCCTCGCGGGGTGTCAATCATTGTGCCTGCCGAAAGGCAATAGACCTGCGGCGGCGCTTGTGTTGTCGCGGCAGCCGGTGTGTGCGGTCTCTTGGTAGCCGGCGGCTCGAGGTTGGGGCAGAGCTGCGGTTCATCACCGGTCACGTGAAACCCGAAGGCAGCCCGGCAGACATTATCCACCGCATACAGGGCCTTGAGCGGATAATTCTTGTTGTCGCGAACCGGCGAGCCAGCCTCTGCGGCGGTGAAACGGTCCACGTAGTCCATTTTCTTCGGATCCCTCAGCCCCGCATCTGAGATGACGCCGAGCATGAACACATTCCCGGACCAGGATTTCTTGAAGGCAAACTGCACCGACGCTTGCGCGCCTGGGATTATCCGTATCCAGGCTAAATCGGGGTCGCTGTCGCCGACGCCGCCGTTGAATATCTGCGTGTCATAGCCGTTTGTAGTCGAGGCCATTGGAGCATCAGATTTTTCAGCAGACAAGCCGCCCGTATCGTGGTTTGTGTCCTGGAAGATCTGAACCGGCGCCGTGTCCCAACTGGTGGGATAAGGCGGATGTCCCCAGACTAGAAAATCTCCGAAGCCATCGTGATTGGTATCCAGCTCCACGCCGTAGTTGATGCTCAGGGGGTTGTTGGGATTGTTGCCGACCAACTCGATCGAGACGTACCACCAATCCGCATCGCTCGATACGGTAAAGCTGGCGATGTCCAGGTCCGGCACGTAGGTCATATCCTGCAAGAATGGCCGCTCAAAACGATTGATATCGTACGAGTCGCCATAGGGGGCCCTTTTTTCGGAGGCCGTGTCTTGTGAAGTCACGTCGATCACGGGCTTTCCGGAGCCCGGCTCGCCCGGTGTCATCGCATGGCTCACGGCCGTGGTTGGAGTTGGCGTGGCCGGATTCGGGCTGGCAGCCCCGACGTTGGCCGCCTGGCTGCCCGGAGGTACCGGTTGCGTGAAATTCTGCTGAGGGCTGACAGTCTTCTGAGGTGACGAGATTCCGCCTGGCAAATTGCAGGACAATAGCGCAATCAACAAGACGATTGCGGCCGGGACCGTGGATCCGTGCGTCCTCGATTTCATGGCATTCTCCTCCGATTTGATTGAGTCTATTATGACTTGACCGCCATCAAAGTACAAGTGGCAAATCAGCCATGGCCGGAGGGGGCGATGGTCTTTAGAATGGCAGGCGCAACACCGGTCAGATCCCGAAGACCGGACGCAAAGTCTTCGCGAAGACTGCGAGCGCCGATTAGAAGGCCGGGCACTTTTGCCTGCGTATGGCGCCGAGAGGACAGGTCCTCAAGATTGCCGTGATCCGAGGTAATAAGGATGAGACCCTCGGAATCGTCCCAGGCATCCAGCAAGCCGGCGATCACGCCATCGAAAACCTCAAGCTGTTCAACTGCTGAGTGCATGTCCTGCCTGTGACCGGCGTAATCGCTGGCCCAATATTCAAACAACGAAAAATCGTACTGACGGGACAACTCTCCGAGTCTTTTTCCGGCGTCATGCGGAGCCAGCACCGGTGCGTCCGAAAAGCCCAGCATGCCCGTCCATCCACGGCCGGTGAAGTCGGCAGACAGCGCCCTCCCCTGATACAAGTCGTCCTTTGTAAATAGGCGCAGCCCCGCCGACGTTACGGCGAGTGGAAAGGCCGAGTGCAACCGCAGGCCGGAATCCACGCCATGAAAGTAGCGTGGCGGATATGCATTTAGCAGCGCTGCCGACTTGCCCGCCGCCTTTAGTTGGGAAAAGATATTTCCGTTACGTAGGTATTTTGCAATGGCGGGATTAGGCTTGGGCCCGTAGTGCTCACCGATTTCTGACGGAATGTTGGCGCCCGTCAATAAAACGGCTTGCCCGGTTGCAGATTGCGGCATGCCCGGCACACCGAGACCTGCATCCAGGGCGAGAAGGGTCGCCCGCTGACCCTCATACGGAGCGGACGATTCGAGTAACCGCCGCCCGCCCAGCAGCTCCTGAATCGCCGGCATGTTGAGGCGCGCAAATGGATTTATGTTCGGGTCGTCGACTCCAAGGCCCACACCATCAAGGAAGATAAAAAGAACTCTCATGAAATTACCGGTAAAACCCTCCGGAGTCCGTAGGTTGAGACTACGTCGCGGTCCGTTGATACAAGAACCACGCTGACGGTTTTTCTCGCTTGTCCACCCCGTCTTTGCGCGAGAGCAGATGAAAACCATGGGTTTCGATGAGCCGAAGATCAGCTTCGGTCAATCCCGGTCCTGCCTGTTCCGGATTGGAGCGGAAAAACCCATACATTAACCAATGACCAGACGGCACGACCAAGCGATTCAATCCGGCAAGATACGCTTCGCGGTTGGCGATGCCGTGAAAACAGCCCAAGTCCAGTGCCAGGTCGAACGGGCCGGATGGGCCATCCAGCCTGGTCACGTCACCCACAGACAGACTTGCGACGAGGCGCGCATCCTTAAGCTTCCGGCGGGCAAGTTGGATCGCCCTCGGAGCAAAATCAATGCCAGTCACCTGCCAACCCCGTTGGACAAGAGTGATTACGTTGGTGCCTGTGCCGCATCCAAGATCAATGGCGCGGCCCGCCTGATGAGTGTCGATGAAATCCAGCAGTTCCGGGGGTGAAATGCCACTGTCCCAGGGGGGACGGAAGAAATACCAGAAATTGAAGTTGAGCCGGCGCAGCATCTTCGAATGCTATTGGTTGACGGAGTCGCGGACCCGCTGAGGATCAACCTCGCCAATCGTCCGCCATTGTTCATGGCCTTGCGCGTCGAAAAAAATGTAAGTGGGGGTGTATTCGAAATTGTAAACAGGTGCCAGGTCCCGTCCAACCTGTGTCTGTATGTTGATGCGCGCGATCTCCAATTTGCCCGTAAGTTCTTTTTCAAGCCCATCCACGATGGGTTTCTCCGCGGTACAAGTAATTCAATATGGCGATTGAAATTCGAGCAGGACCGGTTTGCCGGCGCCGATCATCGCCTGCACGGCTTTTGCGTCGCCCACCAGCGCGGTTTGACGCGGGTGCAGGATCTGCCAGCTCACCAGCAATCCGGCGGCAATCGCGCCGAAAGCCAGAAAGTCCCTTGGCCTCGGCTTGTTTGTAAGTAAAACGAGCCCGGCGACAACCGTCAGGCCCAACGCGATCCACACAAACGAATAATGATTGTAAAGCTCGCCCATGTCACGTTAAGCTTGTGACAGTCCACACTTTGACAATTCAACTCTATTCTTTTACAATCATGCGGCTGGCATCATTCCACTTTTAGGAAGGGTCGTCATGAAAGAGTATACCACCGAGTATCTTCGCAACATCGTGCTGGTCTCGCATGGGAGCGCAGGCAAGAGCATGTTGGCGGAAGCGTTCTTGCATGGGACCGGCGCCACCACCAGGCTTGGCAAGATCGAGGACGGCTCCACGCTGTCCGATTACGATGAAGAAGAGATTCGCCGCAAGCTCTCGCTATATACAAGCGTCCTCCCCCTGGAATATCGCGACCATAAAATCAATGTGCTCGACGCGCCCGGCTTCACCGATTTTATCGGCGAGGTCATTACCGCCTTGAGCGTTGCCGATAGCGCCCTCGTGCTGGTCGACGCCGTTGCAGGACTCGAAGTGGGAACGGAAATTGCTTGGCGCTACGCCGATGATTTCAAACTGCCGCGCTTTGTAGTCATCAACAAGCTCGACCGGGACAACGCGAACTTTGCCAAGGCATATGCCTCCGTTGAGGAGTTCGCACATGCTGGAAATCAGCGGCTGGTCAGGCTGCAGCTTCCCATCGGCGAGAAGCATGAGTTCAAAGGTGTCATTGATCTGATCTCGATGAAGGCTTTCCTGGCCGACGGAAAGGCCGCCTCCGATATTCCTGCGGATATGCTGGCTGCAGCAAAGGAGGCGCATGGAATGCTCGTGGAAGCCGCGGCCGAGGGGGAAGATACGCTGCTGGAAAAGTATCTCGAGAACGGTTCGCTTTCGGACGTCGAACTGATTCGCGGCCTGAAGGACGTGGTCATATCCGGCGCTTTCGTTCCCGTGTATTGTGCGGCAGGGGCGCGCGAAATCGGCATCTTGCCGCTGATCAACGGGATCATCGATCTGCTGCCGTCGCCATTGCTGGCCGGCGCAAGAGTGGCCCAGGGCAAGGATGGCGAGGAAAAGCTGACTGCATCCGATTCCGGGCCCCTGGCAGCATACGTCTGGAAAACTACCGCTGACCCGTTTGTCGGGCGGATGACGTACTTCCGCGTTGTATCCGGCTCAATCCAGGCCGACGCCCGCGTTTGGAACCAGACAAAGGGCGCGGAAGAGCGCATGTCGGGCCTGCATATCCAGCGCGGCAAGGAGCAAATCGCAGTCAAGACGATTCACGCCGGGGACATCGGTTCCGTCGCCAAATTGACGGTCTCGGCCACGGGCGACACCTTCTGCGATAAGAATCACCCACTGACCTTTTCTCCGCCAAAATTCCCCGCGGCATTATTCCGCGTGGCGATCGGGCCCAAGACTCAAGCAGATGCTGCCAAGATTACGCCGACTCTCTCGCGCCTTTGCGAGGAAGACATGACGCTCTCCTGGTTCAATGAGCGCGCAACCGGCGAAACAGTGCTGCAGGGAATGGGCGACCAGCACATTGACGTTGCGATCCATCGTGCGCAGACAAAATTCCAGGTCGGCCTGGTTCCACGCGAGCCGAAGGTGCCATACCGCGAAGGCATTACCCGGAAAGCTTCTGCCCAATACCGGCATAAGAAACAGACCGGCGGGGCAGGCCAATTCGGTGAGGTGCATTTGCGCATCGAACCGCTCCCGGGGACGGACTTCGAGTTCACCGACGAATTGGTCGGCATGAACCTGTCCCGGTCTTACTTGCCGGCCATTGAGAAAGGCATCAAGGCCAGCCTGGACCAGGGCGCGTTCGCTGGATACCCGATGAGCAATGTTAGAGTAATCGTGTATGACGGCAAGGAACATCCGGTGGACTCCAAGCCGGTGGCTTTTGAAATCGCAGGACGCGAGGCTTTCAAGCTGGCCGTCCAGGATGCCGGTCCCGTCCTCTTTGAGCCGATTATGAACGTGCGTATTGTCGTGCCAGATGCTCATATGGGCGACGTGATGAGCGACCTTAACACACGCCGGGGCCGTGTGCAGGGCACTGAATCTGAGCGCGGCAGTACGGTGGTGGTGGCACATGTCCCACTGGCTGAAATGCTGCGATATACATCGCAGTTGCGCTCCATCACGGGCGGTCGCGGATACTTCACCATGGAGCTGGATCACTATGACATCGTTCCTTCGCACGTCGCAAGCATGATCGTCGACGCCCACAAGAAAGAGATGGAAGCAAAGAAGGAAGAGTAGTTTCGGAATGGCGGGCCGAGCCTCGAACTCAATTGTTCGAGGCTTTTTCTTTTCAGCAACCACTGCCTTTAGCCCGGATGTTTTTGGGGTCGCGCAGGAGCCAGCCTGGGCCGGGCGGTCGAACCCTCCTCGATTGGCCATTGCAGTCCGCAACAAAACAGCACCGATCAGCGGTCAAGACGGGATGGCTGTTTGATGGCCCTCGCGTTTCCGCGTACAATAGTCCCATGTCAAATGCCAGTACGCGTCCGACGTATCTTGAAGTGAATCTTGCCCGGCTTAAACGCAATGTGGAAAACATCCGCGCCCGCGTCGGTGGGGCAAAAGTGATGCCCGTCTTGAAGGCCAACGCCTACGGCCATGGAGTTGACGGGGTGGCGCCCTTTATCGCGCCCTATGCGGACTACATCGGGGTTGCCATTGTCGAAGAGGGCATTCACCTGCGGGAAATCGGCATTGAAACGCCGATTCTGGTGATGGGTGGAACATTGCCGGAGCAGGTGCCTCTTCTAGTCAAGCATGATCTCACGCTCGCAGGCTCCTCACCCGAATTGCTGGATGCAGCCGAACATGCCGCCGCTGCCGCGGGAAGAAGATTGAAAGTGCATCTGAAGATTGATACCGGTATGGAGCGAACCGGTGTCCATGAATACGAAGCCGGGCCATTTCTGGAGAAATCTCTCGAGTGCCGTCACCTCGAGATAGAAGGCATCTTCTCGCATTTCGCCAACTCTGAGACTCCGGATCTGACCCATGCGCATCTGCAATTGGAGCGCTTTCAGGAGGTTCTCCATTTCTATGAAATGCGCAGCCTCCCCACTCCGCCTTTGCGTCATATGGCCAATTCAGGCGCAATTCTTCAAATTCCTGAGAGTCATTTCGACATGGTGCGACCCGGGGTGTTGTTCTATGGAATCTATCCGGGCGCTGAGGTCCAACGCACCGTCGAAGTCTCTCCGGCGGCAACGTGGCGTTCGCGGGTGGCCTACACAAAAATTACCCTGCCTGGCCGTCCAGTCAGCTATGGCTCGCTCTGGCAGGCTGCCAGGCCCACACGAATTGTGACCGTTCCATGCGGATATGCCGACGGTTACTTCCGCCGCATGACTAATCAAGCGCGAGTAATCGTCAGTGGCAGGAAATTCCCACAGGTGGGGCGTATCTGCATGGATCAATTCATGGTCAATGCGGGCGAGGACGAGATCCGAGTGGGCGATGAAGTGATCTTATTGGGCGAAGCTGCAACGGGAGAGAAGATCACGGCCGAGGATCTGGCCCTGTGGGCAGGGACGAACGAATATGAGGTGATGACCAACATCAGCGCTCGGGTGCCGCGGGTCTTCGTTGCCTAGTGGAGTACAATGAAGGCCGCTCGTTCCCGGGTTTGGCCTTTGGTAGAGGACAAGAATTGAATCGATATCTTCGTGAATATGGAATCCTGGTTGGATTGTCCGGTGCGGTCATCCTATTGGATCAATGGACGAAATGGCTCGTGCGTACGAACCTGCCATTCGAAGGTACGTGGCTGCCGGATTGGATGACCTGGCTTGCGCCCTATGCGCGCATCGTCTATTGGAACAACAGCGGCGCGGCATTCGGCTCATTTCAAAGCGGCAATTCTGTTTTTACGATACTGGCGATCATCGTAATAGCCGCCATCATCTACTACTTTCCGCGGGTTGAGGCCCAGGACTGGACATTGCGATTGGCGATGGGTCTGCAACTCGGCGGGGCGGCTGGCAACTTGATCGACCGCCTCATGATGCGCAAAGTCACCGATTTCATCTCCATCGGCAGTTTTCCAGTATTCAATGTGGCCAACTCGTCGATATCCATCGGGGTGGTGGTGTTGCTGCTGGGAGTGTGGCTGAAGGAACGATCCGACCGGAAGACCACCCCGCAGGGAACGGATGCCGGGCCGTGACCAAAGAAGGCATTACCCTGCGTTTTGAAGCCCCGCGCGAGGATCGCCTCGATCACCTGCTCGTTGAGTTGCTGCCGGACTATTCACGGGCACGCCTTCAGGGCCTCATAAAAGACCACCTGGTTCGCGTCGACGGCGCGCCGGCGAAAAAGTCGGGGCAGCTTTTGGGCGAATCGGCTGCGATTGAAGTGGAGATTCCGGCGACGGTTCCGGCTGAATTGGCTGGCGAAAACATCCAGCTTGACATACTCTTCGAGAACTCCGACGTGATCGTAGTAAACAAACCGGCGGGCATGGTCGTGCACCCTGCCGCCGGGCATTACTCCGGCACGCTGGTTCACGCCGTACTAGGCCACGATCCTCACATCTACAGCATCGGCGGGGAGGAACGTCCGGGCATCGTTCACCGGCTGGACAAGGACACCTCCGGATTGATCCTGATCGCGAAAACCGATGCATCCCATGGCTGGCTGCAGGATCAATTCCGTCTGCGCAAAGTGGACAAGACTTACATCGCGCTGGTGGATGGCAAACCGCCGACGCCGTCGGGGCGCATAGAGGCTGCGATTGGCCGGGACCGCAGCCATCGCCAGAAGATGGCGATCCTCCCATCTTCGCAGGGCCGCGAGGCCATCAGTGAATATAGAACGCTCGAGTCTTTTCCGAACCACACCCTTTTGGAGTTCCATCCTCTTACAGGGAGGACACACCAGATTCGCCTGCATTGCGCCTATCTGAAATGCCCGATCGTCGGCGATCAAGTGTACGGCCGCAAGAATCCGTCGATTCCGATCAGCCGGCATTTCTTGCACGCAAGCCGGTTGAAAATCAGGTTGCTGAACGAAGATCAGGCCCGGCTGTTCGAGGCGCCGTTGCCCGCTGAATTGGCCGGCATCCTGGAAACTTTGCGAGCTCAAGTTTGAAACGTACCGATATCGTGTGTACGTACTCGTCCAGGCAACGCGCCTGAAAGGAGACATACAATGCAATTCGTAGATCTTCGATCCGATACGGTGACGCAGCCCACTCCGGAAATGCGCGAGGCCATGGCGAAGGCGGAAGTTGGCGATGATGTCTTCGGCGACGACCCAACCGTGAATCGCTTGCAGGAAATGGCGGCCGAAATGATGGGCAAAGAAGCCGCACTATTTGTGGCTTCGGGAACCATGGGAAACCTTGCGGCCATCCTGGCCCACTGCCAGCGTGGCGACGAGATAATCATTGGACAGAAGAATCATTCCTGTCTTTTTGAGGCGGGCGGCGTTTCGGCCCTGGGAGGAATTCATTCCTGGCAATTGCAGAATCAGGCCGATGGGTCGCTGCTGCTCTCCGACGTTGAAGCGGCCATACGGCCTGATGATCCACATGACCCCATCACCCGGCTGGTTTGTCTGGAGAACACTCATAATCGCTGCGGTGGAACGGTCCAGACTCCCGAGTACACCCGTCGCATCGCGGACTTTGCCCACGATCGGGGCTTGAAAATCCATCTGGATGGCGCCCGCGTATTCAACGCCGCGGCTGCGCTTGGGGTGTCCGCCGGAGAGTTGGCCTCGCCCGTGGACTCAGTTACATTCTGCCTGAGCAAAGGCCTTTGCGCCCCCGTCGGCTCGGTTCTTTGCGGTGAAAGGGATTTCATTCGGAAAGCTCTGCGTGCACGCAAAATGCTCGGGGGCGGTATGCGGCAGGCCGGAGTCTTGGCTGCGGCCGGAATAGTTGCACTGCAAAAAATGGTGTCGCGCCTGGGCGAGGATCATGCACGCGCACGCGATCTCGCAGAAGGCTTGAGCGAACTGCGAGGGATCGTACTTGACGAAGGTTCCCCGGCGACAAACATGGTGTTCTTCGACCTTGCGCCAACCGTCAGAATTTCCGCGCTTGAAATCACTGAACGCCTTAAGGCCGATGGGATTCTGGTTAGCGCCAGCGGACCCAGGCGATTCAGGCTGGTCACACATTATTGGATTAACGACGCGGCCGTCAAGAAAGCAGTTGCAGGCTTCGCCCGGGTTTTGGCATAGCGTTTCTCTGCTAGACTGTGTCCTCGTTTGTAACAATCATCTCCCATTGAGCTGGGTCGGGTTCGATCTGATTTCGGCCGCGCGCCTTGGCAATATAGAGGCGCTGATCCGCTAAATGAATGAGCTCAACCAGACTGGGGGCCTCACTTGGAAATAGCGCAATCCCCTGGCTGATCGTCGGCACCGGGATGGTTTTCTGATCCTGGTCGCGGACGGTCAGCGTCAACATGGTTTCGCGAACCCGCAATGCGATCTGTTGTGCCTGCTCGGCGGTGGCGCCGGGCAGCGATATTACGAATTCCTCTCCGCCCCAGCGGCCGACGATGTCGGTATTCTTGATGTGCTGCTTGATGGTCCAGCACAAGGTGGTCAGCACTTCATCGCCAACCAGGTGCCCGTATGAGTCGTTGTATTGTTTGAAGTGATCCACATCCAGCATGACGAGGCTCAGCGACTGCCGGCCGCTGAGGGCCTGATCCAACTGCTCCTTCAACAATTTGAGGAAATTTCCATGGTTGTAGACGCCTGTCAGGCTGTCAAGCTGCGAGCGCAATTCCACTTCCTCATGATGGTGGGTATTCTGAAGTGCCTGTGCCGCGTGCTGTGCCAGACTGGATAGGAGTTCCAAATCTGCGCGGTCGAATGCATTGGGCCGATACGAGCCGATGGCAATGATCCCATCCACATCATGCCCCTTCATGGGAACCCCCATCCAGGATAAGTTCGTCTTGTGTTTTCCCACAAGCACGAGTCTGACGCCCGGCAGGACCACTTCCTTTCGCAGATCGGGAAGGAACAGGCTCTGCTGGTTGTTGAGCACCCAGGCCGAGAGTGAACCGGCCAGCTTAATGCGTTGGTTCTCAAAATACTCCCCGTCGTCGTAGATCAATTCGAGGCGCATTTCATCGCCTTCGCGGATTCCGACGAAATAGGTGTCGGCTTCCACGGCATTCTGAAACGCGGCATTCAGCAGCGCCATCACCTGCCTCGTATCCAGGGTGGAGGTGATGTTGCGGCTGAAATCTGTGACTGTTTCCAACCGCCGAATGTGATCGCGCGAAAGGCTCTTGAGCTGCCTCACAGTCTCAACCACAATGCCGGCAATCACAGCCATGCACAAGCGAAAAGTCCAATCCTGCAAATTGTTGGGCTGGCCATACCGTACCGCCACTGTGATTGCAGTTGTCAGCAATATCAGCAGGTACGAAGGACCTCGATCGGAGATGATCGAGCTGGTGATCACTGCCAGCACCAGCAGGACCCCCACGTAGATGTCGATGCGCTCGGGTATGGCATAGGTGATTACGCCGAAGCCGACGGAGGACACCAGTGCATTAATCCAGCTGTAGGTTTGGCTTTGTTTTGTGGCGGGTATGATGAAGAGGTCAAAGACGGATAGATAAAGGATGCCAAGTATTCCAGACACCAGCAGAACCACGGCCTTTGATTGATTCTCCGGCCACAATACGGCCCCACTGAACATGGTCAGTGCGAGGACCACGATTCCGGCGATCGTTGATGGCAGCGCCGAAATGCGATGCTCTTGGGGAGTGAAGCCGAACCTGTAGGTCCTCTTTGCCATCCAGTAACTCGACAGAAACCTCGAAACGGTTCCTATTGAACGCGCCGAATAGCCCCGGTGCCTTGCCCCGAAAAGGAAGATTTCTCTCCCATGGACGCGCTCGGGCATAGGATAGCATATCAGGCGCTTTTTATCTACCTTTTGCTGCTTACAGAAACTTGAGAGTTTTCGAATCACGAAATTGGTCCTGGACTGTCGCGTGGAGGCTGCGAGCCCAGGCAGAGTCCCGCTTCCGCGCCCACGAACCACGCCTTCTTGGACAAAAAAGATGAGATTTCATCTCTGATATAATTACTTTTCCGGCGGGATTGGTGCCGGCCGCATCCCCAACACTCACGGCAGGCAATCATTCAAGGATGACAACCCACTTTACGATCAATGAAATCGATGAAGTTGCAGCGGCCATTCGGGCTCGTTCATCGCATCGCCCGACGGTCGCCATCATTCTGGGATCCGGACTCAACGACCTCGCGGATTCAGTAACAAAACCAGACATCATGGCATTTGGTGAACTCCCGCACTTTCCCCTGTCAACGGTGCAGGGCCATGTAGGGCGAGTTGTCATAGGTGAGCTGGAAAAGCAGATTGTTTTTGTGATGCAAGGGCGGATTCACTTCTACGAGGGCTATAGCATGGCCGAGGTAACGCTGCCAATCCGCGTTATGCAGCGTCTCGGCATCGGAAGTCTGGTCGTCACAAATGCTGCTGGCGGAGTGAATCCGGGCTTCGTTCCCGGTGAGGTCATGCTCATAACCGACCATATCAATTTTCTGGGAATGATGGGGCATAACCCGCTCATGGGTCCGAACTACGATGAAATTGGCCCCCGTTTTCCGGATATGAGTCAACCGTATGATCATGCATTGTGCGGGCTGGCACGCAGTGTCGCGAAGCAGGAGGGAATAAACTTATATGAAGGGGTTTACGCAGGACTCAGCGGTCCGTCTTTTGAGGGGCCGGCAGATCTGCGTTTCCTCAGACTGGCCGGCGCGGATGCAGTCGGCATGTCAACGGTTCACGAAGTCATTGTCGCGCGCCACGGTGGCATGCGGGTCCTGGGATTCTCGGGTATCAGCAACAAAGCCAATCTGGATGGTTCCACGGTCACCACCCACGAAGAAGTGATCAATGCCGGAAAGGTGATCGGCCCCAAGATCGAGAAACTCATCCGCGGCGTACTGCAGAAGCTGTAAGAAGATCTATGGCGATCATTTATCAGTTTCTCAGCACGTATGAGGTGCTGATCTATATTTTGCTGGGGATTGGAGGTCTATTCGTGGGTCGATGGCTGTGGAACTCGTGGAGCGAATGGCGACAGGCAGTCTACAGTCTGGAGAAGGAATTCGCCCTCCAGCGCATGGGTCGTGCCATTGCGTCCCTGACGCTGATCCTGATACTCTTTTGCGGCGAGCTTGCGGCGGCATCGTTCATCATCCCAAGTCTGCCAGCCTCCTTCTTTGTGTCGACCGCCACCATCGATCTGCTCGCCACGCCAACGGGAACGATCTCCGCAGCGCTTGCAACTGAAATTGCCTTGAACTCCTCGTCCTGTTCCCACCTTGGCGGGTGGACTAGGCTGTGTGCCCGACAAACTCATGCTCACATCGCCCAAGGCCGGCACCGAGATTAGCGGCAAGGTCGACGTTCAGGGTACGGTGAACATCCCTGACTTTGGGTTCTATAAATATGAGGTAGCACCTCTGAACACAGATACGTGGGCTACAATCTCGGCCGGCCGTAATCTGGTCATCAATGGATCATTGGGGTCCTGGGATACAACGGCGCTTACGCCTGGCGATTATCAACTTCGCCTCGTGGCCACGGATAACCAGGGCCAGTCACTGCCTCCATGTATCATTCCAGTGCGCGTCGTGCCCCAGTCGTAGGAGAATATGACCGCCATACAAATTCGACCCGTTGTGGCTGCTGACCTGCCTCAACTGATGGGAATGGATCATTCCGCCACCAGTGACCATGTCTGGCAACTGGAGTTGCGCCGCCAGACCGGCCAGATCGTGGCCTCGTTTCGAAACGTACGTCTGCCTCATCCCATCCAATTGGCGTATCCGACCAACCCGTTCTCCCTGGCCGATGAATGGGTGCACAAAGCCATGATGTTCACGGCAGTTGTGGGGAGCGACTCCGTCGGCTACATTGCCATGACCGAGCGCCCCGCATCTCTGGCCTGGATCACGGACCTGGTTGTCGCGCCCCAATGGAGGCGCCGCGGAGTGGCGAGCGCGCTGATGGGTTCCGCGCAAGAATGGGGCGCGGGACGGGGTCATCGTCGATTGTTTCTGGAGATGCAGTCCAAGAATCAGCCCGCGATACGGCTGGCGCAGAAGCACGGCTATGAATTCTGCGGGTATAATGACCATTACTATTTGACGCAAGATATCGCTCTATTTTTCGCGAGGGCATTGTAGGGCGATTCTGGGAAGGCTTTATGTTTAACGGTTGGACCGACAACTTACTGGTGGGGGTCCAGACACTCAACCAGATCCTTACGGCCGGGATCGCCATTACGGCGTTCTCTCTGTTCCTGTATTCCCTGTCTTTCAACCTCAGAGATCGAGTTGCGCGTTCCTTTGCCATCATACTCTTGTGTGTGGTGGTGGTCTTCACAACCGAGGCGTTGCAGAACAAGTCCGTTTCGAATTGGGGCATCGAAACGCTGCTACGCCTCCAATGGGTTGGAATTGTCTTTCTCCCAGCTGCCTATTTGCATCTCTCAGATGCCCTGCTTGTTACTGCCGGACGTCCGTCGCGCGGGCGGAGGCGGTTTGCCGTCCGTGTCATCTATGGCGTCTCAGCCCTGTTTCTCCTGGCGCTTGCGAGCGGTTATCTTGTAGGCGCGCTCGTTCCGAACGGGAATCCTGCGCCGCACCTCCAACGCACACTTTGGACGGAAGTATTCACCTTCTACTACGTCGCGGTCATGGTTTGGGCAGGAGGGAACTTTGCCCGGGCGTTTTCGCGAATGCTCACGCGTTCCGGCCGGCGGCGAATGCTGTATCTGATGGCCGGCGCCACGGCTCCGGCGCTTGGCTCCTATCCTTACCTGCTCTTCGGTTCTTCGGTGGCGGCACAATTTCCAATTGCCTTCTGGGGCATCGCCACCCTGATCAACATATTAGTTGGCGGTCTGGTGGTAGTGATGGCCTACGCGGTGGCTTTTTTTGGCGTATCCTGGCCTGACCGCGTGATCAAGAGCAGGCTCTTTAAATGGATCATGCGCGGCCCCGTTACAGCCTCGTTCGCGCTGGCATTTATGACCGTCGTAAGGCGCGCAGGCGTGTGGATGGGAGTTGAGTACTCCGCCTTCGTTCCATTGGCTATGGTGGCTACGGTGTTGTTGTTCGAGCACGCGATTACCCTGTTCGCGCCCCTCTGGGAAAGGTATCTCTTCTTCGGCCACGACCGCACGGAACTGCAGCTGTTCCAAAACATCGAAGAGCGCATGGTCACTCAGGGTGACCTGCAGCAGTTCCTGGAGGCCGTGTTGGCCGCCGTCCGAGATCACATGCAGTCACCCTCCGCATTCGTTGCCGCGCTGGATGAGGATAAATTGTCCTTGATTGTGACCGCCGGTAACCGCGCCATGCTCGACCAGGAAGGCCTTTCGGACGCGCTCCAAACCTACGGAAATGGCAATAGCGGCCGGCACGATGAATTTGCATGGGGCAAATATTGGGTTCTGCCTCTGCATCAACAGATGCATGGCGACCTGGATCGTGATGAAGTGCCACCCTTCCTGGGAGTGCTGGGTGTGGCCCGCAGAGACAATCAACGTATGGAACATGATCAACGAGATGCTCTTTGGCTTCTGGCTGATCGCGCCTCATTGGCACTCGAAGATCGGCGCCTGCAGCAGCGAGTGTTCCATTCCTTGCAGGACCTTCAGCCCCAGGTGGACATGATCCAGCGCATGCGCGCTGCAGGGCGTTACGATTCGCGTGCCAGCCTCTTGAGTCTCGAGCTGCCGCCCGAATCGGATCTGGCCAATTGGGTGAAGGACGCGCTGACACATTACTGGGGCGGTCCCAAGTTAACCAACAGCCCCCTGCTGGGCTTGCAGGTTGTTCGTGACCTGGCGGGCGAGCATGATGGTAATGCAGCCAATGCCTTGCGTGCGTTGCTCAGAAAGGCGGTGGATCAGGTGAAACCGGAGGGGGAACGGCGCTTTACTACCGAATGGATTCTCTACAACATACTGGAAATGAAATTTATCGAGGGGCGCAAGGTCCGTGAGGTGGCTGGCAGGCTTGCGATGTCCGAGGCGGATTTGTACCGGAAACAGCGGGTGGCCGTTGAAGCAGTGGCAAAGGCCATTCTTCAAATGGAAACTGAGACGAGGTAGGGAAGGCAGGTACCGATGATCAACCGAAAATACAATGCCGAGAGTTCAATGCCCGCAATCGACGAAAGCTGGTGGGAATCGGTTCTGGCAGAGGAGGATCACCATGCGGCACATTCGCCGAATCGTCCTTCAATACGACCTGAAGGGCGTAACGAAGAGCGAACCGACGAAGCAAACAAGATTTCCCCGAATTGGGTGCAAGTCAGAGAATTGTACCGCCGCGATCAAATCGTCAACCTGAAAGTGGCGGGCTGCAACCGCGGCGGTTTGTTGGTCGAAGGAGAAGACCTCTACGGCTTCGTGCCGTTCTCGCATCTGGTCGATGTGGCCGGACAGGTCGACGCGTCTGAACGCGAAAAATCGATGGAAGGTTACATCGGCCGGACATTGAGACTGAAGGTCATCGAATGCGTGCCCGAAGATGGAAGGATCGTCTTTTCAGAGCGCGCGGCGCAGGCGGAGCCGGGCAAGCGTTCTGAGTTGTTTCACTCATTGCATGCCGGAGAGCAGGTTACCGGGACGGTAACGAACATCACTGATTTCGGCGTTTTTGTTGACTTGGGCGGTGTCGAGGGACTGATCCATATTTCCGAGCTGTCCTGGGGACGCGTCGTGCACCCCAGCCAGATCGTGAAAATGGGACAGTCCCTGGAAGTACAGGTGCTCGACCTCTCGCCGGAACGCTGCCGCGTCGCATTGAGTCTGAAGCGCCTGTTTCCGAATCCCTGGCTGAAGATCGGAGCGGATGTTTGCGTGGGTCAGGTAGTGCCGGCTACGATCACCAGTGTTCTTTCCTACGGGGCATTTGCCCGTCTGGCGCTTGGCGTTGAAGGGCTTATTCATGCCTCCGAGATGCCCATCGTGGAGGGTCAGGCTGTAAAGGATTTTCTGCACGAGGGGCAGCAAGTGCAAGTGCGAGTATTGCATGTGGATGCTTCCCATCAGCGCATGGGCCTGAGCATGCAACTACATGACGGGTAACCCGGGTCGTCGTTATCAGAATTTACCGCCCTCCAATGACTGGATGGAGCGGCTTGAGCGTTTTAACCTGCATTTTGGGCGATATGTGGGCGATGCGTTCGCCGTGCTGCTGATCGCGTCGGCATTGATGTCATTGCTGGCAATGTGGCAGCTTACCGGCGGCCTTTTGCTGACGCCTTGGGCCACTTTCCTGGGCACCTGGTTCGGTTGGGGGAGCTACCTGCTCATCCTCGCATTGGGATATGCCGGAGTGGCGCTGATTCGGCGCACTGGCCGAGGAATCCAGTGGGGACGTTTCTTCTGCCTGGAACTGGCGGCTGTACTCACGCTGGGTCTGCTCTCCATCATTGGCGGAAATTCGCTCGTGCGCGCCGAGGCCGGCATGGACGGCGGGCGATTGGGTTGGGGGCTTACTTTTCTCCTGGATAGGCGCCTGGGAGGACTCTGGACGGGGGTAGTTTTGTTTGTGGCTTGGCTGCTGACCGCGCTGACTGGCCTCGGATTCTGGCCAGTCTTGGAACGATGGCTGCTAACCCTCGCGGGGGAAGCCTCCACTATGACGGTAACTCCGCCGACCATGGAAGAGCCCGCCACAGATTCCGACCAGCCGGCTGTCAAGGTGAAAGTCAAAAGAGCACCGAAGCTCCCGCCTGAATTCCGTCCCGGGCTGAAAGCGCCCGAGCGGAATAGAGAAAAACCGGTCCATCCGATTCCGCGGGAGGAGGGTCTGCCTCCGTTGAGCATCTTAATGGCCGAGCAAACGGCGCAGGCAGATGAGCGGACCATCAATCAGACGGCGGGCATGATCATGAAGACCCTTTCCGAATTTGGCATACCTGCCACGGTGATTGGCTATCGGGTCGGACCGGCGGTGACGCAATTCGCTGTGCAGCCGGGCTTCATCAAGAAACCTGGAGCGCCTGAGGATGACGACGCCCAACAAATGAAGGTCCGAGTCGCGCAGATTGCCAATCTTCAAAAGGACCTGGCGCTGGCATTGTCGGCTGAGCGGTTGCGCATCGAAGCTCCTGTGCCCGGGAAGCCGTATGTGGGCATCGAAGTGCCCAATGCGCATTCGTCGGTTGTGCGCATGAAACCCATTCTGGAAAGCGAGACCTTTCACCGCAACAGCGCGCCGCTGGCAATCGCCCTGGGGCGCGACGTATCCGGAAATCCAGTGGTCGCCGACCTTGGCCGCATGCCGCATTTGCTGATCGCAGGTGCCACCGGCTCCGGCAAATCGGTCTGTATTACGGCGCTGGCCGCCTGCCTCGCCATGAACAACATGCCCGAAGACCTGCGCATGATCATGATCAACTCGAAAATGGTCGAACTGCTGCGGTTCAACGGCTTGGCGCATCTGTATGGCAAGGTTGAGACCAACATCGAGCGTATCCTCGGCCTGCTGCGCTGGGTGGTCGTTGAAATGGAGCATCGCTATCGTCTGCTGGAGGCCGCACATGCCCGCGACCTGGATGCCTATAATCGCAAGCAACTGCGCAAGGAAGATGGCGCGACTTTGCCTCGCATCGTTGTGATGATCGATGAGCTGGCTGATTTGATGATGTCGGCACCGGATCAGACCGAGCACAACCTTGTCCGGCTGGCGCAGATGGCGCGCGCCACGGGTATTCACCTTGTGGTGGCCACCCAAAGACCTTCGACGGACGTGGTCACCGGCCTGATCAAGGCCAACTTTCCGGCGCGCCTGGCGTTTTCGGTGGCCTCAGGCGTGGATTCGCGGGTAATCCTGGATAGCGTAGGCGCGGAAACATTGCTGGGCCGCGGCGACATGCTGTTCCTAAACCCTGAAGCTGGAAACCCGGTCCGGGCGCAGGGTGTGATGATCACCGACATGGAAATCGAACGCATTATTGACTATTGGCAGAAACATAGTGACCTTCCAATAGATGATGTTCCGCCGTGGGAGAAGCTGCTGTCCGAGCCGGATGAGAACGAAGACGATGGATTAATCGAGCAGGCCGTTTCGATCGTGAGGAATACACAACGAGCATCAGCCTCTTTGCTTCAACGACGGCTGCGCATCGGCTATCCGCGGGCGGCGCGCCTGTTGGATCAGCTGGAAGAAATGGGGATCGTGGGGCCTTCGCAGGGCGGAGGGAAGGAGCGCGACGTTCTCCCAAGCGAGGAAGACGAAGAAGAGAACCAGTAGGGGTAACCCCAAGAGAATTCACCCACGCCTGCCGCGACGTCCTGGCGGAATCAACGTGTCCCAATTCCTGGCTCGGATAGCGGCAGTTTTCGGGTATCATTGGAAAACTCTCTTGCGAGGCTCAGAGTGAGAAAAACGTTTACCGATTTCTTGCGCGTCACATTCAAATGGTTTCTGGATCCGGTCGGGAGGCTGCTCAACCGCACCGGTCTGACGCCCATCACCGTGACGCTTCTGGGTGTTGCAGGAAGCGCCCTGGCGGGGTATTTCATCCTGCGGGGCCAAATTATGATTGGGGGAATCGTCATGCTGATTGCGTGGCCGATTGACGCGTTGGATGGAACAATGGCCCGACTCCGCGGCGAGGCCAGTGATTGGGGCGCCTTCGTCGATTCGGTCAGCGACCGTTACTCCGAGTTGATCATTCTGGGCGCCCTGCTCTATCATTTCGCCGTGACCAATCAGCATGTTGCGGAGGTTGTCACATTTGCCGCGGCTGCCGGCTCCATCCTTGTTTCGTATGTGAAAGCCCGCGCCGAGGCGCAGAGTTTTAGCGCCCGAGAGGGTTTGCTGACCCGGGCCGAACGGTACCTGGTGTTGGGTCCTTGTCTGCTATTCAACATCCCCGCAGTGGGCGTTTGGATCATCGCCGTCCTGGCTAATTTCACGGCGTTGCAGCGAATTTGGTCGGTACGCGCCCAGGCGCACACGAACTCCAAGAAGATTCTTGCCAAGGAGAGCACAACATGATTGACGGTTTTGCGGTCGGCCCGCTATTTATCCGTTTCTACGGAATCATCCTTATGCTGGGTGCCGTCGCCGGCGGCTGGCTGGCCACCCGGGAAATGAAACGGCGAGGGCACGATCCCGAAATGGTGTGGGACTTGCTGGTTTACCTGATTATCGGCGGCGTAATCGGCGCCCGGCTTTGGCACATCTTTACTCCGCCCCCTCCTCTATTGCACAAGGTTTCACAACTCAGTATTACCTCACGCACCCTCTGGACGCAATTGCCATCTGGAAGGGCGGTCTGGGCATCCCGGGGACCATCATGGGCGGCCTGGTCGCGTTGTACCTGTTTGTCAGAGGGCACAAGGAAGTCACCTTTGTCCAGTGGACGGATATTGCTGCGCCCAGCCTGGCACTGGGCCAGGCGATTGGGCGCTGGGGCAACTTCTTCAATCAAGAGCTTTACGGGGCTCCTACGGACCTCCCCTGGAAAATATACATCGATCCGGCGCACCGCCTCGCCGGTTTTGAGAATGTCGCGTATTATCATCCACTGTTTGCCTACGAATCGATCCTCGACCTGGCAAACATGCTGTTACTTCTTTGGCTCATCCGGAGGTACGCGAACAGACTCAAACAAGGCGATGTTTTCAACGTCTATCTCATAGTCTATCCGGTCATCCGTTTTTCCCTTGACTTTCTGCGGCTGGACGCCTCCAGGGTGTTTAGCGTCAACGTGAATCAAACCCTCTCGGCGATCGTGGCGATCTGCGCCGTCATTGTACTGATCTGGCGACATCGCCCGGGAACGGCGGAGCAGACTGTCGCGAGAACCGGTGCCGCGATGGGCCTCGTCGGCGCCGGTGCTGCCGCGGAAGTGGATATGCCCGCCGAAGCTTTCAACGCCGGGAAAAAGGCGCCGGCCCGAAAGGCGCGCCGCACTGTTGCCAGAAAGCCTGCCGTTCGCAAGTCATCTGCTGCGACGCGGTCGAAGGCAAAGCCGTCCACCTCGTCGTCGCCCAGGCGAAAGCCCTCAGCCAAATAGGTCGCGGGCGTTTTCTTCTGAATCCCGAGCGGGCCATCGCGCATTACCGAGGACTCCTGTCTCATTGACACGGTCCTTTGACGCTTTTATGCTGGAAGCCCAATGATCGAGACACAGGATTTGAGCAAGCAATTCAATGACTTCTGGGCCGTGGACGGAGTCACGCTTTCGGTCCGGCCGGGACAGATCCTGGCGTTGTTGGGTCAAAATGGCGCCGGCAAGACGACCACTGTCAGGATGCTGACCGCGCTGCTGACCCCCAGCCGCGGCACGGCGCGCGTTGCCGGCTATGACGTGAGCCGGCAAGGCCAGAACGTCCGGGCCTCCGTCGGAGTCCTGACGGAGCAGCACGGCTTGTACATGCGCATGACAGGCATCGAATACCTTGATTTCTTCGGACAAGTCTATCGCCTGCATGCAGATACACGACGTTTGAGAAGTGACTACCTTCTGGAATATTTCGGTCTGGCGCAGGTGGCCCCCCGGCGCATCGGCGAATATTCAAAGGGTATGCGCCAGAAGTTGGCGCTGGCCCGGGCGCTGATGCATGAACCGCCCGTACTTCTGCTGGATGAACCGACGTCCGCGATGGACCCTGAGTCTGCGCGCCTGGTTCGGGATGAGATCGCTCGCTTGCGGTCGTCTCAGCGGACAATTGTGATTTGTACGCATAACCTGGCCGAAGCGGAAGCCCTGGCGGACATTATTGCCATTATCTATCGGGGCCGCATTTTGCTTTCCGGAACGCTCGCCGATTTGAAACACCGCGTTCTTGGAACTGCGGAATACGAGGCCAAATTCGCTTCTGCCTGGGGCAAGAATGGCATTCGAACACCGCCGGGCGTCACCCTCACGGAACAGGACGCCTCAAGACTCCGTTTCCGAGTTGAAAATCCGCAGGAGGCCAATCCTATTCTGCTGCGCGAACTTGCCGGAACGCGGGCGCCGCTGGTTGCTTTCGAGGAAGTTCCGCGTAGTCTTGAGCAGGTCTATCTCAAGGTGATGGCCGATGTCCAGAGTCCGGGCGAGGGGGTCGTGCAAAGTGGATGACGCGCGCATGATCTGGCTGCTCGCCCGTCGTGAGCTGCGTGATCAATTTCGCGACTGGCGCATAATGTTTCCCCTGGCGGTGCTGACACTGTCTTTTCCGTTCCTCATGAACGAAGTTGCAGCCCAGGCGGTCGCCTTCTTTGCCAGGTACGGCACCACCTTGATCGCCGACCGCCTGGTGCCGTTTTCCGTCTTGATCATCGGATTCTTTCCCATTACGATTTCGCTGGTTGTGGCTCTCGAATCGTTCGTCGGAGAAAAAGAACGCGGCACGATAGAGCCGCTGCTGAGCGCTCCGCTAAACAATTGGCACCTGTATTTTGGCAAGTTGCTCATCGGCGTGGTGACGCCGCTCGCGGCGAGCTATCTCTCCATCGGACTGTACCTTGGCATGGTGTCACACCAGCATTTGCACATGCCTAGTTTGTATACGATATTGCTGCTCTTGACGCTGACTACTGCGCACGCCGTACTTATGGTAAGCGCAGCCATAGTAATCTCCGTACAATCCACCTCGGTGCGGGCTGCCAATCTCCTGGCATCCTTCATCGTCATTCCGGTTGCCATCATGATGCAAGGCGAGAGCGTGCTTCTGTTTTGGGGAACAGACCAGGTCCTGTGGTTTGCGGTGGCGGCTGTGGTTGTCGTGGCGGGTTTGCTGGTCCGGCTGGGGTTGGCGCATTTCCAGCGTGAATACTTGCTCGGCCGCGAGTTTGATTCACTCAACATCCGCTGGATGCTGCGCACCTTCTGGAATGCGTTTCGCGGCGAGGCGAAATCGCCCGCAGGCTGGTATCGCTTCGAGGTCCCACGCGTGATTCGCGAGCTGGCCATCCCGATGTTGATTATGGCGGCAACCGCTGTATTCGGGTATTGGGTCAGCTACCATTGGGCCACGGTTAATATCCCGAGGATGCTCTCGAGGGCATCTTCTCAGGATATCACCGGCCTCGTCAAAGGTGCGCGGCAATCCATCGGGCTCGCGCAGGCAAATCAACACCTGTCGGCGCCGTTCATATTTGCCAACAACGTGCGGGCGACATTCCTGCTTTTCCTTGGAGGCCTCATTTCGTTCAGCGTGCTGGGAATGGTGGCTTACCTGGTCAACGTGGGTCTTGTCGGGGTGGTCCTGGGCGCTTTCAAGTTGATTGGCTATTCTCCGGGATTGCTGTTTGCAGCCGGCCTGCTCCCTCACGGCATCTTTGAAATCCCGGCCCTCATGCTGTCCAGTGCGATAGTGCTGCGCGTAAGTGTAGTTCTTGTCACGCCGCAAGCCGGCAAGTCCATGGGCCAGGTTGTTTTCGAGCTGTTGGCGGATTGGACCAAGGTCTTCCTTGGAGTGGTGATTCCCCTGCTGGCCGTGGCCTCCGTGATCGAAGCCTACGTTACGCCATCAATCCTGCTGGCGGTAATGAAATAGTTGGCAAAGTATGCCCAAAGTCATCATCCTGGGATCGTCCAATGCCATTCCCAGCGCCGATCACGAGAATACCCACCTGGTTGTTGTGGGCGAGCAACGCATGGTGCTCGTGGATTGCGTTAGCAATCCGATCCTCCGCCTGGAGAAGGCCGGAGTAGACTTCAACAACCTGACCGACCTCGTGCTGACGCATTTCCATCCGGATCACGTTTCCGGGGTGCCTTTGCTTCTAATGGACATGTGGTTGATGGGCCGCAAAAGACCGCTCAACATCTATGGATTGCACCACACGCTTGACCGTATTGAAGACCTGATGGGATTTTACGGCTGGGCCGAGTGGCCCGATTTCTTTCCTGTTGCATTTCATCGGTTGCCGGCACAGGAAATGACCATAGTGCTGGAATGTCCCGATTTTCGCATCATGGCCTCCCCGGTCCGCCACCTGTTGCCGACAATAGGCTTGCGGTTCGAATTCAATCACTCCGGGAAGACGCTGGCATACTCTTGCGATACGGAGCCCTGTGCCGAGGTGGTCCGCTTGGCGGAGGGCGCAGACATTCTGATTCACGAGGCCGCAGGCGCGGCCCGCGGGCATTCTTCGGCCGAACAGGCAGGCGAGATTGCCAACCAGTCGGAGGTCGGCGGGCTCTATCTGATACATTATCCAACCGGTAAGTTTGCGGGCGGCGACCTCGTTGCCGCCGCGCATCAACGGTACCAGGGCCCTGTTCATTTGGCCGAAGATTTCATGACACTGAATTTTGGTTCGTGAGCCCCCTGAAGGTTGCAGACTGGGCGCGTCGCGCCCCGCTTCCGTCGTGGCTCCAGCCTACCAGCCCCGGATATATTCCAGCCATTCAACGTTGTCCGCAAGATGCCTGGCGTAGATGTAAGCCGCGTTAACCGGCGGCTCCTTTGGAATATGAAGAAGCGCCATATGCGCTTCTTCGGGCTTTCGCCCACCTTTCCGATGGTTGCAGGAAGGGCAGGCGGCTACAACGTTGGTCCAGGTGTGCAGCCCGCCCTGATATCGGGGTAGGACGTGATCCACAGTCAGGCCGCCGTCCCGACGGCCGCAGTATTGGCAGGTGAAGTTGTCCCGCCGAAAGACTTCCCGACGAGTGAGCTTCACACGCGGTCGCAGCCGGCGGACCTGAAGTTCAAGGCGAATGACAGATGGCCGCGGAATTAGCTCTTTGACCGTGTGGACGTAACCTCGGCCGTTTGCCACCATTGCGGCCTTGCCCCCCAGGATCAGCACAACCGCCCGACGCGTGGTACATACATTGATTGGCTCAAAATTCGCGTTGAGTACTAATACAGGCTCCTGCATCGAGCCTCCGCAATTTGCACGATTATAGCATAACGGAGAAATTGGCATGAAAGTCCTGATTGCCGGCGGTTCAGGTTTCATGGGGTCGGCCCTGGCTAGTTCACTGGAGAAGGCGGGGCATGAAGTATGGATTCTTAGTCGGCGCCCCGCTGGTCCTCCGCATATGATTCACTGGGATGGCTGCACGCCGGGCGAGTGGACCGGCCAACTGTGAGGCACACACGCCGTCATCAACGTGACCGGATACGGACTCGAACACTGGCCGTGGACTGAGTCTCGCAAGCAGCAATTTCTTGACTCTCGCCTCGTTCCAGCGCATACGCTCGTCTCGGCGATCGGGGCCTCAACTTACCGGCCAACTGTGTTTATCCAGATCTCCGGCATCAACTACTATGGTTTGCGCGGTGACGCTGCAGCCGACGAATCTACCGGTCCCGGAGATGATTTTCTCTCGCGGCTGACCGTGGACTGGGAGGCGGCGACTGAGCCACTCGAAGGCTTCGGCGTTCGGCGGATCGTTGCGCGCAGCGCCGTGGTTTTGGCTCCGTCGGCCGGATTGTTTCCGCTGATGGCTCTGCCGGTGCGCCTCTTTGTCGGCGGTCCCCTGGGCGGTGGTGAACAAGCCGTCCCCTGGATCCATCTTGCCGTTCAAGTTGAGGCTCTGCGCTTTCTGCTGGAACGCGGAGAGCAGGCAGGTGTCTTCAATTTAGTCGCCCCTACGCCAACCTCGAATGCCGCGTACATGCGTGCCATCGCCACCGCCTCTCACCGGCCTTACTGGATGCCCACGCCGGCTCTTATGCTGCGCCTCGTCCTCGGAGAAATGAGTACGCTTGTCGTCGACGGGCGCTACAGCACTCCAAAGCGTCTATTGGCCGCTGGCTACCGATTTCGCTTTCCGACGATTGCGGATGCCATGAAAGACCTGGTAAAGTAGCCGGATTGCCAGACATGTCTCGCCGGAGTCAGGCACGCAGGCTGCAGGTGGCAAAGGTTTCCGTAGTGTGGTATGTTAGATGTGAGGTTCCAGGCGGAACTCGAAGGGGCTGGCCTTCGTCTGAACACCGTGGTTAGCCATATCAATAGGAGTAACACCCAATGTCACGTTTACTTGCCTTCACCGGATTAATTGCCGCTCTTGCCTTGGCGGCCTGCGCTCCTGCCGCGCCGTCGCCGGCCGTGCTGCCAACGTTCCTGCCGCAGCAGGGACTTGCCACGCCTGATATTAATGCAGCCTATCCGACCGTTGCGGCCGCCGAATCCAACACGAGCCAGACCGTTAGCGGATTTTCCCTTAATCTTCAGCGCGCCTGGCGCGATGGAAAACAAGTCTTTGCGGATGTCTGCTACACTCTGCCGGACGCCTCGGACTGGACAATCTGGGACGCACACTTCGAATACGGCGGGCAGGCAATTTCAGAATTCAGCTCCTCCATGCTGAGCAAGCAAGAGGCCGTGAACGGGCAGCCGGGTCAGCGTTGCGATGAACTTGGGTTCTATGTCCCGCCGGATGCCGACCTATCTTCGGCGGCGCTGACGGTCGAGTCGCTCGGCGCATATCCGACTCAGGATGAGTACTGTTCGCTTTATATGCCCAAGATACAACAAGCCCTCAAGGAACGTGGCATTGCCATCACCCTGAACTGTGCCGACGTGAATGGCGCAATGACCATGCAGATCGCGACCAGGCCTGCGAGCATGTCGCAGCAGGAGGCGGAGCAGATCGTCTTTAGCGATGAGTTCTACACGGTGAAGGGTCCGTGGACGTTTCCGATCACGTTTAATCAATGACTGAGTCTGTTGTATAATACGCCAATGTTAACCATGCTCTACGTCGCGCCCTATAACATGCATGCCTAGATCATCGTGAGGGATCAACGAGAACGCGCCCTCGCGGGCGCGTTTTTGTTTGGTGTTGTTGGACGCGGCAGGGGAGCCCAAGTGGAGAAGGATCCGATGAAGATTGCTGAGCAGGTTGAGCTCTTGATGCAGGGAACGGAATACGGGGATGAGGACCTGAAAAAGGCCATGACCGCCGAGTTGCAGGAGCGTCTGGTCGAGTTGCAGGCGGAGGGGCGGCCCCTGCGAGTCTATTGCGGTTATGACCCAACCTCCACGGACCTGCATCTGGGTCATACGATCACGATGCGCAAGCTTCGTCAGTTTCAGGATTTGGGGCATGAGGTGACGTTTCTCATCGGCAGCTACACAGCGCTGGTAGGCGATCCTTCGGATAAGAATAAGGCGCGCCCCATCCTGACCGAGGAACAGGTCGCCGAAAATGCGAAAACTTATGCGGAGCAAGCCTTTCATGTCCTGGATCGCGAGAGGACCAAAGTCCGTTACAACGGCGAGTGGCTGAGCAAACTGACTCTGGTGGACCTCATCCGCCTGGGGCAGAACTTCACCGTCCAACAGTTTCTCACGCGGGAGAATTTCGCCAGGCGCCTGGAGCGGGATGAACCTATTTATCTGCATGAAACCTTCTATGCTCTTATGCAAGGCTATGATGCCGTCGCACAGAAGACTGACGTACAGGTGGGCGGGACCGATCAATTGTTCAACATAATCGTGGCCGGCCGCAAGCTGCAAGAGGCTCTCGGCCAGAAGCCACTGGTGGGGGTTATCACGGGCATCCTGCCGGGCACCGACGGCTCCCAGCGCATGTCGAAATCCATCGGCAACATCGTGCCGCTCGACAGCGGGGCGGAGGATATGTATGGCAAGCTGATGTCGGTGCCGGATACAGCCATGCCAAAATACATGCGGCTCGTGACTCGTTGGACCCCGCGGGAAATTGAAACTCTGCTCCATGAGGTCGAATCGGGCGCCGTTCATCCACGCGACGCCAAGATGAAGCTCGCCCGCGAGGTCGTGAGCATCTTCTATGGTGATGCGAAAGCCCAGCAGGCCGAGCAGGCGTTTATCCACATGTTCCGCCAGAAGGAAATGCCTGGGCAAATGGAGGAATTTGCGCTGCTTCCCGGCGCCACGGTCGCCGAGGTCTTGATAGCCAGCGGACTGGCTTCCAGCAAAAGTGAGGCGAAACGCTTGATCGACCAGAAGGGAGTGCGCCTTGACGGGGAGGCCCTCGAGCGCGGCAATGAGCCTTTTCCGCACCCGGGTGTCTTGCAGGCAGGGAAACGGCGCTTCGTAAGAATTAAATAAGGGTCTTGTAGGGGGCTTTCGCGGTATCCGGGAGGTGGAGTTCTGACTGGGCTGTCAGGACTTTCCGTTATTCATCAACTTGAGAAAGACCTCCACGATTTGCGGGTCAAACTGGATGCCGGCCTGATCGCGAACGTATTTTTCAACTTTGTTTCTGTGCCAGGCCTTCCGGTAGGACCTGTCTGACAGAAGCGCATCCCACACATCCACGATGGAGAAAATTCGTGCAGTAAGCGGGATTTCCATTTCTCTAAGTCCCCGCGGATAACCGGTGCCGTCCCATCGCTCATGGTGGCAGTAGGCAATTTCCAAAGACGGTCGAAGATATGCAATGGGGTAAAGCAGATCAAAGGCATATTGAGGATGCTTGCGCATCAACTCCCATTCCTTCTTGTTGAGCGCCATTTTCTTGTGCAGGATGCGATCCGGAACGCCCATCTTTCCAATATCATGCACCAGGACGCCCCGGCGGATTTGGGTCAGCTCCGGCTCCCGCAAACCCATCTGGCGCGCCAGCTTCAACGTCAACTCTGCAACGCGTTTGGTGTGGCCTTGCGTTTCCTTGTCTCGAAGCTCCAGTGCATTTCCCCAGCCTTCCAAAGTTGTGTCGTAGGCTCTGGAAAGTTCCTGGTTGGTCTCCTGCAGACTCGCGAAGAGATGGGCGTTGTCTATTGCGGCGGCGGCCTGATGCGCAAACGTCTGGGCCAACGAGCCGTCATTTGCGTCAAATGCCCCAGGCGTGCGACTATCCAGGGTGATGTATCCGATGATCTGACCACGGGCAATCAACGGCACCCCCAACCAACCGTGGATTTCATCCCCTGCTGCCCAACTCTCGAAGCGCGGATCCTTCTGTGCGTCCTCCAGGATGACGGCTTTCCCGCTCTTTTGAATCGCGCGCAGCAGTGCGTTGCGAGCCGGGAAGAGCTGGTTCAACGCCAGGCTTGGGTTGGGCAGCCCCTTGGCTGCCCTGATCCGCACCCTGTCGCCCTCCAAAAGCAGCATGGAGGCGCTGTCGTAAGGCGTTACCTGCTTAAGCGCGATCAGAATTGTCTCCAGCACCTCTTCCACATCCAGGGACGAGGTGACGGCGGTGGCCGCCACCTGAAGGTTCTCCGCCTCCTGACGTCGCTCTGTTTCCGATTGGAACCGGCGGGCGTTCTCAATGGCGACAGCGGCTTGCCTTGCCAGGTTCGTCAAAAACTCCAACTCGGTCGACTCAAATTCCTGGCCTGCCCCCGTGCGCCAGACAACCATTATGCCGGTAAGCTGATCCTTGGACAATACGGGGACGGCCATGAGGTTCTCGAAAGGAATGCGCTCCGTGCCGGCCACCAGCTGTGCGCGCGGATCGGAATTCGCGTCGTTGACAATCTCACCGGCCTTCTTCTGAGCCAGCTTGCCGATGATGCCCGAGCCCATCTGAAGAGGGTCATTCTTGATCGCCTCCGCATCCGGCCCAATGGCTACAAGTGCGCGAAGAAGCGATTTTGCAGGTTCCAGCAAATACACCGCGCTGGTCTCCGCGCGCAGAAGTTCCTTGGCATACGCCGCGATCCGCTCGAGCACCACGTCCAGCTGGAGGGTCGATGAGATTTCGCGGCCCACATCAGCAATCGCCGCGGACTCTTGCGCACGGCGCATCGTTTCCTGCAATAAGTGGCTCAGCTCGATCGAGACCGACGTCTGGTGCGCAATGCTGATCAGGAAATTCAGCTCGGAAACGTCGAAAAGACCGTAGGATCGAAGCCGCCAGACGTTGATTGCCCCGATGCCCTTGCCCCTCAACATCAATGGGCAGCACATCATCGATTCGAGCATTCCATCGTCTTCCGGCGTGCTGGGCACCCTGATTCTCCGCGGGTCGTCTTTGGTGTTGTTGACGATTTCCGGTTTCCCGGATGCAATGATGCTCCCCGTGATGCCCTCGCCTAACATGAAGGCGTGCGACATGATTTCATGGCTATAGGATCCCTGGGCTGACACGGCCCTGACTGTCCGATTGTCAGATTGCAAAAGGTGGATTGCAACATGGCTTGCATCCAGGAGGTCCAGCGAACGCTGTGCTACTTTGTCGAGCAGAGGCTGCAGTTCGCCGGTTCTGGCAATCTCGTTTGCAAAATCTGCCAGCGCCTCGATGATCCGTGTTCGGCGCCGCTCCTCGTGGAATACACGCGCGTTCTCCAGGGCGATGGCGGCCTGATTGGCAAACGTCTCGGCGATTGCGGCATGCGCTTCCGTGAAGAAGTTAACCTCACGGCTGTCCAGGTTTAAATAACCTACAAGTCTGTCCTGAACGAACATGGGGACGCCCATCCAGCTTCGGATGGACCCGGTTTCCTCGAACTTTTCGAATCGCGCATCCTTCTGAACGTCCGGGATGATGATGGGTTTTCGGATATCCGTTCCCCATTTTCCCAGCCGGACGGCATATCTTCTTCCAAGCAACTGAGGCGCCCCCGGCATCCCGCGCGCTGCCGCAATCTCCGTCTGACCCTGATCGACGAGTTCGATGGAGGCGCTGGTATAGGGGACAAGCCACGAAAGCGACTCCAGGATGATTTCATAGAGTTTGTCGATTTCGATTGTCCTCGTCAGGGCCGCGGTCGCCTCACGCAAGTTTTCCGCCTCCTGGCGACGCTTCTGCTCTGTAACCAGCAATCGAATGCGTTGAATGGCCGTGCCGAGTGTTCCTGCGACCGTGGTGAGCACGCGTTGATCTTCCTCATCGAAGGCCTGCACCTTTCGACTCTCCACATTGAAGACGCCGATCACCTTCTCGTTAACGCGGATCGGAACGCACAATTCGGAACGAACGCCGGGGGTAGCCTCCACGTACGCCGGGTGTTTTGTAACGTCATCGATGCGAATCGGATTGCCTGAGGCTGCAACTTCCCCGCTGACACCCACCGACAGCGGTCGTTCTTCAGCTGGGTGGTCGGGATACGCACCCCAGTACGAGGAATGTGCTGTGAGTGAATTGCCGGCTTCATTGAGGAGCAGTACGCCGCAGTTGTCGGGGTAGAGCATGCCGCTGACTATCTGCGTTGTGCGCTTGATGACCTCATCTTCGCTGTAGCTTTGAGATCCGGCCATGGCCACGGCCTGAAGCACGGTCAGCTCGGTCAGCCGGCGTTCGAGGTTTTCGTCCGTCTTCTTTCGGTATGTTATGTCAGTCAACGCACCCAGTATGGCCACAGTCTTGCCGTTCCGTACCATGGGGGTTTCGCGCACCTCAACCCATACGCGCCGGCCATCCTTGGCCCGGAGTTCTAGGATGTAGGGGTCTTGCGCGACACCCGTATCGATGGCGATCCTGCCAAGCTCGATGCCTCTCTGATTGATCGGGTGCTCCGTCAGGAAATCCTGCCATCTGACCGGCACTTCTTCTGGCGCATAGCCCAGGATTTCGGAGGTCTGTGGGCTCAGGTAGGTAAGGACGTTGTCCGGAGTACGGGAAAAGTACACGTTTTGCGTGTGATCAATGATGCCGCTAAGCCTTTCCTCGTTCGCACGCAGAGCTTCTTCCGCCGCCTTGCGCTCCGTTATATCGCGGTAGTTGCCGACCAGAGCCTGAATGCCTGGCTCTTCCAGCTTATTGCTGATTATCAGTTCCAACCATCGGTAGGTTCCGTCTTGGTGCCTGAGTTCGAACCTCGGTGGTGACTATGTCGCATGGCGATTCCAGGACCGTGTCGTAGGCTTCCACGAGCCTGGCTGCATCCTCCGGGTGCACATACTCGGCGACGTTCAGGCCCTGTACTTCTTCCGGCTCAAAGCCCAGGATTCTCTTGACCGCAGGACTCTGGTAGATCACATTTCCATCGCGTGTGTATAGAGCCGTACCATCCAGGCTGTTTTCTATTAGAACGCGGAAACGCGACTGCTCTTCCAACAGGCTCTTCTCAATGCGCCTTCTGGAGGTCACATCCTCAACCAGCGCCTGCACGCACTGCTGCCCGTTGTAAAGAATCGGTGCGAGGGTCAGCAGAGTATCGTACTGGCTTCCGTCCTTGCGCTTGAACTTAACAGGCTCGCTGACAACCCGCCCGTCGTGGACGAGCATTTGGTTGAGCCGGCTCCGTTCCTGCGGATCGGCATAAAGCTGCTCAATGGAATCCAACTGCTCGATGTCTTCTTCTGAATATCCGCCGGGTTCAAGGATGGCGTGGTTGAACGCAAGGATTTTCCCCTGTTGATCGGCGACCCCGATTCCAATGGGAGCGCTCTGGAACAACAGCCGGTAACGCTCCTCTTGTTCCCGCAAGGCACGTTCGGAAACCTTATAACTCGTGATATCCGTGACGAAACCCTCTATGTGAGCCGGCTGCCCATGCTCGTCCTGGATGACCCGGGCCGTTGTGGATGTCCAAATGACTGTTCCGTCTTTGCGATAATTCCTTGCCTCGAACTTCTTGATAAAGCCGTTCCGAAGGAGATTCTGGATGAACTGCTCGCCCATCTTGATCTCCACCTGGATTGACCGGCCGGTTTGGCCCATGGCTAGCATCAGCTCTTCGGGCAAATCGTAGCCGTAGATGCGGGCCATGGCTGGATTGACCCTGAGATACCGACCTTCCAGAGTGGATTGAAAAATGCCCTCCAGCGCCTGCTCAAAAATGCTGCCGAGGTCCCGCTCGCTGCTCCGACGCCTCCTGTTTTCGATGGCAAGATACCAGTACAGGACGAAAGCAGATACTGCAACGAAGAACCACCCTTTGTAGGTTTGTGCTGTGGTCAACTGTGCAGGGTCTTTGAGAATTGCCGCTGCTACCCGGTCGGACAGGAGAATCCATAATCCGCCGATCAGGAGATAGGCGATTGACACGCGCGCGGCCATCGGCAAACGTCGGATTGTCATGAAGGAGACAGGACTGGAGGACAAAGCGCTGCGATTATCAGCCCATTTTAATCAAGAAGCGTGCAGGCCGCGGCCAATGTACGTGGTTTGATATGCAGTAGCAAGATATGCAGCGATTTCCCCACGGAGCCTTTTCAAGAATGCAAACCCCGATTCAAATGAGAAAAGCGAGTCGAGCGACTCGCTCATGAGGCGTCGACGGGATTCGAACCCGTGATGAGGGTTTTGCAGACCCTTGCCTTACCACTTGGCCACGACGCCGGTTGAAAAAAACCAGAGCGGGCGATGGGATTCGAACCCACGACCTTCTCCTTGGCAAGGAGACGTTCTACCACTGAACCACGCCCGCAGGTCTTGGCCGCTCTTACTGGCCGAGAGTGCCGAGACCCAGAATCGAACTGGGGACACCGCGATTTTCAGTCGCGTGCTCTACCAACTGAGCTATCTCGGCCAGATGTTGGGTAGTTAAGCGTGCGGAATTTTACTAGACGAACATGGGATTGTCAAGCAAAGCCCGTCAAAAACGGCCCAGGCAGTCGTCGAAAGCGCCGAATCAGGCGGCGTATCTTGACCAAGGCCCTCTTCGGCACTACAATCCCCAACCGCTCCGAAGTCAAATCATGTTTGAAACACTTACCGGCCGTCTGAACCAGGTTTTTGACCAGCTTCGCCGTCGCGGCAAATTGAGCGAGGCCGACGTGGATGCAGCCTTGCGCGAAGTGCGGCTCGCGCTGCTCGAAGCCGACGTTCACTTCAGCGTGGTCAAGACGTTCATCGCGGCCGTGCGCCTGCGCGCAGTAGGTGCGGAGGTTTCCAAAGCGCTGAACCCCGGGCAGCAGGTTGTCAAGATCGTCAATGAGGAATTGATTTCCACCCTGGGTGAGAGTGCGCCGTTGAACCTATCCGGCCCAAAGCCGCGGATCATCATGCTTGTCGGCCTGCAAGGGTCGGGCAAAACCACCGCGGCCGGCAAACTCGCCCGCTTGCTTCGGTCAAAAGGCGAACGGGTCATGCTGGTGGCGGCCGATCCGTATCGACCCGCCGCGGTACAGCAACTGCAGCAGTTAGGTGAGCGAATTGACGTCCCCGTTGAATCCGATCTGAACATGAAACCGCCCGAGCTTGCCGCAGCGCGCGTTTGACAAAGCCTCAAAAGGCGGATTCGGCGTGGTGATCCTGGATACGGCCGGCCGTTCTCAGCTGGACGAAGAATTAATGGCCGAGCTGAAGTCCATTGCAGCCCGCGTGACACCCACTGAAACTCTCTTGATCGTGGATTCGATGACGGGGCAGGAGGCTCTGAATATCGCTCAGGGCTTTCGTGATCATGTCTCAATCACCGGATTGATCCTAACTAAAATGGATGGCGACGCCCGCGGCGGCGCCGCGATCTCGATCCGTTCGGTGACCGGCGTTCCGATCAAGTATCTGGGCACTGGCGAAAAGCTGGATGCCCTGGAAGCGTACGATCCCGCGCGCGTGGCGTCGCGCATCCTGGGCATGGGAGATATGCTCGGTCTGATCGAAAGGGCGGAAGCCGCCTTCGACACTCAATCGGCTCAAAAACAGGCCGATAAATTGATGAAGGGGCAATTCACGCTCGAAGACTGGCTGGAGCAGATGAGACAGGTGAAGAAGATGGGCTCGATGAGCCAGATCATGGACATGCTGCCCGGACAATTTGGCCAGGCCGCACGGCAGGCAAATCCGCAGGATGTCGAGAAGAATATGCAGCAATCCGAGGCTATCATCTTCTCGATGACCCTCAAAGAGCGGCGCAACCCCGACCTGCTGAATGCCTCCCGCCGCCGCCGCATTGCCGCCGGTTCGGGAACCGATGTGCAGGAAGTGAACCGTCTCATCAAGCAGTTCCGCGAAGCCCAGAAGCTGGTCAAGATGATACAGAAATCCGGCGGCCGCGGCTTGCCAAAGTTGTTCGGCTAACGTAACTCGGCTACTGCCTGTCGGGGCATTCCAAAAAACCATTCTTCCGCCGCCCCGCACAAAACGGGCCACTTCTCTCCTCCTTCCTCTCTTCACACCCAATTCACAACCCAACCCTATACTTCCGTTCAGAATTCACAAAAGGAGTGAAAATGGACGGAAAAATCGGTTTACGGATCGTATCGGCGCTGGTGCTCATAGCCGCAATAGTAGGCATTGGCGTCTTCGCTTTCAACGCAGGTGTCGCACAGGGCGTCGCGGCGAAATTGCCGGCAGCAACCTCAGGGAACGTTCCATATCCTTATTACGGCATGCCGTTTGTATGGCATCCATTTTGGGGATTTGGATTCTTCGGCCTCCTGATCGCATTGTTCCTGCTGTTTGTCGCCCTGCCGCGCGCTGCGCTTCCTTTTCTGGGGACCACGCTGGGGATACGGCGGCCAAATGCACCGGAGTCACTGGCGCAACGGCTGGGGCGAGAACGGCGTGCCCCCGATGTTCCAGGAAATGCATGACCGCGCCCACGGAAAAGTTGGCTCTGAAAAGAAAGATGAGTAGGCTTCGGCAGAGTGCAGGTCGGATTCGAATCCGACCTGCATCTTTTCCCATAAGCATAAGCGCATGAACTGGGAGAGCAATAATGAAGAACCATAGAATCAAACCGCCGGCATATCTATTTATCGCTATTATCCTTACGATCGCCTTGAATTTTCTGTTGCCCGCCGGGATGCTCATCCCGGTGCCATGGACTCTTATTGGAATTATTCCTGTTGCGGTCGGCCTGGTCATCAACGTCAATGCCGACCGCACTTTACACAAGGCTCATACCGAAGTTTGTCCCTATGCCACGCCTTCCGCGCTAGTCGCAGACGGCCCATATCGTTTGACCCGCAACCCGATGTATCTCGGCTTTGTGCTTATCCTGATTGGGGTGGCTGTTCTGCTGGGGTCGCTTGCACCGATCGTAATTGTGATTGCCTTTGCATTCCTGATGGATCGGCAGTTCATCAGGATGGAAGAGCAGAAGCTGGCGGAAACGTTTGGGGTGGAGTGGCAGGCCTACGCGGCGAGGACGCGACGATGGATATAGATGGCCTTACACAACTTGTCTGCTTGCGATGCGGAGAAGGCGGCGTGGTAGCAGCGATGCAGGCGGGCAATGCTTCAAAGCTCCGACGCTTGATGGAGATGGGCCTCGCCCTTGGAATAAGGATTGACCTAATCCAAAAAGATTCTCGGAACGTGTTGATCTTTGCCGGGCAGCATGAGCTCGCCCTGGATCGCGACATGGCTTCGTGCGTCTTTGTGCGGGTCGCCGCTTCGGTGCGGATGGAAACTGTGCGATAATTAAGGAAAGCATGTCGAAGAAAATCCTCGTTGTGGATGATGAACCGAAAATCACACAGCTCGTGAGTGACTACCTCACACGCGCTGGCTATGCGGTTGAGGTGGCCCACGACGGCAAAATGGCCCTATCGCATACCCGCACCGATAAGCCCGACCTGGTCGTGCTGGACCTTGGCCTGCCGCACCTGGACGGGCTGGATTTCACCCGCGAGATTCGCAAGACCTCCAACGTGCCGATCATCATGCTGACTGCCCGGTCTGAAGAATCGGACAAGTTGATCGGTCTGGAGCTGGGCGCGGACGATTACATCACCAAGCCGTTCAGTCCAAAAGAATTGGTGGCACGCGTCCGGGCTGTCTTTCGCAGGATGGAGAACGCGGTGGCAGCCGGTTCCGAGATTATCCGGTTGGAAGACCTGACCCTGGATGTCCCACGCCTGCGAGTCTCCGCAAACGGGCGCGAGATTGAAGAGCTGACCCCCACCGAATTTGAGCTGCTTGCGGCCCTGGCTCGACAGCCGGGACGTGTTTTCACCCGCGCTCAATTGCTGGAGGCAATTCACGGCGTGGCCTTCGAGTCGTACGAGCGGGCCATCGATGCCCATATCAAGAACATCCGCCGGAAGATCGAGGTCAAGCCGGGCGAGCCGAAATACGTGCTCACCGTTTATGGTGTGGGATATCGGTTTTCTGACAAATAGCAGACATGCCTCAGCCTCACCTCTCTCAGCGTGATACACCGTGGTGGTCCGAACGTGGGTCTGATAGCCGGCGCCCGCCGTGGTGGCCCGAAAACGAGGAATGGCCGCCCCGCGGCCGTCGTCACTGGCGGCGTATCGGCAGGCACAATCCCTTCTTCCGCAGGCTCGGCTGCCTTTTCGCTGTCTCCTACTTGTTGGGCCTGGCATTCTTATTCCTCGTAGTCAGCCTTGTCTTGGGTGCGCTGGGAATTGCCCATTTTTCAATCGGGCAATTTCAGCCTCTCATGCCTTTCGTCGCTGTTCTTCTCATTCTGTTGATTGTGATGGTGTTTCTCGCCGGCCGGAATCTTCGACGCATGTCCATGCCGCTCGACGATCTATTGGCGGCCTCGGGCCGTGTGGCTGACGGAGACTATTCGGCTCGGGTCGAGGAACGCGGCCCTTCGGAGGTTCGATCCCTCGCGCAAGCCTTCAATTCCATGGCTTCACGCTTGCAGATCAGCGACGGGCAGCGGCGGGCCATGCTGGCCGATGTGACGCACGAACTCCGGACTCCGCTGACCATCATTCAAGGCAATCTCGAGGGCGTCCTGGACGGCATTTATCCGGCCGATGAAGCCCGATTGAGATCCATCCTGGAAGAGACCCAAATACTGTCCCGCCTCACAGACGATTTGCGGACTCTGTCGCTGGCCGAGAGCGGTTCACTGCAGTTGAAACGCGAACCAACAGACCTGCTCCGCCTTGTGCGTGAGACCGCGGCGGCTTTTGAATCCCAGGCTGCTAACGCCGGGGTGAAGGTCGAAGTGACCTCGCAGGCAACCGGCGCACTGTCCCTGGACATTGACGCAGAACGCATTCGACAAGTGTTGACAAATCTGATTTCGAACGCCGTGCGTTATTCGCCTCGGGGCGGGCTGGTGGTTGTGAGCCTGACAGAATCCGGCGCCGGTTCGGATAGGCATGCGCTCGTCTCCGTCGCCGACAACGGCCCTGGCATCGCTTCCGCGGACCTGGCGCACGTATTTGACCGATACTATAAGTCGGCGGACTTACACGGCATGGGGCTGGGCTTGTCGATAGCCAGGTACATCGTTGAGGCTCATGGCGGGGAGATCAAGGCTGACAGCGCCTCCGGGCACGGGACCACCATTTCATTTTCCCTTCCGGCTTAATTCTCTGGTAGAATAAGCGCTTGTGGGTTTTGGGCTTGCGAGGCGCATCCTTTCGCGCACCCTCTCTCGTTTGCTTGGGCCACGACAACTGACAATAAACTGAAGGAGAACGTTCTCGATGGTTCGCATTCGTTTCCGTCGTATCGGTTTGAAGGGACAGCCCTCGTATCGCATCGTGGCGGCTGACAAGGAATCCGCCCGCGATGGCCGCTTCCTGGAAATCCTTGGTTTCTATAATCCTCGAACTGACCCTGCAACGCTGAATGTCAAGGAAGATCGCATTTACCATTGGATGAAGAATGGAGCCTTGCCGACAGAATCCGTTGGACAGGTCTTCAAGAGCTCGGGCGTACTGGATCGTTTTGAGCGATTCAAGAAGGGTGAGGCCGTGGAGACCCTGCTGGGCGAAGCCGCCGAAGCCACAACCAAACGGGCCTCGCCCGTCAAGACTCGTAAAGACTAGGTTTGCCGCACAATTGAGCGTACCGCTTTGGGGTGCCGCGGCGGTTGATTGCTGCTGACGGTTTTTCTCCAGGGCCTTACGACGATATCGAGCGATTATGAAAGACCTCATTGAATTCATCGCTAAATGCCTGGTGGAGCATGCAGACCAGGTGGAAGTTCGCGAATTTGGAGGCGGCGACCGTATCCGCCTTGAGTTGAGCGTTGCCAAGGAAGACATGGGGCGGGTCATCGGCAGGAGCGGCAAGGTGGCCAACTCCATCCGCACTCTCCTGCGGGTGGCGGCTGAACGCGAAGGGAAACAGGCCACTCTCGATGTGGTCGAGCCGGAGTAATGGCCCCCCGGAAGAAATCAAGCAAGGCTGATTCAGGCTCGCCATCACCTGGTGAGCCTGAATATTTAGTAGTGGGTTACCTGCGGCGAACGCACGGCGTTGGCGGCGAAATGGTCATGGAAGTCCACACGGACTTTCCCGAGCGCCTCCGGCCGGACGTGGGAGTCTTCGTCGGCGACGACTTTCAGCCGCTGATCATTAGCGGCGCGCGGCCGCACAACGAAGGCATGCTCATCAAGTTTCAGGGCCTGGATTCGCCGGAGGCGGCCGGCCGTTTCCGCAATCGGGCTGTGTACGTTAAGACATCAGATCGTCCTGCGCTGCCCGCGGGCCAGTATTATCACCATCAGTTGATCGGCTTCTCCGTCGTCGATGAAAATCACGAGCGGCTCGGCTCGTTGACCGAGATCATGCAGACCGGGGCAAATGAAGTGTATGTCGTTACGCGTGCCGACAATACCGAAGTGCTCCTTCCGGTTATCCCGTCCGTTGTATTGCGGGTACAGCCTGACAGCCGGGAAATCCTCGTGCATTTGCTCCCCGGCCTGATCGAGGACAAGGGAGCCTAGATTTGGGATGACGACCTGCCTCTCCCAATCCCGGGCATCGCCCATCTAGTATTTGATATCGAGCACGGAAAACGGACTGCGAAGTTCTTCATGGACGACAAGCGCTATTGGGTTGGCTTTAATCTCGTACGGGGTATTGGCGCCGTCCGCCTTCAGGCGTTGATGGATCAGTTTGGCGATGCCCGTGCGGCCTGGGAAGGAACTCCGGACGACTGGCGCGCGGCTGGCCTGGGCGCAAAAGTCATCGAGCGTCTCCTGGAGGTCCGCGACAGCGTAGACCTGGAAAGGCTCTGGGACCGGATCCTTGCACAGGGCATTCACATCCTTACCTGGAGCGACGAGGCGTATCCGCCGCGCCTGAAAGAGATTGAACAGCCGCCGCCTGTCCTTTTATGTTCGCGGCGAATTGCTGCCTGAGGATCATTTTGCGGTCGCGATCGTAGGGACGCGGAGAATAACCTCCTACGGGCGGCAGATCACGGAGGAGCTGGCTGCGTTTCTAGGCGCCAGCGGCGTGACCGTGGTCAGCGGCCTTGCGCGTGGAGTTGATGCCGTGGCGCATTCGGCCGCCGTAAAGGCCGGTGGGCGAACTGTGGCCGTCCTTGGATCGGGTGTCGATCGGATTTATCCTCCTGAGAATCGGGCGCTGGCCGAACAAATAATGTCGCGGGGTGCGTTGGTCAGCGATTACCCCGTGGGAACCGCGCCCGAAAGCAGCAACTTTCCACCCCGCAATCGCATCATCTCGGGTTTATCATTGGCCGTCATCGTCGTCGAGGCCGGTGAAACCAGCGGTGCGTTGATCACCGCAGGTTTTGCCGCCGAGCAGGGGCGTGAAGTGTTTGCAGTTCCCGGCAGTATCCTCGCGCCCCAGAGCAAAGGCACCAACAAATTGATTCAGAACGGTGCGCTTCCGCTGCTTGTTCCCGCAGACTTGTTGCAGGCATTGAATCTGACCCGGTTCAGTGAACAGAAGGCTGCTCGAAGGATCCTGCCTGCGGATGAGGTGGAAGCGAAGGTGATGAACGCGCTTGGCAACGAGCCGCTGCACGTGGATGAGATCCGCAATCAAACGGGCCTGCCTGTGGAGAAGGTGTCCGCTGCCCTCGTGATGATGGAACTCAAGGGCATGGTCCGCCAGGTTGGCGGAATGCATTACGTTGCGGTTCGTGAGGTACAATCGGGCTACTCTGCCTAAGGACCTGACATGAACGAACACGATTATGCCGTCATTATGGCCGGTGGTGGTGGTACGCGCCTGTGGCCTCTCTCGAGAAAGGATCGCCCGAAGCAGCTCTTGCCTCTTTTCGGTGAAGAGACTCTATTTCAGGGCACGGTTGCCAGACTTCAGGGTCTTGTGCCGCCTGAGCGGATTCTGGTGGTTACTGTGGAGGAGCAGGCCAGTGAAATGAAGGTTCAGGTACCGGAAATTCCGGCGCAGAATTACTTGATCGAGCCCGCGCCGCGCGGCACGGCCTCCGTCGTCGGATTGGCCGCAACCGTATTGCGTTTGCGTGATCCCGAGGCCGCCATGGCCGTTCTCCCATCCGACCATTTCATTCGTAATCGCGATCTGTTTCATTATCTGCTGCGCGAAGCCTTCGAGGTGGCGAAACAGGGCCACTTGGTAACGTTGGGCATAACGCCGGTGCATCCTTCCACGGCCTACGGTTATATTCAGCAGGGTGAGCGGCTGCACGGCAAATTCACCTATCCCGTCTACACGGTTCGTCGGTTCAAGGAAAAGCCGGATGAGAAAACTGCGCAGGAATTCATGCGTTCCGGAGATCATTCATGGAACAGCGGCATGTTTATCTGGCGGGCAGATGCAATTCTTGCGGAAATCCAGCGCCAGATGCCTGAGCTGGATTCGGCGTTGAAGCAGGTGGCTTCAGCCTGGGGAACGAGCGACCAGCTGGCGGTTTTGAAATCCTCCTGGCTCACGCTGAAGACCGCGACGATTGATTACGGCGTCATGGAGAGCGCCGCACACGTGGTAGTATTGCCCGCTGGCGGTCTGGGCTGGAACGACGTCGGCTCCTGGGATACGCTCTTCGACGTAATGTTCCCCGATATGGACGGCAATGTTTCCAGCACGGCACAGCACCTTGCTTTGGAAACGCACAATACCCTGGTGTACGGTAATAACGCTGAGCGTCTCATCGTCACAATTGGAATGGACGATTCGGTCATCGTGGACGCCGGTGATGTCCTGCTTGTGTGCAAATCAGACCAGGCGCAAAAAGTTCGGGATGTGGTGGAGCACTTGAAGAAGCACAGGCAGGAGAAATACCTTTGAGTTTGGAGAGTAAATGGAAGCGTATTGCATGAAATGCAAGACCAAACGGGAGATCAAGGATCCGGTCGCAAGTTTCAATGCCAAGGGATCCCCGGTCACGGTTGGCGTATGTCCTGTGTGTGGCACGAAACTTTATCGCATGGGAAGAACGGCAGCGCATGAGGGGCTGATTGCTCCTCCGAAGCCGGAAAAGGTTGAGAAGCGCGACGGCAAGCTCGTGATCGTTGAATCTCCCGCAAAGGCAAAGACCGTCGGTCGCTTCCTCGGACGGGGCTACACGGTCAAGGCCTCGGTGGGGCATGTGCGCGACCTGCTGCGCTCGCAGCTCTCGGTGGACGTGGACAATAATTTCGAGCCGAAATATCGTGTGCCGAATGAGAAAAAAGAGGTCGTCAGGGAGCTGAAACAGCTCGCAAAAAAGGCGCAGGAGGTCTATCTCGCGACCGATCCTGACCGGGAGGGCGAGTCCATCTCCTGGCATTTGTTGGAGGCCTCCGAAATTGACCCCGCCGTGGCGCGCCGCGTGACCTTTCACGAAATCACCGAGCCTGCCATCCGTGAGGCCTTTGCGCATCCGCGTTCGATCAACATGGATTTGGTGAATGCCCAGCAGGCACGGCGGGTCCTCGACCGGCTCGTGGGCTATAGCATCAGCCCCATCCTGTGGGAAAAGGTGCGCAGTCGTCTCTCGGCTGGACGCGTGCAGTCGGTTGCTCTTCGCCTTGTCGTCGAAAGGGAGAGGGAGATCGAGGCCTTCAATCCGGTCGAGTACTGGACAATACATGCCGAATTCAGGCCGCAAGGGCTGAAATCCACCTTCCTGGCAAAGCTTTTCAAGATAGATGAGAAGGACTTTGAACTTCCGAATGAGGCGGCGTCAAAACCGATTTTGGTTGACATGCAGGCCGCCGCTTACGCAATATCGAAAGTCCGGCGCGGCGAACGTCGGCGCAAGCCGGCAGCGCCCTTTACCACCTCTACGCTTCAGCAGGAGGCTTCGCGCAAGCTGGGATTTCACAGCCAAGCGCACCATGGCCCTGGCGCAGGCCCTGTATGAAGGGCAGGATGTCGGAAATGGCGGCGCCACCGGCCTGATTACCTATATGCGTACGGATTCGACGAATGTTTCCGCGACCGCCCAGCAGGAGGCGCGCGATTTTGTGGTCGAAAAGTACGGCGCAGACTTTGTGCCGTCGGAGCCTCCGCAATATAAGACGAAGACAATCGGCGCGCAGGAAGCCCATGAGGCCATCAGGCCGACCTCGGTGATGCGCGTTCCCGATCAGGTCAAATCATATCTCGAACCGCCGATGTTCAAGCTGTATAACCTGGTCTGGCAGCGGTTCGTCGCCTCGCAAATGGAGGCCGCAGTTTATGACACGCTGCAGGTGGAGGTGTCGGGCCGGACGAATGAGCACGAATATCTCCTGCGCGCCTCCGGTTCTGCCATCAAGTTCCAGGGGTACCTGGCCGTCTACGAAGAAGCGCGCAATGAGGACGTTAAGCCGGACGAGGATGAGGAGAATGTCAAGATTCCGGCGGGGGTCGCGGACGGACAGAGACAGGACCTGGTCCGGTTGATCCCTGAGCAGCATTACACGCAGCCGCCGCCTCGTTTTTCCGAGGCCTCACTTGTGCAGATCCTCGAGGAAAACGGAATAGGGCGGCCCTCGACCTATGCCCCGATTCTCTCGACCATCCAACAGCGTGGATACGTAGAACGCCTTGAAAAGCGCCTCGTGCCGACCGAAACCGGCATTCACGTCAACGACCTGATGGTTCAGTATTTTCCCGAAATCGTGGATATCGGCTTCACGGCCCACATGGAGGACGACCTCGACCGGGTAGCCTCTGGTGAGATGCAATGGACCGAGGCCATGCGGGAATTCTATGTGCCATTCAAAGAGCTGGTTTTGAAGGCGCAGGCCGAGATGCCGGTTACCAAGTCTGGACCCGAACCGATTGGGCGCAAATGCCCGGACGACGGCGGCGAGCTTGTGATTAGATACGGCCGGTATGGCAAGTTCATTTCCTGTTCGAACTTCCCGAAATGCCGCTATACGGAACCGTGGCTCGAGAAGATCGGCGTCAAGTGCCCCAAGGACGGGGGAGAGCTTGTCGAGCGGAAGACGCGCAAAGGCCGCACTTTCTACGGTTGCGCCAACTATCCGACCTGCGACTTCACCTCTTGGAAAAAGCCGCTTGCGACCCCATGTCCGAAATGCGGCGGCCTTCTGGTCATCGCCAACAAACGCGAAGCTCAATGCACCAATTGCCAGGAGACATTCCTGCTCGAAGAAATCCTCCCGGAGGCTGCGCCCGAATGATTACAGATTGAGCAAGAACCTGTATAATAGGGAGGATTATGGGAACGGACAGAAATAAGGAGCCTCCATGACTTCTTCACTTGACATTTTGAAAAAGCCGCTCGTTATTGCTCTCTTGGCGGCGATAGTTGGGCTTCTGGTGGGCGTCCCATTAGGGTGGGCAACGGTCAAAGTCGTAAATACAACCCCGGCAGTCATGCGTCCCGATCTACAGGAAGATTATTTGCGCATGGCCATCGATTCCTTCCGCGTCAATCGCGATCCAAATCTGGCGGTTCAGCGTTGGGATAATCTGGGCCCCGCCGCGGCGCCATTGTTCGTGCAAATCCAGCAGGATCCGCAGGGCATAGATCCGGCGGTCATCACAGCTTATGGGCAGGTTGTTCAGACCGTGAAAGGTTCCGGTGCCACGGGCACGAACCAGCCGGGCACGACATCCGGCGGTATCTCTGGTACGGCGGTTTTGGTGGGGGCGGTCCTGGTGTTGTTTCTGGTGGTCGCAGCCGTCGTCGTCCTTTTCCTGCGGCGTCTGCTGACCAATCGTACCAGCGGCGAGGTGACTCCGGGAATGCAGGCCACCGAGCTCAATCGGGAAGCCTCAAAAAATAAGACCAATTTCGAGTCGCTGGGCGTTGCGCCGCCTATTACTCAGAATATGACCACCTATGTTCTGGGCGACGATCTCTACGACGAATCCTTCAGCATCGATACCCAGAGCGGTGATTTTCTGGGCGAATACGGCGTGGGCGTCTCGGAGACGATCGGGGTGGGCGATCCAAAGAAGGTCACTGCCTTGGAGATCTGGCTCTTCGACAAAAACGATATCAAGACCGCCACCAAGGTGTTGATGAGCGGGCACGCATTCGCGGACGGAGGTATTCGGGGTCGCCTCGAGGCCAAGGGAGAGTTGATCCAGGTGGAGCAGCAGAAGCAGATCATGCTTGAGACGGAAACCCTCCAGCTCCTCGCTACGGTCGTAGACTTGCAGTACGGGGACGGCGCAATGCCGGAAAAGAGCTATTTTGATCGGGTGACTCTGGAGCTTGCCATCTGGCGGAAGTCTGACCAGCCGCATTAAACAAACCCAAACTGCCTCGAACTCATAGTTATCCCATCCCGCCAGGGGGCAGGAGTTGCGGCTGGAGGTTTTTCCGTTTCACACTGCTCATGATCGTGATACCGGGCTTGCGTCCTAATACCGGTAGACTATAGTACGTTCCATCCTGCGCAGCGTGGGGATCACTTCTTGGGCGCGGTAAAGGGCCCGCCACCATAACGGGAATCGGGAAAACGCGACCAGTTCGCTTGGTCTGAATTCCTTGATCAGTTCAAGCTTCGGCTCAAGCTGCTTGATGTCCTGGGGATCATCAAGCCCCCATTTGTAGGTTGCACCCGTGCCCCCGACGTTCGAGCCCGCCCTCTTTACAATCCACGGATTGCAGATATCGAAGATCATCTGACCGCCGGGAAAGTGAGCGACCACCGCATTGAGGAGCGCTTTCACCTCCTTTTCGCTCAGGTAGTGCAGCACCCCCTCGGCGATAAACAGCCCGGGTCGATCCCTTGGAATCTCGTCCAACCAGCGCAAATCATCCAGCGGTGCACCGATCAAATGGTAAGCGCCCCGTTTTGGAAACAGTTGGCGGCGCAGGTCGATCACATCCGGATAATCCACGTCGAACCACTGGACATTGGCAGGCGGATCGACTCGGAAAACACGGCTGTCCATACCGCAGCCCACGTGGAGCACCGTCGCATCCGGGTGATCGGCCAGATAACGCTTCGTAAGCATATCAAAGGTCGCGGCCCGCGTGGCGATGATGGTACATCCGATCTGGCTCCACATGCTCCACGATCCCACTCCCTTGTAGTGCTTGCTGATGTCGTAATCGATATGCCGCATCGCTTCCTCAGCCCAGGGATCATGCAAGATGGGATTCTTCCACTGGCTCTGAAGCGCTCGACCGCTTAAGGTCATGAGCATCGTTTCTTTTTCTTTTGTGAACTGGATTTTATCGGTTGTCATGGGTCGCTCCTTGCTGTGTCGTCTGTTTCCTGTCCCTTGCCGTCTTGATCTGCTCCAACTGTGCTCGTGCCGCGGCGGTAGCCTGCCGGAAGATGGCTTTACCTGCCTCGCTGTTTCCGCCTTCTTTCGGCATCAGCGCGCGGTTCATCATGTAGGCTTATGTCAAGGCTGGAACAAGAGGCACACCCATACGAATGAGTCATCCCGCACGATTCGGGATGACGCATGCTATATCGGTCCTGCCCTCCGGATGTGTGGGATCATCTCGCCGCACGGCCGGTTTCCTTGCCATCCCTTAAAGCGAAAATCGGCGTTGGCTGGTTTCCGAACTCTCTAATCGATCTTCAGGATCTTTACTTTGATCTTGCCCCCTGGCGTTTCCGTTTCTACGATGTCGCCCACCTTATGATCCATTAATGCCGCGGCCGATGGGAGATTCATTGGAGATCCTTCCGTTGCGCGGGTCAGCCTCCTTCGCGCCGACCACGTGATATGTCTCAGGCGGGGAGCCCGCTTCCTGGATTGTCACGTGATTGCCGATGCTTACGACGTCTTTGCCCGCGTTCTTTTCGATGATGACCGCGTTTCGCAGAAGGTACTCGATTTCCTGAATGCGGCCCTCCAGGAAGCCCTGGTCTTCCTTGGCTTTGTGATAGTCCGCATTCTCCGAAAGGTCGCCCATCTGAATCGCCGAGCGCAGGCGTTTCGATAGTTCCAGCCGCCTCGGTCCTTTGAGTTGCTCGAGTTCAACCTGCAGCTTGGCCGCGCCTTCCTCGGTTAGATAGGTTGGTTCAGGCATTTGACATCCCTGTTCGAGATTTCTTGGGCGGCCTCATGGCTTTTCAAGAGGATCGAACAACTTCTCATGTTCTTCGATGGCAAAACGATCCGTCATCCCGGCAATATAGTCGCATATTGTACGCTGCAGACCGCGTTTGTCAATAAGCCTTTGCATCGTGTCCGGCAGGATCGTCGGTTCTGCCTCATAGGCATTGAATAGCTCGGTGATCACACGTTCGGCCTTCACGGCCATCCGCACCACCCGATAATGGCTGTACATGTTCTTATACAGGAAATCTTTGAGCTCCCGGTTCCGGCGCTGCATATCCTCGCTGTAGCCGATGACATTGGTCTTGAGCTTCTGAATATCCAGCGGTGATTTTACGGCCGTGTCTTTGAGCCGGCGGTCGGTGGCCTCCACCATGTCTGTCACCATCAAACCGACGAGTTGGCGGATCATGCGGTGGCGTTCCAGGTCTTCCAGTTGCGGACCCCGCCAGCTGAAGGTTTCTGTCAGTATTTCCCACAGGGCCACGCCGTCCAGCGCTTGGGGCTGGATCATCCCGGAGCGCAGGCCGTCATCCAGGTCGTGCGTCGTGTAGGCCATCTCATCTGCCACGTTTGCGATTTGCGTTTCAAGATTGCCGCGCAGCGCGGGGTCGTAGTCGCGCGCATCCGCAATATCATATTCGGATTCGTGCTTTACCATGCCCTCCCGCACCTCCCAGGTGAGGTTCAGGCCTGGGAATTCCGGGTAGCGTTGCTCCAGCTCGGTCACAATGCGCAGGGATTGTTTGTTGTGGTCAAATCCGCCGTGTTCCTTCATCAGGCGCGCCAGCGAGACTTCGCCGGAATGCCCAAATGGTGAATGACCCAGGTCGTGCGCCAGGCAGATCGCTTCAACCAGGTCTTCGTTGGCTCCCAGGGCGCGGGCGATCGTGCGCCCGATCTGCGCCACCTCCAGCGTGTGCGTCAGCCGGGTGCGGAAGTAGTCGCCCTCATAGGTGATGAAGACCTGTGTCTTGTATTCCAGTCGGCGAAAGGCCGTGGTATGGATGATGCGGTCGCGGTCGCGTTGAAAAGACGTGCGATAGTCCGGCTCGCCATCCAGATAGGCGCGGCCCTTGGTGTCCTTGCTGCGCACGCCGTACGGGGCCAGGGCCTTGTCTTCCAGTTCCTCGAGTTTCTGACGGTCGAAAAACATGGCAACCTTTCTAACGATTACGTCATTGCGCAGCCGCAATGACGTCATGGGCGTCGACGCAGGAGCCAGTGGGGCGAGTGGGGGTCGAACCCACAAGGTGTTTCCACCGGAGGATTTTAAGTCCTCTGCGTCTGCCAATTCCGCCATCGCCCCAGGCCAGACAATTGTACAGGGCTTGAATTTGTGTGTAAACCCCGCGACAACTTTTGCAAAATCGCCTCTTGACAAGTATCTACTCACAATTTTCCTGGTTTTGCCGAATTTTTAGATGGGGCGGGTGTTTTTCCCGCCCCATCTAAAAATTCGGATTGCTCCCCTCCCCGTTGGGGAGGGGCCGGGGGTGGGGTACTGTTAGTAGATACCGATACCTTGACAAACTAGAACATCCGTTCTATAATAAAATCATGGCTTATCATGGTAGGCGCTGGTTTTATCTTATCTTCAATCTTCCCGTAGGGCATTCTCGCTCATCCCTCGATCACTCTGAAGGCCGCGGGCCAGGATCTGAAATCGGCGTAGTCGTTCCTCGTCGCCGTTTCGCCCCGGCGCACCTACGGGGAATTAACTCGCACAACGACTCATTTCTTGCCGATCAACGGGACCGCCTCACCAAAAAACTTTTATTGAACGCGGCACGTGGACGAGTAGAAGTTCGCATAGCTTCCTGGTTTTCAATCCAAAATTGCGCCTCTCTGGTCGCTATGACCGTACTCGCTAATTACCAATCTACCAACCGCCAACTGCCAACTGTCAACCGTACCTTAACATCTGAATACTTGTCCCTTCTCGCTCCCATTTCGTAACCGGGAGGAGAATTGTTCCCCTTTGTTTTTCTTTTGCACCCGGACGGTAATCATGCCCTCCGTCTAAGGATCTTTCCGGCAAATTCAAGGCGAGGCGGGCCTTGCCCGGCGGTCCTTAATGGCAAAAGGCAGGTAGAGCAGGAGAAATGTAATGATCCCGATCAATTCCATGTAGGCCACGTAGTAGGGCCAGGGGGGCAGGAGATCGAGAATGCTCGGTGTACCTGGCTTTGCATTGATATCGAGGTAGTCGCTGCCCAGGCCCTTGTTGACGAAGAAGATCGCAACAAGATACAGATTTGTCCAAAGTACGGCTCGCCACAGCGACTTCCAGGTAGGCCGAAAGCCTTCCACCACTGTCATGTAGATCGCGGCCGTAAGCAGCAGGCCGTGCGAAATAAAGGTCTGAAAAAAGCGGAAATGTGGGAAGCCGTAGATCCCTAGGTCGGGCGTCATCAAATATTGGAAGGCGGCGCCGATTCCGAGGAAATAGGCAAATTCGTAAATCCGGCGGCTCCTGAAGATCAGCATGAACCCAGACAGCCAAATGAATATGCTGCACAGATTAAGCGGCAGCATGAATTGGACCGTCCACGTTCCGGCCGCGAGATTCCAGATGTGCCAGGCGGCCTCGTCAAGCCAAAGGATGATAGCCAGAGTCCAGCGGAGCGATCTCTTTGTTTGTTCGCCGGAATGCCTGAATCGAATGAGATAAAGGTTTAGCAGCGCAATCGCAGCCAGCGCGGCAATATGGCTGGGGCCGAATAACACAAATGCAGGGCCGGGATAATTGGCTAGAAAGTATTTTGCCATGCTGCTCTCGCCCTTGCAGATGCACGGCGAAGATCATCGCAACCTTTTAGTGCTGATTAAGCGCCGGCCCGCCGGTCCGCGGCGCGAAGACGGTGAAGCAGATAAATGGTGCCGGTAAACAGTGCAAGCGCATTGGCCTGGTGTAGCAGGGCCACCGCGATCTGCACGTCGGAGAGGAGAACCGTTATTCCCAGCGCGATTTGCACGACTACCAGCACGATCACAACGGTGAGTGCGGTCATCACGTCATCTGTGAGTTTTCGGCTGCTGATCAGCCAATAGATCAGGATGGCGGCAAGCAGCCCTATGAATGCGAACCAGCGGTGAATGAATACGACCGTCAACGGGGCCGCGACCAGGTTAAGTGCGGCCGGTTGAACCTGGCTGAGTAATCCCGGTGGAATGAGCCGACCGAAGATCAATGGCCAGGTATTCGACACATGGCCTGCCTTGAGGCCGGCCGTAAATCCACCATACGCCATCTGGATCAGGAGCAGCACGAGTCCTGCCACCGTGACCTTGCTGGGCAGTGACCATTCCCGTTTCTTGTCATTGTCGGGGAAGCCGTATAAGTGACCGAGAGCTGTCCAGAGTGAGATGGCAATCAACGTGAGCGCCATGAATAGATGTGCGGTCAACAAATACGGACTTACGGACGGCTGGTCTACCAGGCCCGAGGACACCATGAGCCAACCCAATACCGCCTGCGCCAGGAACAGAATGCCCATCACCACGTATAGTCCCACTTCCTTCCACGGGATGCTCTTGTTGAAGACAAAGACAAAGAAGGGAATGGCAAAGACGAAGCCGGCGATGCGCGCCAGGATCCGATGGAACCACTCGACCATGAAGATCTCCTGGTATTGGTCCAGTGTCATGTTGTAGTTGATCTTTTGGAACTCCGGCGTAAGCTGATACTTTGCGAATTCGGCCTGCCACGCTTGTTGACTCAACGGCGGGATTGCACCGCCGACAGGATTCCATTCCACGATGGACAGGCCGGAACGCGTTAGGCGAACAAAGCCGCCGAATATGACCAGGAAAACGGCGAACGACCCAAATGCGAAGATCCAGGTCATCACGGCGCGGTTTTGAGTATGGGGCATGTTTCCTCCGGGCAGCGTTGAGCGACCGCATTATAGCACTGGCGGTCGCGAACAAATTGGAATCAAATCTTGCGCTAAGAGTTTGTTTCCAAGTCCATTTCTTCATGCTTGCACGTTGGGCAACGCCACCGAAATTCGAGATATGAGTGGTGTTCTCCCACCCATATCTCGAATTTCGGTACACCCTCCCCTTCAGGGGAGGGTCGGGGTGGGGTCGTTGCGGGCAAAAGCCATTCAAGAAACACTCTCTAAGGGAATCCTATCGCAGACCGGAAATCAGCCTTTGCAACTTTTCGTAGTGCGAGCCTTTCCAGTAGATCTGTTGGCAGGCTGGACAGATGTGGAACTCATCGAAATACATCCTGGTCAGCGGCTCAAGCCGATCCAGCACCTGTTCCTTGCTGACCGCCTCCAGGAGATGGTTGCATCGCGGGCAGCGTTGAAAAGGACGTATCCAGCGCTCCAGCCCATAGCGCTGGAAAACCTCCTGAAACTGGATCTCCGTGATGAGGCTTCTGATGAGGTATCCCCGCGTGATCGCTTTGCGCATCAACAGCCTCCGGTCGCGGCTCAACAGGATTCGCTGCTCGCCGCCGGAAACGCGGGCCAACTCCTGGTCGGTATAGTCATTACGATATAGGCAGTCCAGCCCAAGCACGCGCAGTCGGGATGCCAGTCGTCCCAAGTGTCCATCGAGCACAAAGAGCGGTTCCTCGTACTGACCGTCGACCTGCGGCCCTCCACGGACAACGATCTGATCGCCATTTTGCACAAGATAATCCAGGCCGACCGGTCGATCATTGGCCCGCAATTCGCCAATTTCCGTATGAGGTATCCCCACGGACTCGATCAGATGCTTCAGCGATTGTGGCCCGCTGAATGTATATTCGAACGTGCCGTTTCTGTTGGCGAGCGGCAACAGCGAGCTCAGATCGTCGAGGAAACTGAAGTGTGCGACCTTCATTGCAGAGAGTTTAGGACGAAATCAGCTTAAAGGCAAATCGCCCGGCGATTCTCACCAGGGCGATTCTTTGCTTTATCTGGAGCGGTCCCGACGGGATTCGAACCCGCGATCTCGGCCTTGACAGGGCCGCATGTTAAACCGCTACACCACGGGACCAGATTTCCAATTGAGCGGGCGGAAGTTTACCATACGGGTATAGGGAAGTCAATACGCGCCGCCTTTATATAGCGATGGGTCGGTCGGTGTTTGTCCGGTCGGGTCGTGGACATAGACCCAGTCGCCCACGTGCGCCCAGTCAAACAGCCAGTGAGCGTCGCCCACAGACAGGTTTACGCAGCCATGGGATTGAGCATACCCAAAGCGTGTGCGCCAGTAGGCGCCATGCAGGGCCCGCGGGCCATCGAAGTACATCGTCCACGGAACATCCTCCAGATAATAGAAATCTGTTGGATCGTTGTCCCGCATGGTCTCTGTTGGTTTCTTTTGCTGGATCTGTAAAGAGGCCGGGCCGGGTCCAGAAGGGATCCAGGCCGGAGGCAATGACAGTGGCAAAGACCAGCTGGTTGTTGTCGTAGACCGCCAGGGTCTGTTCGGCGAGATTGACGTCGATCCAACGCGTGGCACTGTTGGATCCGTCTGGGGCCTTTGTGTTGATGACCACCTGCGCCACTTTGCGGGCCTCCACCCATTCGTCGGGCCCGATCAAGTTCCAATCCGCTCCACCCACAGTCTGCGTATCGTAGATCTGGACGACCGTAAACGGAGCAAGTCTCTGACCGGTTTCGGCCGCGTTGTAGCCGGGCGCGGTCATGACCGGAATATCCTCAAATGTCCATCCGAAGGAGTTGCGCGGCGTGGACTTAAACTGCAGTCCTTGGAACGCCGAGACTTCGTTGATGTGCTGACCTCGGCCGAGAATCCAACCGCCGTTTTGGAGCTCGTAATAAATGCCGTGGCCCGTGTTTACGCTGCCGCCGTAGGCGATGTAGACAAAGCCAGGATAGAAAGTCTCGATGCCGCTCGTGGCTCCGGGCGAACTCACAACTGGAAGCGGGTTGGTCGTGATCACCTGGAAGTAGCGAAAGGGAATTTGTGCAAGAGACGCATCCGGCTTGAATGCCGGTAACGGTGTTGGCAGTCCTGCCAGCCCCAATTTCGCCAGGTTGGTCAGGTAGATGGATGGGCCGAGGGGCAGGCAATCCTCCGGCGGAAATAAGTACGCGTTCGGCGCGCAAACGACGCCGCCGCTGTCCGGCTCGGGCGGCGGCGCAGTGCCCTGAGCATTGCGCTGGTTCCACCCCCAGGGAGAGCACTGCAAGTTCGACAAGAAGGAGCGCGAACCACTGCTGCTTCATGGCATATGATTATACTGCGCCCAAATATGCCAGCTTGACACGGCCTTGCCCTGTGCTAAAATTGCAGACGTTCCTTCTGACGCCAGCCCATGGGATATTCATAGGGGTTGTGCGGTCATTTCCTTGCGGAGGTCAGTTTTTGTCCAAAAATCGCACACAGCAAATGGTGGACCGGCTGCGCGAATTGCAGGCCTCTTCGCCAGACATTGAAGCCTCCGCGATTGTAAGCGTGGACGGGTCTGAGCATTGCTTCCGCTTTGCCGCAAGGTGTGGAGGAAGACCGTGTTTCGGCGATGTCGGCTGCGATGTTGTCGTTGGGGGAGCGCATTGCCAGCGAACTGGGCGCGGCTCCCTGGAGCAGGTCTACATCAAAGGTGAAAAAGGTTATGTCGTCCTGATGTCCGTTGGACAGGAAGCTGTGCTGACCGCGCTGGCACGCGAACAGGCCAAGCTTGGATTGATCTTCCTGGATATGCGCCGTGCCACCGAAGACCTGGCGAAGCTGATTTAGTGGAGACTGGAATGAGCGTCCCTTCAGAAGAGCGGTTTGTACTATCCTAACAAGTTTGGCCTAATCACCATTAAGTCCCTGGAAGAAGTGATGGGCAAGAATGGCCTCAATGCCATCCTGAACCTGGCCGGTCTGTCGAACTACGTCGACAGCTATCCTGCGGACAACCTGGAGAAGGGTTTCGACTTTGCTGAATTGTCTGCGATCGGCACAGCGCTCGAGGAGATGTATGGTCCGCGCGGCGGGCGGGGACTGGCGCTGCGGGCTGGACGTGCCACGTTCTCAGACGCTCTCAAGAATTTCGGCGCGCTGGCCGGAGTCGCCGACCTGGCCTTTGTAGTCCTGCCGCTGCATGCAAAATTGCGGATCGGCCTGCCGGCATTCGCCAAGATCTTCGTGCAGTTGACCGATCAGCAGACCTCTGTCGAAGAGAAAGACAATGAATTCATCTGGACCATACACAAATGCCCCTGCTGCTGGGGACGGCATGGAGCCGATAAGCCCGTATGCTATATCGCCACCGGCCTGCTGCAAGAATCTCTCAAGTGGGTTTCTGGCGGCAACGAATTCCGCGTGAACGAATCCAAATGCGTGGCGATCGGCGACGTCGTGTGCGAGTTTGTCATTCAAAAGGAACCCATTTCCTGAAAAAGAGCAAGTCACTTGCAAATCACTGCCATCATCCCGACCTATAACGAAGCGGAGAACCTGCCCCAATTGGTCTCCGCTTTATTTTCGCTCCCACTGGATATCCACGCCTTGATCGTCGACGACAACAGCCCTGATGGAACGGGTCAGCTTGCCGATCGCCTTTCCGGCCAGGATAAGCGCCTTCGCGTTTTGCATCGCGAGGGAAAACTGGGATTGCGTTCCGCCTACCTAAGCGGTATCCGCCTGGCGCTGGATCACGGCGCAGATGCCATCCTCCAGATGGATGCGGACTTTTCGCATGATCCCGGCCGGATCGCCGATATGCTGCAGATGCTCGCAGACTGTGATGTCGTGCTGGGATCGCGATACGTTGCGGGAGGTTCGCTGGACGAACGCTGGCCCCTCTGGCGTCGGAATCTTTCCGGATTTGCGAATTTCTATGCCCGTACGATCCTGGGTATGCAGCCACACGATGTGACGACCGGCTATCGGCTTTGGCGGCGCGATACGCTGCTCAACATGCCGCTTCAGCGGATTCAATCCAGCGGCTATATCTTCCTCGTCGAAATGGCATATTTGGCTCAGTGCCTCGATTACCGGATAGGCGAAATCCCCATACATTTTGCCGAGCGCCGTCTCGGCAAATCCAAGATGTCCTTTAGAATCCAGGCAGAAGCAGCCTTCCGAGTTTGGTCGGTGTGGTGGCACTACAGAGATTTGCGCGCCGCGGGCCGGGCAGCGCGGGTCACCGGAAATTGACCGCTTTCCCGGCTATCCCGATCTCGTCTTAAGTGAAGACCATTGTTCGCAGAGGCCGTTCCATTCTGTCAAAAGCAGCGTTTCCGCGCGCCGCCGCGAATCAATATTGGCCGCCGCCAGCAATTCCTCTGTTGTCGCCGTGGAAACCCGCAATGCGGATGACAACGCGTTCCGAATCGTCTTTCTCTTTTGGCTGAAGCCGCCCCTGATCAGCTTGAAAAAGGTGGGAAGCAGAGGCTCGGCAATCACAGGAGCGGGGTAAATCTCAATTCGCACGACAGCCGAATCCACTTTGGGCGCCGGAAAGAATGCCTGCGCGGGTACCCGGGCAACCATCTCCGGATTTCCATATAGCTGCACACTCAACGCCAGGATACTCATATCGGGCGGTGAGGCGCAGATACGCAGGCCCACCTCCTGTTGGACGGTCAGAACGATGCGCCGCGGCCTCGGCTCGCCTTCCAGCAAATGACGGATGATCGCGGACGTAATATTGTAGGGAATGTTGGCTGCCACCACATAATCTTCTTGAAGCCCAAGGTCCGCGGGCGATAGAGACAGTATGTCCCCATGAACCACTCGGACATTTGTAAATGGTGCGATCACCTTATGCAGAACGGGAATGAGCCTTTGATCCACTTCCACCGCCACCACTGTGCCGGCAGAACGCGAAAGATAGCGCGTTAGGCTTCCCAGGCCTGCGCCGATCTCCAATACGCTGTCGGTGGCCTGGATCTCTGCGCAGGCCGCTATGCGTTCCAGCGCAACCGGATCCTGAAGAAAATTCTGGCCGAGCCGTTTACTGGGGTTCAGGCCAATCTGCCTGAGCAGTGCAGCCGCATCGAGCAACTCTAAAGTATTCACTGGCAAAGGGAGGTGGTGCGGTCGGAGCTGGAAGCTGTCGCGGAAGCGGGCCAGGTGCCCGACTGAAATTGTGCCACGTAGCTCCTCAGGATATTGAAATCCGCGTCCCAGATGAAGACGCCCTTCTTGAAGACGGGGTCGTATATTCTCGTACCAGTGAAGAGATTCTCGGGAAAACTGTAAAGCCTGATGTTGTTTCTCGGGAGTTGTGTCGCCAGGCAAGCTAACTGACTCATGATGTTTGGGCTGAGATCGGTTTGGACTGAGCCCTGGAATGACTGGAGCAGCGCAGGGATCTCGGTTATCACGCCTGGGTTGGCAAGCTTCTTCTGGAACGCGCACAATACTATGTCCTGATACTCTCCACGCGAGAACACCCCGTCAACGCGGTTCCGCGCCAAAGCAAGTGCCTCCGTGCCGTCTACGTGATGCGTCCCCTTCTGGAAGTTGGGATCATGGCTGCCGGCCACAGGCGCATCCAGTGTGATGTCCAGGCCTCCTACGGCGTCGACCATCTTGACGAAGGTCACCATGTTGACAGCAATATAGTGGTCAACCTTAACACCAAAGTTCAAGTCGAGAGTCCGCGCCAGGAGCCCGGGTCCAGCGCTTGGGTCATCCCAATATTTGAAACCGTCACCTGGGTTTCCATAGAGATAAGCCTGGTTCAGCTTTTCGTGGTCCTGCCCATTCAGGTTATCCGAAATGTAGGGGATTTCGACCCATAGATCACGTGGAAAATCGAGGACAGTGACACGCGGCGTTACGAAGTCAACGCGCACGACACGCATCACATCCGAAAGTCCCCATGTGTAGCCGGTGCTGCGCGTATCTGAGCCGATGGCAAGAATGGTCATGACGGGCGGTCCGCCGCAACGGGGCACGCCGGTGGGCGTACTGGCCGCGATGAAGGGTTTAAGGCGGAGCGAGAGAGGTGTCGGGGTCCAGGTAGCTGGCAGGCCAATGGGGGTATATGGTGATGTAGGCAGCGCAGCACCCAAAGGTTGTCCGCCCCATTGCTGATAGGCGTTCCAACCCATAAACCCCACCACAACGACCAATGCACAGGCTATTATGGAAAGGACAGCGATTATCGCCTTCTGTGTGCTGGTCAAGCTGCCGTGGCCTCGCAATCAAGGTTGCGGGAGCGGAGACTGCTGCCAAATGACCATATCAATATGCGAAATATGGCGCTGCAAGCCGTTGAAATCCACATCCCATATGAAAGTATAACCGAAGAACAGTTCTTCCATGCCAGTATGGATCACATTCTCGGACGGGAGCCAAGCGCGGCCGAAGCATACTCACATCCAGGTCGCCGAGGTTGATGCGAACCATTGGATCACTGCAAAACGTCCACGATATTTGCAGGCGCAGGTGCCAGAAAATATACGGTTACGAATTTTCCCCACTGGTCCCCCTCCAGTGCGAACTGCGCGTCCGTATACCCCAGATCCACCCATGGCTTTCCGACACAGCCGCCGCAAACATCTTCTATGGTTGCATAGCCATAACCAGGGACGTACAGCGCCTGGCCTTGCATACTGAGGTACCAACTATACTTCACGGCCACCACGCCTTTTTGAACGACTTTGCCGCTGGAGGTGCCTGGATAACAGCGATCACCGCCCGAATTGCAGGGCGAGTATGCGGTGGTAAACATTTGTACGGCGCGCCAATAACTGATTTGCACGCCGTCCACTGTGGCAGTATGGACAACGACCTTGGTGCCATATGCAACCACGCGATCCTGGGGAGGGCGTACGACCGTTTGCGACTCGATTTGCCGCGACACCTCTTTGCCGTCCTGGAATTGGATACGTGTTCTGCTCACAACCAGGCCAAGCTGGCCCGGCTGTAGAACCTGCTGATGATCCAGCTCCACATCCGCCGAAGCCTGAAAATCAGTGGTGAAGGGAATGGATTTTTGCGCCAATACGAGAGACTCGCTAATTCTTGTTAAGCCAATTTGTCCGTCCTTGGGAGGAGCCGCATTTTCAGCTGGGTGGCCCGAATCCAAGCCGATGAGCGGCATGCCGGCCTGAGCTAGTGCGCTGCCCACCACGGCAGCCGAAGACCGGATTGGGATCTGCTTTCCGTCAGCCTGGATGACCATTTGCTGTGACGGAACGTAAGTAATCCTAGTCGCTGCCGCGACCGGCGTATCCGCTGGGGGATCCAGCCTGTCTACTGCATAAATCTGTGCGCCCGCTGAGGAAAGGACCTCTCCGACTGTCGAGGCCGTCGTTTGAACCGTCCGGCTGTTGATGGTTACCTCAAAGGCGCGCTGAATTTGCAGAGTGTAGGAGGCGGCGAATGGGAGCGCCTGGTTGGGGCCCACGGCAACCCCATTACAGAGGATGCGATCAGCCGGCCCAATGATCCACCCGGCTTGTGCCGCGATGGTTGCGGGAACGCGGTCATTCGTGACGATCGTTCGTATTTGCTGCCCATCAAGAATGGCGACTCTGCTTGGCTGCTGCGGCTGGCAGGCGATCGCAGATGCAAGACTGGCCAAGGCCAGCCAGTGGAGAATCTTCATCTGCTCATTATAAATTCCCCCAAGGGGGAATGCCAGGCTGTTGCCTGAAAGGCTCCGAGCCTCGATCCAGATCCGGGAGGCGCCCCGAGGCTGATTTTCAATATTTCAACTTCCCATCTTTCAGATTCCACACCTCGGAGGCAAAGTGTTCGATGCAGTACCGGTCGTGCACCACGGCGAGCAGGATCGGCTGAATGCCGTAGGATTTAGAGACGTGGTGGACGCTAAACATGAGCCAATACTCCTGTGTCTATACGCGTCTGCTAGAATTAAAACATAAACCGAGGGTGACGCCCTCGGATTAGATCAAGCGATCGAGTTGTACCCTAAAAAGCGTGATGGTTTAGAGAATGTCCGTCATTTCAAAAGCTCCTGAAATTCGTATCCAAATTATATCACCGCTTCAAGAACCGGAAATGGACGCTGGCGCGGCTATCGCAGCAACTCATTGAGCGCCGCGAGAAACAGCACGACGTTTTCCTTTCGGCTGGAGTAGCCCATCAATCCAATCCGCCACACCTGATCCTTCAGGGCACCAAAACCCGCCGCAATCTCGATGTTGTATTCATTGAGCAGCCGGGCGCGTACTTTATGAGGATCCACCCCCGGCGGCACGCGGGCGGTCGTTAAAACTGGTAGTCGGTAATCGTGGGGGATGAACGGCGCTACATCCATCTTCTCCAGACCTTCCCACAGCAGCCCAGCGTTGCCGCGATAGCGGGCGAAGGTGCGATCCAGGCCGTCCTCCGCAATGACGCGCAGCCCCTCTCGCAGGCCAAAATGCAGGCTGGCTGAGGCAGTGTGGTGATAGGCATGCGGCTCCATCCAGTAATTGGCGTACTGCTTCAAATCAAGGTAAAAGGAACCAACGGGCGCGTTCCGCCTTTCAATGGCTTCTTTGGCACGCGCCCCGACCGTTATCGGCGCCAAGCCGGACGGCGCACCCAGATTCTTCTGGCTGGCTGAATACGCTATATCCACATCCCATTCTTCGATCTTGACTGGGATGCCGCCCAGTGACGTCACGGTATCCAATATGATGAGAGAACCCTGTTTGTGAGCGGCGGCCGCAATATCCTGTATGTGGAGTTGTTCCACACCGGTCGAAGTCTCAGCGTGGACAATCGTCATCATCTTGTATTTTTTCCTTGTCAGCGCCGCGTCAACTTCCTCAACATCGAACATCTCTCCCAGGGGCCGCTCAATTCTATCCACGCTTCCGCCAAGCCGTGCAGACATCTCGGCCAACCGCGCGCCGAAATATCCGCAGACGCATGCCAGCACTGTGTCTCCAGGTTCAATCAAGTTTGTCAGTGCCGCTTCCATGCCAGCAGTACCCGTGCCGGACAGGGCGAACGTCCATGGATTTTGAGTCTGGAAAACGTATCGGAGCAACTGCTGTTCGTCCTCAAAGATCTTCAGCAGTTCCGGATCGAGATGTCCGAGCGTCGGCGCGCCCAAGGCGCGAATTACGCGTGGGTGGGGCATTCCCGGCCCGGGCCCCAGAAGAACGCGGGTTGACGGGTTTAGGTCAGCGAAAATGGGAACGGAAATCTGATGCTGTTTCATTCTATGCAACCATCCAAGTTTACTTCATTTTCGTTCAACAGCAGAATCTCGTTATAGTTCATGCCGGCGGTATTGCATTGCACTGGCTTCCCTGCTATCCTAGTCGACAACACCCAAAGGAGCAGAAGTTCCATGAACCGAACCGTTTCTATTGTGGGCATTGCGTTGTTACTGTCGATAGTCCTCGCAGGCTGCGGCGGTCCTGCCAAGCCCTCACAGTCCGTAGATGTGACGATGACCGATTTCACATTCTCGCCGAATCAGTTCACTGTGCCTGCTGGTCAACAAATTTCCTTTAGCGCGACCAACAATGGCGCCGTCATACACAGCTTCATCATCATGAAACTGAGTCACAACGTTCAGGCCCATTTCACCAATGCAGACCAGGCGAACGTGTACTGGGAAGTTGCGCAGATCGCTCCTGGCCAGTCGGTGAAGAACAGCTTTACTGCGCCCACCGAACCGGGCGAATATCAGATCGTTTGCGGCGAACCGGGCCACTTTGAGGCGGGCATGGTCGCCAAATTGAACGTTGTGAAACAACCTTGAGAGCGGTGCACCGGCGTAGCCGATGAGGGTGTCGCGATTCGCGTCCACGTCTTGTGTAAAATAGCGGGATGGACCGACCGCTGATTGCCAGCCTGGCCAATCCTCTGGTCAAGCAAGCTCGGGCGCTGCGACAGCGCAAGGCACGCGCCGAGACGGGGTTGTTCCTGGTAGAAGGGATACACCACGTCGGCGAAGCCATCCAGGCGGGCTGGACGGTTGAAGCGATCCTGTATGCGCCGGAGAGCCTTACGAGCAGCTTTGCGCACGATCTAGTCGCAGGCCTACCCGCCGTCTCACATGCCTTAACAACGCGGGTACTGGAATCACTGAGCGACAAGGAGAATCCTCAGGGGATCCTTGCCATGGTGCATCAGAGAAGAACCGAACTGCCTAATGTGGGGTCGATCCGTCGCGGAGCGGCTTTGGTTTCGCCCCAGGATCCGGGTAATGTCGGGACCATTCTACGCACACTAGATGCCGTACGTGGCGAGGCCCTCTTCTTGCTGGATGGCGGCGTTGATCCGTATCACATCTCCTGCGTGCGTGCCAGCCTGGGGACCTTGTTCTGGATTCCGATAGTTCAGACCACGTTTGAGGAGTTCTTCGACTGGGCACAACAGCATCATCAAAAGCTGATCGGCACATCCGCGCATGCCGAGGCGGATTATCGGCAAATCAAGGCAGACCGACCCTGGCTGCTTCTCCTCGGCAACGAGCAGAAGGGGCTTTCTCGAGAACGAATTGCGGCGTGTGATGTTACAGTATCTTTGCCGATGCAGGGGCGCGCCAGTTCATTGAATCTTGCGGTTGCGGCGGGCATCCTGCTCTATCATTTCGCGGATCTATCCTGAGGAATTTCAGCTTCGATCATGGGCGGAGAAACCGGGGAAAGTATCCTCAAAGGCTGACCATAGGTTTGCCGTTAAATAGGTCGGTGGGCGCCCTGACGCGGAAAGTGACCAGCGGCGTTGCGCTCCTAGATTTTCCGATCCCGTTGAGGGGCAGTGCCTTGCCGTATGCGAGCCACATTTGCACTCCTGCCGCGTCATAGCCAAAGTCCAGAGATCTCAGAAGATTATAAAGAAGGCCTCTTTGGTTTGAAGAGGCCTTCTGTCTTGATTGGATTGACTTTTTTGAAACTAGAATTCGTCTTCGTCCTCATCCCATGATTCTTCTTCCTCATCCTCCGCTTCTTCATCCTCCCATTCGTCAAGCTCTCCTTCATCATCCCATTCTTCTTTCGCCGCTTCCTCGTTCGGCGTGTATGTGGCGCAGCCGGTGTCAGGATCAAGTTCAATAGCGGCTGCGGAACAATAGCCTTCATCAAGGAATACACAATCTGCGTAATGACAGCGAATTCGGGCCATGAAGTTCCTCCTAGTAGGTCGGCTGTCGAAGCAGCCTGATTACTGAAAGTATGAAGAGCAAGGTCATCGTTATTTGCGATGTCACGCAGAACGGGCACAATGCATGGATCAGGGCCAGCTCAACGTAGATGAGGTAGATGGTGAACAGGAAGCCCACCAGAGCCAGCCCGAAAATCAGCATGGTTCCATTGGTATGCATGAAAGGAAGACGGTCCTCCAACAGGAGGCCTGCGAGGAGGGCCAGATAACCGCCGATGCCGACAACGGCAACCGGTATTCCATACACCTCAGCATAGATGCTGGAATTCACAACAGAACAGCCCCCGTTGCCAAGGCACATTTTCTGGTTTTCCGTGAGTTTAAAGACGGTCATGTAGATAGAAACGAGCATCCCCAAGACTGCGAGCGCCACAGAGATCCTATAAAGCCACTTGTCCATGTCACCTCATAGCAACCAAGCTTCGGCCTGGGCGCCAATGGCAAGCGATTTTACACCAGCGGGGACGATAAGTAAAGCATTGGCTTTGACAAGAGACAAGAGATTGCCCGAGCCCTGATTTCCAGTCAGCCTGGCCGACCATATGCCGTCCTTTGCCTCCACGATGGCCCGCAAATAACTTTCCCGTCCATCGGACTCAACGGCTTCGGCCAGCGTTACTCTGACCGTCGGGTGATGCGCATCGCTTCGCAGGCCCGCCAGCTTGCCCAAGGCGGGCCGAACGAACACCTCGAAGCCAACGAATGCGGAGACCGGATTCCCGGGCAAGCCCGTGAATGGAATGCCTCGATACTCCCCGAATGCAAGAGGCTTTCCCGGGCGCATGTTTACCTGCCAGAAATCAAGGCTGCCGTTCGACTCGACGACATCTTTGACAAAGTCCAGAGCCCCAACGCTTACACCCGCGGAGGAAATTATGATGTCCGCATTTATCCCTACGGCCTGATCCAGCAGGAATTGGATTGCCTCACTGTTGTCGGGTGCAATGCCCAGTGAGAGAATCTCGCAACCGGACTCTGCAATCAACACGGCCAATGTATATGAATTCGTATCCCGGATCTTTCCCGGGGCCAGCGGTTGATCCACCTCGGTCAGTTCATCCCCGCTCGAAAGCAGCGCAGCGCGTGGCTTTCGATAGACGCTGACGTTGGCGACGCCCAGCATTGCCAGCAGGCCCATGTCTTGCGCTCGCAGGCGATTCCCGGCGAACAATACCTTGTGGCCTCTTTGGATGTCCATGCCGCGTGTGCGGACATTTTCGCTCAACTTCACTGGCCTGGTCGCCTTCACGGTTTCGGGCGCAGGCGCGCCGGCGCCCCGAATGCCAATGTCCGTATCTTCAATCATAACGACCGCGTCGGCCCCGCCCGGCAGCGACGCGCCTGTCATGATCCGTGCCGCTTCTCCGCGCTTCAGGCGTATGTCAGCGACGGAACCCGCGGGAATATCCGCAATTACATGAAGCGTTATCGGCGAAAGGGGGGATGCATTCTCCAGGTCGGCCACTATGACCGCGAATCCGTCGACAGATGAGTTGTTGAAAGCCGGCAGATCTGAAGAGAGAATATCTGCAGCGAGGACACGTCCAGCGCACAAGCTGAGAGCCAGCCTCTCGGTCTCAACGGCACGGAAGTGACCCAGGATGCGGTCTTGGGCCGCCCGCACATTAAGCAACGATTTCTCCAAAGCGGGCGGATTATACCACTATCAATTTTCTGCTGTAGGATTAGAGAGGAGGGGGGAATCAGGGGCTGGCCGCGGCCTCAGCCGCTTACACGATGGGCCTCCATGACGTTAGGCACGTTCTCGAGTTTTGTGAGGACTTTGCTCAATTGGAAGATATCCTGCACCTCAACGATCAATCTCAATTCCGCCAGGCTTCGATTTACGTTCACTTTCACGTCTGCAATGTTCACACCTTCTCCGTCGAGCAAGTTCGAAATATCGCCCATCAGGCCCTGACGATCGTAGGCCCGAATGTGAATTGGAACGGGATATGTGCGGACTTCCGTGCCCCAATCCACCCGGACCAGACGCTCACGGTCCTGCAGGCCGAGCCGTAAGATGTTCGGGCAGTCCTGTCGATGAATCGTAGCTCCCCGTCCACGCGTGATGTAACCGACGATTTGGTCGCCCGGGGTCGGGTTGCAGCACCTGCCCATTGTAGTGAGCAAGCCCTTTAGTCCCACGACATCCACGGCGTTGGTGGGTCGGGCCTCGATTGTCGGAGCGCCTGCGGTGATTAAGTTTGCGTTCTCCTCCGTCTCGGCGATTTCCCGGATGACTTTGCTGACAGAGAGGTCGCCTGTACCCAGATCGACGAACATTTCGTCAGGCGTTTTGAAGCCTAGATCTCGAGCCATCTTCTCGAAATTGACTTCGGGAATGCCCAGCCTCTGCAATTCGCGTTCGAGCACCAGGCGTCCCTGCGAAAGATTCTGTTGATAATCCTCCTTCTTGAACCACAGGCGTATTTTCGATTTGGCCCGCTGCGTGAGAACAAGTCCCAGATTGGAATTCAACCAGTCTCGGCTGGGACCGCCGCGCTTGGCCGTGAGGATCTCCACTTGGTCGCCCGTTTTTAGCGGTTGATACAACGGAACGAGTTTGCCGTTGACTCGGGCCCCCCGACATCGATGCCCGATGTCGGTGTGTACGTGATAGGCGAAGTCGATGGGTGTTGAGCCCGCAGGCATATCAATAATATCTCCGCGCGGCGTGAACACATAGACGCGGTCCTGGAACACGTCAGATTGCATTGACTCGACAAATTCAGTGGCGTCGTTAACGTCGGAGCGCCATTCCATCATGTTTCGCAGCCAGTTGATGCGCTGCTCATAACCCTTGTCACGCTTTGCGCCCTCTTTGTAGCGCCAATGCGCGGCAATCCCATATTCCGCGTTTTGGTGCATTTCCGATGTGCGGATCTGGACTTCAAGCGGCTTGCCGTCATCCCAGATGACGGCTGTGTGCAGCGACTGATAGAAGTTGTCCTTCGGCGCGGCAATGTAGTCATCAAATTCGCCGGGGATCGGACGCCAATGGGTGTGGATCAACCCCAATGCCGTGTAGCAGGCGGTGACGTCGGGAACAATCAGGCGTACTGCCCGGACATCACGGACGAGTTCGAAAGCCTTGCCCTTTTCCTTCATCTTCTTGTAGATCGAGTAAATGTGCTTCGGACGGCCGCTTATCTCCATTTTGATATCGTGCTCATCGAAAAGCTTCTTCAAGCTTTCGACGATGGCTTCGATTTGGGCCTCGCGGTCGGGGCGGCGCTCGGCAAGCTGTTCGGCGATCTCCTTGTACTTTACGGGATCAACATAGCGGAAAGCCAGGTCTTCCAGTTCCCACTTGATTTGCCAAATGCCCAGGCGGTTAGCCAGCGGCGCAAAAATATCCAGCGTCTGCTGGGCGATCCGCCTGCGTTTCGCCTCCGGCATATAACCCAGTGTTCGCATGTTGTGCAGGCGGTCAGCCAGCTTGATCAACACCACGCGCACGTCGTCGCCCATCGCCAGGAATGTCTTGCGAAGGGTCTCTGAGGCCATATCCGGGCGGCGGCCCAAGGCGGCAGTCTTTGGGTGCCCTTCGGCGGCTATGCCGGACGACTTGCTTTCGGCGTGTTGATCATCGCGCGAAACGCGCGGCAAATTGGTAAGTTTTGTGACACCATTTACGAGTGCCGCGACCGTATCCCCAAAATCCCGTTGAATGTCGTTCAACGTAAGAGGAGTGTCCTCCACTACATCGTGCAGAAGCCCCGCAGCCAACACATCCGGAGGCACCCGCATTTCGGCTAGAATTTGAGCCACCGCCAGACAATGGTTAATGTAGGGTTCGCCGGAGTTGCGCTCCTGGCCCCGATGGGCCTCCTCCGCCGTTCGATAGGCGCGTTGAATCAGCTCCTTGTCAGCCAGCGTATAGGTATCAGGCAGCTGTTCCAGGAGCTTTTCAAGCGGAATGGCCGCTGTTGCGGATCTCACAACTGTAATTCTACTGCGTCTGGGGTTTTTCCGATTTCTGGTCCGCGATAGGTTGCGGATCGAGCCCTGCGGCAGGGCTTGCAATGCCCTGATTCCAAGACATGTGTTCTCCTAGTGGCGGCAAATAGAGGGCAAGGATCGTGTGGTATAGCAGGATGGCGATCACAACGAGCAGGGCCAGAGTCAGGATCGGGAGGGGGACCAATTCTGAACCAAATAGGAATTGTTGGTATGCGAGAAAAGAAACACCGCCGATGAGGATCGGAACGTAGAAGAACTGGGGAAAATAGAAGGCGAATGCGATAGATAGAACATCCGTCGGGTAGAAATACCGGTCATGCATTTTCGGCAGAAAAAAGGGCATCAGCAGCAGGATGATGAGGGTTAGCTCCAGCACCAACGGCCGCGTCAGTTGATTCTTGGCCTTGTATACGATGACTGTAAACATGAAGGCTGCGATCGCGCCTATAAGCACTCCAGGCACGTAGAGCAGGTTGAAAACCTGATTTGTCGCAGGGAGCCAGGAATAGAGACTGGGGGCGTTCATGGTAAGCCACTGGAACTCAGATGCCTGGAACAGATATATGTTGAGAAGGTCCATTAAGGGCCTGCCCGCAAGCCAGGCTGGCAGTAATGCCAGTACCAGAATGGCTGGAACAAACACGAGATACTTCCAGGAGTAAACCCGGCGTACCAATAGCACGAATAGAAAAGGTGCCAGAAATATCGCCTGCAACTTCAGCGCCAGCGCCACGGCAAAAGCAAGAATGGCAAGGGCATTTCTTCGGCTCATCAGGAAGTACGTGCAGGCCAATATCCCGGCGGTGTAGAGACTGTCCGCTTGTCCCCAAAAAGCACTATTAAGAACCACGCTGGGTGCGAAGAGCATTGCCATGGCCGCCCAGACGGGCGCACGTCCCTTCAGGAATTTGAGGCGCACGATGAGGTAGACAAAACCGGCGCAAACAAAATCGGCTGTCAATGCCGGCAGCTTCACGGCGACTACCCCAGGAATTCCGGGAAGGAACCGCACAATTAAATACAGAACATAAAGGTACGGCGGATTGTAGTTTGAGAAGTTGGTCGCGAAGGCCGAATAGCCGCCCGTCCTAATTGCGTTGTACCAGGATCTAAGCGCACCGAAGTAATCCGTTGACTTAAAATCCAGCAGACTATAGCGCAGAGCGACGGCCAGAATGATTCCCATCGCCAATATTGCGGCGGTTCCCCAGGGAAGGCCGCCCAGGCGCGCCGCAAGCCACTGCGCCAGCTGGCCGATTTCTCGGAACGGGGAACGTTTACCAGATTCTTTCATTCACGCGGTCTCGACATCGTCTTGTCTGCGGATTCATGGCTTGGGATAGTAGACGGCATAGTCCCCGAAGAACTCATATTTGTACTTGTTTCCCAAATGGGACGGGGTTTCACCGGATGCTGCCACGTAGATCGGAGGCGGAGTGCTTGTACAGCTCTTTATTCCGAAAGTGTAGCGACCAAATGATAGAACCTCTCGCAGAGGAGCCTGAGGATCTGCATATACCACTGTGCTTAGGAAACTGGCTGGATTCAGTTGCTCTGCAAACAGAGCAAAAATGTACGGCATATTGATTTGGTCGGTCATGCATATGGGACCGTTCCCAACCTGCCGCGCGAATGCCAGCGTGGGCAGGAGGCCGACGTGGAACTTGAAGTCGATTTGTTGCCGATATTCCGGCCCATGATATGAAAAGGAAAAGAAAACAAAGCCCAGCATGAGAATGCCGATAGAAACGGACAGGGCGTATTTGACCTGCGTATTCAGCCACACGAGGCATACGGCAACACACAAAATGAGTGGAATGAATATGATATTCAGGCGATTGATATTTGCCGGTTGTAGGATGCCCACAACCATGGAGCCTCCGAGCCAGGCAAGAAGGAGTAGGTGAGCTGGCCTGTTAGATCCCTTCTTCCCCATAGTCAGGATGACGATCCCGATCGCCGCCAGCGGCAAGGTAAATCCGTAGAAATAGCCGTAAGGATCGACTTCATTGTAAATCAGCCCGTCGGATTGCGTGAATAAGAGCCTGAGTGTTGCCCAGAGATTTTCCGCCGCGCCCGGCCAAGGATTGCCCTGGGAAAGCAGAGTCTCGGATTGGTATCGTGCCTGCACTGGCAAGCGGGGCACCGTAACCGGGCCAAGCCGGATAGAGTTCCACCCGAATAGATTCACAAAAATGAAAAGCCCGATGGGAATCGCGGTAACCAGAAAAATCAGCAGACCAGCGAATAAGGTCTTTCCGGGCAAAATCTTCGATCTGGCAACTATCAATGCCGCTCCGATCAGGAATAGCGGCACCATCGCATAGGAGGTCCCATAGGCATATAGTGCCAGCCCAAAAATGAAGCAGGCAATTATGAATAGGATTCTGTTCTTCCTTGTGTAGATCAAGCATACATACCCTGCCAGGAAAACAAACGGAAAGATATTTGATTCGAGGCCCCAGCGTGATAACAAAATGTGCCAGGGGCTGATGGCCAGGAAGAACATTGACAACAATCCGAAGCGTTGGTCAAACGTCTCTTTCCCGACCAGATAAACCAAAGGCAACGACAAGATGCCGCTGACCAGCATCGGCAAACGGACAGCCGTCGGAGTCAGGCCCAAGAGTGCGATGACGGGAATTAATAGGTAGCCATAAAGAGCATTCTGTCCACTACCCCAGGAGATAAACTGCATTGGAAAGGAAACGCCATTTCGATCCATGCCATAGTGCAGGAGGCTGAATGCATCAACGCCAATCGACGCTTCGTCCGCGTTAAGGCCCGGTGGCAGCCTCCCAAACTCCCAAATCCGCGCAAAGATTCCCACGCACAAAATCAGGAAAAAAAGTATCCAATGAATCTTGTTTGTGCCCAAGAGGGACTTGCACCACAGTATGAATTTCCGGACGACAGACAATGTTGGGCTTTCTCCTATGGCGACTTGCTTACGCGTGCCATCTCCCCTGGGGTTGGTCATCGCAGTTCCACTGCAGGCGCGGACAGGCGTGCCGGGGCGCGTTCAGGGAAAGAATCGCATCGTTGATCCTGAGCTTATCCATAAGTTCATGAAAATGGATGCTGAGATCGGCGATCGGCTGTGTTTTGTCACTATAATCGGAAATGCATCGGGGCGCAACCCTGGAGGGTATAATGCAAATGTGGCGCAGGTAAACAACGTTACGCGGCTCCTTGATTTACATGAAGTTGAATATGCGGCTTTTGATCTGCCGGTCGAGAAGCTTGGGGCCCTCGAAACGGCAGCCTTACTCCACGTTGACCCGGCCATCGTGTTCAAAACAATCGTCGTCACGCGTGATGGGCAAAAGCAACCCCTGCTTGCCGTTGTGCCCGGCAATGCCACAGTTGATTTGAAGCTCCTGTCGGCCGCCGTCGGCGAAAAGAAGTTGCATTTGCCCACGGAGCGAGAGGCCGAGGCAATCACAGGCCTGCAGGCCGGTGGAATCTCGCCGCTGGCGTTGATCAATAAAGGCTTCAAGGTGGTCATCGATATTGCCGCGCGTGAATTCGACGAGATCCATGTTTCTGGTGGGCAGCGGGGATTGAATCTCAGGCTTCGCGTCGAAGATCTTGCTCGCTTGACAAAAGCGCAATTCGCTTCCATAAGCAATCGGCAGCTTGGTCGATGATACCCGGTTCGATCAGGTCGGAAACAATGTCTCCGCCTCGGCTCGGATGAAATGCTGGCGGTAGGCCGTGGTCTCCTCCAACACTCCGGTTATGGCGATGTAGAGTTCAGCTTGAAGATATTTGTTGGGGATATCACTTTCCGGGGATAGCTGCAATTCGCCACTGTTATCTTCGATCTTTAGATGTCCGCCTGCGGCCAGCCATTCCAGCCCCAGGCGAACAGTGATCTCGGCTTGGGCAGTCGCAGCTGCCAACTCGTTCAGCCGCGTTCGGCCGCTGCGCTGATGGAAGGTAAACTTGACCATTCCTGCAAGGCGCTCAAGAAACGCCTCGGCCTTCTCAGGATCGGGGACTGCCGCGAACAGATAGATCGTTCTTGGCCTTACAGTCGTGAGCGCCACGCGAAGTTCCGCGGGCGAGGGAGGGGGCGTCCAGATGGCCAACTCGTCTGCCTGCCGCAGATGAACCCGATCAGAGCCTTTGCCTTTGTCTGCCCCTTCGGCCCACACGAGAATCCTTGGCCCCAAGTCACTCAACTTCGCAGCCCGATTTCGCATATCCACGACTTTGGGCCTAAAGCCGCCAATTTCGACTGGCGCTTCCCGGACTATCTGATAGTCTATTAACTCGAGGGCGATGCGGGGCTCACCGCGGAACGAGTTTGCCCTAAGCGAATATGCCAGATCAAACCGGCTGCCCGGCTTGGCGAAGGCCTCGGGCAGCGTCTCCCTCCCGCCGCTCCACCACAACACCTCCTGTTTTGCGCCTTCTTCGTCCACAACCACCAGCCGGCGATGCTCTTTAGCGCTGCCCATTTCACGTACCGATTCCAATGCGAGACCGTGCGTGGCTAACGCGATCTGCTGATTGCCGGCACCGAAAGGCGCCAACTGCTCCACTATACGCGCCAGTTGGAGTGAAACGGATGAGAGATTCACCCATGCATCTACTTGGAGAGTGGGCTCCTGCGTCTCAGCCGGCCCCAGCATCTTCTCCACTGTCTTGTAGAACGCTTTTCGAAATGCAGGAAATTGGTCCGTCTGAATCGAAAGACCCGCGGCCATTGGGTGTCCGCCATACCCGACCAGGTATTGTCTATTGGCTTTGATTGCTTCGGTTATATGGAGCCCTTCCACCGAGCGGGCAGACCCCCTCAATGAACCGTCGTCGTATCGCGCAAGGAGAATTGCCGGTTTGTGGTAGGTTTCCACGAGCTTATTCGCGGCGATTCCAATCACGCCGCCGGGCCAGTTCGAATGTGAAAGGACGATCGCAGGCTCCGCGAGCAAAGCTGGATCCTCGCGCAGTTGCGCCTCGGCAGCCTCATAGACCTGGTTTGTCAACAGACGGCGTTGCGTGTTCAGACCCTCGATCTGGGCAGCCAGCACGCGTGCCCGAGTGGCGTCTTCCGTGAGCAGGAGTTCGACGGCGGGGTTGGCATCGGCAAGCCGGCCCAGAGCATTCAATCTGGGTGCAAAGGTAAAGCCGATGGTTGCTTCCGTCAGGGTCTCAAGACTTGTGCCGGACATATCCGCGATGACCTTGAGACCCAGACGATTGGTTCTCCGCAAGGCTTGTATCCCTTTTTGGGCAAGATACCGGCTGTCGGCTTTTAGCAAGGCAACGTCGGCTATCAGTCCCAGAGCAGCCAGATCGAGCAGATCGTCTGGCACGAGTTCGTGCAGCGAGTTTTGCGGAAACTGATTGACCGGCCATCGCCCAGGGTCCAAGAGAGCTTCGGCAACTTTGTACGCTACGCCCACGCCTGCCAGATATGCCAGCGGATGATCATCGGCTAGTAACCGTGGATTGACCACGGCGGCCGTATCGGGAAGCGTGTCGCCCAATTCGTGGTGATCGGTTACGATGACTTCCGCGCCGTGGGCATGAGCGTAGTCCACCGCTTCAAAGGCTGTAATACCCGTATCGCATGTCAGAATCAGCCTGGCGCCGTCGGAAATCAGGGGAGCAAGGCTCTGAATGTTGATCCCGTGACCTTCTTTTCCCCGAATCGGGATGTAATACGTCACGATTGCACCGAGAGCACGCAAAGTCTGCACGAGCACCGCAGTGGAGGTTTGGCCGTCCACGTCGAAATCCCCCCAGACGCAAATTGACTCGCGTTGGCACACCGCCTGCACGATCCGTTCAATGGCTTTGTCTAGGCCGGGAAGCTCTGAGGCCGAAGTCGGAACATAAGAATCAGGATTAAGGAAGGCATCGGCGGTCTGGACATTTGTGATCCCGCGCCGAACCAGCGTCTCCGCGATAAGAGCCGGGAGATGAAGGGGCTGAAGCGCTTCAATGTTGACATGTTGCGGATCGAGCCAGCGGGTCATGTTCCTCACCAGGCGGTCGAGCAGTGGGAGAATCTATTCAGTGGAGACGACTACCAACATGGACTCTGTGGGGGTCTCGGCCGCGGACTATCAGTCCGACGCCGCGGCAGGCATGATTAATGTGGTGGTTGCACGAAGGGCGGCCCGTGACGTTGAACTATAGAGGCTCGAAACGTGCTGTGAAATGGCGCAGCAATTCCGGGGCATAGGTGAATTTGTATCCTTTGATGGTCCGCGCATGCGACTTGATTCTTCCGGCCACGTCGGCCACGTAGTCCATGTGGCTCTGTGTGTAAGTGCGGCGCGGGATGGCCAGCCGTAGCAGTTCAAGCTTCGGGTAGATCATTTTACCGGTGTCGGGATCGGGGTAGGCAAACATGACCGAACCGATCTCCGAGCCGCGTATGGCACCTTCGAGATAAAGTTCGACTGCCAGCGCTTGCCCGGGGAACTCGCTCTGGGGGATCTGTGGCAGGGTTGCCTGCGCATCGAGATAGACTGCGTGCCCGCCCGCCGGTTGGATCGTAGGTATACCTGCTTCGTTGAAGCGCGCTGCCAAATATGCCGTCTGGGCCAGGCGATAGCCGAGATATGCCTCGTCCAGGCCTTCGTAAAGTCCGACTGCCATCGCGTCCAGGTCGCGGCCGGCGAGACCACCATAGGTGGGGAAGCCTTCGCGCAGGATTAGTTCGTTCTTGACATTTTGGAAGAGCGATTCATCGTTCATGCACAGGAGGCCGCCGATGTTGACAATCGCGTCCTTCTTGGCGGACATCGTCATGCCGTCTGCGAGGCTGAACATCTCGCGTGCGATTTCGATGACGGGTTTGTTTTCGTAGCCCTTCTCGCGCAGCCTGATGAAATAACAGTTTTCAGCATAGCGTGCTGCATCGATGAAGAATGGGATGTTGTGTGCGTGGTACGTCTCAGATATGGCCCTGAGATTGGCCATCGAAACGGGCTGCCCGCCGCCTGCATTATTCGTCACCGTGACCATGCCAAACGGAATATTCGTCGGCCCCGTTTTCTCGATGAAGGCCTTCAGTTTGGTGATATCCATGTTGCCTTTGAACGGATGCGGATTGTCCGGGTCAAATGCTTCGTCAATGATGAGATTGGTTGGCCGGCCGCCGCGGGCGCGAATATTGGCGTCGGTCGTGTCAAAGTGCATGTTCGAAGGGATGTAATGTCCCTGCCGGACAAGGGCGGCACTTAGTATGTTCTCGGCCGCCCGTCCCTGGTGCGCCGGAACGAAATACTTGAATCCGAATATGTCCTCCACCGCGGCCTTCAGGCGGTGAAACGACCGCGCGCCGGCGTACGACTCATCGCCACGCATCAGCGCCGCCCACTGCTCCTGGCTCATGGCGCCCGTGCCCGAGTCGGTCAGGAGGTCAATGAATATGTCCTCAGCTTTTAGAGCAAAAACATTGTAGCCGGCTGCTTCCAGTGCGGCCTTTCGCGCTTCGTGTGAGATGAGTCGAATTGGCTCGGTTACTTTGATGCGAAAGGGTTCAGGAGGGTAGGTAGGCATCTATTTCCTCGATTCGTCTTGACCATTGATATCCCTTGACAATTCCATTCTACAACTATTCTTCGTGGCGTGTCAGTGCATAATTTCCTTTTTGGAGATCGAGAATAAGGGTTGAATCGCGAGACTTTTTGTGATACTGTGTCCTCAAAAAAGAGGAGATTCTCGATGCGAGTCTGCGTTCTCTACGATGATGATACCTATGGTTTCACGCCCGCCGAATTCATGAAGCAGTATCCGTGCGAGTGGGAAATGGTCACGTTGAGCCGGCCTGTGATGGAGAAGATTCGCGCCGTCGCCGATCAGCATCGCTTCGACGTCTATTTCAACCTATGCGATGGCTCGTCCGACGAAGATTATCCGGGCTTGGATGTCGTCCAGGCGCTGGAGACGTTGAATCTTCCGTTTACCGGGTCGGACAGCAACTTTTACGATCCCACTCGGGAGCATATGCAGGCAGTTGCCGAAGCACATGGCGTTGGCTTTGCAAAAGGGTATCGCATCTCGGCAGAGAAAAAAATCGATGGCCTTGTGAAGAACCTGCATTTTCCGCTCATGGTCAAACATCCACAGAGTTACAGCAGCATTGGCATGACGCGTGAATTGCGCGTGGACGACCTGGAGCAATTGCACGCGCAGTTCCGGCGGATCGCCTCCGAGTTCGGCGCGGCGCGCGTGGAAGAGTTCATCGTAGGACGCGAGTTCAACGTACTGGTCGTGGACAACCCGGAAGATCTCGGACAACCATTCGTGTATCCTCCGACTGAACTGATCTTTCCGGTGGGTGACGAATTCTGGCATACCGATATCAAATGGGATTACTCGGTTCCTTTTGAATTCCGGCAGGTCGCCGATCCGGTGCTGGCCGCCCGGCTGCAGGACGCCGGACGCAAAATGTATCTGGCGATTGGAGGCACCGGCTATGGCCGCTGCGATATGCGTATGAAGGCCGATGGATCCATCCACATTCTCGAGATAAATGCCAATGCAGGTATCTTGTATACACCCGAGGAATACGGTCCCGCTGACTACATGATCCTGTATGATAAGGATGGATACTATGGTTTCTTTGATCGCATTTTCAGGTCTGCGATTGTCCGGCAAAAGCTCAGGGCAGTGAAAGCAGCGGACTGAATTTGCCCCACGGGTATCAAAAGCGCTAGGGTCTTGTGGTATATAATCTTGGCGTGCGCAAATTGCGACTGGCGTTGGCCCTGGCCCTGTTGCTTGTTTCGCTGACTCTGCTGGCTTGGGGATTATGGCCTGCGGCGCGGGAGCGGCACGTGCTGCCGATAAGCCCAACGGAGATGACACTGCCGACTTCGTCGTCATTCGTTCCCGTTTTTGTTGCGCGTTGCTGAAGCAGTCATGTCATCACGGCGGAAGTTGGTTCTCCTCCTGGCGGGAACCGGATTGATCGTCCTGAGCTGCATCGGCGGCTTGACGTCGCAGCCTGCGGCCCCTGCACCGATTCAGGAACTTAGCACGCCAGCCAGCTTCAGCACCAGTGCTGCACCTACGATGGCAGCGGAAAACGAGCTGCCGTCGGTTATTGAGCCAACGGCAACCGCGGGGCAGCCTGCGCTTGTTGCACCTCCACCAGCCATCCCCGAATCTAGACGATTGACAATTGAATATCCGCCGAGCATCCGCACCGGGGACGCGGACGTATTGCGCCTGACCCTGGAGGTGGACACACTCGGCAATCTCACGCCCACTGCCGAGATTCAGGGCCATACCGTCACCGGGCAGACTGTGCAGGTTCCAAACCTGTACGACACGCATGATGTGATTGCAGAAGCGCGGCTGGACCTTGCCGGGCCGGAAGTCCGTCCAAGTGATCAAATCAGCGAACCGCTGCTTCCGGGTCAATCGGTTACGTTCTATTGGAGCATTCACCCAACCGAGTCGGGAACGTACCGTGGCACTGCTTGGTTGTTCCTGCGCTTCGTGGATAGGGTTAGCGGAGCGGAAAGCCGCGAGGCGATTTCCGCTCAAACGGTGCAAATCGAAGCCACCAACTTTTTTGGCCTCAACGGGAACTTTGCGCGCACCGCTGGTGGCATCGGATCTGTCATTGGGGCGGTGCTTGGATTCCCTTTTGCGGACGATGTTCTCAAATGGCTGTGGAGGCGAATAGGCCACGGGGCATAATTGAGTATATTCGTATGAACAAATATATGACGAATATCACCCGAGAATGGGCGCCCTGCAGCAATGCCTGCTTGTTCTTCATGGTACAATAGCGCCCGTGCTGGTAAACGGCACGGGCATTTCTTTATTAACGGAGTTGCCATGCAGAACGAATGGCTCTATGTTGGTTTGTTCGTGGTGGTGGGTGCGCTCGTTCCTACGGCTGCGATCGTAACTTCGTGGATTATTTCACCCAAGAAACCCAATCCCATCAAGCAAAGCACCTACGAATGTGGCATGGAGACGGTTGGGGAGAATTGGGTGCAATTCAAGGCGCAGTATTATATCTTCGCGCTGGTTTTCCTTGTGTTCGATGTGGAAACGGTATTCCTTTTTCCATGGGCTGTTTCACTAGGCAAGCTGCCGTTGTTTGCCGTCCTTGAAGGCATTGTCTTCATCGTCATCTTGATCGCAGGCCTGGTCTATGCCTGGCGCAAGGGCCTGTTGGAATGGGTTTGATAAGTTCGGAAGTTTCCAAGGCTGAAAGGCAGTGACCTTCCAGCCTTTTCTTTGTGTAAGCGATCCTCACCCTGCACGTGGCTGAGCATCGGCTCGGTGGTTTGGGAGCAATCAATGAATTTATGGACCAACCCGGTTAATTTCATCGCTCAGTGGCTGACGGGCTTGCTGGTTGGATGGGGCTTACCCGCCTGGCTGGCCAGTTTGCTGCTCCAGTTGATCGGCGTAGTTGTGCTGGTATCCCTGATGATGCTTCTGGATATTCTGCTCGTCTGGGTGGAACGCAAAGTGGTAGCCCGCTTCCAGGATCGCCTCGGCCCCAATCGCGTGGGTCCCTTCGGAATCATCCAGCCATTCGCGGATATCGTCAAGCTGCTGATTAAGGAAGACATCACGCCTGACGGTGCCGACCGCGTCGTCTACAACCTGGCGCCCATTCTCTCCCTGATGTCGGTGCTTCTCTTGTGGGCCATCGTGCCGCTTGCGCCCGTGATCTTTGGCGTCGACTTGAACGTCGGCGCGCTCTACATCATTGCCGCCGGCGCCATTGGAACACTCTCCATCATTATGGCGGCCTGGTCGTCGAACAACAAGTTCGCTCTGATCGGCGCCTTCCGTCAGGTGGCCGTGCTGGTCTCTTTCGAAGTGCCGATGATCGCGACGATGCTCATTCCAACCATCCTGGCAGGCTCGATGGGGATGAATGCCATTATCCAGGCGCAGAGCACGTGGTTTGTCCTGCTGGCACCCCTGGCGGCAATCATCTTCATGATCGCCGCGATTGCCGAGCTTGGCCGCTCGCCTTTTGACATGAACGAGGCCGAGTCGGAAATCGTTGCCGGTTTTCACATTGAATACACCGGCATGAAGTTCGGCCTCTTCTATGCGGGCGAGCTCCTGCACGCTTTTACTTTTGGCGGGTTCTGGGCTATTCTCTTTTTTGGCGGATATCGTTTCTTTGGTCTGGAGAATCTTGGGCCGCTTGTCGCTGCGGTCATCTTGCTCGGCAAGGCCATGTTCGGCTATTGGGTCATCATGTGGATTCGTTACACCGTGATGCGCATTCGTATCGACCACATGCTGGCTTTCAACTGGAAGTTCCTGACGCCGTTGGCGTTCGCGATCCTGATAGCGACCGCATTGATGAACGCGATCCTGCGTGGAACAAGCGTTGCAGTCCACGTAGCGGGGATGCTTTTGATGAACATCGTGCTGGCCCTGATAATTGTCGAAATCCTGCGCAGCTTCAGCAAGCGCCAGCGCGAGAAGTACGACCGTCCAGTGCAGTCGATTACGGCTCATCCTTAGCAGGCTATCTCTCACCTTGGGGGCGTTCCTCGGTGCACGGGAGCGGGAGGTGAGGGCGGAGAGTTACATGACGATTATGCAGATTATCTTTCTGGTCGTGGGAGCAGTTATCCTCGGGTCAGCCCTCATGGTCGTGACCACCCGCAACCTCATTCACGCTGCGCTCTGGCTGATCGTCACTCTGTTCGGAGTGGCGGTCCTGTATGCCTTCCTCAATGCGGGTTTCCTGGCCGTGGTGCAGGTGGTTATCTATATCGGCGCGATCGCGATCCTCTTCATTTTTGCAGTGATGCTGACCCGCAAAGAAATGCGGGACCGGGGACCTCAGCTAAATGCCGGATGGTGGCTCAACGTCGTCCTCGCCGCGCTTACTTTTTCGGGGCTGATCTGGATGCTTCAGAGTTGGAGCGGTTTTTCCAAAGTTGCGGCCGATATTCCGTCAGGTTTCGATTCGGTCGGCCAATTGGGCAATGCACTGATTCGCCGGATGCATTTGTCCTGCCGTTTGAAGTCGCCTCCGTGCTGCTGCTGGCGGCGCTGGTTGGCGCCGTTTACGTCGCATTTACCCGAAAATAGGAGTCTCGGATGATTCCCCTTTCATGGTATCTCATCCTCTCGGCGGCATTGTTCTGCATCGGTTTGTTTGGCGTGCTCTCTCGCAAGAACGCAGTGGCGATTCTGCTCGGCGTGGAATTGATGCTCAATGCAGTGAACATCAACCTGGTCTCATTTTGGCGCTACGGTGATGTAACCCAGATGACCGGCCAGGTGTTTGCGATCATCGTGTTTGCCGTGGCCGCGGCCGAGGTGGCGGTGGGTCTTGGCATTGGTGATTTCCGTTTACCGCCAGCGGAACACAGTCATTGCCGACGATATTGACATGATGAAGTGGTAATACGGTTCCTTGTGAGCGAAGCACGCCGGAACCCCAGGGGTTCAAAGGCTCGAAGGTTTTGGAGACCTCATGACGACTGAAACACTTATCTGGCTCATTCCTTTACCCCCAATACTGGCATTCTTCCTGATCCTTCTGTTCACGAATCGGAACAAGGCGCTCAGCCATACGCTGGCGATCGGCGGGGCATTCCTTTCCTGGCTGGGCGCCATGATCGTTTTTGTCCGGGCTCTGGGGGTACATGAGCTTGGCAAACAACCGTTTGCATCTTCCATAAACTGGATTCCAACTGCCGACACCTGGCTCAAGATAGGCATTTTGGTCGATCCGCTCTCTGCTGCCACGCTGTTCTTCGTTGCGTGGACCGTGTTGATGATCTTCCTTTACAGCGTTGGTTACCACAACTTTGGACAGCCTGCAGGCGACCACGATCAACCGGGCTTGCCGCCGCACGGTGCAACGGTGGAAGACCAAGGCCACAAGCACCTGGTTCCTTCGATTGAACCGATGTACTCGCGTTTTTTCGCCTTCATCAGCCTGTTCGCATTTGGCATGCTGGTACTCGTGCTCTCGGACAACCTGCTCACGCTCTTTGTAGGTTGGGAGATCATGGGCTTGTGCTCCTACTTGTTGATCGGTTTCTGGTACGCGAAGCCTTCCGCACGTGACGCCGCGGTCAAGGCCTTCATGACGACGCGAATTGGTGATGTGTTCATGCTGCTCGGCATCGCGTTCGTGTATTCCGCAACTGGAACCCTGTCATTCCGCGAGATATTTGCTGCACAGGTTCTGCACACTCTCGCAACGGTGCCCACGCCCATTCTGGGCCTCTCGGCCGCGGGCTTGATTGGTTTGCTGCTCTTCATCGGCACCATCGGAAAGTCTGCGCAGTTCCCCCTACACGTGTGGCTGCCCGACGCTATGGAAGGGCCGACGCCTGTGAGTGCGATGATCCATGCAGCGACGATGGTCTCTGCGGGCGTTTACATGATCATCCGGATGTTCCCGCTTTTGAGCCTGGATCCGCGAACGATGACCTTTGTGGCATTCATTGGAGCCTTTACGGCGTTGTTTGCGGCGACCATCGCTGTGGCACAGAATGATATCAAGCGCGTGCTGGCATATTCGACGATTTCACAGCTCGGATATATGGTCGCCGCACTCGGTTCTGGCGCGTACGTCGCGGCAGCCTTTCATTTAATGACGCACGCCTTCTTCAAGGCGCTTCTATTCCTCGGTTCCGGATCGGTTATTCATGGCATGGAACATGGCGTCCTGCACACGGGCGATCATGCAATGGACCCGCAAAACATGTTCAATATGGGCGGTCTGCGGAAGAAAATGCCGATCACCTTCTGGACATTCCTCATCGGCGGCTTTGCTCTTTCGGGTTTCCCCGTCCTGACTGCCGGTTTCTGGTCGAAGGACGAAATCCTGGCGAGCACTTTCAACGGGCATATGGCGGTTTTCATTACATTGGCGCTCGCGGCATTCCTGACTGCTTTCTATACGATGCGGCAGATTACGTTGACTTTCCTGGGTGAGCCTCGGACCGAGGCGGCCCATCACGCACAGGAGACCAAATGGACCATGACGGTTCCCCTCATTGTGCTGTCAGTCTTTTGCGATCGGATACGGCTGGGTCGGTATGCCGGAATGGTTCACCGGTCGGATTGATTCCGAATTGGTTCCATGAATTTGTGGGGAGCACGCTCGCCGTACCCCCCGAAGCGACTCCCTTCAACATCGTCCCGCTGCTGACTTCATTGACCGTGGCACTTGGGGGCCTGCTGATCGGCTGGCTGGTCTACCGACGGGTACGGGTTGAGGAAGAGGACTTCCTGCAAATTCCTGTTCTCAAGAACAAGTGGTATTTTGACGAGATCTATGGCTTCCTGTTTGTGAGGCCTGCAATCTGGTTCGCCGAGACCTTCGTCTACCAGTGGATGGACAAGGTCCTGATCGACGGCATCCTGCACTTGTTTGGCAAGATCGCTGCCGACATTGGGTCGAGTCTTCGGAACTATATTGACAAACCCGTTATCAACGGTTTTTTCGGCGACGGCACGAGCCGCGTGGTGAAATGGTCCGGGCGCAACATGCGGCCCATCCAATCGGGGCATATCCAACAGTACATGCTGGTGTCCCTTTTGCTGCTGCTTGCCATTGCGGGCTTGATCTATTTCTTGCTGATGAGAGTGTAGCATGGCGGAATTCCTCAACACCCATCTTCTGAGTCTCATTCTGTTCATTCCGGCGCTTTCGGCGGTAGTTCTGCTCTTTCTGCCCGGCAAGAACATAAAACTTCTCCGTTGGTTCGCATTCATTGTGAGCCTGATTCCCCTGATCCTATCCATCTACTTGTGGTCTCAATTCAAGGCTGACGCAAGTGGATTTCAATTTCAGGAACAGCATTCGTGGTACGCAGCCATCAATTCCTCCCTGCATCTGGGCGTGGACGGGCTTTCGCTTACGATGGTCCTGCTGACCACGCTGCTCACGCCTCTCGCAATCCTGGCCTCTTTCAGCGTGACCGACCGTGTCAAACCTTACATGATGTTGTTTCTGTTCCTCGAGACGGGCATGCTTGGAGTCTTCCTGGCCCTCGACCTTCTCCTGTTCTTTGTCTTCTGGGAGGTCGGTCTCGTCCCGATGTACTTCCTCATCAATCAATGGGGGAGCGCCAATAGGGATTATGCATCTCTCAAGTTCATGATCTATACCATGGGCGGTTCCCTGGGGCTGCTGCTCGGAATTCAGTTGCTCGGGGCGCTTTTTGGCACGTTTGACCTTGCAACCATTACCGCCAAATGGACCACTGCTCAAGGCTCGTTGCTGGGTTTCCCGATTGAGACTGTGAAGACAGTTGTATTCTGGGCGTTTGTGATTGCCTTTGCGGTCAAGGTTCCCATTTGGCCTTTCCATACCTGGCTCCCCGATGCCCATACCGAGGCTCCGACGGCTGGTTCCATGATCCTGGCGGGTGTGTTGTTGAAGCTTGGCGCCTATGGTTTCCTGCGGCTGGTGTTGCCGCTGTATCCTGCGGAAGCCAAACATTTCGCCTTTGCGCTGGCCTTTCTGGCGACGGCTGCTATTGTCTTTGGCGCCTTTGGTTCTTTCGGCCAAACCGACTTCAAGCGACTTGTCGCATATTCATCTGTGAACCACATGGGCTTTGTCGTGCTCGGCGTGGCAGCCGCGGCACTGGCGACGGGAACCAGCGATGCGCGGATTGCTTTGAACGGCGCGATCCTTCAGATGTTCAACCACGGCCTGTCGGCAGCCGGAATGTTCTTTCTTGTCGGCGTGATATACGAGCGGACCCATACACGGAACCTGAATGAATTTGGCGGTTTATTCCCACTTGTCCCGATTTATGGCGGGATTCTCATTTTTACGTCAATGGCCTCACTCGGCCTGCCGGGGCTGAACGGTTTCGTGTCGGAATTCCTCGTTGTAAGGGGTACGTATCCTTTGTTGACGCCGTACACTGCAATATCGATGCTTGGAGTGCTGTTTACCGGTGCGTACATTTTGAAAGGCATCATGAAAGTCTTGCATGGACCTCTCAACGAGCACTGGGCGAAGGGTGAGCACCGCTTGACCGAGATGACACCGCGCGAAGTATTCGTCATGGCGCCGCTGATGGGATTGATCCTGGTCATCGGCGTATGGCCCGCCTGGATTCTTGACATAATCAACAAGGCTGTGTTGCACTTGTTCTAAGAGGTGGATGATGTTTTTTCCGTACTTGAGTGTGATCGTTTTCACACCGCAGGCCGCAGCGTTGATCATCTTGCTGATGCCGGCCCAGAAAAAGGATTTGGTCCGTTCGATTGCGCTGTCGGCGGCTTCTCTTGAGCTTTTGCTATCCCTGGCGGTCTTTGTTCAGTATCTGACCCAGCACATGACCGGCTATCAGTTCGTGGAGCAGTACAGCTGGCTCCCGGCGCTCGGTATCAGCCTGCACTTCGGCGTAGACGGCATCAGCACACCTCTGGTGCTTCTCACGGGTGTGGTGATGTTCACGGGCGTGCTGATCTCGTGGGGTGAAGAAAACAATCACGTCTCGGCAGGGATCCAGGATCGCCCGCGTGAGTTCTTTGCCTTCCTCTTCATCCTGGCCAGCGGCGTTTTCGGAGTGTTTGTTTCGCTTGATCTTTTCATGCTGTTCTTCTTCTACGAAATTGCCGTGTTCCCGATGTACTTGTTGATTTCTATCTGGGGTTGGGCTCAGACTCGGGAATATGCGGCTATGAAGCTGACCCTGTACCTGTTCATCGGTTCGGTCGTTGCGCTGGTCGGCGCGCTCGCCATGTATTGGGTGGCTGGTCAGAATACCGGAACATATACGTTCGACATGCTCCAGATGGAAAAGGCGGGGTTCTCGGTCGCGTTCCAGAATCTCTGGTTTCTACCTGTATTCTTTGGCTTTGCAGTCTTGGGCGGCATCTGGCCCTTTCACAACTGGTCGCCTGACGGCCACGTTGCAGCGCCCACTGCGGTCTCAATGTTCCACGCCGGCGTGTTGATGAAGCTCGGCGCTTTCGCGGCACTACGGGTGGGTATCATGCTGCTCCCAGAGGGTGCAAAGCATTGGTCTTGGCTTATTATGCTGTGCGCGGCCGTCGCCGTAGTGTACGGCGCCTTCATCGCCTTTGTGCAGACGGACTTCAAGTACGTCATCGGCTTCTCCTCCGTATCGCACATGGGGCTGGTGATGCTGGGGTTGTCCACGCTGTCTCGCGAAGGGCTTACAGGCGCCGGCCTGCAGATGTTCTCGCACGGCATAATGACGGCTCTCTTCTTTGCTGTCGTCGGCATGGTTTACGACCGCGCCCATACTCGCCACATCCCCGATTTGGGCGGCATGGCCAGGATTATGCCGTGGCCCGCCGTCGGCTTCATAATCGGCAGCCTCGTCTCCATGGGTATGCCGGGTTTCTCAGGATTCATTGCCGAATTCCCAATCTTTCTGGGCGTCTGGAAAACTCAATGGCTCGTGGCGGTGATCGCATCGATTTCCATCATTGTCACGGCAGCTTATGTGATGCTGGTCGTGCGACGCGTGTTCTTTGGGGCGATGCCCGAAAAACTCGAAGGACACATCGGTCCGGTGACCGCCTTGGACAAGCTGGCAGTTGCAGTCCTTTGCAGCTTGATGGTTGGTATTGGCCTTTTCCCGGTCATCATCGTTCCCATGGTGCAAACTGGCGTGAATAACATCCTGCGCCTGCTGGGAGCCGCCTGAATGTATACATCCACAGCATTTCTCTCCATCCTGCCCGAAACTCTGATACTGATCCTGGCAGTCGCCCTCTTGATCGTCGAACCGTTCCTGAAGGAAGACCGGAGGCGAAACATTGGCTGGCTGACTGCGGCCGGGTTGCTGCTTACTATGATTCTCAGCCTGCTGTTTGGCCGACCTGGCGCTCCGAGCACTACCTTTGGGGATACCATCCGGTTCGACTGGCTCGGCTTCTTCTTCAAGATGCTCTTCATCTTCGGTGCGGGGATCACGGCGCTCTTCCTGATGGATCATGACAAGGTTGGACATCGAGGAGAAGCCTATTTGCTCATGCTTGCCTCGACAATTGGCATGTGCCTGATGGCCTCTGCAGCCGATCTCATCCTGCTTTACCTTGCTGTAGAGACGACGTCCATCCCACTCTATGTGTTGGCCGGTTTCATGCTTTCGGACGACCGCTCCACGGAATCTGGGCTCAAATACCTGCTTTATGGCGCGATGACTTCCGCGGTGATGCTCTATGGTTTTAGTTTGCTGTTCGGGTTGGCAGGGACGACGAATATTTACACTCTGGCGAACGCACTAAAGTCCGGACAGATCGCCCTTCCTCCTATCTTGGGCATCTTGCTGCTCATCATCGTCGGCCTCGGCTTCAAAGTCTCGATTGTCCCGTTCCACTTCTGGGCGCCGGACGTCTATGAGGGTTCCCCGACTCCTATCGCCGGCTTTCTATCCACAGCATCCAAAGCGGCTGGATTCGCAGTGATTGCGCGTCTATTCCTGGTGGCGTTTGGCGGCTTCTCGATAAATTGGACCATGGTCTTCGCAGTCCTGTCGGCCGTGACCATGACTGTCGGAAACTTGTTGGCATTGCCGCAGCGGAACCTAAAGCGACTGCTTGCATACTCGTCGATCGCTCACGCCGGTTACGCCATGATTGGAATTGTTGCGCTGTCACAGCTGGGCATTGCGAGCGTGGTCTTCTACATGCTGGCGTACATCGTAACAAACCTGGCGGCCTTTGGTATTGTCATGGCCGTGGGGCGCGTTACGGGATCGGACGATTACGATGCCTATCGAGGCCTTAGCCGCCGGTCGCCTGCGCTGGCGCTCATAATGCTGGCCGCATTCCTCTCGCTCGCAGGAATGCCTCCTTTTGGCGGATTCGTCGCCAAGGTGATTGTCTTCGCCGCGGGTATCCAATCCGGATACGTCTGGCTGGTTGTAATTGGCATACTGAATTCTATTGTGGGCGTGTACTACTACTTGAACGTGTTGAAGTACGTGTACTTGTATCGCATGGAGCACGAGGACGAGGAAAAGCACCCGATCTCGTTGACTCCGCCGTATGTAATCGCGCTTGCGGTGTTGGCGGTCGGCGTGATCCTGGTTGGAACAGTCTTTGCCCCCTGGTTCGGCTTCTCGAACGCCGCTGCGATGAATTTATTTTAAGTGCGGGAGTTGGCAATTTCTGCAATGCGACTGGAATTTGACATACTTTTATCTTGTTGGTTATAATAGTGAGGCATGGCACAATCAGACAATAAGGGCCGGAACACCTTCAATATATTCTTGATTACAGTGATCGGGCAGATGGGTTGCCTGGCTGTACTGGTCATTGCAGTTTCAATCCTGGCCGGGTTGTGGTTGGACAACTTCTTTCACACTAAGCCCGTCATCACCCTGGTATTGTTACTTGCAGGGGTGCCCGTTTCAGTATTTTTGATGGTGTTCGTCGCTCGCCGGAGCGTCGCAAAACTGAGAATACAGAACGAAAATGAGAAGAAGGGATCATAGTTGATGGAGGCAGGCTTGGAAGAAAAGAAACGTAGGCCATGGCGCCGGTGGGTGCTTTTAGGACTAATGATTATTGGTTTCCTCGCGGCCGGGGCATTTGTCCCTGTCCGTCCCGAGATCACGGTGGCGGCCGAAAGGTTGAGTGAAACGCCGATTTTCACTTTGCCGCCGCCCTTTGGACCGTTCTATCTCGTGAACACGCTGCCTACGTTGGCTTTCACAGTGCTGTTGCTCGTTGTGATCGCGTTCTTCACCATGCGCTCCCTGGCGAAGAGCGCACGTACTGACCTGGTTCCTCGAGGCATCGGCAACTTGATGGAGGCTTTCTTCGAGTTGATCTATAACCTCACGGAAAGTTCCGCGGGAGCCAAATGGGCCCCGGTAATATTCCCCTGGTTTGCGACGATCATGATCTATGTTCTATTCGCCAACCTGTTGAAGCTTATTCCGGGCTTCGAATCAATCGGATTTCTGCATCCGACGAGCGCAGGCGGATATGCTATACGCCCGTTGGTGGCCGGCTGGAACGATCTTTTGCCGACCACGGTGGATACCGGCGGATATGTGCTGGTACCATTTGTTCGTGGAATTTCACTGGATCTGAATTTCACGTTTGCACTGGCTATCATATCCGTGGTCGTTACTCAGATCATCGGTTTTCAAGCGCAGGGATTGGGTTACATCAGCAGGTTCTTCAACTTCCGGACCATGTTTAAGGTGCCTTTTTTTGGAGCCATGGATTTTTTGGTGAGCCTGCTCGAATTATTCTCTGAGTTCTTCAAGATCATATCGTTTTCATTCCGTCTATTCTTCAACATGTTTGGCGGTATCATTCTACTGGCTGTGGTCGCCTTTCTGTTGGGAAAGATAACCATTGTGTTTTCCATGCTCTACTTCTTTGAATTTATTGTTGCCATCATTCAGGCGTTCGTATTTGGGATTTTGACCATGGCCTTCATGGTGATAGTTACACAGGGCCATGGCGGCGGGGAGCAGCACGCCGATGCCCCGGTAGAGGTACGCGAAATCTAAGAAGGATAGCCCGAAGGAGGCTTAGACGAATATGGAAGCAAGCATTATATTGGCAGGACGCTACATCGGCGCAGGATTGGCGATGATTGGCGCGGCGGGAGCCGGTGTCGGCATAGGCCTCAGCGTGCAAGGCGCGTTGACCGGCATGGCCCGCAACCCGGATACTTATGGGAATCTATTCACGAACATGATCCTCGGCATGGCCTTTTCTGAAGCGATTGCGATTTACTGCCTTGCCGTTTCTTTTCTTATCCTGCTAAAGATCTTTTAGCCGGAAGATTCGGGAGGTTGATTTGGAAGCGTTAGGTATTAATCTAGGGTTCCTGATCCTGCAAATCCTCGCCTTCGTCATCGTGTTTCTAACGCTGCAAGCCTGGGTTTACAAGCCGCTATTGAATATGATGGCTACCAGACGCAATAAGATCGCCCAGGGGCTGGAGGACGCTCGGGTCGCTGCGGAAGCCCGTGCCGATGCTGAAAAGGAAGCAGCCAGGGTGCTCGCCGACGCGCAGTCCCAGGCGGGCAAGGTTGTGCGGGATGCGATTGATCGTGCGGCCATTGCCGCTCAGGATGTGAAGACCTCGGCAGAGGGAGAGGCCGAGCGAACACGTCAAACGGTGATCGCCGAAGCCGAAACCGAGCGCAATCGAATTCTGGGCGATTTGCGCGGGCAGGTTGCTGCGCTCGCGATCGCTGCTGCACAAAAGCTGGTCGGTGAGTCCCTTGACGAAAAACGCCAACGGGCACTTATCGACGAATTCTTCTCCGGCGTCAAGTCGGGCAAGGTTGTGATGCTCGACCATGCCGACCTCAAAGGCGAGGCGGCCGAAGTAACCAGTGCGTTGCCGCTTAGCTCAACCGAGCAGGAAACCGTTAAGAGCAATGTACTGTCTCAAGTTGGCGCGCAGGCTGTGACCTTTCGAGTGGATCCAGCCATCATGGGTGGGCTGGTCATCAGGGTCGGCGACAGAGTGCTGGATGGTTCCATCTCCGGCAAGCTGGATGCGCTGAGACAGAATCTGAAGTAGTCCATTGCTGCCGCCAAGCAGGGTTTCGGCGATTGAGCGCCGAAACCCTTTTTGTTAATCAGCCGTACCGGTCAGCCGATTTAGGCCTTGCAGGCTTATGCCCGGTTTCCCGGCAGGTTGAGAACATCCGCACAATTGCTCGCAATTCGCCCATTTTGGGCCTTGATTGTCCCGTGCTTTTCTCTTACAATAGCGGGCGTCCTTATCCAGGTCTTGTGAGGCGAACAGAGAATGAATGAGAAACGCATCCAGCAAGTGCTTGAAATTGAAAAGCAAGCTCAGCAGATTTTGGATTCAGCCACACGCGAGGCCAAACAATTGCCCGTTGCTGCCGATCAAGAGGCGCAACAGTTGATTGAGAAGGCTCGCGTGGCTGCCCAGGAGGAAGCGCGTCAGATAGTAGAAAAAGCTCGGGCTGCCGACGAAACCTCTAGAATCGTCGCTGAGGCAGAGGAAAAGATACGCCTCTTTGAGAAGTCCGCCGCGGCCCATTTCCACCATGCGGTGGCGCAGGTCATCGAAAACGTGATTGGCACGGAATAACATCGTGGCAGGCGGCGTTTCGGGGTATGCGGCCATCAACGCGCGGGTAAGGGTCATGCAATCGGCGCTCCTAAGTGCCGTAGAACTGGATGGTCTTGGCCAGTCCGCGGATCTGCCAGCCTTGGTTGGATTGCTCAAGCGGTCTGCCTACGGAGCTTACCTGGAACGGCTGAAGGATAAGGAAATGACCGAGCGGGGTGTTGAGTTGCAAATCAGAAGCAGACTGGCAGATGCTTTTCAGAGTGTCATTCATATGGCGCCTGGAGACACGCGCCCACTGCTGGTTCAGCTTTACCGCTATTACGAAGTAAATAATTTGAAAGCCGTGCTGCGCGGCGTTGTTACTGAAGCGTCTTTGGACAGGGTGCGCGCGGCGCTTTTCCCGTTGGGTCCTTCGACAGTACTGCCGGTGGAGGCTATGGTCGAGGCGAAGAACGTCGCGGCCGCTGTTGAGTTGTTGCGGAGCACGCCCTATTATGATGTCCTATCCTTTGCCATGAAGCGCTATACCTCGGAGCAGAGTCTTTTTCCACTTGAGGTGGCATTGGATCTCGAGTATTGGCGCAAGCTTTGGCAGGAGGCCAGAGGACTGCTTGGGCAGGATCAGGAGCAGGCCTTGCGGGTGATCGGCTCGCTCGTAGACATGAATAACCTGATGTGGGCCATCCGTTATCGCGTTTATCAGGGTCTATCCGAAGAGGAACTTATCAACTACACCCTGCCGTTCGGCTATCGAGTTCACGACGAAGATGTCAGAGCCGTGGCTGCTGGCGCGGATATTTCCCCGATAATTGAGCGCACCTATCCGGGCATCTCGGATCCTGCCGCGCTGCTGCAGGAACCCCGGACTGGTTTGCCCCGCCTGGAGCTGGCGCTCAAACGCCATCTAATGCAGCGATGTCTGGCCGCGTTTGTAGGCAGCCCTTTTCATATTGGGATCCCGCTCGCCTATCTGGTTCTGAGCGATCTCGAAATGCAGGACCTTATTGTGCTCGTTGAGGCCAAGGCGGCACATTTGGCCGATGAGGTATTTCGCCCCTTCCTCGTGAAGGCACCAGCCCTCAAGGGGTAATTGACGTTCTGTAAACAGCGACTTGTATTTCCTGGAGACGACATGTTCTTTCCTAAAGCTATGTCGGAAATCGAGCTGATTGTCCCTTCCAAGGATCTGCTCGCAGTCATGAAGGTACTGACCGGCCACGGTGTTTTTCATCAGGGCGAGAGCGGCTATCAGCCCCTTGACGGGGAATCTGGCTCCCCCAATACCTGGCAGGAAAAAGCCGCTACATATGCCGCGGTGGAGCGCCGGGTTCAGGTGGTGTTGCAGTTGTTGGCGATCGCCGAACAACAACCCCAATCAGGAGACTTCCAGGATGTCGTTGAGCCCGAGACCGCAGTCCCGGCGCTTGAGCGGATCGAGGCGGAGGTCAAACGAGCCAGCGATGACCTGGTCGAACAGAAAAAGCTCCTGGAGCAGCTCGAGAGCAACTTGCGTCAGCTCGATCCCGTCGCTGATATTGACCTGGACGTGGCCTCGCTCCACAACTCGCATTATCTCTATTCCGTTCTCGGCCAGATGCCCGCCGCAAATGTCAGCCGTTTACATACGAGCCTGGCGCGCGTGCCCCACATGTTCGTGACATTGCGCTCGGATCCGCGCAATCCCGTCGTGTGGCTTGCCGGTACACACAGCAACACCGACGTCCTCGACCGCGCGGCTCGCAGTGCGTATCTAAATCCTCTTGAGCTGCCAGAAACCTACAAGGGTACCCCGGCGGATATCATCAAGTCCTTGCGGGCTGAAGTCCAAGTCGCGCAGCAGAAGATCTCCGGCCTGAATGCGACCATGGCGCGCTTCGCGGAGACCCACAAGAAGGAATTGCTGGCGTTGTCGTGGCAGATGCACGCGGGCAGGACGCTCGCCGAGGCAATCCTCAGATTTGGCAGGCTTCGGCATACATACGTCATGGTGGGTTGGGTGCCCACAGATGATCTCGCAGACGTCACTCGACGCCTCAGGCTGGCCTCGAAGGAGATCTTGATCGAGACGATCCCTACCGACCGCCACGGGGAACAGGCGCATGTGCCTGTGGCGTTGCAGCATTCAAAGCTGCTGCGCCCGTTCCAGATGCTCGTTACAACCTATGCCCGGCCGCGCTACGGCGAACTGGATCCCACTTGGTTGATCGCATTAACCTTTCCCTTGCTCTTCGGGGCCATGTTCGGTGACGTCGGACATGGCTTAGTGCTGGCTGGCTTCGGCGCCCTGATTTCAAGTCGCAGGCTGAAGTTCTTGAATAGTCTTGGCAGCTTGGGCGGACTGATTACGATCTGCGGCCTGGTCGCAGCCGTGTTTGGATTTCTGTACGGCAGCATCTTCGGTTTTGAGGAGATATTGCCGGCGCTTTGGCTGCATCCGAGCAAGAACCCCTTGCAGATCCTTGCCGTCGCAATCGGTGCAGGTGTTGTGCTATTAACCGTCGGATATTTGATTGGGATCCTGAACGCGGTGCGCTCGCACGATTGGGGTCATCTGATCTTTGGACACAACGGCATTGCCGGATTTGTCCTTTATTGGTCACTGTTAGGTGTGGCAGGCAGCGACTTCGCAAAGATCCCGGTCGCACCTGTTGTATTTGTTGTCCTGGCCATTGCGGCTGGCCTTGCCATAATGTTCTCGGAAGTCCTGATTAACCTCGTGGATGGTGAAAGGCCGTTGCTCGAAGGCGGAATTGGTACGTATGCCATCCAGGCGCCAATGGAGCTCTTCGAGGCGGTCGTCAGCATGTTAAGCAATAGCCTTTCATATGTGCGCGTGGGCGCTTTCGCCATCGCTCATGTCGTGCTGACATCGGTGGTATTTCTCCTGGCCGGCCTCGTCGGTTCGCAAGGCAGCGTTCCCTATTGGATTATCGTAATCATCGGCACGCTGGTAGTCGTTCTCTACGAAGGATTGATCGTTGGCATCCAGGCCATGCGTCTTTCGTACTATGAATTCTTCGGAAAGTTCTTTACGGGTGGCGGAATGCGTTTTGAGCCGCTGAGACTTTCCCAGGCCGAAGAGGACTGACCGGAGTTCTAAACAACCTGAAAGCCCTATTCCTCATATATTCATTCGCGCCAAAACCAAAACTCAAGGAGACGGAAAAATGATAGTGATCGTTGCAGTAGTCGTGGGCCTGTTGCCGATTTTGCCGGCCATGATTTATTTCCTTCGTCAACGCGGGAAGAGCCCCACCGAGGCAACCCGGACATTCATGTATGGTTTGAATGGCTTCAACGCAGTCCTCGGCCTGATGGCCGTCGGGTTCGGTGTATTCTGGCTGTTTTCGCCGAGCGCCGCAATGGCCGCGGGTTTGCAACAGACAGCAGCTGCGGACCCCTATGCCGCTCTGGCCGCGGCAATTTCAACCGGCCTCGCCTGTGTGGGGGCAGGCATTGCAGTCGCCGGTTCAGGCGCTGCAGCCGTCGGCGCGACGGCTGAAAAGCCTGAGTCCTTCGGTCGATCTCTCATCTTCGTCGGCCTTTCCGAAGGTATCGCGATTTATGGACTCCTGATTTCCTTCTTGGTCCTGAACCGGTAGTGTTGGGATGAAACTATTGGTAATCGGCCATCCGGAGGCTGTGCTCGGCTTCTCCCTGGCCGGGGTTGCCGGCAGGTCGGTCGCAACCGCCGACGAGGCCAATCAGGCGCTCGACGAGGCCCTCGCCGACAAGAACGTCGGCATTGTTCTGGTGACGAAGGACGTGGCGCGTCTTATCCAGACCCGGATGGAATACCTCAAACTGCACAGTACCGTGCCGTTGGTGGTTGAAATCCTTTCGCCGGAGGGCATCCGGCCGGGTGAACCGTCGCTGAGCGAAGTCGTGCTCCGCGCAATTGGCATCAAGCTTTGAATCTTGCCTTCGCCGCAAGCCCACGCGCGAGGGAGAAAGGCTCCAGGGAATTGGGTTATGGAATCGGCAGAAGAAAACGTTGACATGCTCTCACGCGCGATTCTCAGCGAGGCGCAGGCAGAGACTGAACAACTGAGGAAAGATGCGCAGTCGAAAGCGGACGCCGTCCTTGCGCGGGCACAGGAACAGGTTGCCGCCGAGCGCACGGCCATTCTTGAACAGGCGTCCCAGGAGGCGGAGCGGATCCGCAGTCAAATCGTCGCCACGGCCCAGTTGAAGGCACGGGCATTGGATTTGGAGCGCCGTGAGAAGATGCTCGATCGGGTTTTTGATGCGGCCCGGCAGCAGCTGCCCCGAATTCAGCACAGGGATGATTATGGCCAACTCGTCGTTCGGCTGGTGCGCGAAGCCGTGACTCAGCTGGGAGCCGCCAAGGCTGAGATCCGGGCGGATCGTACCACCGAGAAATTCCTCACGGCCCAGGTATTGGATAAGCTGTGCAGAGAAACGCAGGCAGAATTATCGGTCGGAAAGACGCTGGAACAGGGCATAGGTGTGATCGTCGAGGCCTCCGATGGACATTTGCATTTCGATAATACGCTGGAAACCCGGTTGATTCGGCTCCAGGGCGGGCTCCGCTCCTCCGTATTTCATACATTGATGGGAGAGTCGCATGAGTGAGCAAGTAGGGACTGTAACGTGGATCAACGGACCCGTGATTCGCGCCGCGGGTCACGCCATGTTAGCATGCTTGAGCTCGTGGAAGTCGGCGAGGAGCATCTCGTCGGTGAAGTGATCGGGCTTGAGGGCGACGTGATTACAGCGCAGGTATACGAAGAGACTTCCGGCATGCGGCCCGGGGCGCCTGTATTCGGAACGGGCCTGCCGCTTTCTGTGGAGCTCGGCCCGGGTCTGCTTAAGAGTATCTTTGACGGTGTTCAGCGTCCCTTACCCGTAATCGAAATGCGTACCGGCTCTTTTATCAGTCGGGGCATGCGTCTCACACCGCTTTATCGGAAAGATCGCTGGAAATTCACGCCCCGCCTCAAAGTCGGTGAGGCCCTGAGCGGCGGCGCTATTTTGGGCACTGTTCCGGAAACCGAGTCGATCGAACATCGCGTGATGGTCCCGCCAGATGTGGCGGGAACGCTAACCTGGATCGCCTCGGCCGGCGAGTACATGATCGAAGACGTCATCGCGCGAGTCCGCACGCAGCATGGCGAACGAGAGCTTAGCATGTTACAGCACTGGCCGGTGCGGCAGGCTCGGCCGTACAAGGCTCGCCTGGGTGTCAGCATTCCTCTCATTACAGGCCAGCGTGTCCTCGACAGTTTCTTTCCGGTGGCAAAAGGTGGCGCAGCCGGAATCCCCGGCCCGTTCGGCTCGGGTAAAACGGTGACCCAGCATAGCATTGCCAAATGGGCCGACGCGCAGGTTATCGTGTATATCGGGTGCGGCGAGCGTGGTAATGAAATGACGGAGGTGCTTCAAGAGTTCCCGCATCTCATCGATCCTCGCAGCGGGCGACCGCTGATGGAACGGACCGTGCTCATCGCCAATACGTCGAACATGCCGGTGGCCGCAAGAGAGGCCAGCATCTATACGGGCATCACCATCGCCGAATACTATCGCGACATGGGCTATCACGTGGCGCTGATGGCCGACTCCACATCACGCTGGGCAGAAGCTTTGCGTGAAGTCTCAGGTCGGCTTGAGGAAATGCCGGCGGAGGAGGGCTATCCGGCCTATCTGGCAGGTCGTCTCGCCGAGTTCTATGAGAGGGCAGGCAATGTGGAAACGCTGAACGGTAGCAGCGGATCCGTGACAGTAGTAGGTGCGGTGTCTCCGCCCGGCGGGGATTTTTCCGAACCGGTCACCCAGCATACAAAGCGGTACATCCGGTGCTTCTGGGCGCTGGACAAATCCCTGGCCTCTGCACGGCACTTTCCATCCATCAACTGGCTCGATAGCTATAGCGAGTACCTGGAGGATGTGGCGGGCTGGTGGCGCAACGAGGTCGGCAAGGATTGGCTCAAGATGCGCAACCATGCCATGGAGATCCTGAGCGAAGAAGACCGCCTGTCGCAGATTGTGAAGCTGGTCGGCCCGGACGCGTTGCCCGATGAAGAACGGCTTGTGCTTGAAACCGCGCGGCTCCTGCGCGAAGGCTTCCTCCAGCAGAATGCCATGGACAATGTGGATGCGTTTTCGACGGTGCAGAAGCAGATACGCATGCTCGACCTTATCCTGCACTTCCATGAGCGCGGCCTTCGCATCGTAAAGCACGGCGCGCCGATCTCCGTTATCCACGCATTGCCCGTGGTGGACACCCTCATCCGAATGAAGACTCTCGTACCGAATGAGGAGTTGGACAAGATGGATGACATCCAGAAGACCATCGACGAGCAGATGGAAAAGCTCGAGACGGAGTACAGATGACCGAGACGATGTTGCAAGGCGGGCAGGAAGTCGTCGGCGTGAGCCGAATCGAGGGTCCCATCGTCTTCGTCGAAGGCGCCGCCAATGTTGGCTATGACGAAGTCGTGGAAATCCTCGATTCTCACGGACGCTTGCGCCGCGGCCGTGTGCTTGAAGTCGGCGAAGCCATGACCGTCGTCCAGGTATTCGCCGGCTCGACCGGGCTTTCTATTGACGGCACGCGCGTCCGTTTTCTTGGCGGCACACTTCACATTCCCGTTGCCGAAGAAATGCTGGGTCGCGTTTTCGACGGGTTGGGAATGCCGCTGGATGGCGGACCGCAGCCTTTGACAGACACCTATGCCGATGTCAATGGTCAGCCCATCAACCCGACGGCCCGGGTTTACCCTCGTGACTACATCCAGACGGGAATATCCGCCATCGATGGCATGAATACGCTGTTGCGCGGGCAGAAGCTGCCGATCTTCTCCGGTGCCGGCATGCCACATGACCAGATCGCTGCCCAGATCGTTCGCCAGGCCACTCTGGGTGCCGTGGCGGGAGAGCCGGCGGCCGTGTCGGAGCAATTCGCCATCGTTTTTGCGGCCATGGGTGTCAAGCATGACGTGGCAGATTTCTTCCGGCAGTCTTTCACGGAAAGCGGGGCTCTGACGCGGGTCGCCATGTTCCTTAATCTGGCGGATGACCCGCCGGTCGAACGGCTCGTGACCCCCCGCGCCGCTCTAACTCTGGCCGAGTATCTGGCGTATGAGCGCCAGATGCACGTGCTGGTTGTTCTCACCGACATGACCAATTACTGCGAAGCGCTCCGCCAGATTTCAAATATTCGCGGCGAGGTTCCCAGCCGAAAGGGCTATCCCGGCTATCTCTACAGCGACCTGGCATCCATGTATGAGCGTACCGGCCGTATTCGCACCAGTGAGGGCTCCATCACTCAGATCCCGATCCTGACCATGCCGAATGACGATATTACGCATCCGGTTCCGGACCTCACCGGCTATATCACGGAGGGTCAGATTACGTTGGGGCGTGACCTGGATCATCAGGGCATCTATCCCCCGATTGCGGTGCTGCCTAGTCTTTCGCGCCTGATGAAGGACGGGATCGGAAAAGGCCATACGCGTGCCGATCATCCGCATTTGTCAGCGCAGCTGTACGCCGCGTACGCGCACATGCAGGACGTGCGTGCCCTCGCTTCCGTCATTGGCGAAGAAGAGCTTGGAACAGTGGATCAGCAATATCTGAAATTCGGCAGGGCCTTCGAACGCGAATTTGTAAATCAGGCCCTTACTGAGAACAGGACCATCGAGAGGACGCTTGAGATTGGCTGGCACCTTGTGTCGATGCTGCCACGCGAAGAGCTCACGCGCCTGAGCCGCGAAGAACTGGATCAGAATTACAAGGGCGGCGATGCCACCCATTAACATTGCGCCCACGCGCAGTAACCTGATCCGGGTCAAGAAAGACCTGCAGTTTGCCCGCGAAGGCTATGAGATCCTGGACAGGAAGCGTGAAGTCCTCACGACAGAGCTGGTTCGTGTGGCCCACGAGGCGGAAGTGCTGCAGCAGGAGGTGTGGAAATTGCTCATCCCGGCCTACCGGGCTTTGGAGCAGGCCCGGCTGACCCTGGGTAGTGACCACGTGGAGTGGGCTGCCTTGGCGGCCAACAAGACGGTGGACGTATCTCTCAAGTTTCGAGGTATCATGGGTGTTGCGATCCCCGTAATTGAAGCCGCAGGAGAGCCGCACGAGAGGCTTTATAGCCTGGGTGACACGAACGCCGCGTTGGATGAGGCCACGGCCGCATTTCGAGAGGTACTCATTCGAATGCCGCAACTGTCCATGTTGGTTACCACTGTCTGGCGCCTGGCGGGTGAGTTGCGGAAGACCCAGCGCCGGGTGAACGCGTTGCAGCACATTTTCATACCTAATTATGAGGCCACGGTGGCCTTTATCGTGAGTTCTCTTGAGGAGCGCGAACGCGAGGAGACTTTTCGCCTGAAGTGGCTCAAGACGAAACTGACGAAACCTGTCGTCAGGACGCGCCACTATGAACTCGGCGAACCATACTCGCCTTGATGTAATTTCTGGGTTTGGGAAGGAATAGGAATGAACATTGGTGTGTTGGGCACGGGAATCGTAGGTCAGACCATTGGGTCGAAGCTGGTGCAATTGGGGCATGACGTCATGATGGGGTCCCGCGAGGCCGCCAATCCCAAGGCCATCACCTGGGCCAAAGCCGAGGGGCCGCATGCCTCATTCGGAACATTCGCGAATGCGGCCTCATTTGGCGAGCTCATTTTCAACTGCACATTGGGATCAGCCTCGCTGGATGCGTTGCAGCAGGCCGGTGCGAAAAACCTGAAGGGAAAGGTCCTGGTCGATACCGCCAATCCGCTCGACTATTCGACCGAGGCGTGGTCTCTGACCGTTTCTAATACCAACTCGTTGGGTGAGCAGATTCAAAGGGCATTCCCCGAAGCGCGGGTGGTAAAGTGCCTGAACACGATGAATAGCAACGTGATGGTCGATCCGCACAAGCTGCCGGAGAAAACCGATGTCTTTGTGAGTGGGAATGACATCGAAGCCAAGGCGGCCGTCATTACGATCCTGCGCGATTGGTTCGAGTGGAGGTCGATCATTGACTTGGGCGATATTACCACCTCTCGCGGCGTGGAAATGTTTGCGCTGCTCTGGCACAACCTCCGGAATGTCGTTTCCTCGCCGCGCTTCAACATCAAGGTTGTGAGTTAGCGGCCGGATAGCCGCAGTCGATTCGCCCATGATTTCGCAAAGTCCCCGCCCCATTCTTGGGGCGGGGGTGAGGGTTGAAACAAACTGGACTCTGAGGAGGCCATGTCGATTCGCCGCTCTAACCTGTAATCGAGGTGAAAACGGCCGTATACTTGGACGGGCTTTGGCGACAGAATAGCTAAAGCCCGTCTCTCTGTCGCAGCCCATATGAATGACCCGTCGGTTTCTCTCCGTGAGATCTTCTCGCGCTTGTCATTTCCATATGCTCCGGCCAGTCTGCCGGACGTATCGGTAAGCGGCATTGCAATAGACAGCCGCCTCGTCCGCGCCGGGAATTTCTTTGTGGCCCTCAAGGGCGGATCTGCGGATGGGCATCGGTTCATCGCAGATGCAGTCCAGAAGGGCGCGGCCGCCGTGGTCGGCGAGGAGGCCGTTGGTCCTTTGGCGGTCCCCTACGTTCGCCTCGAAAACTCGCGTCAGGCGTTGAGTTGGATTTCCGCCGCGTACTCACGGTTGGCCGGGTCACAAGCTGACGGTCATTGGCGTCACCGGAACGGACGGCAAGACCACGACCACAAATCTCATCTACCGGATCCTGCTGGCTGCGCAGCTAAGAGCCGGCATGATTTCAACCGTCAATGCCGTGATAGGCGATGAGATTCTGGACACAGGATTTCATGTCACCACACCCGACGCTCACGATGTGCAACGCTATCTGGCTCGGATGGTCGATGCCGGCTTGACGCATGTTGTGCTTGAAACCACGTCACACGGATGGGCCCAATATCGCGTGGACGCCTGTGAGTTTGATATTGGCGTGATCACGAATATTACTCATGAGCATTTGGATCAGCATGGCTCCTATGAGAATTATCGCCGCGCCAAAGCCCGGCTCTTTTCAAGCCTGGAAACGACTCCGAAGAAGGGGCAGGGAAACCCGCGGCTGGCTGTCATCAACCGGGATGACGGGTCCTTCAGTTTTCTTAACGACTTTGTGAAGGTGCGCAAGCTAAGTTATGGCCTTGCGTCAGGTGGAGATATCCGGGCCGTAGACTGTGTCTACAGTCCTGCCGGTGTAAGCTTCACAGCGACTGCGGCGGGCTTTCGCGTAGGCATATTGAGTAGTCTCGTCGGCGGCTACAATATTTCCAACATATTGGCCGCGCTGGCTGCGACTGTCGTAGGCCTTGGAATCGGCCCGGAAGTTGCCGCGAGAGGCGTGGCCGCGTTGGGCGGTGTTCCGGGGCGCATGGAACGAATTGACCTCGGACAGGAGTTCATCGCCATCGTGGATTTCGCCCACACTCCCAATGCTCTCAAGGTGACGCTTGAAGCGGCGCGGGAGCTTCTGCGGGCTCCGGGGTTCGAACGTGGCAAGCCCGAAGACCGCGGAAATGGCCGTCTCATCGCCGTGTTTGGCTCGGCGGGACTTCGCGACAGGGAAAAACGTCGGTTGATGGCGGAGACCTCTGCCCAGCTGGCGGACCTCACCGTGCTAACTGCGGAAGATCCCCGGACTGAATCTTTGGATGCAATCCTGGAAGAAATGGCGGCGGGCGCGATGGCGCGGGGAGGGGTGGAGCGCCGGAACTTCTGGCGCGTCCCCGATCGTGGCGAAGCCATAAGGTTTGCCCTGGGCCTTGCCCGATCCGGTGACATCGTGCTTTCGTGCGGGAAAGGTCACGAACAATCCATGTGTTTCGGTGGAAAGGAATACCCCTGGGATGATAGAGTTGCCATGCGGGCCGCGTTGGCCGAATTGTTGGGCCGCCAAGGTCCAGCCATGCCGTATTTGCCAACCGCCGACAAAGGGGAGGCCGAGTGGCTGAAATGATGGAGGTCAAACCGGTTGTATTGGCGGGTCGCTATGTCCGGCTGGAGCCGCTTTCCGAGGCGCATGTTTCGGGCCTTACGTCCGTTGGCATGGATGAAGAGATCTGGCGCTATATGCTGTACGGTCCGATGCGTGGCGAGGATGACATTCGCCGCTGGGTACGGGGCCTCCTGGATCTTGCTGAGCGCGGCACAGACCTGCCCTTTGCCGTGATCCAGATTTCCACTGGCCGCGTTGTGGGCGCCACGCGCTATCTTGACATCCGCCGGGAGCATCGCGGCCTTGAGATTGGTGGAACGTGGTATGGGGCTGAATTCCGGCGAACCTCCGTGAATACGGAGTGTAAGTACCTGCTTCTCCAGCACGGCTTTGAGACCTTGAAGGCTATCCGAGTGCAGTTGAAGACGGATTCAAGGAACGAGCGCTCACAGCGCGCCATCGAAAGGCTTGGCGCGGTGAGAGAGGGCACTCTTCGCAATCACCTTATTCTCCCCGATGGTCACGTGCGTCATTCGGTTTACTATAGTATTCTGGACTCGGAATGGCCGCAGGTGAAGGCGCGTTTGCAGACTATGCTTTTGCCGGCATGAGCATTAGTTGATATGTGTTCATTGCAGTCTCGAGAAACCTCGGAAAACGCCCATGGTTGGTAAGTGCCCCCAACCATAGACGTTTTCAGAATGTTTTCTGGTCTTGGCGCGGCGGTTTTTCCAGTGCCAACACCAGCCGGAGCATTATCCTTTGCATGCCGGATTAGAAGGACACGCGGCAAAGTGGTGCCGACTCTCGAAAGTCACATAGCCGTTCATTGGTCGTTTTAACATCGATGGGATCTCATACTCCCCGCATTGTGATACTTCACTATACTGCCCCGCCCGTTGTGGGAGGAGTGGAGTCGGTAATTGCCGAACATGTTCGACTCTTTAAAAATGCCGGGTACCCGGTTCTGCTGGCCGCCGGCCGCGGAGGGGAACCGGTTGACTTGAAGTCTGACTCGGTGCTGCTCGTGCCCGAGATGGATTCCGAGAATCCGGAATACCTGGTTCAAAAGCCCGCGTTGGAGCGCGGCGAAATGCCGCCTGGGTTTCGGCCGCTCCGCGACAAGCTTCAGACTGCGCTTGCGGGGATGCTCTCGCCAACGGACATTGTAATTGCACACAATGTGATGACGGAGCGCTTTAATTTTGCGTTGACGGCTGCGATCCATAGCCTGGCGGACCGGGGCGAGATACGAAATCTCGTAGTCTGGTGTCATGATGTTTCCCAACATATTGATCCCGCCCGCGGCGGCGATCAGCGGCGCGGATTCCCATGGGACCTCCTCCGAAAATTCAGGCCCGACGCTTCATACGTAGCCGTATCCTCCGCACGCCGGTATTTGCTTTCCGAGGTGCTGGGATGCCCGGCTGACAAGATTTAGGTTATCCCCAACGGCGTGGACCCTGCTCAACTCCTCGGACTCTCGAAGCTGGGTCAGCATCTTGCCGGCGAGTTCGGTTTGTTCGGAGTTGATCTGGTCATGCTAATGCCGATCCGCATTACGCGTGCAAAGAACATCGGCTTCGCAATAAAAGTGGCTGCGGCGCTGAAGAAGTCGAATATCTCGCTCCGCCTGTTGGTCACAGGGCCGCCGGATCCGCACGTGCCGGACATACAGGCTCACTACGCGGAACTGCAGCGGCTCCGGCGCGACCTGGCGCTTACAGACGAGGTCATCTTCGTTTACGAAGGCACGACCCACTTTCCTTCGCCCATGCTTCTCGAGCCGGAAACGGTAGCCGAGTTGTATCGAATCTCCGACCTGGTTTTGATGCCCAGTCATCGCGAGGGTTTTGGTTTGCCGGTGTTGGAAGCCGGATTGGCAGATAAGCCGATCTTTGCCACAGCCATGCCTGTGCTGGAAGGGGCTGACCGGAACGGGCTGGAATATCTGATCGGATCCGAGGAATTGCCGGAATCTGTGGCGGCTCGCATTCAACACTGGGCGGATACCGATGTGGCCCATGGCCTCCGCCGGAAAGTGCGGCTCGAATACACCTGGTCATCGATTTTCTCGCGCCAGATCGATCCATTCCTCCAGAGCCTTCTTGGGTCGCGGACAGGCATGGTCCAATGAGCCGGCCGTGTCGTTTCATCATCGTTTCTCATCGCGGGCCATATCGGCTCAGAACCACACCGGAGGGAGTTAAGCGTGAGCGAACGATAGGCGGACTGGCCACCGCCCTCTTGCCGCTTGTGGAACAGGTTGGAGGAGTTTGGATCACCTCCGGCGAGACCGCTGGCAAGTATGACTTGCCTCCGCGCAAACCGCGCTTTGAGCTCCGGTATCTGACATTGACACCAGAACAAAAACTGAAATTCTATTACGGGCTTTCAAACAATGCCTTATGGCCGCTTTGTCATAGTTTCCTGGGTCGAGTGCACTACGACGTGACTGAATGGGACGTATATGAGCAGGTGAATTCTGAATTTGCGCAGGCCGCCCTGGCAGAGGCCGCTGAGGGGGATATCATATGGGTTCACGACTATCAGATGGCCCGGGTTCCATTCTTTATCCGGAAGGAGAGTGCCGCCGCCCGAATCCTATTCTTCTGGCACATTCCCTTCCCCCCGGTTGAGATTTTCCGCACGCTGCCCTGGCGAAAGCTGGTACTGGAAGGACTGTTGGCATGCGATGTACTCGGCTTTCAAATCCCTGAATATGCCCGAAATTTCACGCAGGCCGCGGTAGACCTCCTGGGTGCACGTGCCGAGGGCGATCTGATCTACTACGCAGGGTCGAAGACGCACGTGGTTGCCCGCCCTATCGGGATTGATTTTGCTGCCGTCGATCGCATTGCCCGGTTGCCTCAGACGGAAACCCGGGCTCAGCAGTTGCGTCGTGCAGCCGGCGAGGTGGCCCTTCTTATCGGTGTGGAGCGCATGGATTATACAAAGGGCATCGTCGAGCGGCTGCGCGGTGTGGAGTACCTGCTTGAACGGCAGCCCGAGTGGCGAGGCAGGTTTAGCCTGATCCAGATTGTGACCCCCTCTCGAGATGGGCTGGAGGCATATCGGCAGAAGAAGAAAGAAATTGATGAGACGGTCGGCCGCGTCAACGGCAGGTTCAGTGGAGACGTTTGGATCCCGATTCGGTATCTGTTTCGATCGTTTTCACCTGCAGAACTCGCCGCGTATTATCGGGCGGCCGACATAGCGCTCGTGACTCCCCTGCGCGACGGCCTAAACCTAGTCGCGAAGGAATATGTTGCAGCTCGCATCCACACGGACGGTGTCGTAATTCTGAGCGAGTTTGCCGGTGTCGCAAGCCAGCTTCCGGAGGCGATCATCACCAATCCCTATAGCCAGGAGGATATTGCAAGCGCGATTGAACAGGCACTGCAGATGCCGGCGGCCGAGCAGGCCCGGCGCATGTCGGCCATGCGGCGGCGGGTCGAAGAGCAGGATATCCATTGGTGGATAAACGAGTTCGTGAGCCTGGAGAATGGCTGATTCCCCCGTCCTCCACAAAATTATTGCCCATCGCCGGGGTGGAGGGCGTCTTACATTGCTGCTGGACTATGATGGGACGCTCGTTCCGATTGCGCCTACCCCCGACGAAGCACTGCCCGATAACGTTCTTCTGGATCTGTTGAAAGATCTGACCGGGATCCCCATGACGGACACGATCATTCTCAGTGGGCGCCCCTTGGAATCCTTGCGTTCCATGCTGCCGATTCCAGGCCTGATATTGGCCGGCACCTACGGATTGGAACTGCAGCGCGGGGACGGCGTTTCGGCCGGACAGGCGCCGGAGCAAATTCGTCCGATCATCGCTCGGATCCAGGCCAGCTGGCGCGAGCTGATTGACGGCCGGGACGGATTCCTGCTGGAAGACAAGGGGCTGGCAGTGGCTCTGCACGCCGCGCTGGGCGGAACCCAGGGAAGCGGACACGGTGTTGGCAGCGGCTCGAAAGTCAGCCGCTGGCCTTATCAGCGTTGATGAATTTCGGATGATCGACGGCCACCGATTTATCGAGGTTGCACCACTCGCCGCCGACAAAGCCCGGGCCGTCAACCGGCTGCTGCCTGAAGACGAAACCCTCGGCATCTTGGCCGTGTATTTTGGCGACGACGATAAGGACGAGGATGCCTTCCCTGCCATCCATAGACGAGGCGGGCTGTGTATCGGTGTAGGGGACCGCTATCCGTTGGCGTTATCCGACGAGCACCTGGCCTCTTCCGACGTCGTCCGGGACTGGTTGCGAAAGATCATCATTGCTGCCCCCGGTTGACGGCCATTCCTGCGATAGCCCAAGAATTGATCCGCCCGTCACGCCCTGCACTTTCCTTGCGTCGGACTGTGACCTGTTCTGAACCACAAGGCCCAACCGTGCAACGTGCCGTGGCGCGCCATCGTTCTCAGCCGGCTCACTGAATGTGGAATTCAATGCACAAATGCAGCCATTTAAGGCTGCCGCTCCCGTAGCCCATCCACAGGTGTGCACTTTTTTGAGTTGTTCCCCGAAGGTGCAGGTGTTCTTCCTGCCCGTTGTTTCACGAACGGCGCGCGATTCTTCGGCGTTCGTAAGGCGTAACGCAGCGGGCTTTGGCGGCTTGTCAATGGCCCTGGGAGTAAAAAAAGGGGCGGGTCAAAGACCCGCCCATAGTGCCTCATTTACCGTCGGTTTCTATCCCCACCGCGGCTGTCTCGATTTCCCCCTCCGCGACCGTTCCCGCCTCGGAAGCCGCCTCCGCCGCGGCTTCCTCCGCCGCTGGGCCTGCGCTGATCTTTCTCGCGGGCCTCTTCAGCGGTCCAGCCTTCCAGCACAGCCTGTCGGGAAAGGCGGATCTTTCCCTGCGGATCAATGTCAGTTACCATTACCGTGATCTCGTCGCCCATGCTGACAATGTCTTCCACTTTGTTGACCCGCTCGCTGTCGAGTTGGGATATGTGCACCAGCCCATCCACTCCCGGGAGGATCTCCACAAAGCAGCCGAAGTCTGCAATTCTCACGACTTTGCCCGTGTAGATGTTGCCTACCACGGCCGACTCCGCCAGCGATTCAACGCGGTCCTGCGCGACTTTTGCGCCCACAGCCTCTGTTGAGGCGATATAGACAGTTCCGTCTTCCTGGACGTCGATCTTGGTGCCAGTCTCTTCCTGCAATGAGCGAATGTTCTTACCGCCTGGCCCGATCAACGCGCCGATCTTGTCTATCGGGATCTTCACCGTGATAATGCGCGGGGCATGCGGCTTCAGCTCAGCGCGCGGCGCGTCAATCACTGCCAACATCTTCTCCATGATGGACGTGCGGGCTACGTGCGCTTGTTCCAGCGCCTCCTTCATCATCTGTGCGCTCAGGCCCGAAATCTTGATGTCCATCTGCAGGGCGGTGATACCCTGTGCAGTGCCGGCAACCTTGAAGTCCATGTCGCCAAGGTGATCCTCTGTTCCCTGAATATCAGTCAGGATCTTGTAGCGCCCCGTCTCATCTGTGATGAGTCCCATGGCGACGCCTGCGACAGGAGCCTTGATCGGCACACCCGCATCCATCAATGCCAGTGTCGAGCCGCAGACGGAGGCCATCGAGGTGGAGCCGTTGGAGGACAAGACCTCGGATACGACCCGAATGGTGTACGGGAACGTCTCTTCTGCCGGGATGACCGGTTCCAAAGCGCGCTCCGCCAGTGCGCCGTGGCCAACCTCACGGCGGCTCTGGCCGCGCAGCGGCTTCACTTCGCCTGTGGAGAAGGGCGGGAAATTGTAGTGATGCATGTACCGCTTTGTGTCGGTGGGGGTCAGCGTATCGAGTTCCTGGGCTTCGCCCAGAGTGCCAAGCGTCGCCAGCGATAATACCTGCGTCTCGCCGCGCGTAAACAAGCCGGAGCCGTGCGCTCGCGGCGACAGGGCGACCTCGCACCAAATCGGACGAATGTCTGTGGGCGTGCGACCATCCGGGCGTTTGCCGGCGCTCAGGATCCGCTCGCGTACGATTTTGTGTTCAGCCTCTCCAAAGGCGGCTCTCACATCCTTGTCGGCCGGGTAGTCGGATGAGTTCGCTCCTTCCGGAACGGTGCACATTTCGGCAACCACGGCGTCGACCAGGGCGTCCATGCCGCCATAAAATTCGGTCTTGCTAAGCGGTTTATCGAGCAGTTCGTTCATGGGACCGTTGACGCGCTCGAAGACGTTCCTCTGCAGTTCCTCGTCTGGAAGCTCCAGCGTAGGCTCACGCTTGGGCTTGCCAATTTCGGCCGCCATCTTCAACTGGATCTCCACCAGAGGCTGCAGGGATTTGTGACCGAGATCAAGCGCAGCGGCCATGACATCCTCGGGAACTTCGCTGGCGCCGCATTCGACCATGAGAATCGCGTCCTTCGTTCCCGCAATTCGAAGGTCAAGGTCGGAGGCGTCCAACTCCGCGAACGTCGGGTTGATGATGAAATTGCCGTCCACGCGGCCCACTCGCACCGCTCCGACGGGTCCGCCCCAGGGAATGTCCGAGATCATGATGGCCGCCGAGGCGGCATTTATGGCCAGGATATCGAGGGGATTATCGGCGTCGGCTGAGAGCGAGAACATCATCACTTGTACTTCGTTACGCATGCCGTGTTGGAACAGCGGCCGCAGGGGTCGGTCCGTAAGACGGGCGGTGAGGATTGCCTCCGTTGATGGCCGGCCCTCCCGGCGGAAAAAAGAGCCGGGTATTTTGCCGCCTGCGTACAGCCGCTCTTCGTATTCGACTGAGAGCGGGAAGAAATCTATTCCTTCACGCACGCCGCTCATCGTGGCTGCGGCAAAGACGATGGCATCGTTGATGCCAACGGTGACTGCGCCGCCGGCTTGAGCGGCCAATTTGCCGGTCTCAAAAGTAACCGCGCGGGTGCCAACGGTTGCAGTGTAACGTTTGACTTCTGGTTTCATTTTGTCGTCTCCTGTTTGCGGTCCGCCATCAACCATTAACGGCGAATAGCAGCTGAATCGTCTTCGAGACGTCCACGCGGCTTATCGCAAGTCAGCACTGGTCAAATGAGCGAGCCTTCTAGTCTAATTCCGCCTGGTCAGGGACTGAAGAGCGGCGGCAACCGGCGTTGCCAGCACTATTCAATTCCTGACGAGCGGTGCTTTGCGGTCTCAAGATCCGTCCGCAAAAAACAATAGATGGGCATTGCCCATCTATTCGGGCTTACACTTGCTATTTGTGTCGCAGACTCAAGCTGTCGGTGATCCCCAGATATCGCTGATAATCCGACTTGCGCAAGTAGGCCAGCATGCGGCGGCGATGGCCAACCAACTTCAGCAGGCCGCGCCTGCACGATTCGTCGTGCTTGTTGATCCGTAGATGCTCGGTCAACTGCTGGATACGGCCTGTCATAATGGCGATCTGGACTTCCGGTGAGCCGGTGTCCGTCTCGTGACGATGATAATCGGTGATGAACTTTGTTTTTACTTCCTTGGCGAGCGGCATGACGTGTGCTTCCTTTCAGTATTTTTGCAGGTCTCCTTGCCCGCAGCCGAAACCGCTGGACAGGACCAGTCAAGACCGATGATTATACCAGAAAACCAACAGCGGGCATCGTCTGTGCTGCGTTGATTGGAGAGGTTGCCTCGCCGTTTCATTTACTCGCCAACAGTCACGCAGTTTCGGCCAGCCTTCTTGCTCTCATACATCAACTTGTCGGCGCGATCGATTAGAGAAGGGAATGTATCGGCCGCGCGCAGCAGGGTCGAACCGATCGAGACCGTCACGCCGAGCTCTAAATCCTTCTCCTGGACCGTCGTCTGTGAAATGGTCGCCCGCAGTTTTTCCGCCACCCGTGCCAGGCCGCTCAGGTCCAGGTCATAGACGACCGCAATGAACTCCTCGCCGCCCCATCGTCCGCAGGAATCCGTCACGCGCAGGTTGTTGCGCAGGGTATTTGCAACAAGACGGAGCACCTTGTCACCGAGCAGATGCCCGTACGTGTCGTTAAAATCCTTGAAGTGATCTATGTCGATGAACAGGATGCCGAAATCGGCTTTTGGATGCCCGGTGTTCGTCGATCGCCGACTTGATCTTCGCCTCGATGTGGGGGCGGTTTCCAATGCCTGTGAGTGGGTCGAAGAAAACGGTATCCTCGGTTTTCTGCACGGTCTGAAACGCGGCGATGAGAGACTTGTTATCGTTGAATATCTCAACGGCACCGGATATCTTACCCTTTTGATCCAACATTGCAGCCGTCCTTGTGATCACCGAAAGGCGATAACCGTCCGCATGGGTTATCCGAGCCAGCGCTTCCCGAGGGCGCCCGTCCACGATTGTGGCAAGAAGAGGCACAAGGCCGTCAGGTAAATCCTTCCCAGTCTCACTGACATGTCTTGCAGGCTGTTTTTGGTATTGTTTGCCGATCAATTTCATTGCCGGATAGCCGGTGATGCGTTCCGCGGCTCGATTCCACCTCATAATATGACCACTGCGATCCACCTCTACAAGTCCGTCAAACAGGCTGTTTGCCAAAACATCGAGTCCGCTGTCGACTTTCATGCGAAAATGGTAGCACGTGACCGGCTGCACCCGACTTACAACTGATTTGCATTTACTGCTGATTTAATAATACAATAGCTGCGTAATGATTCTCGAACCGCTCGATTTTGCCTAGAGGCGTTGCATGAGACAGGCCGGTCTAATCTCTCTCTTAAGTCTAGTTTTATCAGGGTGCTCGTTTACAGCGCTATTGCCGGCAACGCCCACTGTCCCTCCGCCGCCTCCATCCCCGACGGCCACCATCTATGTTTCCCCGACCGATACCCCCACGATCACGCCTACCCAACCGACCGCAACCTTCACAGACACGCCAACCCTGATCTACGAGGGGGGTACTCCCACAGCTTCCGCCACGCCTCTTGCAACAGACACTCTGCTGGTATTCGGCACTGACACGGAAACGTCGACGGCAACGGGGATTGCGCCGGTTCTGCCCCTGCTCGGCAACGGCATATTTACCCGTATCGCCGTCTCAGGTAGCACGCTGTTCTGGGGCAGCTGTGAGCCATCATCAGTACTGGCAACGGTGCACGCTGCAGACCCGGCCCAGGTACGTGATGTGCTGGTCTTTCTGCGCTTGAGCGACGCAGCCACGGGAGCTACAACAGAATGGGGCGGGGGCGCAATCATGACCAGCGACCAACAAGGCAACTTTACCTATTCTCTAACCGCGGAAAACTTTACCCATTACCGGGAATACGGGAGTGCGTGGGGACAATTCCAGTTCGTCGCGCTTAACGCTCAGAAGCAGCGCATAGGCGCGTCCGGGCTATACCTGAATAACCTCAAGATTGCGCCGTGCCCGTAGAGAACGATTTCCCGATCAAGGAGTGGTCTGATATGAAAAGGCTGATTATCTTCCTAATTGTCCCATTACTGGTGTTCGCGTGCAGCTACGCCGACATCCCGCTATTGCCGCAGCCGATAGCTACTGAAACCTTAATCCCCAGCAATACGCCGCTGCCTACCAATACGCCGCAGCCGCCCATCCCACCAACCTATACTTCAACGCCGACATTGATCGGTGCAGCGGCGACGTTCACGCCCATCGACGCTGGCACCCAGACCGCCCTCTTTATCGCGACCTATACAGCCACTCCCACGATGACCTCCCCGGCGCCCGCGTCGTCTGCCTCGCCCGATTTGTCAGGGACCGGATTTGACTCGGTTGCTCTCTCAACGGATCAATTCTACTCAGGGTCGTGCGAGCCTGGAACCGCCACGGTTACCGCACAAGTCAGCGATCCTTCTACTGTCCTCAGTGTGGTGTTATTTGTCCGATTCCGGAACAAGTCCAGCGGCATCCTTACGGGTTGGGATCATGGAAGCTCGATGGATAGTCAGGGAGGCGGCGCGTTTACCTACACACTGAATGGCAGCAAAATGGGGATGTATGCCGACGTGTGGGTTGAGTATCAGTTGATCGGCACCGACAGCAAGGCCCAGAATGTGGCCCGTTCACCCGTGTTCTCAGATTCCTTAAGTCTTTCGCCCTGTCCTTGAACGCGCCCGCTGGATGCATGGACTTTCCGCCCGAGTTGCTGCAAACGCTCCGAAATGCGAAGCTCGGCGCCGCATTGACCGGGGCAGGCGTTTCGCAAGAGAGCGGGCTGCGGACTTTCCGCGATGCCCAAACGGGCCTCTGGTCGCAGCACAAGCCAGAAGACCTTGCCTCGCCAGATGCTTTTCGGCGTGACCCAAAGCTTGTCTGGGATTGGTACGCGTGGCGAAGGGAGGCGGTGAAGGCTGTCAGGCCAAATCCGGGACACTTCGCCCTCGCGGCGTTTGCCCAGCATATTCCTACATTTACGCTCATCACGCAGAACGTCGACGGTCTGCACCGGTTGGCCGGGAGCCCTAATGTAATCGAACTGCACGGCAACATCCAACGCGTTCGCTGTTCAGAGTGTGGCGAGGTCGCCGATGGATGGAGCGACGACGAGTTAGAGGTGCCGAAGTGCGCCCTATGCGGAGGGCTGCTCAGACCGCACGTTGTTTGGTTTGGCGAGCCCCTGCCCCGTGACGAACTGGAAGCAGCCGTTGAAGCAGCCCGCACGTGCCAGATCTTCCTCTCCATTGGGACTTCCGGCGTGGTCCAGCCCGCGGCGTCGCTGGCGTTTGCTGCTCACAACCGCGGCGCGTCGGTTGTCGAGGTCAATGCGGAACCCACACCGCTGACGCCGAAGGCCGATTTTGTTTTGTGCGGCAAGTCTGGAGAGATTCTGCCGGCGCTTGTCCGGGCGGCTTGGGGGTAAGCCAGTCATTCGGTATTCGACCCCGGGTGCTTCGCATTCGTGCCTCAGCTTGAGGGATCTTGTGTTGCATTAGGGCCTTCCACGGTCCGTCGCGGATTGTATGTTCCAGCTGCGGCCCGGCAGGCCGCACCTCTGGATGGCCGGGCTCCGTGAGCCACATCATGTTTTGATCACGGCGGCCGCGCGCCCGGGAAGCGTCAAGCGGAGCCGATCGCTCTCCACGTGAATACCGGCATGGCCAAAAATCACCTGGGGCTTGGTCCCGGGCCTCCGGCTTCTCGGCCTCCCCAAGACAGTTCCAGAGGTCGTCAGAGGTCCGATCTCGACGGCGCGCGCATCTTCGGCCGCGTTCAGTGCTATGAGAACTGATTCATGCTTTCGGCCCTGAACTAGTGTGCGCACGAATGAATACACTCCATCAGACGAATACATCCGCTGGTAATTACCCCACCGCAAAACCTTGTTCGACTTGCGCAGGGCAATCAGAGCCTTGACTAACTTCAAGAGGTCGCGGTTCCACCGGGATTTGTCCCAGGGAAACGGCTGGCGACATTCGGGATCCTGGCGACCGCTGATGCCGATCTCGTCTCCGTAGAAAATGCAGGGGGCACCGGGATAGGTGAGAATAAACGTAAGTGCAAGCTGAAGGCTGGCAAGGTCGCCACGCGCGCAGGTCAGGAAACGAGGCGTGTCGTGGCTATCGAGCAGATTAAACTCCACGCGCGTCGCCTCCGGCCTGTACATGCGCAGAATCGAGTCGATGCGATCCGCAAACTGATTCGCATCCATCGGATTTACGAGACCGTTGTAACCACCAACCTGGAGCGCGGCGTCCATGTCGAGATTCTTCCCGGTGAGGAATCCCAGGCAGGCGCCCGTAACGGGATAGTTCATGCTGGCGTCGAACTGGTCACCTTGCAACCAGCGGCGGGCATCGCTCCAAATCTCGCCCACCAGGTAGGCGTCGGGATTGACTGCCCGTACACGCCGCCGGAATTCCTGCCAGAAAGAGTCGTCGTCAATTTCGCCGGGGACATCGAGCCGCCAGCCGTCAATGCCAAATTGCAGCCAGTGTTCCGCGACTTGGAAGATGAACTCGCGCACAGCGGGGGTGCCGGTATTAAGCTTGGGCAGCGCCGGAAGATTCCACCAGCCCTGATAACCAATGGCTTTGTAGCTGCCCTCGTGTTGAATGGCCTGCTGTTCCTGCGGCGTGGGGTACGCGCCCCAGTTGCGGTGACCATACAAACGGTCGGGATCGAAATGGAACCAGCTTACATACGGAGAGGATGCCCCGTTTTCCAGCGTATGATGGAACTGCCAGAAACCGCGCCCCGTGTGGTTGAAGACGCCATCGAGGATGACATGCATCTTCAACTTATGTGCGTGATCGAGAAGCTCCCGCAAGGCCTCGTTCCCGCCTAGCAGTGGATCGACGTTGAAGTAATCATAGGTGTGGTACCGGTGATTTGAAGCCGAGGAAAACACGGGATTGAGATAGATGGCATTGATGCCCAGGTCCTGCAAATAATCCAGATGTTCGGTCACACCGAAAAGGTCGCCGCCTTTGAAGCCGTGGATGGTGGGCGGCGAATCCCAAGTCTCAAAGTTCAGGCCCTCTTTGGGCAGGCGTTCAGAGTGCGCAAAGCGGTCGGGAAAGATTTGATAGAAGATGGCGTCCGTGACCCAGGAGGGCGTCTGCATGATGGCTTGATTATCCATGATCTGATGAATTTTTGGTGGTTAGGGAATCGGGTGATTTTGCAGGTAGGTAGATTGGTAATCAGGCAAATTGGGAATTGGCGAGTCGCACGACTAGTGATTGGGAATGAACACATAGAAAGTTGGCTGAGGGATGGGAAACAGGGCGCGGTCTCCTTGCACAAGTGTGCGCAAATATGGGGTTAATTTGCGGCGGACAATCTGGAAGTAGGCCTGGTCGGTCACCCATCAATGAGAAGTCCGATTTTGAGGCGGTGGCATGGTCGACCACAAAATCGGACTCTCTGTCACGCCCAAGAATATTGCCGACTAACCGCCTATTGGACAGCCCTCTCAGTGGCGGCGTCGAAGACATGGAACTTGTTGAGGTCAAAGACGACAGTCGCGGTATTCCCAACTCGCAGATTAGAGCGCGGATCCACGCGGGCTACAAATGTATTCTTGCCTGTCAGCAGGTAAAGCAGGATTTCGTTGCCCATCAATTCCGTGACGTCGACGCGGGCCGTGATTTTTGCGGCCTGGATGTTCGGCGGCACGAATTCCGCATCGTGGATGTCTTCGGGCCGGATGCCGAAGATGACATCTTTGCCGACGTAGGGTTCGAATACCTTGTTGCGCTCGGCCGGGAGGGGAACCGTGAACTCACCGGCGTCCGCAATCAACTTGCCATCCTTGCGGATCCTTGCGGGGAAGAAATTCATGGCAGGCGAACCGATGAAACCCGCCACAAACAAGTTGGCTGGAGTATTGTAGAGATTCTGGGGCGTATCCATCTGCTGTAATTTGCCACGGTTAATCACGGCAATGCGGGTAGCCATCGTCATGGCTTCCATCTGATCGTGGGTCACGTAGATGAATGTGGTCTCTAGCTGCTGGTGGATTTTGCTTATCTCCGTCCGCATCTGGACGCGTAACTTTGCATCGAGATTGGATAGCGGTTCATCAAAGAGGAAGACTTTTGGCTCGCGCACGATTGCCCGCCCGACGGCGACGCGCTGGCGCTGTCCGCCGGAAAGCTGTCGCGGTTTGCGATTCAGAAGGTCAATTATCCCCAAGGTGCCGGCCGCCTTCTCCACGCGGCGTTTTATCTCGGCTTTGGGCACCTTGCGAAGCTTCAGCCCAAAAGCCATGTTGTCGAACACGGAGAGATGGGGATAAAGCGCATATGACTGAAACACCATCGCGATGTCCCGATCTTTTGGAGCGACGTCGTTTACCGTCCTGTCGCCGATCATGATCTTGCCTTGCGTAATCTCTTCCAATCCGGCCAGACAGCGCAGGGCCGTGGTCTTGCCGCATCCGGACGGACCTACCAGGACAAGGAACTCCTTGTCGGCCACTTGAATATCGAGGTCATCAACGGCCGTCGTTTCCCCGAATTTCTTGGTAACGTGATCATACGTAACGCTAGCCATGGTACTTTCCTCCTGTCATTAGAGTATAGTGGTTCAAATATACTCCAAACGGGCACCTGAGGCCAGCGATTGCTTAGACCCTAACCGTAAATTAGATATGCACGCACATGTTCCACAGGACGAAGGCTCGCCCGCAGGCAGAACCCCTGCATCTGCGAGAATCGCGCGCCGTTTTCCAAACAACGGGGAACAACTCAAAAAAGTGCACACCTGTGGGAGGCCTACGGGAAGGGGAGCAATGAATGGCTATATTTGTGCATTGTTTTTGGAAAAATACTGGTCAGGCAGAAAGTTAGGCTTCCGCCCGCCTTTCCGCAAACCTCCGGCGGCGGACCTTCGGGGGCGGAAGTGGGCGACCTCGGCTGGAAGCCTCGTCGCCCAAGCCCTGAGGCCAGAGGGCAAGTCGTGACTCGCCCCTACAATGCGCAAGGTGCAGGTTGTTTGTTCAGCACCTACAATTTTGCATCAGGAGTGTCATCTTGTTAAGATTTCATCGGTTCACGGATAGAGTCTCAATAGTCAACGCCAAGCGTTGGAAAATATCCTGACGATTCACTTACCACACCCTCAGCGCCTCCCCATGGAGGAGGGCAGAATTCAGATCTTCGGGGATTGGTCGGGCCAGACAGCTGGCCGACCAATCCCCGAAAATCCGTCCCTTTCATGACGAAGTACGTGGCTGGCCCGTGTGTAGATGCAGGGGACCCAGCAACTATTTTCTGCTTCTTTCTTTTGCGGCCTTGATCAGGCCCACGAACAACGGATGCGGGCGCATCGGGCGCGACAGGAACTCAGGATGGAACTGGCTGCCAACCATATAGGGATGATCGGCTAATTCTGCGATTTCGACCAACTTGCCATCCGGCGACATCCCGGAAAAAACCATTCCGGCCTGCTCGAACTCGGCTCGGTAGGCGTTGTTGAACTCGAAGCGGTGACGGTGACGTTCTTCAATCTGCGGTACGCCGTAGGCCGCGGCCGCTTTGGAGCCGGGCTTCAAGACGCATGGATAGAGACCCAGGCGCATCGTCCCGCCCATGTCGGTAATGGCCTTCTGCTCGATCATCAGGTCAATCACCGGGGCCGAGGTGCTGCGGTCAAACTCAGTTGAATTGGCATCTTCATGATCGAGCACATGGCGGGCAAACTCAACGCTCATGACTTGCATTCCGAGGCAAAGCCCCAGATAAGGCACCTTTTTCTCGCGAGCATAGCGCGCCGCCATGATCTTGCCTTCGATACCGCGGGAACCGAAGCCGCCAGGAACGATGATGCCGTCCGCGCTTTGAACGATTTCCCAGCATTTGTCCTTTTCCAGATCCACCGAATGCACCCAGCCAATGTCAACCTCGACATCATTTGCAAGGGCTGCATGTTTCAGCGACTCGCGGACCGACATGTAGGCATCCTGCAATTCAACGTATTTGCCAACAACCGCGACCTTCACTGACGGCTTGGGCTTGCGGACGGCATCCACGAGCCGCTTCCAGGGTTTCATATCGGGAACACGCGTAGGCTTCAGATCCAGTTGCTCGACGAGGTAATCGCCAACGTGCACCTTTTCCAACAGCAGTGGTACTTCGTAAAGCACGTCGCTGGTCACCATCGGGACAACGGCGCGCTTTTCCACGTCACAGAACAGGGCAATCTTGTCGCAAATACCATCCTCGATCGGATAATCGGAGCGGGCGATGATCATATTTGGTGAGATGCCGATGGAGCGCAGGGCGGCCACAGAATGCTGAGTAGGCTTGGTCTTCAGCTCGCCGGTCGCTCCGATATATGGCATCCACGTTACGTGAATGAAGAAAACGTTCTCGCGTCCCACCTCGTTCCGGAGCTGCCGCAGTGCTTCGAGGAACGGCTGCGATTCGATATCCCCCACCGTGCCGCCGACTTCGACGATGACGATTTCCGCGCCGGTCTCTTTGGAAACGAGTGCCGACGCGCCGCTTGATCTCATTGGTGATATGCGGAATCACCTGGATGGTGCCGCCCAGGAAATCGCCGCGGCGTTCCTTGCCAATGATCTCGGCGTAAACCTGCCCGCTGGTGAAGTTGCTGACCCGACTCAGGCGAATGTCAATGAAGCGCTCGTAGTGACCCAGGTCGAGGTCTGTTTCCGCGCCGTCGTCCAAAACGAAGACCTCCCCATGCTGGTAGGGCGACATGGTGCCCGGGTCAACGTTGATGTATGGATCGAGCTTCTGGACTGCGACCTTGAAGCCGCGCTCTTTGAGGATGAGCCCGGTTGCGGCGGCGGTGACGCCCTTGCCAACAGACGATACGACGCCGCCGGTGAAGAAGAGATACTTTGTAGTCATAGATTACCTCATAACCCGATTGTAGATTTATGTGCGCGGCGCGCTAATCAGGATACATACCGATATTCTGCCAGCGCTGTTTCCGGAGCTGACTTCGAATTGCGCGTGTGAGGGGCTGAATAGCCCTCGCCAAAGCATGTTTGAGACGGTCCCGGCCCTGCTGCATCCCGATTGAGGAGGGGAGAATTCCGATTGACCAGGAGACGTCGGGCCGGTCGGCCCGGCCGGTCCCCGAGAATCCAAGGCTCTTGCTGTTGAAAGGTCCGATTCTGCCAATACAAAGGCGGTGGGGAGGGCGGTTGAGCCCTCCCCACCGGGGATTGCGAACTTCGTAGGTTGATGTTTGTAGGTCGTCCTCATCCTACCAACTTCAGGATGTCCTCGGCGGCGCGCCGCATTTCGAGGAAAATCAGGCCCAATTTGGCCTCCTGCCGTGCCAGGGCAGTTAAGACAGCTTCCACACCGACAGAAGTAAGCACAATAGAACCATTGTCGCCTTTTATATAGACCTGCTCGAGGCCACCTCGACCAAGCTCTCCCGAAATACGCTCGCCGAGGCTAAGCATTGCGGCCGACATAGCTGAAACGCGATCTTCTTCCACGCCCTGCTGCAACGCCGAGGCCATGATCAAGCCGTCCACCGAAACGATGGCGGAAGCTTCGATGTCGGGGGCGGCGGCCTGCATTGAGCGTAAGCGTTCCACCATTTGATCGGCGCGGGATTTTGGCATTCCAGGTTCTCCGGGCAGCAAGCCTGCATCAGTTTACCATAGAATTTGACCCCGCCTTCGCTTCATGTTAGACTTGAACGTTTACAATCGCTGACTGCGCAGAAATAAAGCGCGGCCATCACCCAGATACGCATATGGCAAGGAAAGCAAGACAGAAGAAACGGCAGGGTTCAGCGCACTAAAGGCCTGATATCTTGCGTGTTTTGAGATCAACAAATCCCAAGCTCAAAGGAGGATGCCATGCAAAATCGACAAGGTTGTCTGGCCGGGTTGCTTGAGCTCTTCTTACTGGACAGACTGTTTGGATGGCTGGAGCGCAGGTTTGGGTTCGGCCGGGGTTGTTCATGCGGCGGGTTCGGATGCGGTCTAATATTGCTGCTTGTGTTTGTGGCCGTAGCCTGCTCAATGGTAACGCACACCAACTGGCTGCGCCTGTTCTGATGAGGGCCTTGTTGGGGGGCAGTCTTGTACTGGCCGCTCTCTTCCTTACCGCGCCCGTGGCAGCGCAGCAAGCCACGGCGCCCGCCATTACGGCCCCGGCGCCGGGCCAGGTTGTTCAGGGGCCGGTTGCCATCGCCGGCACGACCGGCGTTCCAAACTTCGCCTCGGCCGAGCTAGATTTTGGATATGCGTCCGATGCAACGAATACATGGTTCCTGATTCAATCGACAAGCCAGGCCGTCTCGAACGCTATGCTGGCAAGTTGGGACACTTCGACCATTAGCGATGGAGATTATGTTCTGCGTTTGCGCGTGTACTTGCAGGACGGGACGAGCCAGGATGTAGCGGTAACCGTCAAGGTTCGGAACTACACCAGCCTGCCGACCGCTTCACCAACTGTGGCGCCAACCGCATTGGTGCTGGATGTCGCGACGCCTCTCCTGGCGGCTCCCTCCGAGACGCCAACGCCGGTTCCGCCTGCGCCATCAACGCCGCTGCCCCCCAACCCGGCGGCAGTAACGACCAACGAAGTCTACTCCGGCTTATGGCGCGGCGGGCTGGTTGTTGGTGCGCTGTTCATCCTGATGGGACTTCTTCTTTATCTCAGGCAACGATCATGACCGACAATGCTTATTTGCTCATTGGGCTGGGTAACCCGGGCCGGGAATATAGAGAGAATCGTCACAACTTCGGCTTCATGCTGATTGACCGGCTGTGCGTTCGGCTGGACGCACGGGGAATGAAATTGCAGTCGAAGGCTCTGGTCACCGGTGCAAATTTCGAGGGGATGAAGCTCCTGCTCGCCAAGCCGCAGACTTACATGAACCTTTCGGGCCAATCGGTGCAGGGGCTCGCCCAATTCTACAAGCTGCCGCTCGAAAACCTCCTGGTTGCCCATGACGATCTAGACTTACCCTTCGGTACGATCCGTCTGCGCCCGGGCGGGGGACCGGGCGGGCAGAAAGGCGTAGCATCCGCCATCGAACGGCTGGGCACTAAGGATTTTGCGCGCCTGCGGCTGGGCATTGGCCGACCGCCGGGCCGGATGGACCCGGCCGGGTATGTTCTGCAGGATTTCTCACAACACGAAATGCAAACGTTGTCGGAGATCCTCGACCGCGCCGCCGATGCGGCGCTGGAGTTCGTACGGCACGGATTGGACCAGGCTATGAATAAGTTTAACGGTGAGAGAGCAGAGAATAGGGAATAGAGAGCAGGGAGAAGAGAACCCGGAATAAGGAGCGGGGATTGTCGAGACGAGACAATCGCCGCGTGGACCACTCTCTCGAACCCATCCTCTGACAACCTTATGGCAATCGAAATCCTTCTACAAAAGATCCGCGAACTGCCACAATATCGGGAACTGCTAAGACAACTCCGGACGGGCCAGGAACACTCCGGTTTGGGCTTGCCGCGCGCGGCGCGCCTGCCAGTAATGGCCGCGCTTCACGCCGACCTGCAATGGCCGGTGTTGCTCATCACGGACCGGGCCGATCATGCCCTGTCGATGTTCGACGAATTGGCGTTCTGGATCAGGTCCCCGCGTTACCTGTATGCAGAGCCGAATCCGTTGTTCTATGAACAAGCCGCCTGGGGGATGAGTACGAGGCGGGAACGCATGCAGGCTCTGGCCGCGCTGTCGATGTATCATTTGCCGTATGCCGACAAACCCTCTACACCGCCCATCCTAATCTCGTCAGCGCGCGCATTGATGACGCGGACTTTGCCACGGCGAGATTTCCTGAAGGCCTGCAAACGACTTTCCATCGGGCGGAATGCTCAGCCAGATTTGCTCATGCACGGCTGGGCGGAGATCGGATATCAGCGTGCAAACACGGTGCTTGAGCCGGGCCAATTCTCGCGGCGGGGCGGCATCCTTGACGTGTGGCCGGCCGCGGAAAAACTCCCGGTGCGGCTGGATTTCTTTGGGGATGATGTTGAAACCATTGGAAGATTTGACCCTGGTTCTCAAAGAACGCTTGAGAAGCTGGATTCGATCCTTATAACACCAGCGCAAGAGTTCATCGTTCGAGAATCGGAAACTGGGAATCTGGAAGCGCAGGTCGGGAATCGGGAGACGGAAAAATCTCCTAATGACCAAGTATCCGAGTTTTACATCCCGCTGCTGCATCCTCAGCCATCCAGCATACTTGATTATCTGCCCGCGAGGTCTCTGGTTCTGATTGACGACCTATCTGTGGTGGAGAGCATGGTGGCCGAGATTGAGGAGCAGGCAGTGAAATTCAGGCAGGAGAGTATTGCGGATGGTACCCTCGCCCAAGATTTCCCCATCCCGTACCTGACCTGGCCTGAATTAGACGATGAATTTCGCAGGCTGGCGGCACTGGAATTGGGCCATTCGACTGCGGCACAGGATATCGCGCAGGCCGTGGAAATTGATCTGGCGGGCTGCTTTAGCCATGATGAACGCTTCGGGGGCCGGCTAAAACCATTCATTGAACGCGCGGCAGGTTGGACCGATGGAACTGAAGAGGTCATCATTGTCTCCCGACAGTCTGAAAGGCTGGCCGAACTGTGGAAGGAGAGCATCGGGCAACAAACCGAGAATCGGCCCGAATTTGTCGAGGCTTCTCTGTCGGAAGGCTTTGTGCTCCGCAGCGAAGCAGCCGTCACAACGCACCTTATTACCGACTCGGAAATCTTTGGATGGGAGCGACCCCAGCCTCGCAGTCGGCAGCGTGTGCTCGCAGAGACGCCCGAGGGCGTCTACGCTGACCTAAAAGCGGGTGATTTTGTCGTCCACATTGATCACGGCGTAGGCCGTTTCCTCGGATTGGTCCAGCGGAATATGGAGGGACATGATCGCGAGTTCCTGGCGGTCGAATATGATGGCGGGGGCCAGCTCTACGTGCCAGTGCACCAGGCTGACCGGCTGACACGATATGTTGGCGCAGAGGGGGCGGAGCCAGCTCTCGACAGGTTGGGAGGCCAGGAGTGGCAGGAGAAAAAAGGCCGGGTCAAGGAAGCTGTGCTGGAGGTCGCGCAGGATATGCTAGACCTGTACGCCCGCCGGCACGTGGTGCAGGGCTATGCCTTCAAGCCGGACACATCGTGGCAAAAAGAGCTGGAGGATAGCTTCCCGTATGTCGAAACGGAAGATCAGCAGCGCGCGCTGGGGGAAATAAAGCGGGACATGGAATCACGGCGCCCAATGGACCGGCTGCTGTGCGGCGACGTGGGGTATGGCAAGACTGAAGTAGCGCTACGCGCGGCATTCAAAGCCGTCATGGACGGCAAACAGGTGGCAATGCTCGTGCCTACCACCGTTCTGGCACAGCAGCACTACGAGACTTTCCTTCAACGACTAGCTGCATTCCCAGTGAAGGTCGAGATGCTGTCACGTTTCCGCTCGCAACGCGAGCAGAGCGACATTCTGCTTGGACTGGCTCTGGGCGAGATCGATATCGTCATCGGCACGCATCGGCTGATCTCGGCAGACGTGCAGTTCAAGGAATTGGGCCTGGTAATTATCGACGAGGAGCAGCGCTTCGGTGTGACGCACAAGGAGCAGCTCAAGAGACTTCGCACGGAGGTGGACGTGCTCACTCTGACGGCCACTCCCATCCCGCGGACCCTTTACATGGCGCTCACGGGAGTGCGCGACATTTCCAACCTGAACACGCCACCGGAGGAGCGGCTACCAATCGTGACGCACGTAGGTCCCTATTCGCCGCAGCTGGCGCGACAGGCCATCTTGCGTGAGCTCGAGAGGGGCGGGCAGATCTTTTTCGTGCACAATCGCGTCAATACGATCGATGCGATGAAGTCTCATCTGGGCCAGCTCGTTCCTGAAGCCCGGGTTGACGTTGGCCACGGCCAGATGCCTGAACACGAACTGGCGGACGTAATGCACCGGTTCAACGCCGGGCAGATCGACATCCTGCTCTCGACGACGATCATCGAATCGGGTCTCGACATCCCGAATGCCAACACTCTGATCGTTGATCGCGCCGATACTTTTGGATTGGCTCAGCTCTACCAATTACGCGGGCGCGTCGGCCGCGGTGCGGCACGCGCGTATGCTTACTTCTTTCGGCACCGCAAGCTCTCTCCGACCCTCGATGGCCAGCAGCGCCTCGAAGTCATCGCAGAGAATACGCAACTGGGCGCAGGGTATTCCATAGCGATGCGGGATCTGGAAATCCGCGGTGCAGGCGAACTTCTCGGTACCCGCCAGCATGGCCACATCCAGGCGGTTGGTTTTCACCTCTACACTCGGCTGCTGGCCGACGCCGTCCGGCAGATTCGCAGGATCGAGACGGTAAAACGTGGAAACGGCACAAAAGACGAGGGGGAAAAGATCGAAACCGCGATGATAAACCTCAGCCGGCCGATTTCGATGCCGGTGAACGTGGATTTGCCGCTGCCGGTGGGGATTCCGTCTCACTACATTGCAGACCAGGATTTGCGGCTCCGGCTTTATCGGCGCATCGCCGACCTGCAGGATGAGGCCGAGATCGAGGCTCTGGCGAATGAATTCGAAGACCGTTTTGGGCCGTTGCCGGAGATGGTAACCAACCTGTTCTATCAAATGCGCGTGAAGATTCGAGCGGAGAAGATCGGACTCGCATCACTCGGATGGGAGACCGGCCAAGTGGTGCTACGTTATCCAAGTGCGGCGGATGGAAAGGATGAACAGAGGCTGCCCGACCTGAGCCCGGAGATTCGCGGCGGCAAAGGTGCATATTGGTGTGCCTTTGGCAAGGACGCCGATTGGAAGGAAAGACTGCTGGAGACTCTAGAATTTGTTGGAAGCAGGCCTTGAGTGATCAATCAGCAGACTGGCCTCCAGGGGACCAACACACGCAAAACGCCAAATCTAAAATTCAACTACAAGCTGTCTCAAAAATAGATGCTGCGTCACGATCGACGCCATATGTGGCGGTTAATCCACTTCCACTGCTACATCTAGTTTTTGAGACGACCTCTAGTAATACTTCTCTATGCCTCCAAAGCCAAACTGTTTGTTCCTTTCCGTCATCTTGATGAAATAGTTCAGGCGCTTTTGAAATTCCTGCGGCCTGTTCCGGGCACCGTCGATGAAGGCGATGCGTATCCGCTTATAACCCTCTGAGAAAGTTTGAAAATTCTTCCAAGCCAGTTTTTCGGCTCGTATAGCTTTTAGGATGTCTCTCGGAATCTCAAACTTCTCTTCGGATATATCCCCTAAAGTCGAAAGCACGTCCTGCATGACTTTGCCATCAGCAACGAGCCGTCTCAGCCTCTCCTTGTTCGCCTGTGAATAGGCGCTTTTGGGTTTTCTCGCGGAAAAGCGCTGCGCGAAACGCTGCTCGTCCAGTTTCTTGACGTTGCTATCGATCCACCCGAAGCATAGAGCCTCTTCGACTGCATCATTATAGGGAATCCGCGGCTTGCCGCTGCTCTTTCTGTAATAAACCAGCCAGATTTCTTTCTCGATCCTGTAATTCTTCTTTAGCCACCGGCGCCATTGAACGCGGCTGGATACAGCGAGAACTTTGGTTACTTCCATGGGGGATTGACGAAAGTCCCAGTGCAACAGATTTGGGTATTGTGTCCAGGCATCGTAGTTCAGGGAAAAAAATCAACTCACCACAGAGCCACAGGGACGCCGAGAAGCAATCAAGAAAGATCCTCCGTGACATAGCCTCCCTGTGGTTTTTTGCCGTGAGCTCATCTATGCCTTGCCTTTGGACGCCTCCGCAGAAGCCTTGGTAGTCCTCGTGCCAGCGGGTATTTGGCGCCTGCGATACACGTCATAGTCAGGGACGAGCCGGCTGTATTCGCCGTCCATGAGCGGCGACGAGATCATAAAGTCGGCCGAGGCGCGGTTGCACGCGATCGGAATGTTCCAGACGGCCGCCATGCGCAGGAGCGCCTTTACGTCGGGATCATGTGGCATGGGTTCGAGCGGGTCCCAGAAGAAGATGAGGAAGTTTATCCCACCGTCCACGATCAGGGCGCCGATCTGCTGATCGCCTCCCAGCGGGCCGCTTTGCAGCTTGGTGATGTCGAAGCCCAGCTCGCGCTCGAGCACTTCGCCCGTTGTCCCCGTGGCGAATATTTCATGGTGGGCGAGCAGGTCGCGATTAAACTTGGCCCATTCGACCAGGTCTTGTTTCTTGTTGTCATGAGCCACCAGCGCGATGCGCTTGTCGGGCTGCATTATGATTTCCTTGTTGGCCATTCATTACTCCAGTTGTATTTGTCGGCCGAAGTATAGCACGGATGAAACTTGTCTTATAATTGCGTCCAACCTGAGGCAAGCGGAGAGCGAAGATCATGTTTTCTCACATCAAGGATTTGATCATCGGGCCGGCCTTGCCAACGCAAGCCTCTGCTCGTGAGCGATTGAACAAAGTCAGAGCCCTGGCAGCATTTTCGCCGGATGCACTGGCCTCCATCGCATATGCGAATCAGGAAATCTACCTGGGTCTGATTGTTGCCGGCAGCGCTGGTCTAAGCTTTGCATGGCCAATCAGCATTGCCATTGCGAGCCTGCTGGCAGTAGTTGCACTCTCTTATTTTCAAACCATTCACGCTTATCCCTCGGGCGGCGGCTCTTACATTGTTGCGCGTTCAAATCTCGGTACGCTGCCCGGACTCACGGCAGCCGGCGCGCTGTTGATCGACTACCTGCTAAATGCCGCCGTAAGCCTTACGGCGGGCGTGGCAGCTATTGCATCAGCATTCCCGAGTCTTTGGCCCTATCGGATCCAGATTGCGCTATTCCTGCTAGTTGTCATAACGCTGCTTAACCTGCGCGGTCTGCAAGAAACTGGCACAGCCATGGCTGTGCCAGTTTATTTCTTTATCGGGTCATACGTGTTGCTGATTGTTTATGGACTAATCCGGCTTGCGATCGAGGGGCCCTCAACCGTGAGCACCATGACAATCCCCGCGACCCAGCCCATTACAATCTTCCTGGTGCTCCACGCCTTTTCCACGGGCAGTACGGCGCTCACGGGAGTTGAGGCGATAAGCAACGGCGTCCCGGCTTTCGAATCGCCTGAGTCGAAAAACGCCGGACGGACACTGCTGATAATGGCTTTTCTCATGGCGATCCTGTTTCTAGGGACCAACGCTTTGACGCGTTTTTTTGCGGTTACAGCGGGACCCCAAGAGACGATCCTGTCGGCATTAGCCCGCCGATTGGTGGGCACCAATTTCTTGTACTATGTTATCCAATTTGCCACCCTGGCGATACTGACGGTGGCCGCCAATACGAGCTTTGCTGGCTTCCCGCGGTTGGCGGCCATCCTGGCGCGCGACAGTTTCCTTCCTCGCCAACTGAGTAGCATCGGTGATCGATTAGGCTTCACGAACGGTATTCTACTGCTGAGCGCCGGAACTGCCGCACTAATCATCCTGTTTGGCGGCGATTCCCACGCGCTTGTGCCCCTCTTCGCAATCGGCGCCTTCCTGGCGTTCACGCTTTCACAGGCGGGCATGGTGCTGCATTGGTTAAAGGAGCACGGCCGAAATTGGTCCGTGAAATCCATAATCAACGGTGTCGGGGCGGTCGTGACTGCCACAACGCTTATCGTTGTCGCGTTTAGCAAATTCACCAGCGGCGCCTGGGTTACGATTCTGCTGATCCCGTTGATCGTAGTCGGCTTCCTGAGAGTGCACCTGCACTATCAACGCGTTCGCGATCAGCTCACCTTGCACGGTCTTCCGCCTTCGCTGCGTCCCGTCAGCGCCGCGCGGGTTGTGATTCCGATTTCGGGTGTGCACCGTGGCATGGTGAATGCCGTCTTGTTCGCCCAGTCAATTTCGCCGCACGTGACCGGCGTGTATGTCGAACTGGAGCAGGGATCGGGCGAACGGGTGCGCGAGGAATGGAATGAGTGGTGGCCGGATCTACCGCTCGAGGTCATACCATCGCCGTACCGTTCCCTGGTCGGCCCCCTTTTGGAATATCTGGAAAAGACCGACACGGAGCACAACGATGGTCAGCTGGCTGTCGTAGTCCTGCCGGAGTTTGTCACGACAAATTGGTGGCAGAACCTGCTTCATAACCAGACTGCACTATTGATAAAGGCTGCACTGCTTTACGGCCGCCGACGCACGGGAGGGGAGCGAGTGGTTGTGGACGTGCCTTACCATCTCAAGACATGAGACAATCAGCCTATTGACACTGTCGGACGGGGTAAAGTACCATGCGACGACCAATCTAACAGAGGAGAGAAAATGCGCACACTTCGATGCCGCTCGGTGGGCACGCTGAGAGCCATCATTCTGATTTCAACTTTGACGATACTTGCGACATCCTGCGGTCCCCTGCCGAACGCCGTCACAACAAATGTTGTGGAGTCGACCCAGGACGTAGCCCAGGTAGTGCAGGCGACCTTCCAGGCTATGACGACGCAGCCCGGTAGCTTTTCCACGCCAACGGCCTCGGCGCCGACTGCGACGAGCTCAACGGGAAGTATTTCAGGACAGCTGAATTATCCTGCCTCAAGTCTGCCGGCGCTGTACGTGACCGCCTTTCAGGCAGGCACGCAAAACTATCAGTATGTGATCACAAATCCGGGGCAAAGCACATATGAGATCGACGGCCTTCCTGCCGGCGTCTACCATGTCGTCGCCTATACCATTGGCGGAGGCGGATTTCCAGTCGGGTTGCCTGGAGGGTATTCCAAAGCTGTGCCTTGTGGCTTGACCGAGAATTGCTCTGATCATACGCTGATTGATGTGACCGTCCCGGCGGGACAGACCGTGACCGGGATCAACCCCATGGACTGGTATGCACCGCAGGGTACGTACCCACCCTTCCCGCAGCAACCAACCGCGCCTGCGCCAACTCCGACCGGAGCAGCCGCCAATATCGCCACGCTTCTGCCTGAAGTCGCCGAAGGCAGCATCGCCGGCAGCCTTATGTATCCATCAAGCAGAATTCCCCCGCTGCAAATTGTAGCTTTGCAGGTGGGAGGCAGCCGCTACTACTACGTCGATACCGCCGCGGGCGCATCCAGCTATCAAATCGATCATGTGCCGCCGGGAAAATATCATGTCGTCGCCTATGTTCTGCCCGGCGGTGACTCCTCCAGCGGACTAGCGGGCGGTTATTCGCAGATGGTGCCTTGCGGACTTCAGTACAGCTGCATAGACCACACTCTTATCGACGTGACCGTAACATCCGGCAGTGTGACGACCGGGGTGGACCCCAGCGATTACTATGCCAGTCCCGGGACATTCCCGGCCGATCCTGTGCCCTGAGATTACGGCTATGTTAGAGTGGGGTCGCCCCGTTAAGAACTCCCGTGAAGCCGGTCCGGCTCCTGGCGACATTCGATCTCTGCTGCACAAACATTAGTCCACTCCAGCTGCAAAAGAGCGCAAGCGCAACATTCGCGGATGGCCGACGTTCTAATCGTTGAACCTGCTCAGCCGAGTCGTAAGCTCGTCCGGTGAAATAAGTTGCAGTAGTCGCGTGCGGCTCTTCGCGAAGTAAGGATACTTTTTGGAGAGTCGTACTTTCCTCCAGGCCGCAGCCAGCGCCGCGTCTGCCTGATTTGGGTTGCCGAACAGCTCGGCGCGTGGCCGTTTGCTGATAATGCCACAGCCATAGTCAGCATCCACCGTGACATAGTAGAGAGCGCCAGCGAACAGGACCACGTCCAGGTAGGCTGCGTAAGTCACGCCGCACCATTCACCGTCCTGGAACTCAGGACTCGCAATCTCTGCCCTTGGGGGATCGCAATCATGGATGAGAACCATGCCGTCTGGCTTCGTCAGGAGCAGTCCATAGACGATGTCGCGGAGGCTGCTTGCGTAGGTGTGAAATGGATCGACGAACACCAGATCGAAATCTTTCGCCGGACTTAATCAATTCCAGAAATAGGTCCTCCCCGGAATCTGCCTGTGTGCTTAAGTCAAACGGTTCGCCATCAGCGAACCCAGCGGGACGCCGATACATTAACCTCATCCGCCGCGAAAATTGCCGTTTGTCCACGTGGGCGTATGTGCCACCGGTGGTCGGAGTAACAATTTCGAGGTAGCTTTTGTAGTCATATCGCTTTGCCAGCGCGAGGGCAATCTCATACTTTCGCAAGTGATCCTCCCGACCAGGATACATCCAGATTGTTGAACACTCGTTAATTACTTTAGATTTGGCAGCAAGAGATTGATAATTCGGCGCGGCATCGGCAAAATTTCGCCGGGCTGTCACCGGCATACCATGGAGGTGGAAATCCGAGGCTGCCAACCTAGAGCCACAGAATACCTAAAAAAGGGTGCGCGAACGGATCCTGGGGTTGTTCGTATGGTAGTATAATAGAACGCACGTTCTTACATAATGTGAGGAGCAAATGGCGTTTAAACTTCAGGCTCCATTTCAGCCAACCGGCGACCAGCCGGAAGCCATCGTTCAGCTTGTGGACGGCATCCGCAAGGGAATGAAGAATCAGGTGCTGCTGGGCGCGACCGGAACCGGCAAGACATTCACCATTGCCTCGGTCATCGAGCAATTGCAGATGCCCGCCCTGATCATGGCCCACAACAAGACTCTAGCCGCGCAGCTGTACGCCGAGTTCAAGGAATTCTTCCCGGAGAATGCCGTTGAGTATTTTGTGTCGTACTATGACTATTATCAGCCGGAGGCCTATGTTCCGCGTCACGATCTGTATATCGAGAAGGAGACTGAGATCAACGAGGAGATCGAGCGGTTGCGGCTGGCTGCCACGACATCGCTGCTCTCGCGTCGCGATGTCATCATCGTTGCCTCGGTTTCCTGTATCTATGGACTTGGCAGCCCGGAGGAGTTTGGCAAGGGAACGGTCACACTTGAAAGTGGGCGAGATCTATCGACGCAACGCGCTGATCCGTCAGCTGGTCGAATCGCAATATCAGCGCAACGACATGGAATTGCGTCCGGGCAATTTCCGCGTACGGGGCGACACTCTGGAGATCATTCCTGCGTACGAGGACCGCCGTGGTTACCGCATTGCTTTCTTTGGAGATGAGGTCGAGCGCATCACACAGTTCAGCCCCCTGACCGGCGAGATTTTCGACCAGCCGGAAGAGGCGTCTATCTATCCGGCCAAACACTATCTGACGGAAGGCGACAAGCTAAAAGAGGCGATAGGTGACATCGAGAAGGAGCTTGAGGAGAGAGTCGCACTCTTCAAGTCCGAGGGCAAACTGATCGAGGCTCAGCGCATCGAGCAGCGCACGCGCTACGACATCGAAATGCTCAAAGAGGTGGGCTACTGTTCCGGCATCGAGAACTACTCGCGACACCTGGACCGTCGGCCTGCCGGCACACATCCATGGACAATGATTGACTTCCTGCCCAGCGATTACCTGCTCGTGCTCGACGAGAGCCACATGACTGTGCCACAGATCCGCGGCATGTACAATGGTGATCGTTCGCGAAAAGAGACGTTGGTGGAATATGGGTTCCGATTGCCGAGCGCGGTGGACAACCGGCCGCTGAAGTTCAGCGAATTTGAGCAGGTGATGGGATATACAATTTACACGTCTGCCACCCCGGGGCCCTATGAGATGGAACATACAGAACGGGTGACGGAACAGATCATCCGTCCGACCGGCCTCGTTGATCCCGAGGTTGAAATTCGCCCGACCAAGGGGCAGGTGGACGACCTGATCGGCGAAATACGGCAGCGCGTCGAACAAGGCGAACGCGTGTTGGTTACGACGCTCACCAAACGCATGGCGGAAGATCTGGCAGACTATCTAATGGAGCTTGGGACGAAGGTGCACTATTTGCACTCGGAGGTTGAGACATTGGAGCGCGTTGGAATCCTGCGTGACTTGCGGCTTGGTGTCTTCGACGTGGTAGTGGGCATCAACCTGCTGCGAGAGGGGCTCGACCTTCCAGAAGTGTCACTCGTAGCTATCCTCGACGCCGATAAGGAAGGATTCTTGCGTTCCAACACGGCGCTGATCCAGACCATCGGCCGCGCAGCCCGTCATATCAACGGTCGCGTGATCATGTATGCCGACCGCATGACGAACTCCATGAACGCCGCCATCGGCGAGACCAACCGGCGTCGGGCGAAGCAATTGGCATACAACGCAGAGCATGGCATCGTGCCGGCAAGCATCCACAAGGCGATACGCGACATCACCGACCAGCTGACCTCGGACGCCCGGGAAAAGACAATGGCGCTAGGCGAAGGCAAGGCTGATTATCGGACAAAGCACGACAAAACTTCCCGTGGTGAATTGCAGAAAATAATCGTCGAGATGGAAAGGCAGATGAAAGACGCAGCCAAGAATCTTGAGTTCGAAAAGGCTGCTGCACTTCGCGATGAAATGTACGAACTGAGAGCAATCCTCGCGGATGAAGCTGATCTAAAACCCTGGGAAAGAATCAAGCTGCTAGCCGGTGAAGAGTAGGGCGCTGGAATTATCCGAACGCTTCGAAAAGACTATTCCTCGGTATGGCCCAGCTAATCGAAAAACGCAGAACTGAAACAGGATGGCGAAGAGGATAGGCAAGGAAGGCAGGTTCCCGCCGTAGGGATTCGTCTCATTTGACCAGGGGGCCGAAGACCAAGCCCAATCCGTACGTGATGAGGGCTTCTCCGAGGCCGACGACGGTCATTTCTGCACCGCTGCGCCATGGACTCAGGCCGGTCACCACGGTTTTTGCAGCGCCGATCAAAAAATGTGCCAGGGTGCTGATGGCGAACGACGCGATTATGGCGGGATAGCCGCTCGCAAAGAAGAAAGGAATAATGGGGATAAAGGCGCCGGTTGCAGTAGAAAGGGTGGCGGACACGGCCGAAATCCATGGATTTGGGTATGACTGTTCCGATAAGCCTAATTCTTCGCTACCCAGGGTCCTGAGAGCAGTATCGGGCTGCGCGATCAGACGTGCTGCCAGCACCTTGGCCTCCCCTTCTGGCACGCCCTTCAGCTGATAGAAGAGCGCGAGCTCTTCCTCTTCCTCCTCAGGATGCTGTTCCAACTCCTGACGCTCGCGGCGAAGTTCGGCCTCCTGAACCTCGCGCTCGGCTTTTGTGGCGAGATAGGCGCCGGAACCCATTGAGAGGGCCGAGGCAAGCATCCCGGCCAGGCCAGCGAGGAGGACTGCGGGACCGCCTGCCGTTGCGCCTGAAACGCCGGACACAATCCCAAACACGGAGCCCAGGCCGTCGTTCGCACCGTAGATTGCCTGGCCGATCCAACCACCACCGCGTTGATGCCAACTCTCGCGGTGCAGAATCGTGTCCAACATTGCCTGGGGGCCAAGATTGGTGTTGGAAGTGGAGGACGCCCCTGCCTTCTGCATCGCGCCGGCATGCACCTCCTCGTCGTGCAAAACGGTCTTGATCGCGCCACGATCGGCTTCGTTCGGCGCCATGCCGGCCAGCGCATCGTACATGACCGTATCGTCTTCTTCGTTGCTTTCGATACGTTGGAGGGCATTGTCTGTGCCGCTCTGCACCAAGATCCAACGCCAAATCCGATCCCGGATTGACTCTTGATCTGCTGGTACGGTAGAGCCCAAATCTTGAAGCATCGCAGTCCAGCGCTCGGCGTGGCGACGCTCAGTATCGGAGAGAGCCAGCAACGCGTTGCGCCTGGCCTCATTCGTTTCGCGCTGCGCGAGCTCGCGATAAATTCTCTGACTTGCCCGCTCCTTTTGCAGGGCCAGCTTCAATCCGTCGATGAATTTTGATTGATCACTGCAATTCATGATGTATGGCCTCCGTGATCATGCTGTGGCATCGCGGCCTCTTCCAATGCTTCCCGGGTTTCTCTAATCAACCACGTTAAGAAAACAAGGGCTGCAACGCTATCGGCCCACCACAAACCAAACAGTGAATTCAAGGCCAGGCCCATAAGCACGGTTCCCGCCATGTAGGCGCATGTAAACGAGTTTACCGCGTCGCCAGCGAGTGCGTTGCTGGAGATGCGTATAGCCGCTCGCCGCTTCATGACTGCAATGTACGGCATCACAACGACGGCGGCTGCGGCCACGGAGAGGCCTAAGACGGAACTCTCCGGTTTGGCGTGGGTGATCAGACCGAATACGGAAGAAACCAATACGTAGAGGCAGAGGATCACGAGCAAGATCGCGACAATCCATGCGGACTTGTGTTCCGCCCGTTGGACGGACTCCACATCGGACCCGTGGCCCTCCAGCCTCAATCGCCAAAGCAGTACAGTCCCGCTTACAAGTTCGATCAGGCTGTCAAGGCCAAAGGCAGTGAGAAGGACACTTCCAGCAACAATTCCCGCACCGATCGAGACGGACATCTCGATGACCATCCATACGATGGTAATTATCTCAATGCGGATGCCTGCACGTATCTCCTTAGCCTGCGTCGTTTCCATGATCCGGCCCGTTACTCGTTTGGGGCCAGCGGAATCAGCAGCAAAAGAGTTCTTGTCTTTTGGGCCACCTTGGGCGCAACACTGCGCGCCCAAAACGCTCCCATACCGGCTCTGCGATGTGTGCTTAGGATGATCAAGTCCGCGCCAGTTTGCTCTGCGGCTTTGACGATTGACGAGGCCGGATCGCCGCGCGCCACTTCAGCGATGGCCCTGGTGTGGCGTTTGTGCAGCACATCGATATGTATTTGAAGATCTCTCTTTGCGTTTTCAAGCTTCATGTCGAGATAAGCCTGTGTAGTCACTGGCATCAAATTACTTGCAGCAGCCTGTTCGTCGCCCAACGTTGACAAGGTCGGGATAATGCTTAACAGATGAAGTTCAGCCCTAAAGGTTTGCGCAAGGCTCTCAGCCACGCCGAGACTGTCGTCGTGCATCGAGTCCGGATCGAGGGGGACTAGGATCTTTTTCAATTCGAACGAGGAAATTTTCGTTTTGACAACCAGGAGTGGAACCGTTCCCATGGCTACCACGTGTTGAGCAATGTTGCCGTACAATAGATCCCGCACACCGCCCCGCCCGTGTGTGCAAATTACGATGAGATCCGGTTTGAGTTCGGGGATATGATCAACGATACTGCGGGCAACATCTGAGACGGCTGCAGGGTGGACATGGGTTATGACCATTGCCTTAGTGGGGAAGGCGCGTTGTGCAGCCTCTTTGAGGTATGTGTCTGCCTCTTCCGGCTGAGTGAGATGGCGTTCTTTGTGGATTTCGCTGGGAGCTCCCTCTTCGATGACATGCAAGAGTGTAACCCGCGAATTGAGAGTTTTGGCCAGATATGCAGCCGGCACAAGCGATGCTTCTGAGAGATTTGATCCATCCAGAGGGATGAGAATGTTTTTGAACATGCGTCAGCTTCCAATGAACAACAATTGATATATCAGGAAGATATTCAAGAGGACTATCAGGACCGCGACCAAACTGGCGGCGAAGGTCGTGATCTTTTGGTTCACCAACCCTCCCATTATCTCACGATTGGCCGTATAGAATATCAAAGGAATGATCGCAAAGGGAAGACCGAAGCTCAATACCACCTGGCTCAAGACCAGCGTCCGGGTAGGATCGAGCCGGAGTCCGATCACTATGAATGACGGCAGCATAGTAGCTATACGACGGCTCCACATCGGGATCTTTCGATGAATAAATCCTTGCATAATGACTTGGCCGGCCATTGTACCTACGGTCGAGGATGCGTGCCCCGAGGCAAGCAAGGAAATTGCAAAAACGAAGCTTGCAGCACCGCCAAGCAGAGGCGTTAGCATCTGATATGCTTCCTGAATGGTCCCAATGCTGCTCAAGCCACGTGAGTGAAACGTTGATGCGGCCATTATCAACATGGCCATGTTAACCAGTCCGGCAAGCGTCATGGCGATGATCACATCGATCAGCTCGAAGTGAAAGAGCATGCGAAGTTTCTTTGGATCTTTTGTGACGATTCTCCCCTGCGTCAGCCCTGAATGGAGAAAGATTACGTGCGGCATCACGGTTGCTCCCAGGATGCCCGCTGCCAGGAGAACGCTTTGTGTTCCTGAAAACATGGGGACGACAGAATGATAGGCAACTACTGCCAGAACCGGTCGGTCCATAATCGTTTCAACGATGAAACAAACTACGATCACACCCACCAAAGAGGTAATCAAGGCTTCAAGCGGCCGGAAGCCGCTGTGCTCGAGCAACAAAACCACAAAAGTCAACCCACCCATCAAGATCGCAGGAACCAACAGCTCTGGTAATCCGGTTACAGAAGCGATCTTCAGAAATAATGCCGGGAACAGTAGATAGACGCCCAAGGCGGCTCCAAGGAATTCCGCCAAGTCCGTCGCCATGGCGACGAGCTCCATTACAACCCACATCCCTATTCCAGCCCAGTGCGGGTAGCGGTCGCGCATCGTTTCTGCCAAATTCCTGCCTGAAGCGATCCCCAGTTTGGCGGCCAGGGTTTGAACCAACATGGCCATCAAATTGCTAGCGACAATCACCCATAGCAACTCGTAACCAAATTGGGCACCGCCCTGTATGTTTGTTGCGTAGTTGCCCGGGTCAATATATGCTATGCAGGCGATAAAGGCGGGACCGAGGAATGGCAATAAGCGCAGGAAAAATCCTTTCCTACTGGTTCCATCCAAGACTTCATTGGCGGATTTCAGAGTGCCTATGTCGCCCGATCGTTCGGCGTCTTTCTCTTGTTTTGTCGCCACTTCCGCCATCCTTTACGTCTACAAGATCTCGACGAAAATACGATTTGTGATGGCAGGTCCGAGCACTACGGGCTCCTGCCTCCCCTGGACCTGTATCCGCATAACCTGATCGTATTGCGACACCGTCACCGTTTTGCAGCGGATGCCGGGTATGAGACCGAGGTCCTCGAGAAACCGCAGAAACCCCACGTCCTCGGCCTCTACGCGGCGAATGATTACCTGTTGTTCTGACTCCAATGTCGAGAGGGGTACACTGGCATCTTTTGGCATGACCAGGTTCGCAGAGGGGATTGGCTCGCCATGCGGGTCACGGGCGGGGTTGCCAAGCGCGGCAGCCATGCGCTTCTCAAAATCCTCTGAAATCACGTGTTCAAGCTTTTCGGCTTCCTGATGGACTTCATCCCAGGAATAGCCCAACGTTCGCACGAGCCAAGCCTCGAGCAAGCGATGGTGCCGGATCACTTCCAGCGCGGCGCGCCTGCCCGGGCTGGTGAGGAGAACACCTTGATACTTGCGATAGCTGACCAAGGCTGGTCGGGAAGCCGCCAGTTTCTGAAGCATCCCGGTCACGGACGCCGGCTCTATGCCCAGACGCGCCGCTAGGGCGTTAGTGCTAGCGGGCTGGCCGGTTTCGGTCAGCTCATAGATGCACTTCAGATAATCTTGGATCAAATCGGTCAGTCGGTCTGCCATATCTAAAAAATTATTTAGGGTTACCTAAATAATTCTAGCCCAACTGAGTTCCTCGGTCAAGGGAGCGACAACGGCAACTTATTCTCAGTGGAAGCCTTGCGGTTGGCATAATCCCCCTGATGGTGGGCGCTTCACATCAATCGGAGGAGTGGAATAATCAGGTTTCTCAGAGGTGTAGGTGGGCCCATGGGATGGCGCGCTGCAGCTTGCCCCATCGGTCTTAATCAGGGCCAACTCAGTCATGCCGATCGCCACGTCGACCGATTGCTGCCCTGGCAACCAACGTTTCTACGAGATAGTCTGACTTTTCGGAGCCATCGCGGGCTCGCAATCCGAGGATTGCGCTCTAGCTGGCTCCCAGGCGGCCGGAAGGAGGAAGAAAATTGCCAACCCGCGAACACCGCTTACGACCGTTTCAGGCAGCCCCACCGATCCCAGTTGCAGAAGGCATCTGCAACCTGACGATCACCCTCAACCGCCTCGCGGCGCGATGTACGCAGCAATGGCAATGAAGTGGGCAAGTGCGCCCAATATTACAAAGATATGCCAGATTTCATGGAACCCAAATTTTCCCGGCCAAAAATCCAGTTTCTTGCTGGCGTAGACTGCGGCCCCAAGCGTGTACACTATCCCACCGACTAGAAGCCATACAAGTGCGCCAATGGGTAGGAATTGCAGCATTTCGCCAATCGCACCGAGGCACAGCCAGCCCATGAGGACATATACACCTGCAGTGAGCCAGCGCGGGGCATCCATGACGAACATCTTGACGACGATGCCTATGAGTGCCAGGGACCATATTATCGAGAGCAGTCCCCATTTCCAAAACCCCGTGAACATGATGGCACAGACAGGCGTATACGTTCCAGCGATCAGCAAGTAGATAGCGGCGTGGTCGAGCTTGCGGAGCGCGGCCACAATATTCGGCTTGGCTTTGACCAAATGGTATGTTGCACTGGCAGTGAATAATAGGATGAGCGTAATGCCGTATACCGACAACGAGACTTCCTTGACGATGCTGTGCCAACCGAGAACAAGCAGCACGATCAGGCCAATTGCCGCCACTATGGCCGCAAAGAAATGAGTGAGTCCGCTTACGGGTTCGCGAAGGCTCGTAATCATGCGTCTTTGAAATTTCCTGGGGGTTTTCAAGTAGCGCGATTATACCTTAGGTGTCACTTGGAGGCGATTACGACCAAGACAAGGCTGGCATGCATTTCAATTGTAATAAAATCCGTCTTGAAGCCCGCAGCTTCAAAAGCGGGCCGCATGCGCTCACTGACGACTTCGGGAGGAGAAAGCGGCGCCTGCCCCGTCACGCGAAATAGCCAGGCTGCGCTGCGATCCAGCAGCTTGCGCCCGACGATCCAGGCGGCTGGAACAACGATGAACTGTCCATCGTCACGGAGAACCCTGCGAACCGATGCCATTGTGTCTGATTCGAAAATGTACTCAGCAGGGAAGGTCGAGACGACCGTATCGAAAGCGGCACTCGCGTAGGGAAGGGATTGTGCCAAGCCCCGAGTCAAATATGCGAGGGTAACGTGGCCCCGTGCCAGTCGGCGGCGTGCCAAGCGTCCCATTTGCGGCGATTCGTCCAAGCCGACCACGAATCGAGAGGGGCCGTCCAAAAGGAGCTGCTGCAGATGGCCGGGACCGTGTCCGATTTCAAGTATGCGACCATCGTCGATGTAGGGCAGCGCGGTTTCTATCCATCCATTCCACCGACCGAGTGATACGAGGCCTGCAACGAAGTCGTAGGTCCAGGCGAAGGAGTGGTAGAAGTGGAAGAAGAAAAACCGCATCAAGCGGGTGACAAGGCGCATAAGGAATCTGAGCGGCGGGATAGAGGCGGCCTTCCGTACAAATAAAACAAGGGTTTGACCTTTGCGGGTCAAACCCTTGTTTACTGGATTCGCTCTCAGGACGAGACCGACGACTCGCCACCGGACTTCTTGGCGGCAGGCTTACGGACGGCGTTCAAGGCGTCTTCACCACGCGTGCGCATCTCTTTTGCCAATTCCTCTGCACGGCTGCGGGCAACCTTGGCCAGCTCGTCTGCGCGAGCACGCGCCTCAGCCGCGGCGGCCTCCGCGCGAGACAGCGCCTCCTCCGCGGTTTCGGCAGCCCGATCGCGCAACTCAATGCCTTTATCACGGATCAGCGCGCGAGTCTCTTCACCGCTTTGCGGGGCAAACAACAAAGATACAACGGCGCCGGTCAAACCGCCGACGATAAAGCCAACGAGAAATGCACCAAATTCATCTCGATCGGAAGACATGGGATCCTCTCCTTTCAGGATTATCTCCGCTTAAGTCCCATTAATTCTAACACACGTTGCAGGCTTGCCAGGTAACTATTGAGCTTGATGACGGGTTCAACTACATTTTCACCGAGGAACTCAGCCGTACCCCGCAACGTGTTAACGGTCTCGCTGGTGGCTTGCAGGATCGGACGCACCTCATTTTGAAGCAGGTTGATCAAACTCGCCAACTGGATGAGCAGGACTACAAGTGCCACGCCAATAACAAGGGTCTCGAGAGCAACAACGATGATGAAGATATCTCGAATTCGATCTGTCGGAGTGCCGGGCTGAAGGAGAACGTAGACGGCGAAGGCCAGGAGCGCCAAAAGTACTATCACACCCGCAATGACAGCCGCGGCGATGGATCTCATCTGACGTCGCTGGGCTTGTTGTGCGGCAATTTGCTCAGGTGTCATGGGAACAGGCGCCGGAATGTTTGATCCCGGCGTGGAGGGCGGCATTGCCATGAATCCATTATAGCACAGGCAGTTTGCTCAATTCCACGGCGACAGGAGACGCCGCCGCGCCGCTGCAGGGCCTCATGGGGGAGACATGAGCAACAGGACTGAAACGTTGTTTGAAGAGAGTTTTGATGGGTTTAGTCTACTTGACACCGGCCTAATTCAAAGATATCCTTGCCCTACCGAACGGTCGGTAGCAATGCCATGACCCGAGATGATATTTTGGACGCGGCAGCACAGGTCTTTCGGAGGAAGGGTTATCACGGCGCGTCCATGACCGATATCGCCGGGGCCGTGAACCTCCAGAAGGCCAGCCTCTATCACCATGTCTCATCCAAACAGGAAATATTGCTTTCCCTGCTGGAGCGGGCCCTCAGCACACTGACTGAGACTATCGAAGGCATCAGCAAGAAGGCGCTGCCTGCGGATCAAAAACTGCGACAAATGATAGTCGCCTATTTGCAGGCGCTGGCAGAATACCCGGACCTTTCGTCCGTTCTATTGTTTGAGCATCGTTCCCTGGATCGGAAAGCGCATGCACGCCACGTGCCACAGCGCGATCGATTTGAGGGATTATGGAGGGATGTGGTCAATGAAGGAATAGGATCGGGACAATTTCATTGTCCTGACGGTGCGCTGGCCGTCAGGGCTTTGATGGGTATGACGAACTGGACACTAACCTGGTATCGCCCCGACGGCCGCCTTTCGATAAACTCAATAGCAAACCGGCTGGCAGACCTGTTCTTGCAGGGACTTCTAGCCCGCTAAGAGGAGCAAAAGATGTATTCTTTTGAGCCGTCTGAGGAGCAACGGATGCTCGTGGCTTCGGTGAGGCGTTTCGCCATCGCCGAAATGCGTCCGGCCGCGCGGGATGCGGAGGAAAGCGGACAACTCCCAACGAAGCTACTCGACAAGGGTTGGGAGCTTGGCCTCTTGCAAGGCTCCGTGCCCCAGGCGTACGGCGGTTACGGCGATCGGTCGGCTGTCACTGGCGTGCTCGCCGCCGAAGAGCTCGCATACGGGGATCTGGCGGCGGCATTTGCCCTGGGGAATCCCGGGCTGTTTGCGCTCCCTATCCTGCTGTCCGCCTCTGAAGAGCAGAAGCAGCAATATCTGCCAATGGTTGTCGCTGGAGGATGGCGCCCGTTCACGGCGGCCCTTGTCGAACGCTCCTTCGATTTCGATCCCGGCCTTCTGAAGACGAAGGCCACAAAGCAAAGCGATGGGTATGTGCTGAATGGCGAGAAGACGTTTGTACCCTACGCCAACGAAGCAACATCCATTTTGGTCTATGCGAATCTCGAAGGCCGGTCACAGGGATTCATCCTCATGAGAAACACCCCTGGCGTCACAATCTCAACTGAGAAAGAAAAGTTGATGAGCCTGAACGCGCTTCCAATGTATTCGCTCACACTCACAGACGCCAAGGTGGCGGCGGGAGGCCGTCTTGGTGGGACTGATGGTCACGATTTTGAGCCTATTCTGGCGTCGATGCGCATCGGGCAGGCGGCGGCTGCAATTGGCGTGGCCAACGCGGCCTTCGAGTACTCGCGTGACTACGCCAAGGAACGGGAAGCCTTCGGGGTCAAGATTGCGCAGAAGCAGGCGGTTGCGTTCATGCTGGCCGAAATGCGGACGGACATAGAAGCCAGCCGGCTGCTTACCTGGCAGGCAGCGTGGAAACTCGATACTGCCAAGCCGGATGCGTTCACGGAGGCCTATCTGGCCTCAGTCGGGGCCATGGATATGGTGATGAACGTTACCGACCGTGCGGTGCAAATTCTTGGGGGGCATGGGTACATTCGGGAACATCCGGTCGAGATGTGGATGCGCAATGGACGCGGCTTCGCCATGTTTACAGGTTTCACGATGGTTTAGGTGCGCTGACAATGACGACACAATTCCATGGGGCCAGTTCGAGAAACAGGAGCCGCGATGACAATAGAATTTGATCCTCCGAAAGCCCTTGAACAGGCACGGTTTGTGCTAAAAACGGTCGCGGAAGAAATGATGCGTTCGCGATCGCGTTACTTCGACGACCACGAACACGAAATCCCATGGGACTATATAGAATTCATGAACGCAGCGATGCGAGCCACCGGCGGAGGCAGCCTGGCGCCGCGGCGGCACGGAAAAGAAAACGCTGCAGGGCAAAGCGATGAAGAACGTCCGCCCATCGAGTACCAGTTGCTTGCAACACAAATCGAATCGCTGGCTTGGGGAGACGTGGGCATGTACCTAAACACACCCGGTGGCGGTCTCGGGGCTGCAGCTGTGCAAGCGACGGGTTCGCCAGAGCAAAAGAAAAAGTTCCTCGAGCGGTTTCGGCAGGGCAAACCAACCTTCGCGGCTATGTCCATGACGGAGCCAGGTGCCGGCTCAGATACCTCGGCGATACGCACCCGCGCGGTGCTCGATGATTCCACCCGCGAATGGGTCCTTACTGGTGACAAGATATTCGTTACAGCAGGCGATAAGTCGCTGACAAACTACGAGAAGCTAGGTGCGGGATTTGTGGTTGTTTGGGCTTCGATTGATCCGTCCGCGGGCCGGGGCGGCATGCGAGCCTTCGTCGTCGAGTCAGGGACGCCTGGCCTGCGCGTCGTGAAGCTGGAGCGCAAGCTGGGAATTCGGGTAAGCGACACCGCCAACTTGTCATTGCAGGATGTGCGCGTTCCTTTTGACCACCTCCTTGGAAGCCCGACCGCTGAAAAGACAACAAATGGCTTCAAGGGTGCAATGGCCACGTTCGACGCGACTAGACCGCTAGTGGCTGCCTCGGGCCTGGGGGTCGCGCGCGCCGCTCTCGAGTTCCTCCAAGAACAACTTTCGGAGAACGGAGTGAAGATTCGCCATGGCCTTCCGCGCCAGAAGCTGTCCAACGTGGAGCGCGAAGTAATAGATATGGAAATCATGCTAAAGTCGGCGTGGCTGATGGTGGTCAAGGCAGTGTGGATGGCGGACAATGCCAAGCCCAATGCGCTTGAGTCCTCCATGTGCAAAGTGAAGGCTGGCGAAGTTACCACCAGGATTACACAAAAAGTGGTCGAGATTTTGGGTCCGCTTGGGTACAGCCGCGAGTTCCTGGCTGAGAAATGGTTTCGGGATGCCAAGATTACGGATATCTACGAGGGCACAGGGCAAATAAATCGACTGGTCGTGGCGAGACAAGTCCTTGGATACAGCGGTAGTGAACTACGGTAGGTTGCCTTCGAGCGAGCGATTTTGTTTCCTCGTGGGTGCAGCACGAATTTGCGCTTGCTCTTGTTGACTTGGCTTCAACGACCAGGAGATGTCCATGGGCTACCAGATTCATAAGGCAGTTGTAGTTGGTTCCGGGACGATGGGTGCGGCAATTGCTGCGCATCTTGCGAACGCTGGGATGCCCGTGACGCTCTTAGACATCGTTCCTAATGAAGCCGCGCTGGGCGACAAACGCGCACGGGACAAGATCGTTCAGGAAGGCTGGGATCGCTGCTTGAAGGCCAGGCCGGCGAATTTGATGTCCGCTGACCTGAAGTCGCTAGTTCGGCTGGGAAACATTGAAGACGATTTTGAAACGATTGCCGAAGCCGATTGGGTGATCGAAGCCGTCGTAGAGAATTTGAGCATCAAACGGGAGCTTATGGGGCGGATCGACGAAGCCCGAGGCCATGACTGCATAGTCAGCACGAATACGTCCGGCATTCGCATCGAGGCTATCGCCGCTGACCGATCAACCGGTTTCAAAGAGCATTTTCTCGGCACGCATTTCTTCAATCCGCCTCGTTACTTGAAGTTGCTTGAAATCATTCCGGGAGCACACACGCTGCCGGCAGTGATTGGGTTCATCGGCGATTTTGCCGAAATCAGATTGGGCAAAGGCGTGGTGCTCTGCAAGGACACGCCCAACTTCATCGGCAATCGTATCTTCTTCGGCCAGGCGACGTTTGCGATGAACTTCATTCTTGAGAATGATTACGGCATCGAGGAAGTGGATGCCGTTACTGGCCCTTTGATGGGCCGACCGAAAACGGCGACGTTTCGCCTGGCTGATCTTGTCGGCATCGATGTGTGGGAGCATGTCGGAGAGAACCTTGGGCCCGCCATCCCGCATGATAAACTGGCCCAGCAATACATTGCGGCTGAGAGACCAAAGGTATTGTTGCGAAAAATGGTCGAGCGAAACTGGCTTGGCAACAAGACGGGAGTTGGCTTCTACAAGGCCGTCCGCCGCGGGACCGGAAGTGACTCAAGCGCCGGCTCACGGGAATTCTGGCCGCTGGATTTGAAAACGCTAAGCCACGCGGCACCTTCCAAAGTGCGCTTTGAATCAGTGGAAAAGGCCAAGGAAGCGGCGGGTCTTGGCGAGCGACTCAAGATCATGCTCGATTCGGACGACAAAGCCGCCAGACTTGTGCGAACGCTCACCTATCAGGGCTTTCAATACGCGGCGTCTTTGCTTCCCGAGGTGGCGGACACGCCGGCGCCAATCGATGATGCGGTTCGCTGGGGTTTTGGTCACGAAGCCGGGCCGTTCGAAATGTGGGATATGCTGGGTGTCAAGGAAACGACGAGACGCATGAAGGCAGCCGGATTTGCGGCGCCCAAATGGGTGAGCGGCATGCTCAAATCCGGGAAGGAGACGTTCTATCAATATAGGGAGGGCGCAAAGACAGGTGCCTACGACATCTCCGAGGAAAAGTACATGCGGCTTGTGAATCCAAAGAGGACGGTTGTGCCTAAGGGCCAGGATGTCATCGAGCATAATGCCGGCGCGACCTTGTACAACCTCGGCGACGGCGTGGCCTGCGTGGACCTACACACCAAGATGAACGCGCTGGATGAAGACATATTCTCGATCATGAGCAACGCACTTGATCGAACCGACAAAGACTTTGAGGGCCTGGTAATAAGCACGCAGGCCGAGAATTTCAGCGCAGGCGCAAATCTATTCATGGTCGTGGTGGCGGCGCAACAGGGCATGTGGGATACGCTGGACAGCGCAATTCGGAGACTTCAATGCCTGAACATGCGAATGCGTTACTTTTCAAAGCCAATTGTCGTCGCGCCGGCGGGGCTGGCATTGGGCGGTGGGTGTGAGATTGTGATGCACGCCGGCCGCGTGGTTGCGGCTGCAGAAACGTATACAGGGTTGGTGGAAGTGGGGGCCGGCGTCATCCCCGCCGGAGGCGGAACAAAGGAAATCCTGCGTCGCCTAATCAACCCGCCGATGCGGACTGTGAATGCGGAAGTCCTGCCGCATTTGCAGAGAGCCTTCCTGCAAATTGGCCAGGCCAGAGTGGCGTCGTCTGCCGAAGATGCGCGGCAATTGTCTTTTCTGATGCCGCAGGATCGGATCGTAATGAATCGAGATCATCTGCTTTCGGAGGCCAAGCGTGAGGTGCTGCATATGACGGCATCAGGCCATCATCCGCCTGCGCCCGAGGAGATATTTGTTGGCGGACGCGACATGTTGGGTGCCTTACGGACCGGCGTCTTCATGTTCAATGAGGGCAAATACATCAGTGAGCACGATGCCAAGATCGCGGAAAAGCTGGCATACGTCATGTGTGGCGGGGAACTCACATCCCCGCAATGGGTGGGCGAGCAATATATACTCGACCTCGAACGCGAAGCCTTTTTGTCGCTTTGCGGTGAGGAGAAATCCCAGGCGCGTATGTGGTCTATATTGCAGACCGGAAAGCCGCTGCGCAATTGATGGGCCATTTCCCGCGAACGTAAGGAGATAGAGCGTGACTGTACACGATGCCGTGATCGTTAGCGCAGTTAGGACGCCCGTCGGAAAGGCCAAGCGCGGCGGATTAGCAACCGTTCGGCCGGACGAGATGGGTGCACGAGTGATCAGGGCCCTTCTTAAGCGTACGCCGGAGCTTGATCCGGCTGAGATCGAAGACGTGGTGATGGGGTGTGCCTTCCCGGAGGGCGAGCAGGGCTTGAACATGGCGCGAATGATCGCGTTGAGAGCGGGTTTGCCAAATTCCGTTCCCGGTGAGACAATCAATCGTTACTGTGCATCCGGCGTGCAAGCCATTGCCCATGCGGCCTATGCAATTCAAACGGGCCAGCTCGCGACCGCCATTGCCGGCGGAGCCGAATCTATGACGATGGTGCCCATGACCGGCTACAAGTTCTCACCGAATCCGTACTTTGCGCAGGAATTGCCGCAATATTACACCAACATGGGCCTGACCGCTGAGAATGTGGCCTTGAAGTATGCAGTCAGCCGCGAGGATCAGGATAGCTTCGCGCTGCGCAGCAACCAACGCGCCTCGCATGCCGTGGCCTCCGGGCTTTTCAATCCCGAACTTGTGCCCATGGAGGTTGAACTGGTCGAATACGCCGAGGGCAAGGTGGGAAAGAGGATGTTTACCGTGAAGCAGGATGAGGGTCCCCGCGCAGACACGAGCCTAGATGCACTTGCGAAGTTGAAACCGGCCTTCAAAGAGGACGGCATGGTAACGGCGGGCAACTCATCGCAGATGTCGGATGGAGCCGCAGGAGTAGTAATCATGTCCGGCGAGAAGGCGGTGCAACTCGGACTCAAGCCGTTGGCTCGGTTCGTCTCGTTCGCGGCCGGCGGTGTGCCGCCTGAATTGATGGGAATCGGGCCGGTTGTCGCAATACCGAAGGCCCTGAGAATCGCCCGACTTTCGTTGAGCGACATCGACCTGATAGAATTAAACGAGGCATTCGCTGCGCAATCCCTCGCGGTCATCCGGGAATTGGGATTGGATGAGGATAAAGTCAATGTTAATGGCGGGGCTATTGCCCTGGGTCATCCGTTGGGCTGCACCGGCGCCAAGTTGACGACGCAACTGGTCTACGAGATGGAGCGGCGTAAGTCGAAGTATGGCATGGTTACAATGTGCGTTGGCGGTGGCATGGGCGCCGCGGCAATCTTCGAGAATCTACAGGTCTAACGGCCTGACGCGGCGCAGTGCAGCCACCGGGCCACAGAGGCGCAGCGAGTCACAGCTAATCACACCTTATCCAAAGAAAACAAAGGAGACTGGACAATGCCCCTCACAGTTGCGGAACTTATGGGAAAAATGCCGGGCGCGCTCCTGCCTGAAAAAGCCGCGGGCGTGGATGCTGTAGTGCACTTCAAATTTACCGGCAACGAGCCCGGAGAATGGAACGCTGTCATCAAAGACGGAAAGTGCGAAGTGGCACAGGGCATTCCTCACTTCAAACCGACGATGACCTTGACGGCGGACTCCGACGAATACATCAAGATCTTCACCGGCGAACTCGACGGAATGCAGGCATTTATGCAAGGCAAGATCAAGCTTGCCGGCGATCTTAATCTGGCCATGAAGCTGATGCAGATGTTCAAAATTAGATAAAGACAGACATCGGAGGTCTCAAAGACCTCCGATGTCTTTTCATAACACGGCGCCGAAGTATTTGTCCAACAGAGACTCATATTCGGCGCGATTTACCACCGGCCTCTCTATGCGTCGGCCATCGATTGTGATGAGGAGCTTGCTTTCTTCCAACGTAATCCGGCCTTTCGATGTCGACTTGCTGATTACGCCTTTTCGTGTGAAACCCGACTGCGGCGAAGTCTCGTGATAATGGCAGGCGGCTTGATAGTCTCCAGGAAATTGCCGCGGTCGCAAGTCAAACGCATACTGACGCCTCCAGACGCCGTCGTATCCGCGTTGCAGCACGATATAGTCGGGGTCTGTCGATTCCAGCTTGTAAGCCCGCAGTCCCTCCGCCTGTTCGCCCGGATGGTTGAGGCTAAGAGGCCGCATGAATAAATCGCCGAAACCCACGTCGACCAACCAGGTAGTGGAGCGACCAGGCGTACGAACCATCAGCGCCAAGTGATCGAAGTCACTACCAAGCTCACCGTCGCTCTTGAAGACGCGGCCGTTCAGGTAGGTGACTTCAAAGCCAATTTGCTTTAGTAGCCCGGCAAACAGGCCGTTGAGTTCGTAACAAAATCCGCCGCGATGGTGCAAGACAATCTTGTCCCACAGTGCATGCTCAGTCAGCTGAATGGGGCGGTGAAGAGGAACGATGTCCAGATTTTCGAACGGAACAGCCAGCAAGTGCGCGAGTTGCAGGTCCCGGAGTGTGTTGTCGTCCGGGCGGACAGGAGCGGAGTAGTTGACCCGTTTCAGGTAGGTAAGGAGGTCCAAAGGTAGTTCTGCCTTTGCCTGTCCGAAATTCACGTGCCAAGCCACCTCGAGGCCTCACGGGCCAGACTAGATGCAGGCCCCTGGCGCGAGGTACAGGGCGGCAAGGACTCAAGGAACAGCCGGCCATATTGCTTGGTCAGCACTCGGCGATCCAGGATTGCGACAACGCCATGATCGGAGGCGGTCCGGATCAACCGGCCAAAGCCTTGACGAAACTTCAAAATTGCCTCGGGTAAGTAATATTCGTTAAACGAGTCCTCGTACATCTCGGAGCGCGCGGCAATCAATGGGTCCGTAGGAACGTCAAATGGCAGCTTCGTGATAACCACAGCCGACAATGCCGCTCCCGGAACGTCCACGCCTTCCCAAAATGACCGGGTTCCAAGCAACACGGCCCGCTCGGTGGATCGGAAGGACTCCAAAAGGGCATTCGGTGAAGAGCCGTCGCCCTGCTCGTACACGAAGATATCTTCGTTAGCCAGTGGGACCGTGATCGCCTGAGAAGTCTTCTTCAATTGGGCATAGGACGTGAACAAGACCAACATTCGACCGCCGATGGCCTTTGCCGTAGAAATGATGGTGCGGTGGAGAGCCTGATCATAGCCCTGCACATTCGGCTCAGGCACATCATTGGCAATGTAGAGCAACGTCGAGCTTTCATAATCAAACGGAGAGCCCAGCTGCATCTCGTCGGCCTCATCCGCCCCAAGAGTGTTGCGCAAATATTGAAATTCACCGTGTGCAGTCAATGTGGCCGATGTGAGGATGACAGAAGACTTCTCATGCCACAGCACCTTTTCGATCAAAGGTCCCACTCTCAGGGGAGCCGCATTAAGTGAGAGATGGTTGCCGCCTGGCCTGACCTCGATCCAGTAGACCTGATCCGGAGATGGTTTGGCAATCATGCCTGATACGTTGGCCTCGGCCTCCGATAAGCGACGATAGACGTTGCCAATATCGCCGATCACATCTTCAAGTTGTTCGTGGCCGTCCGAATACAATTCCGAGGCAGCCTTATGCACCTCGGCCAGGGTGGTAAGCAGAAGATTCATTGACTTGCCCGCGGCATCCCATGTGATTTCAACGCTGTCCCAGCCGGGTAGGGTTCGGGTGGAAGGAAGGATTCGGGCCTGCCAGGCGTAGTTCGTTGCCGGCTGTCCTTCGCGTTGGAGGGCCGCGAATTCCGCCAGTGTGCTGAAGAACTCGCGGCTGAGTTGCTCCAGGCGAAAGGCAAGATCCGTTGCACGACTGACCTTCTGCTGGAGCAAGCCAAAGTCGGAAGGCCGAAGCGATTCGCGAGTCTCGCTCAGGACCCTGCCGAGAACCCCCGAGCTCGATCCTCCGACCTCCTTCATGAGTCGATCGACGTCGAATTGGGTCAAACGAAAGGACAGGGCGTTGGTCGTGGCCGCCTCGAGATGATGGCCCTCGTCCACGATAAGATGCGAGTAATCAGGTAAGACCTTGCCCTCGGTGGCAACATCGGAAAGAAGAAGGGCGTGATTTACGACCAGAAGATGCGCTGATTGTGCGGCAGTCTTAGCTCTGTGAAAAGGACAGGCACCGCCTGTGCGTTTCAAGCACGTCTCCGTGGTGCAGGCGTCGTCTTCTGCGGATAATCGCAACCAAATGTCGCGCTCGGAATTGCCATTTAGGTTGATCGCGTTGCGATCGCCGCCTGCGTCCGTTAGCTGCCAGACCAGAACCTTGGCCAGGACCCGCATTTCGTCTTCGTTGCGCGGTCCGAAATGCTGCATGTTCTCGAGCCGCCGCGGGCACAAGTAATTGGCCCGACCCTTCAGTACAGCAGCCCGCAGATCGAGACGGAGGGCGGCGCACAAATCTGGAATATCCTTTTGGATAAGCTGGTCTTGCAGGTTGATGGTGTTTGTAGATATCACGACCCGCGTGTTGTTTTGAATGGCGAACAATGCGGCGGGTATGAGATAGGCAAACGACTTTCCCACGCCCGTGCCAGCCTCTACCATCAAATGGTTTCCAATCGAGAGCGCATTCGTGACAGCACGCAGCATCTCGACTTGCTCGGGCCGATGCTCGTAGGCGTCAAAGTATTGCGAGAATGGGCCGCCATATTCGAGGATTGCGGCCACCTCATCGCTATCCAGCGGACTGGGCTGCTCGGGATTCTCCAGCGGCGGAATGCGATGATCGTCAAACCATGCACCGGAATCCTTTTTGGCTTTCTTCGGCGGCACGCCTTCTTTTGCCCGCTCCCGAAGCACAGTCTGGAATACGTAGCTCGCATCCCATGTGAGAGGCTCACTCAAGCGCACAATCTCCGCCAACAGCTCAAGCGGCAAAGCCTGCGCCATCTCGAAAAGCCGGTTGAAAGCGGCCTGCGTGACCCTTGCATCGTCGAGTGCGCGATGTGTCGCGGGGAGAAGAATACCCAGTTCCTTGCCTAGTGATCCCAGGTTATAGCGCCCGGCATTGGGTATCAATACTGCTGCCAGCTCGTAAGTGTCAATGACCTCGTTGTAAGTAAAGGGAATGTGTCTTTGGAGGAATCCCAAATCGAAGCGTATGTTGTGCCCGACTATCGGGAAATCACCCACAAAGGCCTCCAATTTGCGAGCAATCTCTTTCACGGTCGGCGCCTGTCGGAGCATGGCGCTGTCAATGCCTGTCAGGCTGGTGATGAACGGTGGCACGGCACGATTCGGGTTGATCAGGGACGACCATTCCTCTTCGATGCGATTGCCTCTGAACTTGACGGCACCGATCTCGATGATCGAATCGCGATTCTCGTCGAGCCCCGTGCTCTCGATATCAATGGCAACAATGGAGTCCATACGTTTGCTTGGTGTGGATTGACTTGCCGATCCGATGGGATTACGAAGATAGCGGAATACAGTAGAACAAGTGTACCATGTATTCGATCCGCCGAATGGACGGCTCAGAATCGCGAGTCGGACCGAGGAGCTAGGGGCCTTGCTTCAGACGATAAAAAGTCCACCCACCAAACGCGGCGACATTCTGATAATTTCGAATCAGGTACTGGACTCCGTCTCGCACGACAGCCGACCTCGGCTGCATTGATTTATAGAGATTTTCGTCCAGACTGCCGCTGCCAGGCGCATCGATGATCAAGACGGGCTTATTCTTCAACACTTCCTGAAAATACTCCTCAAACATGTCCCGCCGGCCCAGCAGCTGCAGAGGATATTGATAGACAAAGCGTGTTGGGGCTTCGCGCCGGGCGAGGAAATTTACCACGCTTTCCGCACCTATGACCAGCACGCGGTCACTCGGATTTGTGTGGCTGTCCACAAAATCAATGACCGGCTTGTAGGTGTTGTCCGCCATGTTCGTGACCATGGTTGGATAATTAAGCGCCAATGGGATTTGGAGAACCAGGACCAGACACAGCATTACAGCCGAAAGTAGAGTCTGCATACCTGCCGAAGAAAAGGCCCGAATCCGGCTTAGCCATGAAACGAGGGAGTAAAGCAAGATGCCGCCCAAGATCGCGAAGACAGGCAGCGGCGTGAGGTAGTAATGCAGGATCGAGCGACCGGAAATCGTGATGAGCGCAACCTCCAATGGAAAATCGAGTAGTGCGAGGAAAACCATGGATCGAATTTGGGTCCTCCATTCGTTCCTATTTATCCAGAAACCCACAAGTCCGGCGAGCCATCCGCCAATTGCCAGATCAAGCACGCCTCCACGGCTCAAGTATAGGAAGCCTTTGATAAATACGGGGATCAGCCGGCTAATACCCTCGTGCTTGCCAACGTAGACAAAGTTGTATTGGAACGCCTGGTTCCAAAAATCTGACAGGGCGTTTTGACTGGCAAAACCTAGCGTCAATGCAAGCGACACTAAGCCGCAACCCGTAAGAAGGACCGCAAGATCTGCAACGGGCGATTTCCGTTGCGTGATCCGAACCGCTATCAGGACCAAAGCGTACGCAATCCATACGCCGATCGTGGTTTGCTTGAAGTAGAACGCGAATCCGCCACATAGGCCGATCCAAAACGTGGTCCGTAGGGGGAAGCCGTTTCTGCGCGCCGCCGCGAAAAGCCAGAAGGCCAAGGTTTGAAAAACCAGCGCATACTCTTCCGTGACGTTGCCTCGGTCTATAACGGTTAGCAGCCCGGAAGTCAAAATTACTGTTCCGGCAATCGCCGGAACAGTGCCGAGCGCCTCTTCCAGCGCTTTGTATAGAAAGAATGCCGTCAGGAAGAGAAAAAGAAATTGCAGCAGCCAGATCCCCAGCATGGATTCGGGGCTGAATAGCAGACCCAGGGCATCAACAAAGTAGATCAGGGGCGGCTTATGATCCCAGACATCGCGATAAGGAATATCACCATTCAACAGCCGCCAGCCAACATAGAGGAAGACCCCCGAATCTCTGGACGGCAGCGTTAGATTGTCAGGATTGCCCGGAAACAGCGCGATCAGCGTCCCCAGGATTGAGATCAAAGCAGGGACAAGACTTTTCCGGGCAAATATTCGCACGACTACTGTTCTGCCGGCAAAGCCGATTTAATCTTTTCAAGCGTTGCCGCCGCCAGAGGTTTTTCCTTCCCCATTTGGCGCATGAATTCTTTTAACTGCTTGAGCTTTAGAACCGGCAGTGGCGCGTCCGTGTCATCAATTTCGATCTGCTGGTTGGTGAAAACGAGCACCACCTGAATTGGCAGAATTTCAGATCCATCCAGTTGCCGACCAAGATATTTCTGCACAGATTCGATGTCAGCCGCGCTCTCAATATCCGGCCGGCCCAATCCCTCCTGGCCGAAAATCGTCATATAGGTCTGCATGAAGCCGCCGCCGGTCAGCCTCCAGCGATTCTTGTAATAGGTCACCTTGCCGCGTTGATGGTATGGGCGAAGGACCCACAGCCCGGCCGGGCCCACCAGCAGGTGCGGCAACCGGCGTTACATAGTGATAGATCGCCGTATCGCCGGGCAAGCCCTTTCAGGCCCGCGTCCAGTTGTTCGTCCGGTCGGGGACTGCGTCCCCAGCGGTTGGAAAAGAACATGCCTACCTGCGTCATGGCGAAACCAACGACCAGTGCAACGAGTGAATATACAAACAAGATCGGTTCGCCGGAACGAAATATACATGCCAATGCCTAGTACGCCGAGCGCACCCAGGCTTGTCCATTGCCCGATCTTGGCATTGCGTTTGATTAGTCTTCTCGTTCTTGATAATTTTCATGATTTCCTTATGCTCTCTTCGATGGCTAGTTCTTCATGGCCTCGACCACACGTTCGCCTCCGCCGCGTTCTTGGCAAGCATAGATGGCGCTCTTGATCGCCAGCTGCATCCGAGCGGCCGTGTCCGATGAGCACCAATCCGTTCACGCCCAGCAGGATTGCGGCCCCTTGTTCGCTCGGATCGAGCAATTTCTTGATGCTGCTCAAGGCCGGCTTGACGAGCAGGCCGCCCAGCATCGCCAGCGGCCCACCATTCTGGATTGCAGCTTTGACCTGATCCAGGATCAGTTTGCCGACTGCCTCTGCGGTCTTGAGCATCACATTGCCCACGAAGCCGTCTGTCACTGCCACATCCACTTTTCCGCCGATGACTTCCTTGCCTTCCACGTTGCCATAATAGTTCAACCCGGAATTCTTGAGCAGCGGTGTGGCTGCGCGCACAAGTTCATTGCCCTTGCCTTCTTCTTCGCCGTTCGAGACCAGCCCGACCTTCGGGTTCTTCACGCCGCGCACTTTCTCGGCATAGACGCTACCCATGATCGCAAATTGCAGCAGATTCTCGGGCTTGCAATCGGGATTTGCGCCGATATCGAGCACAACACACGAGCCTGTTGCGGTCGGGAAAACCGGAGCGACCGCCGGCCGATCCACGCCCCGCAGTCGGCCCAGCCGGAACAGTGCCGTGACCATGGCGGCGCCGGTGTTGCCGGCTGTGACAAAGGCGTCCGCCTCGCCGTCCTTGACCAGGTCCATGCCAACCGCCATCGAATTTTGGGCATCCTTGTGCCGGGCCTTGAACGCCAGCTTCTCGCCTTTGTCCTCCATCGTCAGCATTTCGGCGCATGAACAACTCGAATCGGCAAGCCGCCGGGATTCTGCGCTGCCAGCACCGGCTCGATTTTGGCTTCGATCGCCGACCAGGATGATTTCCACGCCATACTCGCGGGCCGCCATCACGGCGCCTTCCACATCCGGCGCTGGATAGTCGTCGCTGCCCATTGCGTCCACGACAATTCGAGTCATGCGCATTCTCCTCAAAAAGCAGCTTTGCTTGACATGCAAAGCAAGCCGATTATAATACGCCTGCTTGCGCTGGTGCTGGAATTGGCAGACAGGCATGGTTGAGGGCCATGTGCCGCAAGGCGTGAGGGTTCAAGTCCCTCCCAGCGCACACGAAATGAACAAAACGAGGATGCGGGCATTGTCCGCATCCTCGTTTTATGTAGCATCGATCGTAACTTCAGTGAAGGATTTGACTCAGGAACAGACGCGTGCGCTCTTCGCGCGGACTGCGGAAGAACTCATCGGGCGCGGCCTGTTCGATGATCTGGCCCTGATCCACGAACACGATCCGGTTGGCGGCGGCGCGGGCGAAGCCCATCTCATGCGAGACCACGATCATGGTCATTTCCTGGGCCAGCTCCTTCATCACGTCGAGCACCTCGCCGATCATTTCCGGATCGAGAGCGGAGGTTGGTTCGTCGAATAGCATCAGGCTCGGTTTCATCGCCAGGGCGCGCGCAATGGCCACGCGCTGCTGCTGGCCGCCGGAGAGCTGATTGGGATATTGGTCGCGTTTATCCGCCAGGCCGACACGGGCCAGCAATCGTTCTGCCTCCGCGCGTGCCTGCGCTGCACGGAGATTTTGCGCACGCGCAGCGGCGCCTCCATGATGTTCTCGAGGGCAGTCAGGTGGGGGAACAGATTGAAGCGTTGAAAGACCATGCCGATCTCGGCACGCTGGCGTGCGATATTCCGGTCGCTATCTTCCGCCAGGCGACCGTTGCGATCGTGATAACCGATCATGTGGCCGTTGACGTAGATATGACCGCTGTTGATCTTCTCCAGATGATTGATGCAGCGCAGGAAAGTGCTCTTGCCGGAACCGGACGGGCCGATAATCACGACCACTTCGTTTTTCCGCACTTCGAGGTCGATATCTCTTCAGCACATGCAGTGAGCCAAAGTGCTTGTTGACCTTTTCGGCCTTGACGATGATGTTGCTGTCTGCCAGCTTCACTTGTACGCCAGTGAGAGGCTGCCATCAGCGTGCTCCTTTGCCGACCGAACCGGAAAACAGGCGCTGCATCATGCCCGGCCCCGCTCCAGGCCCTTGCGCTCGCCCAGGCCGGACTCGATGCGGGCCTGGATCACCGACCAAACCGTGGTCAGGAGAAGATAGTAGAGTGAGGCGGCAATAAAGAGTTCGAACGGCTTGAAGACCCGGGCATTCACCTGATTGAAGCCGATAGAACAATTCCCCGGCCGAGATCACCTCCATGAGCGAGGTAGTCTTCATCATGTTGTTGAACTCGTTGCCCAGCGGCGGGATGATGACTTTGGCTGCCTGGGGCAGGACGATGCGTTGCATCGCCAGTCCGATATGTCATTCCCAGCGATTTGGCCGCTTCCATCTGGCCGGGGTCAATGGACTCGATCCCGGCGCGGACGATTTCCGCCATGTAGGCGCCTTCGTTAATGCCAAGTGCCAGCGTGCCTGCCTGTATGGCACCAGTGATGCCTGATTGCGCCAATGATGATGTCAGGGAAATTGTAGATGTGTGTGACCCCCAGGCCGAAGAACAACAAGGCCATTTGAACCAGCAGCGGTGTGCCGCGAAAATACCAGATGTAGACTTCAGCGATCCAGCGGAAAATGGGGAACTTGGACATCTTCCCCAAGGCCGCAAACAAGCCCAACAGGACGCCCAGCAGCCTGGGCCACGATGCTGACTACGATCGTGGCGATCAGGCCAGCTCGGATCAGCGGGTCTTGGAACGCGGTTGGCGGCCAAATATATTTAAAAAAGAGCGGCCAGTCAAAATGATACATGGCTGTCTCACCTTATTCCCCAGAAGAATTTGGCAGGCCGGCGTTTGTCAACCGGCCGGCCTGCCGTCAAACTCAAAGGCCTAGACCTGCTCCGGCTTTATGGAAGGGTCACCGCGCTATCCTTTGCGCCGTTCCACTTCTCAAGGATCTTTGCGTACGTCCCGTCGGCCATCATGCTCTTCAGGGCAGTCTGCACCGCCTGACCGAGGGGTGTCAGAGGGGCGCTGGTGCAATCGCCTACACCGCATGGAACGCCAATGCCGCTCGGTCGCCGGCTCGATTGGCTGACCCACCAATTGGAACTGATCTGGATGCTGAACGGCATACTGACCCGCCACCGGCGAATCGGCGAAGTAGACAGACCACCTTGCCCGCCTGCAATTGCTGGAGGGCATCCGTATCTTTCTGGGTCACAACCACCGTGAGCGGCGGCTTGCCGGCCTTCGTGCAATTCTGCGGGTAAGCCTTTGCCCTTGTAGTCACCGGTTCCTTGCAGATAATCCACTTCAGTTGTGCCGCTCTCGGCTGCGACGCTCTTGCCGCACAGATCGGTCGGAGCGGTGATGTTCTCGGGATTGCCTTTGGCAACGACCATGGATTGACCGATGTCCAGATAGTGAATGATGCTGATCTGCTTCTGGCGATCAGTCGTGATGTTCATGTGCCGACATAATGATGTCGCATTTGCCGCTGGTCACAGCCGCAATGATGGTGTCAAACACGCTGTTGACGAACTTGAAATTGGAGACCCAGGCGGTTGGCAATCTCAGTGCCCATGTCAATGTCAAGGCCAACCGGGTTGCCGTTCTCATCAAAGGATTCTGAACGGTGGATAAGGCAAGTCGGAGCAGACCGAGAGCTTGCCTTTTTGAACTAGGGTGGATTGATCGACCGATGCCACCGGCGTTGGCATTGCAGGCGCTGCCGTAGGAACCTCCGTAACAACTGAGACGGAGGTTACCACCACCGTTTCTTGCACCGCGGGCGGCGGGGTGGGCGTCGCGCAGGCAGCCAATATCAGGCTGGCGAGCGCGAGCACGCTGAGGACAGGAAACAACTTCTTCATTTTCTCACTCCTTCAGACAATGTGATTTTGAAACGGCGCGACAAAACACTTGCTGTCAAGTTTTCTAGCATAGACCAAAACTCTTCAAAACGCAAGAGTCTGGCGATCAATTTCTGCGGAAATCCACAGCCGCCAAGGCGCAGGCGATGACGGTTTGAAATAGTCTACAAGCTCCCCGATCGGTAGCGCTCAATCAGAGCCTTGGGTACGCGTGTCTTTGGGTGATTCAAACATGTTCTTCGGTTCGCCCTGCTTCGATGATTTCGCCTTCGGCCATGACGATCACGCGATCGGCAACATCGCGCGCAAAGCCCATTTCGTGGGTCACCACGAGCATCGTCATCCCCTCCTGAGCCAGCTTCTTCATAACATTGAGCACCTCGCCGATCAATTCCGGGTCCAGCGCCGATGTAGGTTCGTCGAAGAGCATCACTTGCGGCTCCATCGCAAGTGCACGTGCAATGGCGACCCGCTGTTTTTGTCCGCCGGAAAGGCGATTCGGATATTCGTCCTTCTTGAAAAGCAAGCCGACCCGGTCGAGGTTCATCTCGGCGATCTCGACAGCCTTTGTCTTACTCAGGCCCTTGACAATCACCGGGCCTTCGGATGACGTTCTCCAAAACCGAGAGATGCGGGAACAAATTGAACTCCTGGAATACCATGCCGGTCTTCAAGCGCACATCATGCACGAGCTGGCGATGAGCCTTGCCTCTCCCCCCGGCCTTGATGATCAACGTATCCACCTCGATGGTGCCGGCCGAAGGCTCCTCGAGAAAATTCAAGCAGCGTAGGAGAGTGCTCTTGCCGGATCCGCTTCGGCCTATAATACAGACTACTTCCCTGGACCTTACTTCCAGGTTGATCTTCTTCAAGACGTGCAGGCGGCCAAAATACTTGTCCAGGTCGGTAACGGCAATAATCGAGGGCATGTCAGCGATCTCCCCGCGACATGCGGGCCTCGAGGCGGCCCTGCAAAGCTGTGAGGATCAGCGTCATGAGCCAATAGAAGACTGCAGCAATGATTAGCGCCTCGAGGTTGCGGAAATTGGCGCGGCCCACTTTGGTGGCACGCCACATCAACTCGTGCACGAAACCCGTCGCCGAGACAAGCGCCAAATCCTTGGTCATTGCGATGAATTCATTGCCAGTTGGCGGGATGGCGAAGCGCAAGGCTTGCGGCAATATGATTCGTCGCATCGTTTGGCTGGGTGTCATGCCGATGGCCATTGCCGCCTCGCGCTGGCCCTTTCCAACTGAAGCGAGGCCGGCGCGAAATATCTCGCTCATATAGGCGCCGTAATTCAAGCCCAATGCCAGCACGCCAGCCCAAAGTCCAGGGAGGATAATCCCGAGTTGAGGGAGGGCAAGGAAGAAGAAGAAAATCTGCAGGTAGAGAGGAGTACCGCGGATCAGCGACACATAGAAAGTGCTGACGGCATACACCGGCGGAAACGTGGAAAGGCGCCCGAGAGCCGCGAGGAGAGCCAGCATTGTAGCAAAGGTGATGGAGAGTATGGAGATGCCGATGGTCTGGCCCATGCCGCCCGCGATGAAGCTCCAGTTGTCCGTAATGAAGCTGGTATCTAGCCTTATCCCATGGATGCCAAAAGGCAGGTTCTCGCCGCTGAAGATCAGGACAAGAATCAAAAGCAATACCAGCCAAGAAATTGCCACATTGGCGCGAAACTGGCGGTCTTTCCGCAGCTGGGCATCGAACAACAACTCGGCTTGAGTCTTGGGTCTGACGTCTTGTAGGTCCATGGCGGGGTCCGTGGAATTGGGGCGTAAGAAAACAGGGAAGCGGCCTACCGCCGCTTCCCTGTTTTGGATTAATCTTTATTGAGTTGGAGCTTGGGTGAGGTCGGCTTTGAACCACTTCATGGAGAGCGCCGTCAAAGTGCCGTCTGCATGCATCGCCTTCACGAAGCCATCCAGGGTGGAAAGGAGGCTTGCAACGTCCTTTGTGTGCGCCTTGTCAATGGCGACAGCCAGGTGTTCAGCGTAAACGGGACCACCGACTTTGACGACTGCGAGGCCTTGTGCAATGTTTTGATCGACGACTGTCCCGGAGGTCACGTAGCCGACAAAATCCTTGCGGCCGGCCTGCAATGCCTGGGCGCACTCCTGATCTGTGTCGAGCGAAACGACCGTCACATTGGCCGGCGGCTTGGCGTAGATGTTCTCGGCAGGCAGGTCAAGCTTGCCGTTTAGCCAATCCTCATATGTCGTAGAGGATGCCACGCACAAAGCCTTGCCCGACAGTTGATCCAAAGATGTGATCCCGGAATCCTTGGTGACTGCTACAGTGGCGGGTGTGTAGTAATAGGCGGTGGTGAAATCGAGCACCTTCTGGCGTTGGGGCGTGATTGTCATAGAGCCTACGCTGACATCCCACTTGTCAGCCCAGTTTCCGGCGGTGATGACATCCCAAGACGGAGTTGCGAAGCAAGTCTCCACGCCGAGACGCTTGCCCAGCTCCGCAGCCACGTCCACATCGAAGCCCTGCATCTCAGCAGTGGTCAGGGCATCGGATGGGCATTTCGTGTTCGAGGGCCGCTTCCCACTTGTGTTGAGAAACGACTGCGGAGCATAGTTCGGATCCGTGGAGACGAGAATATAGCCGCGTGACTTGATCTCCGCGAGCAAGTCTCCGCCGCTGGCGCCGCTGCTACCGCAGGCCGTGAGCATGAAAGCAGAGATTAAGACGACCGCCAGGGCGGTATACATCTTTTTCATGGCACTCTCCTCAATCAGATGAATTCATTATGTTTGGCTTGATTCTTGGGACATAATAGGGAACGCCAGCTGTCAGACACCTCCTTTCCTTCTGGGAAATCATTCCTACCGGATAAGCATAGACCATCTTGATGGATTGTGCAAGAGGCAGTGTCATTAGAATTTGCATTCCGAGGGCCACGATATCGCAGTGGTACAATACGCCCGATTCACCGCCGGCAATGGAAACCAGTGCCTGTTGAACTTATGACGGAGATTGGAAGTTTATCTCTGGCAGAAAGCAAACGCCAGGCACATCGTGACCACACCACGATGGACTTTGAGCGGCGGACCACCAGCGGAAACGGGCGGCGTAATTGTATAGGCCGAAGGATCTATCCTATGCCGAAATCTTGCCAGAAGCTGGCAGACTGAAAGGACTCTTATGAAGCTCGTAACGGTGGCGGAGATGAGGGCAATCGAAAATGAGGCGGATGCGAACGGTTTGTCCTATGCCCAAATGATGGAGAATGCCGGCCGGGGGCTGGCCGAAGTAGTGCAGGAACTTCGCATTGACCAGTCGGAACAGGAAATCTTCGGACTTGTTGGAACAGGGAACAACGGCGGTGATACGCTGGTTGCTCTGGCCCACCTAGCGGCCGATGGCTGGCTGGCACGTGCCTACTTGATCAAGCGCAAACGGGATACTTTGGTCGACCGCCTCGAAAAGGCGGGGGGGAAATTGTATACGCCGACGAGGACCAGGAGTATGCCAGCCTAAACGCCTTTATCCGGACGGCGACAATCGTGTTGGATGGGGTGCTGGGTACGGGAATGAGGTTGCCGTTGAAGGGCGATTTGGGCAGCATAATGGCGGAAGTGCAATCCATCCTGGCCGAGTTGGTAGAGCTGCCGTTTGTCGTGGCTGTCGATTGTCCATCAGGGGTGGACTCCGACAGCGGCGAGGCGGCGGAAGAGTGCATCTCGGCAGACCTGACCGTCACGATGGCAGCCGTCAAGCATGGGCTGCTGAAGATGCCGGCCTACGGGTTGGTTGGAGATTTGGAAGTAGTAGACATTGGGCTTCCTCCGGGCCTGCCGACTTGGAAGTCAGTTCAGACAGAATGTGCGGAACAAGAAATGGTCGCCTCGATATTGCCTGAGCGCCCGCTTGATGCCCACAAGGGAACATTTGGGACCGTATTAATCGCAGCCGGCTCGGTAAACTTCACTGGTGCTGCCTTGCTGGCCGGCCGGGCTGCGTATCGCGTCGGTGCGGGGCTGGTTACTCTGGCGGTGCCAATGCCGCTCCACGCCGCCTTGGCCGGTCAATTCCCCGAGGCGACCTGGGTTTTGTTGCCTCACGAACTCGGAGTGATATCACGCGATGCCGCCGAGGTCCTTTCAAAGAATCTGGACCGCGTCACGGCTTTGTTGATCGGTCCCGGCTGCGGAATGGAAGACACCACCAAGGACTTCATACGCGATCTTCTTTCGGGGAAGGCCTCCGACCGAAAGAGCACAAAACGTGTGGGTTTTATCCAAGGCGAGCGGGAGAAAACGGAAGAAAGAAGCGGCACTATTCCACCCCTAGTCTTCGACGCCGACGGTTTGAAATTGCTGGCCGGTATTAAAGAATGGCCGGAGCTGCTTCCCAAACCGGCGGTGTTGACACCGCATCCGGGTGAAATGTCCGTGCTCACCGGATTGACGAAAGATGAGATTCAAAGAGACCGCCAGGCTATTGCCCAGAAATACGCCAAATCGTGGGGCCACGTGGTTGTGTTGAAGGGCGCCTTCACGGTTGTGGCCTCACCGGATGAACGCGTAGCCATTGTACCGGTTGCATCGTCGGCCCTGGCGCGTGCCGGGACCGGTGATGTGCTGGCCGGCCTTATCGTGGGTCTGCGGGCGCAAGGCGTGGCAGCCTACGAGGCCGCGATCGCCGGCGCCTGGATTCATGCGCAAGCCGGCCTGTACGCCGCCTATGAACTGGGTGCCACAGCTTCGGTGCTCGCGGGCGATATCCTGGATTCCGTCAGCCAAGTGATGAGTGATTTGGATTAGCGGCGCAGTCAGCGCCCCTGCTTCCGATAGCGAAAAGGAGTCTGGTGTTTCCAGACTCCTTTTTTTGCATTTTTGTTCGCCCTCGCTAGCTTTTCAGAAATTCTTCGAGTGCTTCTTTGCTGATGCGATAGGCGTTGCCGAGCTTCTTGGCCTTCAAGCTCTTATCATTGATGGCGGCCATCACATCTTCCTCGGAAACCTTGAGGACGGCGGCTGCCTCCGCAGGACTCATCACATCGGGCATGGACGCTGACTTGGCACCCGCTGAAGCCCCCTGCTGGCCTTGCTGAGCAGCGCCGGATGTAGCCTGTTGCATCAGATTTCCGATCCCAATGCCTGCGCCTATACCTGCTGTCAGGCCAGCACCGCCGCTCGGGTTTGAAGCCGCATCCCGCATGGCATCGGCTGCCTGCAACTGCGTATAGGTCGCCATATCCAGCATACCCATTGCTCGGAGTTCCTCAGCCGACTTATCAGAGGGCTTTAGATTGCCAACATAGAAAGTCTTCAGGGTGAGGCCCAGTGCCTCGAAGTCGTCCTCTGCCTTGGCACGTACGCCGGCGCCAATTTCCTCGGTCAATCCGATCATTTCAGGCACCGGATGCTTGGCGGCGGTCTCGCCAAGGATATCCTGCAGCTTAGAAAGCAGCATGGTGCGCAGACGCTCATCGATGTCGGTTGTGCTGTAGGCGCTGCGTGCCCCGACGATCTGCGTTACAAACTGCTGAGGGTCTTTGACCTGAAATGAGTAAGTGCCGAAGCCTTGCAGCAATGCCACGCCCAAACCCATCCCCGGGTTGCGGACGATTATAGGCTGCGGCGTACCCCATTTCTTGTTGGCAAATTCCCGCCGGGACACAAAATACACTTCTGCCGGGAAGGGCGTCCGATCGTTGAAGGCCTTGCCAATCCAGTTTATCAAGAGAGGAATGTTGGCCGTAGCTATCGTGTGACGGCCGGCTGGAAAGACGTCCAGTGCGTTGCCATCCCTGAAGAACACCGCCGATTGACTCTCTCGTACGATTACTTGCGATCCAATGCGGAAATCGCCAATAGAATCATCTTCCGGGAACCGGTGGACAATTTCATCTGTCATCTCGTTCGGGTATTCAACGACATCGAAAATTCTGGCCATTTGTGATCTCTCCTTTTGCTGCGGCCCGAAGCCGTGTTTCTCAAATACCGGCTAGATTATAGCCGATGGGTATTCACGGCACAAGAACCGTTCTTCCTATTCCTTCTACGGTTTTCTGGTGCGTTCGTTGCAGACTACGCCTTGCCGCGGGAGGGTTCTCTGTCCAGCCACCAGCTTCAGCCCGCGCCCTTTAGCTCTTTGGCAAGCTCTCCGTGCATTGGCCTGCCGGTGCCCCTATCCCGGATCATCAGCACTTCGGCCAGGATGCTGACCGCGATCTCCTCAGGCGTCTCGGCCTGCAATTCCAGACCCATGGGCGAATGCACACGTGCAATCTTGTCGGCGGAGACACCTCTGGCACGCAGTTCCTTCACTGTAGCGGCCCAGCGGCGCTTGGAGCCGATTACGCCGATGTAGGGCGCGGCCGACTCAAGCAGCGGCGGCAAGCCGGCTGCATCGACCGATGAGCCGCGCGTGGTCAAAATCAGGAAAGTGCCACGACCAATATTCAGCTGCTGCGGCAGTTCTTGCATTTGGCAGACGTAGAATGCATCGGCGTCCGGTACTGCTTCGTTGTTGCAGAATTCCTGCCTATCGTCAGATACTGCGACACGGAAGCCCAGCCATTTAGCCAGATGCGCCACGGCTTTGCCCACATGTCCGCCGCCGATTACGACGACTGTTGGAGCCGGAAGGATGGGTTCCACGAAGACCTCCACCTGTCCACCGCAAATGCCAGGGTCACCTCGCGACGGATCGGCCATGTTGTAGTGCAGCAGGCGCGGCTGCGCCTCGGCCAAGGCCATCAGGGCCTCCTCCAGAACACGGTGTTCCAGATCGCCTCCACCAACGGAACCAATGAACCGGCCATCAGGATAGACCAGCATCTTGCTGCCAACGTGGCGCGGCGTCGACCCCTCGCTCTTGACGACGGTGCAGAGCGCGGCTGAAGCATGACTATTCTCTATTTCAGAAAGTGCCTGATAGATCGGCGTTTCCATCATGAACATTATATACTTCTTCGTGTAAATTGCGACGCTACGGACCCCATTGCGGCTGCCAATCGGGCTCGGGGTTGTTGGTCAGTTGGCGGGTGCTGTGGCCGTCCGCGCGCATGATGTACAGGTCTGCTTGGTCGTTGTTCCTTAAAGAATTGTACACAATGTACTGGCCGTCAGGCGAATATGCTGGCGAAGCGTTGTTGCCGCCGAAGGTCAATTGGGCAGTTGCGCCTGTGGTCACGTCGAGCCGATACACCTCGCGTGCGGCGACGGGGCCAGCGAAAATCGCAAGGTTGCGACCGTCCGGCGACCAATCGATACTTCCTCCAATCCCACTTAGCCCACTCGAAATGCGGCGGGGAGGCGCTTCGGCATTCCGAACATCCAGGAGGAAGACCTGGTAGGTGTACTGCAGGTCTACAGCCATGGCGAAGGCTATCGTGTTTCCGTCCGGGGACCATGCTGCCCCAACGATGTCCTTGGGGCCCGCGTAAAACAAATGGGGACTTTCGCCTTTGCTTCCCATTACCCATAACGCCGATGGTGATTCGGTCGGGCGATTTACAAACAGGATTTGTTTTCCGTCAGGTGAGTAATCCGGCGAGAATGAGTTGCCGATATTGTCGGTGAGCTGCGTGAGCTTTGAATTGCCCAATGTCAAACTGTACAGGTCAAAGTAGTCGTACTGGTTGACTGCAAAGACCACCGACTTGCCATCGGGCGAGATGGCAGGATAATATGTGTTGGTGCTTTGGTTCGTCAACTGCTGATAGTCCGAGCCATCTGCATTGATCATGCAGATCTGATTGATGTTATTGCGGGTGCACGTGAAAACAATGTGCCCGCCGTGAACGTCGGTGGGAACCGGCAGCGGCGTAGATGTGGGTGTGGGCGGCGGAACGCGCACGCTGGCGGGGTTGATATTTGTGAAGAACTGCAGCGGGCTGATCAGAGAGAAAAGGAGGATGATTGCGGCTAGAATGACCAGGCTGACGGGCAGGATCGGCCCTCGGCGTTCTTGACGCCGAAATAGTTCATGCCGGTTCTTGCGCAAGTCGTGTTTCATGCCGTCTGGCTTGTCGAGGTTATTTCGGGAAAATCCCGGCGGCAGCAAACCGATCTACCCAACCGGCTTAGGGGAATTAGCGGTGCGGCCGGCGTTGCCATTCGAGGGAACGGTTGTTGCCAGACGTCGAAACCACAATAGCAGAAATGCCTCCAGCGCAAGCAGCGCCGGAAGGCTAAGCCAATACGGAATACCGATGGCATATCCAAGGTTCCAGGAGGATTTTCCCTCCTGGAACCATTTAAGAATCAAGGGCGCTCCATAACTGTAGAGGATCGAGAATCCCTGAAATGGCACGCCTCCGACACGAAAAAGGCCGGTCCTTGGAATGTAGGCAAGATCAAATTGAATTTGACCCATAAGCGGGATCAACATCTGCGCCCCTGAGATGATTGCCAGAAAATTCAAAACCGGACCTACCGCGTCGGGCAGAAGCGCAAGCGGTACGATAAAGAATGGGAGCATGGGTATCATCAGCCGGGGGCCAAACGCATTTCCGCCCCACCACAGGTAATAGCCTCCGTTCATTGCCAGCATGACTGCTATAGAATAGAACGAAACTAGGCTTTCGGCGATAAGAGTACGGCGCTTGAATGCCATGAAGTAGCCAACGGGTGCAAGGACTAGCACGGGGGATAGCCAGAACAAGCCGAATTTTGGATCGAGCGTAATATGGTAAATTGCGCCAAAAGTGGGAAAGTGGATTCCCATCAAGCCCTGTGACATCCCCTGCTCAAACGTGGAACTGGCCTCGTGGGAATAGCCAAAGGCGAAAGGCGTCTGGTAAACCATTAGGTTATAAGCAAACATTACCAACAGCGGCAATAGCGCGCCGAGGAGTCCGGCGACGGCTGCCCGCAGGATGTCAAGCGGCTCCCGTTGCTGCAGTACGTAGGCCGCATAGATGCAGAGACCTAGAATGATGAATGCTGCGGTATATTCGGTGACGAAGGCCAAGCCCATCGCGGCCCCAGTCCAGGCGAGCCGCGCGCCCGAAATCCCCTCGGGTGCCTCTCGCCTTGAAAACAACAAATAGAACGCGACAATCAGGAATGTTCCGGCCACCACGTGGCCATAGAAGACCGCGCTATAGGGCCAGAGCATCGTACCCAGGGAAACGGCCAGGGTGGCCACCAGGGCTTTCCAAAGGTTCGGGGCAATATCTTTGGCGATCAGATAAAGAGTTACTCCGTTGATGGCAAATGCGCTGCCCTGCACTATGGTCGTAAGCACGTGCTTGATCAAGACACTGCCGACAGGAACGCTCAGTGCGGCTGCGATGTTATACAGAAGGTAATAGAACGGAACCGCCAGCAGCGATGAGCCCACCGCCTTATCAGTATAGTAATGCCCGGCATATCGCGCTGTATCTTCCGTGTACCAATCGTGCAAGGTGTGATACGCGTCAATGCGGAAATTCCCCTGCTCGACGATGGCCCTGGTTAGTTCGAGGCGTGAATTCCCATTCCATTCCGGATCTTGATAGAAATAGGCGGTAGCCAACAATAGAATGATCGCGACGACGAAGACGTCTTTGTTTCTTAACATGTGAAATGGCGAAGCGCGGCCTAAATGGATTAGTGGTGATGAATGGCCGACCAAACCTTTTCCGGCAGAATAGGTATTTCGTCTATATTTACACCGAGCGCATCCAGTACGGCATTGCCTACCGCGGGCGCAACACCGTCCATCGGAATTTCCGCCACAGCCTTGACCCCGAACGGATGGCTCGGCTCGAAAGTTTCCACAAAGATGGTAGTCAGCTCGGGCATTTCATTGGCACGGAAGATATGATACCGATCGAGGTCCCGTTCCAGGGCGCGGCCATTATCGTCATAACGCATTTCTTCGCAAACCGCATAACCAAGGGCTTGAGTCATGCCGCCCTCGACCTGACCCGAGGCCGTAAGTGGATTGACAATCACGCCCGAGTCAACGGCCATCACCAGCTTATCGACGCGTACGGCGCCCGTTTCGCCGTCTACGGTGACTTCGGCAAACTGGGCCGCAAACGGTGGCGGCGAAGAGCGCGACACGTAGGATCCGATGCCCATTATCTGCTCCTGGTCGTTGCGATGCAGGGTATCCAGGGCAATTTCGCTCAGTGACACCGATCTCCCGTCCGGCGCAATGGCCTGCCTGTTCGACAGCCGGATCGTTGAATATTCCGCGGTGCCGAGCATGCTCGCCGCTCGGATTTTGATCCGCTCGGCGGCCATTTCAGCCGCTTTTACGGCTGCAGCACCGGAAATGTAGGTTGTCGACGAGGCGTAGGCGCCTTTGTCGAACGGCGTGAAGTCCGTGTCGGAAGAATACGTGATTACGTCTTCCAACGGCACGCCAAGCACCTCGGCGACCATTTGCGCAATGACCGTGTCGGAGCCGGTGCCCAAGTCGGTAGCGCCAATCAACAAGTTGAACGAGCCGTCGTCATTCATCTTCACAGAAGCCCCGCCCATATCTAGGTAGGGGATGGCTGTGCCCTGCATGACCATGGCAACCCCGATCCCCCGCCGGATGGGTGAACCGCGGGCGCCGGTCCGACCTGGTCCAGCGCGCCATGCTTCATTGCCGTACTTGCTGTCCCAATCAATGGCAGCCTTGGCCTGTTGAACGCATTGTTCGAGGCCGACCGTATTGACGATCTCCGGCCGCGGCTCACGACCTTCATTCCACGCGGTTGAAAACGGATGATATTCACCGGGGTGTATCGTGTTCTTCAGACGGAATTCAATTGGATCAAGATGCAGGGCGCGGCAAATCTTTTCCATATGCCGTTCTACGGGCCAATAGCCCTGCGGCACGCCATAACCTCGGAATGCCCCGGCTGGAGGGGTGTTCGTGTAGACAATATCTGCGTAGAAGCGTATGTTAGGTGACTTGCGATACTCGCCATCCCCGACATAAAGCGCCATGGCTTTATGACCTGTGTTGCCCGTTACGGTCAGAGCGTGGCAGCCGTATGCGCCGGTATCAGATAAGGCATACATCTCGTTAGCGGTGATCGTGCCGTCGCGCTTGACGCCGGTCTTCATCTTGATCTTCATGGGGTGACGCGACCGCGCGGCAATAAACTCCTCCTCGCGAGTGTACTCATAGATTACGGGCCGCTTTGTGGCGATGGTCAGGTGCGCCGCCACATCTTCCATCAATACTTCCTGCTTGCCTCCAAAGCCGCCGCCGATTCGGGGTTTGATGACCCGGATCCGCTTCACGGGCAGTCCGAGGACGGGCGCGAGCATCCGCCGCACGTGGAACGGCACCTGCGTGGAAGTTCTGATGACCAGGCGGTCGTCTTCGTCCCAATACGTAACAGCCACGTGCGGCTCAATGGACACTTGCTGGACTTTCGGCACCTCGTACTCGGCCTCGAAGATCTGGTCTGCGTCCTTGAAGCCCTTCGCCACGTCTCCGATGTCAATCCGAATCTTGGCAGCAAGGTTTTGGGCCGGATCTGAATCTGCGAAGTTCACATACTCAGGCTCGTCGTGTATCCTTACGGCACCCGGTTTCATTGCCTCAGAGGAATCCAGAATTCCAGGCAACGGATCGTATTCGACCTTAATCAGGCTCAGGGCTTTTTCGGCAATGGCGGCCGTCTCGGCCGCGACGAAGGCAACGCGGTCACCGACAAAGCGGACTTTGTTATCCAGGGAAAACGTATCCAACGGACCTGGGATTGGATCCGACTGACCTGCGGTCGACCAGACCACGCGCGGAAGATCCTGCCACGTCAGCACTGCAGCCACGCCCGCAAGCGCTTTTGCCAGACTGGTGTCAATTTTCTTGATTCGGGCATGCGCCTGTGTGCTGTGAAGCACCTTTGCAATAAGCATCCCGCGCTTTTCCATGTCGGCCGCGAATGCTGGTTTGCCCTGAACGAGTTTGACGGCGTCCACTTTCTTTTCCGGTTTTCCCACGACATTCCATGCCAGAGTCTGCGGCGTAACCACCACTTTCGGCCTTGTCAGAAGATCGGTAAACTGTTCCACAGACGAGTCGCCGCGAGGGCTCTGATCGTCGGGCGGAAGTGTGCCAAGGCTGCCGATGTCCCAATTTACCGAATCGCCATCGGTCGGCAACTCACCCCGCAGGATTGCTGCTGCCAGCAGGACAGCTTGCACCGGCTTCAGATAGCCGGTACAGCGGCAAAGCACGCCTGAGATTGCCTCCCGGATGTCATCTTCCGTTGGATTCGGATCCTTGTCCAATAGCGTTTTCGCAGCCAGTATTTGCGCCGGTGTGCAATAGCCGCACTGTATGGCCCCCGTCTCAACGAATGCCTGTTGCAGTGGATGCAACCCTTCGGTCTTCTTCCAACCCTGATCGGGGTACTGGCCAAGGGCCTCAATCGTAACAATTTGGTGTCCTAGAGCCTGGGCCGCGAGCATGGAGCCTGCATTCACCGGTCGGCCATCAAGCAATACGGTGTCGGCGCCCGTTAGTCCCTGTTCGTCGCCGAATTTCACTCCGTAGTGTCCCAACCGACGGAGGAGAGCAAAAAGGGTCTCGAAGGCCGAACATTCAACTTCGCAAGGGACGGTGTTGATGGTCAATTTCAAATTCATTATGTCTCCGGATGACTCGGTGTCGCTGCCTAGATCATGCCGGGTCATCTTCCGGCCGAAGGTGGCGAGCGCGATTTGAGGCTGCTATCTCCAGAACGCCGGGAACAAGGTTCGAACCACGGTCTCGACAATCAGAGCGAGAACAAAGTAGTTGCTGAACACCCGATTGTGGACGAAGCATACTGTCGAGAACCAGCGTGGCCAAATCGGGTAGCCGGTGGGCGGGCCATCCGGGCGCGGCTTGGACATTCGTTGCAGCGCCATCTTCGCGGGCTTAATCGCAACCAGTACGAGCAACATGATGGGCGTGAAGAAGTGCGTAACGAAGATAAGGTATATGACGATCACATACGACAGCACAATTGCCGACATCGTGACATACCGGGCGGCGGTCTCGCCCAGCAGCACGGGCAGGGTCCGCACGCCCTTGCCACGGTCCTCTTTCAGTTTGTCGGTGTGCTTGCCGAGGTTGATGGTTACAACATTCAGGCCAACGGGGATACTGGCGAGGACCACGGCCCAATCCCACAGGCCGGTCAACACGTAGTACACGCCGCCAATCATAATAGGCCCCCAGATAATGAAGATCGATAACTCTCCTATACCGATGTATTTTAGCGGGTATGTATAGAACAATAAGATCAATGCGCCGAAAGCAAACAATCCCACCACGACAGGGGAGAAGTGCGTGTACAACATGGCGTAGACGCCGGCGAGGGTTGCGAGGAAGCCGCTCACGCCAAACCAAATCAGGTGTGTGCGCCTGTCCCAGAAATCCCTGCGCCAAGGGATGAACTCCGTATTGCGTGCGAAAATAATTATCCTTGTCGATCCCGCGGCTGAAATCAGTGAAGTCATTGATCAAGTTGTTGGTGCCGTGTGCGATAAAGAGTCCCAGTGTGAGTATCGCCCAGGTCAGGAAATCAAAGGGTTTGTCGTTTGCACGAAGAAATTGCCAGGCCAGCAGCCCGCCAATGAGACCCGAGTAAAGCGTGATTGTGCCCACGGCTGAGCGCGTGGCAATGAACCACTTTGACAGGATATCCAGGGCATCCCATTCCTTTTTGTCCTCCATTCGGATCAATTGGGAGAGCGATTTGCGCCACATGGCAAGCGTTGTGTTCAAGATACCTCCTTTGGTTACAAATAAGGATCGATCCGTCGTGTTATTCGAAAGACTTTTCCGACAGGCTATGCTCGCGCAATTTTACTCTTGAACCCGACGATCGCCGAACGGTCAAGTCGGTGGCGGACCAAATCAAAGAAAAGCACACGATTATTCCTGAGCCCCAAGTGTCTCTTCCCAGCCTGCTTCTTCGACTGCCATGAAAATGTCAGTGGCCGAAATCAGCCCCACCAGCACACCGTGTTCATCCGCCACCGGCAGATGGTGGAATTTGTGCTCCTGCATTACTTTCGAGCATTCCATCAATGTCCAGTCGGCGCGGCCGGTGATGATCGGTCCGGACATTATCTCGCGCACGAGCGTGTTGGCGGGATTTCGCGAGGAGCCGACGATTTTGTCACGGATGTCGGTGGTGGTCACGATACCGTAAGCCGGGTTCTTGTCGCTGATATCCACGACCACACTGTGAATATTGCGCCGCCGCATCAGCGTCATGGCATGCGAGACGCTCGTATCGGCGTCAACCACAACAACAGGAGTGCTCATCCAATCACGGATAGTGTGGGGCATGGTCTCTCCTTCTCTCTGAGTTGTAAAGGCCCGGTTTCACTGAGAACCCGGGCCGCCCATTTGCGGAGATTTTATCACCAAGATTTCCATGCCCAGACCGGGCATTCTCGATCCTGGGAAACCACGTTAATGCCCAAGGACGTTCCAGGTCGCCCCTCCATCTATGGTCTTATACAAGGTCCGCTGATTGCTGGCGTCGCTGGTCAGTACAAATCCGGTAGTGGCGTTGACGAAATCCATTCGGGCAAAACTGTCTCCAAAGGTCACGTCGGGGGAGACGCTTTTCCAAGTCTGTGCCCCGTCGTGGGTAACGTAGAAACTGGATCCGTTCCAGACAAAACCATCCTGGCCGGAAACAAAATCCACAGCGCCGCCTTGGGGAATGAGCGTAGGTGTAAGCAGCCAGCTTGTCCCTTCGTCCCGGGACCGGTAGATGGCGGCCATCACACCATTTTGTGATGAAAGTTGGACTGCCAGGTACGTGCTGGCAGGACTCACGAAAGCCGGCCCCCTTGTTTCCGGTTGCGATTGTTCATATCCTGCCGGCACTGGAACCGGACTCAATTTCCAGGTGTGGCCGGCGTCCTGAGTTTCATAGAGGTAAATTGTGCCAGGAGTGTAGACCACTCCGCCGATCCAGCCCGTCTGCATGTCCAAAACCGTCAGCCCGTCTTTAAGCCCGCCGAGGGGCAGGCTGTCGCCTGCACCTGTTTGTGTAGGATCGTTCGTATATGTCTCGATCCACGTTGATCCACCGTCGCTCGTTTGATAGATGGCGACGCCCATCGAGCCGGCGCCCGCGCCCAGGCTCGCCATCATCCAGCCTTGCTTGGGATCAAGAAAGTGCATTTCGCCTCCGCCGAAGGGAACGGGAATATTGCTCCAGGTGGCGCCGCCGTCCTCGGTGCGGTACAGCGTGCCTGCAAGCATATTATTTGGATCGGGCACCAAAATCCATCCGTGCTGCAAATCGAGAAATTCGGAATCAGCCGAATAACCGAGTGGTCCCGAGTTTGCAGGGCTGACGTTATGCCACGTCGCGCCTCCGTCAGCGGTGCGCAACACCTGGTCGTCGTTGATCCCCCACCCGTTCTGCGGATCCTGCATCCGAATTGCCACGAGGCCCGGATTCGGAACAACCGTTCCGTCGAGGACCACTGATGTGGGCGTTGCCGGTGGCAGCGTTGGCGCTTGTGTCAGCGGCACGGGAATCAACTCAGGAGCACAGGCGGCCAACAGGCAGCAGCCCAGAAGAACAGAAAGGATACGTCTCATACTTGAACCCATCTTATCTGAAATATCGGAACGCGTGAAATCCTGGATGTCAATGGTCTTTAGCTTAGGTACTCAATCATGGTGGCTTCGCCTTGGCCGACCCCGACACAGAGAGTAGCTAATCCAAAGTACGGGCGAGACGCGGTTGCGGCTCTGCGTCTCATCTCGTGAAGCAGAGTTGTTAGGATTCGTGCTCCCGAGCATCCCAGCGGATGCCCCAATGCGATCGCGCCGCCATTTACGTTGACGATTTCAGGATCAAGCCGCAGGTCCTCAATTACTGCCAGGGATTGGACGGCAAAGGCTTCGTTGAGTTCAACCAGGCCAATATCGCCAACGTTCAAACCTGCTCGTTGCAGGACCTTTCTCGTTGCAGGGACGGGGCCGTAACCCATGACGCGTGGCGGGACCCCCGCGGCGGCTGAAGCAACGATCCGCGCCATCGCGGACATTCTGAGTTCTTTTGCCCTGTTTTCGCTCATTATCAGCAGCGCAGCCGCGCCGTCATTCAGTCCGGAGGAATTGCCAGCGGTCACCGTTCCGCCTTCCGTGCGGAAGGCGGGCTTGAGCCTTGCGAGGCTCTCCAGGCTTGTGTTTCGGCGTGGACGTTCGTCCGTCTTAACCCGGATGGGTTCGCCTTGTTTCTGTGGAACGGGAACTGGCAGAATCTCTTCTGCAAACTTGCCCGAGTCGATTGCAGCAATTGCGCATTGGTGTGATCTCATAGCAAACTTGTCCTGCATCTGGCGGGTAAGGTGCGGGCGCTCCGCCGCAATATTTTCGGCGGTCTCGCCCATCGATTCGGTCCCATATTTCTCCTTCATCCTGGCATTCGGGTAACGCCAGCCGAGAGCAGTATCCCAGGCTGTGAGGTTGCCAAAGGAGAACCCAGTCTCTGCTTTTGGCACGGAATATGGCGCCCGAACTCATAGACTCTACGCCGCCCGCGATAAATACGTCTCCTTCACCCGCCTTGATGGCGCGCGCGGCCTGGTTGACCGCATGCAAACCCGAGGCGCACAATCGATTTACTGTCACGCCCGCAACCTCAGCCGGTAGCCCTGCCAGAAGCGCTGCCATACGCGCCACATTGCGGTTATCTTCCCCCGCCTGGTTGGCGCATCCAAAGTAGACCTCTTCAACCAGCGCGGCGTCGAGCTGATTGCGCTCGACGATGGCTTTGATTACAAGCGCAGCCAGGTCGTCGGGGCGCACCGAGGCCAACACCCCGCCTAGGGCGCCAATCGGTGTTCGGATTGCATCAATAATGACAGCATCCGCCATGCAGCCTCCGGCTCTTTGATCTGTATCGAGATTCTACCACTTCGATTCAGCCAAGGCTTCTGGCGTGAAACGAAGGACTGCGGCGTCGAAATTCCTGCGGACGAGCAATCTCCCGACATATGTCTCGAAGTACACAGGCATCGGATTTGTTCAGGACAAAAACACAGAGGTTGTTATTCGGAAGACTACCGCTGGAACCTCGGCCGCACAGGCCAGTGCCGCTACGTCGGCTTCGCGCCGTCCCAGATCCGGTCATCTGCCTATCGATTTTCGGCGCATCCGAGCAATTCCACACAACGACATAGACGTTCAGGGCCCCAGTCGGACTTCAAGGAAGTGCAGAAGGCGGGCCGTTCTTGGCGGCCTTCTGCGCTTGAAGGATAGGAGCAATGTACCCATGAAAAATGACGCATGGCACTATCCGCCTCTCGGCGAAACCGGGATAATCAGGCTGGCAAGGTATTTTGCTAAATATTCTCCAACTTCTCGACTAAGGAGGCTAAATGCCTGCAAAAGGTTGGATTGAAGTCAGCGATCAATACTGTAAGGGCTGTGAGTTGTGTATCAACGCCTGCCCGCCCAAGGTAATGGAATTGGATATGTCCCGCTTGACGCCCAAAGGCTACCACCCCGCGCACACGTTCAAAGACGGCTGCACGGGGTGTGCTATTTGTGCCGTTGTCTGCCCGGATGCGGCCATCACCGTTTATCGCGAAGTTACAAAAGCCGCCGCTCCGGCCACGGCCTGAATCCACGAAGGACGGCACGGCATAAAACGAGAGATACAGATTCTTCGTGGATGAATGGAGAAGAACTATGACACGTGAAATGTGGGAAGGTAATCAAGCCATCGCAGAAGCGGCCGTCCGCGCCGGGCTGGAAGCATATTTCGGCTACCCAATCACGCCGCAGACCGAGGTGCTGGAGTATCTGTCACGGCGTATGCCCGAACTCGGTCGCACATTTGTACAGGCAGAAAGTGAATTGGGAGCCATCAACATGGTGTATGGCGCAGCCTGCGCGGGCGTGCGGGTGATGTCTTCCTCCTCCAGCCCCGGCGTCAGCCTGATGATGGAAGGGCTTTCATACATTGCTGGAACGGAAATCCCGGCCGTGCTCGTCAACGTCATGCGAGGCGGCCCCGGCCTTGGCAATATTGCGCCCTCGCAGGCAGACTACAACCAGGCCGCCCATGGCGGTGGTCACGGCGACTATCGAAACATCGTGCTGGCACCCGCCTCAGTGCAGGAGGCTGCAGACTTGATGGGCCTTTGCTTTGAACTGGCGGAGAAATATCGGACGATCTGCATGATGATCATGGACGGATGCATCGGGCAGATGATGGAACCGATCATCTTGCCGGAGATGAAACCCGTAATCCGCAAGGACTGGGAATGGGCGACGAATGGCCGGATGGGCAAGCGTGAGCGCCGGGTCTTGACCTCAATCTACTTGGACCCGCCTGAGGAGGAAGCAGCCAACCTACGGCTGCTCTCGCGCTGGAAGCAGATCCAGGCAAACGAAGTGCGTTACAAGGAATACTTCCTCGACGATGCTGAATTTGTCGTTCTGGGGTTTGGCACCGCGGGCCGTGTGGCGCTTTCTGCTGTCCGCATGGCGCGGGAAAGGGGGATCAAGGTCGGCTTGCTCAGGCCGATTACCGTCAGCCCGTTCCCGCATGAAGCAGTCCAAAACCTGCTCAAGCGCGTCACTGGAATCCTGGTGGTTGAGATGAACTCCGGCCAAATGCTGGAGGACGTCCGCCTCTCCGTTCGGGGGCGTGTGCCCGTTGAGTTCTACGGCCGCATGGGCGGGGTTGTGCCGTTCCCGGATGAGATCCTTGCGGAGATCACTCGAAGTATGAAGGGCAAGCCGGCGGTCGACGCGAATCCACGAGACGCCTGGTTTGAGCGGATGATGGCGCGAAGTTGACCCGGGAGGGGGGACGGGCTGGCATGCCTTTTCAAAGTTGCCTCATGATGGTCATGGCGAAAGAGGATTTATGGTAACAACTGCTCCGAACAACCTTGTTTACGAACGGCCTGAAGGCTTTACGGACACACCCACGCATTACTGCCCCGGGTGCACCCATGGCGTGGCGCATCGGTTGGTCGCAGAAGTGCTCGAAGAGATGGGCGTGCTCGACAGAACCATCGGCGTGGCGCCGGTTGGCTGTTCCGTGTTCGCCTACAACTATTTCGACACTGACTTTGTCGAAGCACCACACGGGCGTGCGCCGGCTATGGCCACCGGCATCAAACGCGTGCTGCCGGACAGAGTTGTATTTGCCTACCAAGGCGACGGCGACCTGGCCTCCATTGGCATGGGCGAGATAGTGCACTCCGCCGCCCGCGGTGAAAACATCACGGTGATCTTCATCAACAATGCCAACTATGGCATGACCGGGGGACAGATGGCCCCAACAACTCTGCCGGGCATGAAGACGACTTCTTCTCCCAATGGGCGCGATGTGGAGACGCAGGGTTATCCGATTCGGGTGTCTGAAATGCTGTCGACGCTAGACGGCGCCGGCTACGTTGTGCGGCGGTCATTGCACGATCCGAAGAATATCCGGCTTTCGAAGAAGGCAATCCGCCTTGCATTCGAGACACAAGTCCGCGGATTGGGTTTCTCGATGGTCGAGCTGCTCTCGACCTGCCCTACAAACTGGAATATGACACCCGTCGAATCCCTCAAGTTCGTCGAAGAGAAGATGGCCGCATATTTCCCACTAGGCGATTACAAGGTTAGTACGAGCGTAGGACAGATCAAGATCTAGGAACGGAGAATGGATGAACAGAGAATCGCCAACTGACCGGTTGCTGTTCTCTAATCCCCTTTCCCTCTTCATGGAGTGAAGCATGCAAAAAGAAATCATCATTGCGGGATTCGGTGGGCAGGGCGTGCTCTTTGGTGGACAAGTGGTGGCTTATGCTGCGATGGACGCCGGCAAGGAGGTCACCTGGATACCCTCCTACGGACCGGAGATGCGCGGCGGAACAGCCAATTGCACAGTTGTGATCGCTGACGAGGAGATCGGCTCGCCGCTGGTTGAGCATCCGCCGCTGGCAATTGCCCTAAACCTGCCATCCTTCGACAAATATGAGGAAGTGCTGCAAAAGGGTGGAACGCTGATCGTCAACAAATCGATGGTCGACCGCACGTCGAAGCGCAATGACATCAAAGTCGTCTTTGTGCCCTGCAATGAAATCGCCGAAGAGATCGGTGACAAGAAGTTGTTGAATATGGTCGCCATCGGCGCACTCTTGAGCGCGTTGCCTGAGCTCACCATGGGGGATGTTGAAAAAGCTCTGACCAGCCACATGCCTGCCAGACATAAGGATCTCCTGCCAAAAAACATCCAGGCCCTCAAGCGAGGCTATGAGGTTGCCAAAGCGGAGTGAGCTACTGAAGCACAGCCGGTGGCTTTGGTTGCCATTGAACACCAGACGAACCCGCCTCGATACGAGGCGGGTTTTTGATGAGGACGGTATATCGCATTGCATTTATCGCGAGTTCTTCGAATAGCCTAGCCGCCGGCCCGCTAAATCCGGCGAGAGCCGCGGATTCTGTTAGGCATGACCGCGTTCGTGGCTTGGTACTTTGTAAGCTCGGCAGGTGAGTTCGTCCCGGATAAATTCGTTGAGTCCCGTCCACCTGACCAGTGATAATACTCTCCACAAGGCGGGTGAAGCGCAGGAGTCCTCAGGGTAGCATTGTGATGCAATAGTCGCGCGCGGTGACGAATCAAGCCTAGCAAGGAGGATAATTCGATGCTCAATAGAATTCTCGTTGCATACGCTACGCTTTCCGGGACAACGGCAGAGGTAGCCAAGGCCGTAGGTGAAGAAATCGCGAAAGTGGGCGCGCGAGTAGACGTACTGCCGCTGGAGCAGGTCGGTGCGATGGCGCAATACGATGGAGTTGTACTGGGCGGGCCGATGATCATGGGATGGCATCGGAGCGCGCTTGGCTTCCTCAGAGCACACCGAAAAGAGCTGAATCATGCGCCGCTTGCCGTATTTGTCACCGCAATGAGCTTGACGCTCACAGGCGATATCGGCATTGCTGGAGTTCCCTTCTATATTGACGAAAACCTGCCGAAGCCGCCTCAGAAGCAGGGCCAACTTTCCTTCAGGGAGCGCTATTCCAAACCCGGGAATTATGCAAAGCCCATTTTGAACGCGGCAAAACCCAGCAGGCCCGTAAGCATCGGGTTCTTTGGAGGCCGGTTGGAATACGGACGGTTGCCGTGGTGGGCGGTACTGTTCGCGATGGCGATCCTGCAGGCACCGGCTGGTGAAAAACGCAATTTTCCCGCAATCCGCAATTGGGCCGCTCTGGTCGCCTCCGTATTCGAAACATTTTGCCAAGAATAAGTAGTTGGGGAGCCCTGTGCCCCAGTGAATTGACACAACGACAAACTTAACGGCAGGGCCATTCGTCATACGGGGAATCCGATGGCGGGAGCCTTTTCCTGTACTGCCGGTCCAAGGTTCGACGACGATCAAAAGCAAATCCGGCGAATCCAGGCGCGAAGCGCCGGTTATTGTGTAGAATACGGGAATCAATGCGACCTGAAGTCGTAAATGGAATTTCCCTTCCCAAGATTGGCTTTGGTACCTGGCGTATCGGCGGTGGCTCGACTGCCAATACTTCCCTCGACGTCAAGTCATTGGCCGCGCTTCGGTCTGCGCTGGAGTTGGGTTACACACATTTCGACACCGCGGAAATGTACGCAGGGGGACATGCCGAAGAATTGCTGTGCCGCGCAATTCGTGAGGTGGGCGTCAAACGCACGAGCGTTTTCGTTACGTCGAAGGTCAAGCCCGGGCATCTCCGGCACGATGACGTCCTAAGGTCTTGCGATGCCAGTCTGCATCGTCTGGGCAGCGACTACCTGGATCTCTATTTGATTCATTGGCCAGGCATTGGCATGCAACTTGCCGACACTTTCAAGGCGCTCAACAAACTTGTACGAGATGGAAGCGTAAGGCATGTCGGCGTGAGCAACTTCGATCTCCGATTGATCCGCCAATCGCAGGAGTTATGTGAGACGCCGCTCCTCACCGATCAGGTTCCCTACGGCTTGTTCGATCGAACGTATGTCAAGAACGGAGTGCTGAAGTACTGCCAGGACAACGGCATATTCCTGACTGCGTATTCGCCCCTCGGGCAAGGCCACTTCCGAGCGAATCGAACGCTGAAAACCATAGCCGAGCATCATCAAGCCACGCCACAGCAGATAGCCCTTGCGTGGCTCGTCTCGCAACCACGCGTGATCACAATTCCAATGTCGTTTGATCCTGCGCATCAGGCAGAAAACTTGCGGGCCGCCGACATATCCTTGACGCCAGACGAGGCTAGGCTATTGGCCTAAATCTGCGCTGGCTCCATATTCGCGCTATTCCCGGCGGTATCTCAGCGTCGGATTGTGGGCCATCTGGATGCTTGCTTTTTGCCGGGGAGGTTTCGCGTAATCCTTCGTTCGCGGGCAATTAGGAAGATGCGCTTCGGAATGGGGTTTATAATGCCGCAAATGCAGTTCGCTCTGACGCCGATACCAGAGAAGACCGAAAAGCAGGATGCGGAGACAACCGAGGCGCCCCTCTACGACGTAATCATCCATAACGACGACAACACGCCGATGGATTTTGTGATCCATGTGCTTGAGACCATATTCACGATACCCAATGTCAACGCCATCAACATTATGTATACTGCCCATCTAAATGGAGAGGCCTACGTTCAGACCCTGCCGAAGCCTGAGGCGCGGCGGCGTGTGAACAAGGCCCGCTTCGCGGCACGTTTACTGAACTACCCTTTGGAATTTTCCATCCAGCGCGCATGATGGACGAGAAGCGCGGCCTCCAAATATTGACCGAGATTAACTTGGATGATCTCGTCAATGCCTTTGGATGGCAGAATCATCCGTTTCCCGCCGGCATTTTGAGGCGTATCTTCTTCGGTACGGCCCGAAAATTCGCTCAACAGATGCTCAACTTCGATGTGGCAGTCGAAGCCACCGGATTGGCGGAAGCGGCCTGTCGGACCGAGCGCCTTTTTGCGCGCGATGTTCAGATTTACGACGCTCATCTGTTGCCAGATGGCCCATTCATTGCGTTGGCCAATCATCCGGGGGTGACCGACACACTGGCCCTTCTCTCCGCGGTGGGAAGACATGGCCTCAAGATCATCGCGCTGGACCGGCCATTTCTGCTGTCGCTTCCCAATCTTAGTCAAAGACTCTTCTACGTCACCGAGGATTCACGGGAGAGGGTTGCTCTCGTAAGGCGCGTGAGCAAGCATGTGCGCGACGGAGGATCAATCCTTACCTTCCCTGCCGGTCGCAACGAGCCTGATCCGGACGTATATCCAGGGGCGATCGAGTCATTGGCCGACTGGACGGATAGTGTTGGGGTGTTCCTTCGCCTTGCGCCGGGCGCAGCCGTCTTGCCCATTTGTGTCCGAGGCGTAGTCTGGTCGAAGGCTGCACGCCACCCCTTTCCGATGCTTAGACGGACTCGAGATGACCAGTTGTTGCTCGCATCAGCATTGCAGCTGCTGGCGAGCCTGATATTCCGGATTCGCCCCGTGACGGTGCGGGTGCAGGTTGGTCATCCGATCACGGTCAGAGAACTCGGATCGAGTAATGCGCAGGTTGTCCACCACGCGGTGCTGAAAGAGATGAGACGATTGATAGAGAGCGCACCTAGAGGGCAGGGCGAGTCAGTCTTGTGAGCCCATTCGAGCGGGATTCTGCCGTCCCTACAGGCACCGGCGCGTTCAGCAAGGGAACAGCGCCCAAGGTTCGGAAAGCCATCGCACTGTTCCTGGTTGCCGGATTGTTGTACTTGGCTTTTCGCCAGGTGCCACTCGCGGCGATAGGGGAGGTGCTTCGCAGGCTTCATATCTGGCAGCTCGCATTACTGGTCGTGATAGACCTCGCGATCTACCTTTTGGTCACGGGCCGATGGTGGCTGATCATCCACGCCGAGAATAAGCTTGTCCGGTATCTCCCCCTGCTTCCTGTTCGCATCTCCGTGTTCGGACTAAGTTACTTCACGTTGGGCCCCCAGGTCGGCGGCGAACCTCTACAGGTAATGTATTTGCAGCGCAGTCATGGATTCACCTTTACCCGCGCCACAGCCACGGTGGTCATGGACAAGTTGCTCGAGTTTGTCGCTAACTTCTTCTTCTTGATCCTCGGTCTCACCGCGGCGCTTCGCGTGGGCCTGCTTTCAAACGTCGGCGGAACGCCTCTTTGGGGAATTGTAGTTCCGGTCGGTTTGCTGCTGTGGCCATTGGTCCATATCGGCATGCTTTACCGAAAACGATATCCGCTTTCGTCTCTATTGAACTTGCTACCCTTGCAGTATCGCAACTCCAGGTTGCTGCGCTTCGTTCGCGCCTCTGAGCAGCTAGCGGGGCGGTTTTGCCAGCGCCACCCGCGCTTATTGGCGGTCGCGACTCTCTTCTCACTCGCTGCGGCCGCGGGTACGATCGCCGAGTATGGCCTGATGTTGCTGTTCCTGCAAATCGCATTGCCATTTGAGCAGACGGTAGCCGCCTGGACCGCAAGTTGGCTGTCTTTTCTGCTGCCGCTCCCGGGAGGATTGGGAGCCCTGGAAGCCAGCCAGGTTTTCGCTCTCAACCTTTTTGGGATCTCGGCAGCCACCGCAATAACTGTCACCCTTCTAATCCGTAGCCGCGACATCTTGATTGGTGGGCTGGGTCTCCTCCTCGCCAGTAATGCCGCGCGCAGACATTGAAATCCAAATCTGCAGAGCGCAGCGTATTTTCAGGTATATGACAGGCACCTTTTATCATTTCTGGTGTTATACATACGACAGCAGCAGAGAAGAAAACAATGAATCAGTCGACAATCAGACGAGAGGTCGCGGCCCGCATTCCAACACACTACGGCACATTTCAGTTGATGCTGTTCACCAGCAATTTGGACGACAAGGAACACATGGCGTTTGCCTTGGGCGACATCCGCGATAAAGATAACATAATGGTGCGGGTGCATTCTGAGTGCTTCACCGGGGATGTGCTCGGCTCATTGCGCTGCGACTGCGGCGAGCAACTCGACCGTGCCCTTCAAATGATCGCGCAAGCGGGACGCGGAGTGCTGATCTACCTTCGGCAGGAGGGTCGCGGGATAGGCTTGCTGGACAAACTGCGCGCCTACAATTTGCAGGATGAAGGCCTTGACACGGTGGAGGCGAACCTGAGGCTTGGGCACCAGGCTGATGAGCGGGACTATACTGCGGCGGGTCTCATCATACGCGAATTGGGCGTTCGATCCATCCATCTAGTCACAAATAATCCAAAGAAAATCAGCGAACTGCGCGGCCTGGGCATTGCAGTGCGGCAACGCGTACCCATTGAGGTTCCGCCGCGGCCGGAAAATCTGGGATACTTGCGGACCAAGGTCCAGCGCATGGATCATCTTCTCGGGCTTGGCGGACGCCTGCAATTCCTGGAAGACCAAGCGTAGCGCCAGCCTTCTGCAAAAGGAGCGCACATGCAATTGCGAACCGGCCATTACTTCATCATTGTCCTTGTGCTTGCAACGGCCGCCCTGCATTTGGGAGCGGCACTGGATCGCACCCTGTTTCCCGGGGGCTCCGATCCGCTGTTTTCCTTGAATGCCCTTGGCTACCTGGGGTTGTTGGGTGCCTACTTCCTGCCCATTCCGTTCTTTCAACAACACCACAAGTCAGTCTGGCGGGTACTATTCGTGTATGTGACCGTGACGATTTTGGCTTGGATTTTCATCTGGGTCATAATCAATGTAATCCTGAATGGTGTTCCCTTCTTCAGCCGGGATTCACTCTACGGCGTGCCCGCCAAGATCATTGAGGTGATTCTCCTTTACTTGCTGTGGCGCGACAAGCCGTAGGCTTGCACGCCATCGGGCAGTAGAATATTCGCATGACCAGAAAGACAATCTACTTCACCGCGCCGGGCAGGGTTGAAATCCGCGAGGAGTCTCTTGAGGCGCTCGCTGAAGACCAGGTGCTGGTTGAAACCTGCGTGTCCGCCATCAGCGCAGGCACGGAAATGCTGATTTACCGAGGACAGTTCCCCCGCGATCTTCCCGACTCCCGCGATGGCTTCAGCACAAATCTGAGCTTTCCCGTTGCCTACGGGTACGCGTCTGTGGGTCGGGTCACGGAGATCGGCGGATCGGTCGGCAAGGATTGGCAAGATCGTATGGTCTTTGCCTTCCAGCCTCACACCTCGCGTTTCACTGCCAAGACGCAATCCTTGTTCCCCATACCTGCCGACATGGACCTGGAGACTGCTGTTTTCCTGCCGAACATGGAAACCGCAGTCAATCTAGTTCAGGATGCCGCTCCGATTCTGGGGGAGTGCGCGCTCGTTCTCGGACAAGGAGTGGTGGGTTTGCTGGTTGCAGAATTGCTGCAAGATTTCCCGCTTTCCCAGTTGGTGACGGTTGACAAATTTCAGCTTCGGCGCCACGCCTCGATTGACATTGGGGTAGGAGACTCCCTCGACCCCACCGGCCCCGACTGGTATAGGATTGCGCTTCAGCGGACACCACACGGCGGGGATGGTTTCGACTTGACACTTGAACTGACGGGGAATCCCGCGGCGCTCGACGATGCCATTGCCCTTACCCGATTTAGCGGACGAATTGTCGTCGGTTCCTGGTTCGGGGAGAAGCGCGCGGTCGTAGACCTCGGCGGCACGTTCCATCGTTCCCGCCTCAAGCTGATCTCCTCACAAGTAAGCTCGATTGCGCCGGAACTTTCTGCGCGGTGGGATAAGGCCAGGAGATTCGATGTTGCGTGGAATGCGCTCGGACGGATACGGCCCGAGAAATGGATCACGCATCGCTTTCCAATTGCGAACGCGGCCGAAGCCTATCGGCTTCTCGATGAATCGCCCGAACAGTCCATACAGGTCTTGATCAACTACGCCTGAAGAACGGCAGCAACCCAGGAGGTAATATGTACACCCTTGCTGTAAAGCGGGACTTCATTGCTCGGCATTTCCTCATCGGCGGCGATTGGGGGCCGGAAAATTCGCCGAACTCACATCAGTACGTTCTGGAATTGCAGTTGGAAGGCCGCGAACTTGACGAACATGCCTATCTCGTGGATATCGTAGATGTGGAAAAGCAACTGCGCGACGTAATCGATCGTTATGACGACAAGATGCTCAACGACTTTCCTGAGTTCGCCAATTTGAATCCGAGCCTGGAGTGCTTCGCACGGATCCTTGCCGATTCTTTGAACGACCGGATACATGCGGGCAACATCGAATCGCTTCGGGTGGTTCTTTGGGAGAATCCGAATGCTTGGGCGGCATATCGAGTTGCACGCTAGAAGCTTGAGGCGCGGCGAATGGCATGAAGATCGGCCTGGTCATTTATGGCTCGTTGGACACTGTGAGCGGAGGCTATCTTTATGATCGGAAGCTGGTGGCGTATCTTCGGTCGCAAGGGGACACCGTAGAGATCGTTTCATTACCCCGGCGTGGCTACTTTCCGGGCTTGATGGACAATCTACGCTTTCGCCTGCAACCCAAGCTCGACCTTCTGATTCAAGATGAGCTCGTCCATCCATCTCTTTTGGTCGCTAACAAACGATCTCATCTGTATCCTGTCATAAGCCTCGTGCACAATCTCCGTTCTTCTGAAGCCAGGCCAGCCTGGCAAAACTACTTCTACCGGCGGGTGGAAAGGCGATATGTAAGTTCTGTGGACGGCTTCATTTTCAATTCAGAAACGACGCGCGATGCTGTCCGTCAGCTGATTCACCACGAAAGACCCAAGTTGATCGCCGTGCCTGGCGGCGATCGCCTGGGAACAGTGGCACCGGAACTGGTTCGAGGGCGTTCTCACGAGTCCGGCCCGTTGAGAGTCGTCTTTCTTGCCAACGTAATTCCGCTCAAAGGATTGCATGTCCTGCTTGGAGGCGGTCACGCTCCAGTCCTCGCAAATCAACCTGGATGTCGTCGGAGCATTGGATGTCGCCCCGGGCTATGCGCGCCGGATGCAGCAACAAGCCCGTTTGCTGACTCATCGTTTCAATGTCGTATTCCACGACGCCTTGGACGGCCAGGAATTGGCCGGGATACTCCGGCAATCGCAGGTTCTTGTCATACCCTCGTATTATGAAGGGTTTGGAATTGCCTACCTCGAGGGAATGGCCTTCGGTCTGCCAGCCGTTGGTACTACAGTCGGCGCCGTGCCAAGCCTGATAAAAAATGCGGAAAACGGCTTTCTTTTTTCCCCGGGCGATGCCGCAACCCTTGCCGGTCACTTGCATCGGCTTGCCTGTGACCGAGAATTACTCGCACGGTTGTCATCGAACGCGCTGGCGGCTTTTCATACGCACCCCACGTGGCAGGATTCCATGGAATCTGTCAGGCAATTCCTTGTGGAGATAACAGAAGAGGTCAGTCCCGACAAGCCAGACCAGGAGGCGCTGCCCCCCTCAAGGCCCGCTTGATCGGATCGCATCCAAACCATAATAGGCACTGCCGCAGGTGCTTACCCATTGGCCGGTCATGGACTTGGATCGCATAATATCCTGAACTCCAATGTCATGAGTATCAATAACCGGTATGATCAGCCGCCGCACGCCCTGTGCGGTCGCGCGGCGTATGTTTAGGTCGCGCTGATCCCACTGTTGCGCGCGAGCGGCCCAGCCTGGTAGCTCTTCGTAGTTTTGCAATATCAATCGAGCGGTGTACAGTGTACAAATGACAATGCTCACCGTTGCCAGCGAAACGAACCAATTCATCTGCCATCTTGCAAAAGCCGCCTGCCCAATCACCCAAGAAATGCAGGCGAGCGCTACGAGCATTGTAAATCGCGAAAGAGATTGTGCGCGAGGCTCTGGAGGTGCGCTGTAAAATCGAATACTCGGCGCCTGCACTGCCGCAATGAGCACGAATGCGATTATCCCCACCCCCAAGATGAGGCCGACGGTTTGGCGGAAGGGAATGGCTTGGCGTTTTTGCGACAGAGCTGAGGAAATGATCGAAAGTGACCCGAACAACACTACAAAAACGAAATGGGGGGCGGGCAGAGTCAGCAGAGAATCGGCAATAAAATTGAAGGCGAATTGAAAAGAGATGAACGGTACCAGCGGCAAGCTTGTGGATCGGACGGCCATCGTATCGTAGCGGGAGTTGGAGGGTGACAGGATGAGAACTACCATGGCCGCGAGCAGCGAAATCAATGCTATCAGCGCCGGGACAAGCGCCCGCCGGGCCCACTCGAATTTCTTCCTCTTTCCGACCCAGGCCCCGGCCAACATAATGATTGCCGCAGTCACCAAATAAGCGCAACCGGTCTCAGAAAGTCCACCCGCAAAAAATGCCAAGGGGACAATCGCAACGTTGACAAGGCGGCTAGAAAGCTTTCCGATGCCCCGGGACGTGATGAGCCCAAGCACGTAAAGACCGAGAACGATTGTGAAGCTGTAGTGAACCCCGGCGCGCCAATACAGGATTTGGAATCGCTGCGGCGCCAGATACAACGCGTAGTACAAGAGAAATGTAACTGCCAGAAGGCTAACCCCTCTCGGCCATGCTTCAAAGTGCCGGCCTGCACTAGACACCACCCAGAGAAGGCCCACAATCCACAGGATGATTATCAGGCCGGCCAGTATCCGTGTTCCAAAGATTCCCGGCAAATAGAAAAGCCCTCCCAGTAGCGTTAATGAGTAGCGGTCTGTGGAATATCCTCTTCTTGCCGCATCGCCTGTGAAGAAGTAGGTTCGTGCTGCGCCGATGGCTCCGAGTTGCTTGAAGTCGAGGTTGTAGCACCAGTCATCTGACCAATACCGGTTGTAGAGGCCGAGGAAGGCGAGCAGGCTGAGACCGATTATGACGATGCCGCACGCGGCCAACACCGCAGCTAGATTTAGTTTTCTTGGCATGCTTCTGTCCTTCTACATAGTTCCAAGGGCCGCGGCCATCAACAGTTCGACGACAACCACTCCACATAGACTGCACATAACGTTGACCCAGTCATTGTTCAGCCAGCTCCAGCCCCGAATGTGAACCGTAGCGGTACCGCACGCGTGCACCGGATACTTCTCCGTCTCGCGCAGGTCCGTCGGACAGAAGTACATAGCTTGGACGGAGGCACCAAGCAGTGAATCAAGCAGCGAACCCAGCAGGCCGCCTACCGTGATTACTCCAAACCATAGCCATTGGTGGGAGTTCCAGATGGCTGCCGCGGGCGCGGCGATGGCGGCAGCGCCGAGCAACGAGGCCGCCATTCCGGTCGCCGAGATGCCTCCAGAAGTCCCTTTGGTGACCTGCCTTCGCAGGTTGGTAATCAGCCGGGGTGGATTGCGATCCAATACCCCAAGTTCAGTCGCCCATGTGTCGGCATTGACGGCGGCCAACGCCCCGGCAAAACCCAACCATGGCCAGGTTGCCTGCGCATAGAGCGTGTGAAGCACGACGAAGACTGCCGCAATCCCGCCGTTGCTGAGCACCTGGCCGGCGTCGCGGCGATCTCCTTTAGCGTAGTCTTCGACCAGGCCCCGCTTGCGATTTTTGAATGCAGAGGTGAGCGCCGATGATGAGATGAAGAAGACGAGCAACAAGACTGCCCATGTCCAGCCTCCCAGACCAAAGACGATAGTACCCACGGCTGTGGCCGCCAACGATCCGCGGAGGCCGAGGGCATGAAAACGCCAGGCGAGGAACGAGACAATGATGGCCAGGGTTAGTGCAAGGAAGAATTGCATGCTTTTCGCATCCCCTCTCCCAATTGGGAGCAGAGACCGAGGGCAAAGCCTATGCGGGAATTGTGATAACGAAAAGGACCGCGACTAGAAATAGTAGGCTCGCCAATGCACTCGATATCCAGATTATGAGGGAAACCATTCTGCGCTTTTCCCAGCGGAAGAAATAGAGGCCGGCGGCCCAGCCGACCATGGCAAGAAAAGTGCTTGCGAGCGGTAGGATCACCAATTGTGCGGATGGCACCAGATCCGGCGTACCGTCCGGGCCGTATCCCAGCGCGATGCGAGCTGATGACGGTATCAAGAGTCCAATCCACGCCATCAACCCCAGGTTGAGGAACAGTGCAGCCAGCCAAACAAATCGCACCAGGGCTGACTCCCACGCGCTGCTTACCACGAAGGAAGGATAAATTGACTTCGGTTTGGCGGGCGTCAGGCTGCCTAACTCGACCGCCCTGGCGAACGTCTGAGCGAATTCCACCGGATCCGCGGGGGAAATCGCATAGACCCGTTTGGCTGTGGCCACCAGCAGCAGATTCCGTGTGCTGCTGGCAATGAATTCGACAACCCCTAGGTCCCGATGACGGCGTAAGCCCAGTACTGCGCCGGGCATTGGTATGGGGGGCAGTCTCAACGGAGACGTTAGGTCCCTTACAGAACGCACCCATTCAATGTCCGATAGCGGTATGGCCTCGTTGCGCAACCCCCACCGCAATTCCAGGCTGTCACGGTCCAGAATATAGGCCGCGCGCAACAGGGCGTAGGCTCGATAACCAAGCAACGGCAGGGGCGCAAAAGCAATCAAACCGATAAGCAGGAAGACCACGAAATTCGGTCCCACTCCAACCCTTGAAAGCTGGACGAAGCCCCAGGCCGAGACAATCAAGAGGATAATCAAAAATATCCCATGGATTAAGAGGCCGGCGCGTTTATCGGGAGGAAAGAGGCCCGTGTTCAACATCATTTTGGCTGCTCATCGGCAGCAAGGCATCAAACGCGCGTTAGCTCGTCCTGGATTGCCTTGCAGACCTCTTCTACCTGCTCCTCAGACATGACGCCGGAGAACGGTAGCGCTAATCCTCGCCTTCCCAAGTCCTCCGTGACGGGGAAATCGCCGGGCCGGTAGCCAAATCGTTCAATCATGTAAGGCTGCAAATGAATCGGCAGGAAATATGGCCGCACAGGAATGCCGCGCGCACCGAGGCGTTTGGCGAGCGAATCGCGGTCGATGGCCGGATCGAAGCGAACGACGTATACAAACCAGGACTTGCGGGTGGTGAACGCCTCGATGAACGGCGGCTCGACGGTCGCGACGGCACACAGCCGTTCCGTATACCAATTCGCAACCTGTTCGCGTTTCTTCAAGAGTTCATCGAAACGGCCCATCTGAATCACGCCGAGGGCCGCCGACATTTCATCCAGTCGATAGTTGTAACCCAAATAGGTATGCTGCAGCCAGGTGTCGCCGGGGGCACGGCCCTGGTTACGAAGGGCACGCATTATATCTGCGGCCCGGTCGTCGCTGGTCACGATGACGCCGCCCTCGCCCGTAGTTATTTGTTTGTTTGGGTAAAAGGCAAATACGGCAAAATCACCGGAAGTTCCAGCAGGCTTCCCCTTATACTCCGCGCCCAATGCCTCGCAAGCATCCTCGATCATTTTGATCCCGTGCTCGTCGGCGATTTGCCGGATTGGATCAAGGTCAGCGGGCTGACCAAAGACGTCCACGGGCAGGATGCCTTTCAGGGCATGTTTCCCTCCGCGGACTTTTCGTGGTAGCCAGGCCTTGGCGTTGATCCCTCCATTGGCCAAATCGCTGGCGGCCTGAGCCGCAAGCGTGGGATCCATGTTGCCTGTTTTGGGATTCACGTCCACAAACACAGGGATTGCGTTTTCGTACAATAGCACATTGGCCGAGGCAACGAATGAGAAGGGCGTCGTAATGACAAGGTCGTCATTTGTGACCTCGGCCGCGCGTACGCAGAGGTGCAGGCCCGCCGTGCCCGATGATACACCTATCGCGTGCTTGAGTCCTGTGAGCTCTTGGAACGAGCGCTCAAAATCCAGGATCCACTGTCCCATGCTGAGGATGGGAGTGCTGAGGACGGCTTGCACCGCCTGGCGCTCTGAGTCAGTTAGGTCCGGAGAGGACATGGAGATTTTGGAGGTCATGGTTGTGTTTGAAGGCTAGATTGAACTTTCGCGATAATGTTCGCCGACGGTACAAGCAAGCTTTGTTTGCTCTGGCGAGGCTTCAATTCTACCATTCCCTCTTTTAGGCCCTTTTCTCCGACTGTTATTCGTAACGGACAGCCGATCAAGTCCGCATCGTTGAATTTCACACCGGCCCGCTCGTCACGATCATCGAAGAGGACAGAGATTTCCAAATTCTGCAGGTCCGCGTAGAGTTGTTCCGAAGAAGCCTGGGTATCCATTTCTTTTCCGGAAAGGTGCATGAGATAAATGTCGAACGGCGCCGCATACCGTGGTAGCGTCAAGCCTCTCTCATCGTGATGGACTTCGGCGAGCGCCAGGAGAATACTCTCGAGGCGTGGCCCGCTCTCGTCGGCCAGGAGTTCAGCCTCGAACGTAACCATGGCAGTGCCGCAATTTGGACAAGGATCACCTGCGCTGGCCAGTGCCAGGTCGCCAACAATCTGCGCAGAATAATCGCGGCCATAATTCGTATTCTTGAGATGATAGCCGCCTTCATTTGCACCGGCGGCCAAGTTTACAGAGTGTGGAATAAGATCGTCCGCGACGATCAGTGCTTCTCGCAGGCCGATCGGCGAGGCATAACCGACTGCGGCTCCGGCGAGCCCAATTTCGCCGGCAGTGGCGGTTCGAACATCCCCCACTAGCTTTTTCAATTTAGGCTCGCTCAGCTGCATGTCGCCGCGCACGACCACGAAGATAAATTTTCCATCGGACATGCGCGTATACATCAAGGCCTTGGCCGTCTTCTCCTTGGCTGTTCCAAGAAAGCGCGCCAGCGCCTCGATAGTGCCGCAATCAGGCGTGGAGATTTTCTCGGGGGGCAAGGCGGGTTCATCAGGCATTGGCTGTTTCTTGAAGCGCGCCAGTTCGCGGGGCCCCGTGTAATTGCAGGAGTTGCAGTGCAATACCTCCGAACTACCTCCACGGATTTCGAAGAAAAACTCTCCCGTGTCGGTTTCGCTTGCAGGCAAATCGAATTGCCGCGAGAAGTCCGCCAAAATTCCGGCCCGCTGCTGAAGCCGCGACAGTGCGAGGTGGCCCAGGGCCGTAGGTGATCCATCACGCGTAAGATATCCTGCCCGCACCAGGAACGAGGATCCCTCTGTCCTGGCGTTGGAGGGCGCCTGCCGCTGCGTTTCAATGTGAAGGTCTCGATATCTCATGTGTCTACGCCCGCCTGACACGCGTATCTCCCGGCCCTAGGGGGCACTCTTTTTCTTTCGCGCGAGCGTTGTCATGCCGTCACTCTTCGGCAACTGAGGCGGAGGCGCCGGTCGCTCCGCGATGGCTTCGGCCGCTGCGGCCTCGGATGGTGTCGAGTCCGGCGATGTCTCGAGGTCCAATTCTACGGTTTCTTCCATCCGGATTTGCCCGCGCAGGAACGCGCCCTCGTCGGTCACAAACGCGGTTGTAACCACATCACCCCATACGCGGCCCGTGGCCCGGATCTCAAGTTTCTGCGTGGTGATGTTGCCGCGCACCGCTCCCGCCACGATAACAGCATTGGCCCGAACGTTTTCGCAAGTAACGCGCCCCGTTTCTCCGACCACCAGCATTCCTCGAAGCGCAATCTGGCCCTCGAAGGCACCTTCTATGCGGACGCCGCCTGAGCCCGTAATAGCTCCGTGCCAAACGACACCGGGGCCGAGCACAGACGTGATCCGTTCGACGGCCTGTACCGACGCGGCCGGCTCAGTGGAAGTGGAATTACGTCTAAACATTGCAGGTATTTTACCTTAGAACCGCGCAGGCGATCTGAGACCTCGTCCGAGGGCCCACGCTTCCGTCGTTAACTAGGCCGGTCCGGCTTGAGGTCTTGTCCGTTTCTTCTTTTGCCCATTTTCCTTGGGTCTCAACATCGTGCCTCGACAGGTCTTTGCTCCGCAGTGGCAGGCATAACGCTCCTCCAGATGAGGATCATCGTGGTCTTCAAGCGTCAGATTGTAGTCATAAGTCAATTCCACGCCAGCGGCGACGCCCTTCAGCGCCTGGATGAATACATGTCCATTCTCTATGATCGCCTCGCAGTTCGGCTCGCATGAATGATTGATAAATCTTGCAGCGTTGCCGCCGACCGCCGCATCGATGACAGTTCGCTTATTCACCGTGAACAGGAGTACGCGCGGATGCTCTGCCCGATCATCGTCGTAGCGGCTGTCTGCTTCTTTCGGGCTTATTCGCTCACCCGTGTACTCAATCAAGCGCGTTCCTTTCGGGATAGGACGAGTAGTGAAAGCGCCGAGCCCCTGTATCGGAGAAGGCCTGATTTCAAAATATGGTTTCTTCATGGATTACTGCACCAAATTGGAAAATGCCGCTCATCCAGATAATTTCTGGGGATTTTTGTTGCAAGCCCTCAGGCTCGGCTGCTTTACCCATTCTCGGCCTCTCACGAGATGCTTGCCTATTGCCTGCGAAATGCGCTGACAAAATAGAGCCCGAAGAAGATCAATGCCCCGCCAAACATGACTGCCACGGTAGGGGTCTCCTGCAGGATGAAATATGCGAGCGTTGCCGATCCGATCGGCTCTCCCATCGTAGTGACGGCCACCACAGCTGCCGGAAGGAAGCGCAGCGCCCAGTTATATGTGGAATGTCCCAGCAACTGTGGAACCAACGCGAGCAGCAGGATCCAGAGATACGTTATCGGTTGATAACCAAAAGGAGATTGGCGGGCGGCGACCATTGTCGCCAGCAGTCCCATTGCGGCGGCGGTGTATACCGAGCGCGATGTAAGGGATAAGCGACATTTTGCTTCGCAGGCTACGTCCGATCAAGAGGTACCCGGCGACAGCCCAGGCGCCCGCCACTGCGAGAAAGTTGCCCCATGGGGCGCGGCCTCGCAGAACGGTCGCCAGGTTTGTACAGCGGAGTCCGAAAGGCCACGGACAGGCCCCGGATAGACCGACAACAATTCCTCCTGCAAGCGCCAATCCCAATCCAAAAACGGCCGGGCGCGAAAGGCGTTCGTTAAGAATGATTGGAGATAGGAAGGCAACCCACAACGGGCCCGTGCTAACCAGGACAACTGAGCTGGCGACAGTCGTGTACTGGAGGGATGTTATCCAGGCGGCGAAATGCGCGCCAAGGAACAAGCCTGATGCAATAGCCAGCAAAAGCTCACGGCGCGTAAGAGCAAGCAATTCGGATCGATGGCTGCCCCAAGCAGCCGGAGCAAGTACGACGCTTGCGATAGTAAGCCTGAGGGCCGCGATGGTCAACGACGGCGCGTCTCTTTGGGCGAATCTGACAAGAATCGACGAGGTAGACACGGCGAGGATTGCGAGCGGAAGCACAATGGGAAGGCCGGCAGATTCACGTCGAAGGTTCACGATCGATCCTGGATCCAAATTGGAAATTCAACAAGTATACCCTTTCACAAGAAGGACTTCTGGGGACTATCTCTCGCGTAAGCGAATTGTTAACGATTCGCACTATTGCTTGACATGTACCTATCGCTCGACTACAATTTTTATGATAATTCTCTGAATATACTGCTACGATGCAGACCACCTCAAAGGAGAGGAAAATGGCTTTCGAACTTCCAAAACTTCCATATGCGGTTGACGCGTTGGAGCCATATATCGACGCACAGACCATGACAATCCATCACGATAAACACCACGCCGCTTACGTTACGAACCTTAATGGCGCTGTGGAGAAGCATCCCGAGCTCTCCAGCAAATCGCTGGAAGCCCTTTTGCGGGATCTCAATGCCGTTCCCGAGGACATCAGGACCGCAGTCCGCAATCATGGCGGCGGCACCTGGAACCACAGCATGTTCTGGGAGATCATGGCGCCCAAAGCCGGCGGCGCGCCGAAGGGGGAACTTGCCAAAGCGGTTGATTCTGCATTTGGCTCTTTTGACAAATTCAAAGCTGATTTCGAAAAGGCGGCCAACACACGGTTCGGATCCGGGTGGGCTTGGCTGGTCAAGAAGGGCAATGGCTTGGCCATCTTTTCGACGGCAAATCAGGATAACCCGCTTTCAGAAGGCTCGACGCCCCTCATGGGCATTGATGTTTGGGAGCATGCGTATTATCTTAAGTATCAAAATCGCCGGGCCGAATATGTGACCAATTGGTGGAATGTTGTGAACTGGAACGCGGTGGCCAGTCGTTTTTCCGCAAAATAGATCACGAGCTTCTGACAAAATGGGAAGCATCTGGTTACTTGGGTGCTTCCCTGAATACTGTTGATGCCAATGCGTCATCGCACGGAGGAATTCAATGACTCCTGAAGCAGGCTCAGACGGCTTCGATTGATTCTCGGACCGCACCCGGGATTCTCTCTTGCGGGGACAACGAAGAAAGATATAATATGTCATCTGGGTTGCTGAATTCGCAAAAGGAGATAAACGATGACACATATCATCACGAGTTTATGTGTGCGTGACCGGGGTTGCATTGAAGTCTGCCCGGTTGAATGCATGATCCCCGGGTTCCCGAAGGCAGAGTGGCCGTGGATCTACATTGATCCGGACACCTGCATTGACTGCGGCGCGTGCATCCCTGAATGCCCCTATGCAGCGATCTTTCCGGAAGATGAAGTCCCCGCCGCGTACACTGCCAAGGGCGGCGAGTACGTTAGTAATAAGGGGCTAACGGGGCACTTCGACGGCACAAATCATTTTGGCAAGAAGATTTCATTGGACACTACCCGGCAGCTGGCCGCTGGGGAAGTAGTCGATCTGACAAAGGACATCAAGCCCAATTACGATTTCTTCAAAGGGGGTCCCGGTTACACCACAAAAGACGTGGATGACGGTTCGTAGACTGGTCGAAAAAGCTGAGGCCCGTTCTATTGAACGGGCCTTTTTGTTTCTGTTCAGGGTCGCAAGTCTTGCGATAATTATCCAATTTCCTCGAGGCGCATTTCACCGCCCGATTGCCTTTTGAATCAGCTGCTGCCCTTTACGCTGGGCGGCAATTGGATTGTTGCCCTCGAGCAGCACGACAAGCGACAATGGCGTTCCTTTCCAGCCTGGCAGGGTGCCGGCCAAGTACCAGGTGGAATATTCGTTATTCGTCTGCGCTGACCCCACCCATTCCCAATACGCGTGATTCTGTGTTGCCAGTTGGGCCGCAATTTGATTGGTCATACTCGCGGGGAGGGCCTGAACGGCGGTACCCAGCGCCGGCAGGACTACCCAACCCTGCTGCGATGTATCAACCGCCAGCGCGATTCTGGGTGCAGGTCGCGTGCCGGCGTTGCTGATGGTTGCGGCTGCGATCGCCATCTGCAATGGGCTGACCCGTAGGCCCTGAAGACTTCCAGCAGGGACCGCGGTTCCGACCGGCATCCGTAGCTGCGGTGTGGAGTAGAAGCCAAGCGCCTGGTATAGAGACGTGGCCTGATCGGCTGTGGGCGCTGCACCGAGCATCCCGATGAGGGGCGTAGTTGCCGTACCTGTTGGATACATCCCTTGAGCGGACCTATTGATCAGTGGAGTGTTGGGGTCATGTGACAGCGCTGCGCCGATCTCATCCAATTTGTTCGGATCGTACGCGGGATGGGATGCCATGACCAGGATCTCGCCTGACTGTGCATTCATCAATACCACGGCCCCCTTGGAATCCCCGAGCGTATCGTCGGACTCTTTTTGCAGCGCCAAATCGAGGCTTAGCCTGACGTCAAGACCGGGCGGGGGTGTACCGTAAACGAGACGGTCCCACCAAATCAGGCTGCTGGGATTTCCTTGCAGGCCTCGCAAGTAATCATCCAGCGACGATTCAAGGCCCGCCTTCCCATAGGTGGGCTGCGTATAGCCTGTAAGGGGAGCAAGTTCCGGATAGAGATAGGCGCGTTGGAATGAACCGCTGGTCCCTTGGGTGACATCTATGGGTAGGTTGTTTCTATCCAATAGGCTGCCGCGACGGATGTACCGGTCGCCGATTGAAAGGCGCGGATTGTCTGTGCGGTCAAGCAAATCCGGTCCGCGAATCACAGCCCACCAGGAGGCGGCGAGGACGGCTGCCAATATCCCGATTGAGAATAGAGATGCCATCAGATAATACGGACGCGGTGATGCAAGGGCGGCTGGCGGCCTTTCTGACGGCTTACTGATCGTCACGACCAGGGCCAGAGCCACAAACCCAGTAAGCAGGGATGAACCACCGTACGATACAAACGGCAGGGTCTCGCCGGTTAGGGGCAGCAATCGGATATTTCCGCCGATTATGAGCAGGGCCTGGATGCCAAAATAAGATGTGATCCCGGCAGCTAGCAGGCGGTGAAACCTATCCGAGGCGCGCAATGCGGCAATCAGGCCGCGTGCCAGGACCAGCCCGAATAATGCAAGCAGGCCTACGGCGCCAACCAGGCCGGTCTCTTCGGCAATTGCTGTAAAGATGAAATCTGAGGCGGCGACGGGTACCAAGCTGGGGCTCCCCAGGCCCGGTCCCCGGCCAAACAAACCGCCGTTGGCAACCGCCAGTATTGATTGCACGATTTGATATGAATTTCCACTGGGGTCGTTCCAGGGATTGATCCAGGCTTCAAGCCGGGTATGTACGATGTCGATAAAGAAGAATCCGATGAGGGCTGCCAGCACGAGGGCGGTTGCCGTTGCCACCAGCACGCGGCGTTTGTCGGTAGCGAGATACAGGATGGCGGTATATAGGAAGATGAATATGCTGGCGGTACCCAGATCGCGCTGCACGACTAGCAGCAAGAAAGCCAAGCCGGTCAAAAAAACCGTCGGCACCAGGAGCGGAAAGACGCGCAGGCGAATCGACACCCGGTCTGCCAAATACGCGGTGAGATAGACCACTAGCAACAACTTTAGGGGCTCGGAAGGCTGCATGTAGAATCCGCAGCAACCGAGCCACAGGCGCGGACCAGAACCCACGGGATTGGTGCCCATCAGCAACGTCATTGCGGTGAGGATTAGTCCCCCTCCGAGCAGTAGATACTTATAGCGCCTTAAGTAATCAAGGTTCTTCGGTGTGTATAGCACGGCGCAGAATGCACCAAGGCTAACAACCAGCCAGATGGCCTGCCGGAAACCGAGTCCAGAATCCAGCCGCCAGATGGTAAGCAGCCCCCAGCCGCTTAGGAGACAGGCAAGCGGCAGGAGGTAGGGATCACGCTCCGGATATTTCCGGATCGAGATGCGATATGCGAGAAAAGTTGCAACAGCCCAAACGATGAAGCCGATCCATTGGGACAAACGCGGAGGCACACTCCACGTCTGCTCGCGCACGGCTGGCGACAGCGTGAGGATCAGGGCGTAAAAAAAGAGGTAGGCCCCTGCCACCCAGAGTAGGCGGCTCTCGCGCTGGTCGGTCATGATGACCCAAACCAGCAGGCAGGGGCTCGTCCTTCCAGGGGATCGTTCGGACAGAAACCTCGAAGGAACTGAAGATCGCCCCAATCCCATTTTCGCTGGGGTGCTTCCACCAGCGCCTCCGGCTTGCCGTTCCACATGAACGGATAGATGCTCGTGGAGCAGTGTAATTGGATCAACGTACTAACCAACACTGTGGTCAGAAGGGCATAGCTCCAGGCTGGTTTTGCCAGGAAATCCCCCTGAAATACGGGGATCAGAAAATAGGTCAGGAACGGGATGATGTCCACGAAATACCGTGGTCCGATCGACCACGCGCCGCCCCAATCCTCGAATAGCGACGTGACGATCCAGTGAGCCACGATAACCCCGATCAGGTACAGGTCTATCGTCGAAATAGAGATTTGCCTCTTTCTAGCAATCAGGTAGACACCGACGATGGAAAAGAGGAAAACGGTGGAAAAGACAAAAAGACCTCGGGCCGGACTGATCAATGTTCCCACCAAGCCCTCACCGAACACCTGCGGGGTCGCCAAACGCTGGAACAGCTGATAGGAATAGGGCGGAAATATATTACCGTACGTGAGCCAGTTCTCAATCATGTAGGGAATCAGAACGACGGCTGCGCCTGCGATGTACTGCCAGACTCTTCTCGGAAAGTTGACCAATATGTAAAGCCCAAGAAACGCCATGGTGAGGCTATTTGTGGGCCGGATCAAATAGGAGAATCCAAGGATGATCCCGAGCCAGGGAACGAACGCAGGTCTTTCTCGTACCTGAAGCACCAGGAGGAGGGCTAATGCAAGGAACAGCACGGATGGCCCGTGCTGCCATAAAGCGCGGCTGGCGGTGGACCATACCGAAGTCGCGAACGCAAAAATGAATGTAACGGCCAGCGACTTGACGGTGCTTAAATAGCGGCGCGCCACCAGATACATCAAGGCCGCAGACAACGCGATGATGCCCGATGCAATGAGCTTCTCGATCTTGGCAGTACGGCTGTCGGGTGCGTGAAGGGCAAGATACGTATAGAAGTCGGTTGGATAGAACAACGGATAAATCTTGTTTACGATCCACACAACCGGCGTAACCAGCAATGGCGTTGCGATCGGATAGTAGGAATAGATGTGTCCGTCAACCACGCGCAAACGGTAATCCAGCTGCAGGTTCATCAGGCTGCGGTATTCGTCGAGGTTGACGTTGCCTTCGCGTAGGATGCTGCTTGCCAGGTGCAGCGTCCATGCCGAGTCGGTGCTCGTAGTGACTGGGCTGACTGCGTCGACAGCGAAGACAAAGAGGCAGATGCCCAGCAGAATAAGGTTTCGATTAAAGCGCCCGATTCTGTTCTCCAACGTCAATTGGGCTGGCGACGGCATACCGCTAGTCCTTGAGATACTTATTGATAAGTGGCTGCAACTTCTTCAGAGTAGCCTTTGGTATCGCCTCGCGATGGGTAATCAAAGCGTTGGCGAGGGAGCTTTCACAATCGCAATTGCGGATTGGGTCCAAGCCGAGCAAGAGGTGACGGACAGCCGCTTGTGCGACTTGCGTATTGTTGTTAAGCGTGCGGATAACCATTTCCACCGTTACCGGTGCTTCGTTGACGTGCCAAACGTCATAGTCCGTCACATGCGCCATGACCGCGTAACACATTTCGGCTTCGCGGGCCAGGAAGGCCTCCGGAGAGGTCGTCATCCCAATTAGTGACATGCCCCAATTGCGAAACACGTTTGACTCGGCCCTTGTCGAAAAACGCGGGCCTTCAATCGTGATGATGGTTCCACCCCGATGCACCGTAGCCTGCGTTGCCCTCACCGCCTTCTCAAGCTGGCTCGAAAGGTCCTCGCAGAACGGATTTGCCACACTGATGTGCCCGACAAGCCCTTCGCCGAAAAATGAGCGAGGGCGATTCGTTGTGTGATCGTAGATCTGATCCGGAATGGCGATATGGCCGGGCGCATACTCCTCGCGCAAGGAGCCGCAGGCGCTTATACTGACGATGCGTTCCGCACCCAGCGTCTTGAGGGCATAGATGTTGGCGCGGTACGGCACCTCGCTCGGTGTAAGTGGATGTCCGATGCCGTGCCGCGCCAGGAAGGCAATCCGCCGCCCTTCGAGTGCTCCAACGGTTATTGCCGCGCTGGGTTTTCCGAAGGGCGTTTCGATGTCGTAAGTCCGTGTGTCCTGAAGGCCCTCCATGGTGTACAGCCCTGAGCCGCCGATGATCGCAAGTGCCACTTTTTCGGTCATAGCCCTCCTCTGCCGTTGTTTTCGGCCGCAATTTCGGTGCTGAATTCTTCGCTGCGCAGATTCACGATCACCCGCGCCTTGCCGCACTTGATTACATCTCCACCCGTCAACACGGTGGCGGTTGTGAGCCTGGCATTGTTGAGTTTTGTGCCGTTGGTTGACTCCAGGTCCTCGAGCCACCACTGGCCATGATGGTAGCTCAGCCGGGCATGTCGGGCCGACACAGCTGCATCGTCGATTATCACGTCGCAGGCTGGATCTCTCCCAAGCATGACTTCTGCCTGGGAGAAAGCCCTGTAGGCAGGTATCTGCTTGGTCAAACGGACTTCCAGACGCACCGGCGGAATCTTCTGGCCGCTCGCTTTAATTCCGGCGCGCCTTAGATCCTGCCAAATCGTCCAAAGCGTCCAGCCGAGGAACACGTATAGGGCCAGCGCCAGCAGGACGCGCAAGACCAGGACAATCGGTCCGCTCATTTCTTCTTTTTTGGCGTGGGAGGCATGGTGCGGATTACGGCAGTCGCACGGTCCGCGCCGGCAGCGCTTCGAGGTGCAGTGTCGGCCAGATCAGGCCGAGGCAGCGGGTTGTCCTGGCCAAAGATCAGTGAAACGCCCGCCAGCGAAATCACGTCGCCGGGATAGAGCACGCTTTGATTGGCTCGCTGCCCGTTCACAAATGTGCCGCCTGTGGAGTTGAGGTCGAAAACCACATAGCGGCCCTTGATCGCGCGCAGCTGCGCGTGGTTGCGCGAGACGCGCGGGTCATCCACGACCAGCGTATTATCGAGACGACGGCCTATATTAATCACAGCCTGCTTGAGCTGAAAGACTTTCACGCCTTCAATGATCAGAAAAGCGCTCTCGGGAAGATCGTTATATCCTTCCCCTTCGTCGGCACTTGGCGTATCGGTCTTCATGTCTTTGGTCTCTTCCAGCATATCCAATCTGTGCGAGGCGATGACTTCAAAGTGGCCAATAGGTGTGCCGGCGTCCTCCGAGATGGTGATGGTGGGCGCTGTGCTGAAACGACAGTCGGCCGCCTGGCCGGCTGTCGTCAGCACATCGATCAATGTCTCGAGCAGGTGAGGCTCTTTCCAGCGATCGAGAGAGTTGGCGTGAACGCGAAAAGTGTAGACATTCGGGGCCAGCCGGGTGCCGTCGGCTTGCACAACGATGTTCGATTGCAAGGCGACTGTCAGCTTTTGAACGATCAGGTCTTCCGGCTTCTGTCCCGGCAGGACGCTGACCAGTTGCACTTCTATTAGCTTTTGAAGTCGCGCTTCAAGTTCTTCGAGGTTCATATTGGATCAAGCCCGGCGCGATTATTATACTGCTTACTGAAAACCACGCTCCTGAGCGTCAGCTATCGACCGGATGGTTTATCAATGAAGACGTGGCTCGCAACCCCGTGGCCAAGGATCTTTGGCGATGCAACCGCTCCAGTGCGCTCACTTGGCTTTCTATTATGTTGGCATTTGTGGCGAAAGCCAGGTAAGTCCCCGATCACAGCAGGTGCCCGCAATTTGGGCAATTGACTTCCCCCGCCTTGACAACGTAACCGCAGTTCGAACAAGTGCCGGGCTGATACTTCCCCAAAGGCGCACCGCAGGCGATGCACGCCGGCTCCCCGACCGGGTTGGCGGTCCCACAGTATTCACAGTTGAGGCGGCTCAATCTGTCCGAGAGCTGATGGCTAGCCCCCATGGCTCGCGCGGTCTGGTCGATCACCTGCCAAACATGTTCACTTAATTGCAGGTTCTCTACATCCTGTGCAATATCGTCTAGCCGGCCCAGCAGATTCCAGGGATTCAGCAGCGCGGCGATCGTGGTTTGACCCAAAGAGGCTGCTGTGCCGAGCCACTCCTGCCCCCCGAGCCGAATGGCCACACCGTCAGGAGCTTTTTGGATCGTGACAGTCAATGCCGTTTGGCCGCCGGATGCGGCGCCTGGCCGCGTGCCGATTTGCACCGCGAGGTTGTCAGTCTGCCCAAGGATTTGCGCTCGCAAATTGCCCCGGTTGAATTCGCCAAGCAGTGCCTGCGCGAAGTCTGCCGCATTCAGATCGCCGTGAAAGAATCTCTGGTCCATGTTTTCGATTATAATCGCGAAGCGATTTTCCCTTTCAGAGTATCTAACGTGATGAAAAGATTATGGTTTCAACTCATCCTGGGGGTTTGCGTTGCCGCGTCAATGCTCGGTCTTCTGTTTGCGACGACCATGCCTGCTTCCGTGAGGGCCCAGGCGGCGAACACAAATACGCCGGTGATGCCGGGCGGCACCTCGCCTTTCATTACTCAAACCTATACTGAGGCAGTCAACATTCGCACGGGCCCGAGCACGGTTTATTATCCTGTGATCGGCCAGCTTCCGATCGGTGCGACCGCTCCGGCGCTTGCCGCTTCACCCAGCCGCGAGTGGATTGAGATCTCCTATCCGGGCGGACCGGGAGGTGTAGGTTGGGTTTACGCTGCTAATGTGACGTTGACCGGAACCTTGCAGGTTGTAGAACCCCCTCCAACACCTACTCCGTTGGCCACATCAACGATTGATCCCACCCTGGCTGCTGCGTTCAGCATCCAACCCACGGAAACCCGGTTGCCGACGTTTACGCCGCCGCCTCCGCTGGTGGTACCTACGTTCTCTGATTCACCGGTTTCTGCGGTGGGCTTTCCATGGGGCATGACCATCATTGCAATTGCGGTGGCGGGCGCCGTCGTGTTGTCCGTTTCATTCTTTGTTCGCCGCTAGCTGACGGGATTGTTTCCCTCGATGAAGTTTCGCAAGTTGCTCTTGCTGTTGTTTGTTGGAATAGGCGGGCTTTCTCTGGCTTTGAGTATCCCCTCCTACCGAGCCGTTCAGGCGCAGCAGCCCACAGGCTCCATTCCAACGGTGACCGGCACTCCAAGCGGGCCGATGGTTGCTGTTGACCCCAGCCTGGGGGTTATTGACGTTTATGCGGGGCCCAGCAGCGTCAACTATCCGGCAATCGGCATCCTGATGACCGGTGTGTCCGCGCCGGCATTGGGACGCGCGCAAGGCGATGACAACTGGATCATGATCCGGTATGAGGGCGTCCCCGACTCAATTGGCTGGGTGTACGCCTTGTACGTTTCCCTTACCGGAACCGGAGGCGTGGAATTGCCCCGGATTGAGATACCGCCTACACCTACGCCGGCTTCCACCCCCACCATCAATCCTACCCTGGCGGCAGCTTACATTCCCACCGAAAATGCCACCCGTCTCCCTACGTTTACCCCCGCTCCTGCCGCCGCCATACCCACTTTTGTGGATCAGACTCAGCATCCCAGCCGCATTCCCGCTGGCCTGCTGATTTTTGGCTTCGCCGTCATTGGCGTCCTGGGAACGATGATCTCTTTCTTGCGGGGGCGATAGGAATAAAGAAACGGGCACGTGCGGATACCGCACGTGCCCGTTCTTCGGCAATAATCCATTAGGGGCGCACAGCAGCCAACGGCGCCCCGTTAAGCTAATTGTTGCAGGAGCAGGACCCGCCGCACGCGCAGCCCTCTTCACCATGTTCGTGGCTTTGCGCCTGGATGTTGGGGCTATCGACTAGGAAGCCCGAGCCGCGCTCCGGGTCGTTCACGAAATCGATCTTCGCGCCGTGCAAGTAGTCCATCGAAACTTCATCGACCACAAGTTTGATGCCATCGGATTCGAAGGTCCGATCTACGTCACGGATATTGTTGTCCAGCGCCATGCCGAAATTCACGCCGCTGCAACAGCCGCTGCTGGCAAGATAAACGCGTAGGGCGTAGCCGTCCAGCTTGCGCTCGGTCAGGATATCGTTCACAGCCTTGGAAGCGGCGGGAGTGAGGCTGATGGTATCAATGTCAAGTTCCTGTAACATCTACATCTCCTGTAGTGTTAAATTTAGATATATCTTATCAGGATTGCCGCGGATTGTCAACGAGGCGAGAGGGGCGTGCCCAAAGCCGTTGAATACAACGGTAAGAGGCTTCGGAAGGCTCGCTAGAGCGAGGTCGCATCTACGATCCGAAGCATAATGGATAAATTGGCTAGAAATGGCGGCATTTGTTCCGGGGCGAGGCGTGGATGGAATTTTGGGAAGAAAATATGCGAGATTCGAATGCGCGGTTCGAATGGGATTTTTACGGGACTTTTCCGCGTCCGTACGGGGAGGTTCCAATGAGGTTCCAATGAGGTTCGAATGCCGCGTAGGGGTGATCCGCTGCGGCTGAAACAAGAGGGGACAAGCGTTTCGATTGCTGCCGTTCCGTTGACTGGGTCAGAATGCAGGGCGGGCAGAGGTGGGCAGAAGTCTCGAAGCATATGCCTGTGTACGTATTCACACCTTCCGCCGATGCCTGCGTGTGCGGCATTGACGGCGCCCGAAACCACGGGCAGAAGAAAATACCGAAAAATCAGACGGGGCGGGTGTTCGCGGATACTGTGCCGATGTATCTACTAACAGTACCCCACCCCCGGCCCCTCCCCAAGGGGGAGGGGAGCAATCCGAATTTTCAGATAGGGCGGGTGTTTTTCCCGCCCTATCTGAAAATTCGGCAAAACCAGGAAAATTGTGAGTAGATACGTGCCGATTATAGCCCATATGTTCTAAAAGTCAAGCGTAATTACTCACACCTTTGCCCTGAACTTGCAGTTCAGGGCAAAGAACACCGGAAAAAGGATGTGCGACGGGGCGCACGCCCCGTCGCACATCCTTTTTCCGGGAACTTCACGTCAGGGCTGTGAATAGATACAGTCAAGCAATCCATTTTCGCACGATTAAGGACAAGTCCGAGAAGGATTCGATTTGATGGTCTTCGGAGGTCTTCGGTTGCGATCCTTGAAGAGGCGGCGTAGGCAGATCTCATCAGGAAAGTGAGCCAAAAGCCCGCGGCTTCTGCAGGCCCGGCCGAAACAGTCAGCTGAACGGACTCTGATGCGCGACCGCAGCGAAATCTGCCGTTCTTGACACAAACACTTTGCGCCTGTAAAATCCCTGTGCTTTTGAAAGAGCATTGCTCATCTTACGCCATGGGTTCAAAAGGTCTTCTTTTCGCGTTTTTTTCCGGCCCCGGTAAGACGAGAAGCTAACCTATCTTTTTCGGGAGGAAATACCCCATATGTACGCTATGCAAGGACTTAGTTCACTGGAGGCGATCGCGATCTGGGTTGTCTTCGGCATTGCCATCGTCGGCCTGCTGTATGCGGTCTTTCTTCGCTCTCAGATCCTTCGCGAAGACAAGGGCACAGCAAAAATGCAGGAGGTCTGGGGCGCCATCAAAGATGGCGCGGATGCCTATCTGCGCAAACAATTGCGCTCCATCCTGCCGCTGATCATCATCCTGACGTTTGCACTATTCCTGTCCGTTTATATTGTCCCGCCGTCCCCTGAGGCTTTGCAGCGCTTTAGCAGCAACACGCCGGATCAGGTACGCCTGATTATCGGCATCGCGCGGGCAGTGGCCTTCATCATGGGCGCCTCGTTCTCCCTGACCGTCGGCCAGATCGGGATGCGGATGGCCGTGCAAGGAAATGTTCGCGTGGCAGCCGCCTCGAGGACATCATTTGGCGACTCTCTGCGCATCGCGTACCGTGCCGGGACGATTACCGGCATGTTAACGGACGGCCTTGGGCTCTTCGGCGGCACGCTGATCTTCATCATCCTCGGGATCGCCGCGCCGGACGCTTTGCTGGGCTTCGGGTTCGGCGGCACCCTGCTGGCGCTGTTTATGCGGGTAGGCGGCGGCATCTTTACCAAAGCTGCGGATGTGGGTGCTGACCTGGTCGGCAAGGTCGAAGCAGGCATCCCGGAAGACGATCCGCGCAATCCGGCAGTTGTGGCAGACCTGGTCGGCGACAACGTCGGCGATTGTGCCGGCATGGCAGCAGACATTTTCGAGTCTTACGAGGTAACCATCGTCGCGGGCTTGATCCTCGGGCTGGCGCTCTGGCATCTTACAGGTCGACTCGAGTGGATCATCTTCCCGCTCATGGTGCGCGGCATCGGCGTACTCTCCTCGATCATTGGCACCTATCTCGTCCGGGGCGGCCCGGGCAGGGGCGGCGACGCGATGGCGGCGATATTCCGCGGCTTCCTTTCGTCCGCGGCGATTTCGGCCGTCCTGTTCTTCATTGCGGGCTTCTTCTACTTGCAGGCTCCCGGCCTGGGCGGATGGTGGCGGACTCCGGCCGCGGTGGCTGTCGGCGTGTTGCTGGCAATCCTGATTGACCGGCTCACCGAATACTTTACCGGCACGCATGCATCTCCGGTCAGGGATATCAAGAAGGCAGCCGATACTGGCCCAGCCACGTTGATCTTGCAGGGCGTCTCGGTCGGTTTTGAGTCATCCGTGTGGTCGGTCATCGTCATTGCCTTGACCATCGTGGCCTCGATCTTCATCTTCGGTACGATTCCCGGCGCGAACGCAACCTCGCAAGCGACATTCATTCTCTACGGTGTCGCTATGACCGGCATCGGCATGCTGACGCTTACCGGCAACAATGTCGCCATGGACTCCTTTGGGCCCATTGCCGACAACGCCAACGGAATTGGTGAGATGTCCTGGTCGGGCAAGACCGATAAGGCCACCAAGGAAGCCCAACAAATCATGGCAGACTTGGACGCGGTCGGCAACACTACCAAGGCCATCACCAAAGGTGTAGCCATCGGTTCGGCAGTGATCGCTGCGGTTTCATTGTTCGGCTCATTCCTGGTGGATGTCTCCCGAGCTCAGGGCAGCCTGGGTGTGGCAGTTGACCAGCAGATCCAGTCCACAGGTATTCGCGTGGATTTGCCGCAGGTCTTCGTGGGCATGCTGATCGGCGGCGCGTTGCCGTGGCTGTTCTCTTCGTTCGCAATTCAGGCAGTCTCCCGGGCGGCTTCGCTCATCGTGCTCGAGGTTCGCCGCCAGTTCAAGCTGGGAGTGCTTAAAGGAAAAGTCAAGCCCGATTATCGGCAGGCCGTGGAAATTTCGACCACTGCTGCGCAAAAGGAACTTGTTTCGCTGGCTTTGCTTGGCATCCTTACGCCCATCGTGGTTGGGCTTCTGTTCCAGGTGCAGGCCCTCGGCGGCTTCCTGGCAGGCATCATTGTCTCCGGGCAGCTGCTGGCGGTATTCCTCAATAACTCGGGCGGCGCCTGGGACAATGCCAAGAAGCTCATCGAAGACGAGCCGAAGAGCATCCAGAAGAATACGGGCAAAGGCTCCGAGCGGCACAAGGCGGGCGTGGTCGGCGACACGGTCGGCGATCCGTTCAAGGATACGGCTGGCCCGGCGCTGAACCCGATGATCAAGGTTGTGAATCTGGTCTCGGTCATCATCGCTCCGATCATCGTGCAGTACGCTGGCGTGACGGGCGTAACACTGTACGTGGTGTGGGCAGTCGCACTCGTGCTGATGGGCGTGCTGGCCTGGGCGATCATGCGCTCGAAGGCTCCGGCGAAGAGTATGACCGGGTCGTAAACGATCCTGATCTGACTAAGAACTCCCGATGGTGCACCATCGGGAGTTCTTGTTTTGTAAAGAACTGGCAATGCGAGGGGCAACTTGAGGCACTATAATTTCAGTAATGACTGCGATTGTCGATACATTTCTACTAAGTCGAGTTCGCCGCTGGGCTTTGGCGGGTGGATTTGTGGCCTTGGATCAAGGGTTGTTTTCTGGAGCAAACTTCTTGGTTGGAATTCTGCTCGCCCGATGGCTTGTTCCCGAGGTTATGGCTCTTATTCAATTGCGTTCTCGATACTGCTGTTCTTCTACCAATTTCATTCTTCAATCCTTCTTGACCCGATGAGTGCATTGGGGCAAGCCAATTATGCTAACAATATTCGCGCCCTACCTGCTGGGTCAAGTCAGGCTTCATTTTATTATCACCGTTCCTGCAAGTGCGTTTCTATATGCAATCTTGATGGGGGTTAACAAGCTCGTAGGGGATTCATCCTTGGTGTTATCGGATCTTGCGGGCATGATGCTCCTATTGCCATTCCTTTTGCTCCCGTGGTTGTTTCGACGTGCCATCTACGTTCTTCAGAGGCCTGGCCTTTCGGCCATTGGAAGCAGCCTCTATGCTACGCTCTTGATTGTATTGTTGATCTTTATCCACAGGGCTGGCGTCATCTCAGTCTGGACGGCGATGTTGGCCCTTTCTGCCGTGGGCTTTCTGGCTAGCCTCCTATTATTCCTTCTGGCAAGATTTGGTTCTACGTTGAATCGATCCCTCAAATCCTCGACCCTCATTAAGGAGAACTGGACCTTCGGACGATGGTTGTTGGCGTCTTCCGCCCTCGTCGTGCTTGCGGGCCAAGCGCAGATCTTCATAGCTGGCTCTATGCTTGACCTCGCCTCCGCAGGCGTGGTGAAGGCGTTGGTGAACTTTGCGCAACCTCTGATTCTGATCGTTACGGCTCTGGGTAGTCTGTTGGTCCCGATGTTATCGCTGCGATTTTGGGCGCGGAGACATAGCCTCCTTGCGGTTGAAAGTATCCAAGATTACGTTTGCTATGTTGGGATTAGGGCTGATCTACGAGTTGTTTCTTGTCATACTTCGGCAGCCACTTGAAAGCCTCTTATATGGGGGGCAGTATACGTCGTATGTCAACCTAATTCCTCTGTGGGGAATTGTTCCCTTGTTGCTTGCTATCAATTTGTCTCGTGCAAGTGCTTTGCAGGCCGTCCAAAGACCCCAGGGATTGCTGATTGCCTCGGCAGTTTGGACCGTGGCTAGTGTCGGGTCCGGATTTGTTTTCGCTGGGATTTGGGGTGTCTTTGGGATAACCCTTAGTGCAATTCTTGGTTACGCTGTGATGACAGCGGTTTTTGCCATCCTGTACAAGCATTGGGTCGGCGGAGGTAATAACACCGAATTGGAAATCTAGGGTAGGCTACTAGGCGTGAGTTTCGGAATCCCCCGTGTGTTTTCGAATCCAATTTCGTCTTAACTCGCGGGCTGTCAAGAAGGGAGCTATCACATGCAACGGTCTTTTGTTCCGGTTTCGAAGCCCGATTTGGGGGGGCACGAAGAGGCGTATGTTGTGGAAGCCCTGCGCAGCACCTGGATCTCTTCGACCGGCAAGTTTGTGGATCGCTTTGAGCAGGAATTTTCTCGCCTTTGCGGTGTGGGGCATGTGATTCCAGTTGCGAATGGAACGGTGGCTTTGCATGTCGCTTTGCTGGCGCTAGGTGTAGGTGCTGGCGACGAAGTTATCATTCCTTCGCTGACATACATAGCAACTGCAAATGCCGTGAGATACACGGGGGCGCAGCCAGTTTTTGTGGATGTCGATCCGCACAACTGGTGCTTGGATGCTGCTCAACTGGAAGAAGCGATAACGCATCGTACCAAAGCGATTATTGCTGTCCATTTATATGGTCACCCGGCAGACATGGACGCCATACAAAACGTGGCGCGAATTTATGGTATTCCTATTCTGGAGGACGCAGCGGAGGGCACTATTCGCAAAATACAAAGGCAAATTGGTTGGAGGTCTAGGTCGCCTAGCAACCTTTTCGTTTTACGGAAACAAGGTGATTAGTTCGGGTGAGGGCGGCGCAGTGGTAATGAACGACGCTCAGCTAGCTTACCGCGTCAGGATATTGCGCGGCCAGGGCATGGACCCCGAACGTCGCTACTACTTTCCGATCACAGGCTACAATTATCGCCTAACCAATCTAGCATGTGCGATATTGTGCGCGGAATTGGAGCGCGCTGAGCAACTTGTCGCTCGGCGACGCGAGATATTTGCCGGTTATAACAAACTGCTGAATGGCGTCAGTGGAATCGGGTTTCAGCCTGTGGCTTCGTGGGCTGAAATTAGTCCGTGGTTATATTGTATAACGGTCGACGAGGCGGCTTTTGGGCATTCTCGGGAGGATTTAGCAGCTTTTTTGCTTGAAAGGAACGTGGAGACGAGGCCCTTCTTCATACCGCTGCATACTCTGCCCCCATTTCGAGACAGCCGGATTGCTAGGCAGGGCCTGCCTGTGACTTTGACTCTTGGCGCGCAGGGACTAAATCTACCAACGTTTCCATCATTGTCCGAGTTTGACATCGAATATGTCGCCGAGTTGATTGCAGAATATTCCAGGCGCTAGGAAGCGTGACGCGTATGCGCAAAAATCTTATATTTCTGGGAACCAGTGGTCATGCGCGTGAGATGGCTATGCTGGCGGAACAGATAAACTCGCTTCAGCACGGATGGGCCATTCTAGGCTTCGTCGGCGATCCCGGATGCGAGGTCGGGAAGAACCTTGGGATTGCTTCCATACTTGGCGATGATGATTGGCTCCTTGCTCAAAATATCTCTGCCGATCTTGTCCTCGGGATCGGGTATCCGTTGATTCGTAATCGGCTGGTCCAACTCTATTCGAAATATGAGGACCGCTTTTCATTTCCGAATCTGGTTCATCCGAACGTGGTAATTGATTATCGCCGAGTGGAGATGGGCATGGGCAATACGATCTCGCCTGGATGTGTTTTTACGTGTGACATAACTATCGGAGGTTTCAATCACTTCAATTACAACGCAACCGTTGGTCACGATGTCAAGATAGGCAGCTACAACGTAATAAACCCTGGCGCGAATATTTCTGGCTATGTCAAAATTGGCGATGATGTCCTGATCGGGACTGGGGCACAGATTCTGCAGAAGCTGGAGGTCGGTTCAGGCGCGACTGTGGGGGCCGGCGCTGTAGTTACCCGCCAGGTGGCTAGGGGCTTGACGGTTGTAGGCGTGCCGGCTAGACCCATAACGAAGGTCCGCTCATGAAGATAGCTATTGTGGCTTCTTCAATAATTCCGGGAAATTCACTTGGGATAGAACATTTTAGCTATGGTCTACTAAATGCGTTGGGCGATCGGTTTCCGAAGGACTCGTTCTACGTCCTAATTCCAAACAGAACAACTCTCGAGTGGACAATTCGCCTTCGTCCTCGTCCCAATCAAGTCTTTGTACAGGCTCGTATTAGTCCCCGAGCGTCGTTTGGATCAGGCAGCGGAGGAGACACGATCGATGCGACGATTTATTCTTGGCTGAAACATCGAAAATGGGCACGGGACGTCTTTCAGTGCGCGCGGCGCTTCGAATTAAAGCAGATTATGAGGAAGCTCCAGCCTGATCTCATCTATTCTCCTTTTCAGTTGGAAATCTTGCTCAACGGCCCTTGGAAGACCGTGATCACCGTACACGATCTACGGGAATTAATGCCAGAGTTCTTTGATCCAGAAGGCGCGCAAATCTTGCATTGGAATGTTGAGAACGCCAACGGAATAGTCGTCTCCTGGAAACATCCTTTTGAGCAGCTGAACGAGATGTTTCCTAGTACTAACGGAAAATCGTTTTTGATCCCTTTCCCCGTGCCTATGATTTATGACGGGCGTTCCTCTGTCGCCCATCTGAGAGACCAACAAGAAACAATACTGTACGCCTCGGCATTACGTCCGCAAAAGAATCACGTCAACTTAATTAGGGCCATGGAAATTGTTGCCCGGCGGCGCGAAGCGATCGGGAAAAACGTGACGCTGGTCTGTGCAGGCACTCTGCATGAGCCCACGCACGGACAATTGGAAGTGGAAGTGAAGAAGCTTGGACTCGAGCGGAATGTAGTGTTTGCCGGATTCATTTCGGATGATGCCCTGAAGAGCCTGTACTGGAAGGCGACGATGATAGTAGCGCCGACATTATGGGAGGCGGCCAGCGGCGCCGTCTTCGAGGCATTTGCATTTCGGAAGCCCGTTGCATGCTCATATATTCCCCCGATTATCTCGCAAATTCAACAATGTGGTGGTGTTGTAAGCTATTTTAACCCGAATGACCCATCGGACATTGCTCGCGCGATCTTGGAAGTTCTCGAAAATCCGCTTCCTTATATAAAGGGAGCGAGGCATTCTGCACAATATATCAAATCACTGAGCTGGGAACGCACAGCCGAAGAGTATATGCAGGTTTTCACAAAAGTCGCCGGAAACAGCAATCCGTAGGCTGCCATGCGGATTTTAGTTGCCCACAACTATTATTTGCAGCCAGGAGGGGAAGATACCGAGTTTCTAGCAGAGACCGCGCTTTTGCGTGCACACGGCCATGAAGTAACGGAATATGTTGAAAGAAATGAGCGGATCGCGGCCGCCAATCAGCTCTCGATTGCCGTACAGACGGTTTGGTCCTGGTCCTCTTACCGAAAAATCCTAACAGCCATTCGAACTGCCCGGCCCGAGATTGCTCATTTTCACAACACGTTCCCACTTATATCGCCGGCGGCGTACTATGCCTGTCGTCGTTCCGGGATTCCCGTCATTCAAACACTCCACAATCCGCGCCTGGTGTGTCCTGCGGCATCTCTTTACAGAGATGGCAGACTTTGCACAGATTGCGTCGGCAGATTGCCGTGGCCAGGAGTCTTGCATCGTTGTTTCCACAATTCGCGTGCTCAAACACTCGTTGTGGCAGCTATGTTAGTCACCCATCGTTGGTTGAGAACCTGGGATGCCGTGGTTTCGGCCTATCTGGTCCCAACTGAGTTTTATAGAAACTTGTTTGTGCTAGGCGGCCTGCCGGCCGAAAAGCTTGTTGTGAAACCTAATTTTGTTGTTGCCTCAGAACCTGATCCTGCGATTGCCCGAAACAACGGCAAATATGCCCTTTTTGTGGCTCGACTTGATCCCGAGAAAGGCGTTCGAACTATGTTGAATGCATGGAGAACTCTGAAGATTCCGCTCAAAATACGAGGCAGTGGTCAACTTGAGAAGGAATCGCAACGATATGTTCAAGAGCATGGGCTTGAGCATGTTCAAATTGTGCGACGATTGTCCAAGGCCGACTTGTGGACTTTGATTGGCGGTGCTCGCTTTCTTGTTTGGCCATCGGAAGGCTACTACGAGGCTTTTGGCCTATCCGCCGTCGAATGCTACGCTGTCGGTATTCCCGTCGTTGCCTCACGCATTGGGGTAATGACAGAAATTGTCCGGGACGGGGAAACAGGCTTGCTGTTCAACCCCGGCGATCCTCAAGATCTTGCCGCAAAGGCCCAGTGGCTTTGGGATCATCCCGAAGAATCCAAACGGATGGGCCAGAATGCCCGGCGCGAGTATGAGCTAAAATACACCCCAGAGCGGAACTATCAAATGCTCATGAGTATTTACGAGAAAGCGCTGGCAGGGTCTGGAAAAGACGGAACCAAATAATTGGGAGCCTGCCGATGAGTGATCATGATGGCCGTTGAAACTTTGGAGAACTCTTATAAGGGCAAACGTGTGCTCGTCACGGGCGGAGCGGGATTTTTGGGCTCCAATCTTTCCCGCCGTCTGGCGGATTGGGGCGCGGACGTGACCGTGGTCGATTCGCTGATTCCAGATTATGGCGGGAATCTGATTCAACCTCGCTGGATATGAAAGCAAACTTCGCCTCAATATCGCGGACGTGCGCGATCAATACAGCATGAATTACCTCGTGCGTGACCAGGATTACCTCTTTAATCTTGCGGGACAGGTCAGTCACACCGATAGCATGCAGAATCCCTATACCGATCTTGAGATAAATGTTCGCGCCCAGGTCTCCATCCTGGAGGCATGCAGACGGGACAATCCCAAGATCCGCATCCTGTTCGCCTCGACGCGTCAGGTGTACGGAAGGCCCGTGCGCCTACCGGCCGACGAGAACCATCCGTTGAGCCCAGTGGATGTCAACGGGATCAATAAGATCGCCGCAGAGAGATATCACCTTTTGTATGGAAAACTCTACGGAATTCCCGTATGCGTGCTGCGGCTGACCAACGTCTATGGACCGCGCATGCGAGTCAAGGATGCACGGCAGACGTTTACGGGCTGGTGGATCAGGCAAGTCCTCGAAGGTAAAACGATCCAGATATTTGGCGATGGCACACAATTGCGCGATCTCAATTATGTGGACGATGTCGTGGACGCAATGCTTTGCGCGTTGACTATGCCACAGGCCGAGGGCGAGATATTTAATCTCGGGGCGGCCCCCATTTCGCTTGGTGAGCTGGCGAAGCTCATGGTCGTGGCGAACGGAGGCGGCGCGTATGAATTCACCCCATTTCCCCCCGAGCGAAAATCCATCGATATCGGCGATTACTACGCTGATTTCACCAAGGTTCGCTCCATGCTTGGCTGGCAGCCTCGCGTGGAGCTCTTGACTGGCATGCGAGCCTCGCTGGAATATTATCGTGAATTCCTTTCAAAATATCTCTGAGGGCGCAGATGGACAATATCAAGCAGGCTAATCCCCTGGCCGAGTATCTGGAGCTGGAAAGTGAGATTTCAACCGCGCTTCAGCGGGTGCTGAACGGCGGCCGGTATGTTCGCGGCCCTGAGGTCGAAGCCTTTGAGAATGAGTTCGCAACGTACATTGGTGTAAACCACGCCGTCGGTATGGCCTCTGGTACCGACGCTATCCATCTGGCGTTGCGCGCCCTGGGTATTGGTCCCGGCGACGAGGTAATTACGGTTTCCCATACGGCGGTTGCCACGGTCGCCGCCATCGAACAATGCGGAGCAACTCCCGTCCTGGTCGATATTGACCCGCGCACGTACACGATGGACGCCGCGCAGCTGCCGCAGGCAATCTCGAGGCGCAGCCGCGCCATTGTGCCGGTGCACATTTATGGTCACCCAGCTGACCTCGATCCTATCCTGGCGATTGCGCAGAAAAATGGTTTGGCCGTCTTGGAGGACTGCGCGCAGTCTCACGGTGCAAGCTATGGCGGCCGGCGCGTGGGTTCGTTCGGCGCGATTGCCGCCTTCAGTTTCTATCCCACGAAGAATCTGGGAGCAATCGGGGACGGCGGCATGATATTGACCAGCGACGCAGCGCTCGCGGCGAAGGTCCGTTCACTGCAGGAGTATGGATGGAGACAGCGCTACGTGAGTGAAATTCCAGGCTTCAATTCCCGGCTGGACGAGCTGCAGGCTGCCATACTCCGCGTGAAGCTCAGCCACCTCGACCGCCACAATCATCAGCGTCGTGAACTCGCACAAGAATACACGGCCCGCTTGGCCGAATGCGTGACCACGCCGGTAGACAGGGCCGGCTCGGTACATGTCTATCATCTCTATGTGATCCGAACGCCACGAAGGGATGGGTTACAAAAGTTCCTCGCCGATCGGGGCATCGGTACGGCCATTCATTACCCGGTGCCCGTTCATCTTCAACCTGCCTATCTTCGCCCGGGTTTTGGCGCCGGTTCGCTGCCTGTGACTGAGGAGGTGGCGGGCGAAATCCTTTCGCTGCCGCTCTATCCGCAGATGACGGTCGAGCAGGTCGAGCGAGTAGCCTGCGCCATAAAGGAATACCTGGATGTCGGCGGATAGCGACCAGCCATATCCCAGCGATGGCGTCAGCAAGGTAATGATTGCAGCCGATCCCCGGACACCCATAGTCGGTACATGGGTTGATTCGACGAGCTATGCCGGGGCTGTCGATCAGGTACTGCATTGGGTAGCCGCCGGCGAAAGCCGGTCTGTTTGTGTTGCCACAACGCACTCGCTGATGGAAGCTCACGACTCAGCAAGGTTTCGCCGATTGATGAATGAGGCCGACCTCGTCACTCCGGATGGCATGCCTTTGGTCTGGATGCTGCGCCTCAAGGGCCGTCGAGGCCAGCAACGCGTATATGGTCCCACGCTGATGCTGCACGTGTTGGAAGCTGCCGAACGCGAGTGCATCCCCATTGGCTTATACGGAAGTTCGCCCCAGGTCATGGAACGACTGTTGGCACACATGGCAGAGGGATTTCCGAAATTGAAAATTTCTTACATCTTCAGCCCGCCTTTTCGGGAATTGTCCGCCGAGGAGGATGAGGAGGTCATACGTCAGGTTGCGGAGTCCGGCTCCCGCATCCTTTTTGTAGGGTTGGGCTGCCCAAAACAGGAGCGCTGGATGGCTGCCCATCGCGGCCGCATTCCGGCGGTCATGATTGGCGTGGGCGCGGCTTTCGATTTCCACGCCGGGCTCAAGAAGCAGGCTCCGCCCTGGCTGCAGAATCTAGGTCTGGAGTGGCTGTTTCGTTTGTTGCATGAACCAAGGCGATTATGGAGGAGGTATCTCTACCATAATCCGCGTTTCATTGTCCTTGCAGTAGGGGATCTGCTGCACTTTCAACGATAGAATCTCGATTTAGCTCTGGCTGCGGGGCTCGCCGCGGAGCAGAGGCTCCTACGTAACCGGCATCTTATGTTCAGGCGTTTTTCCATCAATTTTGCGATCTTTTCCATGCTCATAGACGCCATCGTCGTCGTGGCGATGCTATACCTCACGACGATCCTGCGCCCACTGCTGAGTGCATTTTCGTTCGTCGCTCAACTCGGCGGCCCTGTTTCGGTACCACTGGCCTTATACATCTTGTTCCCAATCTGCTGGGTGGGTATTCTCGCTTCGTTTGCGTTGTACGACGGCCGGAAATATATCCGTGCGGTGGACGAATTTGCTGCGCTGTCGTTATCTTCGTTTTTGGCCGGTATCTCCCTGGCCGGGATTCTGTACTTCTCTTTCCGTGAAGTCTCGCGTGCACAGTATCTTCTGTTTGTAGCATTTTCTTACCTGGCATCCGTGGGCTGGCGGTCCGTTGCCCGCTTTGTGTTTCGCCTGCGGCGTCAGAGTCCTCAGGCTATGGTGCGGCGAGTTCTTATTGTGGGCACAGGCCCCATCGGCCGGATGGTGGAAGATCGTCTCAAGAATGCCCGCGAATACAATTTGTCTCTGGTGGGGTTTGTTGACAATGAACCGGCAGAAGCTTTTGCCGGCGCCCTGCTGGGCGGGCTCCCGGAACTGCGTACGCTGGTGGAACTTCGAGGGATCACGGATGTCATCATCGCCCTCCCGCCTCATTTTTATGAACAAGTACGGCAAGCGGCCTCCTGCCTGAACGAGGTAGCGGTGCGCGTGTGGATTGCCCTGGGGTTCTTTGACCTGGCCCTCTACAAGACTGCGACCGAGGATTTTGCCGGTTTGCCTCTGCTTGACCTGCGCGCCTCGGCGCTCGACGACTACGAGCGTACGGTCAAACGGGCTTTTGACATCGCCTGTGCCCTTGCCGCGACGCTGATCGTCCTGCCGGTCCTGGGACTGGTCGCATTGGTTATCTGGCTGGAAGACGGACGGCCGATCTTCTTCCGCCAGAAGCGCGTCGGCGAGAACGGTCAGTTGTTCGACATGTTGAAGTTTCGCACAATGGTACCGAATGCGGAGCAGTTGCGTCATCTCGTGGAAACGAAGGACGAAGACGGCAACGTTATTCATAAATCGAAGGATGATCCTCGTGTAACGAGAGTAGGCCGTTTCCTGCGACGGTTTTCCATAGACGAGTTGCCGCAGTTGTTCAATGTTCTTAAGGGGAACATGAGCCTGGTTGGACCACGGCCGGAGCTTCCTGACCTGGTGGAGCAATACCAACCCTGGCAGCGGCAGCGGCTTGCTGTTCCCCCTGGGATCACCGGTTGGTGGCAGGTTACGGGGAGGAGCGATAAAGTCATGCACCTCCACACGGAGGACGACCTATACTACGTGCAAAACTATTCGATCTGGCTTGACCTGCAGATCATTATGCGTACAGTCTGGGTGGTGTTGCTCGGGAGGGGGCGTGTACTGAACGGAAATTTCACGAATTGGCAGGCAATGGGAAACAATGAGGTCATGTGAAATCTATCAACAAACTAAAACTTGTCGAAGCAATAGTGTTGGCGCTGTTGTTCTCCGCGGCCAATATTCGGGGCCTTGTCATCCGCGGCTATTTTCCGGCGGAGGGAGCCTGGATAGAAGTGGTGATCGAATTGGGGGTGCTCCTGCTTGCTTCCTGGCTTCTATGGCGATCCGGGCAGCTCGAGGTTTACGCCCGCGCCTGGCTGAAAAACTGGCCCTTGGCTGCCTTCATTGTCATTGCCGCGGCATCCCTGTTCTGGACAGTTGACATCACGGCTACGCTGGCTCGCGTTCTCATCCTTGTCCTTTCGAGCATGCTTGCGGCGTACCTCGCAGTACGTTACACGCTGAATGAAATTTTGAACCGGGTCGCCGGTTTTTTTGCTGTAATGGTCGTGTTCTGCTTCGTCATCGTCATCGCCTGGGGGGACGCAGGCCTGATGAACTTCTATCCCTATTATGGATCCTGGCGGGCGATCTTCTGGCATCGGAATTATCTCGGCAGCACAATGGCCCTGGGGACGCTGCTGTTCTTGATCTGCGTCTTCCTGAGCTTTCCCAAGCAAAAACGGATGGCGGCGTTTTACGCCGTCTTCTATGTGCTTGCCCTGGCATTAGTTGTTCAGAGCCATTCAGCTACAGGACTTATCCTGGTACTGGTCCTGCATGCCATATTTGCTGCAGTGGTTTTCTGGCTGCATTTTCGTCAGCGAATACACGCGGTACATTATTGGATACTTGGAGGCCTGCTCCTGGCGATCCTTGCAGTTGGTTACCTCAAGCTGGATTTCCTACTTGGCTTGTTCAACCGGGAATCGAACTTTACAGGCCGAACCGGATTGTGGAGCTACCTGTTCGCACACTATATCAACCAACGTCCGCTTCTGGGATACGGCTTCGGAGCATTCTGGCAACAGGCCGCTTTTGACCTTCAGCTCCGCGATGCGCTGGGCTGGCCGTATCCCGTAGTGATCGGGGATAACGGCTATATGGATATTCTGGTTCACCTGGGGGCCGTGGGCGCCGTCGTGTTTGCTGCCGTGCTCATCCTGGCCTGTTTCCGAATGGGGAGCCTCGCGTTTCGTGAACGAACGCTGCTGGCCTTCGTTCCCCTGCTGGTGATGGCCTACATGCTGATCACAAATTTCACGCTCAGCTATTTCCTGGAGACGGAGTTTTTTACCTGGATAGTCATGATCGCTTTTTGGTTCGCGGCGACGCCTGCAGGCGCCGGATCAAAGAACCAGATTACCACCTGAGCAGAATCCGGAATTCTTGAAGAGGGCTGACCCGTGAATGCATGCGCCCTACTTTGCGGGAGCAGACGACCTCTCGTAGAAGACCAGCAGCGTGCTGCCGTATCGTCGTTGGTCGAATTCGGCCAGATGAAGAAGTTGCAGGTCGTGGTGCTCTTTCGGCGCGATCTGTACAATTGCCCAACCATCATCTTCCAACCAGTTGGGATTTTGGTCGAGGAGCAGCACTGCCTTCGACCAGAGTTGCTGAAATTGTGGAGGCGCGATGTAGATGTAGTGGAATCGTCTATCGGCATTCGAGGCCAGCAAGGCAACTGCATCAGTCCGCATTGTTTCGGCGCGACTCGTGAGCAGCGTGGCGGCAAGATTGGTCTTGATAATGTCAACCGGATGTCGATTCAAGTCCGTAAAGCGAACGAATGCCGCACCGCGGCTCAGCGCCTCAATGCCCACCGCGCCGGTTCCTCCGAACATATCCCACCACCTCGAATCCAGCACGTCCCCACCAATGATGTCGAACAGCGCTTCCTTGACTTTATCAGTGATGGGACGCGTCGTGTCCCCCGGGACCGACTTGAGTTTCCGTCCCCTGGCGGAGCCGGATATGACCCGCAATCCCATTGTCTTCTATGATTCCTGGTTGACACTATCACGCGCGGCCATCACATTGCCAAAGGGCGCGATCACGGGAACCACGCAACCTGTACTCAAGATGAAATTTTGCCCGTGCGTCTGCCGAATTGCATCGACAGCCTCGGCTCGAACTGTGGCCTGGTCGCCATAGACCAGTGTGTCCTGCCTCAGGCCACCGCATACGACCGGTCCAGTGGGAGATTGCGCCTGTTCCAAGGAAGGGGGCGTTTCGCGGTCGTGCCAGTTGATGATGTGTACCGGGTATTTCCGAACGGCCTCAAAATAGATATTCAAGCCGTGCACGTGGAGCATATTGCACCACAGACTTCGTGCTGACTCAAGCAGCGCCAAGTCGGAAGCCTGACTGAAATGGATGAACTCCTCCTCCGACAGCAAGCCGGCCTGGGCGTGTTGAACGGCAAAGAAGATCCCATCAATTCCCGTTTCGATTGCCGCCTCGATAAACTGCAGCGTGGTCTGAGTGATTGTCTCCAGGCCTTTTTGCACCGCTTCCGGGTGGACTCTAAGGTGGACGAGAAGGTTCTCTTCCGAAGCAAGATGCTTTGCCTGCGCTAATGGATTGAATATGGTTTGGAGGACTGGCGTCTCAGGGCCAAGTTCGCGACGGATTTGGCGCAGGCATGCAAGTTGAGCTGCCAGATGCGGTGCGGACGGATCCAGCCTAGGCAGGCGCTCCCAATCGCGCGGTCCGGCGATCACGCTTCGCGTGTAGCGACGCGTGCCCTCCGGGTTACCCTCCCAGACATCGTCAACGCCCCAGTCTTTCAGGCAAAAGGACGATGCCGGTGTGACCTTGACGAGGTCAAAGTCGTAAGTGCGCTGAAAGGCCACGTGCGCCGCGGCAAGTGTCTCCGGTGACTGGTCGTCCACCGGAAAATGTCTCCACAAGGCGACAGGAGTCCGGTCGGCCAGTTCTCCCCGAAGACAGATTTGCATACGCTCTCGATGAGTGGTCATGGAATCTTCTTTATTGCGCAGAAGGTTGCTCCCATGCGTCCAACCGTCAGGATGGTCGGTGCGTTGTGGAAGGTGGTGCGATCCTCGTTCGTTCGAGTGTTGACCAGGATGTAATCTCCTGTTCGAATTTGAGATTCGGCGCCGCGTTCATCCAAAACTGTAACATTGGCCGCTGCATAAGGCTGGGCGACCTCTGCCTCCCGATGAACATAGAGTTTGACAGGCTGGGTAGTCACCTGGTTAAACTCCTCAACCGCAGCCTTGTAGCAGGTGAGCCAGTAGTCGGTTTCATAGGTACGGAACGCACCGCCGGTCCCTCCAATGAACGTATTGTAGTACGCATATTCATAGGGATGAAGGCGGGCAATGCCGACGACGCCCGGCAAGAGCATGACGGCTGCAAGCAATATATTTACCCATACATGCCGGATTCTCTCAAAGATGAAATCGAACGCGATTCCCGCGAAGACAAATGCCGGGGGAATCATGAACAGAAAATGCCGCATCCCATCGTACATGGGTGGAGTACCGATGATTGCATATGCCAAAGGAATGGTAAACCAGGCCAGCATCAGAATGGCAGCCACAAGCTTTCTGAAATCGCGCTTGAAACTAAGATAAGCTGCCAACAAACCCGTAACGAAGAGCGGCCAAACGAATTCTGTCAGCGTGAACAACAGGTAGAATGGAAGGTACCTTCGCGGCAAATCATAGGCACGGTAGACCTGGCCACCAAACAAGACCGGCAAGACAGTAGGATTATCGGACATGAACTGAAAGACCTGCACGAATCGCACCGGGCTTTCCCAGAGATACGGCCATGTGGCAATCATGATCAGCACGGACAGGAGGCCGTAGATCAAGATCCCAAGCGCCCCCCTTCGCGATGGACGGCGAGCCAGAAAATACACCACGACCAGCAGTCCTGCCAGTGGACCGAGCACCCGGTTCGAAGTGGCAATGCCAAGGAAGACAGCCGGCAGCACAGTGTGCAGAGCCAGTTGCCAGGGGGATTGTTCGTCCGAATTGGCCAAATGGTCGACCATTCGCAGGCCCAACCACACTGAACCTGTGAGAAAGACCAGGAACGGCATGTCCTTCGGGTTGATAAATCCGTGACCCCACAAGAGTGGCTGGGAGGCAAACAGGGCCGCAGCCGCAAAAGCGGCCCACGGCCGCACGAAGCGCTCGCATATCCGATACAGGAAGTAGACACCCAGCAGAAAGGTAACGAAATTGACGAGGTGCCAGGCGTCCGGCGCGGCGGTATTGAACTTCTCAATCAAATAGACGGGCTCGCGTGCGAGCAGAAGATAGGCAGGACCGCGGTTCTTGTGATCATCTGCACTCGGCCCATAAGATTGGTTGAGATCGAAGTGGCCGCTAAACCAGTTGGATGGCGTATAGGCATAGCCCAGCGCGTTTCCATAAGCATAGAATAAGGGCTCATCCCAGGTAAGCCCGTAATCGTGAAAAGTGGCAAGGCCAAGGATCAGGCTAATTACAAGCAAAAGTAGGATGGGAAAATTGTGGTTTGCGGTGAGGCGCTTCATACTGTGCTTGAGCGGTGCAGTCGTCTCGCAATAAAGCGGCAGGCGGAAAACACTCAAATATCCGTTGGCAGCCGGACTACCCCCCGGTTAGAAGCGTGATATGCATCCTGCTTTACTTTTGCCTGGATAGTCGCTGCGCCTGACGTTCCTGCGCCTGCGCCTGTCGCCGGCGCTCGTCTTCAGTCTCGGCCGTCAAAGGCGGCACGGGCGTGGGCCTGCCGCTATCGTCGAGGGCAACATAGACCAAATAGGCGGTGTTGGTGTCCGTCCGCTCGCCAGAGATCGGATTCTCGGCCTGCACTTGAACCTCCACCTCCATGGAGGTGTGCCCGGCATATGTGACCTCGGCCGTTAAGAGGACGAGATCCCCGATCTTTATCGGATTTCGGAAAACCATCGAGTCGATAGCCACCGTCACAACACGCCTCTGGGAATGGCGCATGCATGCCAAGGCCCCGGCCTCATCGACCAGTTTCATGATCCATCCGCCATGCACGTTTCCCAGGTTGTTTGCGTGTTCGGGCTGCATCAGTTGGGCAAGTCTGATACGGGAAGCGCGTACAGTCTTGGTCGTTGGAGGAGTATTCATTCTTCAGATTCTCGTCGGAAAATTTTAGGCCCGTCGTTCGGAGCGAAGGCCTCGGGATCCTGGAGCCGCCGCCGTCATATCTTCTAATTCAGATCCTCGCGGAGTTCGCCGACGTCAAGAGTGTGGAGACGTTCAGGTTCCTCGAGAAGCACATCTATGGTTGTACGAGACAATTCACTCATGAGAGGAGCCAGAGGGATTGTCGCCGGTGGGTAAACCCTTCCGGGAGCAGCCGGCGGCGCCAGCCGCGGCTTGAGGGTAGATGTGGCCTGGCGGCGAAGGATCCTCGGGTCGTTGGTCAGGAATCCGACATAGTTTCCCAGGACCGAATACACCTCGCGCCTTGGAGTCACGAAGCCAACCCACTCACCCATCCGGTTGAAGATGTAGGGATACTCAAGAAAAGCGTCAGGATCGCCTTTGGAGCTGTAAATCGGAATCAGCGCCACAATCCACCTCGCATTCAGTCAACGTCATTATACGTCCAATAGCGATTGACGAAGAAGTTCCATAGCATGACTATGCCCACCGCGATCGCCAGAGTGGCATTACGGGCCAAGAATTCGGGGGTGGCTGCGTGCGCCAGCGCCGCATTGGCGAAGGTCCCGACAAGCGGGGGCTCGACAAATTGAAGGATCGGAATCCTAATCGCGACGCCGGCGACATTGACGGCAAAGAACATTCCGAGCTGGTGTGCCAATGGTCGAGAGCGGGAATCCGGATAGGTCCAATACCTGTTCCAAACAAAATTGCTGACCACCGCGCAGGTGAAAGAAATGGTGCCTGCAAAGACCAGCGCCATACCGAGGTAGTGCGCAAGCGCATTGGCTGTGCCGAAGTCTACAACCGCCCCGAAAGCGCCGACCGCCATGAATTTCAGAAAACGAGTTCGTTCCGTGGGATTGTGGAGAACCGCAATCATGCGAGGCCGAGCCTGAGCTGGAAGTAGGGTATCGTGTTTCGCAGGCCCTGCTCCAGACTGACGCGCGGCGTCCATCCGAGGATCTCGCGAGCGCGGGTAATATCCGGCTGGCGGCGTTGAGGGTCGCGAGCGCTGCGAGCGTCAGGAACAAACGTGATGCCGCCTTGGTTGCCGACGAGCTTGTTGATGGTTTGCGCAAATTGCAGCAAGGTCATTTCCTCGGGGTTGCCGATGTTGACCGGCATATGCTCATCCGACATCAGCAGTCGAATGACGCCGTCAACCAAATCGTCCACATAACAGAAAGACCGCGTCTGCGATCCATCCCCGTAGACGGTAAGGGGCTGGCCCAACAACGCCTGTTTTAGCAAATTTGGGAGGGCACGGCCGTCCTCAAGGTCCATACGCGGCCCGTAGGTGTTGAAGATGCGCACGATGCGCGTATCTACATCGTGTTGCCGATGGTACGCCATCGTGAGAGACTCTGCAAAACGTTTGGCTTCGTCGTAGACCGCGCGAGGGCCTATGGGATCTACATTTCCTGCATAGGTCTCCACCTGCGGATGAATCAACGGGTCGCCATAGATCTCGCTGGTCGATGCCAGCAGAAAGCGCGCAGCATGCGCCTTGGCAACGCCGAGCGTATTATGAGTACCCAGGGCGCCGGCCTTCATGGTCTGAATCGGCAGGTTGAAGTAGGCATTCGGCGATTGCGGATTAGGACTGGCCGGGGAGGCGAAGTGCAACACGGCGTCAATCCGGCCCGCAACAAAAATGTAATTCGAAACGTCGTGCTCGAAGAACTTGAAACCTTTATTTCCCATCAAATGGGAAATATTGTCCGGGCTGCCAGTAACGAAGTTGTCCAGGCCGACAACTTCGTGCCCGTCGGCGATCAAACGATCGCAAAGATGGGAGCCGAGGAAACCGGCCGCGCCGGTGATGAGAATTCGCATCAGATTATTTCCAGTCAATCATAGAGATTAGGCCGTCGCCAGTAACCTGGTAGGCCTGGCCGCTGCCGCTATCCAGAAGCCACAAATTGCCTTGATAGACAATAGCCAGAAAATCGCCAACTTGAGCCGGGATGGGCTGTGGCGCCCAAACCGGCGTCTGTGGTTCGAGCCCAACGGAGTCGGCGGGCGGAAAAAGTATGCGACGATTTGACCCGTCGCGGTCCATCGCCACTAATCGGTAACGGCTCGTCTCGCTCTGGTCTGGGAAGATCGCCTGCAAATACGCCAGTTGATAAGCCTTTTCCTGCCCGTTCTGCCGAACCGGTGAGGCGGAAGGATATGCAAACATGCCGACCTGCTGTGTAAGGTCGACGGTTGTATCGTTCGAAAGGGAGGTTGCTTCCAAATCGAAGAACGGAGATTCCTCGTCCGTCACAGGGGCAGGGGCCGATGCGTGATTTACAAAATACAAGGTCTTGCCGTCGCCACCCCAACTGATGCCCGGAGTCCATGCCCAATCGCTGTGCGTCTGCAATGGTGTAATGTCCAACAAGGGCGAGAGATAGCCTCCACCCTGACTTACCAAGCCAATGCCATCAGGCCGTGAATACGCCAGCCGACCATCTGGCGAAAAGGCGAAAGAGATTCCCCACCACCCGTAAACGCCGCCGCTATTGGCGTCAAGGATCTTCTGGGGCTGTCCACCGATACTGACTTTGTAGAGGTCATTATTAGCCTGCCAGCCGGGCGCCGTGGCGCGGGGTTCTACAGTGGAGTAGGCCACGGTGTTAGGAGTATTCGGGAACCAGTCCGCGAAATGCACCACATTTGCGGCGTTCAGCCAAATCGGATTCGGACTGGCTGATTTCGTACTGACAACCCACAAAGTGTTGATCTGCTGATCGGCCGGCTTCTTAGATTTGCGGGTAAAAAGCAAGTAAGAACCGTCGGGCGAAAGCGCAAATATGCGGCCGTCGAGATCGCCGCTATTGACAAGCAGGGTGCGATTGGCCGTGGAGGTGTCCATGATCCAGGCATTGCCACCTGCCAGGTAGGCAATCTTCCCAGGTATTGGCAATGGCGCGAACGAGGACTGCGCACCCACCATCATGATTTCCGAGACAGCCTCCTGCAGCACGACGGTTTTCACGACGGTCCTACTTGTTTCGACCCCATCTTCGAGGATGCTCCGATATGTCACCTCCTGCTGCCCATTCACCCCGGGCTGCACAAGCCTTTGCTGTCCTTCCGGGAGCGATTCATTACGCACGATCTGACGGTCAAACGGAATTGTCTGCGTTTCGGTTTGGAATTTCTCCTGGACGCGGGTCAATTTGATGGAATCGCCATTGTTCAAAACCGTGTAGAAAGGGGGGGTCGACTTGTCCAGGTCTCCCGGAGCAATACCCGCCTGCTGCAGGGCCTGATTTACGGTGCTGCCCGCGGGTACGTTTACGTGTTGCGTCTTACCGTCGGCCGTCAGGCTGACTGAAATTTGCGTGCGATTCGACTGAGAGAGTTCGCAGCCTGCCAAACAGGATAGTAAAAGAACATGGATGAACAGGGCAAGAAGATGCTTGCCGCTGATGCTGAGCCAGCCGCGCCGACCAGCGGTGACAGGCGAGGAGCGGCCAACATGGCGACTCGCCGTGGCTGCATGGCTTGCTCCGGACGAAGTTGTGGCCACTGGTATAATCCGAACTACCTGATGCGCCCCGTGACGGTCATTGTGCCGTTGGCGATATCGATACTTTGCAGGCGGAATCCAAGGGCGACAGGGCCGAGGGCGCCCATGAAAGCCTCCCGAACCAGGGCGCTGGCGGCTTCGTTCAATCCGGCCGGCGCGGGGAGCGGTCCAAAATCAGATTGGGTAATTGTGATTTGGGGCTCGCCGTTCTGATCTACGCTCATCTGCGCCGTCAAGCTGATGTTTGCTGCCAAAATGCCGCTTTGTGCCCTCCCGTAGACCTTCATTTGCCCATCCCGCAACAACACCTGTGGATCGCTTATCAGGGGATCGGCCTCGGCCTGAAGTTTCTCCGCCAAGTATGAAGTCAACTGAGTCTCACTGATTTGAAAAGTCACGTTCCCAGTCTGCGCCCCGGCGGTCAGGGCTGAAGCTATTTGAGTTTGCAGGCTTTGCACTGCCTGCGTGGAGACCGGGATGGGTGTCTCAGAATAGGACGGTCCGCCGACGAAGATAGAACAAGCCAGCGACGAAGCGGCCAACATGATTGGAGCAATAAACCAAGCGTTCTTCATCATTCCGGCTTTCACGTGGAGTTCGGCCCTAGAGAGATTTTGACGGGAGCCATTATAGCATGAGCGAATTCGAAACCACCGAGTTGCCCCTGGCTGTTCAAATTGAAGGGCTGCTCTTTGTTGCCTCCGAGCCCGTGCCGCTGCAACACCTGGCAGAGGCTTTGGACGTGAGCCAAACAATGGTTGAGGCTGCGCTGGGGGAATTGGATCTTGCGCTGCGGGACCGCGGGTTGCGTCTTCAGCGCCATGCCGGGCGAGTGCAGCTTACAACATCGCCGGAACTGGCCCAAACCATCGAGCATTTCCTGGGACTTGAAGCCACCACGCACTTGAGCCGAGCAGGCCTGGAGACTCTTGCGATCATCGCCTATCAACAACCCGTAACTCGACCCCAGATTGACGCCGTTCGCGGCGTGAACTCCGACAGCATGTTGAAAAGCCTGTTGAACAAAGGACTCATTTATGAGTTTGGCCGTACGGAGGGACCCGGACGACCCATCCTCTACTCCACGTCGCCCGAGTTCCTGCAACACTTCGGACTAAATTCCATAGCGGATTTGCCACCGTTAGAATTGGCCGAGCAAAATGGCGAACAACATAATGAGATGTTGAAGGGATAGGACTTCATGCCAGAACGCCTCCAGAAGATACTTGCTCAGGCGGGATACGGATCGCGTCGCGCCTGCGAGGAATTTATCACAGCGGGGCGCGTGAAGGTCAACGGGCAGGTAGCCATCCTCGGTCAAAAGGCTGATGGCGCCCTTGACAAAATCACTCTGGACGGCAAGCCGCTGCCTGCCGCCGAGAAACTGACGTATATCGCAATATATAAACCGCGCAACGTGATATCCTCCGTAGACGACGAGGTCGGTCGCATAACTGTGCGGGATCTCATCCTGGAAACGGGGCATCTTTATCCCGTTGGCAGGCTGGATTGGGACAGCGAGGGCCTTGTTCTAATGACCAACGATGGAGAGCTAACAAACAGACTTACGCATCCCCGCTACGGACACAAGAAGGAATACAGAGTGCTGGTGGCGCGGCGCCCGGACTCAAAACAGATTGAAACATGGCGGCGTGGCGTGGTGCTGGAAGACGGGTATAAGACTGCCCCCGCCGAGGTGTTTACTGAATCGCCTGCAGGAAAGGGCGCCTGGCTGCGGATCACGATGGGAGAGGGCCGTAAACATCAAATTCGTGAGATCGGTTCCTTGCTGGGATTGCCTGTCGTGCGCATAGTGCGAATCAGCATCGGGGCGCTTCGGCTGGGAAATCTGAAAGCCGGAGAATGGCGCCATTTGAACGCGCAGGAAGTCCAAGACTTAAAGGAACAAAAGCGCCGCGTGTCTGCATCGCAAAAAGGCAGAAGCAAACGGCGGACGTCGACGGCCAGACGCACCAAGCGAGCCTAGAATCGCAGGCGGGTCAATTGCGGCCCATAACCAACCCTATTCCCCAAACTCGTTCAGGATGCGCGCCATATGCCGGGAGTGCTTGAGATAGAGATCAATGCGGATGTTCTCGTTGGGGGCATGTATTTTGCCATCCGGATGACCAAGGCCAGCTGAGGCTACAGGCAATCCCAAGCCATGCACGAATGGATAGCTGGGCCCGGAACCGCCGATCATGGGTACGAGCGTCATTGGTTTTCCATACACTTCCTTGGCTGTCCGGCTTACCAACTGGATAAAGGGATTGTCTGGGTCAGTGCGGGCCGGCGGGTCTCCGCCGAGGTAAGTAATCTGAACCTCCGTAAATCCCTGTGCGTCAAGGTGCGCTCTGAGCTTGCGCAAGATATCATCGGGCTCCTGGTCCGGCACCAGGCGGAAGTCCACTTTTGCCGATGCCCGGGCCGGAAGGACCGTCTTGGAGCCCGGGCCCTGGTAGCCCGAGGTAAGTCCGCAGATAGTGCAGGTAGGCGAGAAGACGCCCTCAACCTCCAGATCAACGCCTCCGGTCAAGCCTTTTAGGAAGTATGGGACTCCGTAACGGCTTCTATATTCATCTGCAGGATCCGCAAGCGCAGACAAGAGTTCCCGGTCTCTTGCTGTCGGAGGCCGAATTCCCTCATAGAAACCAGGAATCAGAATTTGTTCATTCTTATCCTTCAAAGAGTTGAGGGCCCAGACCAATCGCCATGCCGCATTGGGGAAAATACTTCCCCCTATACCGGAGTGAACGTCGGTGGAAAGCAGGTCGACGGATAGTTCAACGTAGCATATGCCTCTCAGGCCGAGGTACTGTGTGGGCGTGTCGGTATGATCGACGCTACCAGAACTCCCACATGCAAGCGTCCGCCTTGAGAAGTTCAGCATTCCGCTCAATAAATGCGTGCAAATTGATACTCGATGATTCCTCCTCACCCTCAATGATGAATTTGATGGTGCAGGGGAGCTCCGCATCCGCGGCAAGCAGGGCATCAATGGCAAACAAGCGGGCTGCAATGTGGCCTTTGTCGTCGCTCACGCCGCGTCCAAAGAGCCTGCCTTCTCTCAGGTCTGGCTGAAACGGCGGGGTTTCCCATAATTCAAGAGGCTCCGGGGGCTGCACATCGTAATGGTTGTAGATCAGCAGCGTTCGCGGGGAACGGCCTTTCCTTTCCCCGAATACGACAGGCGCACCGTCCGTGGCCATGATCTCGACGGCGAAGCCGCGCTCCTTTAGCATTCGAGCCACCAAGGCTGCGCATTCCTTCACCCCGAGGTTTTGCGCTCCCACGCTCGGTTGCGCTACGAGCCTGGACAACTCGCCAATGCTGCGATCGAGATTCCTCTCCAAATAAGCGTCAATCTTATCGTAGTCTGTCATATGAGCGACTCCATGAAAATAAGCGGGGAGGTGAAATCGTCCGAATGAAAACTGCAGACGAAGTAAATTCACAGCCTCGGCCGATGCGGGTTACGGAGGGCTGGTCAGGGCAGACCGGAGTGGCATTGTTCCGGACATCCTTCTTCAGCGCGACAGTCTTTAGAAAACGCTTTGCGTTGGCCAAGGCCACCACCCGCTTCATTTTATGATATTTGCGAACCAGGTCAGAGAGTAGGCGCCGGCGAATGCAAACATGCCCATTTTTATTGTTTGCCCGATCCAGCAAAAGAGCAAGAACTGCCAGAGGGGCATCCTGGATGCTCCAGCAGCCACGCCTGCTACATCAAAAAAAGGATTTGGGATGGCTGCAAAAACCAAAATAACCCACCCCCCGAACCTGCTGACCCACGGCTGGACGCGCGCGTAGATGTCGGTCCTCTCTACCATGGCCTGTCCGCCGAAACCCGCCAGATAACCCGAGAGTTCGCCAAGTGCCCCTCCTGCCCCTGCGGTAAGAGCTACACCGAGAGGGTTCAATACGGCACCCATCAAGAACACGACCGCTATGCCGGGTGCCGGCACAAAGACGGTGGCATTGGCGAGCAGAGCGACCAGAAAGATCCCAGGGTATCCATAAATTGCGAAATCCTGAATGTGTGTGCGGATGCTAAAGATGTAGATTGTGATCCCGGCGACCAGCAGCAGCGCGAGTACGCGCAGAATATTCTGCACACTGCCAGCGCGCGGCGCTGGAGGGCCGCCAGCGCGTCGTTCCTGCCTCAGGCTGATTCTTCAACTGTAACTTTCAGGATCTTCACGCCAGGTTGTTCTCGACGTGCCGGGTCGCGAGGCGGGATGGACATCAAGACCTCCATGCCCTCGACTACCTGTCCAAAGATAGTGTGTTTGTTGTCGAGCCATGGAGTAGGAACATGTGTGATGAAGAATTGCGAGCCGTTTGTTCCAGGGCCGGCATTTGCCATAGACAGCCTGCCGGGTTGGTCGTGCTTTAGGCTGGGATGGAACTCATCGGCAAATTTGTAGCCAGGCCCGCCGGTACCCGTCCCGGTTGGGTCTCCCCCCTGTGCCATGAAGTCTTTGATGACTCGATGAAAGATGATACCGTCGTAAAAGCCCTCGCGTGAGAGGAATACGAAATTGTTGACAGTCTTCGGGGTCTTGTCGGCGAAGAGCTCGATTACCATTTCGCCTTTATCCGTTTCCATTCGTGCTTTATATTTCTTCTTAGGGTCAATCGTCATTTTCGGAGCTGTGTTCCATTGTTTTGTCATTTGATCTCCTTAGGAATCTCATATTTAGGGGCGACGCCTGGCTGCTGCGAGCGCAGGTCAAGCAACGCAGTTGGCGGCCGTCCGCCGCAAGAACATCACGTTGATAGCGTTTGGATGCGGGCGGCCACCATGTCCAGGGCAGCCGTATTGAAGCCGCCCTCGGGGATAATGACGTCCGCGTAGCGTTTGGAGGGTTCGACAAATTCGAGGTGCATGGGCCGGACTGTTGCCTGGTACTGTTTGATGACCGAATCCGTCGTTCGGCCGCGTTCCGAAATGTCGCGCTGCAAGCGGCGGATGAATCGAATGTCTGAGTCGGTGTCAACGAATATCTTGATATCAAATAGCCTACGCAACTCGGGTTCGACAAATATCAGAATGCCCTCGACGAGTATCACGGGGCGTGGTGCAACCGGGAAGGTCTTGTTCGTACGGCTATGTGTAGCGAAATCGTAGATGGGCACGGCCACCGGTTGGCCCGCCCTCAGACCGATGATATGTTCGATAAGGAGGTCCGTCTCGAGGGAATTGGGGTGGTCGAAATTCAGCTCAGCCCGCTGTGTCGGCGGCAGTCCGCTTAAATCCTTGTAATAGGAGTCGTGCTGCAGAAATGCAATCCGATCAGCACCGACGCGATTCAGCAGTTCCTGCGCAACAGTCGTCTTGCCGGAGCCCGAACCGCCAGCAATGCCGATTACAAGTGGGTCCGGATGCGACATGCTTGAATTATACCCGCGGCAAATCCCGCTTCGGCGCCCCGGAAGGTATCAGAAGTCTACGCGAGGCGTCCCCGCTACAAACCGGCCATGAATGCCAAACCTACAGTCCCAGGTCCGGCGTGGGCACCTACAACAGGACTCACCGAAGAAAGCACACTTTCGATGGCGTGAAACTCATTACTGGCGCGTTCCAAGAGTGCGCGGGCCTCGGCCTCCGCGTTGGCATGCAATGTCGCTACCCGGACGTTCGACTGGCCGTCGATCTGACCCGAGGCCAATTCAATAAGGCGGTCCAGCGCCTTCCCTTTCGTACGCACCCGGTCCTCCGCCTCCACCCGCCCATCTCTCAGCGCGAGTATCGGCTTAAGATTCAATGCAGACCCAATGAAGCGCTGTGCGCCGCCTATTCGGCCTCCGCGGTGCAGAAACTCCAGTGTGTCGACTGCAAAGTACACGCCTACATGCGCCCGGGCGCGCTCCACGAGCAATTTGCATTCCTGCACGCCGGCGCCTTGCTCGGCGAGGCGGGCCGCCGCCAGAACCTGGAACCCCATCGCCATCGCCGTGGAGTGGCTGTCAACAATAGTAACCATTTCAGAAGCCGAACCCAACGCATCCCGGCCCTGCATCGCAGACTGCATCGTACCCGAAAGTTTCTCAGAAATAAAAATGCCCAACACATGGAATCCACGCTGGACGAGGTCCTGAAATACGCCCTGCATCGTGACCACGGAGACCTGGGAGGTGGTCGGCATGGCCTTCTCCGTTCTGAGGCGCCGATAGAACTCGTTCGGCTGGATATCAACACCATCCAAGTAACTCTTGTCGCCCCATATCAAGATTTGTGGCGCCACGGTTATCCGGTATTTTTGAACGAGCTCGTCGGGGATATAGGCCGTGCTGTCTGTCACAAATGCGATTTTTGCCATGTTGCTCCCGAAGATCTTCAAGCCATCTAAATTCAACCCAAGTATGACCAAGGATATCAGAAAAACACGACATTAGCCGTATGTTATAATCATTTCCGGCAAGCCGCAGGTTTGCACAGATTTCATCGAGGAGCCTTCATTTGGCCTTCAACCCAATCAACTGGATGTTGGGCCTGTTCTCATTGGACATCGCCATTGATCTGGGCACTGCGAACACCCTTGTTCACGTGCGCGGCAAGGGAATTGTCATTAATGAGCCGTCGTGGGTAACAATCGACAAAAGGTCCCGACTGCCACTGGCAATCGGCCTGGAAGCAAAGGAGATGGTCGGACGGACGCCCGGCAATGTTGTTGTTGTCCGTCCTGTGCGTGACGGGGTCATCTCTGAGTTCGACGTTACACAGGTTATGCTGGAGTACTTCATCGGCAAAGTGCACGAGCAGAGCGTCGTCCCCCTGCCCCGCCCGCGTGTGGTCGTCGGTATTCCAACCGGCGTAACGGAGGTGGAGAAACGGGCGGTCTACGATGCCGTCATGGCATCCGGCGCCCGGCAGGCCATGCTGATCGAGGAGCCCATTGCGGCCGCGTTAGGGGCGGGACTACCGATCAGCGAGGTACGTGGATCGATGGTGGTGGACATCGGCGGCGGCACGACCGAGGTGGCAGTCATGTCGATCGGCGGTGTGGTGGCGTCCCGGTCGTTGCGTGTAGCCGGAGACGAAATGGATCAGGACGTGGTCCAGTACCTACGCAACAAGTATAATTTGCTGATCGGTGAGGGTATCGCGGAGCAGGTGAAATGGAAGATCGGATCGGCCTATTCGCTGCAGCCCGAGAAAACGATGGAAGTACGAGGGCGCAATCTGGTAACCGGGTTGCCGGAGACCATCGAGGTTTCCTCCGTGGAAATCCGGGAGGCATTGTCCGGTTCTGTGCAGGTAATCATAGACACGGTGCGCGATGCCCTTGACGAAATCCCGCCAGAAATCGTCGCCGATCTGATGGATATAGGAATCTGCCTTGCAGGCGGCGGGGCGCTGTTGCAGGGATTGGCAGATCGCCTGACGGACGAGTTAAAGCTGCGAGTGTGGGTCGCAGAGGATCCACTAACATGTGTCGCTCGCGGGGCAGCTGCCGTTTATGAGAATTTCGACAACTTCAGCCGTTATCTGGTCGGACTCGAGCGTGGCAGCACGCGGCACCGAGTCTAGAAGATGCAAGAGAGCAGGTGCGGTTGTCAAGAATCGCATAGACCGCTCCGATTGCCCGTGATTTCCTCGTCCCACCAAAACTGAAACTCGGAGATTCGGGCTAAATATGCGTATTTGTTCAGCCTGTTTTAGAGAATGAAGGATCTGTTTTCCCGTACGTTGCAGACTACAATCATATTCTTGATCGTGGGGGGGATTTTGGCCCTGGCCTTCGGAGGGTTTTTTGGTTCGGCGGCCAATCAACTCACAGGCGGCCTGGTTTCGATCGACGAGTGGTTCTCCACAAGATCGCAAGCGATACAAGAGTTCCTTGCCGCACCACGCGATTTGGTAACCTTGCGGACCCGGAACGCTGAACTGGAGGCTCAAGTCTCACAGCTTCAGACGCAGGTGATCGACCTGCAGCAACGGGTCAATGAGACGGAGATCCTGGCCGCGTTGGTGGATTTTTCGCGCGCAAACCCGGAGAGCAGCTACAAGGCTGCATCTGTCATCGGACGGGACCCAAGCCCATTCCTGCATTATGTGATTATCAATCGCGGTTCGAACGACGGAATCCAACGCGGCATGCCGGTCGTCACCAATGAGGGGCTTGTCGGCCGCATCGACGCGGTTATTGCCGATGCAGCGCGCGTGCAATTGGTTACCGACTCGGGCTCGTCGGTGAACGTGCATCTCAAGAATGCCAACACGGATGCAATGTTGCTTGGATCGGTGACCGGTGACATATCGCTGGACCTGATCTCACAGGATGCCGTGGTGAATCCAGGTGATCTTATCCTTACCTCAGGGTTGGGCGGCGGCTTTCCGGCCCAATTGATCGTGGGCCAGGTTGTCAACGTTCGCAAGCTTTCGGCGGAGTTGTTTCAGCAGGCCACTGTCCAACCTGCCGTGGATTTCAGCCGCCTCCAAATCGTTCTCGTAATAACCAACTTCCGGGCAATCGATACTGCGCCGCTCATACCGACTGTTTCGGCGCCATAAAATGAGGAACATTATTGCGATACCCTTGCTGGGCCTGGCGGTCATCGTTCAATCAGCGATCGTCGGTCAATTTGTGTTGTTGGCTGGAACCGCGGACTTGTTGCTGGTGATCCTGGCGGCATGGGCATTGCAGCAAGGCGTTACGACGGCCTTCCAATGGGCCTTTCTCGCGGCAGTGATGGTGAGCTTTGTTACGCATATGCCATGGTACATTTATCTTGTCGGATATATTGGCGTTGTGTTTCTGGCCACGCTGTTGCAGCGGCGCGTCTGGCAGGCTCCGCTACTGGCGATGTTTAGCGTGACTTTTCTGGGAACCTTGTTTATGCATCTCCTGTCATACGGTTACCTACGTTTTGCGGGCGAGGCCATCTCCATGAGCGACTCGATGGGGATGGTCACGCTGCCGAGCGTTCTCCTCAATATGCTATTGGCCATCCCGCTTTTTGGATTGATGCGTGACCTGGCTCGGTGGGTCTTCCCATCTCCGGAGCAGGCGTGAGTACGGTCATCCCGCCGCGGGCCTCGCGTTTTGAAGCGCGAAGGTTGTTTGCGGTATTCGTAATCATCGTGATTGTGCTGGCGGTGCTGCTGGGCCGCCTATTGGCTCTGCAGGTGTTTGGCAGTCAGCAATGGATCGATCTCGCGGTGGAGAACTATACCAAGGACATCAGTTCTGCGGCCCCACGGGGAATCATTTACGATCGCAACGGCTATATTCTTGCCCGTAATATCGCGTCATACAACTTAACCATTACCCCGGCTTATCTGCCAGACGACGACGCCGATGTTCAAAGGATCTATCGCGCGGTGTCTGACTTGACGGGCATCCCGGTGAATCAGGGCACGGTGGACGAAGCCAAGTTATTTGCTCCCTGTGTTGAAGGCCCCGGGATCTCACAACTCGTGGATCTTGGCGATTCTCTTGCGCCGTACAGCCCGGTGGAGGTCAAGTGTAACGTAAGTGAAGAGGTAGCCCGCCTGGTGCAGGAACACAGCACGGACTGGCCGGGCGTAGCCGTCGAGATAAATCCGATTCGAGACTACCCGACCGGATCACTGACCGCGGATGTAATTGGCTATCTGGGTCCCATTCCTGCCATACTGGAGCCGCAATTACTGGCCAAGGGCTTTGTCGCCAACCGGGATAAGGTCGGCTATGCAGGTGTCGAGCTATCGCTGCAGGATGTGCTTACCGGCCAAAATGGGAAGCGTGTCATACAAGTGGACGTGGCCGGCAAGGAACTTCGCAATTTGGAACCGCCGATTGCTGCTGTTCCCGGATACAACGTTACCCTCACGATCGATACGCGCCTTCAACAGGCCGCAGAGGCATCCCTGATGCAGGAGATAAATTACTGGAACAGGTATTTCTATGGAAATACAGGGCAGCAGCGAATCTCAAGCGGCGTGGTCGTCGCCATGAATCCGAAGACGGGAGAGATCCTGGCCATGGTCTCGTACCCAACCTACGAGAACAACCGCATGGCGCGTTTTATCCCATCGTACTATTATCAACAACTCAGTCAAGACCCACGCCACCCGCTCCTGAACAATGCGATCCAGAGTGAATATCCGCCTGGCTCCACATTCAAGCTGGCTGCCGCAAATGGGGCGCTGAACGAGGGCGTGCTTTCCGGTCCAAATCAGGTGATCTACGCGCCCGGGGAACTGCAGATCTGCGAGCAGTTTACGCCAAACGAACCGTGCGGCCCCAGTAATACGCGGCCATTCGTGGATTGGATTTTTGACACTCGCCCGGCGGGTTTTGGCAACATCGATTTCTATCACTGCATTGCATTTTCCAGCAATGTCTGTTTCTATAAGGTGGGCGGGGGTTTCGGCACCGAAATTCCGAACGGAGGCCTGGGCATTTTCCGGCTCGGGGAATATGCCAGAGCGTTGGGATATGGCGCGGCGTCGGGAATTGAACTGCCCGGCGAGGCAACCGGGCTCATTCCGGACCCGAAGTGGAAGCGCATCAATCAGGGTGAGAACTGGTCGACCGGCGATACCTACATTGCAACCGTGGGGCAAGGTTATGTGTTGGCGACGCCATTGCAAGTCCTGATGTCCGGCGAAACGATGGCGAATAACGGCAAACTAATGCAGCCGACCATTGTGCGCCAAATCGCTGATAGTGCAGGCAAGCCGCAGACCGTCTGGTTTAACCCTCAAGATTTCAGCCTCTGGGTGCCTCACACAAGTACTGACAGCGAAGGCGCCACTCATCAAGGGTGGATCAATTTAGGGGATTCGTCGACTGCCGATGTGCCACCAGCCGGCAGCTACCAGATTTCGCCCTTTGTTCCAAATCTGAAATGGGACATAACCACGGACCCACGGATTGCCGCATTCACCTGCGAAGCCGGAAATTGTCTTCCAACAGGACAGGAGAAGACGGTTGCTCCGCAGGTTGTGCACGACGTGCAAGCCGGCATGCGTCTGGCTGTGACGGATCCCGGAGGCACTCTGCACAACGTCTTTACGCAGGACTATCCGCTTCCAATCGCCGTGGCAGGCAAAACGGGGACTGCCGAGTATTGTGACGATGTGGCCCTTAAGGCCAATCGCTGCCAGTTCGGCGAATGGCCAACGCATGGCTGGACGATTGCCTACGCACCGTACGAAGATCCTGAGATCGTCATCATGGCATTCGAATACAACGGAGGAGAAGGCGCCGTGGTCGCGGCCCCGGTGGTGGGACGTCTCATGCAGGCCTACTTTGAGCTGAAATCTATAGACCTGGCCAAGGGAGGCGGTTAGCCGTTTTCTACATCGGCCAGAACGCAGTTTCACGCATCAGTCATGCTATAATTTGCGCGGCTGCATTTGTCTGATGAATGATCTGGCATCTTTAATCCAAATCAAGGGGTTACGTGACGGCCTGATGGTTTCCTTGTCCGAGGCGCCGTGGGAAGAGCAGAGCGCCGCCCTGCTGGCCCAGATTGACGGTCAGGAGGCATTCTTCCGGGGCGCCCGCCTGGCGTTGGATGTCGGCGGGCAGGTCCTCAAAGTGAACGAGATGGTGGAATTGCGCGATCGTCTCTCCGAGCGAAATGTGTCACTTTGGGCAGTCATCAGTGAGTCACCGACAACCGAGAAGACTGCGCAATTGCTCGGTCTGGCCACTCGTATTTCCAAGCCGCGCCCCGAAGAGAGCCATAGCTTCGAATCCGGGGCAGTAGGGGAGGAGTCGGCTCTCTTCGTGAACAAGACACTGCGCTCCGGCGTTCGGGTTGTATACGCCGGTCACATCGTCGTGGTCGGCGATGTTAATCCCGGGGCAGAAATCGTGGCCGAGGGCAGCGTGATTGTATGGGGCCGGCTGCGCGGCGCAGTCCATGCCGGCTCAAAAGGGGCGGAAAGCGCCATCGTGTGTGCGCTCGATTTGTTACCGATCCGATTGCAGATCGCGGACAGCATGGTAAGCCTCTCCAAGAAGAAAGAGACCGGCAAGCCCGAAATGGCGCTGCTTCGCGATGAAGGAGTCGTTATCGAAGCCTGGCAGCCCGGAAACACAGGATAATCCATGACTGCTCAAGTGATTACGATTTCATCTGGGAAGGGCGGAGTGGGCAAGACCACCGCCGTCGCAAATATCGCCGTAGCGCTCGCGATAACCGGGGCCAAGATCGTCTGTCTCGATGGCGATATCGGGCTGCGCAATCTCGATGTTGTAATGGGACTCGAGAACCGGATTGTCTACGACATTGTGGACGTAATTGAAGGACGCTGCAAACTCCGGCAGGCCATGATCCGGGACAAGCATTTCCCCGAGCTATTTCTCATCCCCGCGGCCCAAACCCGCGACAAGAATGCGGTTTCGCCGTCCGACATGGTGCGTGTATGCAACGAGCTGCGGCCCGAGGCGGACTTCATCTTCATCGACTCGCCGGCGGGGATCGAGCGCGGCTTCCGCAATGCAATCGCACCCGCCGATCGTGTGCTCGTGATTACCAACCCTGAAGTTTCGGCTGTGCGAGATGCGGACCGCGTCATCGGCATTCTTGAAGCCGAGGAGAAGAGGTCTCCCGGCCTCATTATCAATCGACTCAATCAAGCTCTCGTGAAGCAGCACGATATGCTGTCTCCCGAAGACGTGCTCGACCTGCTTGGCATTGCTCTGGTCGGCATTGTCCCCGAGGATGAAAGTGTGATCGTCAGTTCCAATCGCGGCACGCCGGTGGCGCAGGATCCCAAGAGTCGCGCGGGCCAGGCATTTCGTAATATCGCCAAACGGATCAAAGGGGAGGAGGTTCCCTTCCTGGATATGGAAAAGCAGATCGGGCTTTGGAACCGTCTCCAAAAGATGACCGGGAGGAGATGATGAACTGGTTTGGGCAGAAGCGCAGCGCCCAGAGCGCAAAGGAACGACTGCAACTCGTACTGATCCACGACCGGACCAACCTCACGGCCACGGAATTGACTGCGCTGAAAGACGAAATTCTGCAAGTGATTTCCAGACACGTAGACATAGATTCAGACGCGGTTCAAATCGCAGTAGAGCATGATGGCCGTTCTCAGCGGCTAGTGGCGGATATTCCTCTACGGAGCGTGACACGCCGCCGCGCAGACTAAGCAATGCGCGGGCTCTCCTGGCGAAATTTCGATTTTCTGCTGCTCGGCGCCGTCGTCCTGGCCAGTGCGTTCGGCGCGATGATGATTCGCTCGGCCATCGCGGGTAACGGAGATCTGGCCGGCTACGATACGCGACAGGTGTATTTTGCCGCGGCGGGCGCGGTGGTGATCATAATACTTGCCAGCATTGACTACCGCTACTGGCTTTCGCTGCATTGGCCCATCTATATCGTGATGATGCTGTTCCTGATGTCCCTTTCGGGATTGGGCCAGGCCGCCTTCGGCGCGCAGCGCTGGTTTCAAGTCGGTGTGCTGTTTGTCCAGCCGACGGAATTTGCGAAGATCGTGGTGATCCTGACGCTGGCCCGGTACTTCGAGAAAAGCCAGAACGATCCCAGGGATCTGAAATGGATCCTGCAGAGCCTTGCATGGGTGTGGGGCCTCGTCATCTGGATTCTGCTTCAACCCAACCTGTCCAACGTGATCGTGACGATGTTCATCTGGGCTGCCATGGTTTGGCTTGCAGGGGTACAGGTTAAGCAGATCGCCTGGCTGGCCGCGGGGGCGGTCCTCGTCGGCGTCGTAGCCTTTCCGTTCCTCCACTCGTATCAGCAAGCGCGGATCATCAATTTTGTGCACCAGGATCCGAATGCCCGCAACGGAGCCACCTATAACGTGCTGCAGGCGCTGATCGCCATCGGCTCCGGCGGTCTCTTTGGCAAAGGCTACGGCCACGGAACCCAGACCCAATTGCGATTCATGAAAGTGCGACACACGGACTTCATCTTTTCCGTGACGGCGGAGGAATTTGGCATCGTCGGGGCGATATTGGTCATCATCATAGAGGCTTTTATCATCTGGCGCTGCATCCGCGCAGCCCAAAAGGCCCGCGATGTGTCCGGCGCCATGATCAGCTTCGGGGTTGCCATTCTGCTCTTCTTCCAAAGTGCGGCGAATATTGCGGTAAATCTAAACCTGATCCCGGTTTCAGGCTTGCCACTGCCGTTCATAAGTTATGGCGGCTCAGGCTTGATGGCACTGATGATAGGCGTGGGCCTTGTAGAAAGCGTCGTAATGCGCCACAAAGAGTTGGATTTCTAACCCGATGACAGACTATTCAAAACCGATGCGAGTGCGGGTGGCACCGTCGCCGACGGGGCACATGCATCTTGCGACGGCGCGCACGGCGCTTTACGACTATCTGCTGGCCAAGAAAACGGGCGGCAAGTTCGTATTGCGAGTGGAAGACACCGATATCAAGCGCACGGTGCCCGGTTCGGAGCAGGAGATCATGGACGGCCTGCGCTGGCTCGGGCTTGAGTACGACGAAGGCCCGGATGTCGGCGGACCTTTCGGCCCATATCGCCAGACCGAGCGCCGCGACATCTATACCCAGCACGCGCGGATTCTGGTTGACAGCGGACATGCCTACCCATGCTTCTGCACGCCGGAGAGACTCGAGAAAATGCGGCAGGACCAACAGCGCCTGAAGCAGCCTCAGTTCTATGACGGGCTGTGCCGGCGCCTCGATCCGGATGAAGCCGGGCGGAGGGTTGCCCAAGGGGAGCGGCACGTAATCCGTTTCAAAATGCCGAAGGAAGGCGCAACGACGGCGCACGATCTGCTGCGAGGCGACATCGTCATCGAGAACAGGAACATCGACGATTATGTGATCGTGAAATCGGATGGACTGCCGACCTACCACCTGGCCGCCATGGTGGACGACCACCTGATGGAGATCACCCATGTACTTCGCGGGGCGGAGTGGCTGAGCACCTTTCCGGTGCACGTCAACGTGATACGCGCCTTCGGCTGGGCGGAGCCGGAGTGGGTGCACCTTTCACTGTTTCTCAAGCCGAGCGGGAAAGGCAAGCTCTCAAAACGCGATGCAACGGAAGCGATCAAGGATGGCTATTCGGTATTTGTCAAGGATATGCGCGATCTCGGATTCATCCCCGAAGGCGTGCTGAACTGGATCGTGCTGATGGGCTGGGGAGTGCCCGAGGATGATGTGCTGAGTATTCAGGACATGGTCGAGCGGTTCGACCTGGCGCATCTGACTGTTTCCCCGGCAGCCATCAACTTCGCCAAGCTGGATCACTTCAACGGGACACACATTCGCCTGCTGTCGGACGCGGACCTGGCTGCGCGCGTCAAGCCATTCTTTGTAAGGGCGGGGCTGCACGTACAGGATGACAGGCTGCTGCGTGTGGCGTCGCTTGTCAAGGTGCGCACGACGGCACTCGACGATGCCGTGGACATGGCAGGCTTCTTCTTCAGGGAGGATTTGCAGCCGAAACCGGAGGAGTTGATTTCGAAAGGTCTCACGACATTGCAGGCTCTTGAGGCGGCGCGGAAGTCTCTGCGGGTCCTGGAGCAGTTGGCGCCGCTGACGGCCCAAAATGCGGAACCGCCGATGCGTGCGCTGGTCGACGAGCTTGGCCTGACGGCCGCGCAGGTCTTCGGCATCCTGCGTGTGGCGGTGACCGGGCAGAAAGTGAGCCCGCCGCTATTTGAAAGCATGGAGATCATCGGGCGCGAAAAGGTGCTGGAACGCTTGCGCAGGGCCATCGCGTTACTGGAACGGATGTGAGTTGGTAGATTTGTAAATTGGCGATTGGGCCAAAGGTATGTCGGCCATTGGCGAGCGTCAGACTATCCGCGCGCGAACCCGATTGCAGGCGGAGAATGCAATGAGTGAAATCAGGAACAGCAATAAGCCATTCCTCGGCACGTATTTCGACCGGGATGCGGTCATCCGGCTGGCGCGAGTGATTGTCATCCTATCCTGGGTGGTTGCGGCGATCTATCTGGCGGATGTAGCCGTGGGCCTTGGGATATACGCTCTGCAGTACTTTCGCGGCTTCATGGCCGGCCAGGGATTCACAGACAAACTACAGAACGTACTATACATTCTTGAGCGGCCGGTGCATGGTGTTCTCTACTTTGCGCTGATGCAGGCCGTTGCAAAGGGGTTGTTGATCTTTCTGGACGTCGAAGACAACACGCGCCGGGCCGCGCGCGGGTGATTATCTGCGGCCTGCTCTTGCCCGTCATCGCCGGGCATGTTAGAATACTGCACGCTGTCCATTGGGGCCTCGTCTAATGGCAGGACGACTGACTCTGGATCAGTTAATAGCGGTTCAAATCCGTTGGCCCCAGCCTGAGAGAATACCGCCGAGAGGCGGTATTTTTATTTTGGTCGAGGAGAGATTCAACCACGAAGGGCGCGAAGGGGCACTAAGGGGTTTCTGAGGCATCCTTCGCTCAAGAACATGAACAAACACTCTGTAGCACTCCGTTCATTCCATTCGTCAAACTGCTTCACGCCCGAAGGGGCAACACTTCGCGGCGCTACGCCTGCCCTCACTACGGACGGGCTTCGCCCTCGCGCACTGCATTTTGCGCAAATAACCTATTTCTATAGATAGGCAGTTAGGATATACTGCCAGTAAATGACTACAAGAGAATCGTTCAGCGTAAATTTCTAAAGTTGTGAAGATGGACGTATAAGATGGATATATTTTACAGAATTGACATAAATATCTTAGCAATCATAATTTTGGCTATTCTCTTTTTCAAAGCCTATAACCCTTCGGAAAAAATGTTCGTGCACCAGCGACTTTTTTTGGGAATGGTTTTACTCAATGCGATAATAATTGCCTTCGACACGACAAGCTGGCTTGTTGACGGATTACCGGGTAGTCCAGCTCTGTTTTGGAATAAGGCAACAAACCTAATTTTGTATATTATCATTCCACTTGCCCCTTCGATGTGGATACTGTATACAGATTATCAGATAAAAAAGAGTGAAGCCAATTTAAAAAAGATTTTCTTCACACTAGGTTGTATAGTGCTGTCAAATGGTTTGCTTTCTGTTGTAAGCCTGTGGACAGGGTGGTATTTCTTTATTGATGATCATAATATTTACCACAGGGGAGATTATGTCTGGATTTTCCTGTCGCTTTGTTATGCGCTCATCTTATATTCTTTTTTCACCGTTCTTTTTAACCGCGATAAAATTGACAAAAAACATTATGCGTCACTGCTTTTGTTTTTTGTTCCATTCCTGATAGGCACGACACTTCAGGTGCTTTTTTTGGGCGTGTCTTACGCATGGACCGGTATGATGATCGGAATGTTTATATTATATGTAAACATTCAGATAGACTTGCTTAACGCCGATTATCTCACCGGAGCATTTAACAGAAGGCAGCTAGAAGGCTATTTGCTCGACAAGGTTAAGAATAGCAAGGCAAAAGAACCATTTTCAGCTATTCTTATAGATCTGGACGACTTTAAAATCATTAACGACAAATATGGACACCACATAGGCGATGAAGCGCTGAAAGATACTGTCAGTATTTTAAGAAAAAGTCTTAGGCAACGTGACTTTATTGCAAGGTTCGGGGGTGATGAATTTATTATAGTGATGGATGTCGATAATCGGGAAGCCCTCAATCAGACCATAGGGAGAATTTTGCAAAATGTTGCATTCTTCAACTCGGAAACACAAAGACCGTACAAGCTGAGCTTTGCGATGGGATATGACGTTTATGACCCGCATTCGAAAATGACTTACGAAGAATTCATTATGAAAATTGACAGCTTGATGTACCTCAATAAAAATCAAAAGAAGCCGACAAAATATTAATGCCTTCAAAATGCCACCCAACAAACTGTTTTTACCCGACTTTTGGGATTCTGTGGGTTTTCTGACAGTTCTCTCGGCTCAAAGCTCGTTCCGTAAAATCGGCTTCATCTTGTCTCGCCCTCCAGCGGGTAACGTAATCCGTTAGGTTCAACAATGATTAGAGTCACCTTTCCTGTTTCGGATGCAATCCGGTTGCAGATCGGTTGCAGATACAGAAACACTCGGTAGAAACTATTCAGGCTGGACACTGATTTACTCGTAGAAATGGCACTCTATAGGCCACTTTGAACTCTATGCACGCCATAGACGGACTTCGGCACGACTCTGGGTGAGTTAATAGCGGTTCATTCCCACGTTCAGGCAGCAACTAACCTACAGCGGCGTGATTATGCAAGCCCTCGATAGGGAAATCATTTGCAAGATGCCTAACCTTGTTGCGTACAGGGGCAAGGGCAAGCGATCCTTCGAAGTTATTCTGCCTCCGTTCAGGCTGACTATGCAGGGGTTCGGAATCCTGGGAGCGGACGTTAATCACCATGCCTTTCACTCCGTTGTCGGCCTGATCCGATTACTTGGGCAATCACATGAGGACAACGAAGAATTCCTTACTCACCTATCCGCAGTCGCGCAGCTTTGCGGAAGTGCGTACGTCTTCCAGCAAATTCCATCGGATCAGGTGGCTCTGGCAAACGCCATCCTAGAAAAACTAAGCATTTTGTAGGCCAAATTCGCCGCTCGGCCGAAGAGTCGCCCTTCCTTATCGGGTGCAATTCGGGTGCAATCGGTGAAATAAGTCGTAGGAGCTTTGTACGCTGTAGACTGATCTACCCATAAATACAGCACTGCATGGATGGTTTAGCACCGTGTAGACCGTATGCTCCAACTTGAGAAGTACTCTGGATCAGTCAATAGCGGTTCGCCTATGCCTGTGGCAAGGTGTAGGCAAATCCGTTGGCCCCAGCCTGGTTCTTCCCCAAAAGGGCCTTCATTGATGGAGGTCTTTTGTTTGTTGTGGCGGCCAGGAATGCGCGCCATAGTTGACTGCGCCAATCGCCGCTTTGTGGCGGCGCAGGCCGCAAATCCCACGGCGGAAGGCAACTCCAGGAGGAAATTGCGGGCTATTTGCCCTTCTTCTCGATCTTCGCCCAGGTATCTCTCAGATTCACGGTCAGGTTAAATACCGGCTTTCTCGGTGTGGAGTCGGGGTCTACGGCGAAGTAGCCCTGACGTTCGAACTGAAAACACTCGCCCACGTTCACCTGCGCCAGATGCGGTTCAACAAAGCCGGTCAGGACGGCCAGCGAGTTCGGGTTAAGGCACCCCAGGAATCCCGTCTCGCCTTCCTCCGGATCTTCCTTCGTGAACAGCCGATCATAAATCCGAAATTCAGCCGGTTTGGCGTGGGCCGCAGAGACCCAATGAATAGTGGACTTCACCTTGCGCCCATCGGGTGAGTCCCCGCCGCGAGTAGCGGGATCATAGGTTGCATGCACTTCAACCACCTTCCCCTGGACATCCTTCACCGCGTTGCGTGCACTTGACCAGGTAGGCATTTCTCAAGCGGATTTCGTTGCCAGGGAAAAGGCGATAGTACTTGGGCGGCGGCGTCTCGCGGAAATCGTCCTGCTCAATGTAAAGCACCCTGGAGAATGGGACTTTGCGTGTGCCCGCGCCAGGGTCCTCGGGATTGTTGACCGCATCCATTTGCTCGACGAGATCATCAGGATAATTGTCAATGACCAACTTGAGCGGCTTGAGCACCGCCATGCGGCGAAGTGCATGTTTGTTAAGGTCTTCGCGCACGCATGCTTCCAGCAGCGCCACGTCGACGATGCCATAGTTCTTCGCAACGCCCACACGGGCTGTGAAGTCGAGAATGGCATCGGCGGTGTAGCCGCGCCGCCGCATGGCGCGCAGCGTGGGCATGCGGGGATCGTCCCAGCCGGTAACGTGACCTTCCTCGACGAGCCGGCGAAGCTTCCGCTTGCTCATCACCGTGTAGCTCAGGTTCAGCCGTGCAAATTCGATCTGACGCGGCTTGAACACGTCGAGCTGCTCGAGGAACCATTCATACAGCGGGCGATGATTTTCATACTCGAGCGAGCAAAGGGAATGGGTGATGCCTTCCATCGAATCGTTCTGCCCGTGCGACCAATCGTACATCGGGTAGATCTTCCACTTTGATCCGGTGCGATGGTGCGGGGGTTCGTGGAGGATGCGATACATGACCGGGTCGCGCATGTTGATGTTCGGGTGCGCCATGTCGATCCTGGCCCGCAACACGCGGGAGCCATCGGGGAACTCGCCGTTCTTCATGCGCTCGAGCAGGTCAAGATTCTCCTGGGCGGTCCGGTCGCGATGCGGCGAGTTCTTGCCGGGTTCCGTCAGCGTGCCGCGGGTTGCGCTGACTTCCTCGGCGCTTTGATCGTCAACGTAGGCCAGCCCTTTCTTGATTAATCTCACCGCCCATTCGTAGAGTTGATCGAAGTAATCGGAGGCGTATGTAACCTTGACCCATTCGATGCCCAGCCAGCGCGCGTCGTCCTCAATTGCATCCACGTACTCGGTCTCTTCCTTGGCCGGGTTGGTATCGTCAAAGCGCAGGATCAACTCGCCGCCGTTCTCTTTTGCGATCAGATAATCGATCATGAATGCTTTGACATGCCCGATGTGGAGATAACCATTCGGCTCCGGCGGGAGTCGCGTGCGGACATAGTTGTAACGCCCCTGGCGCAGGTCTTCAGTGACCGCTTCGCGGATGAAGTCAGTCGGTTTGGTTTCCTCGAGACTCATAGATGAACTGCCTTCTTCCCAAGCTCTCGTTTCGACCCATTATACCTGCTCCGTAAATCAAGCATCAATCCAGAGGGGAGGACGGGCAGCAAGATAATTGGGTGGACTGCGGGTAGAATTGCGCGATGAAGACTGCGAGCCGGCCCGCGTCCGAGGAGACAAGATGCGAAAGATCGCGGCAATTGTGATTCTCGAAATCGCCGTCCAGTTGTCGTGCAATGTGGTGAGCGTTGTCAGCACGCCCATAGTCGCTGCTCCTTCAACATTAACGGTTAACGCATTGCAGACGCCGGTCGTTCAGGCCACGATCGCCCGCTCCGCGCCAACCGTCCCAATAGCTACCGCTATTTCCACTCAGACGCTAATTGGAACAGACATTATCCCGGCAGCACCGGTGTGCGACGCCGGCGACCAATTGCCATATGTGTATTCGCCGGGCCGCCTCCAGACCGTGATCTATTGCATCCATGTGGAGGGCCACGTGGATGAGATCACGAAACAAACCGACGGCGACTTGCGCATTCTCCTGAAGCTGGACCCCGGCTATACCCGCTATCTGACGGCTGGAAATGGAGATGCCCTTGGAGATCTGGTAGTTGAAGCTATCTGCTTTAGTCCGCCGACGCAGGCCGATGCAAAGGAGCCGTGCCGCCTAGACCGAGACCCGCTGAGGAATCTTCCCACCCTGCGTCAACACGTATGGATGGAGGGGCGGCTGGTGATGGATAGCAATCACGGCGGATGGGCCGCGATCAATCCGCTGGGAAGATGGGGGGTAATCAGGGAAACGGTGCTTCAGCCCACTCGAGTCTTTCCGATTATTACTGCGACTGTGCACGGCAAATAGGCGGGTCCTATTCAGGCGCTACCGCTGCCGGCGCTTTGCAACATTAAAGGGGGATTTTCCTTTTCATCCCTGTGTCATGTTGTTTCGGTAAACTAGCAATCGTCGTTATTCCGTCCAGGTTCCGGCATTCAGGCCGGCTTGTTGGAGAAAACCATGAAGATCAGCAGATTTTTGCCCGCCATCGTCATTGTCGGCACAGTGCTAGTTAGCGCCTGCAGCGGCCTGGCTGTGGCGGGACAGATTCCGTCCGCGCTTTCGACCTCGGTGGCGCCGTCCAGTAGTGTCAGTGCATCGGCGGCGCCTGGCGCGGCAGTCGCTCCGAATCCTCAGGCACCCGCGGACATTGCCGGGCTGCAAAGCGCCTTTGAGACCGTCTATCAGAACGTCAACCCCTCTGTTGTTACCATAGAGATCGGCAGCCGCGCTGCTGCGGCTACCGGACAAGGCGGTTTTGGGGGCCGTGGAAATGGCCAAGCCAGCCCGGGAAGCCAGGGCCAGATCATCCCCACGGCCCAAGGCTCCGGCGTCATCTGGGACACTTCGGGACACATTGTGACAAATAACCATGTGGTCTCTGGCGCCGCCAGAATCACCGTGACATTCGCAGACGGCTCGTCGTACGACGCCAAGGTCATTGGAACTGACGCCAACATGGATCTCGCCGTGATCCAGGTTGCAGGCGCCCCGGCCTCGGTGCTCAAGCCAATCACGGTAGGTGACTCAACCCAGGTCAAGGTCGGCGAGATGGTCGTTGCCATTGGGGATCCGTTCGGCCTGGCCAACACCATGACAACCGGCATTGTAAGCGCCATCGGACGCTCCATCGATTCCAGCGTAGGCGGCAGCCAGAACGGTTCGACCAACGGACCGAGCTTCTCGATCCCCGACGTGATCCAGACGGATGCAGCCATCAACCCTGGCAACTCGGGCGGCGCCCTGGTCGACATGAACGGCGCGCTGATCGGCGTGCCTTCACAGATCGAATCACAAAGCGGCTCGAACTCGGGCATCGGCTTTGCGATCCCTTCGGCCATCGTCAACCAGGTGGCTCAGCAGTTGATCTCGAAGGGCGTGGCCGTGCACTCGTACCTGGGCATATCAGGCGTCAGCGTAACTCCGGACGTCGTCAGCGCCCTTAACCTGAAAGCCGGGCAGCAAGGCGTCCTGGTAGCTACCGTCGTGGCGGGTGGGCCCGCTGAAAAAGCCGGCATCAAACCTGCCACAGTCGATGCGACCGGCACCCCGACAGCCGCCGGCGATATTATTACAGGCATAGACGGCAAATCGATCACGCGCTTCGAAGACCTGGTCTCTTACCTGTACGACAGCACTCAGCCTGGCCAGTCGGTTACCGTGACGGTCCTGCGCGGCGGTCAGGAAATCCAGGTACAAATAACGCTGGGGACCCAGCCCTCGAGCTAAATGAGCATGTTCGTCTTGAAATAGCCGCATGCGGTAAGAGCCCTTCAAATTACAGCGGCCAAGCCCCTCGCAAGAGGGGCTTGTAATTTCAGAGGATCCAATCTCCAAAGGAATCAACGGAGGTTCGGAAACCCGGGATTTATGCTCTCTGCTGCAATGGGCGTCGACTTAGGTTCGCTTTCGCTTGAAATAGACCGCATGTGAACCCTGGCCGGTTATGCCCATTCCGGCCATTTCCCAGCCTTCATCGCCAAGTTGGGCAATCCTCATAGCGACTACGTTTCTTTGCGAGCTGTCGTCATCCGCGGATAAGCGTTCGATCTTCTCGCCAGCGGCCGTAAAGAAGATCAGCTTTGCGACAACGAAACTTCCGGCGAGCAAATCCTCCAGCCTGCAAAAGTCCCATTTTTCTCGGCCTGCAGTCATTTTACAATCCTCTCATGTCGTGACATTTTCCGGCTTGGCACCGGTTACGAGAATTGGCCTGATGCCCGTTTCGCCGATGCGGACATGCGGAGGGCCTTCGATAACGAAGGCCCTGCCTTCAGAGATACTATCCGGCAACCGCGGTCACCGGACGGCAAGGTAACCGGATTTACGGGTCGTTGGGATTAATCTTCGGGCCAATGTTCGGGTCGGTGAGGTAATTGCCAAGCCCATCCCTGACAACTATCCAGCCCGTGGAATAACCGTTCACTGTTTGACCAAGGTTGATTTCCACCCATACAAAGCCCGTTGAGGAATCCATGGTCATGGAGTTCTTTATGTATTGCCAGGTTGTCTTCCTGACAGCCGAAATAAGCGGGGACTGAATTTCAGGATAATTCATGCCGGGGCCGGTTCGGACGATTAATCCGTGTCCATAGGTGACCTTGAGGACCGGGAAATGAGAGGAAACTAAAGGGGCGGGGTAGGCGGTGGAAGGGTAATAGGCGGGCGGGTAATAGGCGGGCGGATAGTAGGTGTAGGTCGGCAGTGCAGCGAAAGCGGGCAAGGTAATGGCCTGGCCAGGGTAGATCAAACTGGGGTTCCATATCTGCGGATTAGCGGCCAGGATATCACTTATCGACACTCCATACCGCAGCGCAATGTTGCCCAGGGTGTCTCCGGGCTGCACTATATAGATGCCGCCTGCGGTCGCGGTCGGCGTGGGAGCAGTGACGGATGAGTTTCCTGTTGCGACGAACAGCACTTGTCCAGCGTAAACCGTCGCGCCAAGACCGGGGTTGGCGGCCTGGATGATTGCGACAGTGGTTCCGCAGGTTGCCGCAATACTGCTCAACGTATCACCGGGTTGGGCGGTCATGTAACCGTTGCAGACGCCGGATACAGCCATGGCGCTGCCGGTTGCAACAAAAGACCCCGCCAGAATTCCTACAACCGCAATCGATTGGAAAATTCTCTTAGCACTCATCGCGCCCTCTCTTTGTGGACGGCAGGCAAATGAACACGACTCGCCATTACTATACAGCAGTTCTCTCCTATGCGCAAGAAGCAGCGCGGCCTCCCGGTTGCCGCGCGACTTCAGCGCGATCTGAGGCATGTGCTGGAAAGTGCTTAGGCTATAATTCGAGAGCCAGACTGGCGGCAACCGAGTCGGGTTGTTGAATACGGAGGTCATGCGTGTATATGCGGCGAGTGCAATTCAGCCTGTGTAGCAGGAAGCTTCAGCGGCCGGGGCTATCGTGGACAGAATCATACGGTCCATCCGTGTGCGGAAACGGTCGTGCGACAAGTGTGTGCCGGCTCGGGAAGGAGGCCCGGTAGAATTGCGCAATTTGCCTTCGAGCAAAGTTGCTCAATCCGCCGATGCTGCTTCAAGCTGGATGGAGCAGCCTGTATGATTCGCCCCAGGATTCAATCGCTGGTTAAGCGTATCCTGGATGTTCAAGTCCTTGTTTGGATTCTCCTGGGATTCTTCGTTTCATATATCCTGTTCTTTATAGCCCCCATATTCCTGTCCGGACCAAAGATGCAATTCTTCCGATACGTTCCGACGGGGGGAGGGGATATCGGCGCCGACCTGAGGCTGACGCTGAACTACTTCAGACCCTGGTGGCTAAACCGTCAAACCCCCTACATCGGGACGAACCTCTATCCGCCTCTGGACACCTTACTCTTTGCGCCTTTGATTCCCCTCGATTTCGCCACAGCGTACACGATCATGACTTTTGTGAACATTGTTTGTTTTGGGATCGTTACGTTCGCTTTGCCATTATGGCTGGGCGCAGAGAAACGGGCGTCACCGCTGCTACTGCTCATGTTTGCCGCCGGCGCAGTGTCGTACGGTTTCCAATTCGAGCTCAACCGTGGGCAATTCAACGTGATTGCCGTACTCCTGGCATTCTCTGCGGTCTGGTTATTTCACAAGCACCCGCGGCATCGCTTCGCGGCCTACCTGCTGTTCGCGATATCCGTTCAGTTGAAGCTCTATCCGTTCATATTTGTGCTCATGTTCGTCGACAACTGGCATGATTGGTGGACGAACGCCAAGAGGTTCGCGCTTCTCACCGCCGGAAATTTCGCCTTGTTCTTTGCGCTTGGGCCCCGTATTTTCCTGGATTTCATCAACTCAATCCCTGGGCCAAGCGGGGACGCGGTTGTTGCCGTTGACAATCATTCGATCAGTTCATTCGTTCAATTGGCGGCCCGGAGCATCTCCAGACGCGGCATCGCCTGGACGAGCCAAAACTCCGGAGCGCTACAGGCTGCTCTTTTCATTCTGATATGCGGCTGCATGCTCTTGATTGTTCTCAGGGCGTACCGCGTCAAGCACCAGGGATTCGATCCGCAACTACTGCTGGCTTGCTGCATCGGCGCCCTGCTCATACCGCCCGTAAGCTTTGATTACACCCTATCCATTCTGGCCGCTCCCGTGTCAATCTTCCTGCTGGCAGAAGAATCCCGAAGACAAGTTACGTGTGCGTGGGGTCGAGTGATACGAATTGCATTGCTCTTTCTACTGGCCCTTGCATATTCCTCGACCCTCTATTCTTTTACAAACCGGCCGTCGCTATTTGCAAACAGCCTGCCCGCTCTGCTGGCCATGCTCATGGCTCTTGTGGTGCTGTCGTGGCTCATTCCTGCACAAAATCTTTCAGCGCACGATGACCCATTGACGGAAACACAGGCAAGCGCATAGCTGGCATGAGGCAATTGCCCTCCGGCGTTCACGCGGTGAAGCCGGCCCTGGAGATTAGCATGCGAAGATTTCCTGTTCTGCTTCCATGGATTTTGATCGCGCTGCTGGGAATGATGGCCGCAGCGTGTTCACCTCAACCCGGAGTTGTTGCTACGACGCCATCGAATCCGCCTCCGGGGTTGACTGCCGCGGCGGGGACCTTCACCGACCCATTTGCCTACTGCAAGGCGGCTGGTACAACCGATAAGCCAGATTCCCGCTACACGGGCGCGCCGATCCCCGATCAGATCATCAGTGGTTTCAAGAAGGCGGCCGGCCTGGAGGGGAGTACCGAGCCGATGGATGTGCTCCGGCAGAGTACCATTTGGAGGTGCATGGGCGGCAAGGTTTACGCCTGCAATTTCGGCGCAAACCTGCCTTGCGATTCCAAAGGCAACAGCAACAAGACGCCGACTCCGCCGATGGAGGATTATTGCCGGGCTAACCCAAACTCGGATTTTATCCCGATGAGTGCCACGGGCCACGATACCATCTACAGCTGGCACTGTATCAACGACAAAGCGCAGCTACTCGAGCAAACAGGGCAGCTCGACGCTCAGGGTTACCTGGCGCAAATCTGGTACCCAATCGAACCCAGCCCATGACTCCATGTGATAAAAATGCTGATTCCACACGCCCCTGTGGCAGATCAGAGTCTGGATACCGCCTAAGCTTGCGATGAGCCATCCAACCAACCGCCCGACCGTGGTCATTGCGTGCCGCGTCTTCCAAGATCTGTTTGATCGCTTTGGCAGGGCCGGCACAATCCAGAAGTATGTTTTCCTGGATTACGGGCTGCATGAGACTCCCAAGAAGCTGAAAGAGGCAGTCCAGGACGCGCTGGATACCCTGCCAGATTCCAGCCTCGTGGTGCTGGGCTACGGGCTTTGCGGAAATGGGCTGGATGGCATCCGGGCGGGAAGGCACACTCTGCTGATCCCACGTGCAGACGACTGCATTGCAGTCTTTCTTGGCTCCTATGAGCGGTATCAGCAGGAATTCCAGGATCAACCTGCCACGTACTACTTGACGAAAGGCTGGTTGGAATCGGGCAGCAATCCGCTGCAGGAATACCAGCGGTACGTCAACCGTTACGGCCGTGCCAAAGCAGATTGGCTGATTGACTACCTCTACCACAACTACAAACGCCTGGTACTGGTGGCTCACAGCCAACAGGATCTGGATACGTACCGCACGCGCGCCCAGGAAGTAGCCCACTTCTGCGAGCGCTGGGGAATGCGTTACGAGGAAATGCTGGGATCGCCCGACTTCTTCGAGAGGCTAATGCAGGTTGCCTCAAACGCTGAGGAAAGCCAGTCGGACTTTATTATCGTTCCCCCAGGAGGAGAATTGCGTCAGGAACAGTTCCTGCGCCTTGTCCGCCAATAATATGCGCGGCAGAGGACCAGGCCAGGTCCGCAATGCCTAAGACTCTATCCGTAAACCGATGAAATCTTAACAAGATTACACTCCTGATGCAGAATTGTAGGTGCTGAACAAACAACCTCCACCTTGTGCATTTTAGGGGCGAGTCGCGACTCGCCCTCTGGCCCGCAGGGCCAGCCTGGCTGTTTTTCCAAAAACAATGCACAAATATAGCCATTCATTGCTCCCCTTCCCGTAGGCCTCCCACAGGTGTGCACTTTTTTGAGTTGTTCCCCGTTGTTTCACGAACGGCGCGCGATTCTCGCAGATGCAGGGGTTCTGCATGCGGGCGAGGCTTCCTCCTGTGGAACATGTGCGTGCATATCTAATTTACGGATAGGGTCTAAGTAATCCCCGCCATGTAGGCTAGCGCGACGGTTCCGGGCCCGGCGTGGGCGCCAATCACCGGACTCAGGGGACCGCAGAAAGTCTCGACCGGGGCTAGTTGAGCCCTGGCAAGGTTCAACAACGCGGTTGCCTCGGCTTCGGCGTTCGCATGCGCAGTTGCGATACGCACCGGTGTCCGTCCGCCGATGCGCTGAACCGCGAGTTCGACCACGCGTTCCAGTGCCCGGGTCTTGGTACGGATCTTCTCCACGGATTCAATTTGTCCGTCACGCATTTCCAGAACCGGCTTGATATTAAGTACAGAACCAAGCAAGGCTTGCGCCCCGCCGATCCTTCCGCCGCGACGCAAATATTCAAGGGTGTCAACGACGAAGAGGACGCCGCTGTGGTCTCGCGCGTTTTCAGCGATGCGGGTGCATGCGATCAGGTCCTCTCCCGCCAGTGCGGCCCGAGCCGCCGCCAGCACCGGCCAGCCCATAGCCATGATCGTGAGCCGCGAGTCGACGAGGGCAATCCTGTTGCCGGCGCCTGGGATCAACTCACGTGCCTGCACGGCCGACTGGAACGTTCCAGAGAACTTGGATGAAAGAAATATGCCGAGCACAGCATATTCCTGCTGCAATAATCCTTCGAAGGCCGCCTGCATGGCAGCGATCGTAATCTGCGACGTAGTTGGCATGCTCCGAGAGCCGGCGAGCCGTTTGTAGAACTCGTCCGGCAGAAGGTCGATGCCGTCCCGAAAGGATTTTTCGTCCCATATCATAGTGAGCGGCAGAATAGTCAGCCGGTACTGTTTGACCATTGCCTCCGGCAGGCATGCTGTGCTATCCGTCATCACTGCAACTTTGGACATATCGCTCCATGAAACGGTCGATGGCAGCCTTTCCCCGGAGTAGCATAGTCTTGCCTGACTGGGCACCGAGGATGGCAATCAATGGATCATTTGACGATCAGCGTGACTACTCCAAATCCGAAAATGATGGCGCCGGCGAACCTGTTCACCCAGGTCATCCAAGCAGGCGTAAACCTCTCGCGAACCAGGCCGACAACGCCGCTCAGCGTCAGCCACCAGGCCGCAGAGCCAAGAAAGACGCCCGCAACCAGGAGCGCCGCCAAAAGATAATTGCCGTGGGTCTCGCCGAGTCGAAGACCCGCAAAAATGACGCCGAATGAAATGATCGTGGCTGGATTTGTCAGCGTGAGGGCGACTGTCGAAAGATATGCAGACAGCCGACTGCGCCTGGATTTGACCGGCTCGTCTGCCTGGAGGGGTATAGTCCTCGGGCTGGCGGTGGCGAAAAATGTGCGCAGACCGAGAAAGATCAAGAATAGTCCGCCAATTAGATGCAACCAGACTTGGCCGCCGACCAGAAACCGTTGCACGGCTGTCAGGCCAAAGGCGGCCACTGCCCCGTACGACATATCTGCCGTGGCAGCTCCGAGGCCCGAAAGAAACCCGATCAGGCGTCCATTAGCCAGAGTCCGGCGAATACAAAGCACGCCAATTGGGCCAACAGGCGCAGCAATGGCAAACCCAATAAGAAAGCCCTTGAGCAGGAAGCTGAGTGTTGTCGCAGTCAAACCGCCTCTATTTTGTATTGGCGAAGGCCGCGGCCGTCCGGCCGAAGACTGAGTGGGTGAAACCGCTGCGCCCTAACCCGAAGCCTAGCGGCTGCTATGACCCTATTTGACCAAATCAGGAGTTGCTTTTTCGGTAAGAAGACTACCCATAAAAACAGTAGCGCATCAGACGACGCGCTACTGCGGCACAACATGACTTGAACGCCGCTTACCCCGCCGACTCCACTTTGCGCCCAAACCAGCCTTTCCATTCCTGGTTTTGCCAGACCACCAGAATGGGGGAGGCGTTGAAGATGGAGGAATATGTGCCGCTGAAAATGCCCACTAGCAGGATGATTACGAAATGGCGGATGCTGTCTCCACCGAACAATGCCAGCGCAAACAGAGTGAACATGACAGTCAGCTGGGTATTGATCGACCGATCCAGCGTCTGCACGACAGAATGGTTGACCATTGTTTCATATTCGACCCTGCGGTAAATGTTGGCGTTTTCGCGAATTCGGTCGAAAACGACGATCGTGTCGTGGACGGAGAAGCCGATAACCGTTAGCACGGCTGTAAGGAAGAGGGCGTCCGCTTCCCAGTGCAGGAAATAGCCCAGCATCGCCTCTACGCCAAGGACAACAAATACATCGTGGAACATTGCAATGATGGCTGCCGTGCCATATCGGAAAGGATGATCGACGCCGCGAAACGCGTACCAAATGTAGAGGAGGATGGCAGCTGCAGCCATCAGGATGGCTTCCCCAGCGGCTCGCGTTACCTCCGCGCCGATGGAAGGTGAAACCGAGGTGAAGTTGAGCACGGTCACCGTGGATCCGGACTTTGACTGCATGGCGGCCACCAACTTGCCTTTCGTGGCATCGTCCATCTGTTTGGACCGGATGGAGTAGGAATCCGTGCCCAACGGCTGGATGATAGGATCGGCGATCGGCTGTGCGGATGTCGAGAACTGAGCATACATAGCGCTGATGTCCGTGTCCGGGGGCCGCGTTCCCGCGAATTGGACCTCCAGCAATGATCCACCTTTAAAGTCGATTCCCAGGGTGAGAGGTCCTTCGCCGGTGGAAGTCCAGTGCAAAGCCATAAAGACGATGCCAGGCACGATGACAAGCAGCGAGATCAGGAAGTAGATGTAGCGATTCTTGATGATATTCATGAGATCTTCCTAAAGGCCAAACCATTTCGGATGCTCGGCCAATTTCAAGTTGTCCAGTACAAGATGCAGGTAGGTGCGAGTCACGATAATCGCGGTAAATAGCGAGATCAATACGCCCAGCGCCAGCGTGATCGAGAAGCCCTTGACCATGCTCGCGCCGAATGTGTTGCCGAAGACGAACAGAATCAGGCAGGTGATCAGCGTGGACGAATTGGAGTCGCGAATGGACGGCCAGGCACGGCTCCAGCCAAGGTCGATTGCCTGTTGAAGCCCGCGGCCAGCACGGAGTTCTTCCTTGAGCCGCTCGAAAATCAGGATGTTGGCATCTACGGCCATGCCGATGCTGAGTATGAAGCCTGCGAGACCGGGCAGGGTCAGGGTGATGGGGATGATCTTGTAGAGCATGAGGGTTATGAGGGCGTATGTAATCAGAGCCAGGTCGGCAAGAACTCCTGGAGCCCGGTAGTAAAGGGCCATAAAGAGCACAACCACCGACAATCCGATGATCCCGGCCAGCAGACTCTTGCGAACCGACTCTGCCCCCAGGGTTGGGCCGACGGTCTGGCTTTCGACCACTTTCACCGGGACGGGCAGTGCACCATAGCGAAGCTGCACGGCCAAGGCATTGGCGGTGTCAGATGTAAAGCTGCCTTGAATCACGCCTTGTCCGTCGGTGATGGCGGTCTTGATAACAGGGGCGGATAACACCTTCTTGTCGAGCACGATGGCCAAATACTGTCCAACGTGGCCGGTCGTGTAGTCGCTGAAGACTTTTGCGCCAGCAGCTTTCAGAGTGAAGGCTATTTCATATTGACCAGCCAGGGAGCCGGCCTGGACAGTTACCGTGTCGAGGGCTGAGCCGGTCATCACAGTGTGATAGATTTGAGGAGCCGCCGTTGGAGTGGCGCCCGCTTGGGCAGTAGCGCTGGCTTGCGGGGTCGCCGTCACGGAGAGAGTGGCCGTGGGTGACGGCGTAAGCGCAGCCGGTGCTCCGGCGGAGGCAGATTGGCCGTAGTCTGTTTGCACCGTAGTCCCTTCGGCCAAGGGATTGCTGCCCATGTCGACAAATTCGAGGAGAGCTGTTTGCTGCAGGGCGGCCACAACTTCTTCCGGGTTGCTTACGCCAGGAAATTCAGCCACGATGCGACATTGACCGGCAATCTGCATCACAATTTCACCGACGCCAAGTGCGTTTGCGCGGCTCTCAAGAATCTGCCGGGTCACCTGCATATCATTTTGAGTGACAGATGAACAATTGGCAACGTCTGCCTGGAGCAGCGTCTGGAGGCCACCGAGCGTATCGAGCCCGCGTCGGATTTGGGTATTGCGGTTTACAACTGTTTTGTCGTTGAAGGGGTTCGTGATCGTGATCTGGTTTGTCAGGTCCACCCAGAGCGAAAAGGCGACAAGCACAACGATCACGATCAGCCAATTGTTTCGGCTACGCATGGTTTACTCCGTCCATAAAAATACCAGCGGCGCGGATGACATACGCGAGGCTGGCGCTTCGTGATTATACTCTGAAAGGCTGCAATCGTGAATCGGAGATCGAAACTTGAGGAAAGTGGTCATAGCTGCGCATCAAGGAAGTGGACAACTTCTTCGAGAACCTCGGCAGAGGAGAGCCGATCGGTGTCAAGGTACAGATGTGCACTCTCCCGTGCGTGAGACAGGCGGCGGAGTTGCTCTGCATAGTCAGCCGGTGTCCAATTTAGCCGTCGCCGGCGTGTGCAGACTGAAAATGAAGCGTTAAGGTAGATCAGAAGATCGGGATTCGTGATCCGCTTCCACATATAAGGTACATATGAATGCTCCTGGGCAATGTGGCGACAACGAAACCCTCGGTTTTCCAAGCCTGCAACGAGTGTTGATTTGCCGGAGCCACACGGCCCCACGACGCCAATAAGGAATCTCTTGCGATCAGGGTCATCCATCTTCGCACACTGGATTATCCGGCGTTCCCCAGCCGCCCCCGCTGCCGAGCGTTCGCTCCTTCAAAGCCGTTTACTTTCGTCGGCAAGTTTCTCCGACGGATCCTTCTGGGAATCCCAACTCCAGTTGAGGGAGGAGCCGGCCCCTTGCCCCCGTGCATGAGATGCAACCCCGACCTGTCAGTTCTAGGCGGAAATGGGGAGTCTGATCTCCATGCGGCGAGCATCGTCACCACTCCGCGGGACTACTTTTAGCACCAAGACGCTAATGTCGTCAGCGGGCCGATTCTCATCAAGTCGGACGGCATAGGCCAATAATGCGTCGGCGAGCTCCTGGGGCGCGGGATCCTGCTCGTCAAGCAAAGATCGGATCACCTCGCAGACGTCCATAGGCTGTCCCCGCCGTTCCCCGGCGTGATTTAGCCCGTCGGTACTGATGACGATGGATAGCCCGGTCTCGATCTCAATCTCGGTGATGACCGGGCGCACGTCGCGTGACGTTCCGAGCGGCACGCTCTCAGCACCCAGGCAATCGGTCTGGTCACCGCGGCAGACGAAGATCGGGGCGGGGTTGTTGCGTGTGAGGACGATTGTGCCGCTGTGCAGGTCAACGGAGGCGATGTTCAGCGTAGAGACCACCTTGCCCCGCTTGTCTGTGTAGAGGGCGTCCGATGCGGCGCGGGCGGCGGCGCCATCGCGCACGCCTTCTGCAAGGAGGCTGACAACCTTCCGTACCACCATCATGGAGACGGCCTTCGCGCCGCGGCCAGAGGTTTGCCCATCGGCCAGCACCACCGAAAGCCCGCCGTTCGGGCGCTCCACGGCCTCCAGTGTATCGCCGCTCTCGGAAGATGCATATTTGTTGACCTTGGCAACTGCAATCTGCACTTCCACAATTCGATTCTACAACGTTTCAGGCTTGACGTCACTGTCTGAAGCCGCTATAATCCTGCCCGCTTCGCCAGAAATCTTTCGTAAGGGAAAACTGATGACTCCACATCCAAAACGTAAGCATTCGAAGGGACGCCGCGATCGTCGGCGCGCCCATGACGCCTTGCAGGGCCGAAACCTGGTTGCCTGCTCAAATTGCGGTTCCATGCGCCTGCCGCATACGGTCTGTCCGAACTGCGGACACTATCAGGGTCGTGAGGTTTTTGAAGTAAGCAAAGAAAAGAAGCAACCCGAGTAGCCGTAACGAGCCGTGACGAACACGGCTCGTTTGTGTTTAAGGGGAAAAGGAATTAGCGATGAAATTGGAATCCGGCATAACTGCCCTTTTGTTTCCGGGACAGGGCTCACAAATTGTTGGCATGGGACGCGAACTTGGGATGGCGTATCCCACGGCGAAAAGCATCTTTCAACAAGCAGATTCCATCCTGGGTTTTGGATTGTCGACATTGATGTGGGACGGGCCGGAGGTGGAGCTGAACGACACGGTCAATACCCAGCCCGCCCTGTATGTTCATTCCTATGCGGCCTTCAGCGTCCTGAAGCATCTCTGGCCGGAATTCAATCCGGCAGCCGTCGCCGGGCACTCTTTGGGCCAATTATCGGCGGCGGCAGCGGCCGGAAGCCTGACATTCGAGGCCGGATTGAGGCTTGTCCGCCGGCGTGGCGAACTGATGAAAAGGGCAGGCGAAAGTCACCCTGGTGGGATGGCAGCCATCCTCAATCTGGGCATCCCGCAATTAGAGGCGGTTTGCGCGGCGGCATCAACACCGGAAGAGCCTGTCCAAGTAGCTAATGACAATTCCCCGGGCCAGGTTGTTATTTCCGGCGCGAAGGCGGCGGTCGAACGCGCCATGCAAGCAGCAAAAGCAGCCGGCGCAAAGCGGACGATTCCCCTGACGGTTTCGATCGCAGCGCATTCCAAATTGATGGCGTCCATACAAGATGAATGGAACGAGGCAGTTGGCGGCGCCGATTTCAAGGATCTGCAAATTCCACTCGTTGGCAACGTGGCTTGCCGGGCCCTCAAATCCGCTGCGGACGTCCGAAACGACATCGAGGCCCAGATGCAGTCGCGAGTACGCTGGACGGAAACGGTGCAGTTGTTTGCAGGGCAAGGCCTCACCACCTTTGCAGAAGTTGGGACGGGAAACGTTCTTTTGGGGCTAGCCCGCCGCATCGCAAATACGTCCATCGGATTCCAACTTGGCACCCCGGCGGATTTTGCTGCGATCGAGTAAGAGTCGCTCGGTATAGTATAATCGCCAAGTGAGCACCTTGTCGGACATCATCAGAGTCGGCATTGCCGCTTGCGACGTGCGTATGCCCTTTTGAATGGTCGAACCCCATCTGGTCAGGTGCAACCTGACCAGTTTTGTTTTCCCTCACTCCTGAGGGCTTCGGAGTGGAGAGAATCTAGGAGCATGCATGAGATTGAGCAAGCTAGCCTGCGATATTGCCGAATCACCGACCCTGGCGCTTAATGAAGAAGCGCGCCTTTTAAGGGAACGCGGCGAGGACGTTATTCATCTGGGCATCGGGGAGCCAAAGAACAAAACGCCAATCAATGCCATTCTTTCTTCGGCTGCCAAGCTAACAAGCGGGGAGGTGAAATACACGCCGGTGGATGGCACAGCCTCCTTGAAGAAAGCTGTTGTACGTTACACGGAAGAGAACTATGATCGACTGGTGGCCCCAGAGAACATTATTATCACCAACGGGGCGAAACAGTCCTTATTCAATATTTTCTATACCATCCTGAATCCGCAGGATGAGGTGATCGTGATCGCCCCGTACTGGGTGTCCTACCCGGAAATCATCAAGATGTGCGCCGCGAGGCCGGTGATCGTCACGCCCGAAGACGGTACATTCACCCCGCGTTTCGAAGATATCCAGAAGGCTGTCACGTCTTATACGCGGGCCATCATAGTCAACAGCCCGAATAACCCCTCGGGCGTCATCTATCCGGCGCAGTTGATAGAAAGCCTAGTCGATTTCTGCGAGCACAAAGGCATTTTTCTTGTTTGCGATGACATCTATCACAAACTCACCTTCGACAAAAAAGAAGCCGCTCCCGCCACGCGCTTTACTCGGAGGGTCGTCGAAGATTCGCACATCATTATCGTCAATGGGGTCGCCAAACTCTATGGAATGACAGGCTTCCGCGTGGGTTGGGTGGTGGCGCCGCGTGACTTAGTCCGCGTGATGGCCAATGTCACAGCGCAGACGACGTCGGGCGTGTCGCCGGTCAGCCAGGCGGCAGCGGAGGGCGCGCTCAATGGCCTGCAATCGGTGGTGGAGGCAATCAGGCTTCAAATACAGAACAATCGCGATGTTCTGCTCCAGGAGATGAAATCATTCAACGGCGCGCGCCTGATCCCGCCCGACGGTACATTTTATGCCTTGCCGGACCTCCGGGCTTTCAATAACAACTCGGTGGAAACCTCGAGGTTCCTGCTTGCGAAGGCGCTCGTGGTAACTGTCCCGGGCAAGGAATTCGGGATGGAGGGGCACATCCGGCTGTCTTTCAGCGGCTCTGTCAAGGACGTGACCGAAGGCGTTGCACGCATCAAATGGGCGCTTGACCAGACGAGTCCGAATGAAATCTATATTGGCGACAAGAAAATGGTGAGAGATTGGCTGTGAACGACCAAAGAGTCCGCAGGGGACAGCTCCACGGATGCGACGATGATCGCGACACGAAGGACATAAAGCAGGGCTTATGAATAACCTCCTCAACATAAAGACTCCGGCGGAAACGATCGCGCAATCGAGGAAAGCGGACTATAACCTTTCCAACGAAGGCATAGGCGATCTTCGACTCGCCTATTGGAACCTGACTACCGAGGCGCTCTATGAGGAATCCATATTTCGCGCCGAGGGCGCAACCACAAGAGGCGGAGCATTTGTGGCGAATACAGGAAAGCATACGGCGCGTTCTGCAAACGATAAGTTCGTGGTTCGCGAATTCTCGAGCGAAGGCCATGTCTGGTGGGGGCAGTACAACCGTCCAGTGACGGCAGAGAAATTCGAGATCTTGTACGACCGTTTACTGGGCTTCCTTCAAGGACGAGACGTCTTTGTCCAGGACGTTTACGCAGGCGCCGACGAAAAGTATCGGCTGCCGGTACGCGTGATAACGGAGCTGGCCTGGCACAGCCTGTTCGTACGGAACATGTTTCTTGCGCCTCCGTCCCTCGAAGAATACAAGCGCTTCGTGCCAGAATTTACGATCATAGCCGCCCCCTCTTTCAAGGCCGCGCCTGCCGTGGACAACACGGCCAGCGACACATTCATTTGCATATCGTTCGACAAAAAACTCGCCATTATCGGCAACACAGCCTACGCCGGCGAGATCAAAAAGTCTGTCTTCACCATTCTAAACTACCTGCTGCCCCTCGAAGGCGTGCTCTCGATGCATTGCTCGGCAAATGTCAGTCCGAAAGATGCGAACGATGTAGCTTTGTTTTTTGGTCTGAGCGGGACAGGCAAGACCACTCTTTCGGCCGACCCCACCCGCCGCTTAATCGGAGACGACGAGCACGGCTGGAGCGACGATGGAGTGTTCAATTTCGAAGGCGGGTGCTACGCCAAGGTCATTGGACTTTCCGCGACGGCCGAGCCCGAAATTTACGCCACAACCCGCATGTATGGCACGATCCTCGAAAACGTACCCTACGACCCAGTCACACGTCATATTGACCTCGACGACGATACCCTCACGGAGAACACGCGTGCTTCATATCCCCTCGATTTCATTGAAAACGCTGTGCCTGAAAAGAAGGCGGGACATCCAAGAAACGTGGTATTTCTCACCTGCGACGCCTCCGGGGTGATGCCGCCGATCGCCCGCCTGACTCCGAATCAAGCCTTGTATCAGTTCATTTCCGGCTATACGGCCAAGATCGCGGGAACTGAAGTGGGCCTGCGCGAGGAGCCAGAGATTACCTTCTCGGCTTGCTTCGGCGGGCCCTTCATGGTACATCACCCATATTACTATGCCGATTTGCTGAAGCGCAAAATTGAGCGATATGACGCGAAGTGCTGGTTGGTGAACACCGGCTGGGTTGGCGGTCCATATGGAATCGGCAAACGAATCAGCATCAAGTACACTCGTACCCTGCTATCTGCGGCGCTAAGCGGGGAACTGAATACCGTACCTTATAGGAAAGATCCGGTGTTCGGGTTTGAGGTTCCCACCCGGTGCCCAGGCGTGCCGGATGATGTGCTGGACCCTTCAAGCTCCTGGCCGGACAAGCAAGATTACGACAAGAAGTATCATCAACTCGCTGCACGATTCGTTGAGAATTTCAAGAAATTCGAGGACAGCACGGCGCAAGATGTCGTTGCGGCAGGCGTGATAGGATGAGTTGATCGAGGTCTGCGCCTTGGCGTTGCACCCACATAGTGGACGGCCCTTGAGGCGTCCAGGCGTATACATTTTGCGCACAATTCATTATCAATTGCCTGCCGTTCGTGAAGACGATGCATTTCTTATGATTTCCGGGAGGTTTTCTCATCTTAGTCTTAAACTAGGGTCTTATAGTCGGAATCGGCTTAGATTCCGGCAAGCGTAACATCCCACTTGCGCGGCGCGCCCTCTTACCGTTGATGATTGATAGAGAAAACCTACCTGCTGTTCCTGAACCTGGTCCGCGGCGGAGTCCCTTGCGGAGGATACGTCGAGGAGTAAAGCGCTGGGCTCCGTTCGCAGCCGGAGTTCTGGCGGCGTTAGTCGCAGTCGGGTTGTATCACGTCTTATTCCCTGGGCCGCAGATACTGACGCAGGGCGATGTAAACAGTACTGTAGCTCAGGCCATGGCTTCGGCAACGCCGCCTCCGGCGTTCTCGGCTGTTGTTTATCAGGAGATTCGTCCAGCCCTTGTACTTATCGAAACCCGCGGCTCGAATGATAGCGGCCTGGGCAGCGGCGTCATTGTTGATGACAGCGGGGATATACTCACCAGCTTGCATGTCGTGGCAAACGCTACGGAAATCAAGGTGACTTTTGCGGACGGCACCCAGGCTAACGGCCAGGTGACCAGCGCTCAGCCGGCGAACGATATCGCCCTGGTGGGTGTTGACAAACTGCCGGCTCAGGTGGTTCCTGCTGTGCTCGGCAATCCAAACGCCATGCATGTCGGTGATGAAGCATTCGTCGTGGGAAACCCCTTCGGTCTGTACAGCTCCATGAGTGCGGGCGTCATCTCGGGTTTCAATCGTTCTTTTCAACCGCCGCAAGGCAACCAGGTCCTCCAAGGATTGATCCAAATTGATGCCGCCGTTAATCCGGGTAATTCGGGAGGGCCGCTCCTAAACCGGGACGGAGAAGTGATTGGCATAGTAACGGGCATTGTAAATCCCACAGAGCAAGACGTCTTTATTGGCATCGGCTTTGCAGTGCCGATAACGACCGCTGGCGGTGCGATGGGATCGCCGCCCTACTAAAGGAGACTCCTTATGGATCAAGGAACCAAAGCAGAGATTACAAAGCCGATGGAACGGGTGTTATATGAGGTAAAGAAGGTCATCGTCGGGCAGGATCACCTACTTGAGCGTTTGGTCGTGGCGCTCCTGGCGCGTGGACATATTCTGGTGGAAGGTGTGCCGGGACTCGCGAAGACCATGGCGATCAAGACATTGGCCGAGACCGTCGGTGGTGAGTTCAAGCGCATCCAATTCACGCCGGACCTGGTGCCGGCCGATTTGATCGGAACCCGAATCTACAATCAAAAGACCGGGGAATTCAATGTGTCTCTGGGGCCGGTCTTTACGAACCTGCTCCTGGCGGACGAAATCAACCGCGCGCCGGCCAAGGTGCAAAGCGCGCTGCTGGAGGTAATGCAGGAGCGACAAGTCACCATCGGGCGCGAGACGTTCAAAGTTCCAAACCCATTTCTTGTCCTTGCCACCCAGAATCCAATCGAGACGGAAGGTACCTATGCATTGCCGGAAGCTCAAGTGGATCGTTTCATGCTAAAGGTACTGGTGGGTTATCCAAGTGCCACGGAAGAGTTCGTGGTAGTGGAGCGCATGACGGGCATGCTGCAAGCCGTACAAAAGATCCTGAGCACCGAGCAGTTGCTGTCCCTGCAAAAGGAAGCGGACGGGATCTACGTTGATCCGGCCCTCATAGAATATGCTGTGCGGGTGGTCGGCGCCACCCGCTCGCCGAAAGACGTAGGCGTTGGGGACTTGGGCCGCTATGTAACGTTTGGTGCCAGCCCGCGCGCCTCCATCAATTTGATTCTAACCGCGCGAGCTCTGGCCTTTGTGCGCGGCCGCGACTACGTTCTGCCTCAGGATGTGGCTGACATGGCCCTGGACGTGATTCGTCACCGGCTGGTCTTGTCGTATGAAGCGCTCTCTGACAATGTCACAAGCGACGATATCCTGAAGAAAACCCTGGACCGTATTCCCCTCCCTGTGGTGCCATTGCATGAGCGTGCCGGCAGTCGCGTCAACGCCTGAGCGCATACTTCAGCGCCTCGACTGGCAAGTCATCCGGCGGTTGGATGGGTTGCTGCAAGGCGATTATCGCAGTCTCTTCTACGGCTACGGCGTGGATTTTGCAGACCTGCGCGAGTATCAGGCGGAAGACGACATCCGGTATATTGACTGGAACGTCACTGCGCGTATGGATACGCCGTTCGTCCGTCAGTATGTGGAGGACCGCGAAGTCAGCGCGTGGTTCTTGTTGGACATGAGCCCCTCCATGGATTTCGGAACGGTTGAAAGTCTTCGGCTCAAGCGGTCGATGCTGGTGGATTTCGTGGCAACCATGGCGCGTCTGCTCACGCGGCATGGCAATCGAGTTGGAGCCATGTTCTACTACGGCTCACAGGCTGCGCGGATCATACCGGCGCGCGGTGGACGGAACCACGTGTTGCGACTGATCAATGACATGGCTAATCAGCCACAATTGCCGAAGGCGCCGTTCACCGATCTCGCTCCGCTGCTCGAATTTGCATTAAATACGATCAAAAGACGGTCGTTGATATTCCTGGTGTCCGACTTCATTGGTGTTCCGGGATGGGAGCGCCTGCTAAGCTTGCTCAACCGACGGCACGAGGTACTGGCGGTCCGCCTCTGGGACAGGCGCGAGGCCGAACTGCCGGACATGGGACCTGTGATCATTGAAGATGCGGAGACCGGGGAGCAGGTCTACGTTGACACACACGACAAGAAATTTCGCCTTGGCTTTCAAGAGGCGGCCCGCCGACGGGAGGCCGCGTTGAGCGAGGTCTTCAAGCATGCCGGCGTAGACGCCCTTGCGCTCTCGACCGAAGATGATCTTGTGCGTGGCATCATGCGTTTTGCCGCCGTGCGCGAGCAACGCCGGAAGTAACGCCGGAGAAAATCTAGATGTCGTTTATTTGGCCGACACTGCTGTATGCGTTCCTTGCGATCCCGGTACTGATCGGGGCTTACCTGCTTTTGAGCTGGCGGAGCCGCCGATATCGAGCCAGATTTGGCAGTCTCGGCCCAGGACCAAGCGACAAAGGCGCCCAGGCAGGATTGCGGGGACACGTCCCACCAATCCTTTTTCTCGCGGGAGTTCTCGATCCTCCTGCTGGCCCTGGCCAGGCCGCAGACCGTTGTAAGCCTGCCACGGGTTGAGGGGACCGTAATTCTCGCGTTCGACGTTTCGGGAAGCATGGCTGCCACCGATCTGCGTCCAACCCGCATGGAAGCCGCAAAGTCGGCCGCCCGGGATTTCATCAAGCATGAGCCGCCAAGTGTGCGAATTGGTGTCGTCGCCTTTAGCGACGGGGGTTTTTCGGTGCAAACCCCGACAACCGACCAGGATGCCATTCTTGCCGCCATAAATAGGCTAGCGCCTCAGAAAGGCACGTCACTCGCCAACGGTATCCTCGCTTCCCTCAACACAATTGCGTCGACTGGAGAGCAGCCGAGCGAGTCCTATAGCAATCTGACGCCCGCGCCAACTCCAACCCCGACCCCGATGCCACAGGGATCCTATTCATCCTCGGCTATTATCCTGCTTACCGATGGGGAAAACAATGAAAACCCCGACCCGCTGACGGCCGCACAGGAGGCCGCGGCCCGCGGGGTGCGCATCTACACCGTTGGCATCGGCAGCGCCACGGGCGCGAATCTGCACATCGAAGGTTTCACAATTCACACCCAGCTCGATGAGCCCACTCTTCAACAAATCTCTCAAATCACGGGCGGCACCTATTTCAACGCGGAGTCCGAACAGCAGTTATTGAAGATATACGACGCCCTGGATCCACAACTCGTTGTCAGACCTGAAAAAACCGAAGTCACCTCCATCTTCGCCGGCGCCAGTGTTCTAATCCTGACCGTCGGCGGCTTGTTCTCACTCCTTTGGTTCGGCCGCGTTCCATGATGTCTCACGGTGTTGTGCGTGCCGAGGAGATAACCCTATGACATTTCTGTGGCCCGGATTCCTCTACCTGCTGGGGTTGATCCCGCTACTTATCTTCGCGTACGTTTGGGTGCTGCGCCGTCGCCGGCCGTTTGCCGTGCGTTATTCGAGCCTCGCCCTCGTCCGAGACATCCTGCCTCATAGATCCTGGATTCGCCGCCATCTGCCGTTTGTGCTGTTTCTCATCACTATAGCAGGGTTGATCGTCGCAGTAGCCCGCCCGGTATCGATAGTGACGCTGCCCTCGGGGCAGACTACGATCATCCTGGCCATTGATGTGTCAAGGAGCATGTGCTCGACGGATATTCAGCCGACGCGCATCCAGGCCGCCGAGGCGGCGGCCCTGTCGTTCGTGAAGAATCAGAAGCCAAATACGCAGATCGGCCTGGTCGCATTCTCGACGTTCGCCGAACTGATCCAACCGCCAACGACAGACCAGGAGGCGCTGGATGCAGCAATCGAAAGCCTGCTTGTCGGTCGCAGGACGGCGATCGGAAGTGGCATCCTGAAATCGCTGGATGCGATTTCTGAAGTGGACAAGAACGTGGCGCCAAGCATTACCGACACTTCGCCGGGCGTGGAGCCCACGCCGGTTCCAAAAGGCGCCTATGCGCCAGACATCATTGTCCTACTGACCGACGGACGGAGCAACACGGGACCATTGCCTCTGGATGCCGCACGGCAGGCCGCTGACCGCGGCGTACGGGTTTACACGATTGGTTTTGGGACAGCGAACGGAAATGAGTTTGCCAGCTGTCAGAGCAGCGATCCGTTTGGCGGATTCGGCGGGTCTGGTGGATTCGGCGGCTTTGGCGGAGGTGGCGGGCCGCCATTCGGCGGGGGCGGAGGCGGTCAGCAATTTGGAGGCGGCAGTGGGTTCGGCCGAGGCATCGATGAGGCTACATTGAAGCAGGTGTCAGACATGACAGGGGGCAGTTATTATCCTGCGGAGAGCGCCAGCCAGCTTGAGAAGGTGTTCCAGCAACTGCCTACATATCTCATCGCCAAGCATGAGACCATAGAAATCAGCGTGTTCTTTGCCGCCATCGGCGCGATATTGGCAGTGATGGCAATCGGGCTCTCTATGATCTGGCGGCCGTTGCCCTGAATATCCGATTGATTGAAGTCCATCCAATATATCTTGATTGGCGAACCGGGAACCGAACCCACCAGGTGAAACCGCGGATCGGGGCCTGTGCCCGTATAGATCTTATCCAATTGAGGACGCTCCGCCGGCAGTAGCAGGTAATGCGCGTTGTAGTGTGCCGCGACGAAAAGTATGGTGTTGATGTCATTGTTCGGCACCATCACCGTTTTGAAACCAGTCCCCTCATAGACATCCCACGTTTCTCGCGCCAGGACGGCAATGTCGTTGGCATTGACTCCCCTTTGACGTGCGTCTCCGAGCACAATGGCTTTTACAACTTTGTATTGCTCGTAAACACCGTTATAGTACGTGGTGGAACTGAAGTTCTTCTCGAAGCCCTGATAGCCCGAATAGGCGGAGAGCAGCAGGACGGCTCCGATTATTAGTGGTTTTGCGCGGAGAAGATTCGAAAAGAAATCTACGATCACGATGCAGATGAACGGCATCAATATGCCAAGGCTCTTAATCAGAGAACCCGGGCCAGAGAAGCTGGCGATGAAGGAGTAAAACAGATACTCCAGCAAAGCGAAAAGAACGGCAGGGATCAATAGTCGAAGCTTGGCAACGTTACGAGCCAGGAAGACAGCATAGGCCAGGGAAACCAAAGCCAGCGCCGTCAGGACGGGATCCAGGAAATAATCAACCTGCCCCAAATTCTCCAGCGCGGTGTGCAGCCTTCGTTTGAGTATTCCCTGTACGCCCCATGTTGCCCGCAATGTATACCAATCAATGCGTTTGTTGTATGAATGGAAATCCTCGTAGGTCGTTAAGAAGGCCGTTTTCGCGGGTCCCGCCGGAAAGATCGTGTGCAGCTCCGCATAATTCTTTACGAGAAGTGGGGAAAGAACAAGCAAATGGATGGCGGCGGCACCAAGCAGAATGCTGAATTTCTTCTTCCACCCCATAGAAGCCAGGAGGATACAGATGGCGAGTGTAGCGAAGAGGAGGATGTTGTCTTGCCGAATGAGGTTTGCAAGGCCCGTCAATCCGGCGGCAATCAGGAAGTATCGTGGACTCTCGTTGCCCTTCATCATCAGGTAGATCGCGACCGAACCAAATGCGCCGGCGAAGATGATGGCCTCCGTCGTAACGGAAAACCAGACCTGGAACGGTGAAAAGAAAGTGAGAATTCCCCCCAGGGCGCCGACGGCGATTGACTGGGAATACCTCTGGCCCGCCAGGTAAGCGGCCACTGCTGGTACAACCCCCGCCAGGATGGGTGCGATTAGCGCACTCGTGATCGTCGTGCCGAAAAACGCCATCGGTATAGCAATCAGGAACGAGGCGCTAGGATTCCAGAAATCGCCCGCGTAGTGCGGAAGCGGCAAAAGTCCCTGAAAGAAGTAAACGATGTAATCAATGACCGGGCCCCTGCCTTCCACAATGTTCTTTGCCACGGTGTAGTAGAAAGCAAAATCGCCATGGCCGGGCATTTTCGCAAAGCTGGCAAGATAGAACCGCAAAATCAACCCGGCGCCCAATCCAGCCAAGAATAGTGAAAACCAGACTCGTTTCTCGTTGGGGGATTGTTCTATGGTACACATGCCAGTGTCAATCCGGAGTCCGCACTCTCGGAATGTAGGGAAAAGGGGATATGAAGTGATTTAGGGGCGCGCTAATGGTTATCATCGACCGGGAGCGAACCGGATGAATTGAGATGGTGGAGTTCAAGTGATTGGGGTTCGCCGGCTTCAGGAGACTGCGCCGGAAAACCAGAGTCTCTCGTCTGCATGTGCGCGATTGCATCCCGAACCAGCAGTACGAGTACCATAAATATGGCAAGAGAGAGGATGGGGAGAAGGGTAGTATCGGTTCCAAACAGCGTTGGCTGGTAGGCGAAAAATGAGGCGAGGCTCATTGCGATTGGCACAAAGAAATAGTTGGGAAAATAGAAGGCAAAAACGATCGAAAATACATCTGCCGGATAGAAATACCTATCATGCATCTTGGGGAGAAAGAAGGGCATCATGATTACGGATATCAGGGCAAGTTCGACCATGCGGGGAGGCGTCAGCTTGGCGTTGGTCGACATGATCATTGCAACATAGAATAGGGCAGCAACTGCCGTGAGGACGAGGCCGGCCGGATAAAAATAAGGAAAGAACCTGCCCGAATCAGGCAGCCAGGCGTACAAAGATGGGGCCGTCATCGTGAGCTGCTCATACTGGCCTGCCTGCGAGAAGTAGACACTCAGTAGATCCGTCAATGGCCTGCCGGCAAGCCATGCAGGCAGCAAAAGGAGCAGCGGCGCAATCGGTATCAACAGCAGGTCTCTCCAGGCGAGTTCCCGTTTAAGAAACAATACGAGCAAGAACGGCAGGAAGAATATTGCCTGGAGCTTAAAAGCTATGGCCAGCCCGTAGGCCAAACAGGCCAAGCCGCTTTTCCTGCGCAGTAGAAAATACAGGCAGCCAACGAGGGCAGTGGTGTATATGCTATCGGCCTGTCCCCAGAACGCGCTGTTCAGCACTACCGTCGGGGCGAAAAGAATTGCGAAAGCACCGATTAGTGGAAATGGAGGATCCACGAATTTCAGCCTCAGTATCCGGTACACGAGGGCCGCGCAGACAAAATCCGTTAGCATTGCAGGAATTTTTGTGGCAATTACGGCCGGCAAGTCCGGGGCGGCTCTTATGACCAGATAGAGAGCGTAGAGGTATGGGGGGTTGTAGTTAGAGAAATCCATGCCAAAAGCATGGAAACCATTGTCTTTGATGGTGTTGTACCATATTCGAGTAAAGTCTCGAAAGTCGACCGACTTGAACTGAATCAGAGAGATTCGAAGGGCAATTGCCAAAGCCAGACCGATTGCCAGGATAATCAGGTTATCAAAGGAGACGCTCCTGATTCTTCTGAGCAACCCGCCCATGACTTGCTGCGCTCGAAGCCTCATGCTACAACGCCCAGGCCAGCATCAATCCAAGGATCGCGATGATCAGGCCGACGTGCAACAACAGGTTGGTGCTGACGAGCCAGCCGGGCGGCATTACGAATTGAAGAAGAAGGTTGGCCAGGATCAGTATGATCCCTATCAATGGAAGCAGCCCCTTCCGACGCGCCAGGAATTCTGAAAGCAAGTCGAACCAGCGTGACATTACTCGTCCTCCTCATCGCCGGGCCCGTCATCCGAGATCTGCCAATGCGAGAACTGGGCGGCCAAGCGGCCGGGCACGCGTCCCTGCATCAAAACTCCGCCGCGTTCGTGTTCAACACGTTGAACCTGGCCAGTTTCGTGGAATAGGGAGATGAGGGCACCCTGCTGATACGGCAAGCGGACAAGAATCGGTGCGTATTTCTCGTACAGCTCGCGTTTCACAAGATCCAATAGCTCGGATTGCCCGGTGCCCCGGCGCGCGGAAATTGCCACCGAGTTGGGGAAATTGCGCACCGTCTCACGCGCCATTTCAGGTCGGCTCAGGCGATCGATCTTATTCAAGGCCGTCACCATGGGAATGTGCCCGGCGCCGATTTCGCCGAGCGTTTCCTGGACCGATTGGAACTGGTTCAGGGCGTTGTGATGCGAAATGTCCACCACGTGCAGGAGCAAGTCGGCTTCCGCGACTTCTTCGAGTGTGGCCTGAAAAGCGGCAATCAGGGTTGTGGGCAGCTTCTGAATAAAACCGACGGTATCGGTGAAGAGGGCTTGATAGCCGCCCGGCAAGCCGACACGCCGAGTGGTGGGATCCAACGTCGCAAAGAGCTGATCGGCGACAAAGACATCCGCTTTGGAAAGGCGGTTCAGGAGAGTAGATTTTCCGGCGTTCGTGTAGCCAACAATTGCCACGGTTGGAATTCGAGCTCGTTTCCTCTGTACGCGGTAACGCATGCGATGCGCCCGGACTTTTTCCAATTCACGCTTCAGATGAGCAATTCGGCTTCGAATAGAGCGGCGGTCTACTTCCAACTGCGTTTCCCCTGGGCCTCGAAGGCCAACACCGCCTGTTGAACCCGTGCGGCCGCCGCCGCCGCCTGCCTGGCGGGCGAGATGCGTCCATTGCCCTGTAAGGCGCGGCAAGAAATATTCGTACTGAGCCAATTCCACCTGCAGCATGCCTTCTGCGGTGTGTGCGTGCTGCGAGAAGATATCCAGAATCAGGGCAGTTCGGTCCAAGACCCGAATATTCGGGCCCAGGGCCAGCTCGAGCTCGCGTTGGTGCCGCGGGGAGAGTTCGTCGTCGAAGAGTACGATCTGAGAAAGTGAGTCCTCGGCGAGCGCTTTGAGCTCCTCTACTTTGCCGGGTCCTATGTAGGTTTCAACGTGAGGATGATCGAGCTTCTGAGTTAATTCACCGCTGACCTCAAGTCCGGCGGTATCTGCCAGCAAGGAAAGCTCGGCCAGTGAGTCTGCCAGCGACAGGTTTTGTTTTTCCCGATAGATTTCCACACCTACCAGGAAGGCGCCTTCACGCGGCGGCCGGGTCGGCTGAGGGATTCTCTTTACCATCAGGTTGCGGTTGCTCTCTCTCCAGTTTTCCGAAGAGCTTTTCTATTTTTGGATCGGCTGCGTCGATACGCGCGGGAATCAAGACATGAAAGACGGAGCCAGGGCATTTTGCTTCGTCGCATCCATCGGATTCGACCCATATTGTTCCGCCATGGGCCTCGATGATACCACGTGTGATTGGCAATCCCAAACCCGGCCCGCCGCCCTTGAACTTGGTTTTTCCGCTGGAATGGAGGCCCGGCCCTGCCTGGCTGAACTTCCGAAATATGAGCGTCTGATTTTCGGGCGAGATGCCGATACCCGTATCCGCAATGGTCACCTCAATGAATCCAGGAAGGCTCCGCCCGTCGATGGTGATCCGGCCCAGGTCAGGTGTGTACTTGATGGCGTTTTCCAACAGGTTGTGAAAACCCTGGAAAAGGCGTTCAGAGTCGGCATAAATCCACATTTCGCTGCCAGGAAATTGTCTTATTTCCAGGGTCAGGCGACGTTCCTCCAAAGCACGCTCGAAGTCGTGCCTCAAAAGGCCGAACAGGTGGCCGAGCCAGAGCGGCTGGAAGTTTAGGGAGAGAAGGTCGTTGTCGATGACCGAGACATCAATCATGTCATCTATGATTTCGTGCAGACGCCGGATGCCGGTGTTCACGCCTGCCAATAACGTATCAATCTCAGTATTGCCGCTTTGTGCCACGAGGTCGCGGAGCATGGAGGCGTAACCTTCGATTAGCGTCAGCGGCGTCTTCAGCTCATGCGCAGCGACCGAAATGAAATTCGATTTCGAGCGATCGAGCCGTTCGAGCTTCTTCTGCACCAACAAAAGTTCGTTCGAGACAAATGTAACGTGGGCCTCTGTTTCGAGCCGGGCAATCTTCTCCAATGCGTAGGTGTAAATGGGAGTGACGGTGGTCAGCAGGTCCAGCGCATCCTGTTCCGCCAGATTTTCAAGAGCGACATCATTTGTGATGGAGATGAACTTGTTGAGCAACTCTGCAACATTGTTTTTCTGTTGCTGGAGATCGGTGAGTGTGGGAGAACTGGTCCATTCGAGCAGGGTTGCATCCAGCCAGGACGGGTTCCCGCTTGCCATGGCCTGTTCCAGACAATCGAAGAAGTGTCCCAGTTGGTCTGTAAAGGCTTCGCGAGCGTTAGTGCCGCGTGCAAGGCTCATTGAAACACGCTGCAACCACGCAGTTCGAATCTGAGCCAGGAGTTCGTGTGCTTTCATTTTGTGGAACCCGGGCCTCGCACGGGTTGCGACGACCCAAGTATTCTCAATTCTACTTCGATTGTGGGTTTTCCTGAGCCAGCCAGGTCCAAAGTACATCTCCAACGATTTGTAGGCTTTGCGCGGACACGTGTTCCGGCGTATCGGCTGTGGTATGCCAGTATGGATAGTCGAGGTCAATGATATCTACCGATGGGATACCTGCCTGGACAAATGGCAAATGGTCGTCTTCGACGGTGTATTTCACCTGCGGAATGAATATCTTGCCATAGCCCAGATCTGCCGCCGTATTCCAAAGAGAATTGCGGAGTTGTGGATTGGAGTACGACTCCATGGGAATGCTCAGATCGGTGGCCCCGACCATATCCACCAACACCATGGCTTTCGGTGTTACAGCCATGGTTGCCACAAAAGCCCTCGAGCCGAGTAACCAGTCCCAGCCAGGAATGCTGCCGTTGTCCTCGGCGTCGAAAAAGACCATCCACATGGGCACCGTATCCGCGGGAAGGCTGCGAGCGAGTTCCAGCAAGACGGCCACTCCCGATGCGCCGTCATCCGCTCCCGGCACGGGCTGAGTCCATTTGGTCGGATCAGGGTCCCGATCTGCGTAGATCCTCGAGTCGTAGTGGGCGCCCAGGATCAGTTGCGGTGATGTCTCCCCTCGATGCGCCACAATGTTCAGGATGGGGTGCCCCATGGACACCGCCTGTTGATACTCTACTTGCCAACCCACTGAAGCAAGTTGCGTTCGAAATCCACTCCACCTCCGCTGTGTGTGCTGCTGAACCAGGGATACGGGGTCCGAACGCGACCTGTGACCGGACATCGCTGTAAGCCCGCAAGCCATCAAACTTAACGTGGGAAGCCTGGCGGGCGAGGTTGAATGCCCAGATGTACCAAATTCCCAGCAGCAATAGCAACAGCCCGATGACGCTCAGATAGATGGCAATCCGTTTTCCAGTCATCATCGCTTTGATCGTGCTGCAATTATTCAGGCTGTGGCAAGGTTTAGGCTTTGTTCAAGATCCATCAGCGCCCGGTCCGCATAGGCCCTTGCCCGCTCGCGCTTGCCGAGGCGTCCTCCTTCGGGCAATGAAGGTAGAATGCCGAAATTCGCCTTCATGGGCTGGAAATCCTTGAAATCAGCGTGCGTGATGTAATGACTGAGCGCCCCGAGCATGGTTGTTTGGGGATAACTGACTGGAGCTTCCGCGTTTAGGACACGAGCCGCGTTGCGGCCTGCAATCAGTCCAGTCCCAATATTGCCCATATAGCCTTCAACGCCGGTGATTTGACCGGCAAAAAATAAGTCGTCGCGGTCACGGTATTGCAGCGTGGGTCGAAGCAATCTTGGCGAGGCAATGAACGTGTTGCGATGCATTTGGCCAAAGCGAACAAACGCCGCTTGTTCCAGTCCGGGTATCATGCGGAGGACACGCTCCTGCTCGAAGTATTTTAGGTTGGTTTGAAAACCCACGAGGTTGTAAAGGTTTCCCGCAAGGTTATCCTGTCGAAGTTGCAGCACAGCGTGCGGCCGCAGGCCGTTTCGGGGATCCCTGAGGCCAACGGGTCGCATTGGCCCATAGGCAAGGGACTCCAGTCCGCGTTCTGCAAGGATTTCGATTGGCAGGCAGCCCTCGAAGAAGTGGCCGGCCGAAACGCCGGTTCGGATCGCCTCCTCAAACGGGCGTAACTCAATTCTCTCAGCATCAAGCAAGGCCTCCACAAAAGCTTCATATTCCGGCTTCGTAAGGGGGCAGTTGATGTAAGCACCCTCTCCGGGCTGGTCCTGGTCGTAGCGAGAAGCGCGGAAGGCAACCTGCATATTGATGCTTTCAAAGGATACTGTCGGCGAAATTGCATCGAAAAAGTACAAGTGTTCCTCTCCGCTCAACTCAACAATCTTCTTTGAGAATGCCGGCGAAGTCAGCGGCCCGGTTGCTATCACGCAGGGGTTTTCCGGTATTTCGACAGCCTCCTTGCGTATAACCATAATGTTGGGATGATTTTGAATTCTCTCGGTAACCAGTCGCGCGAAGAATTCCCGATCCACCGCCAGGGCCCCGCCTGCCGGCACTGCGGCAGCTTCAGCACATTCCAGCAACATGGAGCCAAGGCGTCGAAGCTCGTTCTTGAGGACACCCGAGGCGCGGTCGGCCAAATTGGAGCCCAGGGAATTTGAGCACACCAACTCGGCAAGATATTCTGTTTGATGGGCGCCGGTAGAATTTGCCGGCCGCATCTCATATAGTTCAACTTTTATACCCCGCTGCGCCGCCTGCCAAGCGGCTTCGCTGCCCGCCAGGCCCCCACCAACGACGACTAAACTGGTCATAATGTGGACTATTGTACCATCCGGCCGTGCTGTATAATCTCAGTGGAAAACTGGCTTGCGATGAACAAAGATATCGAGTCCCACCTTAAGGAAGCCTGCCAGTTGACGGGCGCGACCTGGGCTGTCCTCGCCGACTGCGAAAAAGGGGGGTGGTTTGCCAGCGCCGCCTATCATATCCCCAAGACAAAAAAACTGGCGCTGGCTAAACTCTTGTCGCAAGATCCCATTCGAGAGGGGCTTGAGAGAGCACTTCGGGGCGAGCAGGGCCGTGCAATCTCTCTACCGGAAGACCTAAGGCTCGGCGGAAATCGCCTTTACCTGTTTGCCGTGAGCGACGTATCTCAAGTAATCCTTGTTGGCGCCAACGGACAAAATGGCACCGAACGGCGCGCTTGGCAATTAGTCGCGAGCATGCTGCAATCCCGGCTTTCGAACGGCCTGGAAGAGACCTATCTTCCCAGTTTGGAGACAGAGCTCGCAGACGAGATGCCGAGGGCGCTCGACAGAGTGCTCGCCAAGTTCGTGCAAGAGGCGGAACCGCAAGGTGCATGGCTCGCCATCCGTCGAGGCGATATGTTGGAGATTGCGGCGGCATGGAACGATCTCCGTCTTCAAGGGATTTCTCTCCCGGTTGAATTCAGCACACCCCTTCGGCGTCTAACTCGAACGCTGACCGACGTGACTGTATTGAAAGATGAACCGGAATGGCAGGACCTGCCTCATTCCGTGCGCAAGTCGACAAGCTGCTGGACGTGTTTGCCACTGGTGATCGGCCAGCACCTGATAGGCGCCGTTGCCTTCTGGGCTGGGGCGGAGTTGCAGCCCCAAAAGAGAAAGGCATTAAGGGCCCTCGCCGGCCAAATCGCCCAATCTGTCGAGGTGATCGTCACGTTCAACGAACTGACCGGTCATCTGCATCGGCTGGCAATGCTCAACGATTTTGCGTTGGCCATTTCTTCGGCACAGAACCTGGATCAGATTGCGAGGCGCGTTTTTGGACATCTGGCCCGTTCATTCAACACTGAACTGATTGCCCTGTATCTGCCGTCCATTGACGGCAAGCTTGTCCGCGAGTACCGAAACCGCGATGGGAAGTTCACCGCGCAATCCACATCCCTTGCTGAACATCGCGTGCAGCCGTTGCTCAAAGGCCGTTTGACGCGGCTGAGCGACGCCGCCGATTTCAAGCCGATTTATGCTGGGGCTCGGTCGAGTCTCAGCGTTCCTCTCAGATATCGCGGTCAGACGATTGGACTGCTGGCTTTGGAGAGCATCCGCTCTGACGCTTTTAGCCAGTATGATGAGCATCTCATGGTTGTGATCGCCAGCCATCTCGCCGGGCTGATTGAATACGGACGCCTGCGCGAGGAGGCTGAAGCTCGCGCACGAAACCTGGCCCTAATCCATGAGGTTGTGCAGCAGGTGATTGGCCTTACCGACAAGAAGCAAGTCACTCAAATTACCGCGGATTCCCTGGCACAGTACTTTGCCTTTGAACTGGCGGCGGTCATGCTGGTAGATTCCGAGCCTACGCAACCGATTGTGGGCTTTGGGGGATCGCGGGCTGGGCTGGTGCAGACGGCACTGTCGGCTGACGATTTCCAGGGAAATGGCGGCGTTACCGGCCACGTCTTTCGCACCGGCGAGAGTCTGCTGGTCAATGACACATCCCTGGACAAGCGCTACATTCAATTGCGCGGCTGGGATGCCGGTTCTGAGATGTGCGTGCCTTTGAAGGATGGGGATCGAACGTTGGGATTCATTGACGTGGAGAGCAGCCAGCGCAATGCGTTCACCAACAACGATCTGCTGGCGCTGCAATCACTGGCAGGAGTTCTGGCCGCCGTAGTTTCCAGCGCAAATCAGTACGAACGCCTGCAGGAGACCATCCGGCAGTTGCGCTCGGCTCAGGTGGAATCGCGCGCACGCCTGCTCGCCCAACAAGAGGCAGAGAGCAGGCTGGTGCAGGCGGCGAAACTTGTGGCTGTGGGCGAGATGGCCGCTGGTATCGCCCATGAGCTCAATAATCCGCTTACGACAGTGACGGGCTTCACTGAGTTGATCCTGGATGAGACGGCGAAGGATGCGCCGCATCGCGCTGACGTGGAAATGGTACTGCACGAGGCACTTCGGGCGCGAGGGGTGGTCAGAAGGCTGCTAGATTTCGCCCGTCAGGGAGAGCGGACCCGGTCAAGAGTGGACTTGAATGAGATCGTGGATGATGTCCTGGCGTTGACGACGCACTTCATTCACACCAGCGGCGTCCAGCTGGATGTTGCTTTCAAGAAGGATCTGCCGTGGGTTTCGGTGGACAGCAATCAACTGAAACAGGTCTTCTTGAACCTAATTCATAACGCGTTGCAGGCCATGCCCACCGGCGGTAATTTGCAGATCAGGACGGAGACCCGCGTTAAAGACGATCGTGAATGGGTGGTCGGTGAAGTCGATGACAGCGGAATTGGCATCGACCCACGAGACATAGATCGCATCTTCGAGCCTTTCTTTACCACCAAAGGCAACCGAGGTGGAACGGGATTAGGCCTATCCGTCACGTATGGCATCGTTACGGACCATGGAGGCACCATCGAAGTGAAAAGTCGGCCGGGCGAGGGATCGAGCTTTGCTGTCTGGTTGCCAGTATAGTCTATGGACCCAGTATCCGTTCTAGTTGTGGATGACGAGCCAGGCATAGGCCTGCTGTGCAAGCGTATGTTAGCTCGCGCAGGCTATTTTGTGACGGCGTTGACGAACCCGCGGGAGGCTATTGACTGGCTTGCGCAAAATAAGGCCGACCTGTTGTTGGTTGACATCCGTATGCCGGAAGTGGACGGTTTCGAGGTAATCACGCACGCTCGGCGACTACAGCCGGACCTTGCGGTCCTGGTTATGACAGGTTTCGGGACCGTCGAAACGGCGATTCGGGCCTTGCGTCAGGGCGTGGATGGCCTGATCTTGAAGCCTTTTGAGAAATCTGCTGAGCTGGTGGAAGCAGCAAAGCAGGCGTTGGCCGATAGCCAGCAGAAACGCGACGCGGCCCGCATCCATGCTCTGCGACCCCTGTTCGAGGTAACGGAGTCGTTGCTTTCCGAAACGCGCCGCGAATCCCTGCTCGAACTCATTGTGCATGCGATCCTCGGCCATCTGCGGTGTCAACATGCGGCTTACTACCAGTATTCGGCCGAAGAGGGTCGGTTTGTGTTCCTGGTGGGGCAAGGCAAAACACTTGCAGACTTTATCATTCAGGTTGATGTTAGTGGCGCGCCACTGCTGGTGAACGCCGATGGCCCCGGCGATCCCAACGCGCAATTGAGACTGCGAAAAGCAGGTCTCGGGGCGGCCATGTTCATTCCGATGGCCCGCCAGGGATTTCGAGGGGTTGTGTTCGCAGGCCGCGATCCCTCAGGGCCGGCCTTTCGGGAAGCTGAGCTGGATATGTTCCAGATCCTCGCACGTCAGGCGGCCGCCGCAATCGAAAACGCCCGCCTTTATGACGAGCAGCGGGCATATATTAGCAAGATCGAAGAGTTGCAGAACGCACTGCTTCAAGCCGAGAAAATGGCTGCGGCCGGCCGTCTGAGCGCCTCGATTGCACACGAAGTCAACAACCCGCTCCAATCCGTGCAGAATTGCCTGCACCTGGCTGGGCGAGAAGATCTGCCCGCCGAAAAGCGCAAGGAATATTTCGATCTGGCGCTGGCGGAACTGGAGCGGCTGTCTGTCACCGTCCAACGCATGCTCGATTTCTATCGACCGGGTGCGGTGAAGCCCGAACGTGTGCAACTTGGCGATCTACTAAGTTACGTTCTCAATCTGACTCGAAAGCAGCTTAACGAGCGAGGCATCCATGTCAAAGCAGAACTACCCCCAAGTTTGCCGGCAGTGAACGCAGTCAGCAGTCAAATGCAGCAGGTCTTCATCAATCTTATCCTGAATTCCTTTGACGCAATGCCACATGGCGGGAACCTAAGGATTACCGGACGTGCGGCCAAGGGCGGCGTAGAGATGTTGTTTCAGGACAATGGACCCGGCATTCCAAGAGACCAGCAATCCAGTATTTTTGAACCTTTCTTTAGCACGAAAGACGGCGGAACCGGCCTCGGGCTGACCGTGAGCTACAACATAGTGACTGCCCACGGTGGAGCGCTTGAGCTGCTTCAGGACCATGGCAAGGGTGCATGCTTCCGTGTATTTATACCTGCCGTAGGAGAGGAAATATGAAATCAAATATCCTGGTTGTGGATGATGAGAATGTGGCGCGTGAGTCCCTGACAGACATCTTGAAATTGGAAGGCTATAATGCCGTGTCTGTGGCGAATGGGCAGGCGGCGATAGAATATGTCCGCTCGCACCCGGTTGACTTGATGATCGTGGATTTGCGTATGCCGGGTATGGACGGACTGGAGGTCATCCAGGTCGTGAACCAGACGTCCCCTGACACGGAGGTAGTCCTGCTAACAGCCCACGGCTCAACGGACTCCGCCATACAGGCCTTGCGGTTGCGGATTCACGACTACCTGACGAAGCCGGCCGCACCAGCGCAAGTGCTCACGAGCGTCAAACGCGGATTGGCCCGCCGAAGTGCAAAATTGCGTGCCAAGAGCGGCAGCGGCGAACAGGCTGAGATGGACGAGGTAATCAGGGAGTTCAAGTTGCGGGACGGAACATTAGTTGATCTATCGCGCCGACAGATCAGATCCGGCAAGAAGCTCGAGCATCTCACTCCGGCGGAGGGGCGATTGCTTAACATCCTGATGGAGAACGAGGGAAAGGTATTCTCGCATCGCGAGCTTGTCCTGCTGGTGCAAGGGTACGATACCTCGCAGCGTGAGGCGCCCGAGATCCTGCGCCCGCTTGTCAGTCGCCTGCGTCACAAACTCGAGCAGTTTCCCGTTCTGGCCGAACGCGTTGCCAGCGTCCGTGGAACTGGATACGTCTACGAGGGCGAGAAGTAGATCTCGGCGGATCGGTTGAGTATCAGGTCTCGGGGGGTTCGTGCGTAGCGCTTGAGGTTCCGTGCAATATGCGCGGGGGCCCTGACGTGCCGGGCGACGCATGCCGCGATTATTCGTGAGGACCCCAGGGGATGTCTTGCGGAATGTCCGGCGGCCTAATCCAGGAAAACCAACCTCCCTTGCTGCCAAAGTGTTGAGCGTGGGGTCTTTCAAATCTGACAAGCAATAGACTGACGCCAAGGCCCGCCGCGCCGAGCCACTGTGTCCATATCAAGCTTTCGTGTAACCAAATATAGCTAAAGAGGATGGTGACCAATAGCTCAGCTAATCCCAGCAGAGAAGTTTGCATTCCGCCAATTCGCTTGACGCCCAGAAAGAGGGCAAGACGTGATAGGGACGTGACCAGTGTCAATCCCAGGACCGGCCACCAAACCATCTGCGGTGTTGGCCATGAGCGATCGAACAGCAAGTATGCAGGCACTACCACGGCACTCATTGCAATCAAGGTATAGAGGGTCACGGTTGGTGCCGGGACCTCATAGAGGACACGTTGATTTATGGGCAGATGCAGGGCATAGAGCGCGGAAGCGCCCAGCATCATTACAACACCAACAGGATCCGCTGGGTGGGATGGCAGGGTTGTGAGGAAGACCATTGCCAGCGTGGCGAGGGCGATTCGAAAGAAAGTTAACCGGCTGAGTGATTGCCCGTCCAGCATGAGCCAAATGGCCACGAAAAAAGGGTAAAGAGAGTAGAGTATCTGACCCACGCTGGCGCTTAGCCGAACCAAGGACATGTAGTACAGTATTGAACCGAGACCGTTGATCGCACCAGCCAGCAGGCAGCCAATCAACCCAATTGGGAAGATATACAAGTAGGGACGATAGAACAAAGCGACGACGACCAATACGGACCCGGCCGCGAGGCTGGTTCGCAGGGCGACAACGGCCAGCGGTGAGAAACCAATGTTGATCGCGAGCTTGCCGAACACGGGCGCGAATCCCAGAAAGACTGCAGATCCGAGCGCCGCGATAATCCCTGTCCCATGACCTTTATGCATGGCTCGACCACCACTAAATTAAACAGGACCCACAATATGTCATTTTATGAGCGCCTTCACCTCGTCGAGGAATTCGTCGTTTAGAAAATCGCCCTTCTGCATCAGCCTCTGAATTTGAGTGCCGAGTTTGGATTTTTCGTCCGGTGTGAGTTCCTTAGCAGTTGCGACCACGACCGGAATGCGGCTGGTTTCCGGATCTGCTTTAAGTGCATCCAACACGGCAAAGCCATCCATTTCCGGCATCATGAGGTCAAGAACGATCAAGTCCGGAAGTTCGCGTCGGATCATCTCCAAACCTTCCTGCCCGTTGGATGCTTCGTAAATTGTGTAATCACCCTGCGATTGCAGGATTCGGCGAATCAAGCGCCGGGCTTCGGCGGTATCGTCCACAATTGCGACGCGGGGGAATCGGTTCGGCGCGACCTGGTTTAGTGCAGAAAGCAAGCCCTCCTGAGGGGTCTCCGCCGTTACGGCGGGGAATTCCACGTCACGTGCCCAGTTGGTGCCGAGAATGAATTCCTCGGCTGGCATCGTGTGCCCCGTGCAATTGACAACAATTGTCTCGCCGGGTTGGATGACGCCTGAGCGGACGAGCTTGAACAGGCCTGCAAAAGCGACGGCAGCGGCGGGCTCGGTCGATAGTCCTTCCATTTTTGCCAGAACGTGCATGGCGCGGAAAGCTTCCTCATCGCCCACACTTTCAAAGGTTCCACCGGTTTGCAGCAGGCGTTGGCGTAGGAGCGTATAAACGCGTCCAGGGTCGCCCGTGGCCAGGGTCTCAATGCGAGTCTTGGGCGAGGCAACGGGGGCGACCGTTTCCAGGCCTTGCTTGAAGCTCTGCACCATCGGCGCGCATCCCTCTGTTTGTATCGCGGCAATGGATGGAATCCGATCGATCAACCCCATTTGGTGCAATTCCCGGAATCCTTTGTAGACGCCAAGCGGCCCCATGCCGCCGCTTATGGCTTGTACATACCAATCCGGGCTCCGCCATAGCGCCGCGTTGCCATTGTTTCGAGGTGCAGGCCCCTGCAAGGCCGTGAGCTGTTCGGCGATCTCATAGGCGATGGTCTTCATGGCCTCGATGGAGGTGATGGTGCGGGCGCCAAGATCCTGATAGAGATTCCGCTGCCGGGCGAACTCAGCCGCAACCTGCTTTGCTTGATCGTAAGACCCCGTGACTTTCACGACCTGACTGCCGTATAGAGCAATTTCGCGCATCTTCACGCCTGGAACCAGGCTCGTGACAAACGCCCATAGCTTTATGCTGGCGCGTGCCGCGTAGGCAGAATAGGAAATCGCGACATTTCCCGTGGAGGCTGCTACCATTTCCGTAATACCCGCTTCCTTGAGTGCGGCGACGGTCACGGCTGCCTGTCGATCCTTAAAGGAACCCGTCGGTCCCTGACGCTCGTCTTTGATGAAGAGATTGGGTGTGCCGAGCATCATGCCCAGGTTGACGGCTTGAATTAGGGGAGTTCCGCCCTCCCCGAGCGTTAGAGACGGATTAGGGTTGCGGACAGGCAGCAGTTCACGATAACGCCAGAGATCGAACGGGCGTTGCGATAACTGCAACGGAAGCGTCTTAGCGAGAGTCTCATAATCGTATTCGGCCTCTCGCCATTGGCTGCCGCAACGGGGGCAATCGATAGATGCCGGAAAATACGGCGCGGCATGGCCGCAGTCTAGACATTTGACGACGAATGCCATCTCCGCCTGATTCCTTTGCTCGATCTATTTCTTTGCTTCCACGCGCTTAAGCGCATGCTCAATTGTGTTTAGCAGATCCGCCTCGTTCAACGAGCTCTTGCTCACAAGGCGTTGCCCGAAATCCGTCAACTGTTTTCGCTGGCTCGATGTGAGATCGCCGCCGCTCACCACTACCACGGGCACATCCCGCAGCTTGGCGTTTTCACGCATCTTCTCGAGGATGGTGAAGCCGTCCATCTCAGGCATGAACAAATCGAGGATGACGGCCTGAGGCGTGCGGGTTGTTATCATCTCCCAACCCTGCCGTCCGCCCTCGGCCAGACTTAGCTTGTAGAGTTTATGGTGCTGGAACATCTTTTCCATCAGGCGCAGGGAGTTGGCATCATCGTCCACAACCAGCACTTCTCGAATGGTTCCGTCGCCGTTGAGTCGGTTCAAGGCATCGATCAAATCATCTTCCAGGATTGGCTTGAGCAAATAGTCTGCTGCGCCCAGGCTGAAGCCACGTTCCTGCTCCTCGATGATCGAACAGACGATGACCGGAATGTCGCGGGTATCGCTGTCGCGCTTTAGATCGTCTAGTACCTGCCAGCCGTCATACCCGGGCATCATGATGTCCAAAGTGATCGCAAAAGGCCGAATCTCCCGGGCACGCGCTCTCGCCTGCGAAGGGTCAGTCATGGCGATGACCTGATAACCCTGTGGCTGCAAATACCGCTCGTATAGGGCAATCACCTGCGGATCATCGTCAACCGCGAGTACTACTTTGGTGCCTTTCGATTCACCTTTATCATCGTGCGCACGATAAAGCGGCAGGGTAAAGTAGAACGTGCTGCCTTTCCCGGGCAGGCTGTGCACGCCGATCCGGCCGCCGTGCAATTGGACTAGCTGGTGGCTGATCGAAAGGCCCAGACCCGACCCACCTGTTTTACGTGTAGGCGAATCGTCTACCTGCGAGAACGCCTGGAATAGCTTCGCCTGATCTTCTGGGGTAATGCCTGGTCCCGTGTCCGAGACGCTGACCAGGATCTCTGAGTCGCCGGAAGGTCCGCCCTGCACGTTCGCTTCTACGGTGATCTGCCCCTCGTCTGTGAACTTGGCAGCATTGGACAGCAGATTCAGAAGCACCTGCCGCACGCGTATTGCGTCCGCGCGTACTTGGGGAAGCTCTACCGGAATGTTCTTGATGAGCTTGATGGGTTTGTCTTTGACCAGGCCGCTGGCCGTAGACATCACGCTGGCAATGATGTCTGCGATGTTTACTTCATCGAAGGATAATTCCATCTTGCCGGCCTCGATCTTCGCTATATCGAGGACGTCGTTGATCAGCCCCAGCAGGTGCTGGCCGGAGTTGTAGATGGCAGTAAGGTCCTGTTGCTGAATATCGGTGACAGGCCCATCGATCCCTTTCAATATCACCCGCGAGAAACCAATGATGGAGTTAAGCGGCGTGCGCAATTCGTGGCTCATATTTGCCAGGAATTGAGTCTTGACGTGATCGATCTCGCGGATCTCCTGTACTGCCTGCTGCGAAAGCTCATAGGATCGGGCGTTGTCGATGGCAATAGCGACCTGATCCGCAAGAATCTGCAATACGCTGAGGTCATCCGGCACAAAAGCTCCCGGTGTGACGGATTGAATATCCAGGGCGCCGATGATCCGGCTACCCACTCGGAGCGGCAGGGCGGCCTCCGCGCGCGTATCGGGCAGCAGGGGATTTGGCCGGTGGGCGGAATCCCGCAAGGCATCGTTTGCAACAATTGGCTCGCCGCTTAGCGCAACCTTGCCCACGATGGACTTATCGTTGATGGGCAGACTATGCCCCTTGGCTTTCATCTCCGCACCCGCCGGACCGGTAGCTTCGCGGAGGCTTACGTTGAATCCCGTTTCCTCTACGACGAATATGGCGGCATGGTAGTATCCGAACCTCTCGCAGACCAGGTTCACTGTGCGGCTGAAGATTGTGTTCAGGTCAAGGGTCGAGGTCACCAATCGACCAATCTCTGCAGCTGCTGCCAAATATTCGTTTTGCCGCTTGAGCTCCTCTTGGACGCGTTTGGTCTCTTGAAATAGCCTCGCGTTTTCCAGCGCAAGGGATAGCTGGTCGGCCACCTGCTTGACCAGCATCTGTTCCTCTTTTGCCCACGCATGAGAAGCAGTCTCGTCGACGACGCGCAGCGTGGCCCAACTCTTCTCGTCCTTTCGAAATGCCAACGACATGGTGCCGGAGTTGTCTGCAATTGCCGGATTTGCCGATGAAGCTTCGTCCGGTCGAGGGACCAGTGACCTGGCGCCGCCAGCCCTGCCGTGGGCCGGTACCGCCGGTTTCGGAGGATTCAGCATGCCGGTGACGCCCAGCGGCTTTCGGATCTGCTTCGGCGGTTTGGTTTGTTCCGGGCTCAGATCCGTAAAGATGCCCTCAAGCCGTTTGTTGAGATTTTTCTTTGACATATTCCATGAGCTCCTGCGCCAATTCGCGATATTGTTGGGAGCCTCGCGCGCCGGGTCGGTAACTGGTAATGGGCAATCCGGCTATCGGGCTTTCGCGCAGCTTTGTATCAATTTCGATAACGGTCTTGAACAAGCCTTCGCCAAACGTATTCTGCAACTGTTCCTGGATGTTTCGATGAGTCCGGTTGCGCCTATCCAGCAGAGTAATCAATATGCGGTAACCCAGCCCGGGATTGCTATCCTGGCGGACGCGGCGGATAATTCCCATCATGTTTCTCAGTGCATAGGCTGAGAAGTATTCGGCTTGCGTCGGAATGACCAGCAAGTCTGCCGCGCTTAGGGCATTTGTGGTAATCGCACCAAGAAAGGGTGGACAGTCGAAGAGGATGAATTCATATGGCAACGGTGAGGCAGCCTCCAATGCACGCCTCAACCCGGACGTGTAATGTGTGCGCACCGGAAGAAACTGCTCGGCGCTCTCGATGCTGGCATGAGCTGGGATCAAATCCAGGTTCTTGAGATCTGTTTCCAGCCGAGCGCTCATTAATGGAGCAGACTCTATCAAGATATGGCTGGAGGTCACTGCCGCCGAACCCGGCTCTATGCCGAGCGCCAGAGTTAAATTCGCTTGCGGATCGAGATCTACCAACAGGACGCTATGACCGGCGTCGGCGAGTGCGGCGCCCAGTGATAATGTCGTAGTGGTCTTGGCAACGCCGCCTTTTTCATTGGATACGGCGATCACATAACTCATGAGTTTGCTCCGTTTCCGCGCCGAATGACATGTCCGGACTCTGCCTGTGCCTGCGAGATACCGGCGCCCGAATCCTGTTGAGAAGCGGACACGACCTGAGGTATCACCTGCACCTGGGTGGCCCCGAGGGCGGTCCTCAATTCCTCAAGCGCTGTCTGGATCATTTCCTCGGGATCGTTGGTGCTCCGTATTCTGGAGGTGATTTCAGTCACGAGACGTTCGCGTTCTGCGCGCTTGCTCGTCTCGTCAAAGAGGCGGGCGTTCTCTGCAGAAAGAGCCACTCGCTCGGCGACTGCCCGCACGAGATCTATCTGATCCGGACTCCATTGACGATTCTGAGGTGCGCGTACGATCAGATTTCCGATGATTTCTCCCCGCAATTTGATGGGCATCGTCAGTGGCGCAGGCGCGTCGGACTGATCCTTTTGGCCGGCAACTTCGTCGACCGTCAGTTTCGTTTTTTCGTCAAGGGGCGCTGCGCCTCGGGGCGAATAACGGAAGCCGGACACGTGCTCATCATGCGGCACCTGGTTCCAGGCGTCGCGAACATACTGACGATACAATGTTTCGGCCTCCATCAAGGATCGGCGGGTGGTCTCGAACAGTCGCGTGTTCTCGATGGCAAGACTAACCTGATCCGCGAGGATGGCGAGGATGTTTAAGTCATCCTGTGAGAAGGCGTCTTCCTTTGTGCTCTGCACGTCGAGGACTCCGATGATTCGACCACCGCCGCGCAACGGCAGGGCAGCCTCGGATTTTGTGAGAGGCAGGTCCGGGTTGTTGAAGAAAACGATATCATTACCTACGTTGCGTGCTACACGGGCCTCGCCCCTTCCCGCCACGTAGCCAACGATGCCTTGTTCCCCGATCTTCAGCCTATGACCACGGCCCAGCATTCTGCGGCCACCTTCGCTGTTGGCGGCAATCAAATATACGTTTTGACTGCTGTCGTCATTCAAGAAAATGCCGACGTGATAAAAGCCGAAATACTCGCTGATCACGGAGGCCACCAACGGCATTAGTTCGTTCACATTTCGAATAGAACTGATTGCGCGAGTGACTTGAGTAATTGCCTCGAACTGGGACGCGCGCCGCCCTGCGCTTGCGGATGCGACCTCGAGAGCCGCCGTACGATCTTGCACGCGCCGCTCAAGCGATTGGATCAGTTCACGCAAGGTCCTAGTCATTGTGTTCAGCGTCATCGCGAGGGTGCCAATCTCGTCTGCGCCCGTGATTTTGGCCTCGGCATTGAGATTTCCACCGGTGATTTCCTGTGCGGTTTCTGTCAAGGCTTGCAACGGTGAAGTCAACGTGCTGCCGATGGCGAGCGTCGCCAGGACTGCGAGCAGAAGGATCCCGGCCACCAGAACCAGGCTCACTTGCAGGGTGTCCGTTTCAGACACCGAAAGCTGTTGTTTTGCAGACGCGGATCCCGCCAGGAGTTCCTGAGATGGGACGACGATCGCCAGGCTGTATCCCACTTCAGGGATGGGCCGGTAAACGACAAAGCGCTGGACGCCGCCTACTGAAATGGTATCCAGACCGCTTTGCCCAGCACCCATGTTGGCCAAAAGGCTCGCGAAGTCAGCAGGCAGTTTGTTCCCAAATTTCGCCGGGTCAACTACGTCCCCGAGTGGAAGCGCGCTGGCAGAAATGCCGAGATCTTTGTAGCCTTCAGCCGGCATGGCGATCAACCGCCCGTCTTTGTCGACCACGAAGGCGTATCCCGTTTCCCCGATATGGATGCTCGAGACGATGTTGGTGATCCTATTCAGCTGGATGTCCATCGCGATGACACCGCGGAATGCGCCTTTCGAGTCGAAGACGGGATAACTGCTCGTAATAACCAATCCATGGAGTGCCGCGTCGAGATACGGGTCCGACCATACAGGTTTGCGAGAGGGGTTTTCCGTGGGCGCGGCTTTGATGAACCACGGGCGCTGAGTTACGTCAAAATCGGGTGGGACCACCGACGCAAGATCAACGTTGGGATAATAAAGCGTCTCGCCGGAGACTCCGCCGAAATAGATGGCCACGGCATCAGGATTGGCTTGCAGGACCGCCGGCCCGACAAAATCCAGTTGCTTGAGCGCGTCCAACTCGGACGTCAGCGTATCGTTCAGGTCGACCTTGGCTGGAATGAAGACTGACGCCGGATCAGAATTCGCATTGTCCCAACTGCCGTTTGGCAGGCGACTCAACGACTTGGATGCATCCCAGTATGCCCCCCCGCTAAATGCCTGCTCGCGAGAAAGCAGGTTCCCGGAAGTGGTACCGACATTGGTAATGTCTTTTCTCACAGAAGAGAAAAAGCTATCCAGGGTAGTCGCCTGATCCGTGCTGGCAGACGCCAGGCTGGCTTTGGCCTGCTGAAGGACACTTGCATCCAGTTGACTTGTCAGATACGAATCGGATTGCTGGGCGCGGAAGAAAACATAGTAGCCCATGCCCACGATGGCCAGGACAATGATGATCGTGTTTGCCAGGATGAGCCGGGTTCGCAGGCTCATTAGCGGTCCGCCAGAGCTTTCGGGTGAAGGGGTTTGCTGCGGAAGGTCTTCCATCATGACGGCTGTTCCTGTCCCCTGGCTCCCCGATCATCGCGGAATTGAATGATTACGTCGGAACCGGGCATAGCGTGCCCTAGTTCTTCAACTGCGGTTTGGAGCACGTTGCGCATGTTCACGGAGGCACTGATCTTGGAGGTGATCTCGCCGATCACTCGCTCCTTGTTGGCTCGTCGAAGCGAATCCTCCAGGAGGCTGGCATTTTCGAGAGCGGTCACAAGGCGATCTGCAACCTGCTCCAACAACGCCAAGGTCTTCTCCGACGATTCCTTGTGTTGCAAATGGACTTCTACCACTCCGAGAATGCGACCTCGCAGCCGCAGCGGCACTGCTATTGATTCCCCTGGCTCTGATGATCCGTCCGAGGTTGTTGTTAGCAGCGTCTGGCCGTTTTCGAAGGATCGTCTCAGGCGTTCCGGGACTTCGCTTACGGACTGCAGGCGCACGTTATTGTATGTGTAGCCTATGTTTCCTTCCGCAGCGCGTCCCAACGTCTGCCATGACTGTTCGACGAAACCGCCGTAGGTTCTTTCCATTTCGCGCAGGCTCGCCTGCACCTGAACTAGGAGTCTGGATCTTTCGATGGCTGTGGCCATTTGATCTGCCATAACCTGCATAATCGCGATGTCATCCTGGGTGAATGCCTCGGGTTGGTCACTCTGGATGTCGAGAACGCCGATAATGCCTTCGTTGGACTTAAGCGGCAGCGCCATTTCAGACCGGGTAGCCGGCAGCAAAGGGTTGTTGAAGTAGATGGGGTCTGCGCCGGTGTCCAACGCAATGCGCGGCTCGCCTGTTGCGGCAGCGCGTCCCACAATGCCCTCTTCGCCAACTCGTAGGCGATGATTGTTCTCCAGCATCTTGTGCCCCGCTTCCGTCGGCGAGGCACGAAGAACTGCATACTCCTTCTTGTCGTCAAGCAGAAAAATGCCGCTATGGTAAAGGTTGAACCGATCACGGATGAGGGCAGCTGCTCGTTCCAGCAATTCGTCCGGACTTCGAGATGAAGCGGCATCCCGAGCAACCTCGGCCGCGGTGCGCAAGCGCAGGCTTTGTCGCTCGAGATCTTGAGTGCGTTCCGAGACGCGACTCTCAAGATTTCCGATGACCCCCTGCAATTGGTCCGCCATGCTATTGAAGGATGCCGCCAGATTCCCGATTTCATCCTCCTGTCCGACCGTTGTGCGCGCTTTGAGATCGCCAGCCGAGAATTTTCGTGCGGCCTTCGCCAACGCTGTGACCGGTTCGCTGATGGCGCGCGAGGTGGAAAGGATGGCGACAATGGCGATCACTATCGTGAAGATCCCGATCAATCCGCTGGCCAGAAGCGTGGATATGGCTTTGCTCAGCACATCTGATTCAGGAACCTCGGCCACGATTGCCATCTGCATCGCTGGATACCAGGCGTAGTAGCCCAAGGCACGCGCGCCGGCATAGTTGACGTACAAATCGCTGCCGTTACCGCTCTTGGCGAGGATAACACTGGTGAGAGCGGTCCCCTGAATTGCGTTGACCGCTGTCGTGGAGTTCAAAATCGGTCGATAGTCGCCGCCCACCAGGTAGGTGTCGACGTTTGGCAAGCCAGGAGTGGCCGCCATGATATCGAAGAGTAGGCTGGCGTTTGACACTGCTACAATCACCCCGTGAACGTCCTTTCCATGCGACGCGTAGAAAGGCACGGCTGTCACCAATTTGAACTGGCCGGTCTGGTTCTGCCTGCCGGTGAACTTAAGCAATTGGGTAAAAGGTGTATTCGACGGTTGGGAAAATGCCTGGTACTTGAAATTGAGACCTTCATCTGTAACAAAGGTTGACAGGACGACATTTCCATCCATGTTCAGGACCAGCATTTCCTCATAGCGGCTCGCGGGATGTGCCAGCATGAAGCCGCGCAATAAGCTTATAGCCTCGGCGCTGTTCAGCCTGTATGTGTCGTCGCTTTCGCCTTGCCTGTCCAGCACATACAGGATGCTGCCGGCCGCTCCAGCCCCATCCTGAACACTGACCATGTCTGTCAGCATCGTTTTAACCGCCGCATTCATCTGGCCTTCCTTGAGAAGCGAAACGGATTGGAGCGTATCTCGGAACTGGTTCTCGCTATTAATGAAAGCGCTAAATGCGGAAACACCCGTTGTGAATAGAATCGGCACTGCAATCACGAGCACGAATGAGACAATCAATCTGCCCTGAAGCGAGCGGTATCGAATGAGCCGGGGTATGATCGTAGCCAGGACAAACAAAACGACGGTGCTCGCCAGAAGTGTGTAAGCCGCCAATCCGGAAAGGTCACCGCTTGCGAGGCGCGGGAATAGCTGATGGGCGTCCATGAAGAAAACGGCTGCGGTCGAGGCCGCGCCTAGGACTACTGAGGGCAGCCAGTAGCGTCGCCGGAGGCCCATCGCCAGCGCCGTGAGGGGCGGAATCCACGCAATCACTAAAGCGACCGGAAGGATTCCTTGCCAGAACAGGACAAATAGAACGCTGGTGACGGCCATGACTGCTGCGTACAGAACAAATGCAAGCAGCCAGCGCCTGCCGCGCGCAAAGTCGGCGATTGGCAGATGGGAGAGCCCCACGAACAATACGACTCCTGTCACTGCCAGCAATTGCCAGGAGGCACCGCCCAAGATGCCAGTTCTTGCCATCACATAAATTGCCACGAAGCCTGCCACCAGCAGGCCTGAAAGTAGCGGAATATATCGGACGATTGCGAAAAGGAATTCGCTGCTTTGATCGTCTTTTGTTTGCTCGTTAAAAGAATTAGGCAATTGTTTCATCGTTGTAGCCGCCAACTGTCTTATTCGGTGCCTGGCGCCGTTCTCGGCCGATCGGTTCGATGAATACCAATGCCTCGCCGACGTCAGGCAGCGCGGCCAGTTCGCGCACCGCGGTCTGAAGCAAGGTATCAACATCCATGGACCGGCTTATGCGCGCCGAGATCTCGTTGACCGTCTGTTCCTGGGCTGCGCGCTGCCTGGTCTCTTCAAGCAGTCGACTGTTATCAAGGGCTAACGCAACCTGCGCAGCAACCTTCTCGATCAGGTCGCGTTCGGATTCTTCCCAGGTTGGAGCATCTTTCCTTTGCAGTGCGATGGAGCCGATTTCCTGACCGCGCAACATCAGCGGCACGCGCAAGGAGTCTTCCTCAGCAGACTCCTTGCCTGGCGGAAGTGGTCGAACCCCACCCGGCGTAAATTGGTATCCTGCATTTCGGTTTTCCAGGTGCTGCTGCCAGCTCTGGCGGGTTTGTCGGGAGGTTAGATTCTCCAATTGCGCGGCGGTCGATTCTGATTGGCTGAGCAGGCGGACGCCACCAATGGAAGCAGCGACTTGATCAGCCAGAATCTGGAGAACCTCAATTTCATCCCGGTTAAATGTTGTCTCACGCTCCGATCTGATGCTTAGCACTCCAATCACCTCTCCGCGTACGAGAAGAGGCAGCGCTGCCTGCGAGAGAATCACAGGAGGCTCGGGGCTGCCGTCGCCGCCTGCGATTGATGTGGATAGCTGGTAATTCCCGCTTCGAATGGTGCGGGCTTCGAGACTTTGCCCATTGACATCTATCCCGGATCCTTCCTCAAGCCGTTTCTGTCCAGATTCCGACGAGGACGATCGTAGGACTGCAGAGTTTCGTTGTTCCTCTATCAGGAATAGGTTCACTTCCTGGTGGCCCAACAAACGGGCCAGAGAATCAACCGTCTGCGAGAGTATCGTGGGCATATCCCTGGTTGCAGCAATTTGATGCGTGAACAGTGCCGCAGCGCGCAATTGCGACTTTCGTCGATCAAATTCCTGCGCCTGTTCCGTTTCATCTCCTTCAAGGCTCTTACGTTCTGCTCCAAGTGCTCTCAGCCTGTCCATGGCCTCGGTCTGGGCCCGTGAAAACCCGGCTTGGAAAAGATGAAGGCCGCCTATTGTAATTGCGCCCGTTAGTGCCAGAGACGCGCCCTCCGATGAGCCAGTCCTCCAGACTCGCCGAGGGCTGGCTTGATCCGCCCGGTTGATACAGCCCGTTAAGGGCAAGCAAGGCGACGATGGCTGTCGGTATGATGCTGATGACGAGGGCGCCCAAACCGGCTCGCGGCGAATAAAGCAACCCACTCAACACAATAAATGTCAGGAAGAAAACGAGCGTGACACTGGCGATTCCGGCATTCAGCATGGCCGTAAGAGCAACCGCAAATACCATTGCCAGTAGAACGCCGGACCGAAGCCAATACGGAGCCCGCAAAAAGGTCACGAGCAGCAATGCGGCATATGCGGCGGCGTAAGTGGCCTCGTAAATCCAGACGATGGAACTGAAGAAAGTCGAAATAAAGGCAATTGAAGCGAGGATGACTGCCGAAATCAACGCCACGCGCAGAAATCGCTCCCGCCAGCCCTGAAACGACGGTTCGGTGAACTCGTCGCGATCGATATGTTCAGCCGCACTCATATGCTTCCTACTCCTCGACCTTCAGGTCAATGGTGGCTTGAGAAGCACCGAGCGCGTGGCCCAGCTCCCGGACCGCTGCCTGGAGAATGCCATCCCTGGTAGTGGAAGCCCAGATTCTTCCTGTAATCTCCGCGAGCAGGTGTTCGCGCGCGGCCGTCGACCGGCTTTCTTCCACTAGGCGCGAGTTCTCAATAGCAAGCGCCGCCTGCGCGGCAACGGCTTCAACAAAATTCCGTTGCTCGATTGACCAATCATTTTCGCCCGAGAGGCTAATCTCGCCAATGGCCTCGTCGTGTAATGCGAGCGGTACCTTCAAATGGGGTGCATTTGGAGGAAGATCCTCCTCTCCTATTTCGTAGGACAAATCCTTGTTAGCCGAGAGCGGTCTCCAGGAATCGAGAATGTACTGTCTCTGCACGGACTGCAATTCTTCAAGACTTCTTCGTGAGGTCTGGAATAAGCGGGCATTCTCGAGCGCAATCCCAACCTGGTTTGCCATACCTTGAAGGGTTTCAATCTCCGGCGGGCCGAATGCGCCGGCCTTGGTAGACTGTACGTCCAGCGCGCCGAGAACGCGGTCGCCCACGATTAGGGGCAGGGCGATTTCGGAGCGAGTGTAAGGCAGCAGCGGATTTTCAAATCTGACTTCTTCTGAGCCCACGTCCAACGCAATGCGGGCTTGGCTGGTGCTGATCGCCGTCCCCACCATGCTGTTCCCTCCAATTCGCAGGTGGTGCTTGTTTTCTTTGAGGACACGTCCAGCTTCGCCGGTGGCGCTATATAATTCCGCCTCTTCGCCCTTCTCATCAACCACGAACAAGGCGGCGTAATAATAACCAAATTGCTCCGTGATCAGGTTGACCACACGCTCGGTCAGCTGTTCCGGCTCGAGGATGGCAGTGGCGGCCCGGCCCACCTCGTTGACAACCGTCAGTTGGCGCGCTCTGGCTTCTACCCGGCTTTCCAGCAAACCTCGTTCGCTTTCAAGTTCGTGCAGCGTTTTTGCGAGCCGGTCTTGCGCCTCACCCACTGCACGCTCCAACAGCCGCAAGCCAAGGATGATTGTTCCGCTGAAGAGCAAGACGGTCGCGCCCGTGCTAACCCAGTCGGCCAGCTTGGCGGGCATGGCCTGCGCGTTCATTAGGCCGACTTGTCCGGTTTGCAAAAGCCAGCCCACGATTGCAAATGTCACAATCGTGAAGCACGTACCGATCACTCCCGCTCGCGGGGAGAACATGAGTGCGGCAAAGATATTGAGACCGAGAAAGAAGAATACCGCGTCCCCAAGGATGCCCGTGGAAAGGAGTTCATTCATTCCGAGCGCATAAATGATAAGGAGAAACGCCCCGATCCTCACGGCGTAAGGAAATTCCAGGAAGGTAACGGCGAACAACAACAGGTAGCTGATGACGAAGACCGCATCCTGAACGAATCCCTGTTGGGTCAGGAGGGCGGGCACCAGTGCCAGCAGGCCGAAAACGAGTGATCCGATGAGCATCGGACGAACGAGGTTCTCGCGCCAACTTGCATAAACGTTTTCGGCGGCATTCGCCGTGGAGTCTTTGGTCGAGGTCAGGTTCATTGATCGGTTTCCTTCCGCTCGAATTCGCCTGTTTTCTCTGTGACCGATATCCTGATCTGTGCATGCCGCGCGCCGACGACTCGGGTCAGTTCGCCAGCGGTAGTTGCGAGGATGGATTGCATGTCAGTGGAGCGGCGGATCTTGCTCGTAATCTCATTCAATGCGCGTTCCCGCTCCGCCTGTCCGCGAATTTGCTCCAAGAGGCGGGCGTTTGCGATAATGGCCGCAAGGCTGCCGCCCAGTGTCCCCAACATCTCCTCATCGTTCTCGCTGTAGGCAGCGTTCTGTTCGCTTTCTACATTCAAGACGCCTAGCAGCTCATTGCGATAGATAAGCGGCACGGCGAGTTCGGATCGGGTATTTGCGCTTCCCTGAATGTAGCGCGGATCCCCGGTAACATCATCCACTCTCAATGGCCGCCGATGTGCGGCGGCCCAGCCGGTTATGCCGGTACCTACGGGCACCTGAAGATGCAGAATTTCCTCAGAATAGCCGACCGCGGCTTTGACAGCCAGTAGCTGCTTCTCCCGATCTGCGAGCATGATTGCGACCCTATCCCCGCCCAAGGTAACCTGTAAACCGGTGACGGCGCTCTCGAGAGCTTCTTCCAACGTCGTTCCGGAAGCAGCCGAGGTTGTAATGTGATGCAACAGCCGATGTTGTGACAGATGTTCCTGCGTTTCTGCGAATAATTCAGAGTTGACAACAGCGACGGCCAGTTGGTCGGCGAGGATCTGTAATGTTCGCAAGTTGTCCCCGGTGAACGCAAATGGGTGGGCGCTCTGCACGTCCATGACGCCCAAGATCCTGTCGCCCACCTTTAGCGGGATGGCCGCTTCCGAGCGGGTGTTTGGCAGTAGAGGATTCGCGAAGTAAGTGGCGTCTTTTGCGGTATCGTTGACGATCAACGGTTCACCGCGTCCCGCCACATAGCCCACGATGGATTTGGAGCCGACGCCCAATTTATGTCCGATCCGCTTCATTTGTGCGCCGGCCTCGCCCGTTGCTTCGCGAACAACGGCGAATTCGGCTGTGCTGTCAATCAGGAATATCGAGGCGTGATAGAAACTGAAACGTTCACGGATGAAATTAACCGACTTTGCCAGCAACTCGTCCAAATTGAGGGACCCGCTCACGTCGCGGGCGATCTCGGCTGCCGTTTCCAATTGAAAGGCGCGTGCACGACTTTCATCCAGCAGATTCGCATTGTGAATTACCGCAGCCACCTGGTTTGCAAGTGCAACGAAGAATTTTAGATTGTTCTCGTTGAATGCATGTTCGTGTTCAAGGTCCTGCAGGATCAGCGCGCCGATCGGCTTGTTTTGTATCAACATCGGTGCACCCATCCAGGACCTTGCCGGCTTGCCTACGTTCTTGGCTCCTAGTTCGCTGGCTCGGAGCTCTACATCCTCCACCAGGAGCAGTGGCTTCCCGGTGCGGATGAGAATGGACGACAGACCCTCGCCCAGAGGAAATGCCTCAATCTTGTCAACGTGTCCTTCCTCATACATGAACGGAACGCTGATTGCCTGAGCGCTGGCATCATACAAGGCAACCAGGAAGGCATAGTCTCCCAGATTCTGCCGGACTTGGTTATGAAGCTCAATGAAGAAACCAGCCAGTTCCGATGAAGATTCTGCAATGGCCTGATTGATCGAGGCGAGCGCCTCGCGTTCCGATAACTGTCTCTCTTTTTCCACAGTCTCGGCAATCTTATCCAAGGTGGTCCCGAGCAGGTCGGCCATATTCGCATACGGTTGAACGAGCGCGCTGGTGAGAGTTCTGCTTGGTACCGCCCAAGGTGATTAGCCCCGCCAGGCGATTCTCGCTCATAATGGGAAGGAATGCAGCGGATTTGTAGTCCATCCCCCGTGTGAAATGCTGGAATGGCCCGGGCAGCTGAAACGATCCGGCCTCAACGATCAATGGATTTCCGGACAGGAATCTTTCGGCCGCCTCAAGGTCTGCTTCGAGATTTCTGACGGCTGTCTGAACACGCAATGCGTCTTCCTGGCTCACCTCGGAATATCCCTCGATTTGTATCTTCTTTCCATGAACCGACAGAACTAGGGCTGGGTAGGGCGCATCCACAAGCATACGTGTGGTGGTCTGGAAGGCCTCGCTGCCCGTCTTCGCCGACGCAATCTGGCGGCTTGCCCGCTGCAAGCGCTCGAGCTCCTGGAAGTTCACCTGGGTGGACGCCACTAATCCCACATTTTGAATCGCAACGGCGATCTGGCTCGCAAGAATCTGGAGTGTCACGATAGTCTCGGGGCCAAAAGCATCCGCTTCTGCGCTCTGCACGTCCAGCGCCCCAAGTACCAATTTGCCCACCGAAATTGGGATTCCGACTTCGGAACGCGTCTCGGGCAATAATTCATTCTTAAGATGAACAGAATCGTCTTCGACGTTGGAGGCGATGCGAGGTTGATTGTTGGCGCTAACCCAGCCGATAATCGAGGTGGATCCGGTTTCAAGGCGATGACCACGTGCCAGCATGGCTTGGGCCGCAGGGCCGTGGGAGGCGGTCAGCACGGCGAACCTTCCGCCGCGGTCCAACATGAAGATGCTGGCTTGGTAGAAGTTGAATTGCTCGACGATCATTTGAACTGTACGATTCAAAAGCTCGTTTAAGTCAGTTGTGGAGGTGATTTGCTGCGCAACCTCGGCTGCGATGCGTATCTGTCGCGTACGTTCGTCCACCTTCTGTTCCAATGAATGATACAGTGTGCTCAACTCTTCGGCCATCTGGTTGAACGATTGCGCCAGCCAACCAATCTCGTCCCTGCTGCCGGCCTCAGCGCGCTGGCTAAAATCGCCAGCAGCAAAGCGTCGAGTAATCTCAGATAATTTCTCGAGCGGTCGAAACACTCGATTGGCGCCCAGGTAGAGCACCACGGCCATCGCCAGCAGGGAAATCACGAAAATACCGATGGTAAACGGCACGAGGCTGCTCAAGGGACCGAAAATCGTGCTCTGCGGGATTTCGTAGACAACACCTGCGTGCAAGCTGTCGAGCCATGAAACCTGTGCAATGGAGGCAATGCCCTTCTCGTCCGAGTATTCAATCGTCTGCGGCGCGTTGATTTGTGAATTCATCATTTCGTCAATCGACACGACGATCAAGTTCTTCTGTGGCGTTGACGGCTGCACGGTGGCGATCTGGTTCGTGTAAGGATCAGAGCCGATGAGCGTGCCGTCCGGTTCGGCAAAGAAAGCTGCGGCGGCCGGATTCAGGTTCACCAGGTTTCGCAGAATGCCCTGAAGCTCATCCGACTCAGTGATGCCCACCAATGTGCCTGATGGGGCGCCACCCGCGCCGTGATACTGCGAGATTGTCATCAGCACCAGTTGGCCCGGGAAAAGGGGCGCAGCATCAAATAACGCATATGATTGATGATTGTTGTTGACTAGAGTCTTGTAGAAGGCTGCGTTTTGGAGTGCAACACCTTCCCATTTAGGGTTGCTGGCCATGTGGACTGTGCCGTCGGATGCCAGCAGAAGAAACTGGTTGAATGTGGACCGGCCGGCTGCGGGATTTATCGACCGCACCTCGCTTGTTATTTGGTTACGCATGGCCGCGAAGGCCTGGCTTTGTGAATTGGTCGCTAACGCAGCGCCTATCTCATTAGTCGAGCCCGCTCCGACCACCAGCCGGTCTAAACGAATTTCCTTGGTCTTGATGGTGAGGTCTACCTGCGCAACTTGCGTGGTCAATTGCGCTTGCATCTGACCGACGACTTGGTCGCGAAGCAGGGAGCGAGCGCGCAGGTAAGCTGCACCGGCCATCAAGGTCAGGGGTATGAATGTGAAGATCAACAGAGTCCTGACCAGTGATCGAGCTAAACCTCCCTGGTAACCGGTCGGATTGAGCGGCCTATTTGCTGCAAGCGGCGGAGTAAGTGTCATGGTGACTTATTCAAACTCCCATACTTGCTCACCATTCAAGATGCGCCGGATTTGGTCAGGGAATCGATCTGGGTCGAGGGGCTTTCCAAGAAAACCATCGAAGCCGGCCAGCCTGGCCTTTTCCATCTGCTCGGTGCTAGCTTCCGCCGTGACGGCCACAATTGGTACGGCCTTAAATCGCTCTGCCGCACGGAGCTTTTGCTGCGCTCCGTAGCCATCTTCATACGGCAGGCGTATGTCCATCAGGATCAAATCGAGACGCGGAAGGGTATCCGCATACTCCAGAACCTCGTAGCCGGAGGTCTTCCATTCACAATGAATGCCCAGATACCCAAGCATCCGGGCAATAAGTACGAAATTGGAGACATTGTCCTCCACTACGAGCACGGCGGCGTCTTTTGGAATGGGCGGTTTATGTAATGGTTGAGTGTCGGAAGGCAAAGTGAGATTAGCCATTCGCGTTCCTTGTCAAGAACCTTTCTATTTGCTGAGAAAGGGTATCAATGTCAATGGGCTTTTGAATATAACCATCACAGCCTGCCTGGAGGGATCTCTCCCGGTCCCCGCGCATTACATTGGCCGTTACTGCCACAATGGGCAGCCTGGAGAACCGGGGCATGGCCTTTATCTTGGCTGTCAGCGCGTATCCGTCGATGTCAGGCATGTTGATGTCCATTAGCGCCAGGTCTATTGCCTGTGTCTCCAGTTTCTCAAGCGCTTGCGCACCGTCCTTGGCCTCCACAACAGCATAACCTTCCACCTCGAGGACGCGGCGGACAAGCTTTCTGTTATCGGAATTGTCTTCGACGTATAGAATTGTCCCTTTGCCGAACATGGTGTGGCCTCCGGTTCTGATTGTACATGTGGGCGAGAATCGATTTCATATCAGCAGAATTACAAAAGATTTCTGTTTGCAAGGCTCGTTGGAGGGCAGGCTGTTTCGCAGGTACCTGCTTTTCAACCCCTTTTGCCGCTCTGCCATCCCCCCCCGCCTACGTGAATGTCGTTGCCGGCATCCAGATTTTTGCCATTCCGAATCAAAAAGTGCGGACGGCGCTTCCGCCGCCCGCACTCTTTGAACCTGCCAAGGCACTTATTTACACTGGAAGTTGGGACTGGGACCCGCCAAAGGGGGCCCGATGAGCGGGTGAAGGGATTCGAACCCTCGATATCTTGCTTGGGAAGCAAGCGTTCTACCACTGAACTACACCCGCGGTCAGATTGGGATTTTAACCGCTTCCCTTCGCTCGATATCGAGTTTTCGCATCCCTTCACCCTTTACCCGGAAGCCAAGGCAAGCGCTCATTAAAAGCTGAAATGGACCACCCCACACGGGAGCGGCACGTGCAGGATGTTCCCTCTCGAGAATAACCGTAACACCAGAAAAAGACAAGCCGCCCACAAGGCGGCTTTTCGCTTTAATAGCTAGGCCGCGGAGGCGAAACATGAAAAAGATTGAGCTCACCAAGTCCCCCACCGATGAGAAGTTGGAAGCACTGGGGCACGCTATCGGGCAGCACTGGCTAAGGTATGTCGCCCTGAGCGTGACGGCGATCCTGACCGGATACGCCGGCTTCTCGTACACCGGCAATCTGTTCTTCTCGATTGCCCTGGTCGCCCTGGCGGAAGGTGCGAGTTTGTATTGGGCCGCGCGTATCGAGGACTTCGGCAACCGCGTGCAGCAGATCGCCGCGATACTCGGGACCGTCATAGCCTGGTTGTCCATTGCTACCACGGACCTGGCCAGCGTGACCATTATCGCCCACGGCGCGCAGCTGTTCACGATCTTTGAAAGCGTGCCGGTCCTGGCCCAGGAGATTGCGGTTTTTGTACTCCCCTGTCTGGCCGTGGTGCAAGGCACGCTCGGAACACTTCACTATTTTTTCAGCGAGGAAGCACGCGTAAACCGTGACCTTAACAAAGTGCTTCGAGAGGCGAATAAGGAAATTGCCGAAGCGAACGCCGCCGCAAAGACCACAATCGCCAGGAACCACGCGGAGCAGTACAAGAAGCGTGCAACCCTCGAAGCCCCTGCTATTGGCTTGCGCCTCGGAGATGCGGCCTGGCAGGCTCATGCCGGGCAATTCGATGCACGATCCGCCTACAACAGCGAAACGGAGGCGGTCGAGGCCGGCGTCCCTTTCGGCAGCAACGGGAAGGGGCAAAAGTGATTGTCCTGAACCTTAACAACCCGGAACGCGTCAAGCATACCTGCGAATGGTGCGGCAAGGAGTTTGAGGGCAGCCGCTTTGCCCGGACTTGCTCAAGCAAATGCCGTCAGGCGCTTTATCGCAGCAAGCTACCCCAGACCGTCAAGCGTAGTGCAGATCGCCCTAAGGCATAGTTGTTACATCGCCGTAACGCTGCGCAGCCGTTCAGGGGCATTGTAAGCAGCTTCGCGCGCCGATGATCGTAAACACTTTTTTCCGGCTTATAGTATCGATATGCAAATGACAGACCAGCTAAGCGACTCTCTAATACATCCCTTGACGTGTAGAAAATATGTGCTATCCTTCAACTACGGCCGAGACAAGGCCGCGAGAAACAGACCTATTGCAAGTCGGAAGCCGGATGTAAGAGACCGGACACTCGAAAGAGTAGGGCCCGATGAGAGAACAAGGCGTACAAATAACGCCGAGTTCGCCGTCGGGCTTTTTTGATTCATTACGTCACCGGCTCTTGCGTTCTTAACGCAAACCGCCCTCTGAGAAGGGCGGCGGATGGAGCGGGCGGCGCCGACTAAAAGGAGTAGTCGATGCCAGATAATTTTCCCACAATCGAACCACAAAAGCAAATGCGCAGCTCTCTCACAGCGCGGCCGGAGTGTATTTTAGCGTCCGGCCTACGAAAAACCTAGCCCCAGCGGTGCAACGCCAGGGCCAGGCCGAACGGAACGCCGCACCGGTTAAGGGAGGCTTCCGTGTATGATTCTCAGCACCTCCCACCCAATCTACAGCGAAATCCTAGACAAAGTCACGGACGCAGTTGAGCGCCAGATCTTCGACATCCTGGCCGCGCATCCCGGTGAGCAGGTCCGGCGCGAACAACTGATAAAGGCCATTTTTGGCCGTGACGTGCCTCGCCGTGAGCTCGGCCGCTGATAAGGATGATCGCATTGTTCGCGGGGCGATCCTGTCTCTTCAAAAACGCGGCGTGCCTATCCTGGCCAGTGCGGGCAGCGGCGGCTATTGCCTGATTGACAACGAGCGCAAGCTCGACTCGTATCTTGCCGAGCTTCGCAGCCGGCAATCCGAACTCGGAGAAAAGATTAAAGGCCTGGAAAGCTCGCGGCGGACTGTTCGGGCCCTGCGCGAGTATCCCGTCACGCGGAGCAATCAGCACTATTCAATACATCCATTTACCAACGGCAGTGAGTGTCCAGCAGGGGGCTTCTACAACGCTGAACCGACTCACTGCCTGGACGGTCAGACAATATAGCTTTGCAATAAGGCGGAACTTACCGGCGAGGGCTACTAGCGGCAACACCGGGCGGGAGCGACGAACCGAAAATGAACGAATGCCGAAACCTCCAACGCCGATAGGTGGGAGGCACGTCAATTACGGAGCGCACCGACGCAAGAAGAAACGGTACTGGAAATGATGCAGGCAACTGCTACCGAGCATGTTTGAAGTCAGCAAGAACTCTGCGGGCAACTCACTGGATGCGACAGCGCAGAATGGGACTTCAAATCTTCCGCATACGCCATACCGATGAAGGTGCGAAAGCCTGGTGAGCTAGAAAGCCGATTCCGAGCATCAAGGTGTTAACCGCGCCGCCGCCCGATAAAGGTGCAAGAGAAAGAGCCTGGTAATCATGCCACTGAATTTGACTTTGAGGCAGACAACGAAAAGCGAACCACGAAAGCAGGCGAAACCGCCAGCGATCTACCGCGGCGAATTCGGTGATACCTGCCCGGACTGCGAGGCGCCGAAGGGCAAGCCGCACCGGAAGGGCTGCGTATGGGCTCCCAGGCCGCCGGCGCAGAGACAAGATGCAGGGGAGTTGTCCAGATCGTCATGAATTGGAATGATGTGAAATATGGCAGTGAAAATGAAAATTGATGGACTGGCACGGAATGAAGCGAAGTTGAAGGACCAGATCGCACAGCTCGAGGCAGAGCACAAGGATAAATTTGAAGCGCTGTCCCAGGAGGCAGCCCCGTCCGAAGTGGAAGCAACCGTAGTCGCGGCGCTGGCTCTGAGAATCAAAGCGAACAAATTGAAGTTGGCGGACGTGCAGGCGTCCATAAAAGCCGAACGGGAGAATCTCGAAAGTCCCGAGGTGAAGAAGACCGTCAAGGAAATCGCGCGGATTACGTCTGCACTGGACGAGAGACGGCAACAGATTGTGGAGAGGCTTACATCTGTATTTCCCGAGCTCGAGAGCATGACGAAGGAATGGGAAAACCTGGTCCACCTGCGCGACGTGGCGGGCTGGGAAAAAGACCCGAGCGCCACTTACGAACCGATTCACGTATGGATCAGGGGGGTACAAATCAAGCTGGCCGTACTGCGCGACTTGGATTTGCTGAAATGAACACTTATATTGACGATCCCTGGCGGGAGCTTTCCCGTGCCGTGCTCAAGCGGGCCGGCGATGAAGCCAGGAAAGGGAGCGTCGAGGCGATCTACTGGCTCAAGGATCCAGAGACGCTGGATTCGTTTGTCCTGGCTTCAGGCCTTGACACGCGGGCGGTGGAAAGATTTGCGAATCGGGAAGAGCAGCGCCTGGCAAGAGCGCGAGGCGCGCGTCATTCTGCCGCGAACTGAAAAAGCGAAGAACCCAAATAGGAGATTGAAAATGTACACAGACTTTGACAAAATGGACGAAGAGGAAATAGCGCGATGGTACAAAGACAAACTCACGCGGTGGCGTGAACTGGAAGGCCTACGTACAGGCTCTAATAGACCGCGGCCTCATGCCGGCTGATTCACTTTCCGGCTCCAAGAAGAGCGGGGCAGCTTTCAAGGCTTGCGAGGTCATTGATGACATTCTGGCAGATGCCCAGGAAGCAACGAAGCAGGGAATCCGGGAACAGGCGGCGAAAATGGTAATCCTGGCTGACATCCTGCGGCAAACCCAGGACCCGTTTCCCCCGACTATGACCGCACCCCACTTTTAAAGAGGCTGAAAATGACAAACCAGGATATGACAGATGATGAGGTCGAATTTGCGATCTCCAAAGCCAAGCTTGAAATCACCCAATTGAATATAGAGATCGCCGAAAGAGGCGAGCTGTTGAAAGCCAAAGAAGCTGAATTGAATCGCCTAATTCTTACAGGCGCATTTTTTGTTGCGGAAATTCCCTTCAATTCCGGCTGCTACTCGGGCAGGGATTCTTACAAGCGCACATATAAGGACCCATTGGCCGAGGGCGTGCAACCGCTACTCCACACCCGCCCAGGCTGTGGCGAGCGCGCTGGAGGCTGACGCAATATCGACTTCCGCACATGTTCAGGGTTTATCGCGTCAACGGCAGAACAGGCGAAATGTCGCCCGTGGAAATCAAGCCAGGACTGAAAGGGCGTCCGGAAGAGTACAGCATCGTTATCTAATGGCAGATAACGGCAGTGATAGGCACACTGAGAAATTGACCGTACCGCAGGTACGGGCCCTGGCCGCCTATTGAGGGCTTCCGATGGGCGCGCCGCGGCGAAGGCCGCGAAGTATCCCCGAGCGCACATTCCGGACCTGGTTGAACCTGCCTGCATTCAAGTCAGCGCTGAATGATGCGATGAGCCAGGTTATGGCCGCCGCGATCTACGACCTGGCGCACCTGGCCGGGGAAGCCGTGGCGACATTGCGCGCGGTGATGACCGATCCAAAGACCGAGGCCGGCGTACGCGTGCGCGCGGCCAATGCCGTACTCGGGCGGTTGATTGACTTACGCAATTTCAAGGATTTTGACGAACGCCTGGCCGAAATCGAAAAGGCGTTGAACTTAAAGGACGGGTAACGCATGGACAAGGCACGATTGAAGAAGGCAGAACAGGCCGCACAGGCCCGAACAGACTTGGGCAAGCCGCGTCTGTTCGTGTACTTCACGCACGAGGAAAGTGACGCGCAGCCGGCCGGTGAGATCACCGGGACGGTAGAGGGTGAGACAATGACCCTGGCCGAATGGCTGAAAGTCAAGAAGCCGAATGACACCGAGGTTCACGTCAATTTCGTGGATGAGCAGCCAGTATCGACCGTCACAATGGGCCGGTATTCGGCGAATGTGGGAATAGACGCCAGCAAGCTGTAGAGTTGTTTTCTCTCACAGGAAGGCCCAGGATGAACGCAATGGGGAAGGGCCGAACCGTGGCTGAACAGTGCTAACCGCGCCCATTTCGGCGCGGTCGCTGTACTCTTGACGGCGCTCGAAAAAGCCCTTATAATTGACTTACTTATATGTCGATTTACGTCATTAGATGGAAAGGTGGACCCATGACAGCGACAGCCATCCAACTACGCAAGGCGGGCTTTGACCTGGAAGCCATCGACCGCGCGGAGTTCGGGGAGAACACGAAAAAGCAATACCGCCGCGAGCTGGAGAAGTATCTAGCAACCGGCGGCAGCTTGGCCAATCGTGACGCAATCAAACGCTATGCCCAGGGCTTGCACGCTTCGAGCAAGTCTTTTTTCAAGGCGGCACTGCGTGTCATTACGGCCGACATGGTGGACGATCTCAAAGCCAACGCGCCGGCGTGAATCCGGCCGGCCTGGCACAGACGCAAGCCGCTTTACTGCGTATCGAGGCCCTCGGAAACACAATCAAGGTAACGAAACCGAAGGGCACGAAATTTCACACCTGGTTGACGGCTGAACAGGTCCGGCGAATTACGGGGATTTGCGGGCCCGATCTGGAAGGCCGGCGCGACTGGATTGTATTGAGCCTGCTTCTGGATGCCGGCCTGCGACGCGACGAACTGATAAACCTGACATTCGACGCCCTGCGCCAGCAACCAGCCAAAGGCGGAGGCATGCCGCGACGTGCTGAAGGTCAAGGGCAAAGGCAAGAAAGACCGCATCATACCGATTCAACCGCTCATGGCCGAACGCCTGCGCACGTGGAGGGAAACCGCCGGCGGCGGCAGGATTGCCCGCTCTATGGGCCGCGCGCAGGTCCGCACGCTCAACAAAAGCCTGTCATCCGTGGGAGTGTTTAACATTGTGCGGAAATACGGCGAACTGATTGAGTGCCCGCGCCTGGCGCCGCATGATCTACGCCGAACCTTTGCGGAATTGCGCCGGGCAGCCGGCGAGCCTATCACGCGCATAAGCCGGCTGTTGGGGCATGCGAATTCAAGCGTGACGGAAAAGTATCTTAACCTTGAACTGGACCTCGATAACGTGAGAGACTCGATGTAATTCCCCTATCCGGGGATTGAGGAAAGTGCTATAACAGAATAGACGGAAGTAGCTGGACCGTTGACCAGAAAGGGGATCGCATGACAATTCAGTCACCTAAAAAGAAGAATTCAAATATCCTGATAATTGGGATCCTGATCGGGCTTTGTCTTCTGGTGTTTATTGTCAGTGCGGTCATTAATGCCTTCAAGCCTACAGCCCCACAACCAACCGTGGATGTTAACGCAATAAATACATCCGCGGTCCTGACAGTGATAGCCCCATATACACAGACAGCGGCCGCAGCCCAATTGTCCAACTCTCAGGCAACCGCGGCGAGTGCCTTGTTGACACAGGTCGCCGGCCTCGATGCCGACACAAGGTCCCACAGACACCCCCGCGCCGTACCGTTAATCCATTGTATGCCCCAAAGGAAGACGGCCACTTTTTGATTAATGTGGACATCGCGCCTGGCGTATGGCGGAACAATGGCACCGAATCGAACTGCTATTGGGTAGTGACTACGAAGACGGGCGATATCGTGAGCAACGATCTTGGAATGGGCGGAGGAACTGCCTATATTCCACCTACAGGATTCGAGTTTTCGCCGGAGCGATGTGGTACCTGGACTTATCTTCAAGGACCATGACACACCTTTTCTCACTATAGGCGGTCGAGATTGTCAATTGGGCCGTGCGCGTGGTGCGCGGCCAGCAAATCATCATCCACCATCTGTGCATAGTGCTGGACCATGTCAAGCGAGGCGTGGCCCAGTATTGCTTGTAAGTGCAACACGTCCATGCCGCCGCGAAGGGATCAGGATAACGAACGTCCGGCGCAGCGCGTGAGCCGTGACGTGGATTCCCGTCGTCTTTGTCAGTCGGTAGAATATCAGCCCCATCCCCCAGGTCGTGAGCCGGCCGCGCTTCTGGGATCTAAACATAGGGCGGGAAATCAAGTCCAGCGTGGACTAGCTTTCTCTGATATGCCAGCAACGCGCGCCGGGCCGTCGCACCCACTACCGCGGATCGAGCCTTACCGCCCTTGCCTCGTTTGACCCTGAGCAGGCCGTTAGAAAAATCCAGATCATCCCAATTCAGGGCGCACACTTCCGCGCGGCGAAGGCCACTGTCAACCATGAGCATGACTAGGGCTTTGTCCCGCACGTTGCAGACTGCTAACACCGGGCGCAGCTCGTCCACGGTGAGCACGGGCAACCGCTTTTTCAATAGCCGCGGCATGTCGAAGGTGACACGCTCCATGTATTTTTCCGCATGCCAAAATCGAAGAAGGGTTCTTATCGCCCTCGCGTGGTCGTGGATACTGGTATCCGCCATTCCCCGATCCGTGAGGCCGGCGAGGTATTGCCGCACGTGCCGCGCGGTGACTTCATCCGGGGAGTGACGCCTTGCAATTCAATCCATTTGAGAAACGCGCCCGCGGTATGTCTGTAAAATTGGAGCGTGGCCGGGGAGCATTGCATCGCCTGACGACTCAAAATAAAGTCGGTGTAACCGTCCGTGAGGGCGACCGAGGCAAGCGTCCATTTGGTCTTAGTGCCGCGTGTCATAGCCGGAACCCTCTTGCAATTCGGCTTGACCTCGGTTACAATGTACTTGGTTGGGGGAGGCGATTACTCGTGGTGCTTGGGAAGCAAGCGTTCTACCACTGAACTACACCCGCGGTCAGAGTGAGATTATAAGTCAAGAATTCCTTTTGAGCAATTTGCCAGTCAGTTGCGTGAGGACGGCGCCCGCTGAACCCCCGGGTCCCGCCTTTTCCAAAGCCTGCAGCGCCTGTTTTGTGAGCCGTTCTGCCTCTGCTTGCGCATAATCCCAAGCGCCCTCGTCTCGGAGCATTTGGGCGACTTCTGCAACTTCTTCAGGCCGTACGGCTTCTGCCGCCCAGCGTCGGGCGAATTCCCCATTCCGATTCAGGCCATACAAGATTGGCAGGGAATTCTTTCCCTCCACCAAGTCACTTGAGGCAGACTTACCGGTCAGGTTCTCATCACCCCAGATACCGAGAATGTCGTCCTGGACTTGGAAGGCCAAGCCCAGGTCACGACCGAAGACCCGGTAACCTTCGATTGTTGACGTGCTCGCACCGCCGAGCAGGGCGCCGATCTCAGTGCATGCGGCGATCAGTGCGGAGGTCTTCCCCTCAATCATTGGCCAGTAGTCGTCGACTGCCAGGTCAGTCCTTTTCTCATAGGACATATCGAGGAACTGACCTCGAGTCAACGCAAGGCAAGCATTGTGCAAGATCGTCGAGGCCCGTAGTACCGTGTCTGCAGGGAAGTGGTGCGTCAAATCGACCATAGCCAGGCTGGAGATTGCAAAAAGTGCATCGCCGACATTGATTGCCATCGGTGAGCCAAATCTCTTCCAGGCAGCCGGCCGGCCATGCCGCTCGGGAGAATTGTCCTGGATATCATCGTGTACTAGAGAAAAGTTGTGAACGATTTCCACAGCCGCAGAGGCCGGCAACGCCTTCCGCCAGTCAAAGCCGGTGGCGGCGGTGACAAGGAGCAGCACGAGAGGACGGATGCGCTTGCCGGCAATGGGCTGCCTCTCGTGCCGACTTGGCCAGCCCATGTGATAAACGAGCATCTCGTAGAATGAGATTGTGTCGGGCTGGTCTAGGCGGCCAATTTGACGGCGCAGTTCATCTTCAATCGCCGGCAAGATATCTTCTGTAAAATCCTTTTCGCTCATCTCTTTCTGGACTCCAAAGTAACTGTTTTCAGGATTCCCAGATCTCGGAGCTCCTTCTCAAGTTGCTGCGGCGAGCGAAAATGAATGGCGGCAAATCCCAAACCTCGGGCAACCTGAATATTAGTTTCCGAATCGTCGATGATAAGGCATTGCTCCGGGGGCCGTGCGATTCTGTGGACCGTATACTCAAAGATCGCAGGATCCGGCTTAATCATATTCACTGCGCCCGAGATTATGATTGAATCAAAGAGGGCGAAGAAACCGTATTTCTTCAAGGCGATGGGAAATGTCTCGGCCGACCAGTTGCTCAGACCGTACAATTCCAACCCCTCTCGCTTGAGACTTTCCAGGATTGTGACTGACCCACCAATCGGACCGGAGATTGATTCTTCCCAATAATCCCTATAAGCGCGAATCAATGTCTCATATTTCGGAAAGGCTCGTGACAGCTCCGCCACGCCTTCAGCAAAGGGTCGGCCCTTGTCTTGCTGGGCGTTCCAGTCCTGGAAGCCGATTTCCGACAAGAATCGATCAATCTCGTCTGGTTCGTCAAAAAATCGGCGATACAAGAAGCGAGGATTCCAATCTAACAATACGCCACCGAAATCGAAGATGATTGCCTGGATTGCTTGCGTATCCATATAAAAGGATTCTAACAGGGCTCCTGACCTTATGTGACCTGCGGCCAGCCCCGCGGCGCGGCATCCTAGGGCGAACGAAGCCGCCATAGCTCGAATCCGCCAAATCCGGTTGAACCCAGGATTGCATTCCTCTCTCGAGTCCAGGTGCGGAAGATGCCGGCCGTCGGATCGTTTGGGTCATACAACAGGGTTTCCGCAATTACGAAACCTGCTGCCGTTCCGTAATTTGTTACGGCATACGCCCGCTGCCTGCTGTCCACTCGATTAACAACAAGCATATGGTCAAAATTGCCGCCGGATCCATGCCAGATGAATAGGAAATCACCGGCTTCGAGCGGGAACTCGTTCCAAACCATCCTGTTCAGGGGAGTGATCGATTTTGTGTACAGGTACCGGTCCCGAGGAAACGCCCGGTTTAGGACAAGTTGGTCTCCGGCAGCCAAGGGATTTAGCAGCCAGAAGTCATGCGGAATTATGTCTGCATTCATCAGCCCTGCGTCGCGCAGGATAGCAATGGCCAGGGGGCCGCAAATATTGCTGGGATCGCCATACCCCACACCATTGATCTGTTTGGCCAGCAATAGACTGCCTTCTACTGTAGTCTCGACATATTTCAGGGAGGCTCTGTAGAGTGCAATTTGCTGTGCGAGTGAAAGCGGCCCCGAGAAAGTCAATTCGCCAGAATTGAGGGCCGCTTGAACGGCGTCCGGCGTGGCGGTTAGCGGTGGTTCCACAAATGGGATATCAGACGTCACAGCCGTGAAAGAAGGCACTGGTGTAAACGAGGGCATAGCGGTAGAGGTGGGAACCAATGTCGGCCGGGGAGATGGGATGGTTGGGGTGTATGCCGGTATTGACGTGAATGCAGATGTTGCTTCGGTCGTCGGTTGCAGCGTCGCGGCGTCGTTGCCGGAAAATACCACGGCTGCAACGATCAGGGAGGTACCGGCTATTCCAATGAACAATCCCAGGCTTAGATACTTGATTGTGGACAGCATCGCCTAGCTATGCCTCTTGAAATCCCGACTTTGGCATACCCCACTTGACAGGAGCACGCTTAACGTTTCGCGGTTAAATGGCAGGTAGGCAGCGGATATGTGACATTCTTCCATTGGAGACGTCGGGGACAAATTGGAAGTATCGGGCGCATCTCAGGTTGGTCGCAGGATCAACTTTCCGCTCCGCAAATCCTCCAGCGTGGCTGCACCGCAGGCAAACATTGTTACCTGTATCTGGCGTTTCGTAAGCTGTACGAACTCTTTTGCCTTTTCGACGGAAACTGCGGCGGCCTTGAGGAAAGGACTCGCCATGCCACCGAGGCTGGCTCCGAGCGCGATGCATTTTGCGATGTCAAGACCATCTCTGATGCCGCCGCTGCCGAAAACTATCGTCTCCGGCGCAGCCTTTCGCACCATTTGCAGAGTATCGGCAGTTCGAATTCCCCAACCCACGAAGGTGGCAGCCAGACTGCGAGTGAAGTCATCCGGAGCGCGATACATTTCTACCTGCGACCAGCTGGTGCCGCCGGCGCCTGCAACGTCAATTGCCGCGACACCGCAATTGCTCAGAAGTCTTGCCGTGTGCTCCGAAATGCCCCATCCCACTTCCTTAACAATTACTGGAACCGCTGACTTTTTGCAGATCTCCTCAATCTGCCTGGCCAGGCCGGCGAAGTTCGTATCTCCGCCGGATTGCACGGCCTCCTGAAGGGGATTTAGGTGCAGGCAAAGTGCATCTGCCTGGATCATGTCGACAGCTCTTCGGCATTGTTCAATTCCGTAACCGTAGTTCAATTGTACAGCCCCCAGATTAGCGAAAAGCAGGACATCCGGCGCGTACTTCCTAACTTGAAAGCTCTTGGCTTGCCCGGGATCTTCAAGGGCGGCGCGCTGTGAGCCCAGGCCCATGGCAATGTGCGCCTCTTGGGCCGCCTCTGCCAATCGGCGATTGATGGTGCCTGCCTGCCGCGTGCCGCCCGTCATGGAGGATACCAGGACGGGGCAGTGCAACTCCTTGCCGAATAACATTGAACTTGTATCTACATCCTCCAAATTCAGTTCGGGCAGAGCCTGATGAATAAAGTAAAAATCCTCCAATCCGGTTGTGATGCCTGAGCGGACATCCTCCGCCAGGTTAATTTTAATGTGGTCTGCTTTTCGCTGCCTAATCCGCGCAACTTTTGGCATGAGGGAGTGTTCCTGTGATTGAAGTGTAAGGAATTGCCTGTGTTACAATAGGCGCGTCAAAACTGCTATCTTACGGAGGATTATCTCATGGCTGATACTTATGCCGAAGTCAAGAAAATCATTGTGGACCTGCTGGGTGCCGACGAGGGCAAAATTACCCCGGAGGCGCGTTTCCGCGAGGATCTAGAGGCGGACTCGCTTGACCTTGTGGAGTTGATTATGGCTTTTGAGGACAAATTCGGCACCGAGATCTCCGACGAGGCCGCCCAAAAGATCACGACGGTTGGTGAAGCAGTTTCGTACATCGACGGACATAAGTAATCCTATGATTATAAACCGTGAAGCCGCCCCAATCGGGCGGCTTCACGTGTTTATTAACGTTCACGGCTCGCACATGGAAAGCGAACCCCGGATCATGTCTTCAGCAACGTCGGAATTTCTTCAGGGTGTCTTGCGACTTTCACGCCGGCGGCCTGAAGCGCCTTGACTTTGTCTGCCGCGGTCCCTGCGCCGCCTTCGATGATTGCTCCTGCATGTCCCATGCGTTTGCCTGGAGGTGCAGTCTGGCCCGCGATGAAAGAGACTACCGGCTTGGTCATCTTCGCTGCGATGAATTCAGCGGCCTTGTCCTCGTCTGTTCCGCCGATCTCGCCGATCATTACAACCTTTTCAGTCTGGGGATCATGCTCGAACATTTCCAGCACGTTGATGAAATTAGTGCCATTGATCGGATCGCCGCCGATGCCAACGCATGTTGATGCGCCAACGTTCAAGAGCTTGAGCGCATAGAGCACTTCGTAGGTCAGCGTGCCGGAGCGGGATACCACGCCAACGTTTCCGGGAATGGCAATGTTTCCCGGAATGATGCCGACCTTCGATTCGCCGGGAGTTAATACGCCGGGACAATTTGGCCCGATTAGCCGGACTTTCTTCTGGTCGATGTAATTACGGACGCGCATCATGTCCTGGACGGCCACGCCCTCCGTAATGCATACGATTAAGGGAATACCTGCATCGGCGGCTTCGAACATAGCGTCGGGCGCGCCCTGCGCAGGGACAAAAATGACGGTTGCATTTGCGCCCGTTGCCTCAACGGCCAGCTTGACCGAGTCGAATATCGGAATCTTGCCATCCAAAACCCATTCGCCGCCCTTTCCGGGCCGGGTTCCCGCGACCACGTTCGTACCGTAGGCAACCATCTGTTGGGTGTGGAAGAGACCTTCATTTCCGGTAATGCCTTGGACCAGAAGGCGGGTGTTCTTGTTGATGAGGATGCTCATGGTTTTGTCTTTCCCTTTGCGGCGGCAACAGCCTTCTGGGCCGCGTCGGCCAGTGTCTCGGCGGTGATCATCTTTGCGTCAGCCAGCAATTTGCGGCCTTCTTCCGCGTTGGTTCCGACCAAACGCACCACCATCGGGACCTTTGGCTTTATTTCCTGCATGGCATCGAGAATGCCGTGTGCGACTTCGTCGCAGCGCGTGATCCCGCCAAAGATGTTCAGCAGCACGGCCTTAACATTTGGGTCCAGCAGAATGATTCGCATGGCAGCGGCAACTTTGTCGGCGCCTGCGCCGCCGCCGATGTCGAGAAAGTTGGCCGGTTCGCCGCCGAATATTTTTACAATGTCCATACTGGTCATGGCGAGCCCGGCGCCATTCACCATGCAGCCGATATCGCCATCCAGCTTGATGTAGGACAAGCCGTATTTTCGTGCTTCCGTTTCGGCTGGCGCCTCCTCGTCAATATCGCGCATCTCTGCCAAATCGCTGTGACGATAAAGCGAGTTGTCGTCAATCATCATCTTGCCGTCGAGCGCCAGCAGGCGCTTGTCCTTGGTGATGACCAGCGGATTGATCTCGGCCAGGGTCGCATCCGTCTCGGTATAAACTCGCCAGAGCCCCAAGGCGATCCGGCCGAAATCCTTCCATTGTTCTCGCGGCAGGTCTATGGAGGCAGCAATGTCGCGTGCCTGATAATCCCGCAGGCCAAGCAGAGGGTCGATGTGGACCTTGATGATTTTCTCTGGCGTCTTGGCCGCTACTTCTTCGATTTCCATGCCTCCGGCAGCCGAGGCGATCATTACAGGTTTTCGTGCCGCGCGGTCGTTCGTGATGGAAAAGTAGATCTCGGTCTCGATGGCAGCAGCTTCATCCACCAGAACTTTGCGAACGGGCAGCCCCTTGATCTCCATCCCCAGGATTTGCGTAGCAAGTTGCTCGGCCTCATTTGGGTCCCTAGCCAGCTTGACGCCGCCTGCCTTACCGCGCCCGCCAACAAGTACTTGCGATTTAATAACAACGCGGCCACCCAACTCTTCGGCAATTGCTTTTGCCTCGCGTGCGGTGGCCGCTACTCGTCCTTTTGGAATCGGAATGCCATACTTGGCAAAGATCTGTTTGGATTGATATTCATGAAGTTTCATGCATTTTCCCTTGTTCTGGAATCAAAACACGCGCATTATACCACCCGGTAATATGAAGAATTCGTCCAGCAGACTCTGCTGGACGAACAGGTGACTAAGGTAATGTAAATCTCATGATTCTGTTGTTACCCGCATCTGTTACCCAGATGTGGCCCTCCGCATCTACGGCGATCCCGGCTGCGATCCCGAAGGTGGTCGGGCTGTTTCCATAATCTCCCCAAGTTTGAACCAACTGCCCATCGGTCGTGTATTCAATAACACGATAGGCTTCCGGGTCGGTAACAAATACATGGCCCTTGTTATCCACCGCAATGAACGGTTTATTATCCAGCGATTCTCCGTTCCAACCCACGACATCCCATTGCTTCAACGGTGTGAACGTAAGCCCGTCTGCCGAAGGCGTGAAGGATTGGACTCGTTGATTCCAAGTGTCTGTAATGTAGATGATTCCACTGGAATCAATTGTGATGCCTACGGGCTCGTCAAATTGGCCCGGATCGAGGCCCGCCGAACCGAATTGAGTAATGTAGTTGCCATTCGCATCGAAGACGACTACGCGCTTGTTGCCGGTGTCCACAACCAGCACACGACCCTGTGCGTCCACGGTGATCCCGCGCGGACCATAGAATGTATCCTGCTGACCGGCCTGTCCGAAGGTGCTCCACATCTTTACGAATTGCCCGCTCGACGTGAATTTTTGGACGCGGTAGTTCCAGGTATCGGTAACATAGACCGAGCCATCCGGGCCGACGGCAACTCCCCAGGGCTCATTGAAGGTCGACGGGGGGGCCGTGGGATTGGGATGGTTGGGGTCGTTGCCTGAGGGGGTTCCCCATTGCTGGAGCAAAGTCCCATTTGCGCCAAAGTGCAGAATACGGTGATTGCGAGAATCCGCAACATAGAAGGATCCATCTGGTGCAAAAGCCAGAGAGCGCGGCGCGTTCATTGGCGTGGTCAGGCCGGAAGAATCCACAATCTGATCCGCCGCCAACGTAATGGTCTTACCTTGATAGGGATCAATTTGCGCGGTTTGCTGGGCGGGGAGGGCGCCATACTTCCAAATCTGTTGAGCGACGTCCTTCTTGATATACATGCGCATCTCATCGGATGGCTGCCAGGTCGCCAACGTCAAATCGGTGTGGCCGGTGGCCGCAGCATACGTTGTATAGTCCCGGTTTAGCCAAATATCTATTATCCCCGCCCGAATATTGGGATCCAGGAGAGCGGAGCAAATGCGCGAAAAATCTTTGGTCTGGAAGAGTCTCAAGAAACCGAGCACTCCTTTGCAGGAGTAGTTTTGATCAAACGGACCGGGCTGCCGGTCGTTCACGAGACCAAAATAGTCCTGATTGGGCCACCACATTCGAATGTAGTCAAAGCGATAGTAATCCGGGCCGAGCGCCTGGTCGATCTTGTCGAAGTTCTTGGAGTCGACAATAACGATGGTTGAGTCCCGCAGGGAACGCGTTGGTTGGTCGAACGAGTGTTGGTTCGTGAAATCACGCAGGTACCACACAAATGGCCAGGACACTCCGGTATCCGGCGCGCTCGCATCGTAGGCAAGATTTACGCCCATGCCGCCCGTGGTTCTCTCCGAAATCTCCGTGGCCTGGTTGATGACATCTTTCACGCCGGTCGCGCCGTGGGCGTATACCAGATACTCCGTAGCATTATCGTAGTTTATGTAAGAAGCCCTGAATGAAGCCCTAATGGTCAAAACGGTGAGAAGGCCAAAGAAGGCCAATATGAAAACACGCGCGATTTGCTTGCCACTCCAATCCCGCAATAAGTAGATCAAAGCCGCTGCGCTGGCGATAACTACGATGGCCGGCAGCAAGAAAGCCGTCGTCGCCTGCAATTGCTGCAATTCCTGGCCCTGGAAAGGTGCGCTCGGGCCAAGTGCCGCAATGAGAGCGGCGGAAAAGCTTGTGAAAAAGAGGAAGGTGGCACCCAGCACAAGCAACGCCCTCTGTTGCCGAAGGCGCTGCCAGTCTGTCGTCTCGATGATCCAGCCCAGTCCCCAGCCTGCGAACAAGATCAAGGGCCATGCCAAATGATAAGTGAGCCAGGGCATCTTTTCGCCCGCCACACTGAAGGCAGTGATGCTTGTTACCACCCAAAAGACCAACAGGCTGAATGTATTTGGGAAGTTCTTCTGTTCAATCGTCTCGGCGGGTGCAACTTCGCTGTCTTCTAGGGCCGCAGGCCTCGTCTGCCTGCGTCGGAGGGCGACGACAAATGCCAGGATCGCTCCCAACAGTGGCAGGAATTCGTAAACTGGTAGCATGATTAGAATATAGTAATACCAGGGCTGGCTTCCTCGTTGAACGCCCTGTTGCACAAGCCAGTATCCCAACGAGCCTACGACGCCAGTGAAGAATCCGTCTGTGTTTGTGAAAATGGTGGTATAGAAGACGGTGTAGGGAACCCAGAAGGTGAGTGCATACTTCCACCAATTCTTGTTGCAGAGCTGTCCGATCGCGATAGACAGCAGGAAAGCCGCCGCCAGAAAGACGCCGATGACCATGACGTCATGCGGGGCCAGTGCCTGCACTTCCGCGGCCGTTGTGGGTATCTGGGCGTGTAGACTGCCTTCCAGAAGCTTGATCGGGAAGGGCGTGAGCATGGGTAGCACAAGAGTGCCGGCAAGAATGAGCATATCAAATGACCGCTCAGACTTGATCCCCGTCCACGTGTAACCCCGGACGAGAAAGTAGGCGGCGCCGGCGATCCCAACGATGCCGGCCAGGATCAGGACGATGCTTGCGGGCGACCCGCCGGTAGCTGGCTGAAGCGGAGAGGCGGTTGCGGCCGGGTTCGCAGGTGCAGCAACCTCCGTGGAACCCAATGTGGCGGTCTGGCGGTTCGCGATAATGAAGCCGGCGCCGAAGCCGATCAAAAGAATCCCTATCAACAACGCGACTATGAACGCGCGATAGGCGACCCGATCTTCCCAGACGCGGCGTGTGACCCGGTATACGAAGTAGATGGCGAGGAAAAGCAAAATCTGGGCCGTGTAAATGAAGGACGTTTCTTTATCTATGAAATGTAATAGAAGCGTGACCGCCAGCAAATACAGATACTTGCGTTCACCTGCCTCAAGATAACGCAAAACCACGTACAGCATGAGGACCCCTGAAAATATTGCGTAGGGGTCTTCCCGAACGTAGCGGCCGTAGAACAGCATGATCGGGGAAATAAGCATCATGAAGCCGGCCAGCAAACCTCCCATCTTTCCCAGGTAGCGTCGCCAGTACCAGGCCAGCGAAATAGTGGCGATGTTGAACAGGGCGGCAGGTATGCGCGCCGTGAAATCGCTCGGGCCGAACAGAAAATAGGAAAGCGCAATGAGGTGGAATTGCAGCGGCCCATGCATCATGGGGTTGTGCTGATAGCCGTCGCCCTTATATAGAAGCCATGAGAAATAGGTGTGGAGGCTCTCGTCGTGGCTCATGACCCGCACGCCCAGGTTGTAGAAACGAGAAATAACCGCCACCAAAATGATGGCAGCGAAGATTGCGATTTCGTAAGTGATTGCGGGCAACGCGGGATGGATCGGCCGTTCAAGCCAGGCTGTATTTTCTTTTTTTGATTCCATGGTCAGCTCATAAGGATTAGGTTGACTGACTATAATGCAATCATATGGTTATTGCAAGCAATAGCTTGGATGACTCTTAAAACGATGTTTGGATATTTCGTATCGAAATTTCGCGCGACCCGGATATGCGCGTAGTCACAATTGCCAACACCGAATCAGAAATAGACATAGCTCAAATCGCACCTGCCAGTTGACCGCACCCGGCCTGAATGTCAATACCGCGGCGAACTCTCACCGTGCATGGCACGCCGCAGGCCTCCAGCGTTTCCTTGAATAGGGCAGCGGTTTGCAGAGTGGCGGCTTGTCCGGCATATCCACCTGTTGGGTTTAGCGGAATTGCATTGACATGACATAACAACCCTTTGAGTTGGCGGGCCAACTTTCGGGCCTGCTGGGGGCCATCGTTGACGTCGCGGATTAGTGCCCATTCGAAAGTGATTCGCCTGCCCGTTTGTGCAACATAATACCGACAGGCTTCGAGCACATCGTCAATGCTGTAACGCCTGTTCACGGGCAACATTCTCGACCGCAACTCGTCTTCTGCCGCGTGCAGCGAGATTGCCAGGTTTACCTGCCGTTTTTCGTCGGCGAACCGCCTGATCATCGGGGCGAGACCAACGGTCGAGATGGTGAAGCGCCGGGCGCCGAGACCGTAGCCATCCCGGTCGTTGAGAATATCGATGGCGGCCAGGGTGTTTTCATAATTGTGGAAAGGCTCGCCCATGCCCATGACAACGACATTGGTGACACTCTGCTGCCCGGCATGCAGGAGGCGTGCATAGTACATTACTTGGGCAACAATCTCTCCGCGCGACAGATGGCGGCCGAATCCCATCTGGCCTGTGGCACAAAAGACGCATCCCATGGCGCAGCCGGCCTGAGTCGATATGCAGAGTGTTCGTCGTTTGTCATAGCGCATCAAGACGGCCTCAATGACATGGCCTCCGTTCAATTTGAATAGCGTCTTACGCGTCCGGCCGTCGTGCGAGTCAAGATAGCGGACCGGCTCGATACCCACCCAGTCGAATTCACCTGCGAGTTTTTCGCGCAAAGGCTTCGGCAGATTTGAGAATTCCGAGGCGGAACTGTAGAAGTTGCGATAGATCCCCTGCCAAATCTGTTTCCCTCGATAACTGGGTTCCCCCCACGTTTGCAGGTGTTCCGTCAGGGTTGGCAGATCCAGATCAAATATCAACATCCGCACGACCTGGAATTACGCTCCGACCAGTTCGGTCAAGTCATTTGCGATCAAATCGGGCTGAGGATTCCAGGCTTTTGCGTCGGCGGCTGTGCTTGCTCCCGATAGGACCAAACCGGTACGCGCGCCGAATGCCTGGCCGCCGGCGATATCGGTCTCGAGCCTATCTCCCACAATAAGAACATCCCCGGTCTTTAGGCGCATTCGCTCGAGCGACAACTGAAACATGGATGGCGCAGGCTTGCCGATGACGATGGCTTTTCTTTCCGTGGCGGCTTCGAGGGCAGCCAGGATCGACCCCGATCCGGGAATAAGGCCTTCCGGAGTTGGCAAAGTGGGATCTGGGTTGGTCCCGTAGAATACTGCCCCGCCCCGAACATGGGCTGTCGCGCGGCGCAACTTCTGATAGGTAAGGCCCCTATCAAGCCCGGCGACTACAGCCACCACCGGCGTTGCGTCCTCTGCATCGGTGATCGGCGAAAAACCTGCCTCTGACAATGCCGTGATCATGCCCAATTCGCCCACGACGTAAACCGCGCCTTTTTGCGGGAATCTTTTTAGAAGCGTGTTGGCCGCAACCGTTGCAGACGTGACGATCTCTTCTGGGAGCAGGGACACGCCGAAACGCTGCATCTTTGCAAGATATTCCTGCACAGTAATTGTGGCGTTGTTGGTGGCGAGACACACTCGCAAGCCGAGCGCTCGGATATGGTCGAAGATCGCCGGCAAATCGCCGATCGGTGATGAATCCTTCCAAAGCACGCCGTCCATGTCCAGAATTAGACCTTGGATGGGCGGATCAATTTCATTAAGCATCGACGATCACTTCAGTTTTCTCATTAGGTACTCGAGAACCGGGCCATCAATCCATCCGGCATCCGCATCGGCGCGCTGCTCGAAGTTCTCGTTGCCGATGAATGCGCGAAATGCCTCGCGAGTCGCGTCATCATAGTTCCCGTCGGTTGTCGTGTAATACCCCAGCCCTTTCATGATCTGCTGAATGTCCCGCACAACCGGGCCATCCAACCTCACGCGCTGAGATCTCGGACTCTTGCCAAAATACAGGTGGTGCAATTCGAGCAGTTCGCCGAGCCGCCCAATGGGATTCAAATGATCGTCGATGCGACAGTCAACCCATCGATCGTTATGGCCGCCGTATCCGGCCTTTTGCTTTACAACGAGCAGTGCTGCCGATTGGCGCCCGCGCCGGTCGCCGCCGGCGCGCCCGCCGGCGTCGAGGGCTGCAAAAAGGCGGTCGGGTAACTCTCCATGGGTGTCGAGAAAGGCATGCTCCATCTGGCTGATTACCTCTGCACCCGACAATATGTTGCCTTGTATGGCATAGCCTGGGCCCGTGAGGCTGCCCGCCCAGTCTGAGCAAGACTTGCCCGTGAAAGATGCAGAACCGCCCTTCGCGTCGACCAGTCCTACCTGTCGATCTTCCCGGCCGCGATCGCGGACAAGCAGCTTTGAGAGCGTCTCCTCCGCAGATAGTCCGCTGCCCATAATCTCCAATCCGCGCGGACCGAAGGTCGTGTTTGCCAGCGACTGAGTTGCGACCGCGCCGGCCCGCGCCTTGGCCCAGGGAACGACAGCGCCAACGGCGGGAAATTTCGAGGCGACCGCGACCCCCCAGGCTTGCGCCTTGAGATCACAGGCAACGATTGAGAAGGTTGCAAGACGGCGCATCGGGAATCCAGAAACGCGAGAAGGGCGGGTTGCTGGCCCGCCCCTGCAGTTTGACGGATATCGTTTTAGGCTTTTGACTTCTCTTTTTGCTTATCCGGCACTTCCAGCACTTGGTCAACCAGGCCGTACTCGACCGCAGCCTTGGCGTCCAGATAGAAATCGCGGTCCGTATCGCGTTCGATAATTTCCAACGGCTGTCCCGGTGTGCTTGGCAAGGATCTGGTTCAGCGACGCCTTTTGACGCATAATCTGCTTGGCAGCGATTTCTATGTCGGTGGCCTGCCCCTGTGCACCGCCGAGAGGTTGGTGCATATGGATTGTGGCATGTGGAAGCGCATAACGACGACCCTTTGTCCCCGCGGTTAGCAACACGGTACCAAATGAAGCAGTCACGCCAACAGCCACCGTGCTGATCGGATTCGAAATCATCTTCATGGTGTCGTAGATCGCAAAGCCCGCGTAAACCTGCCCGCCGGGCGAGTTGATGTACATTTGAATTTCCTTTTCAGGATCTTCATGATTCAGGAACAGCAACTGGGCGACAATCACGTTTGCGACCTGGTCGTCAATCGGAGTGCCAAGAAATATGATGCGCTCTTTGAGAAGCAGCGAGTAGATATCGTAGGCGCGTTCGCCCCGCCCCGAAGTTTCCACCACCATCGGCACGACGTTTTGGATATTAGGGATACTCATAGGTCCTCTCTCATTTCTTCTTCGTGGATTTCTTGCTGGCTGACTTTGCTTTGCTGCCGCCCGCCGCCTTCTTAGATGCAGCAGTCTTCCGCTTCTTACGCTCACCTGCGCCTCCGGCCGGCGCCTCTTCGAGCTCCGCGTTTGTCGCTGCGGTTGCGGGTTTGTGTTCTTCTGGCTTGTATTCGCCGGTTGCAATAGCCTTCAACCGTTCGAGCGTTCGCTTGGTAAGGAGGCGATTGGCGGATTCCATCGCGACGGCTTCGGCAACGCGCTGCTGTCCCTGCTTGCCGCCGCGGATCTTGTTCAGGTTTACGCCCTGCATCTGCAGGTCTACGAGAGTGCTGTTGAACTCTTCGTCAAGCGAATGATTGTCGACATCGATCTTTTCCTGGCGAGACACCTCATCCAGGATCAAGGAGCGTTCCAGGCGCTTCCTGGCGACCGGTTTCGCCTCTTCTTCAAGAAACTTCGCGGCATCAGTCTTGCGCATCTTGTAGTAGGTGTCGAGGTCCAGACCCTGCTGGGCCAGCCTTTGCCGCATATCATCTACCACATGCTCGGCCTCGTGCGCAAGCGTCTGCGAGCGCATACTTGATGACTGCACCTTCCTTGATCTTGTCCACCAGCTGGGCGTAATAATCGTTGTCATAGTCGGTGCGGGCGCGAGCTTCGATGTCTTTGGTGAGCTCGATCTTCAACGCATCCAGGGATTCGTACTTGCCCAACCATCTTTGCGAATTCGTCATCGAGTGCCGGCAACGTCAGGCTGCGGACCGTCTTGACCGTGGCCTCAATGCTCGGCCGTCTCTCCGGCCAACGTCTCGTCGGTGTAGTCTTTCGGGAAGGCGTGCTCGATGGTCTTCGCCTCGCCCGCTTTCAGGGCCAGCAGTTCACGGGCAAAACCGGGGAACGGCAATTCATCCGGTCGATCTTCCTTGCGGACGATGGTTGCAAAGCCGGGCCGCGTCAGCGACTCCCGTTCGGACGTCAAGTCCACCAGGACGTAATCGCCTTCGGCGACTTCGCGCTCGACCGTCTCCGTGGAGCCGTACATTTGCTGCAGTTCTTCGAGGGCCTGATCGAGTTTTTCCGGACCGGGAGCCTGGAAATCATAGGGCAGCCGGATCGATTGATAGTCGCCCAGGCTCACTTCGGGTGCGAGTGGCACCTTGAAGGTGAACTTGGGAATTTCGGTTCCGTCAATCTTCTCGAGCGATCCCGCGGCGGCGGGATCGATATCGGCCTCTTTCAGCATCTCCGGATAGACGTCGTCGACGAGCAGATCAACAGCCTGTTCGTAGACCGCCGCATCGCCGTAATAGCGCAGGATCACCTCGTAGGGAGCCTTGCCCGGCCGGAAACCCGGGAATCTTGCCGCGTTGCAGCCAGCTTGCGCGCTGCCCGATGCTTCGCCGCCTCCAGGCGATCGCCCTCAACTTCGACAATGACCTGAGCCTGATGATCGTCTTGAATGCTCTTTTCGAATTTCAAAATACGTTTCCTTTTTCAAACGCGGTATGCCGAGCGCTGCAAGATCTTACTGCTCCTGTGGGGACGGTGGGACTTGAACCCACACGCCTTGCGGCACATGATCCTAAGTCATGCCTGTCTGCCAATTCCAGCACGTCCCCTGTCTGGAATGCGGGACGAATTATAAAGCACGGGAGGGGCAGCGTCAATAAACCCGCTGGAATGTTAACTTTATGCTTACACGGCGATTGCGGGCATTTCTACTCGCTGCGGCGGATGGCTTGGTATAATCCCGGCCTAATGTCTCGCATTATCAATATTGACTCGGTTGGAAAGCAGCGCACACATCTGACTAAAGCCGTGGTCCTGTGCGTCCGCGAATTGGCCAGGCAAAAGGAAGTGGGCGATGAAGCCCGTGACCTGGCTGCGTTTGTTGGCTGTGGCGCTGAAGGCCATCGCCGAGGGCATCGAGGTCAGTGTCGCCGCGTGGGAGAAACGCGACTATTGGATCAAGGCCGACAAGTTCCGCATGGAGTGGTCCTGGGCAGAGCCAACCTCTGAAAAGATGCGGGCGGCTGTGCTATCAGATGATTGGGCTTCGGTGGCGATGCTTTCGGCGCAGATCGCCCAGAAGCTGGCGAAGATCCAGATCAGTCCAAATCACAGGCTGGGGAAACCGTGGGTGGGCGCATTCAAGCAGATGAAAGCCGAGTGAGCCTGCCGGCCCGGCCGGCAATGTACCCTGCCCGAACGTGGGGGTAGTCTACTGCTCTTATATCTGATGTGTGTTAACGAGCGGGGCGTTAGACTCTGATTGCTAAAGTAACTCATGATAAGATGCAAAAGGAGTCGTGATGAGCGCACTAAATGATTTCTCCAACGGACTGAGTTCCGCAGTTGAAAAGGGCGGCGCAGGCACCGTCACCGTGGACGCCCGGAGAAGGTATCCGGCCAGCGGGATCGCCTACGCAGCCGACCTGGTCCTCACCGCGGACCACGTGGTGACTCGCGAAGAGAACCTGAACATCGGATCGGCGGACGGCAAGACCTATGCCGTCACAATTGCAGGGCGCGACCCAGGCTCGGACCTGGCCCTGCTGCGCCTGGCAGACAAGGCGCTGGCGCCGGCGAAGGTTGCGGATGCCGCTGCCAAGGTTGGGCAGCTGGTTTTAGCGCTTGGCAGGCCCAGCAACGCGGGCATGCAGGCCTCGTGGGGCATCGTCACCGCCATCGGCGGACCCACGCGCACCGGGCGAGGCGGGTTGCTGGATGAGTACATCCAGACCGAGACCACGTCGTATCCCGGCTTCTCGGGCGGGCCGCTGGTCAACACCGATGGCGAAGTGCTTGGCCTCAATACGTCGGGGCTGACGCATGGGGCGGCGCTGACCATCCCCGCCAGGTTCGCGTGGCGCATTGCCGATGCGCTCGATAAACACGGGACGGTCAAACGCGGCTACATGGGTGTCCGCACGCAGAGCGTGGATATCCCGGATGCCGCCAGGAAGAGCCTGAAGCGAGAGCAGGAGCACGGTTTGCTGGTGCTGTGGCTCGAAGAGAAAGGCCCTGCAGAACAAGGCGGCCTGCTCGTCGGCGACATCCTCGTCGGAGTGGGCGGGCAGGCGGTGGGCGATCCGGATGATCTCTTTGCAGCGCTGAACAGTGACACCGTTGGCAAGCAGGTGGCGGTGGAAGTGCTGCGCGGCGGCAAGCCTGAGACGATCAAAGTAACGGTGGGCGAGAGGAAGTAGTTTGATCGGTGTCCTGCTGGTCGTTCCCTCACCGGCCCTGCGCGCCGGGCTGCGCAGCCTGCTGTCATCCGATGACCAGATCAGGATCGTCGATGAGCTGAACGAGTGGAGCGATACGATCTTTGACGAAGGCGAGGCCGACGTGGTGATCACCACGTCGGCCTCGTTTGCCTCGGTGATGGACGATGAGACTGGCGGGGAGTCCCGGTCGGCGATCCTGTTCCTGAGAGACGAGCCGCTAAACGTCCAATGGATGATGCGGTCGTCCTACATATGGGGCGTGCTGCCGCTGGATGCCTCGGCCGATGAGCTATCGGCGGCAGTGCACGCGTTATCGGAGGGGCTGATCGTCGGGACGCGGCCGCTGCTGTTTGCGTCCGAGGAGGAGGCGTTGAGCCGTGGGCCGCTAACCGATCGTGAAGCCGAAGTGCTGGGGCTGCTGGCCAAGGGCCTGGCGAACAAGCAGATCGCCGTGACGCTCGGCATCAGCGAGCACACCGTCAAATTTCACGTTTCATCCATTTACGGAAAGCTCAACGCGACGAACCGAACTCAAGCCGTGCGCGAGGGCCTACGCAATGGGTGGATTGTTCTGTGAGATCACGTCGAACTTGCGGGAGTGCTCGAGGTCCGCAAGGTGGCGCTGGGTGTTGTTCAACAGCACGATCATCGACTCGCGGATGTGATGGTTGAGGAAGTGCTGCTCGAGCGTTGATAGAGGCAGGAAGCGCGCGCCAGCCACGACGTGGATGCAGTTGGGCGCGCCGCAAAGGCAGATGAACGGGGAGCTCATTTCCCATTCGGTGGAGGGATAGAAGAAGGTGAGCTCATCGCCGGGTTCAAGATCACGCGCGGCGAAGACGAGCATGCGTGTTGTGTCGAGGATGGTGCTGGGGGCGCACGAATGGTTCATGGAGGCAAGCTCCTTGACCTCGACGTGCTGATCGATGCCGACCTGAACGGTGTATTGATTGGGTTTGCCGTAAAGTGATTCGGTGGGGATCGGGCAAATGATCTCGCCTTTCTTATAAGCTTTGTTGGTTGTTAAGCTACGGTATTTGTTTTGCTTACGAATAACAAGTGATTGAGGGGTATCCATTTTGATTTGATCTCATCCTTTCGGTAAATAACATGTAAGCATCCATTCTGCTTATCTTCACGCTTTTGGATTCCCTGCAAGGGAATCCAAAAGCGGATTCGAAACAAGAATATGCGATGGGAAGGACACCCATCGCATATTCTTTTTTCGGGTGAACTTCCATCACAATAAGCAGATATCTGTAAAATATGTTCATACTATATAACGTTATGCATTGAATTACAAGGACTCAAGTGCATATATTCAAAATTTTAAGGTCTGCTAATTAACCGGAGATGAACATCACCGAACGTTTTGGAATCTCCGGACTCGTATTTCGCGGACAGTGTGCGTCGCACCAGACAGGCAGGCTGGCACCGATAAACGGTTGAGGCCGCGTCCAACGGCCTGATATCGTTTGTGGAGGTGCGACGCACGCGCGGACAGATTGTTAAGGTTCAAGGCATGCGCATCAAAACAGCGATGGCTGATAGACATCGGCGACTCGTGTCGACGATGTGCGCAATGTCGGCTGGAGGCCTCTTTGCGCGAGCTTGCCGTTGAGGAGGACGAATGGGGCGAGGCGGGCAGTGTTGATGCCAAGCTTGCGCAACGAGGAGAGTTCGTTGAGGCGGCCAGCCCGACGCGCACGCAATATCGCAGCGGCGCCTTTGGGTCCGATGCCGGGAATGCGCAGCAGATCGCGCTGATCGGCGCGGTTGATCTCTATCGGTCGCTCGACCAGGTTCGTTTGCGCCCACGCCAGCTTCGGGTCGGTATGAAGCGGGAGAAAGCCGTCGGCCGCAAAGGGCATGTCTTCCAGGTCGAAGCCATAGTCACGCAGAAGGAACGAGGCTTGATAGAGTCGATGCTCGCGCAGCGGGTCGGTGGCGGGCTTGTTCTCGAGGGGCGTATCGGCAACCGGAGAGAAGCCGGAGAAGTAGGCGCGCTTGAGGCGGACGTTCTTGTTCAGCCAGGCCGTGGTCGTCAACAGCTCGAGGTCGCTCTCGTCCGCAGCGCCGACGACGAACTGCGTGGTGGTCGAAGGCCAGCGGCCATTCCATCCCTTGTAGGCGGGCTGAGTTCGGCGGATCTCCTCGACCCATTTGAGCGGAGTCAGCAACTCGTCGAGGAATTGCTTATGAGGCGCAAGGCGCGCGAGGCGGTCGGTGTTGGGCGCCTCGAGGTTGACCGAGACACGGTCGGCCAACTGCATGGCACGTTCGACCTGGGCCTTCTCGGCGCCGGGCATGATCTTCAAATGCAGGTAGCCGCGGAAGCCGAGTTTGTTTCGCAAAATATCGGCAGCATCGAGCAGCTTGTCCTGCGTGCGGACGCCTCCGCCGGCAATGCCGGAACTGAGGAATGTCCCTTCGGCGATGCCGCGGCGATTGAGGTCCATGAAGACGTTGGCAAACTCTTCGGGCTTGAAGGTTGCGCGGCGAAAGTCGCGGCCGCGGCGGAAGGGACAGTAGAAACAGTCGCGCTCGCAGGCGGAGGTGAGCAGGGTCTTGAGGAGCTTGATGGTCTGGCCATTGGGAAGCTGGGCGTGCTGGATCATGACTTCGTCTTTCGGGCGGGGGGACCCCGCCCCTACGCCCGCCGCCGGTTTGAAGCAGGCAGGTGTTTGGCTTCGACGACCAACGTCGTCGAAGTGGGCGACGCTCGCTTGATGCTCGCTCGCCCGACCTTGCGCGATCGCCCGACCTTGCGCGACGGCCCCTACAGTTTTGGCCGGGGTAAAGCATGCCGGCGGGGCACCGAACGGGCGACGAGACGTCGCCCCTACGTCACCGTCAGGTTCCAGTCCCATTTGCTCGGTCAACATTTGTAAGCGGACAAAGGTTTCCATGGGAAAGTCCAGAGATTAGAGAGTAGAGAAAAGAGAATAGGCAGTGGCGGCCAGCATTCTAATAATTCACGAAGCAAAACGAAGAGGAACGATTTCGTGGATCTACGGGTAAATTCGAAATTTTGAGCAGAGAATTTTGCCTGCGCGCGACTATTTACGGGTAAAACATCGGAGCATTTTAAGGAATCTCGAATATTAAAAGCGCGAGGATCAATGAGGGCGATAATGCGTGTAGGCATAATATCACCCAAGTTAGTACCTGAATCAAACAACCCAACAAGGAAACAATCAGCGACGACCGGCGCACTATTCACGGCAGGGAACCTTCACGCCACATTATACTGAACATTTGTTCTGAATACAAGGTCTGGAGATTCCATAGCGTCATTAGTCTTACAGAGTTTTTGGGGGAAGTGCCCCTACCGTCACTTCGTGACACTGCCTTCGCTACGCTCAGCATGCTTCGCGATCCCCGCAATCCGCGAGAATTTAAAGGGTGACTAGTAGCATTTTCCCGCGTGGATTCGGGGGAGGCTGCTTGAGCGAGAGGCTTGCGGCATTGAAATGAGGATGGGATTGCGCGCAGACCCGTTTGGCTGTATGCTTGTCATGGGAAACTACTACAAGGATCAAACTACGTTGAAGGGGCACTTAGCATGACAGAACTTATCTGGGATGGAAAGTACGACAAAGACGGCAAGCGCGTGGCTCCTTTGCGCGTCTCGCTGCCCTTTCAAACTGTAGAGACGGTGAATAAATCTGTTCAACAGCGGCAGATGGCACTGGACATGTTCAGCGCGGGCCGCGACCCGGAATGGCGCAACCGCCTGATCTGGGGTGATAAGAAATACGTCCTGCCATCTCTGCTGGACGAATTCGCCGGCAAAGTAAACTTGATTTACATTGATCCACCGTTCAATGTGGGTGCGGATTTTTCGTTTACTGCAACAATTGCCGACAATCCCGAAACAACTGAAGACGAAGCTACGGAATTTGTCGAAAGCAACCAAGTGCTATTGAACAGAAAGCCTATCGTGATACATGGGGAAAAGGCCTGGATTCTTACCTGCAGTGGTTCTCTGAAACCGCAACGTTTTTACGAGAACTACTTACGGACAATGGCAGTATATACGTTCATCTCGATTGGCACATGGTTCATTATGTAAAAGCCATTATGGACGAGGTATTCGGGAATTCCAATTATCGGAATTCCATTGTTTGGAAACGAACGAGCGCCCATAACGACCCACTGAGGTATGGAATCATAGATGACTTCGATTCTGTTTTACACAAAAGCTGATGAATGGACATGGAATGTTCAGAAGACAAAGTACGAAGATTGGTATGTTGAGAGATATTATCGATATATAGACGAAAAAACAGGAAGAAGGTTTCTTCGCGGGATATTACTGGACCTTCACATGGGAGAGCTTCTGGCATTTATGAATGGAAAGGTAAATTACCAGGTAAAGGTCGTATGTGGGCCTATACTCGCGATAACATATGGAAAAGCTCGAATCAGAAGGGAAGTTATTTTACGCAGAAAATCGGTATCCCCCGCCTGAAACAATTCGCTGATGAAATGGAAGGAAACCCAGTTCAGAGTATTTGGGATGATATTCTGCCAGTCGTCTCTTGGTCAACTGAAGCCTCTGGCTATGACACTCAAAAACCTGAAGCATTATTAGAACGCATTGTCACAGCATCCTCTAACGAAAACGACTTGGTTCTAGATTGTTTCTGCGGCTCTGGTACCACTGCCGCCGTCGCCGAAAAACTCAATCGCCGCTGGATTGCCTGCGATTTAGGCCGCTTCGCAATTCACAGCACACGCAAGCGCCTACTAGGTATCGAGGGGGTGAAACCCTTTGGCGTGCAAAATCTAGGAAAATATGAGCGCCAGGCATGGATTGAGAACTCAATTTCAAAGCAAACAGGACGCGCAAAAGAAATATCGCGAATTCATTCTTGACCTATATCATGCACTCCCGCTCAATCAGCATACATGGTTGCATGGCGTCAAGGGCGGACGTATGGTGCATGTTGGCTCGGTCGATGCGCCCGTGACCCCGTCAGACCTTTCAAACATCGCCGCTGATTTTTAAGACAGGCCGTCGGCACGGGCAAAGACACGCCCCAAATCAAATGGCGTGGATATTCTTGGCTGGGATTTCGCCTTTGAAATGAACGAGGTCGCAAAACGAACAGGCCGCGCAAGCTAATCTGGATGTGCGGTTCTTTTCCATCCTGACGTGACGTGACAACCACGCGTCGCAAGGGGATATTAAGTTTTTTGAACTCGGCGCGCTGGATGTGTCAGTCAAAGTCAAGAAGCTCGAAGCCACGCTCACGCTGAAGGATTTTGTTATCCCGCCCGAAGATGTGCCAGAGGACGTGCAAAAGCCATCAAGCACTGGTCACAATGGGTGGATTATTGGGCAGTGGATTGGGATTTCAAAGACGACACGTTCCACACCAAGGCAGACATACCGCACCCGGAAAGAGCCTGACTTGAAGCTATCCGCTCAACACAATTACGAACAGGCCGGAGAATTCACGGTTGTGGTCAAAGTCATTGACATATTAGGCAACGACACAACTAAAACCGTCAAAATCAAAGTGGGGTAACTATGCCGCGCAAAAAGAAACCAGTATCAAAAGGTCAGACATCCTTCATCGAGCCGACGCCGAAGACCGCGCCCTGCGTTCCGCAAATCCGCCGCGCGCCGTGGATGAATGGCGGGCCAAAGGTTATGGAGGGGTCAGCAACACAACCAGCATATTGCTAAATTACTGGTTTGAAACCGGCCATCGAGTAGCCCAGAGGGATGACCTTCAAATATCACCGTGCACAACACCGAAGCCATTGAGACATTGATCTATTTGTATGAAGTGGCCGGGAATCCGCCGCCACAAAAACCTCGTTGAAACCTATGCCGGGTCAAACAAAGATTTGCGGCTGCTTCAATATGACGACTTCGCCCGATACTGTATCAAGATGGCAACCGGCAGCGGCGAGACCAAAGTCATGGCCCTCGCGATTGCCTGGCAATACTTCAATGCGGTCGCGGAAGCCCGCGAGGATTTTGCAAAGACTTTTTTGCTCTTCGCCCCCAATGTGATCGTCTTTGAACGACTGGTCAAGGATTTTGCGGGCGGTAGTATTTTCCGTTCCGATCCCATTATCCCTGAAGAACTAAAGACGTTTTGGGACTTTGATTGCTACATGCGCGGCGATGCCGAGCGTGCTCACGCTCTCGGCGCATTGTATCTCACCAACATACAGCAATTTTACGAACGTCCAAATAAAAACTCAGACGATGAGCCAGATGAGATGACGGCTGTATTAGGGTCTAGAAACCGCCTTCGCAAAAGTTGGAGGTTGAAGACTTCGACATGCGCATCCTTGCCCGTGGCGGGTCTGTGATGGTGATCAACGACGAGGCGCATCACACCCACGACGAAGACAGCGAATGGAACAATGTCATTCGGCGCTTGCATGACGGACTTCTCCCGAAACCAGCCTTCAGCAGGCCAACTTGCCGCACAACTGGATTTCACGGCCACGCCGCGCTATTCCAAAGGCGCGCTTTTCACTTGGACGGTTTAGCCAAGCTGCCCGAACAATTCGGCTTTGCAGTCGAGTACACCGACTCAAAGAATAACCTCCGCTATTACGAGCCTGATTTTGTGGCGGTCACGACCGATGGAAAGCATTACCTTGTGGAAACTAAAGGCCGCGAAAGATGTGGATGTTGCCAATAAAGATCGCGCGGCAATAATGTGGTGCGAGAATGCGACCAGGTTGACGGGGACAAGTTGGCAATATATTAAAGGTGCCACAGAAGGAGTTCGAGCAGTTGCAGCCGGACGAATTTGCAGACTTAGCGGCGTTCGCGTCGAAATGGACAATTATTCATGGGAATGGCAATATTGTTGGAAACAACAATATTACGATTTCTGTTGCCGAGACTCGCCGGCGATTTAACTACTGATGCGCCGCCGCCTGTGCGTAAGAACAAAAAGAATCGAAAACGAGGGCGATGAGATGGCTCGGATCGAACTAGCTCGTGTTCCGTCATTTGCAAACGGCAAGCTTAGCTGGAGGAATTATGGATGCTGACAACAATTCCGCCCTGATGGTTGACATTCTGTCTGATTTCCTGAAGATGGAAAGCTAACCAACCCGTCCGACAGGCACCGAGACCGTTCCAGGGTACTGTTCGGGCAGAGCTTGAAATGGCCCTTGCCAAGCCTGACTTTAGAGCTGACATACTTCAGGCAGTGCAGCGGGCCGAAATAAAATTCCGTCAAGAAGCGATGAACAGAGGCGGGGATGAGGCATTGATTCAAGTTATTGTGGGTTTGCCGACGCTAAATAGGATTCTTTGCGAGCGCATAGTCCTTGACGTTTTTGGCACAAGTCGTCACAGTTCCGTTTCATTCGACCTGATGAAGCTCTTGGTTCATAAGCAAGAAAATGCCATGTTCCCCGGCTTGGTGGAACCATGGCTAGATCTGTATGAAAGGGGTCTGGCGCAAGAGTTGACCGCCACAGAGAGCTTCATGCACCTATATACTGCATTGGATTTTCCGCCGGAGCCGCCGATTTCGGATTTTGGGAGACCGAATGACCGGCGCTGTGCGACCTAAGGCTGTGTTAGATGATGACCCAGGCCAGGCTACCGACGACCTATCCACCACCGGCGCTCGGCCGGTAGGGGACGCGACCACAGGCGCCCCTCGTCCAAGACTGCCTGGTACGCCAACCACCGATGCCCCGGGCCCGGCAGAAATAGAATAAACCGATTTAGCCCCATCGCAGAAGGGATGTATTAGGCCATGTTTGGCGAGCTACCGAAACTATTTGACCGCAACTTTGCGGTTGGCTTTTTCCTGCCTGTTGCCATCTTTCTCACATTATCCGGTGCAATCCTCAGGAAATCAGGGCTTCGCCTTAAAGTATGATTGGCTACGTATTGACAGATGTGCTGGTCGGAACGACCGTCCTCGGCTTGCTCTCATGGGTCGGAGGCATTATCTTGCTTGCCGCCAATCGCGACCTGTACCGGCTGATGGAAGGCTATGGAGATGTAAATCCAATTAGACTGTTTGCCTCATTCGAAAAGCGACGTTACCAGAACATAACTCGTGATCTTGAAAGCCTAGATGACGAATATAGAGAATGCTACAAAGTAAACAAGGCATTTCCCGAAAACTCACGGGCAAAACGAAATCAGGTAATGCGACAACTGGCCGAGGAATTTCCTGACGCGGAAGAGTATCTTCTTCCAACTCCTTTTGGGAATGTGCTGCGCTCATTTGAGATATATCCGCGGGTCATGTACGGCTTGGAGGCAATCGACGGGTGGGGAAGGTTGCTGGCAGTGATTCCCAAGGATTATCTAGATCTAGTCGACGCTGCAAAGGCGCACGTAGATTTTTGGATAAATCTTGGATTAGCCTTTTTTCTATTATTGGTTGAATATGTGTCCGTGGTTGAAGTGCTTAGGCATCCAATTGATTTGTGGGTAATATTGGTGCTCTTGGTTCTTGGAACAATCGCCCCGCTGAGGGCCACAAGTTCAGCACGAGAATGGGGAGACTATGTCAAATCCGCATTTGATATGTTCGCCCCAAGAATGCGCGAATCCCTGGATATCCCGGAACCCAAAGACCGGCAAGAAGAAAAACGGCAGTGGACGCGCTTTAGTCAGGCGATTGTCTATCGCTTGCCGGACGTCATGCCGGAATTAAGGAAGAAGGATATTGCGCAACGGCCAAAGAGGCCAAAAAGGCGATAGGCGCCAGGCCAGCTTACCTGGAGAGAGGGCCAACATCCTTGCAACGAGGCCGACGTTGAGAGGGTCTTTGGTATGCCCGCACCGGTCTTCGGCGGCGAGAAGGTAGATTACTGATATTTGCGACACTCGTTAAGGAGGGTAGACACTTGAAAAAAGGCACAATAATCGTTTTGATTGCGGGATTAATTTCTGGTTGCCTGATTCTCTCCCTGTTCCTTGTTTTCATAGATCATTTGCCCGGTGCAGCCACGGACGACTACAGCTATTCACTTTCCAGCGTTTGGACCGAAAAGTATAGTAATCCGAGTGATGCACAGTTCCCATTTGGATATGCCTTACCCAAGGTTAAGGATGATGTATATAACCTGGTTGTCAGCAATGACCACAATGTCTCCATCCTCGACCTGAATGGAAATTTCCGTGAGACCTGGGAATACGCTGCGCCGGCATTCTTTGCGCGCGCGAGTTCCGCCGACAGCGACTATCAACTCTATGTTTATTACATGGGGAACGGCGCCTCTGTTGATGTGGAAAAAGACGGTATTACGAGCAACCTGGCCCAGATGTTGCCGATTGGAGAGCCATCCCGAATTATCGTAGATAAGTTGTCGGACGGCGATAGGCTGATACTAGGGGATACGACCGGAAACATCCTGGTGCTGACCACAGGGGGACAGCCTCTTTGGAACACTTCCATCGGTCCGGGCAGGGTTATTGCTCTAGCCACCGATTACTTCGCCGGAGAAGGAGATTTCCTGGTCGCCGCTTCTTCCGATGGGGTAGTGCGGCTCATGAAGGAAACTGGCGAAACAGTGTGGGAAAAACACCTGGAAGAGATTTGCTGTGCGCGCATTGCTGAGGGAAAGGATGGAGATGAAATTGTCATCGGCGGCAAATCCGGCTCGTTAGGAGCGTATAACCTGTTAGATGGAGCTCCGGTTTTCTCCAAAGACCTGGGAAAATCTATTAGCAGCCTCGAACAGGCTGGAGGCGGATCTGATCCTGGTACGGGAGCAAATATTCCAGAATATTTATACGTGGGAGGCGCAAATGGGGCCGTCTTCAAATTCGACGCGGTTGGCAACCAGTACTGGTCAAATTCCATGCGGGGCTCCGTAACGAGCCTATATGCATTTGGGGATCCCTCGTCTGGGAATAGCTTTTGGATCTACAGCCTGCTTGCGGGGAACGACAAGGGCGACCTCGCCGTTTTTTCTGCGGATGGGATACTTGTGTCCATGCTGCCGTCGAGGGGCGCCGCTATCCGGCTCATACAGGCCAGCGGTACGGATCACATTATCATCGGCGACGAGGCGGGTATCAGTTCCGAAAACCTGCTGAGCGATACCAATGCATTTGACAGGAAGCAGAATATCATGGCGGTCATAGCATTCCTTGCAGGCTGCGGAATCGAAATAGCCGTTGTATGGCTTGTCCGTAGGTGGGTTCGGCCGCGCCGGTGAGTATTAGTTGCGAGTTCGGGAGGGTTTATGACAATTCTGGAAGCTCTAAACTGTCCTGAATGCGGCGCACCGCTTGAAATCGAACGCATCGACACAACAGGGATCTGCCTGCAGTGCGGTTCGCGGATCAGAGTGACCGATGGCAGGGGGGGTCAGAAGAATGCAGCGGTCAACGATCAGACGAGCGATTTGGTGACCGAGAACTCCATATTGATGGCCCTCACGAAAATCAGGGGTGCGATCGAGAATGACCGCAAAATCTCCATCCTGAAGAGCGGCGAAAACGATGCCACGCTTCGGCGAAATCAGCAAAATGAGATGCGGGCGCTAATGAGCAAGACCAAGCCCCCGCCGGACGTTTCAAAAGGCTGCGCCTTCAACGGGCTGCTCGTGGTGGGATTGATAGGGCTGGTGCTGGCTATGAACAGAGGCTCCTACGCGGCGCTCTTATTATGCCTGCCGGTAATTCTGTATGTCATAATCATGTTCCTTGTGACAAGGCCCAAGGACAGGGCCTACAAGCTGCAGAAGAAATCCATAGAGGGCGAAGTCGCGGCCAAGTATGGAAGGATGCTCGACGACAATCGAGCAGCGTCTCAGAGGGACATGGACGCGATCAATCAGCGCTTAAGCGCCATTAACCGACAAATTGAGACCACGGAATTGAATATCAGGGGGTTGTCGAAGAAGAACACAGCAAGCTAGCCACGAGGTAGGGACATGGAGCCGAACAAGAGAGGCGGAAAATCGCAGACAGCCGGGGGACCCAGGCGGGGGAGGGTCAGCATCTTTTCGAAGGAATTTCAAGAGGGGCAGGAGGAATTGGGATGAACAAGGATTCGACCGATTTCATGCTCGCTGAATACGAACGGATCCTGGCGGCCTACTTTCAGCTGCAGGTCCAGGTGACGGATTGGTTCAAGGCCTATCTCACGCTCATCGGATTTCCGCTCACGGTGCTGGCCGCGGCGTTGAAGTTCAGCGGAAGCGACATCTCGGGCTCGCTGACCGGACTGCCGGACGTGATTGCGGCATTGCTGATCGCGGTGTCGGTGCTGGGGTTCTTTGTCACCGTCAGCATCACGACGATGAGGATGGAGATGATCCTGTATGCGCGGACCATCAATGCCGTGAGGAGGTTCTTCGGGGTCAAGGACGCGAAGATGGCAAAGTTCCTGGTCCTGCCGACGACGGACGATCTGCCGCCGTTCTTCGAGATAGGGCGCCCGATGTTCTGGCAGATCTTCCTGATGGGCCTGATCGACGGGATGATCACGGCCCTGGCGGTGAACAACCTGTTCAAGACGCCGTGGTGGGGAAGTCTGTCCGCGGGAATAGTGTTTATTGCGGTGCACCTGGTTGTCTATTATGTATTTGCGAAGACGAGAGAAGACGAGTGGACGGTGCGGTTCCCCAGTCCGATCAATATACAGTCGCAGTTGTAGCAGATATGGATTTTGATGAGGCGCGGCATCGGCGGTCGATAAGATTGGCGGGATACGACTATTCCCAACCGGGAGGTTATTTCATTACGATTGTTGCGCAGGGGCGTGCGTGTTTGTTTGGCGAAATCGTCAATCACGAAATGAGGTGTTCGCCAGCCGGCGTTATCGCGGGCGAGTGTTGGCGAGCGATACCTAGTCATTTTCCCAACGTTGAATTGGGGACGTTCGTGGTCATGCCCAACCACGTGCACGGAATTTTCCTGTTCCACGACGATTCACGTAGGGGCGTGGTCCCCACGCCCTTGGGCGACGAGACGTCGCCCCTACAAATGCCTCCATCCGGGCAGGTGGTCCCCACGCCCTTGGGCGACGAGACGTCGCCCCTACAAATGCCCCCGTCGCGGCAGGTGGTCCCCATGTCCCAGGGCGACGAGACGTCGCCCCTACGAAGGCCGACGTTGGGACAGGTGGTTGCATATTACAAATATCAGTCGTCAAAACAGATCAACGCGTTATCTGGATGCCCCGGCACCCGCGTCTGGCAGCGCAATTATTACGAACACATCATCCGGGACGAGAGGGAACACAACCTTATCCACCTGTATATCGAATCCAATATCGATAACTGGTCAAAGGATGAAGAGAACCCGTTTTGCCGCGGGGAATAGGGTATAGGCCGGCCACGAAAATTCCTGTAGGGGCGTGGAGACCACGCCCCTGGGCGACGAGACGTCGCCCCTACGGAGGCCGACGTTGGGACAGGCGAATTGTCTTCAAAAACAACTGCGCTAAATGCAGCCACGCTACGGGTAGGCCGCGATTTTTATCCCACCTGTATGCACAAAAACGAGTTGTTCCCCGTTGTTTGGCAAATCGTGCGCGATTGGACTGTGCCCCCACCGGCCTTCGGCCACCTCCCCCAAATACACAAACAAAGGGACGTATCAATAAGACTATTTTGGAGCGTGGATTTGGGGGAGGCTGCTTGAATGACTCGAAGTCGCTCAGAGGGAGTGTGACTTCGAAGGTGGAGCCTTCGTTGAGCTTGCTGTCGACGCGGATCTGGCCGTGGTGGAGCTGGACGATGCGCGCCACGATGGAAAGGCCCAGACCGATGCCGGTGGGGGAGGCGTCGTCGTCGTCCGAACTCGGGATCACGGGCGCGGGCCTGGTCGACGCGATAGAAGCGGTCGAACAGACGCGGTAGGTGCTCCGGCGGGATGCCCGGGCCGGTGTCCGTGACACGCAACACCGCCATATCCCCTTTGCCGTTGCGGACCTGGCCCGTCTCGATGCGGACCTTTTGGTCCGCGCCGGCGTACTTGATGGCGTTCTCGACCAGGTTGCTGACGGTCTGAATGAGGTACTGCCGGTCGCCGCAAACGCCCAATTCGGGCATGTCGCCCATTTCGAGGGTCACGTGACGGCGCTCGGCCAAAGGCGTCATGCGCTCCACGGCCTCGACGGTGACGTCGCTGAGGTCGAGATCCTCCAACTGAAGCGGGGCCTGGCCCGAGTCCATGCGAGCGAGGGTCATCAGGTCGTTGACCAGCCGGGTCATGCGCTCGCCCTCGGAATTGACGATTTCCAGTGCGTGCTGATAGTCGCCCGCAGAGCGCTTTCCGGAGAGCGACGCGGCCGACCTCGAGGTTCATGATGGTCAGAGGCGTGCGCAATTCGTGGCTGGCGTCGGCGACGAAGCGGCGCTGACGGTCGAACGCGGCCTGCAGGCGGGAGAGCATCTCGTCGAAGGTGCCGGCCAATTGGGCGAGCTCATCGCGTCCCTTGAGGTTGATGCGGCGGCTGAGGTCGCTCTCGCTGATGGTGTGCGCGGTCCGGGTGATAGCCTTGACCGGGCGCATGGCACGGTCGGCCAGCAGCAGTCCGCCGAGGAAGGCAACAACCAGCATACCCAGGCTCCCGAGGAGCAGGGTGATGATGAGACGGTGCAGCTGATCCGGTAAGGGGGAGGGGCTGCCCAGGACCAGGAAGCCGAGCGGCATATCATGCCGGAGCACAGGGACGATGAGGAAGAGGTAGTCTTTGGGGCTTTGCGTGACGCTGCCGTTCGTGACGGAAATAGTTTGGCCGTAAACGCTCAAGGTTCGGTTCGCGGTCAGGGCGTTGATCAGCGCATTCACCAAGCCCTGCGAATTCGATGGGGAGGCTCCCCAGTTCTGCACAACCTGCCCGTTGATGTCTGTGAGAAGGACGAGGTCACCGGGCTGGAGCGGCGCCTGTCCGTTCGCGGCCGGGACGTCGGAGGGGGACAGGGTGGAATTCTGCCAGTCGGGGCTGCGGAAATAGTCCTGAAGACGGCCCAGCTTTACCTGCATGTTTCCGACTGCGTCGCCTTGCAGGTCGCGAGCCTGAGTGAAGTAGATGAAGCCGCTGAAGGCAGCCAGGACTAGCGCCAGCATCAGCAGGAACCACAGGGTGATGCGGAAGCGGATGCTGTGGAAGAAAGAGACGAGGGAGCTGCCGAGGGATCGAAGGCGGGCCATTATTGGAACGGGCGACCCGGTGGGATCGCCCCTACAGTGGGTATCGGACGAAACAAATTAGTCACCGGATTTGCTGAGGCGGTAGCCCGCGCCACGGATGGTCTCGATCAGCTTGATCTCGTGCGGATCGTCCACTTTGCGGCGAAGGCGGCGGATGTAGACGTCGACGACGTTGGAGGCAATGCTCTGATCGTAGTCCCACAGATGGGCGATGACCATTTCACGCGTGATAAGGCGATTGGCATTCCGCATCAGGTACTCAAGCAGCGAGAATTCCTTGGCGGTCAGGTCGAGGGGGCACTCACCGCGCCAGGCGTAATGGGTGGCCGGGTCCAGGCGCAAGTCCTGGATGACCAGTTGCCCGCTCTTATGGTCGGATTCGCGGCGCATCAGGGCCCGCAAACGGGCGCGAAGTTCCTTGATCTCGAAGGGCTTGACGAGATAATCGTCGGCGCCGCTGTCCAGACCGAGGACGCGGTCGTCGAGGGCATCACGGGCGGTGAGCATGAGGATGGGGGTCAGGATCTTCTGGTCACGAAGCGAGCGGCAGACTTCGAGGCCGTCACGTTTGGGAAGCATGATATCCAGGATGATGACGTCGTACGGCGTGAGGAGGGCCATATCCTCGCCTTCCACGCCGTCGTAGGCGGCGTCAACAGCATAGCCGTCCTCGACGAGCATGGCCCGCAGCGAGTCGCTCAGGCGACGATTGTCTTCGACAAGCAGGATTCGCATAGTCCGCACCTCTCGTTCGAGGGTTATTTTAACACCCGTAGATGATTACAAGATGACAGCCTGATCCCGGCGTGGAGCTTTGGCAACCTCGTCCGTACACGGATTGCGCGGAATTCACGGCCGTTCACGGGCGGTTCCTTATTATGCGCGTAGGAACACCGCCGAGGCCGTAGGATGCGCCGGCCGCTCTGCATGGGGGCCGGGGGGGAGCCCACCAGCTTCCCCGAAGGACTGTAAATTGGACTTTACCGGTCTTCATGTGTGTGTAATGTTCCATCTGTATACTAGGGCGAAATACTTACGGGACTACAGAAAGTGGTGAAGCTATGAAAAAGCAGGTCGCGGCACTCTTGGCCGCCATTCTGACGACAGCTTGCATCGGCGGCTCAATCCTGGCCGTGGGTGGAGCGGCACTCATAAATCCGAATGGCACGACGCCGGCAAACTCCCAGGCGCAGGCCTCGGCCAACGCTGCGGCGCAGACTTCGGGCGCCGTCGATGCGAGCGCCGCACAGCAAGCGCAGATCCAGCAGTTGCAGGCAACGATCGCACAGTATCAAGCACGCGAGCAGCAGTATCAGGCGCGCGAACAACAATACCAGCAGCAGTTGAATCAGGCCAGCAGCCAAGTGCAGCAAGCAGGGCAGCAGATGCAGGAGATTCAGAGCCTGTTGAACCAACTGCAGCAACGCGGCCTGATTACGATTACCTCCGACGGTCAGATCTTTATCAATCAATAGAAAAACGCAGAGCGAGGCGAAATGAAAATCTTCAAATTCGGAATACACCTTTGGATCGCGCTTACCAGTGTAGTCAGCTTCCTGGGCGGCTGGATCGCCCTGGCACATTCCCCGAAGCCAATGCAGGCACATGCGGCGACCTATTCTCCTTCTTCGCAGGTGACAGTTGCGCCGCTGCCAACACTGGTGCCCATACAGGGTTTGAATTTCAACGGCGGCAGCGGATTCCAGAACTCGCAGTTCAATATTCAACAGGCGCCACCGCCGCCACCTCCGGCACCGGCACCCATTCAGCAGATGCCCATGTTTCAGACGGGCGGGTCCTAGTGCAGACGCTTGAGTTCCGCGCCATGAACACTTCGGTGTTGCTGGCCGCGGAAGGGGATGCGGAGGTCCGCGGAACACTCCAGGCCGCCCGCAAGTTCATCGAAGACTGCGAACAGCGGTTCAGCCGGTTCCTGCCTGATAGCGAACTCTCACAGCTCAACCGATCAGCCGGGGAGTGGTTCAAGGTTTCGCCCGATCTCATGGACCTGCTCACGCTTTCTCTGGCCTACTACGGTGAGACGCGCGGGCTGTTCGATCCGACGGTGCTACCTGACCTGATGAGGGCAGGGTACGACAAAAGCATGGATGTTATCCGTGCGGAAGGCGCAACACAGAAAGCGGCCAGCGCCGCCGAGAAGCGGGCACCGTTCAGTGCAGTCCGCATCGACCCCGCGGAAGGCCGGGTGCGGATGCCAGCAGGCATGCAGCTCGACCTGGGGGGAATCGCAAAAGGCTGGATCGTGGAGGAGGCTGCAGGCATGCTGAACACGAAGGTGGAAGCGTGCGCCGTCAGCGCGGGAGGCGACATTTTCTTCGTCGGTGAACCCGCGGACGGGCAGAAGTGGAGAGTTGCACTAGAAGATCCGCGGGATGCAAGGCGGATGATAGCAAACCTGCGCGTGGGGGCCGGCGCGGTTGTGACATCGTCTGTGGCCAAGCGCACCTGGAGACAGGACGGCCAGAAGCGGCATCACATCATCGATCCACGCACAGGCGAACCGGCGGAGACCGAGTGGTTGAGCGCGACGGTCGTCTGTCCAAAGATCACGGAGGCTGAAGTGTATGCGAAGGCGCTGTTGATCGGCGGAGGAGCAGAAGCGAGCCGCCTGGCATCACAACGGGCCGACGTGGCTTTCATTACGATAGATAACGAAGGTGCGATGTTCGCATCTCAAAACAGTTTGGAGTACCTGAATGACAACTATGTCCATATCTAACAACAAATCATCCGTTCCCAACGACAAGTCCGATCCAACGATCGAGCAATTGATCAAGCTCGCAGGGATCATGCTGGTGGTGGTGCTCATCTTTGCCGGCGTATTAGGCCTGATGTGGTTCACGGAGACCCCGGTCGGCGCGCCGATCGCTCAGTCTCTAACATCCCTGTTTGCAGTGGACACCGTACAGGCGTGGTGGTACGTCACACGGGCATCGGGCCTCACCGCGTACCTGCTGCTCTGGTTTTCCATGGTATGGGGCATGGCGATCTCGACGAAGATCTTTCATCCTACGGTCGAGGGGACCTATTCCTATGATTTCCATGAGTTCCTGTCGCTGCTGGGATTAGGCTTCGTATTGTTGCACGTCTTCGTGCTGCTCTTCGACCAATTCCTGCCGTTCTCCGTGTGGCAAATTGCCATCCCATTCATCAATAGCTACCGGCCGTTGTGGGTTGGACTGGGCATCATCGGGTTCTACATTTTCCTGCTGGTAACCGTGACGTTCTACATGAGGAAGACAATCGGTCCGAAGGCATTTCGGAGCATTCACGTTCTGAGCCTCGTCGGATACTTGGGAGCGACGCTTCACGGGCTTTACGCGGGCACGGACTCGGCGCTACCCATAGCGAAGCTGCTCTATGTGGGAACAGCCTTAATCGTCGTCTTCCTCCTCGTCTACTGGCTTGTCTTAACCTCCATGGCCAAACGCGAGCAAGCCAGACAAGCGGCCATTGCGAAAAGACGCGCGACCGTTCAACGACTACGGCCGATGAGTAGATGAGGATCCGGCGACGAGCACGGGAGCGGGGCAGGGGAGGCAATGCAGTGGCCTGGGCAATCAAAACGCCCGGGCCACTTTGTTTACGCCTACTCGTTGTGACGGATTGGGCCAATGCGAGCTGAGATTCTGCAAGCGGGGGAGATGAGCCCATTTCCGTTTGGTGGCAGAAATAGTCTTTACCGGCTAATGCTTTCGATAAGTATTATTATCATAAACATTGACAAACTGGAAGAATTTCGTATAATTAATCTCATGGACGGCCTTAGCATAGCCGATGCAGAATCAAGATATTTGGACAGCGTCAAGCTGGCGCGAAGCGTGAACACCGCACGCACCTATGCCAACGCAGCCTCTATTTTCGACAAGGTTCTGGCGAAGAATGGGCTCGAGCCTGCAATGGCCCCTGCCCGGGCGCTCAAAGAGGATGGCATTGCGTGGCTGGCGAAGTATCTCAAGGATTACGCTCCGGCGACTGAACAACTATATCTACAGGCCATCGTCGGCTTCTACGAATACCTGGCGGCCGAGCGATTGGCAGAGATCAACCTGCCGCGGCTGCGTCTCCTTTTGAGGCAGCGCGCCAGGCGCCCCGGAATCAGACTTCCGCAATTTCCCTCGGAGGATATCGAACGCGTACTTAAGTATTGCAGCGAGCCTGGCTTTGTTGTTGCGGACGATCCGCATGAACGGTTACGCGCATTAAGGGACCGTGCCTTCTTGCTGACGCTGGCCGACACCGGTTTGAGGGTCAATGAAGCGTGCAAGCTGAGACGAGGCGACGTCGACTGGAACGAGGGCCGGGCGGTCATTACGGGCAAAGGCGACAAACAGGCTGTGGTGCGTTTCTCCACGCGCTGCATGAGGGCAATGAAAGACTATCTCGCAGCGCGCGGCGAACTGGATGGCGGCTCCGGCAAACCGCTGGCATCACTGTCCCTTTTCGCTCGTCACGATAAAGGCGCAGGGGAAAAGGTCAAGCCCATTACCACCACAACCGGCAGAAACATCGTCGATGAACGCGTCAAACAAGCCCTGGGAAACCTGGCAAGCGGCAACATCACACCGCATTCCTTCAGACACTACTTTGTGACTACGGTGCTACGCGGATCCGGAAACTTGAAGCTGGCGCAGGAACTGGCAAGGCATGCAAGCATACAAGTCACGCAGCGCTACGCCCACCTTTCCAACGATGAGCTGGACAAGGGATACTACGACATTTTCGAGAAAGATCGTTAGCGACAAGACAGCCTGAAATCGAGCCCATAGATGCGGTAAAAGCTGAGCCCGACCCCTGCCCCACTCCAATCATCGGGGTTTGCCCAGGCAGCGATCAGCCAGCGCGGGATCTATCCGGCCTGATTCCCATTCTCATGTTCGTACGGCGCGTTTACCTCGGACAACTTCTGCAACAATTCGTCCTGCATGGCGGCGGCAGCCGCCGGATGCGCCGGGTAGAGATTGGACATTTCCTCCGGATCGCCGGCAAGATCGTAGAATTCAAATTCCTCGATGCCATAATTGGGATATTTGTAGTAACTCAACTTGGCGGAGTCCTTCATCAGGGCAATTGAGGTACGGGTCAGAGGTGCGAAGGAAGCATTGTTCTTGGCATCTACAGTGAAGAGGCTCCGTGATGAATTCTCCACGCCGCCGAACTCCGGAAGCAGCTTGCCCTCAGCCCAGGCTGGCGTCGGAATGCCGGCCAAGTGAGCAAGAGTTGGAAGAACGTCGACGCTGCTCGTAAAGGTATGAACATCGCGTCGTCCCTTTTGGCCGGGGGAGAAGATCATCAACGGCACACGCATTACGGGATCGAAAAGCAGCGGAGTCCAGTGGCCCACTTCGCCGCGTTCGAACATCTCGCCGTGATCAGACGTGATGACCACGTAACTACGGTCCAACAGGCCGGAGGCTTGCAGGTAGTCGAAGACGCGGCTGACTTCGGAGTCCCAACTCGCCAGATATTGGTCGTAGAGGCGCCGCGCATCGTTCGAGAAATTCACGGAATTCTTGTCATAAGCCAGCGGATGGATCGGTTTGGCGAGAGGCGCCCAGCCGTCGTGAAAGGCATTGGCGAATTGGGCCGTGGGATGATAAAGGCTGTGCGGCGGATAAAAGTGGAGATAAGCAAGAGCCGGCTCCTGGAGATTTCCGAGAATATTGATAGCACCGTCGGCAAGATCTTCCAGTGTAAAAAGTTCCGTGGTGTCAGGAAGCCCGGTGGGATAGTTGTTCCCCAATTCGTGCGTGAGTTTGATTCTCTTGCCGAGGACAAAGAGGCGATACAGCGGGCCGAGGAACAGTGAATTGTCTGAACCGTCGGCGGTCTGGAAAATATTGTCTTCGAAACTGGAGTAGGCTACCGCGACGTCCTTCTTGAACAACGGAAGATTGTAGACGAACGTGTGCTCGACGTTGAAGCTGCTGCTATCCACATGGGTATCCAGGTACCTGGCCGCCTGGCTGACGACGAGGTCGGCCAGGCGATTGTGTGCGAAACCCAGGGTGTTGTGCGTGTCGGAGAACGCGGCGAAAATCTGATGATCCACCTGGGAGCGGATAATGCCGCCAGCGCCCAACTGGAAAGCCCGGTGAGTCCAGGGCAGCAGACCAGTAATGAGCGAAGACGTGCCCGGGATCGTAAAGGTGCCGGCGGAATAGTGATTGTGGAAGACGACGGCGTTATTCACAAACCGTTCGAGATTGGGCATGGTATCGCGGGGATACCCGTAAAGCTTTAGATGCATCGCCGACCAGGCGTCGAAAACGAGAACTATTACATTCGGTCTATCTGATGTGGCGGCAGAGTGGCCGTTCAAATTAGCGAGCGGCTGCAAGAACCAAGTAAGGGGCAAGAGCGAGGCCAACTTCAAGAAGTCGCGGCGCTCGAAGGGGCGTTTTGCGTGCATTTTTCACCTATAAGATGTTTCGGACAATTACCATCACGAGACCGACCAATCCCAGCGGGACGTAAATGTAGGTAAACACACTGAATTGGTCGGCAAGAGCCAACAAGCGCCTCTGTGGGACTTCGTAGCGGCGGAAGACCCAGATCAGGACGGCCAAAACTGCGACCGCAACCCCGAATCCCTGAAGCAGATGCCACAATGAGGAATAATCGTTCCGCCCGATATCCTGGAAGAATTCGATCTTGTAGTAGCCCTGAAACAGGATGGCTGCCACGGTGGCCACGACAACTACAAGGAACCCCTTGTAGGCAAACCCATGCTTGAACCAAGCGGATGGCAAGAACACGCTGACGACTACGAGCACCCCGGTTACAATCAGGGTCTCCAACAATGCGAACGCAAACATGTAGAACAGAATCCCCGTAAGATTCCATAACCGAAAATAAAGAGAAAAGGACGGCAGTTCGAACAAGAAGCCGCGGATGGACCAGCCGTAGACCACAAAGAGTACGATGTTGAAGACCGTCCAAATATCAGAGCGCAAGGGCAGTCTATTTCTGATACCGCGGAAGGCTGAATTCAAGACTTTCATGACACCTCCGATACGCGCACCCTTCCAGTTTAACGCATCGGGGTGTCCGTAAGGTACGCCTTACATCGCATGGCCTTCACAAAGTTCAGTTTCTTTCAACCCCGCCCCTGGCCGCGCCCCATTTTTGGGGCATGGAGCCAGCGAAAAAGTGATAATTTTGCGGGCTCTGCCCGCAAAATCATCACTTTTTCGCTCTTCTTCAAGACAATCGGGCTTCGGCTACCGACTTTGAGAAACCCATGCTTTATACCGCGAGATGCCTTGACACACACCATTTCTCCATGATAAACTCAGCAAACACTAAGGAAAATTCCAAAGAAAGGAGGCGCACTTCATGAACCACAGCATCTTTTTCTACACTCTTCCGGATTCCGTTGCCCCTATTCCTTCGCGGAGTGCGCCTGTTGACCGTCCATAGGTCAAGACTGCTGTTCACATCGACTCAGCCACGGTTGCGCTCCGCACCGTGGCTTTTTTGTTTTATTTGCCGGCCTAGAGCACAGCTACACGATCCGACCCTAACGCCTCATTCGAACCATCTGGTGCTTCCCGAAAGCACCCTCGTCTTACAAGGAAATCGCCATGAACAGCAACACATCCACTGCTGAAACCATCCTCGAAACGTTTGATTTTCGCAAGGCTCTGGACAAAAACCGGCTCGCCGGAATCTGGCAGGATGCTGACCGACTATCGCGTGCCGTACGCCGGCGCCACCGCGGCCCTGGCCGTCTCGGCTCTGTCGAAGACATGCACATATCTCCTGCTCGGGTATTTTGCAGACAGCATCTTGAACCGCCGGATCTACATTGCCGGCACATTAAGCAAGACCCTGCTCTTAATCGGCCTGGGGTTCATCGGGCTGGCTGCGGTTGAGGGATCCTTCTCCTTCATCTCGGGCCGACTGGCTGCGTATACCGCCGAAGGCATCACGCGCAGACTGCGGGATTTTCTTTTCGACCACATCCAGCGGCTTAGCTTTGCATATCACAGCCAGACGCCGACCGGGGATCTGATCGAACGCGTCACGTCGGATGTTGACGCACTCCGGCGCTTCTTCAGCGAGCAAGCCATTGGGATGGGCCGCATCGCCCTGCTGTTCTTCATCAATTGGATTGCCATCCTGAGCATAAACGTAAGGCTGGGATGGTCATCCGTCGTGGTTATCCCGTTCATCCTGCTGGTCTCACTCTGGTTCTTCCGGAAGGTAACGAAGCGGTACGAAGACTACCAGGCGCAGGAAGCGATTCTCTCTACAACCTTGCAGGAGAACCTGACCGGGGTACGAGTGGTCAAGGCGTTTGCGCGCCAGGAATACGAGAAGAACAAATTCGAGAAGGACAACTGGACGAAGTTCCTGAAGGGACGCCTGCTACTTATCATGCAGTCGCTCTTCTGGCCGCTCTCGGACATCGTCCTGGGGTTCCAAATGCTTTTCGGTTTCGTGCTGGCCGCCACGATGGTCATCCACGGCGAAATCACGCTCGGCAACTATCTCACCTACGTTGGCCTGGTCGTCTGGTTGATCTGGCCAATCCGAAATCTCGGCCGAATGATCGTGCAGACCTCGACGGGCATGGTTTCGTACGGCCGGCTCATGGAGATCGTCAAGCAAGTCAGAGAGCCCCTGCAAGAAGGACGGCATCTGCCCGCAGGGGACCTGCGCGGGGACCTGGAATTCCAGGAGGTTGGGTTCATGTATGAAGATGGCAAGACGGACGTTTTTAGGAATGTTTCGTTCCATGCCTACCCGGGCCAATCGGTTGCCCTTCTGGGTTCAACGGGTTCGGGAAAGACATCGCTGGTCAATTTGCTGCCGCGATTTCATGATTATACGGCCGGAAGAATCCTGCTCGATGGGGTGGAACTGAGAGATTACCCGCGGGAGTACTTACGCCAGCAGATCGGCATTGTGCAGCAGGAACCTTTCCTGTTCAGCCGCTCCATCCGGGACAATATTCTGTACGGCGTCGGGCGTTCCGTGTCGCAGGCAGATATCGAAGAGGCGGCCAGGGCGGCGGCCATCCATGAGGTGATCCTGGGCTTCCCCGACGGTTACAACACTCTGGTCGGCGAGAAAGGCGTGACACTCAGCGGCGGGCAGAAACAGCGGGTGACGATTGCCCGGACTCTGCTGAAGAATCCACGCATTCTAATCCTGGATGATTCGATGTCGTCCGTCGATACAGAGACAGAGGCCGAGATCCGAGCCGCGCTGTACGATCTGATGGAGAACCGCACTACCTTTATCATAGCGCACCGCATTCAATCCGTGATGAACGCAGACCTGATCCTGGTGCTGGACAAGGGCGAAGTGGTACAGATGGGCAAGCATGAGGATTTGCTGGCCGATGTCGCGCGGAGTTTATCGGCAGATATACGATATCCAGACAAGGATCGATGAAGAATTGGAGCAGGAAGTTGAAGGATGACTTTGCACCCTTCGACGGGGCCTGGGTCAAAGCCAGTGGAGAACGAATGTCAGACGAATTGATCGAAATTGAGGAAGAAGAATATACGTCGCAGCTAACCGCGCCCGTATTCAAACGCATCCTGGGACTGATGAAGCCGCACTGGAAATGGGTCGTGGGGTTCTTTGTCACGATCGCGCTGACGTCATCGACCGATGCCTATTTCACATTCATCAACAAGGAGTTCATAGACCAGGGCATCAATCTGAAAGACGCATCTGCGCTGCTCCAACTCGCGAGGCTCTACGGGTCGATCATCCTTTTCCAGGCGATCACAGTGTTTACATTCATCTACCTGGCGGGCGTCCTGGGAGAGCGAATACAGTATGACTTGAGGCGAATGCTGTTCAACCATCTACAGGAGCTTTCCCTCTCCTACTACGCACAGAATGCCGTGGGGCGCATGATCGCCCGAGTCACATCGGATACGGGACGAGTCGCCGATCTTATGACCTGGGGCGTGGTGGACACAACATGGGCCGCGCTGAATATCACCACCTCACTAGTCTTTATGGCGATCATCAACTGGCGCCTGGCGCTGATCGTTTCGGTGATCATCCCCATCATGGTATTCATTGCGGTGCAGTTCCGAAAACGGATCCTGGTCGAGTTCCGCAACAGCCGCCGCGCCAACTCGAAGATCACAGGCGCCTACAACGAGAATATCCAGGGCGTACGGGTAGTCAAGGCGCTCGGACGCGAAGATGCGAACCTAAGGGAGTTCCAGGTGCTCACGGGCACGATGTATCGCGCATCCTATCGCGCGGCGTGGCTTTCGGCACTCTTCCTCCCCACCGTGCAAATCATCGCGGCGCTGGCGCTCGGAGCCATTGTCTGGTATGGCGGCATCCAGATCGAAGTTGGGCTGATCACCATTGGCGGCATTAATGCTTTCGTATCGTACCTAGCATTCATGATGTGGCCCGTGCAAGACCTGGCGCGCGTCTATGCAGAAATGCAACAGTCCATCGCGTCTGCCGAGCGGATCTTCAAGCTGGTGGATACGCCGCCTGAGGTGCGCGACCGGCCCGACGCGGTGCCCGCAGCCACCCTGCGAACCGGCATAGAGTTCGAGCACGTGGATTTTTACTATGAAGACAGAAAGCCAGTATTGACTGACTTCACGCTTAAAGTGAATCCCGGCGAAATGATCGCGCTGGCGGGTCCGACCGGCGGCGGCAAGTCCACGATCGTGAACCTGCTTTGCCGCTTCTACGAGCCGTGCTCGGGAGTAATCCGAATCGGCGGCCGCGACTACACCGAATACACGCTGCAATCCATCCATTCGCGGATCGGGATTGTATTGCAAACACCACATCTCTTTTCAGGCAGCGTGCGGGAGAACATCCGCTATGGGCGGCTGGAAGCAAGCGACGAGGCTATTGAAGAAGCGGCCAAGGTGGCAGGCGCGCACGACTTCATCGTCATGCTGGAGAAGGGATATGACCAGAATGTGGGCGAGAGCGGCAACCAGTTGTCCGTAGGACAAAAGCAGCTGATCAGCCTGGCGCGGGCGGTGCTGGCGCAACCCGAGCTGTTTATCATGGATGAAGCCACATCGTCGGTCGACACGCTGACAGAGGCCTTAATCCAACGCGGCATGGATGCCTTGATGAGAGGACGAACGTCATTTGTGATCGCGCACCGCCTTAGCACCATCCGCCGGGCGAACAGAATCCTGGTCATCCAAGACGGTCGCATCGCCGAACAGGGCACGCACGCGGAACTCTTGCGTGAGCGCGGGCACTACTATCGCCTGTACACGCAACAGTTCCGCCATCAACTGGAAGTGCAGTACGGGATGGCCGAGGATGAGATCCGCGAGGTTTCTGACACATCAGAAATCTCAGAGGAAATGGCGGCAGATTAGCCCCAGCGGTGCAGCACAAATCCCGCCGCGACATTCCATGCCGCGGCGGGACATTGGGCATCCGTTTCAAATCCCTGTGCGTTCGCCGTTTGCCTTTTCCCGCCTCCGAGCGTTGCCGAGCTTACCGCGAACGCCTTCCCTTGAAGAAATCCTGGAGGACAGGCGTTTTCTCCAATGGCATCGACCATGACCTAGCGCTGCTCAAGGTTGCACAAGTACCTTGAGCGTGCCCGGCTGAGCGGCCTTTTCAAAAGCTTTCAATCCTTCTCCAAGCTGAAAGCTCGCGGCGATCAGGACAGCAGGGTTCACTTCGCGGTTCTCCAAAAGTCGCAAGGCCGGAGCAAACGGCCCGCAGCGGGAGCCGAGGACGGTAATCTCGTCCACGACGATCGACGAAAAGTCGATGTTCACCTTCCCCTTGAAGGTGGATTTCATGACCAATGTGCCACGCGGGCGCACTGCTTGCCGGGCCAGGCTGAAACCGTCGGCAGAACCTGTCGCCTCCACCACAATGTCCGAGCGGCGGGGCAGGATCTCCTCCGCACCGATGCATCTAATACCCCGATCGGCCAACAGTTGCCGTTGCTGAGGGTGACGCGCAACCACGCGGATATCGGCCCCGGTGAGCGCCAGCGTCTGGGCTATTAGCTGGCCGAGGCGTCCCGCGCCGATCAAGAGGACCCGATCCCCGGGACGAATTTGGGTTTGCTCCTGGATTTCCAGGGCAGCCGCCAGAGGCTCCGTAAAAACCGCTGCCTCATCGGGAACAGAATCCGGGATGTGATGCAGGTTGGCCAATGGCAAAGTTGTATATTCCGCCAAGACCCCATTCCGATCGACGATTCCCAGCACTGTCCGGTTCTCGCAATGCGTCGGCCGGCCAGCCTTGCATTGCTCGCACTTCCCACAAGCTACATTGATCTCGCCAACGACGCGTCGACCCACCCAATCGGGTTCGGGCGCCTCCACCACCTCCCCTACGAATTCATGCCCGAGAACTCCTGCGTAGGGATAATAGCCCTTGACCAATTCAAGGTCGGTGCTGCAAATGCCTGCAATGCGAATGCGAATTAAAGCTTCACCGGGCTTTGATGGCTTCGGCACGTCGCGCAACGAAATCTGTTGATCCTGGAGCCAAATTGCCTGCATGCCTGACTCCCCTCCCTTACTTACGCTGGCGGACGGCCTCGTAGACAAGCAGCGCGGTCGCGATGGAGACGTTCAACGAATTGACTTTTCCCAGCATGGGAATCTTTACCCGGGCATCTGCCTGTCGCATCCAGAAGTCGGTCAAGCCCTTGTCCTCGGTGCCAACCGCGATCGCCAGCGGGCCGCGAAGATCCTGTTTGGTGTAATCCGCCCTGGCCTGCGGGGTGGCAGCAACGATCTTTACATCATGGGCCTGCAGGAAAGCAAGAGTTTCCTTGTTCGAGGCCTGGACGATGGGCACGGTAAAGAGGGTGCCTCGGGAGGCGCGGACGACGTTGGGATTGGAAAGATCGACGCGGGGATCGCAAACGAGCAAGGCATCCACAGCGGCGGCGTCAGCCGTCCTCAGCATGGCACCCAAATTCCCGGGCTTCTCGATGGCCTCGGCAACGATGAGAAGAGGCGCCATGCCCAACTGAATATCGCTGAGCGAAACCTCCGGAATCGGGAAAACGGCCAGCCACCCATCGGAATTCTGGCGATAGGAAATCTTCTCGAACACGGCTCGCGTTACGGTAATTAATTCGGCATCGACATCAGGAAATTTCCGAGATGCCAGCTCCGGAGCCTTGATGAGGGTTTGCGGTTTCCGACCCGTGGACAGCGCAAGATGGATCTCGTCCCAGCCTTCGACGAGCATCAGCCCCTCGCGCTGACGCTGCTTTCGATCGTCCCGAAGCCTGACCCAACGTTTTACCTGTTGATTTTGTGAGCTAGCGATGTGCATGTCGTCGCTCTTGACAATTGCCTGAAAGAACTCGAGAATGATGGAAATGGTACGCGGATTTCAAGGATTGCCAGCGATTTCACGATCAATGTTGGAGAATCAAGCCCAAGTGCTCGTGAAAATGATTTGCCTGGCGGTAAGTTGGTTATTCTGCTTATAGTAATATGTTTTGGATATTCTATGTTGGGATAATGGCTATGCGCAATTCAGCGAAAAGGACTGGAATATGACCGACTTCTTCAACTACGACGAATTGACATGGCCTGAAGTTGCCGACCTGGGGCGCGACGTTCCAGTCGTGCTACCGCTAGGATCAGGCTATGACATTGACAGGGTCGCGGCACAATTGGGGAGACCACGGCGGATCGGTCTGCTGCCGACATTTCCCGTTGGTTGGAAAGGAAGCGGTCTTGAACTGCCCGGGATCGTCCTCGGACGCTACCTGAAAAATCTTATGCAAGGATTGCTGGATGACGGCTTTACCCGTGTGTTTTGTCTGACTCCGCAAGGCCAGGCAGGACAGCCCCTCTTCCAGATACCAGCCCCCGAATTTCAGTTGTCGCTGCCGGGCAACGACAACAATGCGCTGCAGCCACTCCTGCCACCGGATTCAGAACGCCACAAGGTAATACTGATGCCGATCGGCCATACGGAGCAGCACGGACTGCATCTGCCGCTTTCGGTGGATACGATCATCATCGATGCCATCGCAAGAGGCACGGCCGCGAGCGCTCCCACGCGGGCATACACATTGCCTGTGATGCCCTATGGCGTCAGCACCCACCGTCCGTCCTTTGCCGGAACGTTGAGCGCGGGCGGACGAGCCTTCGAAGACTTCTGGCTGGCGGTTATCGACGTGCTCGCTGCGCGCGGCTTCGACCGTTTCTATCTCATCAGCGGACACGGCGGCAACACGTCGTTCCTCGTAAACATCGTCAAGTACGCTGGCGAGCGACACCGCCGGATATTTTGTGCAACGGCATTTCTGCACACCGCCGGCACAATCGGAGCGGCCGCGCTGGCGCAATATCGGACGTCGCCCATCGGCGGAATGGGCCACGCGTGCGAGCTGGAGACCTCCTTTATACTCCACCTGCGGCCCGAGCTGTGCCACATGGAGCGAGTCGTGGATGAGACCGATTTCATCGCAACACCCTCCTACTACATGGATTGGATCGAAGGAGGGTCACTGGTTGCCAACCCCCCATGGGACGATGACTCCAAGACAGGCGCCTACGGGGCCGGCAGCCACGCCACCGCGGAAAAAGGACGCGCCTGGCTGGACACAGCGATCCAGGAGAAAGTAGGACACGTGGAGGAAATACACGAACAGCAGGAGCGCCGCGAGGCGCGAAGAAATGCGGGGTATGGATTGTGGGGAAAGAACAGGGAGAAGTAATCAGTTGGCGGCGCTGGCTTGACGGTTATCAGTAACCAGTGAGCGGCCTGGCGACGTGAGACGCTCCCAAACCAGTGTGACGATTGTTCCACCGGATTGGCGAACGCCAACCGGCGCGGTGCTCAGGATCAGCTGATTGGAGCCCTCAAATCTGAAAAAACGAGATTGGATGGTGCCGGTCCAATTCGGAAACAAGCCTCCGATCACGCGATGCTTGATGAGGCATTCTTCCGCATCAACTTCATAGGTCGAAAAGTAGGCTTCGTAGCCATCGTAGGCCATACGCATTTCTTCCGGCGCGGCCCGGAATTTCGAGCTGCTCCTGAAACAGGGCCTGCCGGATCGCATAATATGCACAGACATATTACCCTCGGCGTCATAGTACAACCTTCCTTCGGGTGATTTTCCGTAAAGCGGCACCACTCTCCCATTTCGCCGCAGGGCATCGCACGAGATCAGTTTCCATGTGCCGACAAAGGGATTATCTGGCATACGTCGATACCTCCAGTACCGAGTCGCATGGAATATTACCCGTTGCCCCCTATCAAATCATCGCATGATCCGTGACCAGCAGCCAGTAACCAGTAGGCAGTAACCAGTAGGCAGTAACCAGTAACCAGTAACCAGTTACCAGTTACCAGTACACGAGTGGACACGAGAGTCGCAAGTAGTACCTTAGGTTTCAGGGAATCCCATTCGAGGATAAGCAGGCTCGCGAAAACTCTATTCCGTGCCTTTGACATATTGGTCGAAGAAACGGGAGGAGCGTTCCATGAACGCGTACCAGCTGTCGCCGCTGAACGAGTGAAACTCGCCCTCGTAGGCAAATATTCGGACGTTCTTGCCGGCTTCCGTCAGCGCAAGATCCAGCTTTTTTGACCAATCGGGCGGCGTGCCAGCCAACGTCTTGCCGTCATCCGTACCATAGTTGATTTCGACCGGCGCAGTCACGGCATCCAGGTGATAGATGGACGAGGTCTCATGCAAAAGATTGGAGTCTTTCGAGGCTTCATAGTAGGCCTTGATCAGCTCAGGCGGCAGACTAAGCGGCACCACGTCAGATGAATTGCAGTCCAACTGATGCTCACCGGCGATTATGTCGCCGATGCAGCCCAATCCCCACCGAGCGAGGACATCCGCATCATCAGCGCTGACGGTCGAATAGAGAACGGCGGCCTTGATGCGCGGCGCATCTCCGGAGAGGACCTGGGGCAGCACAGGATCAACGGCAAGCACTTTCATCGTCACCCCCCCACCCATGCTATGTCCCCAAATCCCGACACGGTCTGCATCCGCCTGCGGGATAGTGGGAACCGCATTCAGCAAATTGATAACGTCAATGGCCAACCCCGAGTAATAGAGACTTGGCCCAATATCCGAGCCTCCCCAACTTCTGTAGTCCGAGGACAGGGTGAGATAGCCATGTTGGTTCAGGTATGCAGCGGCTCGATCGGTGCCGTCGCCGGAAGCGTACTCTTCGCGGTTGAAGTAGCCATGGTCCATCAAGATAACCGGAAAAGGCAAGTGTCCCTGATTGGGGACTCCCATGACGCCAGTGATGGACAGTCCGTCGCTTGGATAACTAATCCGATAGGTGGTGTAGACGCTGGTCTTGGACAGCGTAGAAAGAATCTTGACGGAGCCGCTTTCAAACTGATGGTGGCGGAGTCCGTCGATGGTGTACGGGTAAATCAACTGAGCCGCTGTCGGCTGCGGGGTTGCGGAGGGCAGCAGAAACCGCCGTCGTCGGCCGCAGCCACGATGTAGCGGTAGACGAGACGGGCAAAGCCCGGGCCGGCTGGCAGGCAACCAACATTGCCAAGATCAGCAACGAGAGGATCTTATTCATGGTTTCGAGCAAATTGTATTCCAGAGTTTTAGGATAGGCATAGTATAAGGGATTCGTTGGTTTGGGAAAATGGGCAACCGGTTCCCTCGTAGCCGCAGGTGGCACAAACGATTACATTTGTCAATTGTGGCAGGAATTGTTTCGCCCTATACTTGTTTGGTCGACACAATGCAAGATAACAGAGCCCATCCGGAGAAAACATAATATGAGCGAACCACGCAAGAAGATTACACTGCCCTATCTCTTCGATAAGGTCGCGAAGGGCGAGCCAATCACGTGGCTGACCTGTTATGACTATCCAACGGCGTATCTTCAGGAGCAGGCCGGCATCGAGATGATCCTGGTGGGAGACAGCCTGGGCATGACTATGCTCGGATACGATTCCACTCTACCGGTGACGATGGATGACATGATCCGCCACAGCCAGGCAGTACGCCGCGGCGCGCCGACGGCATTCCTGGTCGGCGACATGCCTTACATGACGTACCAACCCAGCATTGAGACGGCTATCCGAAACGCCGGGCGCTTCATGGCTGAAGCGGCCTGCGACGGCATTAAGCTGGAAGGCGGCGCGGCAATGGCTGATCGGATACGCGGCATCGTGGATGCGGGCATCCCGGCGATCGGCCACCTGGGACTGACGCCGCAATCCGTCTCGGCGCTGGGCGGTTTCAAGCTTCAAGGAAAAAACGCCACCCTGGCCAAGAAAATCATGGACGATGCCAAGGCCCTGGAAAAGGCGGGCGCTTTCATGATCCTGCTCGAAATGGTGCCGGACCGCCTTTGCGAACTGATCACACAGCAGGCTGAGAATTGCATCATCATGAGCCTCGGATCCGGCCCGATGGCGCACGGGCAATTGCTTATCTATCACGATATGTTCGGTTTGTATCCAAAGTTCAAACCGAAGATGGCGAAGGTGTTCGCAAACGCGGGGGAAGTCATCCTGAATGGCTTGAAAGCCTATCACGACGAAGTTATCGGAAAACAGTTCCCTCAAAAGGAGAACTGGTTTGGTATGCCCGATGCGGAATATGAAGACCTAATGAAAATGGTCAAGAAAGACAGCGGCAGGAGCAAAGCATGAGCGACGAACTGCGAAAGTTACTTGCCATCCCTCAAAGCCGGCTGGCGGCAATCAACGAAGTCCTGTTGAATCCAGACACCAGAGTCGTGAATGACTTCTTGAAGGTCGTTGCGAAATACGGCACGCCAGCTGAAATTAACAAGAAGGCCGCCGAGGCAGGCCGGCCGGAAAACCTTATGGCAAAGGTCCGGTCCACGAAGCCCGAGTACCTCAAAGATCTGGACTGGCTTGCTCAACAGATCAAAACCGGGAAATTCATATCTGTGGCAGACTATCGCCGCAAAGTGATGGGGGAAAAAGCGGCCCAAACGAAATTCGCGGATGACTACGCGGTGACGCTCGAGGTGAGCGCCTTGCAGTACTTCCCGTGGATACGGCCGATGGTCGAGCGGGCACTGAAGGATCAGAGCCTGGTGCCCGGGAGATTCATCAAGGTACGAAAAATGAAGGAGCAGGAGGAAGACGGCGACCTGCCGGCGATCGTCGCCGCCATGCAAATGCTAGGAGCGTCCTTTGTGGAAACACTCGACACCAAAGGCACCGACGGCTCAAATCCGCATCTGGGCGGCCCTGAAACGATAACAGGCTACTTTGGCGGCATCGGTCAGCCGAACGACCACGCCCTGATGTGGCTGGATGAATTCCTGTATTACTACACCAACTATGGCGTGAAGTCCGCACTGAACTTCAACGCCGGGACGATCCTGCTGGGCTTCATGCTATACCGGCTGGGCGTCGATATCGAGTTCAAGATCTCGGTTTTCTTCGGAAGCGACAACCCCTATCATGCGCTCTGGATCATAATGGCAGCGAAGCTGTTCAGCCGCGATGATGGAAGCACCCCGCTGATCGGGTTCAACTGGTCAAATTCAATCAACAACGAGACGATGGAGCTAACCGCGCAGTTCCGCAAAGCGCTGGGCTTCGAGGATGTTGTACGGTTCGAGCATCACATCATCGAGACGTGGAAATCCATTGTGAAGCAGCCGTACGACCGCCGCGATGAGCTTACCCAGATCGCAGACCATGTGGCAAACATTTCTGCGAAGCATGAGGGCGGCAATATCGAGGTGGAGAAGACGAGAAAACATCCGTCGGATATTCTCGACTACTTCCGGGAAAAGAAAGAAGTGATCGAATCGGGCGATTGGGACAACATGCAGCTGAACTTCATGGACAAGGTCGAGGCGACGAATACCACCGCATGCGAATTAACCACTCACGGCCTGAGCTTCATCGCGGCGACGAATCTGCATAAATAACCGCCGGCAGGCGCTCGAATTAAGAGAAAGCGGAGTGTTCATTTCCGAGAAGGCCCGCGAATGAACACTTCGCTTTTTCGTGCAGCCAGCATGGAAAGCCAATGCTACAAATCAACTGCCAGGCAGGTTAGCGTCTGCTCCACGCCGGGAATGGGCTGAATCTTGGATGCGGTAATGCCGCCAAGCTTTGCCACGTCACCGGTGACAACTTCCGCGACCACGTCGAAAGGCCCGAAGGTCATGTGAGCCTCGGTGACACCTTCAACCTTGCGCAGGCTCTTCACTACCTCTTTGACTTCCCCGGCGCGGACTTTGATGAGTACGTATGCCTTCATGTTTGCTCCTTTCCCAATCAGGACTCGGGATGACGAAGAAAGATGGCCCAGTAGATTGCGGCGACGAGAACGGCTCCGCCAATAATGTTGCCAATGGTCACGGGAAGCAGGTTATTCAGCAGAAACGCCGACCAAGTCAATTTATCGAGATGAGGAACCTGTGCTGTTACAGAAGAGATAAACGCCGGATCAAAGTCCTTAATGAAGAGGCCCATCGGGATGAAATACATGTTGGCGACACTGTGTTCGAACCCGGCGGCCACAAAGGCGGTGATCGGAAAGACAATTGCCAGGATTTTGTCGACCGTCGAGCGCGCACTATAGGTGAGCCAAACGGCCAAACACACCAACCCGTTACAAAGGATTCCGAGCGCGACCGCCTGGACAAATGTGTAGTCGCACTTGGCGATGGCTGTCTTCAAGGCGGCAATACCTACAGCATTGGAACCGAAGGTATATTGCCGCGTGAGAAACATCAAAGCGGCCGTTCCAATTGAGCCGACGAAATTCCCCACGTACACAATAGCCCAGTTCCGCAACAGCGCCAGCCCACTCACCTTGCGGCTCGCCCAGGCCATGACGATCAGGTTATTGCCAGTGAACAGTTCGGCCCCGCCCACGACAACCAGGATCAGGCCAAGGCTGAATACCAGTCCGCTCAGGAGACGTACGACGCCGTATGGCAGAGCGGCGCTAAAGGCGACCGTCCCGTCCGCGCTTGTCACCGGCGCACTGCCGGCACTAACTGTGGTGGCAAAGATCGCGCCGAGGGCAATGAAGGCACCTGCGAGCACAGCCAACATGAAGGTTTTAGAGAATGACATTTCGGCCTTGCGCGCGCCCAAATACTCGGCACGGGAAGCCATTTCCTGAGGCAACAAGGCATCAATCCGTATTTCGCTCATGGCTCACTCCCAACATGCAGATTTTCAAACCTGCCGCGTGCGTCCAACCCAGGCGACCAAACCCGCGGCAGCCAGCGCAACGACTACTATCGCCCCGATGGCACCCCCAGCGCCACCAAGGCTCGAGGCGGGCGCCACCGGTAAGGGCGTCGGCGTCTCCGTGGGCGTGGCGGTCCAAACCTCGATAGTGGGAAAGGGCGTCCAAGTGCCAACATCCACCGTGGCGGTAGCCGTCGGAGGCTGCGGGGTGGCAGTGCCGAGGCGCTTGATAAGCAGTTTGTCTCCCGGCTGAAGGACCGGCGTCGGCCCAAGGCTATTAAGCTGCAAGATATCGTTGATCTTTACCCCATAGGCGATGGCAATTTGCCACAGGCTCTGCCCCGGCTTCACCTCATGATAGATATCGCCGTTCTTGTCAGGCGTACTCATGGCTACGGGGACGACAATGTCGCCCTCTCCGCCGCTGAGCGCTGCCTCTGCGCCGGGAGTGTATGCCTGCAGTACCCCGCCGCTGGTGGGGCGAGCGCAATCAATGACATAGTAGAAAGTGCCGTCTTTCTCTGCAACACCGGCGCCGATTTCCTGAAGGTCAGGGGAAAGCATGGTGTTGAGGTGAAGGCTATCGGTTGTCCACGAGGCAACCGCCTCGGCAGGAGTCATCCCGCTTCCCATCACGACGTTTTCAGATCGAAACCCGCCCAAGGACAGGTCGCCGGCCAAAGGATATCCAGCGGCCAGCAATCGCTGCGTGACCGACGAACCGCCAGGACCAGTATGCGAGAACGTGCCAATAGATGCCATGTAGTCCGCTTGCGCCTGCGCCGTCCCCATCAGAATGGAGTTCACAGCGTACGCCGGCAACCCGTGCGAAGCCCGCAGGGAATTCACCGCGCTGATTACATCTGAAGCGCTGGGGGAGAAGGTCAACGCGAGCCCTTCCACGCCAGGCATGAAATCTATTGAAAGCACGAGGAAGATAGCCACCCAGATACAGAATGAATGCTTATACATACGTCAAAATTATAACCGCTTTGTGATATTCGACTCTAAGAACCGGGTCAAAAGCGAAACACAAAGAGCATCACCGACGCAAGGGTAGATGATGTCCCCCACGAGAACAGTCTCGTGACGCGGAAGTATAATGATCCCGATGACCGGAGCCCGGTTTCAAATACGCGTTTGCCAGAACCCAGAATGCGGGTTGCGCTATCCGCTGACGGAAGGCAGCACGTTCGGCGACCGCTGCCCTGCGTGCCTCGGGGAAACCGCGGCCGCGTTGGAAAAGGCCATAGAGCGCGAACCCATCATCGAAGTGAAATCCCAGGCTCCAGAAGCGATCCTGCATGTGCTACTGGACAACGTGCGGTCCGCGTGGAATGTCGGCTCCATATTGCGATCGGCGGACGGGTTCAACTTCAGTCACGCATACCTTTGTGGATTAACCCCAACCCCGGAAAAACCTGAAGTCAACAAAACTGCACTGGGCGCCGAGAAGTTTGTGACGTGGTCGGCGCACAAGAACGGGGTTGAACTCGTGCACAGCCTGAAGCAAGCAGACTTTGAGATCTGGGCGCTGGAGCACACCGCGAATTCGCTGCCGATCGATCAGGTCGCGGTGGATCGATGGAATCTGGGCACGAAGGTGCTGGTAGTGGGGAATGAAGTGACCGGAGTGGATCCGGGAATTCTGGAGATCTCCGATCGGGTTGTGCATCTTCCGATGCGAGGTCGAAAGCGTTCGTTCAATGTTGCCGTCGCATTTGCGTTGGCAGCGCATATCATGCGGTCGCCTGCCGCGATTCCTGAATAGCCCAATCCGCATATACGACCGGATGCTCAGCTGACACGCCGGTTCCCTGGGCGATCTGCATCCGGCAGGCCGCGCCCGTGGCAGCAATCAGCGCCCCTCCGCTTTCCCGGACACGCGGAAACAGGCGCAACTCGCCAACCTGCTGCGAAAGCTGATAGTGTTCAGCCTCATAGCCAAATGTGCCAGCCATGCCGCAGCAGCCAGCCTCAATCAAATCGACCTTGAATCCGCAGCCCCGGAGAAACGCCAGCGAAGCATTTGTTCCATTCGGTTGACCATCCTCCGCCAAGGCTTCCGCCTTTTGGTGGCAGTGAGGGTGAAGCAGGATGTGCCTGGTTAAAGTGGCTATGCGCAGACGAGCTATCACACCTGACCGGATCATGAATTCTTCGAGGAGCCAGGCGGACACAGAATGTCGCTCAATTTCAGGCTTTTGATCCGGCAATAAGTCAAGATAGTCGTGCTTGAACGCGTACAGTTCAGACGGCTCAACGCCGATTACCGGAAGGGCGCCTTCGGGATCAAGGCGATTCAAGTCGGCTAGAACCTGCCGGGCGTGCCTGCGCGCCGCGTCAAAGAAGCCTTTCGAGATCAAGGAGGCCCCAGCGCCCACAGTCGGCACGACCTGCACATCAAATCCTGCAGCTGACAGCACATTGAAAGCAGACTGTTCAACACGCGTCTCAACATAGCGGGTAAAAGGATCCGCAAGCAGAATCACGCGGGGGCAACCAGGCGCCGGGGTGATTCGAGCAGGCCGGCGGACGAATTTTGGGAATGGCCGATGGTGCGTTATGTGCGCGAGGCCCGCGGCCAGCCTCGTCACTCCAGGCAAGGCGGTTGAGAGATTCGCAATTGGGGCAATAGCTGACAAGATTCGAGCCGTAACATGGAAATAGCCAAACAGGTAATCGCGAAGGGGCCGAGGGTGCGTCTTGAAGTACTCTGCAAGAAAAGCAAACTTCAGTTTCGCCATATCAACGCCGCTGGGGCATTCAGCCTTGCAGCCCTTGCAGGCCAGGCAGAGATCAAGGGCGCGAAATACTGCCTCGCCAATGTCGGAATGGAGATCATCCACTGCGGAAGATCCAGTTCCGGCGAGCCTAGGCTGAGAAATAAGCGCTCGGAGCAAATTGGCGCGGCCCCGCGTGGAGTGCATTTCGTCGCGACTGGCCTGAAAGGACGGGCACATGACCCCCGCGGCCTTCCGGCACACGCCCTGCCCGTTACACTGCTCAACGGCTGTAGCCAAACTGCCATTGCGAGAGAAGTCCATGGCGGGCACCCAGGCGCGCGCCTGATAACCTGAACCGTATCGCAGATAGCTGTCCATGGGCGGCGCGTCGAACATCTTGCCGGGGTTGAGCAGACCTTGCGGATCAACCGCGCGTTTCATGGAGCGCATGGCCACAACCAAATCCTGCCCGTACGTCTGTTTCAACCATTCGCCGCGAGCTATACCGTCGCCGTGTTCCGAGGCCATGGAGCCGCCAAGGCGCAACGTTAGAGTCAGGACATGCTCCGCAATCTCACGGAGAGAGTGAACGCCTTCAGGGCTCTTCAAATCGAGTATTGGACGAATATGCAGACAGCCGGCCGATGCATGAGCATATATGCCGGCCTCCGTATGATATTCGACGAAAATCCTCTCGACCTCACGAACAAAATCACCGAGGTGCTCCACGGGAATGGCGCAGTCCTCCATGAACGTGGCTGGCCGCGCGGATTGGGGTCGGGCATCCAGAATGCCCAATCCGGCTCGCCGGACATTCCATACACTCTCCTGCTCTTCTACGGATTCGATTACGACCACGTCGGGGTCCAGACGACGCACGGCTTCCCGCAACGCGCCTGCGTCGAGACCACTGAATTCAACGACGAGCAATGCGGCGGGGTCTCCCGCCACCCACTCCATTTGGCTTGCGTAGGCAGGAATTCGCCGTGCCAGGTTGAGAATCATCCGCGGTATGAGTTCTATCGCCGATGGTCGAAACTCCAGGAGCCGAGGCACCGCATCGCACGCATCCGCGTTGCTCTGGAAAGTCAGGATGCCGAGCACCGTGTTTGTTGGCTTGGAGATGAGATTCAGGGTCGCCCGGCGAATAACAGCAAGCGTCCCCTCGCTGCCTGCCAGGAGCGAAGCCAAATTGATCGTTGTGCGATTCGGTATATCGTCGTAAACCGCCGAGCGGTCACGCTGCCGTTCCCATTGGGAAGGAGTTGAAGGAGACCAAGGCAGGAGGTAATTCAGCCGGTACCCCGCAGAATTCCGCCAGGTTTTCGGATAATGCTCTTCTATGGCGGCCGCGTACTTCTCGCGAATGTCCAGGACAGAAGAATACAAGGGGGATAATAGAACAGAGCTGTCCCAACGATGAAGCAACATATTTTCGATTCGCTCTTCGCCAAGCCTAGCGGTGCGGCCATCTGAAAATATGACGTCGGCTGAGATAAGGTGATCGGCGGTCATTCCATGCTGAATGGAGTGCGCGCCGGTGGCATTGTTCGAGATCACTCCACCGATGGTGGCTCGCTCTGCCGAGGCGGGATCGGGGCCAAACTGCAGGCCGTATTTTGCGGCGGCTCGATTTAGGTCTGCGAGGATCACGCCTGGTTCCACAGTGGCCAAGCGAGCCTGGGGATCGATCTCCAGTATCTTGTCCAGCCAGCGGGAGCAATCCAAGATCAAAGCCTCTCCGATGGCTTGCCCAGCCAGTGAGGTGCCGGACCCGCGTGGAAGGATTGGCACACGATACTTAGCCGCCAGCTCAACTGAGGCCTGTAAATCATCCTGAGTGCGGGGGAGCACAACGCCCAGGGGCTCTATTTGATAAATGGACGCATCGGTGCTGTAGAGGATTCGAGATGCAAGGTCAAGCCGAATGTCGCCGCTAAAATGCCTGCGAAGCTCGGAGACGAAATCAAGCGGAAGGGGCATTCGGCGATTGTAATCTAAACAAACCAGAATGCGCCTCTGAGACACAGAGAATTACGAAAAGGAAAGAACTCCGTAGCTGAACAGGCCTTTGAATATCAAAGAGGAAATTCTTAAACACCAAGGGCACAAAGGGATTCTAAAAGGAACAAAGCCCAGCATCGGCAGGAGTAACGCTGCTCTGGCAAAGAGAATTTCACAAAACTGTGTGTGGACGGGAAGAGCGCCCGTCCACACACAGTTTTGTGATCGTTTCCCGCCTTGATTCCTTGCGGCGAAAGGACCTACTTCGCCTTACCCTGATTTGCGACGGCGGCGGCGGCCTTCGCCACGGCCTCGGCATCGCCCAAGTAGTAGTGTTTTACGGGCTTTAGCCCGTCGTTAAGCTCATAGACCAAAGGGATGCCTGTCGGTATATTCAGCTCAGGTATCTCCTGGTCGGAGATATTGTCCAGATACTTCACCATAGCGCGGAGGCTATTTCCGTGAGCAGCAACCAAAACGCGCTTTCCCGATTTGATCATCGGGGCCAGGGTACTGTGCCAGTAAGGGAGCACGCGCTCCAAAGTGATCTTGAGGGACTCCGTGGCGGGCAACTCCTGTGAAGTCAATGATGCGTAACGAGGGTCAAACCTCGGATGCCGTTCGTCGGAAAGTTCCAGGGCGGGCGGTGGAACGTCGTAGCTCCGCCTCCAGAGCTTCACCTGCGCTTCGCCGAATTTCTTGGCAGTTTCCGCCTTGTTCAATCCCTGCAGGGCGCCATAATGGCGCTCATTCAACTGCCACGCATTTACAACAGGAATCCATTCGAGACTCATTTCCTCCAAAGCAATCCACAGGGTCTGTATAGCGCGCCGAAGAACAGACGTGTAGGCGATGTCAAAAACATATCCCCCATCCTTCAGCAGCACCCCAGCCGAATGGGCTTCTGCGTTGCCCTGGTCAGTCAAGCCGACATCGGTCCAGCCGGTGAATCGGTTCTCCAGATTCCAAGTGCTTTGTCCGTGACGAAGTAGAACCAACTTGTACATGAAAACCTCTTGGTAATTTGATGTTGTCCGTATTTACCCGGCCATCGCGCCTGCCGGGATTGCCCACAAGCGAGGCGCAACCGGATTCTGAATAAGAGACAAACGAGCGTTCGGGAGACAAACCTGTGCGTTGCTGTTTCGAATTTGAGAGCATCGTGTGTGAACACGCTCACTAATTATAACTCAGCTGTGAAATCCAAAAACGAGATGGAATGCGGGAATTGGCGAGGCCGGGGCCGTCGCATCCGATTCGAAAATCGAGTATATTATTGCATTATGCCCGAGGACGTCACGCCCGTTCGGCAACAATACCTGGAAATCAAAAGTGATTATCCAAATACGATTCTCTTCTTCCGCCTGGGGGACTTCTACGAAACCTTCGACGAGGATGCCGAGACTACAGCCCGCGAGCTGGACATTGTATTAACCTCCCGCCCCATCGGAAAAGGTTTGCGAGCGCCACTTGCAGGCATTCCTTATCACGCAGTCGATAACTATCTTGCCCGGCTGATAGAAAAGGGTTATCACGTCGCAATCTGCGAGCAGGTTGGCGACCAGCCCGTGAAAGGCATATTCCCGCGAAAAGTGGTACGGGTTGTGACACCCGGCACAGTAACCGAACCGGGGCTCGTCCCAGAGAATTCAAATAATTACCTTGCAGCTGTCGTCTGGTCGGAGAAATCGCCAGGCAGTTCGCCTGCCGGGCGGGATATGGCCGCGGTAGCGTATGCAGACATTACGACCGGGGAATTCGCAGTCGCCGAAATGCCGGCGGAGGCCCTGACAGCGGAAATCTCCCGCCTGCACCCGGCCGAAATCATTTTCCCTGACAACCGGGGTCCCTCGCCCTCGGCGGACGGAGGGCTCGAACCTGGCTTCTCACAGCCAAATGGGCGCCAGCAAGAGGCGCGCGGGCATCTCACGCCATGGCCCGCCTGGCGGTTTGAACCCGGAAAATGCCAGGAAGCGCTTCTGAATCACTTCAACGCAGCTACTCTGGATGGATTTGGCCTGCAGCACAAGAGCCTGGCAGTGAGGGCTTCAGGCGCCATCGTTCAATATCTGCAGGAAACGCAGCCCGAATCGCTGAGACTGCTAACCAGCCTACGCACATACGGTTTGGACGAATTCATGACCCTTGACGCGGCCACGCGCCGCAACCTTGAGTTGGATGAAACACTCCGCGGCGAACGCAAGGGTTCGCTGCTCGGGGTGCTCGACCAGACCGTCACACCGATGGGCAAGCGGCTGATCCACCAATGGATAAGCCAACCCTTACTGGGCGTGGACAAGATCAACCGCCGCCAAGAGGGCGTCCAATACTTCTTCGACCAAGGAATGCAGCGGGCTGAGGTGCGATCAGCATTCAAGCCGCTGGCGGACTTGGAGAGGCTGGTCAACCGAATCGTCTCCGGATACGCCCAGCCGCGCGAACTCGTGGCGCTGCGGGACACGCTGCAACGCCTCCCCGATATCACAAACATTCTCACGACCGCGGTGCAACAGGGGCCAAAGCCGACTGTCCCGGTACCCGCGCCGCGCGAGGCCGAGGTTGAGCTATTGCAGGCCGCGATTTCAGATGATCCGCCTGCAACATTACAGAACACTGGCGTCATCCGAGCGGGCTATTCTCAGGAACTCGATTCCGTAATTGAGGCATCACAGCACGCCCGAGATTGGATTGCGAACCTGGAATCGGTCGAGCGGGAGAGAACCGGGATCAAGTCGCTCAAGGTTGGATACAACAAAGTATTCGGCTACTACATCGAGATATCGCGGGGCGCAGCCGCCAAAGCGCCCGAGAACTACATTCGGAAACAGACACTGGTCAACGGCGAGCGGTACATCACCCCGGAGATGAAGGAATACGAGACGCTCGTTCTGAACGCCGAGGAGAGAATCCGAGAAATCGAGGTGCGTCTCTTTCGCGAAGTCTGCGCAATGCTTTCCAAGACGTCGCGCCAACTTCTGCAGACGGCGCGGGCGCTGGCAGAACTAGATGTCCTGGCTGGGCTGGCTGAGGCGGCAGCCGCGGGAGGTTACACGCGGCCTGAAGTTCACGAGGGAACCGACCTGGAAATCCGCGATGGCCGGCATCCGGTCGTCGAACAATCGCTCCACGGCGAGCGATACGTCCCGAACGATGTGATCTTCGAACAAGGGGAGATAGTCCGTGTGATCACCGGGCCAAACATGTCCGGAAAGTCCACCTACCTGCGCCAGGCCGCTTTGATCGCACTGATGGCACAAATGGGATCGTTCGTACCGGCGACATCGGCGCGGATCGGGCTGGTAGACCGCATCTTTACGCGCATCGGGGCGCAAGATGAAATCCACGCCGGGCAGTCTACATTCATGGTCGAGATGATCGAGGCCGCAAACATCCTGCACCATGCCACGCCGCGCAGCCTGCTAATCCTGGACGAGATCGGACGAGGCACGAGCACGTACGATGGGGTTTCAATTGCATGGGCCGTGGTCGAATATATCCACAACCACCCACAACTGCGTGCAAAAACGCTGTTCGCAACCCATTATCATGAATTGACCCAACTTGCTGACCTGCTGCCCGGCGTACGCAACTACAACGTGGCGGTGACCGAATCGGGGGGCAAAGTCGTGTTCCTGCATAAGATTGTCCCGGGAGGCGCGGACAAGTCGTATGGAATTCACGTTGCTCAATTGGCCGGATTGCCGGCGCCGGTAGTACAGCGGGCAAACGAGATCATGGCGGAACTCGAAAAGTCGTCAGGACAGGCGGTCAGGATCAACCCACATGCGGCTCAGCAAGCCGCGCTCTTTCCGGAGACGAGTCCGCTGTTGGACGAACTTGAGGCCGTCGACATGAATTCCCTATCCCCGATCGAGGCTTTGAATAAACTATTCGAGTGGAAGAAGAAATACCTGAAATAGGCGGGCATGCACAAATTGCGCACTCCCACGCGGGAAGAGGCCGGCGTTCTGATTGCCATACTGGCCGCGATTTTCGGGGCCTGGGTGCGGCTGTTTCCGGCGAGCATCGCAGGATTCCCGATAAACGACGGCGGCCTGTTTTCGATAATGATCGGAGCAATCCAGGCGAATCACTGGATGCTGCCGACGTATTTCCAATACAACGGGCAAAGCATCCCGTTTGCATATCCCCCCCTGGCGTTTTATTTTGGGGCATTTGTTTCAAATCTGCTTCACCTGAGCTCAATCGAAGTTGTCCGCTGGCTGCCCGCCGTGGCGACGGCAGGCACCGTCCCGGCTTTCTACTACCTGGCAAAAGTGGTTTTCAAATCGACCTTTCAGGCGGGTATCGCGGCACTAGTTTTTGCATTCACGCCGCGAGCAATGACCTGGCTGATCATGGGCGGAGGCTTGACGCGCAGTTTCGGCATGCTGTTTCTGCTCCTTTCCCTGGCAAGCATCCACCAGCTTTTCGACCAGCGAGATAGACGATATCTAGCCCCCTCCATAGCTTTCAGTTCCCTGGTCGTGCTGACCCATCCGGAGGCCGCGGTACACACCATAAGCGCAGCGGCCCTCTTCTGGCTCTTCAAGGGCCGCAACAAAGGGTCCGTTGTTCACGGTCTGGTAGTCGGCCTGGGAACGATTATCGTGACCAGTCTGTGGTGGATTCCGGCTTTGGTGCGGCTTGGTGCCGGGCCCTTTCTCGACGCTGCGCAGACAGGCAGCCAATCTGCGCTGTCCATCCTCTATCCGTTCATATTGACCCTGACCGACGAGCCACTGCTCACCGTCGTGGCAGTGCTCGGCCTCGTGGGATTCTTCGTCTGCCTCCGATCACGCAGATACATCCTCCCTGTGTGGTATTTCCTGCCATTCCTGGTTGACCCGCGGAGCGGAGCGACCTACGCCATGATACCGCTGGCAATGATGGCCGGCCTCGCGTTGAGCGACGTAATCCTGCCGACACTTGTGCGCGACGACGGGGATCACGCGGGCACGCCCGGACCGGCGAATATTTTCAGGAGTGGGACGGCTACAACTCTCTTGTCAATTCTGACGCTCTACCTTCTTGGCGGAGCGGTGTATTTTGGAACGCAGTTGGCGGGATCCGCGGTTTCAGGGACTGATCGGACCGCACTTGACTGGATTCGCGCGAACACAGAGCCTAACAGTCGCTTCCTGGTCATGACTGGAGAGGACCAGCCGTTGTGCGATGGTCTGCAGGAATGGTTCCCGGCGCTTACCGGCCGTATCGGAATCACCACCATCCAGGGGGACGAATGGCTGCCGAACGGGAAATATGCACAGGCGGTCGCCCTTCAAAATGCAGTGCAAAGCTGCACGAGCGCGGGCTCCCCGCTCAGCTGCCTCGATAAACAGGAACTGCAATTTGACTACCTGTATGTGTCCCGCCAGGGGACGCTGAAGACTTTCTGCCGGGCAACTGCCCCAATCAAACGCGGGGAGGCCTTGATCCAGGAATTGACTGAGGACCGCCGATTTCGAACAGTATATCAAACCCAGGGCGTGCAGATATTCTCGTTCCAGAATTGACTGTCGGTGGCCAAGGATTTTATCGGCGTTGGCAATTTCGTATTCAGCAGGAAGAGTGCCCGGACCTGCGGCGAAATCGAAACGGAATCCCGGAAAAATGAATGTCGCAACGAACTCAGCAAATCATTTCCACGGCGCAGTTATCAGTGCATTTTCCGGATCAGCCGCGTGACCAAGATATTGCAGGTGCCAGGACTGGGCTATAGTCTTCAACAGTGAATAAAGGGTGTACGGGGTTGAATCTTGAAAGCCATTCTTCGCCTGGGGCGAAACCAGGATTGTGGCAATTCGACCGCCAGCTTCCGGCGGTAAACCACAACAGGAATGGTTGCCCTGACCCTCGTCCCACGTGAGCACGATAAGGTATGGCTTGCCTTCGGCATCGAGCGGCGGCTGGAGCTGCACCATGAGTGTATTCAGCCAACTATCGGCTGTGCTAATCGAACAATCATGAGCGTCGTTGCACAAGTTGGGAGTAATGAACGCGAAATTCGGCAGGGCGCCCGAGGCAAGATCGCCCGCGAGTTGTGTGAGTGGAACAATGCTGCGCTGACACCGATCCGCATTCAAGCGGATATCGTTGAAGTATGCGAACGGATTGTGTTTCATGGCGTAGTTGCCCCAGCCCCCTCCCACATAACAAGGAGAAGGCATGTCCTCCTGATAAGTTTTCCAGGTGCGGCCGCTGCCCTCGATAAGGTCCGGCAGCGTGGGTGCATCTACGAAACAGTCGGTGCAGTCGGAGGTTATGCCAAAGGTATCGCCGCCGATCATCGCAAGGTAATTTGGCAAGCTGGGATGCCTGACCGCGTAGAATTGCGTCAGCAAGGTATAGGACCTGGCAAGCTGATTGAAATAAGGCATGATGGGACTATCTATGACCGTGCCAAACTCCTTGTTCTCAAACACCACGATAATGATGTGCTGAAAATCCGGAACCAGAGAAGGCGGCGTCTCGGTGGCAACCGGAGTATCACTTGCTGATACTCCGGCCAGCGGTGTGTTGCTCGGGGCCGGCGTCACGGGCGCGGTTGTGGGCATGACGAGCGGCGTCGGAATCTGGATCTCAGGCGCACAGCCGAACGAGGCGATTGCACACAGGCATACGAGCAGGAGAAGACGGTGTAAGGTCATGATGGGGCCATCCTTTCAACAATTCAACGCAGCGTTGCCGCTTAGGCTTTTCCATTCGTGATATGGAGTGGAAAACGAAATCCCCAGAATATTAGATGGATTTGCGCCGGAAATCCTTTGACGGCGCAACATGGCGACTCAGGAAAAATCTTGCTACAATAATACCAAAGAGACAGCGATTTCGACGGCGGAGGCAAAGATGGAAATCAAGGTTGTAAAAATCGAGAAGCCTGAGCCAGTAAACTTCATTCTCGGCCAGTCGCACTTCATCAAGACTGTGGAGGACATCCATGAAGCGCTGGTAAGCGCCGTGCCCGGCATCAAATTCGGGCTGGCATTTTGCGAAGCATCTGGCAAATGTCTGGTCCGTTGGTCGGGAACCGACGAGGCCATGCTCGAACTAGCAAAGAAGAACGCGCAGGCCATCGGGGCGGGACATTCGTTCATCCTGTTCCTGGCAGACGGATATTATCCCGTAAACATCTTGAACGCCATTAAGGCGGTACCCGAGGTGGCCAGAGTGTTCTGCGCTTCAGCCAATCCGACCGAAGTCCTGGTCGCTGAAACTGAACAGGGCCGCGGCATTCTAGGAGTAGTGGATGGATTCGCACCGAGAGGCGTAGAGGGCGCCGAGGATATCGCCTGGCGGAAGAACCTGCTTAGGGAAATCGGTTACAAGTTGTAATACAGAATCAGGCGAGGCCCAGGCTGAAGTTACATGCTAGAATGGACCAATCGCCAAGACCGTATGACCAACACACGCGCCCCCAGTCGAATCATCCCACGCGCCTTTCCCGGCATTACTCCGACAGAGGTGGAGGAGTTGATCTCCAACAGCAAGATCAACTCGTACCCAGCCGGAGCTATATTGTGCCGAGAAAACTTGATCGAGCACACGTTCTACATGATCCTGGATGGCGACGCAGAGGTCACGAAAGTAATCAATAACAAAGAGACACGGCTGCTCAAGACACTCACGGCAGGCGATTTTTTCGGCGAAATGGCACTCATCCATAATGCGCCCCGAGCAGCGACCGTGGCCGCGAAGCATCCACTTGTCGTTTTGGAGCTGGACAAGGAGGGCTTTGACCGCGTGCTCCAGCATTCAAGCAGCGTGGCGATGGCGATGGTCAGAGAGATCAGCAGCCGCCTGCGACAGAATGATGACCTGGCGATCGAGGATTTACGTCTTCGGGCGGGCGAGCTTGCAGAGGCTTATCAGAAGCTGGCGGAGCAGGATTTGGCCCGGCGCGAATTCCTCACGAACGTAGCCCACGAACTCCGTACGCCGCTGATGACGGCTAGCGGATACCTGCAAATGCTGCAAAAGGGGATTCTGGCCGGAGACAAGCTGAATGAGGTGCTGGATACGGTGGCACGTAATGTGGGGCAGATCGGCACGCTCGTAAACGATATTCTATTCCTGCAGGAAATCGAACTGGTCCTGCCGGAGTTTCAGCCCATAGACCTCATTGAAATCGCCCGCGGGATCGTGGGCAAATATGAGAATAGGGCACGAGAACGGCATGTCACGCTAAAGATCAAATCCGACAGTCCCGCGCAGCAAGTCGCAGGCGATCCAAGGTCGCTTGAACGGGCGCTTACGGCTTTGGTGGACAATGCGATCAAATTCAGTCCGCGCGGCGGCGACGTAGAAATTCGCTTCAACACGAACGGCAGTACTTTGGTTTTGGCCGTCGAAGATCACGGCATTGGAATGGCACCGGACGTAATGCAGCGAGTGTTTGATCGCTTCTACCACGTTGAAAGAAGCGGCGATGACCTGTTTGGCGGCCTGGGACTTGGGCTTGCCATCACCCGCCAGGTTATCGAACAGCACCATGGAAAAATCAACGTAGACAGCAGACCGGGGCGAGGAAGCACGTTCACGCTAACGCTGCCGATGTGGGGAAAGAGAAACCACGACGAGGCCTGATGCATTTCGGATTCCAGGCCGTAGATAGCCTCAACGCCATGGCGTCACAGCATCAGAGCGTTCCAATCAGGCGCTAAATTCCAGCCGCAATTTCCCCTGAGCATCGTAGAAAGACCTCGCAGCGAAAGGCGGATCGCCCCGACGCATACCATGAACCTTCGAAAGAATCGCCGGCACGTCTTCAACAACGGGCAAGCTAACTACTCGTTCGTACGCCACCCATTCGGCTGCACCCTCAGCGGACGGAACAGGCTCGCCGGGCAGGGCTTCCCCGCTAAAGACATACACACAGACACCAATCTCCCCGGCATCGACCATCAGAGTGCCACACAGCCACAAGTCCGCCTCGAGACCAGTCTCCTCCTGCAACTCACGCCGCGCCGCAGAGGCCACATCTTCCCCGCGCTCTACGTGGCCGCCAATACCGTTGTACTTCCCCGCCCAAAGCCGCTTGGTTGGGGCTCCCTTTATCAATAGATAAAATTCCCCGCGCCGGAGGAAGATGACAGCGCGGGGAATTACCATATAGCGGCCGCGGGAGATTCCCTGGTCTGCTTTGGGCATTCGCCTTTAAACCTGTAGCCAGCTACGCAACCGCAATGCCCTGATCCATGTACACATCCTGAATCGTATTCAGGAGCTTGACGCCATCCGCCATGGGGCGCTGGAAGGCCTTGCGCCCGGAGATGAGGCCAGTGCCGCCCGCCCGCTTGTTTATCACGGCGGTGGCGGCAGCTTCGGCGAAATCGTTCGCGCCCGATGCACCACCACTATTTATCAAGCCAATGCGCCCCATATAGCAGTTGGCCACCTGATAGCGGCATAAATCGATCGGATGATCGCTGGACAGCTCGCTGTAGATGCGCTTGTCATACTTGCCGAATGATACGCCGTCTGCATTCAGGGCAATGAAGCCGCCGTTGTTCTCGGCGAGCTTCTGCTTGATGATGTCGGCTTGAATTGTGACGCCCAGATGATTTGCCTGTCCGGTGAGGTCAGCCGACACGTGGTAGTCCTTGTCCTTCTTGAAGGCCGAATTGCGCAGATAGCACCACAATACGGTTGCCATTCCCAATTCGTGTGCAAGTGCGAAGGCTGCCGCAATTTCGATCAGCTCGCGGTGCGAGTCGTCCGAGCCGAAATAGATGGTCGCCCCAACCGCAGCCGCGCCCATATCATAGGCTTCCCTGACCGTCCCGAACATGATCTGTTCAAAGCTGTTTGGGTACGTAAGCAGCTCGTTGTGATTGATCTTCGCAATGAAAGGTATCTTGTGCGCATACTTGCGGGCGACAATGCCCAGCACGCCAAACGTGGAAGCCACGGCGTTGCAGCCGCCTTCCACAGCAAGCTTGACGATGTTTTCGGGATCAAAGTAGTCTGGGTTTTTTGCGAAGCTGGCGGCGCCGGAATGTTCTATTCCCTGGTCAACAGGCAGGATGGAAACATATCCCGTCCCTGAGAGCCGTCCATGATTGTAGATTCGCGATAGATTGCCCAGCACGCGTGGCCCTCTGTCCGAACTCATGAAAACACGATCCAAAAAATCCGGCCCTGGCAAGTGCAGACGGTCCTTAGGTATCTTGGGCGAATCAAAGCCAAGCAGCAGTTTGGCTTTGTCGCCAAGCAGCGATTGAATATCAGTTGTCATCGAGTCTCTCCATGCTCAAGGTTACGCGCAATGCGCGTGTGGATCAGGTTGGTTGTTTCATCTCTTAGCGAGAGAATTCCCTTGGCTTGATTATAACCAGAAACTACGGCTATAATGGAGAGTGCACCGTATTGTGCTTGAGGTCGTATATCATCGCAGGAGGCACAAATGACCGATATGTTTCAGAACGTGAGCGGCCAGATAGACCCATTCAAGAAACTTGTTTCTTTCATTCCAGGCTTTAGCGGCTACGTAGAACGACAAAATCGCAGAGACGCGGACAAACTGGTGCGCGATACTGTCGCCCGCCGGTTCGAAGAACTCTGGAAGCGAACTTCAAACCTGCAAACCGACCTGGTCAGCGCGGGCAAGATCGAGTACGTGGACGATATGGAAAAGGCTGCCATCCAACTGCGAACCTTCATCGACAAGATCAGCCGCGCCTCAAGGGGCTATTCAGGCATGTTCGACGCGGTCAAGATCAATGAAAAGGAACTGGAGCAACTGTACAATTTCGACCTGGCATTCTTCGACCTCGCCGAGCAGATTGCCCACGGGCTGGACAACGTGGAAGCCAGCATGGGCGACGACAATGCCCTACCCGCGGCAATCCGCAACATCACGACGCTGGGCCGCCAAGCCGTACAGACATTCGACCGCCGATCGGAAGCGATCACGGGCAGCGGAAAATAAGCCTTCAAGGGGCGAGCGAAGGCAACAAGTACTTTCAGAGGATATTTCCTACCCAACATGTGGAACGAATATATAGATGCAAGGTCTGTAGATCAGGTTCTCGGTGCGCTGAATAACAAAAGGGAAAGCGCCCGCATTGTTGCAGGGGCAACGGACTTGATCCTCGAACTCGAGCGCGGCGTTCGCAAGGGGATCACAACCTTGATTGACGTGACGCGGATCCCCGGCCTGGACCGAATTGCGCTGGACGAGGACGGGATCATTCATCTCGGCCCCCTGGTGACACATAACCAGTGCGCGGCATCCGAATTGATCCGCCAGCGGGCCTATCCGCTGGCGCGGGCGGCGTGGGAGGTCGGCGCGCCGCAAATCCGCAACCGCGGCACGGTAGCGGGAAATCTCATCACGGCCTCGCCTGCCAACGACACCATCACGCCACTCATGGCTTTGGGGGCATCGGTGAGCCTGGCATCCAGCGGCGGCGAACGTACCGTGGCATTGAAGGATTTCTACACCGGCGTGCGGAAGACTGTCATGCAGCCCGATGAGATGCTGGTGGATATTTCGTTCCCCGCAATGAAAACGGGCCAACGCGGAACTTTTATCAAAGTGGCCTTGCGACGAGCCCAGGCAATCTCACTAGTGAATGTTGCCATGGTCCTGTCATTTAAACGCGGGGCCGTCGAATGGGCCTCCATCACACTGGGCGCCGTCACGCCAGTAATCGCCCACGCCTCGGAAGCAGAAGCGTATCTGGTCGGCAAAAAACTTTCAGATAATGTCATTGCCGAAACTGCCGCCCTGACTACGAAGTCCAGCAAGCCGATTGACGATGTCCGGAGTTCTGCAGCATACCGCCAAGAAATGGTCAGAGTCATCTCCGCACGCGGCCTGCGCTCCATTCGCGGCAAGACGGAGCAAGCCGGCTTTCCGCGGGAACCGGTTTTGCTGGCCGGAAAGGGCAGCGAAGAAGGAACGACCGCGGGGTATGGCCCTTCGGCTTACGCGGCCGATGGACCCATCCGCACAAGGATCAACGGCAAGGCCTATACGTTCGAGAGCGGGCAAGATAAGACGCTGCTGCGGCTGCTGCGTGAAGAGGGTGAATTAACGGGGACGAAGGAAGGCTGCGCCGAGGGTGAGTGCGGCGCCTGCACAGTATTTTTGGATGGAATGGCGGTCATGTCCTGCCTGGTGCCCGCGCCCCGCGCCCATGGGGCGGATATCGTAACCATCGAAGGCCTGGCACATGCCGGGGAACTACATCCGGTTCAGCAGGCATTCGTGGAGGACGGCGCGGTGCAGTGCGGTTACTGCACGCCCGGCTTCATCATGTCAGCCACCAAACTCCTGGAAGAAAAACCACATCCAGCCAAGGATGAGATTCAACAGGCATTGACGGGCAACCTGTGCAGGTGCACGGGTTATTACAAGATTGTGCAAGCCATCGAAGACGCAAGCCAGGTGGAGGCGTGAGAGGGCAGGATGACAAAATATAGGGACGCAGCCGCACGTAGATCCGTCTCGAAACAAAAAGAAGTGCACGCCATCTGGCGCGGCATTGGCTGCCTGATGATATTAATTGTGCCGGTGGTGTCATATATTCTCGCCGAAATAACAGTGAACGAGGCGGTACGGGGGGGCTGGGCTCTCCCGTATCAACTCATGGGAAGTCCTGTGATACCGAACCTACTTTGGACGGCGGCGCCCGGCCTGGCACCCTTGTTCGCATTTGTCCAGGAGCAGAACAATCTTTACGCGGTAGTGGGATTTGCAATAGTTTACATCGTGATCCTGGGTGCAGTCATCTCGTTAGGATATTCGGTAGTCTACAGATTGGTGGGCCCGCCGCGCTATGGCCCGCTGGATGTCCCCCAACCAAAAGTCAGCGTAAAAAGCTACAAACGATAACCATAGGAGCAGTCGCGATATCCAGTCCGCCAAATGGGTGCGATTGTCCCTGAATCAGATCCGGGCATGAGTGTCTGAGGAGCACAGACGGCTGCGGTCTTTGTTTCTTATGCCTCTCCTGCTCCTTCGTCTTCGTCTGCCTCCAGATCGTCCGCGGGCTCGTCGGTCTGAGGTTGCTCCATCTCAGGCCACTCAGATGCCTCGGGCTCCTCAGGCTCTCCTCCCTCTCCTTCGCCCGTCTCCGACTCGGCGTCGGAATCCGATTCGGTGGCAGCCTCCGGTTGCTCTTCTTCGCCAGCTTCTTCCTCGCCAGCATCGGCATCGGATTCGTCTGCTGAATCGGTTTGCTCTTCTTCTGGCTCTTCGATCTCCGACGTAGCATCGTCGCCTTCCGCTTCCTCGCTGGAATCGGATTCGTCCTGTTCTTCGCTATTTTCCCGTTCTTCTTCACCGATCTCATCGTCGCCTTCGGCGGATTCACTCTCATCTGATTCCTTGGGCTGTTCGGCGTCTGCCCTGCCGCCGCGAGGCAATTCGTCGTCATCATCCTCTGATTCTCCGCCTTCGCCAGACTCGTCCCGCTCATCCGCATTGATCTCGGTTGAAGGCGTTGCCGCCACCACGGTTCCCTGAGGAGGCGCAGAGTCCGAACTTGAAGCAGCCTCCGGGACATCCGGGGCCTCATCTACGGCAAGTTCGTCGCCCTGCTCGATGTGCAAATTCGTATTCCCGCGTTGCCTCCAGGCAGAAACAACAAATTCGTGCACGTCGGGAAGGGATTGGCGCAGCGACTCCATGACCTTCGAGTAGGATTGATAAACCCCTGCGTCCGGTGCGGCAGATCGGCCAAGTTGCCTGTGAACAGCGCTGATAAGCGCAAGCGCCTCGGGCCCAGACAGATCCCGGGCCCGCAGTCTGGTTTGAATATAATCCAGGATGCCCTGCACGCCAGAATCTCGGAACAGATTGCCGTAATCAGGTATAGACATGAGTAATAAGCCACGCTGAATATACCTCGCGCCGCGCAAAAGGGCAATCTCAAGCGTTGTATAATGGGATAAGAAGCATTGAGTATGGAGACTAAAATGCAAGTGGTTGGAAAATCTATTCCCAGATTTGACGCACGTGCAAAAGTAACCGGTGAAGCGGCTTATTCCGGCGACCTGTCGATGCCAGGCATGCTGTTCATGAAGCTGCTGTTTGCCGAACGGCCGCATGCCCGCGTCAAGAGCATCGGCACTGAACAGGCAGAGGCTGCACAAGGCGTGGTGGCAGTGTACACAGCCAAAGACGTGCCGGTGAATGAATATGGCTTACAAATCCCAGACCAGCCGGTGCTCTGCGGGCCAGGGTCTTCAAAGCCCTACGCGGACGTCGTGCGCTTCGTCGGGGATCAAGTTGCGGCCATCGTGGCACAAACTGAAACCCAAGCCAAGGCCGCCCTCGCACTGATACGTGTCGAGTACGAAGATTTGCCCGTGGTCAGCGATCCCATCGCAGCGATGAGAAAAGAAGCACCAATCCTCCATCCCGAACGTGGCGACACCAACGTCTGCGTTCACTATAAGATTCGCAAGGGCAACGTTGCAGAAGGATTTGCCGACGCCGACGTAATTGTCGAGGACGAATATCGGGCGCCTGCACAGGAACACGCGTATCTGCAGCCCGAGGCAGGACTCTCATATATTGATGACGAAGGCCGGATTGCGGTCGCGTGTGCGGGCCAATGGACAGACGCAGACCGCGAGTCGATCGCCCACGCGCTCAACATGCCAGCAGAAAAAATCAGGATCATATATCCCGCCATCGGAGGCGCGTTTGGCGGGCGTGAAGACCTGTCTGTGCAAATCGTGCTGGCTCTGGCCGCCTGGAAGCTAGGAAGACCGGTCAAGATTATCTGGAGTCGCCGGGAATCCATCATCGGACACGGCAAGCGACATCCCGTTGTGCTGCGCGCAAAATGGGGTGCTACCAGAGACGGCAAACTCATAGCGGCCGAAAACGAGATCATCGGCGATGGGGGCGCGTACATGTACACGTCCAACAAGGTGCTGGGCAACTCAGCAATTACCTCAACAGGCCCGTACTTCATCCCGAATGTCAAAACGGATGTCTTCGGTGTCTACACGAATAACCTGCCGGGAGCAGCTTTTAGAGGATTCGGCGCCCCACAGGCATTGTTCATGGCCGAGGGTCAGATGAATAAACTGGCCGAGAAGCTTGGAATGGATCCGGTCAAGTTTCGTTTGAAGAACGCCCTTCGCGACGGGCTGACCCTCGGAGTGGGAACACCGGCACCGGGTCCGGTTAGCGTGCCGCAAGTGATAGAAGCCGCGGCAAAGAAATTTGGCTGGAAGACCGAGGTTGCAACCAGGGCCGCGCAAGCCCGGAAGCCAGCGGTGCGCGGCCGGGGATTTGCGGCGGGGTTCAAGAACGTCGGTTTCTCGTTTGGATATCAGGAGAACTCCTGGGCAAAAGTGGAAATCCACGGTGATGGGAATATTGAGTCGGTAATCGTCCAACACGCCGGTGCGGAAGTGGGCCAGGGAACTCACACGGTGATGGCACAAATGGCGGCTGAAGTAATTGGGGTCCCGCCCGAGATGGTCCAGGTACGGCCGTCGGATTCGGCGACGCAAGGGAATCCGGGATCTTCATCTGCGTCACGGATGACCTTTATGGCAGGCAATGCGATCAAAGGCGCTGCCGAAGCTGCGCTGCACAAATGGCAGACGGAAGAAGAGCGGCCCGCCGTAGCGGAATATACCTATCTGGCACCTAAGACTACGCATTTCGATGAAGAAACCGGGTATTCGACACCCAACTTCTCCTACGCCTATTCTGCAGAAGCGGTGGAGGTGGAGGTTGATATTGAAACCGGCCACGTGCGGGTAGTGCGGGTTGTGGTAGCGGACGACGTGGGGAAAGCCATTAACCCAGACCTGGTAACCGGCCAAATCGAAGGCGCAGTTGTGCAGGCTCAAGGTTATGCGATTACGGAAGACATGAAGACCAAGGATGGCCGTGTGCTCACGGACCAGTTGAGCACATACCTGCTCCCCACGATTCTGGATATTCCAGAAAAGGTCGATTCGGTAATCGTCGAGATTGCAGAACCGAACGGCCCATGGGGTGCGCGCGGCTTAGGCGAAATCCCGTTCCTGCCGCTGGTACCCGCGATTGGAGCTGCGATCCACGACGCCACCGGCGCCTGGATAAACGAATTTCCATTTACACCTGAGCGGGTCCTGCGTGCGCTCGGCAAAATCAAATGAATTTTGATTTCATCTATCGAGGCGAGAACAAGGACCTCGATGATGCGGCGCGGGCTGCGGCCCCCGGCTCTTTTACGAGGCTCCCGGACGGCTGCACACACTTTGAACTGGGCGGGCCCTCCATGGGGCCGGCTACCGTGCTAGTGCACGGATTTTCTGTCCCGTACTTCGTTTGGGATCCGACTTTTGAGGCGTTGAGCGCGGCCGGCCTTCGCATGCTAAGGTATGATCTATTCGGCCGCGGCTTGTCCGACCGCCCCCGGCTAGCTTACGATGCCGACCTTTTCGTGCGCCAGTTGGGGGACCTCTTAGGCAAGCTGCAACTTGCGCAAGTCAACTTGATCGGCCTTTCAATGGGCGGCGCAGTTGCCGCCACCTTTACGGTGCGTTGTCCGGCGCGCGTACACAAACTCGCTCTGATCGATCCGATCGGGACGCAGCCAATGCCTTTGAACCTGCTTTACCGGATGGCCCTGCTGCCAGGCCTTAGCAACCTACTCCTGGGTTTGGCAGGGTCCGAGAGAATCCTAAAGGGCATTGCTTCTGATTTCTTCGATCCAACACTCGTAAGGAGATTTCAGGACCAATACCGAGGCCAGTTGCAGTATCACGGCTTCAAGCGGGCCCTGCTTTCGACCCTGCACAACAAAATGATTGATGGTTTTCCAGGGGTGTACGCACAGCTGGGTAATCTGAATATCCCAGTGCTCCTAATCTGGGGCAAGGACGACAATACGCTTCCGGTTGAGCAGAGTGGCAGCATTCTGGATTTGGTGCCGAAGGCCAAGTTCTGCGTGATCGACAACGCGGGACACACCCCTCATTATGACAGGCCGGAAGAGGTAAATCCAATCCTGCTGGATTTCCTAGTTCAACCATGATGCGAAGATTGCGCGATACGTACCGCCGCCACAAGTACAAGATGGGCGTTTTTGCGTTATTATCTGCGGCGTCAGTCATCTGCATAGCATTGGTCGTCGCCAGGGTTGCCTATAGCGATTCAACTCACTATACGGGGCTCATCTGGAATCTCTTTCTGGCGTGGATCCCGTTCGTGCTGGCTTACATGGCATATCTGCTGTCGTGGCGGCGCTGGCTCATGTACCTGGTCATTCCCGTCTTCGCCTTTCTCTGGCTGATCTTCTTCCCAAACGCACCGTACATCCTGACAGACATGCAACACCTCACCCAATACTCTGCCAATGCGCCCGTCTGGTATGACGTAATCATGCTGATCTGGTTCTCGTGGACGGGCATGCTGCTGGGAATCGTTTCGCTGAACCTGATGCAAGAAATCCTCATCCGACAAATTGGACGATGGGCCGGATGGGTTTTTGTCCTGCTCGTCGCGAGCCTCACGAGCGTGGGGCTTTATGTCGGACAATTCATCCGCCTTAACAGCTGGGACGTTCTGCAGAACCCGGCCGAAACCGCCACCAATATCACCGGCTGGCTTGCAGACCCCAGCCTGCGTTCAATCGGCTTCATTGCCCTCTACACCTTGTTCTTTCTGTTCGTGTACCTCACACTCTACGCTTTCGGCCACATCTTGAAAGAAGGAACAGAGAGCTCCTGATGCCTGCGCTCATCCTTATCCGGGGCGGCGGCGACCTTGCAAGCGGCGTGGCGCTTCGTCTGCATCACGTGGGACTGAATGTACTGATCACTGAACTTCCGCAGCCTCTGGCGGTCCGCCGCAGCGTAGCGTTTTCCGAAGCCATTTATGAGGGCCGGGTAACTGTGGAGGGTGTGACTGCCCGAGCGACAGAGGATCCGACGGACACGCTCAAGATCTTCAATATTCTGTCCAGGCAGCAAATCCCGGTAATTATCGATCCAGAGTGCAAGTCGGCGAAACTAATGCACCCCTTAGCAATCGTGGATGCCCGGATGACGAAACAACCGCCGGAGCCACTGTTGCACCCTGCACTTCTCTATGTCGGATTGGGGCCGGGGTTCCGTGCTCCGGAGAATTGCCACGCCGTAATCGAGACGCAACGTGGGCATACTCTCGGCCGCGTAATCTGGAACGGCGCTTCGCAGGGCGACACGTCCAAGCCAGACGGCGATCCAAGGCGCGTGCTGCGAGCGCCGACCGCTGGTACATTGGATGCCAGCGCCAAAATCGGCGATCATCTTGAGGCGGGACAGCCAATCGCAAAGGTCGGGGACGGCACTATCCTCGCGCCTTTTGCAGGCGTGCTCCGCGGACTGCTTCGCCCGGGACTCGCCGCAGAAAAAGGCATGAAAATCGGGGACATGGACGCCCACGACGATCCGCAGCTCTGCACGCTGGTTTCCGAGAAATCCCTGGCAATCGCAGGAGGTGTGCTGGAGGCCCTGTTGTCGCGACCTGAGGTCCGTAGCAAGCTATGGGCTTAAAACTTGCCCAAGCGCTGAGGCTGCCGATCACGCCATCTCCGAGTTCGGTAGCATTTGTGGGCGCAGGTGGAAAGACCACGGCCATGTTTCAAGTCGCCCGCGAACTCGATCCCCCGGTCATTGTCACCGCAACGGCACACCTTGGAGCCTGGCAATTGGGGTTCGCGGACAGACACATCGTGCTGCAACATCCCGTAATTGGCACACAGATGGAGCTAGGTTCTGCGGTAACACTTTTCACGGGCCCCGCCCTGCAAGACAAAAGAACTGCGCCATTGAGCCAGGATGCCCTATTATGGCTACGCGAAATTTCCACTCGACGGGGCATACCTCTTCTGGTTGAGGCGGACGGGTCTCGGCAGAGGCCTCTGAAAGCCCCAATCGACCATGAACCTCCAATCCCTGACTTTATCGACACGGTAGTCGTCTCAGCAGGAATTTCGTCGATTGGAAAGCCGTTGACAGGAGAGAACGTTCATCGCCCGGAGGCGTTTTCGACCTTGAGCGGCCTGAGCCCCGGGGCCAACATTTCAGCTGAGGCAATCACAGCCGCCCTCACCCATCCCCAAGGCGGGCGCAAGAACATTCCAACCGGTGCCCGCGGGGTCGCCTTGCTTAATCAGGCCGACACGTCGGAACTAAGGTCCCGGGCGCAGAGGATGGTTCCATCGTTGCTAGCAGGATTCGACGCCGTGGTTATCGCCTGCCTGATGGAAAAAAGCGTTTACGCAGTGCACGAGCCCGCAGCGATCATCATTCTGGCGGCAGGAGGGTCCAGCCGCTACGGGGCGCCGAAACAACTTCTAGACTGGCGCGGGCAACCTTTCGTCCGCGCAGTGGCCAAGACGGCCCTGGAGGCGGGCGCGACCCAGGCTATTGTCGTAACAGGCGCGCAGGCCGAGCGAGTAGAGGCCGCCGTACAAGATTTGCCGCTAGCAATCGTGCGAAATGAGGCGTGGGAGAGCGGGCAGGGTTCGTCCATTTGCGCGGGAGTCCAAGCGCTTTCCGCTGAGACAGGATCGGCGATCTTTCTCCTGGCCGATCAACCCCAGATAACAGTATCAGTTATACGCTCCCTAATGGAAATCCACGCAGCCGGATTGTTTCCCGTGGTCGCTCCGCTGGTGCTGAACGAGCGGCGGGCGAACCCGGTTCTTTTCGACAAGGTCACATTTCCTGACCTGCTCAACCTGCGGGGCGACGTGGGTGGACGGGCCATCTTCTCCAAGTTCCCGGTGGAATTCATGCCGTGGCATGATGACCGACTCCTCCTGGATGTCGACGAACCCGAGGATTACCGAAGGCTCCTGGACGATGATACGCTCTGAGACGCACGTGATTTTTCGGCCATTTGCGGCGGTCCATTGCCCATGATTACCGGAATCATCGCGGCCGCGGGTGAATCGAGACGCATGGGGAAGCCAAAGATGCTGCTTCCGTGGGGAGAAGCCACCGTCCTGGGACGCGTAATAGATATCCTGAAAGCGTCGAGCGTTGACAGAATCCTGGTGATCAGCGGCGGCGACAAGGAAGTGGTGGAGGCCCTATGCAGAGCCAAAGGCGTGCGCTTTGCGTTCAATGGCGCATATGCGACCGGAGAAATGCTGAGCTCAATACAAGCGGGGCTAACGGCAGTAACGCCGCCGTCCGATGCGGCGTTGATCGTGCTGGGTGACCAACCGCAAATCCAAGAGAGTACGGTGCGAAAGATTTTGGATGAATATGTTCAAACCGGCGCAGGCCTCATAGTCCCCAGCTTCCAGATGCGCCGGGGACATCCATGGCTCGTCGCAAGAAGCCTTTGGACCACAATATTGGAGATGCGCCCGCCAGCCACGCTACGCGAGTTCCTCCATGACCGAGCCAAGGAAATTCATTACGTCGAGGTGAGCACTCCGACGATTATCCAGGATCTCGATACGCCGGAAGACTACGTGCGATCACGGCCTTGAGACCAGGCAAGAAAGTCATTGTCGCCGAAATCCGTCGCAGCCAGATCGGGATGATAAGATTCCCTAACCCAATCGTCGCACAAGCAGAGACCAAAGCATTGGAAAATGCCGGCACCTTCGAGAGAACATCGCCGGTGCCTACATTTCAGGGGAAACAAGGAGATGCGGGACTACGCCAGTGCCGTTGGACTTCTGCCTCACGGCTGGAGAGGCGGGCTGCCTGCAGAGGCTACGCTTTCAATAGACCAATCTTGACTTTCTCTCCGTCGAATTCCTCGTTAACGTGCGGAGCGCCTGCTGGGAGATCCCTGTAATCCAGGGAAACTGCAAGTGTTTCGGTTGTTATGTAGTCTCGATAGGCCTCGAGGGCGGATTTCAAACCCGAGGAAGCTTCTACAAAGACGTAGATGCGGTCGGCGACGTCAAGGTCAGCGCTCTTTCGAAGATCCTGCACGCGCCTGACAAATTCACGCGCCTGACCCTCCTGGATGAGCTCGGGCGTAAGTTCGGTCACGAGTGCAGCAACGTAGGCGCCTTCCTCGGCCACTGCAAACCCTTGCTTAGCCTGTGCCCTGATTTCGACCTCGTCAGAGAGGATATGGTACTCCTGGCCCTCAGCCGTTACGCTGACCGAGCCTCCTGAATGGAGAACTCGGGCCACGGCTTCGGCATTCATGGCAAGGATGGCCTTTTGAATGGCCGGATATTTGCTCCCATATTTCTGGCCAAGCTGTTTGGGCAGCGGCTTCACCGAATGTGAAACTGCCTCTGTGCTGGCGTCCAATAACCGGACGGTTTTGACGTTCAATTCCTCCCGGAGCAGATCTGCGAAGGTCTCAACCGCTTTTCGGTCAGACGCATTGCCGAGGGAAAAGGCAGCTTCTTTGAGCGGCTGCCGGACTTTGCGATTGGCCTTCTGCCGGGCCTGGTGCCCGAGCGAGACAAGCTTCATGACCAAAGCCATGTCATGATTGAGAGATTCGTCAATGAGCGTCTTGTCGTACTTCGGCCAGTCTGCAATATGCACAGACTCGACGGCGAGGTTATCCACCGAACGCACCAGGTTCTGATAAAGCTCATCGGCTAGAAACGGCATGGCCGGGGCAATCAACTTGCTGAGCACAACAAGGGCCGCGTACAGGCTGCCATAGGCGGCGTGTTTGTCCGCATCGGATTCAGACTTCCAAAAGCGACGACGTGACCGGCGCAGGTACCAGGTGGAGAGTTTTTCGACAAACGATTCGATGGGACGGGTGGCGCCGGTCACATCATAGTTCTCGTATGCATTCGTCACATCGCGAATCAGCGCATGCAACTCGGACATCAGCCAGCGATCAAGGATATTCTGGCTGTGGACGCGCACAGCTGTCAGGTCCGGATTGTCAAGGTTGGCATATGTCACAAAGAATGAGTAGACGTTCCATAATGTGAGCGTGAAGTTCCGAATCACCTCGCCGACGAGTTCCACGGAGAAACGACGCTCGTTGCCAGGCGGCGTGGCAGTATAGAGATACCAGCGGAAAGCGTCTGCGCCGTCGACCTTCAGAACGTCCCACGGATCGACGATGTTTCCAAGGCTCTTGGACATTTTCTTGCCCTCGCCGTCGAGAATCAAACCAAGGCAAAGGACATTTTTGAAAGATACCGAATCCATGAGCAAAGTGCTGATCGCGTGCAGGGAGTAGAACCAACCGCGGGTTTGGTCGACCGCTTCACAGATGTAATCCGCCGGGAATTGGGATTCGAACTTTTCCCTGTTCTCAAACGGATAATGCCATTGCGCATAGGGCATCGAACCCGAATCAAACCAGACGTCGATTAGATCTGGAATGCGGCTCATATTGCCGCCGCACTCCGGGCATGGGTAGAAGACCTCGTCTACATAGGGGCGATGCAGGTCCAGATCGGCCAAATCACGACCGACCTTCTCGGAGAGTTCGGCCAGAGAGCCCATGCACTCGCGATGCTTGCAAGTTCCGCATTCCCACACCGGCAAAGGTGTGCCCCAATAGCGTTCGCGGCTCAACGCCCAGTCAATGTTATTCTCGAGCCAGTTGCCGAAGCGGCCTTCCCGGATGTGCTCGGGGACCCAATTTATCGTATTGTTCAGTGACACCAATTTGTCTTTGAATTGGCTGGTACGGATATACCATGAGTCGCGTGCGTAGTACATCAACGGGGTGTGGCAACGCCAGCAGAAGGGGTAGGTATGGGTATAGTCCTCCTTGCGGAAAAGCAGGCCGCGGGCACGCAAGTCCTCAACAATCTGCGGATCGGCATCCTTGATGAAGACACCACGCCACGGCTTGACCTCGGGCACGAAGGTGCCGTCTGGAAGAACGGTCATCAGTATGGGCAGATTGTGTTCCTTCGCCATGTCCATGTCTTCTGCGCCGAAGGCAGGCGCCATATGGACCAAGCCGCTGCCGTCCTCCGTCGTGACGAAATCGCCGAGGACGACATAATGCGCGGGCTTGTCGGGCGGCAGGAACGTGAACAGCGGACGATACTTCAAGCCTTTGAGCTTCTTGCCCTTGAAGGTTTCAAGGATCTTCACTTCCTCGTCTTTGAACACTTTCTGAACCAGGGCTTTGGCCAGGATCAATTTTTCCTTGCCGCCATCCAGACCGCGCTCCACTGTGACGTACTCGACATCCGGATGCGCCGCGACGGCCACGTTGCCGGGCAACGTCCAGGGAGTTGTCGTCCAGACCAGCAGAGAAGTATCCTGCTTATCCATCAGCGGCATACGGACAAAGACGGAGGGGTCGGTGGCATCGTCGTAGCCAAGCGCCACCTCATGGTCGGAAAGAGGCGTGCCGCAGCGCGGGCAGTACGGCACGACCTTGTAGCCCTTGTATAGCAGGTCTTTTTCCCAAAACGATTTCAGAATCCACCAGACGGACTCAATATACTCATTGGTATAGGTCACATAGGCATCTTCGAGGTCCACCCAGAAGGCAATCCGGTCGGTCAGCCTGCTCCAGTCACGGATGTATTCAAAGGCCGAGCGGCGACATTCTTCGTTGAATTTGGCGATGCCGTATTCTTCGATCTGCTGTTTGTTGGTAAAGCCATGCTTCTTCTCGACTTCGATCTCCACCGGCAGGCCATGCGTATCCCAGCCGCCGCGACGCGAGACATGGTAACCGCGCATGATCTTGTAGCGCGGGAACATATCCTTGAAGGCGCGCGCCAAAACATGATGCACGCCAGGGCGTCCGTTGGCTGTGGGCGGGCCTTCATAGAAAACGTATTCAGGCTTGCCCTTGCGCTGGTCGACGGTCTTCTTGAAGATTTGTTCGCGCTGCCAGAAGTTCAGCACGCCCTCTTCCATGGAAGGCACATCGAGTCTTGATGAAACCGGTTTAAACATGCTTAGTCTCCTAGTCGGTTTGCCGCTAGTCTGTAAATTAAGAAAGAAAAGCGCCCATCCCGAAAACAGGGACGAGCGGTGCTCGCGGTACCACCCTGATTCCTGTCAAAGACAGGCTCTCAGTGGATGATATGCATCATCCTGTTCCGATAACGGGGAACAACTCCGTCTCCCCTACACTCAGCTGGTCTGGGTTGGCCAACCGATTTCAGGTTGCTGCTCCGGGATGATTTTCAATCGGCTTTACTGATCTGGCTCACACCATTCCAGACTCGCTTGCAGCTTGGCAGATTTACTCGTTCCCATCTTCGCTTTCTGGTTAAGATTTGCGGATTATGCCACAGTTCGATTCGACCGTCAACAAGCCGGGGTCTTTGCCCTGTTCGGGCTAAGAGCTGCGATGATGAAAGGGCAGAAATCCCAATCAGGCGAGTTCATCGGTCTTGGCCGCCATGATGAAGTCGTTCTGATGAAGGCCCTTTATCTTGTGAGTCCACCAGTCCACCGTAACCCGGCCATATTCTGTCACGATCAATGGGTGATGGTCTTCCTTTTCTGCGATCAAAGCAATTTTGTTGGTCAACGCGATGGCCTCGATATAGTTCTTGAGCTTGAACACCCGCTCCAACCGCTTGACCCCATCCACTTCTTTAACGATCCACTCCGGAACCTGCGGGAGTAATTCCTGAACCTGGGCGTCAGACAACGGGGGTTCCCCGCCACGGCAGGCAACGCACTTCAGTTGAGCCAGATTTGTCATCCAATGCCTCCAATGTTCGACCGCTGTTGCACCCAACGCGCAAAGCGCCCAAGCGTTTAATGCAAGGCCTTAACCAGCAAGAAAATGTCTGCGGGCTTGGACAGATGCACGCGGATGACCCGTCGCTGCCGGGAAACCAAAGTTTCATAGTCACCGAGAGCCTGCGCCCGGATGAGTGTGCCAAACGTCATGCCTTCCGTGGGGATCGGCATATCCGTTTCGGCATCCGAAATGACCTGAATGAAGAGGCCCGTATTCGGGCCACCCTTGTGGAATTGCCCGGTCGAATGCTGAAAACGCGGGCCAAAGCCGGCTGCAACGGCACACTTTGTCTTCTCACGAATGGCTACCCGCATCCTTTGCAGGGCATCAATCATCACCTCATTACGTGGGAGGTAGGCATTGATGGCAACATAGTCACCGGGCCGAGCCTTACTCAGGAAATCGGCTACTTTCCCCAATTCCCTGATCCCGATACCCGGATCCGGCTCAACCAATGTGCCGGTCGATCGATATTCCGCGATCTTGGCCTTGGTGCGGTCTTTGCTGTCCTGCACGTCCGGTTGGTCGAAGGCATTCACGCCAAGAATGTGACAAGCGGTTGGGACCGCAATTTCCCATCGAAAGAACTCGGCCGCGGCGTCGTAGGCGTCGGCGAGGGAGAATTCGAGCACTGGGTGGCCGGCGGCTTGCAACGCGGCGATACCATTCTTCAGTTCGCCGTTCTGTTTCAGGTAAATGAAGATCCGGTCGTTTCCGTAGGTCGTAGGAGAGTCCAGCGGCTCAAGCGGAACTGGCAGAATTCCCTTCCCGCCCTTTCCGCTGGACTCGGCTACGATTTGTTCGATCCACATGGGCAATGCTGCAAGCGGCGCGTCGGCCAGGATTGTCAACTTGTCGCGGCCTGCCAATGCGGCCTCGCCCAAGACAGCCCCAAGTGCGAGGCCAGGGTTGCTGGCAGCCGGCACGTCTCGGCTGCATTCTTGCTTCATCCAGGCGGCGCGGCCTACAAATTGCGAAAGGTCTATTCCCAGCAACGCGGCAGGCAACATGCCAAAATCCGTCAAGGCAGAGTATCGTCCGCCGACCGTTTCATCGGCCGCAAAGATCTTGCGGAAATTCAACTTGCGGGCCAGCTGTTCAAGGGAGGTATTCGGGTCGGTGGTAGCCACGAACCGCGAGCCGTCGCCATTGCTTAATTTCCAGAAATAATCAAACGCGGCGGTGACCTCGGACGTGCCGCCGGATTTACTGGCCACGATGTAGAGGCTCTTTTCCGGTGGATAGGCTTCGGCAACCTTCGAAACCTGCGAGGGATCTGTTGAGTCGAGAATCGACAAACAAACGTCCGTGCTCTCGCGTCCCGCCGGCATCGGAGACGTGCCAGATCTAAAGAGGGCGCTGAGCACCTCGGCCGTCAAGGATGAGCCGCCCATGCCAAGAATAAGAAATCGACCAATGCCATCTTTGTGGATTTCGTCAGCCAAGGCCTGATAAAGCGGCAGACGGGCGAGTGCTTTTTCAGGAGACTCGGTCCAACCCATCCGCAAAGTGACCTCGGCCTGGCCGGACGGATCCGTGGTCCAAAGAGTGGGATCGTGCGTCCATAGCCGCGCGGGAACCGATTCGGCCTCCAGCTTTGCGATCCGTTGCGCAACCGATTTCGCCAGCGGCCCAAGCTCCAAAACTGCCGCCTTGCGCCTCTCATCGATGGTTTTGAGCAAGGCCGTGACCGAGTCCGAAAACGCCTTAATGCCCTCCTGTTCCAGCTCGCCGGTCACTTGATCCATCGACACACCGGCCTTTTCAAGTAGGTTCAGAGTCTCCCGGGCTTCGAGCACGCCTTGGGTTATGGAAACGACTGCTTTGCCATGATCACGCGTCGCGTCAATAGTCTGCGGAGGCATGGTGTTGACAGTCTCAGGCCCGACAAGATTGTCCACGTACATAGTGTCGGGATAGGCTGGATTCTTGGTGCTGGTAGAGGCCCACAGCGGGCGTTGAACGCGCGCACCCTGGGCTTTCAGCCGCTCCCAGCGGTCGCCAGAGAACTTCTTCAGAAAATCATCGTAGGCCAGCTTAGCATTCGCAACGGCCGCCTTGCCGCGAAGAGGCGAATCCTTGGGCAGGCGGTTATCTACTTTGCTATCGACGCGGGATACGAAGAACGAGGCGACCGAGGCAATATGCGTAATGGGATGCCCGCCTTGGAGACGGTCTTCGAGCCCGCACAAATAGGCATCCATAACTTCGGCGTAGCGCGCTCGCGAGAAAATCAGCGTGATGTTGATGTTCAAGCCTGCGGCGGTTGCCCTGCGAATTGCAGGCAGACACGCCTGCGTTGCCGGAATCTTCACCATCAAATTCGGCCGAGCCACGCGCGCCCACAATTGCTGGGCCTGCGCAGCGGTCCCGTCGGTGTCATTAGCCAGGAACGGGCTGACTTCTATGCTCACGTATCCGTCGCCCCCATTAGACACCTGATAAAGGGGCAGGAAGAGATCGGCTGCGGCTCGAATATCCTCCACGATGAGTTCCCAAAAGATTTTCTCATCATCCCAGCCTGCCCAGGCGAGCGGCACGAGGGATTCGTCATAATCGTTGGAGTTGGCGATTGCCTTGTCAAAAATCGTGGGATTTGAGGTCATGCCTCGGATATCACCGCGCTCAATCAGCGCACGGATCGTGCCGTTTTCCAATAATCTACGCTGAATGTTGTCCATCCAGACTGATTGGCCCAGAGATGTAAGCTGCTGCAGAGTATTCATGGTTTCACAATCCTATGGTTGGAGTCCTGAATGCCAGTTGCCAAATCATTTGGAGGAAGAGATGCCTGTTTTGGCGCGAATAGAGGATCCCCCTTCGACGCAATTCGTGATCTTCGATCCGTGCGAACATCGCCGGACTCTCTCCTCTCTTCACTTTGTATGCTCCGACTCCGCGGGTTATTCTCGCGAGCCCGCCGACCGATGTCGTAGACAGAACCTGGGCCGGGAAGAACACCCGGTCCAGGTTCTCTTGTTGGATGTCTTCCCATCGCCACAATCGCCAGGTTAGTTAGAGCTTGCCGGCTTCTTCCAACCTCTTGATTTTGGCGACTCGCCGCGCGTGGCGCGTGCCGTCGGGGTCATTGCCAAGATACCGCGCCGCAAGGAACGCCGTGACGACCGCAGCAGCCAACTCGGGCCCGATCACGCGCCCACCAAGGCAAAGCAAGTTCATGTCATCGTGCATCACACCTTGCGCCGCCGAATACGTATCGTGGCAGATCGAGCCGTAGACGCCCTTCATCTTGTTCGCCGCAATACAGGCCCCGATTCCCGAACCACACACGAGAACACCTCGCTGGGCCTCGTGAGCCTGGAGCGCCTGCCCAACCTTCTCCGCGTAATCAGGGTAATCTACCGGTTGGGGGCTGTTCGTGCCAAAGTCTATCGGCTCGTGACCCGCGGCCCGCACTGTAGCGAGCACGATATCCTTTAACGGAAAGCCAGCGTGATCAAATCCGACGGCAACCTTCATTTTCGCCTCAGCGCCTTTTTGACGCCGTGAGACTTGACAACCTTTCTCCCGGCAGGCTTTGTCCGCCTGGTGGAGCGCAGGACTGCCTTCGCCTGTGCATAGACATTGTCGACAGTAAAGCCGAAATGCTCGAATACGGTCTTGTAGGGCGCCGAAGCGCCAAAATGATCGAGCGCGATAACCCTTCCGTTCGGGCCGACGTATTTGGCCCAGCCTTGGCTTGCTCCAGCCTCAATAGAAAGCCTGGCTTGAACCTTCCGCGGCAGGACCGACTCTTGGTACGCCTCGCTTTGCTTTTCGAACAATTCCCAGCACGGGAAGGAGACGACCCGGACACCGTATCCTTCTCCGGCAAGCCGACGCGCAGCCTCGTAAATCAATGTGACTTCAGAGCCGGATGCCATCAGAATGATGTCTGGGGTCTTCTTTCCAAATGAGGCCAGTACATACGCGCCTTTAGCCAACTCAGCAGCCGGCGCCGTAACCGAACGGTCAAAGACAGGCAAGGCCTGACGAGTTAGCGCCAGAGCTGTCGGGCCATCGCGGCGGGCAATCGCGACCTTCCAGGCCTGCGAGACTTCGTTCGCATCCGCCGGGCGGACCACCAGCAGGTTCGGCACAGCCCGCAAGGCGGCTAATTGTTCAATCGGCTGATGGGTGGGCCCGTCTTCGCCGAGACCGACGCTGTCATGAGTAAAAACGAAAACCGACGGGATATGTGATATAGCTGCAATCCGAATGGCCGGCTTCATATAATCCGAAAAGATCAGGAATGTTCCGCCGTAGGGGATTAAACCACCATAGAGAGCCAAACCATTCAAAGCCGCGCCCATGGCATGCTCGCGAACTCCGAAATGAATGTACCGGCCTTTTGAGTCTTCCTTTTGGAAATCGACTTCGCCGTCGAATTTGGTGTTGTTCGAAGGCGTCAGGTCGGCAGAACCGCCGACAAGTTCCGGTAATTTGGAGGATAGGGCCGTTAAAACTTTCCCAGAAGAAACGCGCGTCGCCATGCCCTTGGGATCCGCAGGAAAGACCGGCAAAGCGGCTTCCCAATCAGCAGGCAGCTCTGCGTTCAGCCGGCGCTCCAAAACCGCCGCGAGTTCGGGGCTGGCCTTCTTGTAATCTGCCAACTTGCTGTTCCAGGCATCCTCGGCTTTCTGTCCATTTTCAACGGCTTGACGATAGAACTCGAGGACGTCACCCGGAATCAAGAATCGCGGTTCGACGGGCCAGCCGAGATTCTGCTTGGCGGCTTTGAGCTCGTCATCGCCCAACGGTTCGCCGTGGGCCTTGGACGTATCCTGCTTGTGAGGCGCGCCAAAGCCGATGTGCGTCCGGCACGCGATCAACGAGGGTCGGGGATTAGCTTTTGCGGCCTGAATTGCATGATCAATCGCTTCGATATCGTTGCCGTCGTCGATTCTTTGGACATGCCAGTTGTACGCGGCGAAGCGCGCCGTGCGATCCTCTGTGAAGGCGAGGTCGGTCGCCCCATCAATCGAGATGTGATTATCGTCATACAGAAAGATCAAGCGCCCCAACTGCAAATGGCCAGCCAGCGATGCGGCTTCGGAGGCCACGCCCTCCATCAAATCGCCGTCGGTGACGATGGCATAGATGAAATGGTCAAATAAGTCCGGGCCGAATTCGGCCGACAAGTGAGCCTGCGCGATTGCCATCCCCACGGCAGTTGCGAATCCCTGACCCAGCGGGCCGGTGGTGGTTTCCACGCCGGGAGTCAAGCCGTATTCAGGATGCCCAGGCGTCCTACTCCCCCATTGCCGGAAGTTCCTGATCTCGTCCAAGGAAAGGTCATAACCCGTCAGATGCAGAAGTGAATACAGAAGCATCGAGCCGTGCCCGCCTGAAAGAACGAAGCGATCGCGGCCGGGCCATTTGGGATTGTGCGGATTGTGATGCAAGTGACGCGTCCACAGCGTGAACGCCATTGCAGCCGCGCCCATTGGCAATCCGGGATGGCCCGAATTTGCCTGCTGGACGGCGTCCGCAGAGAGGAAACGAATTGTGTTGATTGCGCGGGTGGTAAGCTCGTCAGTCATATGCCTCCAGAATTACGAGATTGTACCACCCGACACATTCGTATTCTGGATACGCTCAGGCATAATTTTCGACCAACTTTTGGCGTTTGCCGCAGGAGGCTGAGCATGGTTGATTCGATACTTTTCAACGAAGTGCCCATATTTTCGCTGTTAGATGATGAAGAGCGCAGCGTTCTGGCAAAGCAGGTATCCCAACGCGAGTTCAAGAAGGCGCAGGCAATCTTCAAAGCCGGCGACCCGAGCGGCCTAGCATATGTTGTTCAAAGGGGCTTGGTGCACGTGAGCAGCGCCCGCTATCCAGGCGCCAATCATCATGATGAGCCAGAACCGGCAGGATACGAAGGATCGTGTGCGAAGCGAACTCGATTACCGCGTCAACTTGAAGGCGGAGGTAGAGATTGAGGATCTACTGCAGAGAATGGATAAGCTGGAGCAACTGATGGTGGGAGGTCCGCCCGGACAGCAAAGAAGCTGGCTAGCCATCAGTATTTTTCTTTTAGCGCCTTTGCCGGCAGGGTTACGAAGCCCTCGCGCTTTTCACCGATGCGGATCAATTCTGCCGGCTTTTCAACCGCGAGCCAGGCGGTGTAGGCCGCCACCAGGGCATCCAACTGCTCGGGCACATGGACCAATTCCATCGGCAAGACACCGTTAAGCAGCTTGTGCCGCGTGATCTCCTCGAAGAAGTCCATCGGATCCCTGATGCGAATGCCACGCTCAAAAAGGACAAGTTCTCGCTGCAGTCGGCCCTCAAGTGTCGGTTTGGGAAATGGGATTCGCCCAAGGAGAACGCAGAAACAGGCGTAGGGGTGGGTTTCCAGCCATTGGTGAGATGCACCATCGGTTGGGCAGGGCTTGAACCCCAGCTTTGCCAGTTTTCCATACAATGCAAATCCCAGCTGGACCCAGGCCGGGCATAGTGCCTCTCGCGAGCCGGTCCCACTTACGGCGATGCCGCGCGCATGCAATTCATACTCGGCGACACGAATATCAGCCCCGCGAACCTGGTGCAAATTAAGGCTTTGTTTCTCAAGATTCTTCCGAACAAGCCCGACGTTCACGTGAGACGGTGAATTGATGGCTACATTCGCGGTTTGATGTCCGCCCAGGAAGGCAATAACGTCCTCCATGTCCGCATCGGCCAACGCCACCAGATTCAGGTCCCGGTCCAGGGCCGCGTACGTAAATGCCTTCCGCCCCGAGGTTGTATCGACGCCCACATAAACCGAGTCTGTCAAAAGCATAGTAAGATATCGCTGCTTGCAAGAAACCTTATCAGTATAGAGCAAAAAGGATAGATATGCAACCAATTCAGCGACGCGCCCTGTTTGCGCTCCTGCTGCTAGGCGGGTTGGCGTGGATATACGTGAGTGCCGAGAGGAGCGGGTCCTCCACCGGAGGGCGCATCCCAGCGCCACAGAAAGGATTTCTGGCGCCGGACTTTTCGTTGGACACGCCGAGCGGACAGCATTTCACACTTTCCAAGCTAAAGGGCCAGGCAGTGGTCATCAACATTTGGGCAACATGGTGTCCACCATGCCGGGCCGAGATGCCTGTGATCGAGGAGTACTACCACCAGTACAAGGACCAGGGGTTAATTGTGCTGGGAGTGAATTCAACGGTGCAGGACAACCCCCTGGACGTTGTGCCATTTGTACAAGAGTACGGTCTTACCTTCCCCATTTTGCTGGACGAGACGGGCGCACTAGGCCCGAAATATGAGTTGCGCTCGCTTCCATCAACCTACTTCATCAATCGTGATGGAACGATTGCGGAAATCGTGATCGGCGGCCCGATGTCCGAAGCGGTGTTGCAAACGAATATCGAAGAAATCCTGAAGAGCCCGGCCGACTAGAAGACAGCATGCTCGCACTCTTTCGGACCATTTTCGCGCCACCGCGCGATCTGATATTGCTCCTGGCGGCAGTGTGGGTCGGGTGGTCTCTGTCTGAGAAACGGGCCGCCCGGCACAACCTCCGCCCCAACGTCATCGGAAATCTCATCTTCACCTCGCTTCTGGCCTATGTCTTGGGCGGGCGGATAATCTTCGCCTTTGAGCATCTGAACGCATTCACGCAAAGCCCCATAAGCCTCCTCTCATTGAACAGCGCCGCATTTGATTCATGGGCCGCAGTGGCCACGGCAGGCCTCGCCGGACTAATATACGCTCAACGTGCTGGATTACTGCTGTGGAGGACCCTTGATGGACTTACCACATTGTTTGCATCAATTGCGGTCGGAGAGGGTTTCTCTCATCTGGCCTCGGGGGCGGCCTTTGGAGGTGAAACGAGCGCGCCGTGGGCGATCTACTTGTGGGGCGCGATGCGGCAACCCACCCAGCTTTACGAAATCGTGGCCTCTGTACTAATTTTTGTGGTCGTCTGGTTCCGCCGACCCGATGGAATCGCCGGGACCGAATTCCTGATATTCGCGGCCCTAACAGCTCTAAGCCGTCTCTTCATCGAGACGTTTCGCGGTGACAGCACTTTGATTTTCGGCGGATTCCGAGCGGCACAGATCGTGGCATGGGCTGTACTTGCGTCTGCCCTTCTGGGTCTGGAGGCGCTCCGACAACGGGCAATGCCGACGGATCGAGTTTTCGAGAAATCCGATAAGGTGGAACCGGCCAACGGGCCCCGGCACAGAGCACCCAAACAGGCCAAACCGGGCACGAGCAGGCAGGCCGGCACTTCGCCCACCGCATTGGGCAAACAAAATACTCGCCGCAAGAAGTAAAGTGCGGCGAGTCGACTTTCAAACTACTAGAGGGTATCGAAGTAGCTAGCCAGTTCTGCTTTCAGCTCCTCGAGCGATTCAAAGACGAACAACTGATCGTTGTAGCTCCAGATGGCCTTCTCGAATTCGATAATCGTCGCGACCTTGAATGGCATGATTGGGGTGTTGCCTCCGACGACATGTTCCATCTCACCTTTGGACGAAATCAAGCCAGTACCGAACACTTTCAGTTCGCCGTCCTGGCGTATCAGGCCGAACTCCGTGCTAAACCAAGCCAAGCGCTTTATGTTTTCTCGCTGATCGTCGGTTTGCGCCTTGTGAAAGGCCGGGGCGAACATTTCCTGAATCTCCACATAGCGAGGCAGTGTGAAGTAGGGCAGATGACCGTAAACGTCGTGGAACATGTCCGGTTCAGGAGTGAAATCGAGCTCCTCACGACTCCGGACGTAGTCAGTAATCAAAAATTCCTTTCGAGCAAAGTGCGCGTACCACTGCACGGCGTCGGAATAGCGCACCCTAGTTCGTAAAGTCTTCCAGCCCGTTCGAGGCGTGATATGTTCGTTGAGCCATTGAACCGACGGAATACGGTCCGGCGGAAGCGGAAGGTTTCTTGAACCCTCCAAATACTCATGGCAGGCGTATTTTTCCACCTTTGGCGCCTGACGCGCAACAAGCGTCTTCCAGATCTCGTGCTGTTCTTCAGTGAACTCCACATCCGTTGCAGGGTCGATGATCGTTTGATCAGACGGCAAGCCCATCAGAACCTCCTGTCACAGGAGGATGTTATCACGACTAAAAACTGACGTCAAGAATTGGACAAAGTCGGTACTCTCTGTTGTCTTCAGCAAAGGCTCAATACGAGCCGGGTTGATTCCAAAAAACCGTATTAACGGCGGGCCGGCAGGCTCCGCGCCGGTTGAAGTGGGTCCCGCTCGGTTTCAGAGGACTTCAAATGATAGAATCGGTTGGGATTAGTGGATGTGGTCACGTGAGCGAACTTCCTCTCATTGAGAAGTCAATTCTCATTACCGGCTCCGCCCGGCGGCTTGGCCGTGCATTTGCGCTGGCGTGTGCCAAGGCCGGAGCAGACGTCGTTATCCACCATGGGCACTCCGAGATAGAGGCCATCGAAGTCCGCGACGAAATTGCTTCAATCGGCCGGACCGCATCCATCGTCGAGGCTGATCTGGCTTCGCCTGAACAGGTATTCGACCTCATCGCTCGAAGCAATGAGAGGCAGCCCCTATACGGGTTGGTCAACAGCGCAGCAATCTTCGGCCCAGCCCCTTTCCTTAAGACAACATTCGAAGACTGGGACCGTCATATTGGAATCAACTTGACGGCGCCTTTTCTGCTAAGTCAAGCATTTGCCCGACAGGCGGCGTCCGGCCAGGCAGGGCGAATCGTTAACATCCTGGATTGGCGCGCGCTCAGGCCCGGAACTGATCACTTTGCTTACACTGTGAGCAAGGCGGCCCTCGCGGCCATGACGCGATCGCTGGCCGCAGCGCTCGCGCCCGATATTACTGTTAACGGGCTTGCGCTTGGGGCCATACTCCCGCCGTCCGACCAACCACCCAGCCCGGACATCTTGCGGAACGTTCCCGCCGGGCGTTGGGGTTCGCTTGCCGAGGCAGAGAATGCATTACTCTACCTGCTTGCAGGCCCTGCCTACATTACGGGAGAGATCATCTACGTCGACGGCGGACGGCATCTCGTTTAGGAGAAAACATGGACAAGATCATCATCAGGGATTTGGTTGCGCGGGGAATTATCGGGATCAATGATTGGGAACGACAGCAGGCTCAGGACATACTGATCAACATCACGGTTTTCGCAGACACCAAGAAGGCTGCCCAGACGGACGATCTTGCGGACTGCGTTGACTATCGAGCCCTATCCCGGAAAGCCAGGCTGCACGCTGAGACAGCAGCCAGGTTTACCGTGGAGGCCCTGGCAAACGACCTGGCCCGAATTTGCCTGGAGGAGAAAAACGTGGAAAGAGTGATAGTGCGCGTCGAGAAGCCGGGCGCAGTCCGCTTCTCTGCCTCGGTGGGCGTGGAAATCGAACGCAGCCGCCATGACTCAGCTGCATAGCGTTTATCTAATTCTGGGTTCAAATATCAGACCGGAGATCAACCTCCAATCGGCCGTTGATTTACTACCACGGTACGGCAAAATCGCAGCAGCATCAAGCGTGTGGGAATCTCATGCAGTGGGCTCGCGCGGCCCGAATTTTCTGAATGCGGCCGTACTATTTTTGACCGAGACAGACAAATTGGAGCTCAAGGATCAGATCATGCGCCCAATCGAGGCTTCGCTCAAACGCGTACGAGGCGAAGACCAAAACGCTCCGCGAACCATCGATATCGACATTATGATGGTGGATGGCGAGCCCGTAAATTTGGACCGCTGGAACTCCGCTTTCGTGATTCTTCCGCTGGCAGAGCTTATGCCGACTCTCATCCATCCCCTCAGCCACGAAAGGTTGCCGGACGCAGCGGCCAAGGTGCGCGCACAAACCTGGATGCTCCAGCATCCGGAGATTCAACTGTTACTTACAAATGCCTGAAACCCAGGCTCTAGATTTGAAGGGGTCCCGCGCCGCGACTGATATTGTCGAGGAACTCCTGTCGCGTAGCCGGATTGGTGCGGAATGAACCGTGCATGGCCGAGGTTGTCAGCCGTGCGTCGTGCTTCTTGACCCCGCGCATCATGGTACAGAGGTGCAACCCCTCCACGACAACCGCAACGCCGTTGGGTTCAAGCAGCTGCTGGAGCGTGTCGGCAATTTGGCGAGTCATCCTTTCCTGAACCTGCAGACGCCGGGCATACATATCCACAATGCGAGGAATCTTGGAAAGTCCGATGACCTTGCCGGCCGGCATATAGGCGACGTGTGCCCGTCCAAGGAACGGCAACATGTGGTGCTCACATAGGCTATAGAACTCGATGTCCCGGACGATGACCATTTGATCGTACGTTATGCTGAAGAGAGCCCCGTGGACAATTTTTTGCGGATCAGCATGATAGCCGCTCAGAAGCTCTGCGTACATCCGCGCACCGCGGCGGGGAGTGTTCTTAAGCCCCTCTCTTTCAGGCCTTTCTCCGACCGCGTGAAGCAGATCCAGGATCGCCCGCTCCACCGCTGCGATATTCACGCCACTATCCTCGATGGTGCCGTCGGAGACGTCGTCATCGAAATCCAATATCTCCATCCGCTTTCCTCCTAAAAAGACCGGCCCGGCCTTGCCGCCGGGCCAGTCGACACTGACAAACTGGGCTAACTCTAGCCGATCTCCGGCTCTATCAGGCCATAAGAGCCGTCCCGGCGACGATACAGGACATTGATTTTGCTGCTGTCGGCATTGTAAAAGATAAAAAAATTGTCGTGACCAAGCAAATTCATCTGCTCCACAGCTTCGATTTCATTCATTGGCAGGATCCGAAATTGTTTTCGCTTCGCAATTATCGGCGGCAAGCGGTCTGTATCATCAATCGGAGCCGGCTCCACATCTACCTCAGCGGCAGAGTGACCATCGCCGCGGCCATGATAATGCCTGCCCTTGTAGCGATCGATCTGAACTCGCAACTTGTCCAAGGCCGTGTCGAACGCCGTTAATACTTCGTCAGCCCGCTCTTCTGTGCGTAGAATCAGACCCTTGCCGCGCACCGTGATCTGCGCTACATTGCGATCATTGGCGTTGCGCGCTGCATGATAGTGCGTCAACTCGACAAAAGCCTCGTCAATTGCCGGGAGGTAATGATCGAGTTTCGCGGCGCGCTGTTCCACATGACTCTTGACGCGCTCCGTCAAGCGGATATTACGGGTTTGAACATCTACTTTAGTCGCCATGTGGCCTCCTTTTATCTGTGAAGTCTTGGGGTGCAAGCAACCCCGGCGATCTAGGCGTTTGACAGGCCGTGCCGAGTTAGCGCCCGAGAAACCGCCAGGGCAAAAACGTCCTGCGCTCGCGCGGCATATAGCGCCTCGGCACAGGACGATAGAGTCGATCCGGTTGTAGCTACATCGTCAATCAGCAAGACCGTCCGGCCATTCACACGATTCTGCTTTGCCTGGAAGGCGGCCGCAACGTTTTCACGTCGCTCCGCCGCAGCCAACCCCACTTGAGACCGCGTCTCGCGCAAGCGAGCCAAAACATTCGGAGCGTATGATATTCGCATCGCGAGCGCCAGCGGCCGTGCAATCAAGCCGACCTGATTATAACCGCGTTCCTGCAGGCGCTTTTTTCCTAGTGGTACGGGCACAACGAGGTCTACCGGCCAGCCCAATTCCCGCACGAAGGTGAGCATACCCGCGGCCAGCGCATCGCCAAGGCCAATATCGCGTCGATACTTCAAGCGATGCAGCGCGTTGCGAACCGGGGGATCGAACGTGGACCAGGCGCGGAGCCGTCGAAAGCCGGGCGTACTCGTCCGGCAATCCACACAGAGTTCAGTTTTTCGTTCAAGCGGAAGACCGCAAGTCTCACAGAGGGGTTCGGAAGGGCGATGGACTTTTTGCTGGCAGTCCGCGCACCAACGAGAATGCGATTCGCCACAGCCACCGCAACTTGGCGGAAGGATCCAATCCATGCCCGTCCACATGAGGCGATAGAGCTGATATGCCGGAGAGGCGCTGGCCACAGTCCCCTTTCTCCCCAAACTCAATTGGAATCTAGGGGGTTATCGAGCTGAAGGATCTCGAAAGCTGAATTCCCGCGGGGGTCAGAAGGATAATAAATATGGACGGAAAGATCAGAAATGCCAACGGGAGAATCATCTTTACGGGAGCTTGATGCGCCTTTTCTTCTGCACGCTGCCGGCGCTTGACGCGCATTTGATCTGACTGAATGCGCAAGACCTTGGACAGGCTTACGCCCAGGATCTCGCTCTGAATAATGGCAGCGACGAAGCTCGTCATCTCTGCGATACCGATCCTATCGGCCATGTCGCGCATGGCATCACGCCGCGCCTTTCCAAGCTGGATCTCACGGATCGCACGCAGCAACGCAACCGAAAGCTGATTTTCCCATTTCTCGCTTACCTTGGACATGGCGGCTTCAAACCCCAAGCCGGCCTCCACGCATATCGTCAACAGATCAAGGGCGTCCGGCATGGCTTTACGAATTTCATTTTGACGAGAATTAATCCGGCTCTGAAGCCACAACTGTGGGAAGAAGAATCCAAGCACGGTAAAGACCGTCACGACCAGGAAGGTCTGGCCAAGCGGCCATTTGTTCGGCGAAAAGAGCCCGACAAACAGGAGAATTCCGCCAAAGAAAGCCGCGACTACGAAGCGCGAGGCAAGGAACGTGGCCGCTTCAAGGCGGGCGGGGTTCCCGGCCATCTCAATTTTACGGGTGGTGTCTTCAAGAACCTTTTGCGGAGTGAAACTTGCCGACATCTGGCCGATGCGCTGCAGGAAGGGAACAATCACGCGCTGGGCAAACGGCTGCTGCATTTCGATCTGCTCAAGGGAGGTCACCACGTCGCCGCGCTCCGTAGCTTCGGCAAGGCGGGACATCACGGGGTCTCCCTCATCCTGCGCCCTAGCAGCTCGAAGGCCGGCGACAATAAGCATCGCCGCCCCGCCGATAACAACTATGCCAATTACAACTCCGACAAGTATCGCCATGCTATACCTCAATTGCGGCTATTCGCATCATGATAAAGTAACCAAGGCTGATGAGGACGACGACGACGACGGCGGCCAGGATTCCACAGAGCGGGCCAGCGTCCATGAATGACATCAGGTATTTCGGATTAAGGAACCACAGGACGATCGTCAGGAATATCGGGATCAGCGCAAGGATCGTCCCTGAGGCGCGAACTTGCGAAGTAATGACGCGAATTTCACCTTTGATCTTAACACGCTCGCGGATGGTAAATGAAATCGTATCCAATATTTCTGATAGGTTTCCGCCGACTTCACGCTGAACATTAATGGCCGTAATCACGAAATCCAAATCGTTGCTCGGAATACGGCGAAGCAAATTCGCCAGCGCCGTTTCCATGGATATTCCGATTTGCATCTCCTGTACAACCCGTCGGAATTCATCGCAAATGGGGGAAGGCAGTTCCTTGCTAACAGCCTCCATGGCCTGCAATGTGGAATAGCCCGCGCGCAAACCGTTCACCATCAAGTTCAGCATGTCGGACAGCTGTTCGTCGAAGCGGGTGAGCCGCCTTGCCTGTTGCTGACGAACATAGATGCCTGGCGCCACAAATCCGATCGCGGCGCCGATCAGGAACGAGATGATATTTCTTCCGCCGATGAGCCAAAGCAGCCCCCCCACCACTGCAACCGAAATGAAGATGAGGGCAAAATACTCGCCGACCTTGAATTTCAGATCGGCGCGTGCCAGATCCTGGCTGATCCGTCCGCCGATGGACGTACTCTCCACGCGCTTGGACACCCAGTCGGTGAGAACAGTTCGTTGAGCGGCCCGCTCCGCGGGCGTGCTTTGCTCGCCCAGATACTGATTTAGGCGATCTTCGACGAGCGTCTGCTCTCTGGACATGCCTGCAAGCATCACGATGATCAGGACGACAATCGCCAGGATGCCACCGATAATAATTATCCAGGAAGTCAACGTCATATTCCTACCGAATTCCTTCGCATTTCACGCCGCAGATCAATAGCGGCGGCGTTCCCCAATGCCAAAGATGGATGGAGGAAGGTGGATTCCGGACGCCTCGATCTTGTCCATGAACTTAGGACGAAGGCCGGTGGGCCGGAGGCGGCCAATGATCTGCCCATTTTCCACACCGGTTTGCTCAAAAATGAAAATGTCGGTCATGGTAATAATGTCACCTTCCATGCCGCTAAGTTCGGTAATATTCACTATTTTGCGGGATCCGTCGCGCATGCGGTCCTGATGGACCACCACGTTGATAGCAGACGACACTTGCTCACGAATCGCACGCGCAGGGAGATCCATGCCAGCCATGAGTGTCATGGTTTCGAGACGCGCCAGGGTATCGCGCGGCCCGTTGGAGTGCAACGTGGTCATGGAGCCGTCATGGCCGGTATTCATAGCCTGGAGCATGTCCAGGGCGGCTTCATCACGGATCTCCCCTACGATGATGCGGTCCGGCCGCATGCGGAGGGCATTGATCACAAGTGCGCGAATAGTAACTTCGCCCCGTCCTTCGATATTGGGCGGCCGCGATTCCAGCGTGACCACATGCTCCTGCCGCAGTTGAAGCTCAGCTGCGTTTTCAATGGTTACGATTCGCTCATCGCCCGGAATGAACTGGGAAATAATATTAAGGAATGTGGTCTTGCCTGAGCCGGTGCCGCCGGAAATCACGATATTCAAGCGCGACTCTACACAAGCTTTCAAAAATTGCAGAGCCTCCGGCGTGATGGAGCCAAATTGAATTAGTTGCTCCACCGTTATCGGATTCCGCGCAAACTTACGGATCGTGAGAACCGGGCCCACGAGGGAAATGGGGGCGATCACAGCATTGACGCGGGAGCCATCGGGTAAGCGAGCATCCACGTAAGGACTTGCCTCATCGATGCGGCGCCCGAGGGGAGCCACAATCCGATCAATGATGCGAAGGACGTGATCGTTGTTTTCGAAGGTAACCGGCACGCGGTGGATCTTACCTTTACGCTCAATATAGATGTTCTTGGCCCCATTCACCATGATTTCAGTTATCGTGTCGTCCTCAAGCAGGGGCTGCAAAGGACCAAAGCCGAGAATTTCCGCCGCGATCTGTTCAAAGAGACGCGCCCGCTCGGGCCGCGAAAGGACGATGTTCTCTTCAGTGAGAATCTGCTCGAACAGTCCTTGAATCGTACGACGAACCTCATCGGTCCTCGTAACGTCAGTGGACGGGTCAAGCTCAGCCAGGAGCTTATTTTGGACCCGCGTTTTCAGATCAAAATAGGAACCCGCTTGCGGCGAAGTGATAGGAGCACTAACTCGTCGAGCTTGCAGCGACGAAAGGCGCGAACTGTCGCCTGCTCCTTGTCCGGCGCCGCCCGAGGACGGGCTGGCCGGCGAGCCATTGCCTCCCTGCCCCTGTTCAATACGTTTAAGCAATGACATAACGTTGCTCCTCAGCGGCGGCTTGCGGGTTGCTCATGAACATCGAGGGCGGCCATTTGTGTCCGCACCGCCTCGGCCAACCCAAATATGCCCTTGGCAACCGGCTGCAGCCGATTATCCACCATAAAAGGCACACCACGGTTGACAGCGGGTATGACGACCCGTTCATCCAACGGGATCACTGCGTGGACCTTCTGCTTCAGGTTTTCGCTGATGCGATCCGGTGTAATTCCGATGCGCTTATCGTATTTGTTCATCACGAAGACGATGCGTTCACGGTCGATGCCCATGGTTTGCAGGAGGTCGAGGAAGAGCCGGGCATTCTTGACGGCCGGAATGTCCTGCGTGGTCACCAAGATGATCGCGTCGCTTATGTCGATGACTGAAAGGACAACATCAGTCAGGATCGAAGAAGTATCTACGACCACGTAGGAATATAGCTCGCGCAGATAAGTAAGAACCCGCGAAAACTGGTCTGTGGTAACCTTCTCCGCCTGTTCCGGCCGCTGGGGAGCACCGAGGATATGAATACCCGATCCTTCGTGCTTGATCATCACATCCTCCACGATGTCGGGATCCAGCTCCTGCACCCGAGGTGCGATATCCAGAATCGTATTCTTCCCCTGCACGTTAAAGAACATGGCCACATCGCCGTATTGCAGATTGGCGTCGACGAGCACCACGCGTGTGTCTTCATTGTGGAGGGCAATGGCAAGATTGGCTGCGATCGTCGTGCAGCCCGTCCCACCCTTGGGACTGTAGACCATTATTATTTTCCCCTGCAAGAAGCCCATCGTGCCTGCCAGAGAACCATGGCTCATTGCGGGAGAGACAGCGGCTGCCCGACCCTGTTTGTTTTTGCTGCGCTCTATGTGCGCCATCTCGCCACCGCGGCGCACGGCGGAAACGAGCTCATCCCCCATGGGTGGTTTCGTAAGAAAGTCCCGCGCACCTGCAAGCATGGCGCGGCGCATGTAGTTTTGGTCGCCCTGCACCGACAGGATTACAACCTGAATGTGAGGCGAATGCTGTCGGATGGCCTCGGTGGCGGCGATACCGTCGATGTCGGGCATGTTGATGTCCATTAGCACGACATCAGGGTCAAGCTCCTGAGAGAGTTGAATCCCCTCTTTGCCCGAGCGGGCTCCGCCAACAACCTCGATATCCGATTCAAACTGTAAGAGTTTGCGAACGTTTTCCCGGGTGTCGGCTACGTCATCCACGATCAGGACCCGGAATTTTACACCAGTCGCCATGAATGTCCTTTAGTTAAGAGATTACGCCACTGCACGACAGCGTTGGCGCTACTGACCGGAACTCCCATTGGTTAGCGTGGGCGCCGCCAGAGAATCGAGACGAGGCTGCTGTGCGTAAGGAAGTTTCGCGGGAACCGGAATATTATATTGGCTTAGCAGGAATTGCAGAGTTGCCGCCTCCGTGGCCAGGCGAGATTGGTCGCTCGGATTGCGCAATGTCATCATAATCTGGGCATTGGTATATACCATGTATGAAAGAGTCACCGCATCCTGAGGTGAGACGACCAGGGTAATGATATCGGGAGCAGGAGCGGCAGCTTGTTGCGGCTGGGTCTGCGTTTGCGGAGCGGCTACAGCATTCGGAGTGAGCGAAAAGTTGCCCGACTTCATGACTACCACGTTCTGGAGAATTGTCTGACAGACGGCACGGGGCCTTTGTTCCTCCGATGGTATCAGGTAGAACGGCTGCTGCAAAGACGGGTCCAGCTCAAGACGACCCTGAACCCCACCGGTGGCGCCAACGCCAAGGGATAGTATCGGCAGCGTATTCGCAGGGAAGCCAGTGGCAGTCAGTTGGGCCGTCTTGTCGGGAGTAATACTCTGAAAACTGGGATCGACATCAACAAAGAGGAAGCACGCATTGAGATTTACGTGGGCCCCTTCATTTATCCCGTATGAAACCAAGGACAGGCGGGACGCCGGAATTGAGACCGCGGTCATCCCAGGCGGTATCAATGCGGCCCACGGCGGACCGGCGATAGCGATGGCCTGGGTTGAATCAGTGACCATGGCACTGGTAATGACCACTCCCTGATCCAAAGGGAGCTTGGCAACCTTGTTGACTAGCTGGGCTTTCTCATCAGTCGTGAACTCCACCGCGCTGACCTTATCGTACGGCACCGTAATGGTTGTCAGTTCATCTTCCGAGATCTTAGCTCCTTCAGGAATGTTCTGTCCTGCAACGTATATTTGAACGCTAACCGGTACCTGTGGCTGGGTCGGGCGAGACGCAAGCAGTGCGCGAAAAGCCACTACTACAACCACAATGCCGATGACAACGATCAACAGCAAGAAGATCAAAATTCTCCCTCGACGCATACAATTCTCCTCTCAAGCTAGCGTTCGAAACATGCCCCGAAGTGCGCTGGACTTCGACACAGCACTAAAACCCGCGCCAGCGCCCAGCAGGGAATGCAGGAATAGACTACTTCAGACCAATTTTATGACAGGATTATACAGGAAAAATAGCAAAACCATATTGGTAAAAGAACAGGACTCTGTCCTTTTGACAGAGTCCTGTTAGGCATTCGAAGGCCATAACACTAGACGTTCTGAAGGCTATTGTTGATGGTGCTGAACGTGTTGCCGATGATTGGGCCGAGGACCATCAGGGCTGCGATAACAACAATGGCAACCAAAACAAGGATTAACGCGTACTCAACCAGACCTTGGCCCCTTTCTTTCGGAGCGAACAACATGGCATTTTCTCCTTTCCTCAGGATTTCTCCGTTTTCCGGAGAGTTGTCATTATTATATAATTTCCGCCGAAAATAGCAAGCGAAAATCTCTACACTTATGTTAGATTAATGAATTCGCGTGCGAATCGGCGAAATGCGGATTCCTAACCTCCGCGCCAAGCGCAAGAAGCTCTCCTCCACCCTGCCCCTGGGAAAGCCGCACAACTCTCCTGATCAACGGATCCGGAGGATTTGTCCCTGCCGAAAGGTTTGGCTGGATTTCTTGTAGGGTGCCTGAAGGGTTTCGAACCCTCAACATCGTGATCCACAGTCACACGCTCTGCCGTTGAGCTACAGGCACCACATTTTGAGCGGGCGGATTATATCATCAGCCACTTTGGGTTTCAAGGATTTGCGGCGGCGCCCATCCCCTTCAGAGTCTCCATGACCGATTCGCGGCTGACGCAGAGCTGCTTGCCGGTAGATAGATCCTTTATAGTGACTTGGTCCGCAGCCACCTCATCCGGCCCGAGGACCAGAGCTGCACGCACCTTGATTTTGTCTGCATATCTGAACTGCTTGGGCAGCTTCGCGGCCTCGGGGTAAAGTGCCACCTTCAAGCCCGCGCGCCGTAATTCGGAGGCAAGCTTGAAGGATGCCGGCAGCCGCTCCTGGTCAAAAACCGTCACCAACACGGACGCAGGGTTCACGCGCATTTCCTTGGGCAGCAGTCCATATTTCTCCAGGAGAAGCGTAATGACCACGTCGCCCATGGCGAAACCCACCGCGGGAACGGGCTCGCCCCCAACGTCCGCCAGCAAGTTGTCGTAACGGCCTCCGCCGAGGATCGATCGCCGAATTTCGCCGCCGACCTCCCAAGCCTCAAAGACCGTCCCGGTATAGTACAGCAGGCCGCGAACCACCGAAGGGTCAAAGCGAACATATTGAGCCACCCCAAGTGCCTCGACGGCTTTGAAGAAACGTCCCAGCTCCTGAGATTGCGTCCAGAGGTCCATGTCTTCCAGCATGGATTTAAGACCGACCAACTGCGGGCCGGACAAGCCTAGTTCTTTTCCGTATGCATCCCAGGGCTCTTCCGCCATTTTCCCTCGGCGATCAATCCAGGAGGAGACCTTCGGTCGGAGTTCCTTGGAGATATTAATTGCATCTAATCTAGAATCCATAAGGCGGCGGTCATTGACCAGGATCATGACTTGAGAGGGCTGTAGGCCAACACGCTGAAAGAAAGTGGCAAGTACAGCCACATTTTCCGCGTCTGCTTCGGGGGAGTCGGGTCCAAGGATATCCACATTCCACTGAAAGAACTCTCGAGTGCGACCCTTTTGAGGGCGCTCATAGCGCCAAAACGGACCAAAGGACCACCAGCGAATCGGAAAAGCCAGCTGGCCCTGCCTCTGTGCAACCATCCTCGCAAGGCTCGGCGTCAGTTCGGGCCTTAACGCGATTTGGGAGCCGCCTCGATCTGCAAACACGTACGACTGCTCCTTGACCAGTTCCTCGCCGGACTTGGCCGCGTACAAATCAAGACTTTCCAAAATGGGTCCCTCGTATTCCTGGTATCCAAAAAACTCCGCCACAGATCTCAATGTCTCATAGAGCCAGATACGAAGCGCCATCTGTTCGGGGTAGAAATCGCGAGTTCCCTTTACGGGCTGAACAATGCTTTTCATGAGTTAAAATTCTCCGCCGGAATTGACGGCATTTTAGCATAATTCCCCTCGATAAAAGGCATGACAAGCGGCGCCGTCCAACGGGACGGAACGCACTTGCGCCATCTAGTGAAAACCAGTACAAATCAACAGGTTTTGGCTCGAAAACGTGGCCTTTCCAAAGGCAGACACTTTAGGGTGGTGGGCGCTTGCTCTCCACCCTAAAAAATGCATGCGCCTGGGATGGCGCGCAGTCCTCGAGAGCAGCTTGCCCGATTCGATATCAGCTTGGGAGGCATGAATGGACGCTATCGAAGAGTTAATAGCGGAACTCCGCAAATTCCCCTGGTTTCAGGAACTGAGCGACGAGCACGTTCGGAAAATCGCTTCGATTTCCAAAATTCGCAATGTCAAGGCCGGCGAGATCATCTTCCGGGAGGGCGACACGCATGAGTCCATATATGTCGTCATAGAGGGCCGGGTTGGCTTGGAAATGTTTGTGCCCCATCGAGGCAAGGTTCGCTTCTACACGGCTGAGCCAGGGGAGGTCTTTGGCTGGTCCAGCGTTACCCCCGCAGTGCATGTTCGCACAGCCGGTGCCACGGCCGTGTTGGATGGATCGGTCCTGCGGATCGATGCGGATAAGTTGGAACAGGCGTGCGATGAAGACCACGACCTTGGTTATATAGTCATGCGCCGACTGGCGCACGTTGTTGGCAGCCGTTTGCTGGTTACACGCTTGCAGCTTTTGGATATGTTTGCGAACCCGGAGTCGAAAAATGCTGGATGAACGCCCGCCGGAGATCGGCAGTACTGTCTCGATTCAGAAACCCAGTTTCAATGCCCTCCTGACACGTTTGAAGGACGCAGGCTTTGAGACCATCGGCCCGCGCATAAAGAACGGCACTCTTGTTTATGAGGCGCTCAATGCGCTTGACCAACTGCCGCGAGGTTACATTACTGAGCAGGAAGCCGGACATTTCCGGCTTATATACACCGGACACGATCGCTACTTTGACGTGATACCGGGTCAGCAATCTTGGAAGCAATTTCTCTTTCCGTCGCGGCTTGAACTGTTTGCTCTGCATAAAAACAATCGAAGCTGGCAGATCCATAACCCCGAGCCGGATAAGCGAAGCCTTGCATTTATCGGGGTTCGCGGCTGCGAATTGGCGGCTATCCAGGTTCAGGACAAGGCGTTTATTCGCGATGACTTCTATGATCCTGTATATCGAGCCCGCCGCCAGAGAGTCTTTATTCTCGCCGTGGATTGCTTCCATCCCGCCGGCACCTGTTTCTGCGTCTCCATGGGCACCGGCCCCAGTCCCAAGGATGCCTTCGATTTGCGCCTGACCGAGCTGGATGACGTCTTCTTGCTCACTGTTGGATCTGAACTGGGTAGAACCATCATGTCTGGTATGCCCAGTGAGGCTGCCAGCGCGTTCGTGATGACCGCGGCAGAACGCGGCGTTGATCAGGCATCCAGGAACATGGGCCGAGCGCTCGAGACCAGTGACTTGCCGGAAGTAATCCTGGACAATCTTGATCATCCGCAGTGGGATGACGTCGCGAAGCGATGCCTGAGCTGTGCGAACTGCACGCAAGTGTGCCCCACTTGCTTCTGCTGGGATGCAGTCGACCAGCCGGACTTGACAGGGACTCAGGTGCACCGCTTCCGGGTATGGGACTCCTGCTTCAACCCGGACTACTCCTACCAGGCGGGCGGCAACACTCGTCCGAACATCCGCTCACGGTACCGCCAATGGCTGTCTCATAAGTTGGGGACCTGGGTGCAACAATACGGCACATCGGGGTGTGTTGGCTGCGGACGGTGCATCACGTGGTGCCCAGCCGGTATCGACCTGACCGAAGAGATCCCGGAGTTGCGGAAGGAGATCGCTAAATGAGCACCGAACAAATCACTCGACCGGCCGCGGTGCATCCCGAATATCTGTTGCAACCGAGTTGGGCCGAGATAACCGCGGTGAACCCCGAGGTCGAAGGCATTGCCACCTACTGGTTCAAATTCACGGAGCCGTCTCTCCAACGATCCTACGCCTTCCGGCCGGGACAGTTCAACATGATCTACGTTCCCGGTGTCGGAGAAGCCGCCATCTCGATCTGTTCAGATCCGGAAGATACTTCTGGCGTCGGGCACAGCATCCGATTTGTGGGAAATGTCACCCGGGCAGTCAGCCGTCTGAAGGTGGGCGACGTGGTGGGCCTGCGCGGCCCATTCGGCACTTCCTGGCCAATGGAGGAGCTGATCGGCAAAGACCTGTTCATTGCCACCGGCGGTATCGGTCTTCCGCCATTGCGACCCGCCATCTATCACATCATCCACAACCGCGACAAATTTGGCAAGGTCACACTGCTTTATGGGGCGCGGACTCCGGATCAATTGATGTACACCGATGAACACGATTACGTGGCGGAAAGCCGGCATTGACATACAACTCACAGTAGACCGCGGCGGCGAAGGCTGGACGGGATCAGTTGGCGTGGTGCCAATGTGGTTCTATCAATTTCGCATCGACGCACGAAAAACGGCAGTCCTAACCTGCGGCCCGGAAATCATGATCCGGTTCGTGATTTACGAAGCCCTGGCTCGGCGCATCCCCGTCGACAGCATTCATGTTTCGCTAGAGAGGAACATGAAGTGCGGGCAAGGCTCCTGCGGCCACTGCCAGATCGGTCCATATTTCATCTGCAAGGACGGCCCCGTGTTCCGGTTCGATGCGCTGCAGCCGTTCTTCAATGTAGAGGAGTTCTAATGGCCGCTCACAAACCTACTGTTGCCGTTTACAAGTTCTCATCGTGCGATGGCTGCCAGCTCTCCCTGCTCAATATGGAAGATGAGCTTTTGGACCTGGCCAATGCTGTGGATATTGCGTTCTTCCTCGAAGCCTCGCGCGCCACGCGCCCCGGTCCGTACGATATTGCACTCGTGGAAGGATCAGTCACCACACCGCATGAGATCGAGCGCATTCAGGAAATCCGAGAGCAGTCAAAAGTGCTCATTGCATTGGGAACATGCGCTACGGCTGGCGGCATCCAGGCCTTGAGAAACTACGCCGATGCCGACGTTTATGCCGAGACCATCTACAGCCACCCGGAATACCTGCATTATCTAAAGACCTCCAAGCCCATTTCAGGCTACGTGAAGGTGGATTTGGAACTTCCAGGCTGCCCTGTCAACAAGGCCCAGGTTATCGAAGTCATCGTGGCGCTGCGTGAGCAACCGAAAACCCAATCTGCCCACGCATTCAGTTTGTCTGGAATGCAAGCGGCGAGGCACGGTTTGCGTCCTCGTCGACAAGGGCATTCCGTGCCTCGGCCCTGTCACGGTTACGGGCTGCGGCGCGCTGTGTCCTGCAAACGGCCGCGGCTGCTATGGCTGCTTTGGCCCAACGCGGGAGGTGAACACCAATTCGCTGACCGCCATCCTTACCAAATTGGAGCGGCATCCCGGTGAGACTGCCGGCCTTTACCGGGGAATTAGCGGATATGCGCCTGCTTTCCGGAAGGCTGCTGATGCAATTGCCGAAGCCAGCAGGGAGACAAAATGAAGAATATTGAAGTCCCAGCTCTGGCCCGCGTGGAAGGTGAGGGCGGCTTGTATATCGGACTCCAGGATGGCAAGGCCGTTGAAATCAGGCTGGACATCTATGAGCCGCCGCGCTTTTTCGAAGGCTTCCTTAAGGGCCGCTTCCTACAGGAAGTCCCCGATATCACCGCGCGTATATGCGGCATCTGCCCTGTGGCATATCAAATGAGTTCTGCCTATGCGCTGGAAAATGCGCTCGGCATTAAGGTCAGCCCGCAGGTGCGCGCGCTGAGACGTCTGATGTATTGCGGAGAGTATATTGAGAGTCACGCACTTCATATCTATATGCTACAGGCCCCGGATCTGTTTGGGAAGGAATTGGCATTTGAGCTGGCCGCCATCGCGCCGGATGTTGTGAAGAACGCATTGCGACTCAAGAAGGCCGGAAATGAAATCCTGAAGGCCATTGGCGGACGCTCCGTACATCCCGTGAACGTCTGCGTGGGCGGCTTCTACAGCTGGCCAGATCCCGCGGCGATTAGGGCTCTGCTCCCGGAACTCGAATGGGGATTCAGGGCAGCGCAGGACTGCGTCAAATGGGCAATTACTCTGCCGTACCCCGACCTGGAGATAGACTACGAATTCGTGGCGCTCCACCACCCGGAAGAATACGCCGTTATCGAGGGCGAAGTGTGGTCATCCAAAGGCCGCAAACTCAGCATTGCGGAATACGAGAAGGGCTATATCGAGGAACACGTTCAACGCTCGAATGCCCTCCATGGGCACACCGTTGACGGCAAAACCTACCTCGTCGGCCCGCTGGCCCGGCTCAACCTGAACCGCGAGCAATTGCTGCCGGCAGCACAAAAGGCCTTAAAGGATTCGAAAGTTAGACTTCCATTAAAAAACCCCTACAAATCGTTGATCGCCCGCGCCGTCGAGCTAGTCCAATTCTTGGAAGAAGCAATCCAGTTGGCAGGAGCGTACAACCCGGACGGTCCTGCGCACATGGAACTGGTCCTCAAGGCCGGTGAAGGCACAGGCGCAACTGAGGCGCCGCGGGGACTTCTCTACCATCGATACAAAATTGACGAAAACGGATTAGTGCAATTTGCCAAGATCACGCCTCCGACAGCGCAGAACTTGCCGCGCATTGAAGCCGATTTGTTGGCGATGGCCCCGAAGATCGTGAAAATGCCTGAACCCCAGGCCACACTCACGGCCGAACATCTGGTGCGCGCCTACGACCCGTGCATCTCATGCGCAACGCACTTTCTGAGACTGAAGATCGACGAAGCCGAGTTTCCCCGGCTTGCAGGAAAATGTTGAGACGGGCTTTGAAGATCGCAGTGATTGGCATTGGCCAAAGCCTACGCGGAGACGACGCCGCAGGCTTGGCAACAGTCCGGCGCTGGCAGGAGAATAATCCTCAGACAGCCAATCGCCAGAACGTTCGCGTGGAACTCTCCGAATTGCCTGGACTTGGATTGTTGGATCTGCTGGAAGGCGCACAAGCTGCAATTCTGGTCGATGCCGTCCGAAGCGGGGCCACCCCGGGGACGATTCACCGCCTGCGCCTAGAAGAGCTTTCAGCTTTCTCGGCTGGCTCAAAGACTTCCCACGGGTGGGGTGTTGCCGAGACGCTTGAGTTGGAGCGTCTGCTAAATCCAGACCGAAAGAGAATCGCCATCCGACTGATAGGGATCGAGGCGGGACAAATCCAGATAAGCAACGAACTGAGTCCGGCGGTCCTCGCAGCGCTTCCATCGGCTTGCGAAGCCGTCCAAGAAGAAATCGGCCGGCTCCTATAAGCTGGATAAGTATGCCAACCGCCGCGGCACCTGAGTGCCGCGACGGTTGGCATTATGCTGTGGTATATTACCGTCCAAGCCGTAGCCCAAAAGCGACAGGAATATCCGCGACTAACTGACTTTCGCCCGCCGTCAAATATTTACTAGAGGTTCCTATGCAGATCAACTATCAAGAGACCACCAAAGACTTGTTGACACGCATTGATATCCATGAGAAGTACGGGGCTCGAAATATCGACGAATGGACCGTGGAAATCCTGCAACCCAAGCCCGGCATGAAGATCCTGGATGTCGGGTGCGGCGCTGGCAAGCAATGCTTCTTATACCGAGATTTTACTGATAGGAAGACTGACGTCATAGGCGGCGACTTATCCGCCGAATTGCTCGAAAAGGCGCGTTCCCGTAATCTTGAACGAAAAGACAATGTCCTCTTCCAGTCCCTGGATTTCAATAAGCGCTTCGAATTCGAAGACAATACGTTCGACCTCGTCTCAAGCGCCTTTGCGATCTACTATGCTGCCGATCTGGCCTTCACTTTCGATGAAGTGCACCGCGTGCTAAGACCGGGAGGCGCCCTTTTCGTCACCGGGCCTCTGCCCGAAAACAAGCAGCTTTTCTACGAGATCATCAAGGAGGCTACCAATAAGCCGATCCCGCCCATGCCAGGGTCATCCCGGTTCAAGGGCGTTATTTATCAGACTATCGAGAGGCTCTTCGCCAAGACCCAGCTGCTAGTATTCGAGAATCCCATTACTTTTCCCTCCGTGCAGCCATTCATCGACTACACCCGCGCTTCGCTGTCGGAGGATCGCAAACTATGGACATCCATGTTCAACGACAAAGCCGAATACGAAGTTCTCATTGGCGCGATCGAGAAAGCGGCCAAGCGCCGGTACGACAGGGATGGCAAGCTGGTTATGACCAAAGTAGTGGGCGGAATCCTGGCTACGAAATAGCATCCAGGAGCCCACAGTGACAAAACCCGAATTCCACGCAGCACGGTTAGGATGCTCCGACAGGAGCGGACTATGATCTTCTACGGCAAACGCGTCCTCTTCCTCGGTGCCCATCCCGACGACATCGAAATAGGCTGCGGTGCGCTGATCCATCACATTGCACGCATGAGCAGCGTGCTATGCGTAACCTTATCAGACAACCAGAAGAACCCGCTGCTCCAGAACGTGGTGAAGGAACACTACAAAAGCATGGGTGTGTTGGGCATTTCCAGGGAGTGTACGATATTCGGGCCCTTCACCACGCGCGTGTTTCCGGAGGCGAGACAGGAAATCCTGGAATACTTCCTGAGACTGCGAACCGACTTCCAACCCGACATCATCTTCGTTCACAGCCAACAGGATGTTCATCAGGATCACAACACGATGACAGAGGAGTCGCTGCGGGCGTTCCGAGGGATCACGGTGCTGGGCTTCGACGTCGTTCGATCCTCCCACGGTTTTTTCCCCGATTTCCTGGTTGAAGTGAGTGAAGAGGATGTCAACGCTAAAGTGCGGGCCCTATCGCAATACGAAACCTATAGTGATAAGTACTACTTCAGCGCGGAATTGACCCGGGCAATCATGGTACGGCACGGCGCCCTGGCAGAAAAGCCTTTTGCAGAAGGATTTGACATCCTGCGGATCGTGGGGCAATTCGATATCTGCGAATAGCAGGGCAGTGAAATGGACGGGAGGAAAGGATGAATTTCGAGGCCGTATACCAGGAACTCACCTTAAGCACGGAGATAATCCGCACTTTGTTGGCGGGAATCACGCAGCAAGAGACACAGGTTAAGCCGAAGGCAGATTCATGGTCCATGCTTGAACTTCTCTGCCATCTTTACGACGAAGAGCGCGAGGACTTTCGTGAGCACCTGGATTTCATTTTGAATCGACAGCAGGAGGAATGGTATCGCATCAGCCCCGAAAGATGGGTGGTCGAGAGGAACTACAACGGCCAGGATTTCAACGAGAGACGAGGGCGGTTCTTCGAGGAACGGAGCAAGTCCTTGAATTGGTTGGAAGGATTGGCAGAATCCCGGTGGGACATTAAGTATAAGTCCGGGTTCGGCGAGTTGTCGGCCGGAGACATGCTTGTTTCGTGGGTTGCCCACGACAACCTGGCCATCCGACAATTCGTGGAGCTTCGCCGGCATAGAATTGAAATCATCACCAAGCCGTATGCGATCGAGTACGCCGGCGATTGGTAGGCCAAAATGCAGCCGTCAGGCTGGAACCGGCATGGCAAAAAGAAAAAAACGTGAAGGCGCAGAGGCATCCACGTTTGTCGGGTAAATGGCACACGGGTCTAGGTTTTTGGGACGCCCAGTTGAATCATGCCGTCCACGACTTTTACCGGATAGGCAGGAATATCGACAACGGCGGGCATTTGCATGACCTTGCCCGTACGAATATCGAACTGCGCACCATGACGCGGGCACGTGATGTTGTAACCGTCGATTTGCCCCTCCCCGACCGGCCCATCGTCGTGCGAGCAAACGTCGGCGATCGAAAAATACTGTCCGGCAATGTTGAAGATGACGATCGGTTTTCCTTCAATTTCCACAAACAACCTCTGGCCGGCCGGCAGTTCGCTGGCCGGTGCGATTTCGAGAAACTCCACTTCGGACTCATCTAAGGTAGCGTAATTGAACATGTGTTGTCCCCGCAGGCTGTCGGCGCCAGAATTCGATGCGCCGGGTTCCAATCCTGCTATTCGACCAGTTCGTCGCTGGCCTCGCCGAGGCCGTATGCGCCAGCTTTCAAGACTTTCAGAGAAAGCAGCGCACATTTTAGGCGAACGGGGCCCAGGTCAATGCCGAGCATATCCAGGACATCCTGCTTTCCGAGCTTTTTAACATCGTCGAGCGGTTTTCCAATAATGGATTCGATCAACAGGTCCGCGGAGGCCTGCGAGATGGCGCACCCATGACCATCGAAGCGAGCATCTGTAACCTTACCGGCGTCATCGACGCGCAAGTCAATCTGGATGTGGTCGCCGCATAGAGGATTACTGTCGGAAAACGTAATGTCGTGCGGATCAAGATGGCCACGATAGGCGGGATTCTTATAATGCTCGATGATTACTTCACGATAGAGATCGTCCATGCTGCTCCAGTGATCGCGAGGCGCAGCCCAGACCCGAACGAAAGGGGCTGAGCGTAGGTCCTTATCCGAACACTTTCTTCACATTGTAGATGCCGTTGATCAAAGTATCTACTTCGTCTCTGGTTGAGTAAAGATAGAAACTGGCACGGGTGGTCGCCGGAATTCCAAATTTCTCGTGCAGCGGCTGAGCACAATGGTGGCCGGCCCGGACAGCTATCCCGTCTCGATCCAGGATCTGCGCCACGTCGTGAGGATGCACGCCGTCGAATGTAAAGGAGGCGACGCCGCCCTTCTTATCGGCCGAAGGGCCAAAGACCCTGAGTCCTGGTACCTCCTCGAGCCGCTCCAGGGCGTATGAAATGATGTCGCGCTCGTGCGCGGCAACATTTTCCATACCAAGTGATGAAAGGTAGTCAACAGCCGCCCCGAAGCCTACGGCTTCGGCGATGGCAGGCGTGCCTGCTTCAAACTTGTGCGGGACGGAGTTCGGGCGAAACGACCGCAGATGGACTTCTTTGATCATGTCCCCACCGCCAAGGAATGGCGGCATCTTATCGAGCAACGCAGCCTTGCCATAAAGGGCGCCAATTCCGGTCGGACCGCACATTTTGTGAGCTGAGAAAGCCATGAACTCCACGTCAAGGGCCTGCACGTCTACTTTCAAGTGCGGAACCGACTGTGCGCCGTCCAGTACAGTGACAGCGCCGGCTTCATGGGCCAGCCTGATGATCTCCGCAGCAGGCGTGATTGTGCCAAGCACGTTGGACATGTGCGTAAACGAGACCAGTTTCGGTCCCTGGGCAAGGAGCGAGCGATAGGCATCGAGGTCAAGCAGGCCAGCCTCTGTGACCGGGATAAATTCGAGACGGATACCGCGTTCCGAAGCCAGTATCTGCCAGGGCACCAGATTGCTATGGTGCTCCATCTCGGTCAGGATCACCAGGTCGCCCGATTTCAGATTTGCACGACCCCAGCTATAGGCAACGAGATTAATCGACTCGGTCGTGTTACGAGTATAGATAACCTGATGGGGCGAAGGTGAATTGATGAATTTCGCAATCTTCACACGGGCCTGCTCGTACATCCCCGTGGCCTCTTCGGCCAGGGTGTGCACGCCGCGATGAATGTTGGCATTGGACAGGCGATAGAAGCTGTTCATCGCTTCGATGACCTGCTGCGGCTTCTGTGAGGTGGCGGTCGAATCAAGATACACCAGCCTCACGCCCGGGCGAACATCCCGGCTCAGAATCGGAAAATCCTTACGGACAAGATTAACGTCGAAAGTCATGGTTGATACAACAGTAGTCACAGACCTCAAGACTACTAACGGACCCGGTTTCTCCCGGCATTAGTAATCAGGAATGGTCTTGCGGTTGCCTCGTTTAGCCAGGGTAGCGGCCCGGATTTGATCGGAGGTAAGCGAGTACCAAAGGATGCGGTCCGGAACCATCCATCCATCCGTCAGGAAGACGTTCGAGCGGAACTGCACGGCCACAAGCTTATTGTCTATCTGAACGACAATGCCTTTGATCCAGCCGCGCACTCGCTCGCCATCTCTCTCATGGTCACAAAACACCTCGACCGTGTTACCGACTTCAAAGCCATGTTCCACTCCGGGCGCCTTCATGTAGTTGAATTGAGGAATGCGCGCCAGCCGGACCGTTTGGCGATTTACAGAAGGAGTGCCCGAAGATGCACGGGATGGCCGCGTAGGTCGCACGGGATGGATCCTTTTCGTGGGCGGAATCACCGCCTTCTGTATCGCCCGGGCGGCAGCCGTTGCAACAGATTTTGCGTAGCTCTTTGAAGCAACGACCGCCATAGGTTTCTTCTCAGCAACCACAGCGGGCCTTGCGGCCGGACGCGTGGTTTTCTTCCTGGTCACTTTGGTATTGGTCTTCATTCTCTTTCCTGCTACAGTTTTTTTCTTTTTCATCGGAAAGTACCCCTGGGACGCCTTATCCCATTTTCTCCAAAATTGCTTCGTGAAATCTTTCTCTTACGCCCTCAAACGGTATGCGCTGCATTATCGGATCGAAAAATCCCTCCACGACAAGCCGTTCTGCTTCCTTTTGCGTGATGCCCCGCGATTCAAGATAGAACAGGGGCTCCTGCTCCAACTTACCGACCGTTGCGCCATGAGTGCAGCGCACATCGTCGGCGAGGATCTCGAGCCCAGGAATTGAATCCGCGCGAGCCCCCTCCTCGAGCACGATATTGCGGTTGGCCTGATAGCCGTCGGTCTTCTCGGCCCCCTTGGCCACATAGATCATGCCCTGCCAGACGGACCGGCTCTTGCCTTTCAAGGCGCCTTTGAAGAGCAAATCGCTGGTCGTGTGGGGCGCAAGATGATTTTGCTGCGTGTCATGATCCAGATGCTGGGTGCCGTCAGTGAAGTAGAAGCCCGACATGCGCCCGGAAGAACCTTCACCTGCCAAATCGAGCTCTGAAAAGTTCTTGGTCAATTTGGAGCCAATCGCGCCGAAAATCCAATCGAGATTGCCATCCCGTTCAACACGAATACGCTCATGAGTGAAATTCCAGACATGCTTGCCCCACGACTGCAGCTCGACAAACTTCAGACTCGCGCCCTGCATGACTTTGATCTCAACTATTCCGGCGTGAAGTGCGTCCGCAGATTCTGTCGGGGAGGCAGACTCGTGAACGTAGGTCACGCTGGCACCCTCATCAATGTAGATCAGCAGGTGGGATATATGCGCAAGGCCAGCGCCGGGACCCCACAGAATGCTGTGAAGCGGTTGTTCAGCCCGCACATTCTTCGGCACGTAGAGAAGGACACCGTCTTGCGAAAACGCCCCTGCCAACGCCGCGAATTTGCCTTCTTCCACATTGACCGTCTGACCAAGGATCCTCTCAACTAATTCGGGATGTTGCTCCTGCGCCGTCCTCAAGTCGGTGAAAACGACGCCCTGCTTTTCGAGCGCCGGGTCAAGATCAATTTTGGAACCCCCGGGGAGGAGAACAATCTGCCCACCGTGCTGTTCGGCAACCAACGGCCTGAGCAGGTCATCAGGAACTGCGGGAAAATCCTGGTACGCGTTTGATGCCGGCAATCTGAAAGTCTGAGCCGGCAGACCGTGCACGTCGGTCCGCCGCCAGGCCTCCTGAGTCACATCGGGAAGCGCCTGCTTCTTAAATGCATCCCAGGCTCTCGACCTGTAAGCCAGGAACGCGCCTTTTGCGGCCGGGATGTCGGCCTTTGTGAATGCGAATTCGGGTGCTCTCTCGCCCGGTCTTGTCCGGGACACCACCACCTTGGGTTTTTCTTGCATACTTCCTTTCTTTGAAGTGGCGAGTTTGAAGCTCGAGGCGACTAGCCTATCGAGCTTTCCATTTGAAGTTGGATAAGGCGGTTCATTTCTACCGCGTACTCCATCGGCAATTCCTTGACGAGCGGCTCGATGAAGCCCGAAACTACCATGGTCGTGGCCTCCTCCTCACTCAAGCCGCGTGACATTAGGTAAAACAGTTGCTCTTCGCCTACTTTGCTGACGGAGGCTTCGTGACCGATGGTTACATCGTCTTCGTCAATTTCAATGGTAGGGTATGTATCGGAACGGGATTGCGGATCGAGCAACAACGCGTCGCAGACTGTGTTGGATCTGACGCCCTTGGCGCCCTTGTGAACCTTGAGCAGGCCGCGAAATGAAGCACGCCCGCCGCCTTTGCTGATGGACTTCGATGTCACCTTGCTGGTCGTGTTGGGCGCAAAGTGGTACATCTTGCCGCCGGCGTCCTGCGTCTGACCCGGTCCGGCAAAAGCCATCGATAGCATGGAGCCGTGCGCACCAGGTTCCATGAGGTAGCAAGATGGGTATTTCATCGTGATCTTGGAGCCAAGGTTGGCATCAACCCATTCGTGGGTTCCACCTTCAAAGACCATGGCCCGCTGAGTCACGAGATTGTAGACGTTGGTAGACCAATTCTGAATGGTCGAGTAACGAGAGCGTGCGCCCTTTTTGACAATGATTTCGATCACGCCCGAATGGAACGAGTTTGTGGTGTACTGCGGGGCCGTGCAACCTTCCACATAATGCACCTGTGCACCTTCATCCACGATGATAAGAGTCCGTTCGAACTGTCCGACGTTGGCGGTATTCAACCTGAAATAGGCCTGAAGCGGCAGGTCAACCTTCACGCCCTTGGGGACATAGACGAAGGAGCCGCCGGACCACACGGCAGAGTTCAAAGCAGCAAACTTGTTATCTTCGATCGGGATCACCTTGCCAAAGTGCTCGCGGAACAAGTCGGGGTATTTCTTCAGGCCGTCTTCAATCGAAACAAAGATCACACCTTGTTTCTCCAGATGCTCCTGGATGGAGTGATAGACCATCTCAGATTCATATTGCGCGCCGAGGCCTGCAAGGAACTTGCGCTCCGCCTCCGGCACACCCAGCTTATCGAAAGTGCGCTTGATGTCGTCCGGCACGTCTTCCCACGACTTCTCCTGCTTCTCATTTGGCTTAACGTAAAAGAAAATCCGGTCGAAGTCGAGGTCTTTGAGCGAAGGGCCCCAGGTGGGCATGGGACGCTTGAGGAAATGCTCAAGAGCCTTCAGGCGGAAATCAAGCATCCACTGCGGCTCACCCTTCATCTCCGATATTTGTTCGACGACCTCGCGGCTCAGGCCTCTTTGAGACTTGAAGACGTACTTTTCTTCCGAGTCGTGGAAGCCATACTTGTACTCGCCGATACCTTCAAGGATTTTCTCGTCCTTCTGTTTTTCAGCCATTGCTACACCTCTAACGGATATGTGTCTCTACGCTTCTGCTTTTTCTCGAATCCAGTCGTAACCATGTTCCTCAAGGCTAAGCGCAAGGTCCGGGCCGCCTGATTCGACAATGCGCCCGCCCATCATGACGTGGACAAAATGCGGCTTGATGTAGTTCAGAAGGCGCTGATAATGCGTAATCACCAGCACACCCAGATCGGGGCCGGTGAGCGCATTTACCCCGTCGGCGACAACCCGCAGGGCATCAATATCGAGCCCCGAATCTGTCTCGTCCAGAATGGCAATCTCTGGCTTGAGCGTGGCCATTTGCAGGATCTCGGCGCGTTTCTTCTCTCCACCAGAGAAGCCCTCGTTCAGATACCTGCCGGCAAACGCCTGATCCATCTTTAGAACTTCCATTTTCTCCTTGAGCAGCTTCCGAAACTCCGGGATGGGCATGCCCTTGTCTTCTTTGTTGGCAGCGCGCCGACGGGCATTCAGGGCCGTACGGAGGAAATTTGCGACGGTTACGCCCGAAATGGCGACTGGATATTGAAATGCCAGAAAAATGCCCAACCGGGAACGCTCATCGGGAGCGAGCTCCAGAAGATTTTGATCCTTAAAATGGACCTCGCCTTTCGTGACTGAGTAGGACGGATGTCCCATTAAGGTGTAGGCCAAGGTGGATTTGCCTGTCCCGTTCGGTCCCATGATGGCATGGATTTCACCCTGCTTGACGGTGAGATCGACGCCCTTCAAGATTTCCTTGCCGTCGATGCTGACATGCAGGTCTTTGATTTCTAGTTGCGACATGCGGGCGCACTCCTGGGGATGAGGTGGTTGGACAATAAGCTTGATGCTGACTACACGACTTAAACGGTCCTTACTCGCCGCTCGACGCCGGTTTACGGCATTATAGCAGGGTCCAAGAGAAAAGTCAATATTTATGATATTTTTCTAGTTTATTCAGGTTGGAACATTAATCCGCTATTTTGAGAATTCGAGTACTGCCAGCGAACCGAACAAGAAACGGCGAATTTCCCGCCCACCGTGAAAGCCCGCCTCGCTAAATATCACAGGCAGAAAGCCATCCAAATTATCGGCTATGCGCTCAAAGCGCCGCACGAGTGAATTCAGTGCAATTCCAAGCAGGCCTCGAGATTCCGCAAAATCCAGCACCAACAGACGGCCGCCGCTTCGCATGACTCGGTAGACCTCGGCGGCCGTCTTTTGCTTGTCCTCCCGCACCAGGTGATGCAGCATAAGGCTCGAGAGAACCCCGTCAAACGAACCGTCTGGAAACGGAAGGTCGAACGACATACCTTGTTGAAACTGAATAGGCACCCCAGATTCCTTCGCTTTGGAACACGCAATATCCAGGATTTCCGGATCGCCGTCCAGTGCGACAACGTCCGCGGACGGAAATCGTCGCTTAAGCATGGTTGCCAGAGTCCCCGTGCCGCAGCCAACATCCAAGATTCTCTTGTTGTCGACGTCGCAGAGTTGATCCAACAGGACCTTCCGAAGACGAAGAGCTGACATCGGACCTTCTACCAGCGCATCGTACATGGGTGTAAGGGCCCGCCAACTCAAGGCCAGGACATACTTGGGATTCGACATTCGTGTCCTCTTCAAGCCAATAGGATCCAGCGCGGGGAAGAAGCCGCATACGCGGGAATGATGATCATCGGCGAGAAACCGGCATTCCCCCGCGCGAGCTTTTTCTCGTTGGCTCTACGCCGCCGACCATGACGGTACCAGCGGCCGTTACACTTTGGCCCCGCGAAGCCGCAGGCTGTTGCTCACTACAAACACACTGCTGAAGGCCATGGCTGCCGCGGCCAGCATCGGGTTCAGCAATCCCAGCGCCGCGGCAGGGATCAGGATAACATTGTAGAAGAACGCCCAGAAGAGGTTTTGCTTGATCGTACTTAGGGTTTTGCGAGACAACGAAATTGCACGCGCCACTCCGCGCAGGTCGCCACTGATCAGCGTAACCGGTGCGGCCGCCATCGCCACGTCTGTCCCTGTTCCGATTGCAATGCCTACATCCGCTTGCGCGAGCGCAGGTGCATCGTTTATGCCATCCCCAACCATGGCCACCACCGTACCATGCGATGCCTTCCCGCCATCCGTTGCAGCCTGAAGCTTCTTGACTTCAGCAGATTTTCCCTCTGGTAACACTTCCGCCAGGACAGAGTCCACGCCGACCTCAGCCGCGATTGCACTGGCCGTTTTCTGGTTGTCGCCGGTGATCATCGCCACCGTTAGACCGAGGCGATGCAACTCATCAATAGCCTCCCGCGAGCCATCCTTGACTGTGTCGGCAACCGCGATCACGCCCTGGACCTTGCCGTCCACCGCCACCAGCATCGCGGTTCGGGCTTTGGATTGTAGTTCCGTCACCGCGCCCTCAAGCCCGTTGATGGGATAGCTATGCGACTCCATCATGCGGAAGCTGCCAACGGCCACAAGCCGCCCGTTCACGACTGCCTCAACACCCTGACCGGCCTGCGCCTGGAAGCCGGACGGCTCGCCCAAAGCCAGCCCCCGGTTGGTGGCCTCGGCCCAGATGGCCTCACCCAAGGGATGCTCGCTCCCCTTCTCGACGGAGGCTGCCAATTGCAGTAGCTCGGCCGTCGTCAAAGAGCCTGATGCACCGATTAAAACATCCGTAACCGCCGGTTGTCCCTTTGTGATCGTGCCCGTCTTGTCCAGGATTACAACCGACACCTTACCCGCATTCTCCAGGGCCTGGCTGGTTCGAAACAGCACGCCAATTTCAGCGCCCTTTCCCGTACCGACCATTACGGCCGTCGGCGTAGCCAATCCCATCGCACACGGACACGCGATGACAAGCACAGCCACCATATTGATCAAGGCCGTATTAATACTGTGTCCGCCCGAAGCTGCTGGAACAAAGAGAAACCACGCGGCAAACGTTGCCACAGCCAGGGCGATGACGATCGGCACGAACACGGCAGAGACCTGGTCAGCAAGTCTCTGAATGGGCGCCTTGCTGCCCTGCGCATCTTCGACGAGCTTCACAATTTGTGCGAGCGCGGTTTCCTTGCCGACCCTGGTCGCCTCGAACTTGAGCATGCCCAATTTGTTCAATGTGGCGCCGATCACCGCATCACCGGACTTCTTGTCCACCGGCAACGACTCACCCGTCAACATGGATTCATCAACGGAGCTTCGACCATCCACGACAACACCATCCACGGCGATCTTCTCTCCGGGACGCACAATTACCAAGTCACCTACACGAACATCGTCAATGGGCACTTCCACTTCGGACCCATCACGCAGGACTCGCGCGGTCTTTGCGCGCAGTCCCATTAGTTTCTTAATAGCCTCAGACGTCCTGCCCTTTGCACGAGCCTCGAGAAACTTGCCAACTCGAATCAGGGTGATGATCACAGCGGCCGTTTCGAAGTAAACCTCGCCAGCGATCAAGCCCAATGACACAATTATCGAGTAGAAGTACGCTACCGACGACCCCATGGCGATCAAAACGTCCATGTTCGAAGAGCCGCTGCGCAGCGCCTTGTAGGCACCCACGTAATATTGCCAGCCAACATAGAACTGGACCGGCGTGGCGAGCGCAAAGAGAAGCCAGTTGAACCATGGCCACGTCACGGCCATCACACCTGGCTCAGGCGGCATTGAATAGAATGACAGTGGCAAAAGGCCAAAATCCCGTGCCATAGAGAGCAGAAAAAGCGGAACTGTGAAAATGATCCCTGTTATCAGCAGCCTACGCTGCACATCGATTTCGTGCTGCCGTGCGACCGCTTCCGCGTCCTCAGCATCGCCGCCTAGCTCCAGAGCTTCGAAGCCGGACTTCGTGACCGCCCGCCGAATTTCAGCCTGCGTGACGATGGTGGGAACATACTTGATCTGTGCGTGTTCCGTCGAGATGCTGACGTGAGCTTCCAGCACACCCTCAACCAACAGTAGAGCCTTCTGCAGGCGACGCGCATCGTTGTCGTCCGCGAGACGCTTTATGACCAGATCGGCTTCGCCCATGGCAACCCCGTAGCCTGCCCGCTCCACGCGTGCGATCAGGTCGTCAAGCCCGGCTACGGCGGGGTCGAACTGCACCAAGGCGCGCTCGGAAGACAAATTTACCGCGGCGGACTGCACACCTTCCACCTTCTTAAGGTTGCGTTCGATCGTCGTCACGCAATTGGCACAATACATGCCGGTAATCGGCAGAGTTAATTGTTTCGTATCAGACATACCTCACCACGTAATGGAGTCGCACATCTCTGGGGATGGCAACTACCGGTATCGTTGAGCGGATTAGGACGCGGCCGGATACTCAATCTCAGCCAGCAGGGCCTTGATCTTTGTTTCGTCCGCCGGCGGGGCGAATGTGATCGTCACGTTCTTCGTGTCCAAATCGGCCTTGACGTTCTGGACTCCTTGCAGCTCACCCACTTCCATTTCGATGGTATGGGTGCAGTGCATGCACATGATTGCAGGAACTGAGTAAGTAACAGTAGTCATGTGACACTCCTTGTCTCGTAAGATTTCGTCGTTATTTTCCCAGCGCCATCTTGACGGCGGCGTAGGCGTCAACGATGCCATAGCCGTAGGCATCGTTCGGCTTGGTGCCCGTGAAACAATCGCCGGCGGGCTCGGTACCGCTGTAAGGATTTGCCGTTTGGACGAGGATTTGCTCCGTGCGATCAATATCCCCGATCAAGGCAGGATTGGCCGACCACATTAATGCAACTACGCCCACCAGATGCGGCCCCGCCATGGATGTGCCCGATTCAGCGCCGTAGGTTCCGTTCGGCAAAGACGACACGACGTTAACCCCCGGTGCAGAAATATCCGGCTTGACGCGATTCGAGCCGTCAAATGTAACCGGCCCGCGGCTGCTGAAGAAAGCCATGTTTCCCGACTGGTCCACCGCACCGACCGAGAGGACGGACTGGTAGATCGCCGGCGGATTGTCAAGCGTCCCACAGGCCGGGCCATCATTCCCGGCCGATACCACGACAAAGATGCCAGCGGCGCGCAGCGCATCCACCGCGGGCCGCAGGGATCCGGCATCACAGCCTTCCAGGGTGGGGCAGCCCCACGAATTGTTCAACACCTCGGCGGCTCGGGTCGGATCTCCGTCGGTGAATGGATTCCCGTTATGTGGGAAGGGCGCGAGCATAAACTGCATACAATTGAGATAAAGCGGCGCGTCTCCAAGGTTCCGTTCGAGATTGACACAGCCGATCCATTGCGCATCGGGCGCGATACCAATGCCGCCCTTTCCCAGGACAATCCCCAACGTGTGAGTACCGTGCCCCTCCTGATCGTTCGGCGCAATGGAATTCGTCCACGGATCGTACCAATTGTAGTCATTGCCTTGACTGGCTCCGCGGTAAGAGGTCGTCAACGCCGGATGCATCCCATCCACACCTGTATCGGACTGTCCTACCACAATGCCTTTGCCGCTTACCCCGAAGTCTTTCCACACCCGATCGGCGCCGATCATTTGGATATTCCAGCCGGGAACTTCTGCCACAGTAGTGGAATCTCCGCTCATCGGCGGACTCAGCCGGGGGATGGCGCGCAGACGCGGGCTTGGAATCACTCGGTCCACCTCGGGGCGGCTGAGCAGATACAGACGAACGAGAGCGCCACCGTCCACCTCCAGGCCATTTACCAAGTAGTACGGTGTGTAATGGATTCCGAAACGATCCAGGGTTCGGCGCAGATCCGCTTGCGTCGAGTTCGGCGTGGGCCGTAAGCGTCTCGTACACGTATGACAGGCGCTGGTTCCGATCCTGTATTGTGGCCGCTTTGGACACGTTGGCTTGATCTTTCAGGATGACGAAGAGCCGATCACCGTACGAACCGTGCAGTCCAAAGAAACCATAAATGAGGACTGCCAGGCCCCAAGTAAGGACGGCGCCCAGCAGAGGATTCACTGCGAGTCTCCTGCCCCACCTTCTCCAAATCCAAACGGCCAGACCTATCAGGAAGCCCAATCCCATCATCATAAAGGAGGCTTCGCGCGGCCCACGGAAGCAAATCGCCCAGGACAATCGTCAATTCGGTGGGATCAACAAAAATCAAGGGCGCCGCAGCCAGGAGGCCGACGCCGATCGTCATAGCGCTTACCGACGATGCAAAACTAACCAGGGCAAAACTGAAGGCAGGCAAGACGACGATGAGCAGCAATTGCCCGCCGTCGTAACCGAGATTCGAACCGAGGATTGCAAGAAGGATTCCGACTCCGAGGCCATCCAGGAAGTAATTGTCATCCGACGTCACGATGAGACCCGCGGCAAGAAGGCCCAGGGCCAGGCCCGCAAGAAGATTCAGGAAGATATCGGTGCCCGAGCCAACCGCGCCCCACAGCAGGAACGGCCAGATACCCAGTGGGACGATGGCCAAAAGCCCGAGCGCGCAGCGATCGAAGTGAAATGCACGCCTGCGAATCAACAACAGCGCGAGGCCGCCTGCACCGCCAATTATGATTTGAAGGAGCGCGCCCACCTGATCGTTATTGGGACCGACAAATCGCAGGACGAAAGCAGGGAGCGTAATCAAGCTGGCCATAAGCCAGCTTTGGTAGACCGCGCGGAACTGGCTTTTTGAAAAACCGAACGCAATGCCGCTGAGGGCTGCCAGAATCAGTCCCTGCGCCAGAAACCAGATCTTGCCAGCATTACCCAGAGCCGCCAGGCTTTCGTCAGCGATGGCGTTCTGCTCCAGAAACCAGGCCGTGAATTGACCGGCGAAGATGATGAGAAGGAAAGCCACCGCGGCCAGCAAGAAGAGAACGATCGCTCCCGCGGAGCGTTTTTTTGGGGCGTCGACCATCATGGCAATCAGACCTTCGTCGACATTTCGAATACTTCAGTGATCTCTTTCAAAACCCGCTCACGTTCCCGGGCATTGTTTCCCTGAATGACGGTCGTCACGCACGAGCTCAAATGGTTCTCCAGGATCTGAGTGCTAACCTTGTTCAGCGCGGCCTCAACGGCCTGAATCTGCCGGATCACATCAATGCAGTACTCGTCATCCTCCACCATGCGAATAACACCCCGCAGGTGACCGTGTATGGTCTTCAGTCGACGCAGTGAGTTTTCTCGGTTTTCCATACGCACCTCTTTGACTCGTGACGGCCGTTCTCGAACAGTTCTTACCCCCCCCCAGGGGGGTGGGGATATTCTAATGATACAACGCGAGACTCTGTTCGTCAAGGAGCATCGTGCGGGTTTTGATGGCCGTCTTGTAGTCCAGTTGCTTTCAACCCCACCCACGGCCCCGCCCCATTCGTTGGGCGGGGAGTTTGCGAAAAAGCGATGATTTTGCGGGCAAAACGCGCAGAATCATCAGTTCTTCGCTTTTCTTCAAGACAATCGGGCAGGGGCCACCGACTTTAAGAAACCCATGTGCATGTTCTCGCCTCGTGCAAGAGGCCGAACCACCGTTAGGGCAACCGCAAATTTGTTCCGTGTATAATTAATTCTGTGCAAAACGACGTTAGTACTGGCCGCGTTCTGCTAAAGGGCTTGCTCCTTTTCAGCATTTTCGAGATTGTTATTCTGTCCATTCAGCCCACCTACGAGGCCTTCAGCATGTATGCACTCTTCAACCTGCAACGGCAACGCTTCCCAATCAGCACGATTGCGCCCACGGACGACGCCCTTGACGTAGGCAGCCTGGGCGCGATGTTCGCCTCGCACGTCGTTTCTCGCGCGAAATCTGCCAATGAGTTTCGAGTTCTCGTGCTGGGAGACTCGGCCGTATGGGGAATCGGCCTGACCCCCCAGCAGACTTTCCCCGGGCAATTGGACTCACTGCGTTTGCAGTGTGGCAATAAGCAAGTGCACGTATACAACTTAAGCTATCCCCGATCATCCGCGACAAAAGACCTCATGATTCTCGATAAGGCCATGCAATATCAGCCAGACATGATCATCTGGCTGGTCACGTGGTATACGTTGATGCCGAAGACGCGTGAGGATCATTGGCTGATAACGCAAAACCCGGAGGAGTTTTACAAATTGGGCAGCCAATTCCACTTCCTGCCGAAGGATTTTCAGGCGCCTAGTTTGATCGAGCAAGCCTACGATCGGGAACGCGCATTGTATAGAGATGTGCGCTACCAGCTCTATAGCACTGTCCAGGTTGCATCCGGCATAGACCAGATTCCCGGTCCACCGGAGGTCTTGCCGAACACTTTGAGCAGCGACATTACTTTCGAGGGTCTAAAACCGCCAACGCTGCGCGAGTCGCAAGTGTCCCTGGATCAGGTTCAAGATTTCATGGATTTGGCCGGTCAGGTCCCCACCCTGCTCGTGAATGAGCCGATGTTGGTGGTCAGCGGGGCGCCCAACAGCGATGTCCGATACAACGACTATTATCCGCGCTGGGTCTACGATCAGTACCGTCAATACCTCGAAGCCGCGGCCGTGAAGCATGGCTGGAACTACCTGGATTTGTGGAATACGTTCCCGGCCAAATACTACACCGACACCCCGCTGCACCTCAATCCGCAGGGGGAACAGCAGCTAGCGGCATACCTCGCACCCTCGGTCGAGAAGGCTTGCCCATGAACCGGCCCGCCGTAGTCTTGCTCTGCCTCGGCTGCTTGCTGGCCGGATGCGGGCCAGCAACTCCCAGTGTGAGTCAACAGATTGAAGTTGCGGTCGAGGAGACCGTCGGCGCTATTCCGACTTACACCCCCTACCCGCTACCGACGATCCCGGCATCGCCCACTGCGATCACACTAGCCGGGCTCTATTGTGAATACCAGTTTTGCATCGGTCACCCGGTGGATATGGCCTTTTTCGACGTCAGTGCACAGCGAAACCCAGCCGCGCCCAGCACCGCGTCGCAGGGCATCCTGGCGGCTTACAGCGCCACAAGGTTCATCCAAGTCGTGTGGCAGGAAGCGCCCGGCGTAACCGATCCGCAGTTCATGATAGATTTGATTCTCCAATATGGGGTTGACACGAGAAACGGAAGCGTCGAACCGATTGTAAGCGGCGCCTTGAACGTCTTCTACGTGCCGATCACGCCAACTCCTAACGCGGCCGTTACGCTGCCATACGGCGGCGCTGCAGCCTGGATCTGTGGCGGGCGCGCTTTCGCATGGAAGGCGTATACCCCTCAGCCAAGTCTCGACAAAGAATTGCTCACCCAGGCCTTGCAGAGATTCCAGTGCGGCAGCCAGTAATCCTGGGCCCACCCAAATCGGCCGCGATATCGTCGCTCACATTCTCGCCCGGCCGACAATCAAGTTGGCGGGGGTGTTTTCGATCTGGCGGAAAGCGGTTACTCGAAATCCTTAGCTGCCTGCCACAGGGACTCCATCTCGTCCAGCGACAAGTCTGAAAGAGGGCGACCCTGTTTCTTCGCCCCCTGTTCGATATGGGCAAATCGCCTTTTGAACTTGAGGTTTGTACCGCGCAGAGCCGACTCGGCGTCGGCCTTCTTCCAACGCGCAAAATTCACAAGGGCAAACAGCAGATCGCCGAGTTCTTTGGCAAATTCTTCTTCATCCTGTCCGGCGCCTTTGACCTCCTGAATCTCCTCGATAATCTTGTCCAAGACCCCCGCAGAGTCTGGCCAATCAAAACCCACGCGCGCCGCACGATCCTGATATTCCTGTGCCTGACTCAAGGCCGGCAGCGCCGCCGGTACGCCCTCCAGGAGTCCCTTTTCTGCTTGCAGCCCCGCGCCTTCGGCAGCGCCTCTTGCACTGAGAGCCTGGTCCTTTCTTTCCTTTTCCTTTAGCTTTTCCCAATTCGAAAGAACTCCATCAACGCCGTCCACCTGGACGTCGCCAAATACATGCGGATGCCTGCGAATTATCTTGTCGTATATTCCCTTCACCACCTCGTTGACTGTGAATTCGCCTTCTTCAGCTGCGATCTGTGAATTTAGAAAGATCTGCAGCAGCAAATCACCGAACTCCTCGCGCATCGCGTGAAAATCGCCGGCGTCTATGGCAGCAATCACCTCATACGTTTCTTCGAGCAGATGCTTGCGAAGCGATTCATGCGTTTGCTCCTTATCCCATGGACAGCCGTCAGGCGCGCGCAGATGGGCAACGATTTCCTGAAAGGCTTCAAATGCCATTCCTTCACCAAGTGGCGGAACGTACAGAGAAGTCAGCAGGCCGGGATGCTCACTGCGGTCAATTTCGTAGAGGGAGAGGTCTTCGATGAGCTGGTCCTTTGTTCCGGCAGCGTGAACCAGGCGAACGCGATGGCTATCCGGATAGATCGCGGTCAGCGTTGATTTCACCTCGGAGGCGACGGGCCTCGAGTAGATCTGCGCGATCAGCACTGCCGAATCAGGTGCAAACGGTGGGACATACTTCTGTCCCAGGGTCAACGCGTCCAGGAGTACCAAATGCGGGTACGGATCAAGCCCGAGGGCGGAAAAGGTCGGCTCCAGGAAGGACATTCCGTCAACGATCCGCAAAGGCAATCCTTCCTCCTTGCAGCGGCGGGCGATTTCGGCACTGGTTGCCTCTGCCACGAACGGATGTCCGGGCACCGCGTAGACCACGCCCGCTGACCGGCGCCCGAGCTCCATTACCTTTTGCGAAATCGCCGCATACACTTCGTCGAAAGAGTCGCCGTCTTCGTACAATTGGTCAAAACTTTCGACCCTGGCAGCTGCCGGAAGAGCAGCAACAGTCGGATGTTGCCTTGTTCGAAGCCAAATCTCACCGGCAGCAGAGAGCACATCCCAAGCTTCACGTGTCAGTTGTTTTGGATCGCCGGGGCCGAGGCCAAGCAGGGTAATTCCAGGCATAGGAAACTCCGAGGACAGAATAGTTTGAAGTGAAGGGAACCTTGAGCGCACAAATTTTCCTGCAAAGCGAGTATACCCGAAGGCCCCGCGGTGACCTCAAGCCGGCACACATCGTGTTGATGTCCAAGGACAATTAGCTTCCTGGAATTCTCATCCGCTTCTAAAGCAAATTGTCGGCATTTCATCGGCCAACGGTCTTGACAATAGACACCAAGCATCCAGTAGAATGACCGCCTGGCGCCAGAGACAGATCGCCTGGCAGTGCAGGCCCCCTCGGCTCATCTCAAAAAAGCGTTGCGGCGAATTCCCGAAGATTCTGGGCCTTTCCGGCGCGGCCGAGACCTGCCAGCATTGTCTCAAGAGGCAGAAAGGAGAGTTCTGAACGTGTTGAAAAAGCAAGATGTAAGGGTCGGCCGAAGCTATGTCAACGAAGAGGCGCGGATTGCGCGCGAGGTCATCCAAGAGCTTAGCCGCCACATGGTTCGATACAATGCCTTCGACCTCAGGACCGGCAGCCTGCTGGGTGCTCCGTTGCAGGTATGCCATGCAGGACAATTGGCCCGTTGGGCCGATCGAGAGGCAAGACCCGAGGAAGTTGCGAAACTTCACCCCTACGAGGCCAATCCTCGGTTTGAGAACTCAAAAACTGGTCGAGACGGTGAAAGGGATTTGGAGGTTGCGAAGGCCGGCATCGAGCAATTAGCCGGCAACTTTACCTTACACCGGTGGTAGGCGATTTGGAAAAAAACCCTCCTCGTTCAACGAGGAGGGATTTTTCTTTTGTGCGGAGTAAAATGGGAGTCCATCCTGCCAGGAGACCAAACAATGTCATCAAGAAGATCTTCCGCTAGAAGGAACAAGGCCTCAACCAACAAGGGTCTGGAACTTAACGGGATTCAATTGGCTGGGCTCGCAGTCGTTGTCGTCATCGTCAGTTCAGCCATTTGGCTGGCGATTGTTCTGCATAAGCCCGCCAGTCCGGCGAAACAATGGTCTTCCCCGCCGCCAATGACCATAGATGTCAAGAAACAATATTTTGCCACTGTAACAATGGCGAAGGGCGGACAGTTTGAAATCCAGCTTTATCCGGACAAAGCTCCGATTACCGTAAATAGCTTCGTGTTCCTGGCCCGGCAGGGCTTCTTCGACGGCACCTCCTTTCACCGGGTCCTCGAAGGATTCATGGCGCAAGGCGGCGATCCGACGGGCACCGGACAAGGCGGACCCGGCTACCAGTTTGTAAACGAGTATAACGATTTGACGTTCGACAAAGCGGGAGTCGTCGCCATGGCCAATGCCGGCCCCAATACGAACGGCAGCCAGTTCTTTATTACATTCGGTCCACAGCCTCAATTGAACGGCGGCTACACAATTTTTGGGCAGGTAGTCAGCGGGATGGATGTGGTGAACTCTATTACGCGTCGAGATCCCAATCAGAACCCTACATTCAAGGGTGATGCCATCGCCGGCGTCACGATTTCTGAGAAATAGCCCGAGTCCGGCGCCCAGTTGGAATCGCCGGGGCATCTGCGTCATACGGGCCCATTGCTGAGCAGAAAGATTTACTCAACGGATGGAGGCTTTCCCCCGAGTCGGGAAAGCATGGCCGTGCATAGGCCTTGATGTTGCCCGGCTAATCAAAATGGTTCGCGGCTATCGGCTTATTGCTTTGGCGTACGACGCTCGTAATGATACGGCTTTAATTCGGAGTACAAACCCCAGATGCCGAAACCCAAGAAGGGCAGGCCGAGGCAACCGAAAGTGGCAATCAGGGTTGTTGAGGCCGGCCCAAAACCCTGCGCCAACAAAATATAAAGTGCGGCCGCCGTCATTCCTGCGCCCACGATGATCCAGCTTATCGCAAACAGTTTCATCGCCAGTCTCCTCTGGCTTCATGGCCGGTCCACTGAATTTTGCTGGCTTTCTTGGCGCCAACTATATTCTCCAGCATGGACTCAGCCAATCCCCTTTTTTGGGGAGGCCCAGCGCAAGACGCCAAGTGGTTACGAGTGAAGAATGGCCGCAAGTTTCCCAGCCATGCCGAACACAGCTATTCCTGCTTCTCCGACCTATCAATTCCTGGATGCAGCAATTCCCGATCGGCAGCGTCGGCCTCTTCGAAGAGGCTCTTGACGTCTGCCTTCATTTCTTCCGTGGCGCTCGGAGACAAGGGAATGAATTTGATCAAGTCGCGCGCCTGCCGCAAAAGGTCCTTGACATTCGCAATGTAGGAGAAATCAGCGCGACCGCCCTGCGCGGGCACGGGAAATTGGCGGGCTTGCTGAATAAAGGCTCTGGCGCGAGCTATGCGCTCGGCCGCGGGGATTAGGCGAGACATCTATTCGCGATGACCTCCGAGGTGCTGCAAGGTCCTGGCGCCCCCGGAGGTCACATTAAGACGACCTAGCACTCGCTATATCCGCAGGCATAACACTTGCGGCAGCCCTCCTCATTGACGACGGCGGCTTCCCCGCATTCAGGGCACAGGTCTCCAATCTTCAGCGGCGGGCTGATGGCTTCGACCTCGGCCTCGATGGCGTGGCCAACCTTGGCGTCCGGGCGCTCCGCAACTGCATCGTTTCCTGCTCCCTCTTTCTGGCGAAGGTACTGATCGAGCACCTGGCCGATCCCATCGGGCAAAGACCGGACGCGGTTGGGTCCGAAGCCCATCGACCGTCCGCCGCCGATGCCGATAAGCTGCCGAGTCACCTCCCGCATTCGCTCAGACGGGCGGATGGGAGACGCAAGCCGCAATATATAGGATATAAGACGGCCAATGGCTTCTGAGACAGCGGCCGTCTCGGAGCCGGCTTTTGCGGTATTGATGAATGCCTCAAACGGCTGCTGACCACCGTTTTCGTTTATGGTGATAAATGCTTTCCCCACCGGCGTCTCGATGTTATAGGTTTGCCCGTGGAGAGCGCGCGGCCGAGGCTTCTTTCCATCGGCCCAGGAGGCTACGGCTGCCAACCCTCCAAGGGCGGTGCCCGCATCGCTGCGCTTCTTGTCGACCGTTGACCTGGTCTCCAACACAACCTTCTCGCGCGAGCCCGTGACATAGACAGTGATGCCCTTGCAGCCCAATTCCCATGCGAGCATGTAGGCACGGGCCACATCATCCTCGGACGCCGCCTCCGGAAAATTGACCGTTTTCGAAAGTGAGTTGTCGACGAAGGCCTGCAACGCTGCCTGCATGCGTACGTGTTCCTCAGCGGAGATGTCGCCGGAGACAACAAAGACGCGGCGGACGCTTTGCGGCAACTCCGCGATGCGCTGGCACGTGCCTTCCTTCATCACTTGTTCCACTATCTCCTGCCGTTTTTCCTCGCCCAGGCCAAGGCTCTTGAGCGCCTCGTCAAAGCGCGGGCTCGCGTATGTGAGCTGCAAATCCTTGCCGTGATCGTTGACGTGCCGGACATAAGCCAGGGCAAACACGGGTTCACAACCATACCCTTCGCAGCCCGCGACGGTGGCAATCGTCCCCGTCGGCGCGACAGTTGTTTGTGCCGCATTTCGGATGCCATGCTGACGAATGCCCTGCAGGATCTCGTCCCAATGAAGGCCGGGGCGCCCCCAACTGTTCCGAATTTCTGCGACTGCGCGGGGCGGCGTCCAGGTTACGTTATCCATGTCATAGATCGAGCCCTCTATTGCCGGAAAGGGACCGCGCTCCTGTGCCAGCTGGATGCTGGTTTGCATGGCGTGATAACGCACGAACTCCATAATCAGGGCGCCGAACTCCTGCCCCGCCTCCGATCCATAGGCTACCCCGACGTGATACATCAAGTCTGCCAGGCCCATGATCCCCAGCCCGATACGCCGGGCCTTATGTGCAGCCTCGGTCAACTGCGGCACGGCCGGAACGTACGCATTTGCCTCGACGACGTCATCGAGAAAACGCGTGGAAATTGCGACGGTTTGCCTCAGACTGTCCCAATCCACGGTTCCGTCCGGCCCACAATGCTCATTCAAATTGACTGAGCCGAGGCAGCAATTCTCGTAGGGCCCCAGCCACTGTTCCCCGCACGGATTGGTTGCCTCAAGCGGGTACAAGTGCGGCACGGGATTGCTTCGATTGGAGGCGTCGAGGAACAAGAACTCCAGGCTCGCCGTTATGGTGCGCCTGCCTGACAATCTTGTTGAATAGTTCGCGGGCGCGGACCTTTTTGTGCGTATGGATTGGAACGCCGCCGGACTCCATCTGCTCCAGTGTTCCGCCAATTTCCCGGTAGCGGGGATCGTGTACATCGGGGAAGCGCAGTTCCCAGTCTTTGTCGTCGCGCACGGCGCGCATGAAAGCATCGGTGATGCCGACAGATATGTTGAAGTTCGTAATCTGATTTTCATCGGTCTTGCACGTGATGAAGTCTTCGATGTCCGGGTGATCCACTCGCAGGACGCCCATGTTCGCCCCCCGTCGCGTGCCCCCCTGGGCAATCTCACCAAATGCGTGGTCGTAAACTCGGAGAAAGCCAACGGGACCCGTAGCCTGGCCAGCCGACGACTTCACCAGCGCACCCTTCGGACGAAGCCGTGAGAACGAGAATCCGTTGCCCCCGCCGGTTTGTTGGATAAGAGCCGCATCCCGCAGCGTCTGGAATATTCCGGCGGCATCCCGGCCCATATCGTCCGTAATCGGCAGAACAAAACAGGCCGCCAGTTGTCCCAGCGGCGTACCTGCCCCCGTAAAGGTCGGAGAGTTCGGGAAGAATTTCTTGCTGGTGAGCAAAAGGTAATATTCCTTTGCCCTCTCAATTACGTTGTTCCCCCAGATTTCCTCAACCTTTGCGACGTGATAGGCGACGCGCCAGAACATCTCCTCGACGGTCTCGGCGGGCTTACCATCGTGGCCCCGACGCACGTACCGGCGCTCAAGTACCTGTCGCGCGTTATCGGTTAACTGGACCTTTGACAGCCCTTTGGGAAACGACGGAGTAGGAAGCAATCCCTGTTTCGATGCAACGCCAGATTTGGCTACCATACGACTCTCCTCTTATAAAGTTTTACATCTTGCAGACAAAAAAGACAACGACGCCTCCCGCCCGCCTCAGAGGAACGCCGCCGCCCTTAGATTTCGACCTTCAGTAACTTATCTATTTCCTTGCGCAATGAACCCAGATCATCCAGGCGCAGATATACGATGGCGTAACGGATGTACGCAATCTGGTCCATCTCTTTCAAGCCGCCAATAACCATATCGCCGATCACGCGCGATGAAACTTCGGATTTGCCGATCCTCTGCAACTCGGACTCGATATGGCCAACCAGCCTTTCGATGTCAGCTGCTGAGACCGGGCGCTTGGCGCAGGAAATCCGAATACCACGCTCCAGCTTCTCGCGGTCAAATTCTTCGCGCGTTCCGTCTTGTTTGATTATGAGAGGGGCGGCCAACACCGGACGTTCATATGTACTGAAGCGCTGTTTGCATTTGAAGCACTCGCGCCGACGGCGAATCCCGCCGTGACTGTCGTGTGAGGTATCAAGAACTTTCGAGTCGTGATAATGGCAATAGGGGCAGCGCATTTACAACCATTTCCAGAACAGATGTTATAGCCATATGTGGGGGTATGAACCCCCCTTACCCGTACATATGGCGATGTATGACGATTTTAGCACATCTTGGGAGCCTGTTCAAGAGGCGATGGGCCGCCTCACCTTAAAGAATCGCGTATTTTAAGGTCAGCGCAGGGAAGCCATCGCGAAGCTCTCCAGTGAGGCGCCTGAGAGCTGTTTTTGAACGCGGCGGCGTTGCCGCACCAATCCCGCTAGAGGCCACCCTCCGCCAGACCACCCTGCGACGAGGTACATGACGGGATCCCGTTGAAGTCAACGAGATCCCGGGGAAATACTTCAGGATTATCCGAGGAAAAAGGACTACCAGACGCGAATAACCTGCCCGGCGTAAATCCAATTCGGATTTCCGATCTGCGGATTAAGCGCCAGGATAGCAGCCAAAGTGGTCCCAAAACGAGCCGCCACAATCTTCAGGGTATCCCCCCTTTGGACGGTGTAGAGCGAGGCTGAATTCGGGATGTGAATCACCTGCCCGGCGTAGATCACGTTGGGATTCCACAGTTGCGGATTGACCGCGATCAGATCGTTGACATTGACGTTCATCCGGCCGGCAATTTTCCGCAGGGTATCCCCCCATTGGACAACATAGGTCCCGCCCGCAGACGGGCCGGGCCGCGGCGCCGGAGCCGGCGATACCTGGCCGTTAGGGACAATGAGCCGCTGCCCCTCGTAGATCAGGTTGTAATTGTAGATTCGGTTCAGGCTTGCAAGCACATCCATCGTGGTCCCGAACCGGGCCGCAATTGATTTTAGCGTGTCGCCACGCGCGGCAACGTACGTGGAGTAGCCGTTGCCGTTGTTGCTGTATGCGCCGGGCAGCCAGATTGTCTGGCCGGCATACAGCCAATATCCAAGATTTGGATTGGCGAGGCGAAGCGCCGCGATCGTTGTGCCGCATCTGGCGGCTATTGAGCCCAGGGTATCACCTGACTGGACAACATAGTTTCCGCTGCAGCCGCCCCAGGCAAGAGCCGGGTTTACAGTTATAGACGCGGTCACCAGGATAATGACCGCCAAGAGAATTTGTAGAATCCTTTTTGTCGACATTATGAACTCCATCTTAAACAAATGCTTGCCCTATGACAGTGTTTACGCTTATATAGACGTATCTTCGCGCAAAATGTTGCAGAAAACACAAACAAATCCATTGCAGGTTTTGGCGGCTTGATCGCAATCCTGAAGTGATGCAGGCCTCTGATGGCCGGTACGAGAAAACGGGCCAAAAGAGGGGCCTATAGGTCATCGTCGGCGCAGCACCTGAAATCGAGCTTTGGAAGCAGCCTTTCTCCGGAAGGGGCCGCTTCTGCCGCTACGACGTGCGCGGGCACAGCCGGCCTGGACAGTCAAATTTCACAAACCTCGAACAAGGTTCGGCCCGGCCGCCATAGCCATGCATGAAAATGAAAGTGTCCTCCGGGACGCTTTTCCAGCAGGTGCCGGAAGCGGTATAATCTGTTTACCGAGAAAGTGAGGCTGCATGGCTGAGAAGACCGGCAAGCGCAAACCATTTGAAGACAAGATTCCAGAAGATGTCCGTCAACACGTCCGCGCAGCACGTGAAGAATGGCGGGAAAGCGTCAAGGCCTTCCTTCCGCCGGAGTTCATCGAACACAGGCGCAAGGCACGCAAGGAGATGCTCCTGGCGTGGCGCAGCGTGATCGACACAGCGCTGGAGCGGATGGAAGAAAAGGAAAAAGTCGCCTGAAAACAAGATGGAGCGGAAGACCACCGCTCCATCTTGTTTTCAGCCAAAGGCTTCGTGGCGGGCAAAATCACCTCGGGGAATGGCCGCGAGCGAAGAACATCATCCAGAGCAGAGAAACAGCCGAGAACACAAAGAAAGCATTTCCGAGGGCTAGGCTTCCACCCTGGCGCAGCAGGATGCCGGCAAATAGGAATGTAGTAAAAATCAGGCCGGCCACGAGACGGTTTATAGAGGACTTCTAGAAAGTATAGCTGCCGCGTCAACTCCGGCATGCTGAACGTCAATTCCCCCCTCTCCAGCCGAGTGAGGACGCGGCCGGTCTGCGCCGGCAACGCAATCAACTCCCTGACCAAATCGCCAACCGCATCCATCCAGGTTTCCCAATTCGAAACGCCTTCATCGGCCATTAGCTTCTGCGCATAGGGGGCCAGCTGTGTCCAAAGGTTGAATTCCGGGTCAAGGCCGGTACACATGCCGGAGAGAATGGCCAAGTTCGCCCCAACAACAGGAGATTATGGGGAAGCTGGAAAGGCATGGCATACATCAGCTCCCGAAATTGGAGGGCAAACTGGCGCATTTCCGCATGCTGTACCCGGCGAAGATCGCTCATGGATTTGCCCCAGAAGCGGTCAAACAATTGGGCTTCCGCCTGCTCGAGCAGCCTAAGGTCGGCGCCCGGCAGTAAGACGCCCAGCGTCTGATACGCCTCCACTACTTTGGCCGCGTTGCGGGTGCCTACGCCCACCAGCATGTCGCGCAGTCCATCACGTAACTGCTCGGGGACGGTGCCAACCATTCCAAAGTCTACAAACGTCAGGCGCCAGCTCGCCTTCCGGTTCTTGGTCGCAGGAACGGGAGTTACAAACAGATTTCCGGGGTGAGGATCTGCGTGAAAGAACTGATCTTCGAATATTTGTTTGAGGTATGTATCGAATAGAACCTGTGCGACTTCGGAGCGGTCAATTCCGGCCGCTGTAATTGCGTCGTAGTCAGTGATCTTGATAGCATAGACATTCTCCAACGTGAGCACACGTCGGGTCGTGCGAGACCAGACGATCCGCGGCACGTGGATCCGCTTCCGTTTTGCGAAGTTTGTTTTGAACTTTTCAGCGTTCTTGCCTTCAGCCAGATAGTCTACTTCCCGGTGCACCGTATCTGACAGTTCTTCGATCAAGGCCGGCACATCCACGCGCCTACGGATCGGCTCATAGCGCATCAGCCACCCCCCAAAACGACGCAGCGCGGAAAAATCCACATCAATCAACTGATCGATGAATGGACGCTGGATCTTTACAACGACATCAGAATAGCCGTCCGTCGCGGACACATCCTGCCCAAGCCGTGCGCGATGGACCTGGCCCAGGGAAGCGGCCGCCAGGGGTTCTGGCTCGAAGCGTTCGAATTTTTCCTCCAACGGCGCGCCGAACTCAGCCTCGGCCAATTGACGAATTGCGGCAAAATCCTCCGCGGGGACCTCATCCTGTAGACCGGAGAGTTCCTGAGTAACCTCGAGCGGCAGAACGTCGAGCCGGGCCGAGAGGAATTGTCCAACCTTGATCATCACGCCACCCATGCGGATGGCCAGCCCGCGAAATTGAGCCGCGATTCGCGTGTAACGAGCGGATCGCGTTCTCCGGGTTAGTGCGCGCAAGCCAATACGCGGCAGGACCAGATCCCAGAAGACGATATTGATCGTCGCACGAAAAAAGAAAGTCATGATTTGGCGATAACGGGCGCGCAGACGCGGTGTTTGCATTTGGTCGGCTCTCCGAACGATTGTATCATTCGGTTGCGGCAATTCTTGAGCAGGATAGGCGGCCCGTGGCATTGACGAAACTCCTACGCGCCAAACTTTGACAAATGCGGCTTCCCCTGCTATACTGTGTTCAGTTGGATTTGACTTTCACTGCCTTTTCGGCAGTTTTGCAAGACGTCTTGGACATGCTCCAAGCAAAGGTAATTGCATCTGTGGCACGCGTGCCCGCGGGAGTCCCAACCCCGCGGGGCATTTTTTATATGTGACCCGAAAGTGACTCTAACCGCCAATGGCGGACAAATTTATCTTGTTAAGCAAGAGAGGAAATAGAGAAACTCGTATGAGTAAGCACGGAAAATTGAAGATCATTCCCCTGGGTGGGCTCGGGGAAGTCGGCAAGAACATGACAGCCTATGAGTTCGATCGTCAGATCATCATCGTGGACGCAGGCATCATGTTTCCAGAGAACGACATGCTCGGGATCGACTATATCATTCCCGACTATCAGTACGTGCGTGCCAGAGCGGATCAAGTCGTGGGGATCATCATCACCCACGGACATGAAGACCACATCGGCGCAGTTCATCACGTACTAAATGATATCCCCGCTCCGGTGTATGCCACTGCCCTGACTCGCGGCCTGATCGAGGTAAAGCTGGCGCGCAACGCTGCCTCCATCAAGGCGCAACTCAACACGATCGAGGCGGGGCAATGCATCGAGCTCGGCCCGTTCAAGATTGAGTTCTTCCACCTTTCACATTCCATTCCGGACGCCGTTGGCTTGGGGATCACAACGCCAGCAGGCCTGGTCGTACATACCAGCGATTTCAAGTTCGATCTCTCGCCAGTAGATGGCTGGCCAAGCGACTATGCGAAGCTTGCAGAATTCTCGAAACGCGGCGTGGATTTGCTGCTGTCAGACTCTACCAACGCCGAGCGCCCAGGCTGGACTCCGTCGGAAATGGTCATTGGGCCTGCCTTCGACACTGTCTTCACGGAGGCCCAAGGGCGAGTCATCATCGCCACCTTTGCATCCCTAATTTCAAGGATCCAGCAGGTAGCGGATGCCGCGGCCAGGCACGGCCGCAAAATGACCCTTGCCGGACCGAGCATGATTGACAATGTCAAGATCGCCCGCAAACTCGGCTATCTGAATATCGCCGATGACCTGCTGGTTCCCATTGACCAGGCCCTGCACATGCAGGACCACAAAGTTGTCATTATGTGCACCGGCTCGCAAGGCGAACCATCCTCCATTGTTGGACGCTTGTCCACCGGTACAAATCGCCAATTTGATCTTGAGACGGGAGACACGGTGGTACTTTCTTCACACCCCATTCCGGGCAATGAGGAGACCGTCAGCAAGACCATCAACAGACTGCTACGGCGCGGCGCCAAAGTAATTTACGATGGCCTGCTTCCGGTGCATGTTTCGGGACATGCCAGCCAGGAAGAACAGAAGCTTATGCTGAATTTGGTAAAGCCAAAGCATTTTCTGCCGATTCACGGTGAATTGCGCCAGCTCCTGCGCCATGCGGCGCTGGCTGAACAAGTTGGCATGTCGAAGGAAAGCATCATTGTGGTCGAAAACGGGCAAATCGTCGAACTCGCCGGCGGCAACGTCAAGCTGGGCGAGCGCATCCCTGGTGACTACATCTTTGTCGACGGCGAATCCATCGGCGACATAGATCACGATGTAATGCGCGAGCGGGAAATGCTGGCGCGCAACGGCATACTTCTGATAGACATCAGCCTCGACAAACTCACCGGGCGCCTGCTTCACGAACCGGAAATCATTACGCGCGGCTACGTCTCCCCTCAGGATGCGGAAAAACTGATCCCGGAGGTCCGCAAGCGGGTAATGGAAGTTGTAGATGGCGGCGGACTTGAAAACCAGAAAGATATCGTCAGCGCCGTCAAGAGTTATCTGCATGAAGCCACAAAACGGCGACCGATGGTCTTTGTCACATTGAGTAAGTCATGAAATCTAATCGAGCGACTTGTTGGTCGCTCGAGTTGCTCTACGTTCGGAGCCTTGTTTCAGGGCCAAGGGCCGGCTCTCTTAGCGGCGCTTCCAACCATACTCTCCGACAAGGGGGACAAATGCAACGCTTGCGACAACCCGATGCACGAGTTCGGTTCCGGTTCGAGTGATGACCTCCAGCATCTGCCCGCGTTCGTTACCCAGTGGCAGAACCAGGTGTGCGCCATCAGACAGCTGGTCCAACAAGGGCTCTGGCACTTTCGGCGCTGCGGCCGTAACCAGGATTCCATCAAAGGGAGCGGCCGATTGCCAGCCGAGCGAACCATCGGCGGTATGTACATGGACATTTGAATAGCCGAGCTCATCCAGAAGTGATCCAGCACGTCTCGAGAGCTGTTCAACGATCTCGATAGTGTGCACATCGCCCGCCAGTTCCCCCAGTATCGCGGCCTGATAGCCTGAACCAGTTCCTACCTCAAGCAGGCGCTCATGTCCATGCAATTCCAGGAAGCTGGTCATGAGAGCAACAATGTAAGGCTGAGAGATGGTCTGATCAAAGCCAATAGGCAGCGGCTGATCATCATAGGCTTCCAGCCAAGACTCCCTAGAAACAAAAAGATGTCGCGGCACGGTTTCGAAGGCTGCCAGGAGCCGCGGGTCTCGGAGTCCGCGTCCAGCAATTTGCTCTGCCACCATGCGATGTCGCTCGGCGGTGAAGAGATCCATCAGCTCAATTCTCGCGCAATCAGGCGGTGAATTCTACCCATTGGGTGACTATCGAGTTCCGCCCTGTTTACCCAGCGAAGGTCACTTTTTGAGGACAGCGAAATGAGCACGCCGGAAAAAGCGTGCGCCGTAACTGTGAAATGGGAATAGGCGTGCCGAATCACAGTTAGGACAGCCTTCCGGCGGACGCGCAAGCCGTACGCAGATTTGAGCGCGGCTTCAAAGCCCATGGCAGGGTCGCCGCCGACCCTCGCATTTGGGAATTCCCACATCCCGCCCAACAAACCGTTCGGTGGGCGCTTTGCGAGGAGAACTGTCCCGGCCTTCTCAATTACAGCCACCACCTCAACATAATGCGGGATATGGCCCGTTTTCTTTAGAATTGGTCGCCGATCTTGAATTCCGAGCGCATTTGCCCGGCATAATTTCGCCACTGGACAATCGCGACATCGGGGCGCCTTGGGGAGACAGATCACGGCCCCCAACTCCATCAGGGCTTGATTGTAGTCGCCGGCGCGGCCCGGCGGTAAATGCTTCTCAGCCAACGCCCAAAGGACATTTTGACCTGGCTTCGAATCAGCCGGCGAGCTCACGTCGAAGACGCGTGCCAGGACGCGGCGAATATTGCCATCGAGGGTTGGCACATCCATGCCGAATGCGATTGAGGCGATGGCCCCAGCCGTGTATCGACCAATTCCCGGCAACTTGCAGAGAGAGGCCGGATCACGCGGCAATTTGGCATGGTATTCCGAAACGAGAATAATCGCAGTCTTCCGGAGATTGCGAGCGCGTGCGTAATACCCCAATCCTTCCCACAAGCCCAACACCTCCTGTTCTGATGCTTCAGCCAGTGATTTGACCGTTGGAAAGCGGGACATCCAGCGCCGAAAATACGGGACCACGGTCTGCACGCGCGTTTGTTGTGACATGATCTCTGAAATCCAGACCGCGTAGGGTTCCGTGCGGCCGCGCCAGGGCAGCACACGCCTGTTCTTCCGGTACCAGGCCAAAAGTTGAGAGGCAAAAATGGGCATACTGCGGCTCAGCCAGCCAAAGGTCACGCTCCCACGACGGAACTCAATTGCACAAAGTAGTAAAAGGCATGCTCAAATAGGCAGAGTTTGTTGCGGGCAGAAGGATCAGGCGGGCTTCAATGTAGTCCGCGCGCTGGCAACCCAAGACGATGGCATCGGCGGCCTGCGGAAAAGGACTCGGTATGTTCCTAGTGGGAAAGAGTACATCGTTGCGCGACCCGTTAAGGAGCAGGAAACCCATGCGGGGATAATCTTGCACAGCGTACGCCGGCCACGGATGCGCCGAAGCCAGGCCCGTGTTCCTACTAAAGAACCGAGGATACAGAACCCGTCCGATCTGAAGTGTTGCCTGGGGGGTGCGAGCGAAGCTATCGATTTGGCTTTGACTGATGCCAAGCTCCTGGACTGCAGACGATGATGAAAGGCGAGCCATCAAGGTTGAGGAAGTCTGGTCGGCGTAGCGCGGTTGAGCCCACTCCTGCGCCATCCATGGAATTCCGCCGACGACAGCGAAGGCTCCTGCAAGCAGCAAGGCCTGGCGCCATTGCAGGCGCCCGGAAGAACCGCCAACGCTTGGCGGAGTCTCCAGCATGCCGCCGGTCACGTCAAATAGGAGCGCAATGGCCGCGAGTAGTTCCACGACGCCCATCGCAAAATAGAAGTAAGCAATCCAGTCGGCCGGCAGATCATACCTCCAGCCGGAAAAGCGCCCAACGCCATTGGCGAGCGCATAACCCAGCGAGAACGCCAGCGGAAGCAAACCGGCCCAGCGCAGCCGCGTCCAGGCAGCGCCCAGGCCAGCCGCAATTAGAGCAAGATAGAGTACTACCAGGATCAAGTTCGCTCCGCCGAGATTGCCGTCCCAGCGCAACCAATATAGATTGACGGGCGCGGCCAAGCCGCCAAATCTCTCGATAAGTGGAAGCGCCAGAAGGCCGTTGATCTGGGTTGCGAAAAAATGGCTCGCGATGAATCCGACCACGAACTTCGGATCGTGGACTGCAAAGGTCCATAAGATCCCCAGCAGGCTCTTACCCTGCAATTGAACGGCTTGAATATTCAGGTTGCCCGTATATTGGTATTGGCTCGCAATCACCTGATATTGGAAGGGAGCGTCGAACGCTAGCTGGCCCGTGTAGATGTAGTTATGGATCAACCACGGCAGCACCGCCGCGGCCAAGCCGGCAACGAAAGCAGCAAGTTCGGCGACTAGCGGCTGTCCCGCCCGTCGATACGCCAACAGCGCAAGCAGCAAGAGAAATGGCAGGATCAGCATGGATTGGGTTCGCAGAAGAAAAAGCGTGCCAAACATGCCGCCCGCAGCCAATGCACTCTTCCAGTCTTTCCGGTCCAGCCAGCGCAGCGCAAGCAGGCAGGCTAATATCATCAGCAAAAGCGTCGGCAGGTCCACAAGCAGCGTTTTTGTATTCGATGTCCGCGTCTGAGACGACACGAGCAGCGCGATCCATTCTCGAAAGATCGCCAGCAGGGCCGCGATGACGCCGGCGGCCCTGCTGTGAATCCGTGCGGCAAGAAAATACAGTCCAACGGGGATCAGGGCCAGTACCAAGGTCTGCCCAACCACAATCAGATCGTAGCGCTGTCCGACGAGCAGGTGCAGCAAGGTCAAGAACACAATATAGAGTGGGCGGGTTGGAATGTCGCCCTGATAGGGGTAGCCGATCAGAAGGCTTTGCGCCATCGAATCATAGTAGCCTGCATCCGAATTTGGAAACGGCTGATTCGCCGGCGGGCCAATCGGCGCATAGAAACTATTCTGCATGACCAAAATTGGTACATGAAGCCAAACGACGACCGCCAGCATCCAGATAAGAAGCGGAAGCAGCCAAGAGGCAAAACGATCTGTTCGACTCCAGAGGGCAAAATACAGAAAGCAGCACAGGCCGCCGAGAAGCGCCAGGCCCAATTGCCAACCCATGACCGGGACGCCCGGTTCACCCCAATAGGCGCTGTCCGGAATCAAGCCGAGGCGCGTCGATGCAACCAGGAGCAGAGCAAAGAGCAGGATGGAAAAGAAAATCAGCGCGGACAGATAAATGGACTTGCGCGTGGATAGATTGTTGGCGTGCAGCCCGCAGCAAATTAGCAGAATAAACAAAGCAGCCTGCAGGTTCAAGAACAGCAGGTACCAAAGCACCGGACTCAGGCGTTCATAGTACGGCAGCAGCTTTTCAGGGTTGATGTAACGCAAGAGAAAGAGGGCCACCGCAAATGCTACCGCCAGGATCGCACAAGCCAACGCGAACCGCGGCCGCAGACGACCAGAGATTCCCACCGGCGCGCGAATGGCAAGATAGGTCCAGAATGCGAAAGCCCCAGCCAGCAGGCAAAGCATCAATATACGACTCAGAGAAAAGCCCAGAAATAGCCCCCCGGAGGCTTCCCGTGGAATCAAAATGAGCGCGTAGAAAGCGGCTCCCGCTTCGAGAGCCGCCAAGCCAAAGAACCATCGACCGCGCGTCGAATTGCTTTTCACTATCTAGAACTGGAAGCCGCCGCGGGCCGAAACAACCTTATAAGAATAGTTCTTCACATAGGTGAGCAATCGATCTTCAAGGGCCCCCCAATCCTTAGAGTCCATCATTTCCCGGACTTTCGGCGCATTGTCTGCCAGAAGTCCGACTTGGATCTGTGGATATGCGCCAAAAACCGTGGCCCAGGCATCAACAGGCTGAAAACCCAGTCGCTGAACTCCCGGAACCCACTCCCCGATAACAAACTCAAAGTACTCTTGCTCGTGGTCGGCAGCGATATCCCAGGTCATTATCACTTTTACAGGCACGTCATTCACTCGCGTTGATATTCCAGGACCAACACCCGCGTCTCATCCGGGAGGCTGCTGCGCGTTATCTTCAGAGATGCCTGCGTCTCTTGTTTCCCCAATCCCATCTCTTTGAGAAACTTGTTCAGCGAATCCAGCGAGAGTTTGACATCCGGGGTCGAGTAGTGCATAGGCACAACGATATTTGGCTCGAGGAGGCTCACGACCTCCGCGGCCTTCGCTGCATTGAGGCCGCCGCCTCCACCGACAGGCACCAGAGCCACGTTGACCGTACCCAGGGCCTCTATCTCGGCCTGCGTGGGAACCTGTTTGAGATCTCCAAGATGAGCCACGGTCAAGCCGTCATAGTCAAACACGTAAAGCGTATTGCGAGCCTGTTCCATCGCCTTCTTGCCGGAACCCGCGCCATCTGTTTGAATGCCGGTGATGAAGACTCCACCAATCTCAAACTCGCCGGGACCCGTAATCACGTGAGATGTGCCTTTGACGGCCTCTGCATTGTTGTGGCCAAGTGCATCGTGGCTGATGGTGACAATATCGGCCTTTAGTTTCAAAGCGGAATAACCGATCTCTTTAGAATCGTACGGATCTACCACCACCGTAGCCAGGCCGCGTTCGGTCAACCGAAAACAGGAATGTCCGTACCACGTGATTTCCATGCAACGACCTCCGAGGCGCAATTATACACTACGCATAAAGGCATGCATCGACGCGGGCAAGGATCACAGCGATGCGATTACAACGCGTGTTCGGCATGCACGTCTTCGAATCGGCACGTAACACTTTTCATTGAAGTTCGATTAGATGTGAGTATCAAACGGAAGCCGTGATACTCAGTTGGATTCCTAGTAGGCTTCTAATGAGAAACACAAATCAAGGAGTTAACAGAAGATGAAAAAAATCCCGCTGTTCCTAACCCTGATCCTGGTCGTTGGGGTGCTAGCGACCATGGCGTTCACGGTCCCGGTCCAAATGCAAACCGGCATAGTTGTCGGCTACACGCAAGGCAAGAGCATGACCGTCCGGGAATTTGGCCACAATCTCGTCAACTATAACCTGACCTCCAGCACCAAGATCATCGGAGCATCGGGCGGTACCGCCACCGGTGTAAATGCCGGCGACAGCGTGACTGTCATGTCCTACCACATGAAGACCGCGCTGACCGATGGTTGGATCGTGTTGGCCGTAATTGACCGCTCACCAGCGTCGGCAAGCAGCTCAGGCACCACGCCTCAAGCAACTCCACAGGCCGCCCCCCAGGCAAGCCCAACTCCGTGATGTAACGAAGACCTGGAGCATTGATATTTCACCGCCGGCTGGCATGTGCCAGCCGGCGGTGAAATATTTAGAGTTCGTCCTGGTCGGGATGGACGCCCCCTTCGCACCCAGGCCCCAGGAGCATCCGCGGATCTAGCTCATCACGAGGCGCAAACGTATAATCATTGTATGGGAGCCACCGGATGAACCTGAAACCTCGTTTATCCCGCGACGGAGAGCTGACGCCAACCTCGCGCGGCTGGCGTCTTTCAATCCCGGCTGGACCGGCATATCGGTACCGGTTGTCGCAGCTGGACGACCATCTGGGAATCCCGCGCCGCGCCTATCCATGGCGGGCACCGCTGTCGTTGAGCCTGCGCGCGCGGGCCTCCGCCGAGTCGCTGCCAGGGACATGGGGCTTTGGCCTTTGGAACGATCCCTTTGGGTTTTCATTCGGCCCGGGCGATGGCTTTCTGCGGCTGCCTGCCTTGCCAAATTGCGCCTGGTTCTTCTTCGGTTCCCCGAAAAACTTTCTATCCTTTCGCGACAATTTGCCTGCCAACGGCCTGTTGGCTCAAACGTTCCGAAGTCCCCGGTTTCACCCCTTGCTATTACGCGCCGGCCTGATCATGCCGTTCTCGCGGAGGAAATCTCGACGATTTCTGGGCAAGGTCATCGAGGAGGATGCGGCCAGCATCGGCATCGATGCAACTCAATGGCATGGCTATCGTCTGGACTTGACCGCGGCGCGGACGACCTTTTGGGTGGACGGCAACTGCGAACTAAATTCGCCGGTGAGTCCAAAGCCACCGCTGGGGTTCGTCATTTGGATCGACAATCAATACGCGGCCTTTACGCCCGAAGGTGAATTGAGATGGGGACTTGAGGAAAGCCCGGAAGGCGCCTGGCTGGAGGTTGAGGACCTGCAGATTCAAGCCTCGTGATGCAGGACTATCCTGGCATCAAGAGTCTGCCATCAAATGGGTGGCAAAAAGCGCATTCTCAGATCCCGATCACTGGAATGGGGTGAAGCATGGCTTCCAGGGTCACGCCCGGGATCAGCAATCGGCCGAAGTCGGAGCAGGCTTCGGCGGCCAACGCCCGTGCAATGGCCGATTCTATCGCCAGAATTGTGAGGTGACCGGGATTACCCTCAAAGTCACATCCAGGATCAGTCCCAGCAGAAACCACATTCCGAAGGCCCGGTTGTTGACGAAGGCCAGGGGAGCAAAGTAGAGCGGCCAGCCGCCCTGGCCTTCCTGGAAGCCCTCCGGACGAGAATCGGGTTTTGGTTTGAGAAGAGCAGGATACGTTTTGAGCAGTGTAGGAATTGCTAGCAAGACCACCAGCATGATCGGCGTAAAGAACCTGGTGAGAATAAGATAGGCCGTCAAAAAATAGGGTAACACCATCATGCTCAGGACCGCAAACCGCGCGGCCTTTTCACCAACCAGGACAGGCACGGTGAAGATCTTTTTCTCCTTGTCGATTTTGCACTTGTCGATATGCTTGCCAAAGATCACGGTCGTGACCCCGAGCACGTAGGGCAGGCTGGCCATTACAACATTCCAGCTCCACTGATGGGCCAGTACGTAATATCCGCCGCCGATCATCAGGGGTCCCCAGACCACCAGAACGGCGGCCTCACCCATCGCAACGTATTTAAGGGGCCAGGTATAGAACAATACAAAGAACGCTCCGAGTCCCAGCAATAGCCAAACCCTCAAGTCCCATCCGTTCATTGCGATCAAGTAGATTCCCGCCAACAGAGCAAGTAAACCCGTGACGGCAAAGTAAGTAAGGTGCTGTCGACGGGTCATCAATCCGCTGGCTATCGGTTGCGCACCGTAAATGGTTCGAAAGTAGTTGTCCTTATCCACACCCCGGACATAGTCAGTGAAATCGTTGAAGATATTGTTGCTGGCGTGAGCCATGATTAGGCCAAAAGTCAACACCAGCCACGGCAAGAAGCTGAATGACCCATCACGCAGAGCGAAGATCCCTGCCAGGGCTGCAGAAAGAAATGTCATAATGAGTACGGCCGCTCTTGTTGAGATTAGCCAGCGCGAGATGACGTCCAGCTGATCCCATTCTTGTTTCGAAACATCGGGTATGACATTCAGCGCCCGCTGCCACATCTCGATATTTACTTTCATTAGGATGTCTCCTTTTGGCACGAGTAATTGTGCGCGATTATACAACCCGATCGTGACAATTTTGGTCGGCAAAACATCGAGGATATTTATCATCCGTTTACAGGAGTTAAATCTCTAGTCCAAATGTGATAATAATCACATAATGACTATCAAAATAGCCCCAACGCACCAAGTCACTGTGGGGCAATTGGTGCGAATATGTTGCTGAAAAGAGGTCATATGGCCGATATTTCCTTGATCACCTCGCCGCCCGCTTCCGACACCAAGCAAATCGAAGATCTTACATTGCTTCAGGAAGTCAGTTCGCGGACAGCGGGGGTATCGCGTCTGGAAATGTGCATCCAGTGCGGGTCATGCGGAGGCTCGTGTCCCTCGGCGTCGGCCATGGATCACACGCCGCGCATGTTGTTTGCCATGTTGCGGGCCGGTTTGCGCGAGGAAGTGTTGAAGAGCAACACCTTCTGGATGTGTGTTTCCTGCTACCACTGTGCGGTGCGCTGTCCGCAGAACATCCACATTACGGACGTCATGTACGCTTTGAAGGGCATGGCCGTGGACTCGGGTCTGTGCCAGGATTCCACTGCGCCTGATTTCTCCAGGACTTTTGTGGGCATGGTCGAAGAATATGGCCGAAGCTTCGAGCTGGGCCTGGCCTCGTGGCACTATATGATGCACTTCCCGCTGCGTCTGCCAAACCTGGCGCCGATGGGACTGGGCATGCTGAGCCGGAAGAGAATGAGCCTGGTGCCGAAACGGATCAAGAACCTGCGGCAGCTCAAGGCCATTCTGAAGCGCGCCAAGGAACTGGAGGCGGAGCAATGAAGGACTATCTGCTTTATCCCGGCTGTTCCATGGAAGCCAGTGCGCGCGCCTACTACGATTCACTCAAGGCCATCGCCGGGCCGCTCGAACTCAATCTGCAGGAAATCGAAGATTGGAACTGCTGCGGCGCCACAGAGTATTTGGGGCTCAGCAAGACCCCGGCCTACGCATTGATTGCGCGCAATCTGGCGCTGGCTTCGAATGAGGCGCAGGGCAAGCGCGGCCTGGTGGCGCCATGCTCGGCTTGCTACCTGAACCTGGCCAAGGCCGATCACTTTATGCAGGAGGAGCCGAAGCTGGGGAAGACAGTTAACGAGGCTCTGGCCGCCGGCGGGCTGTCTTACATCGCCGGCTCGCTGGATATTCGACATCTTCTCGACGTAATCGTGTACGACGTCGGCCTGGAAAGCGTCGAAAAGAACGTTGTGCGCCCGCTGGCCGGCCTGCGGCTTGCGCCATATCTTGGCTGCATGGTGCCCAGGCCTGACTACGACAATCGGTGGTCGGATCATGATTATCCGGTGGAGCTGGATTTGCTGCTCAAAGCCCTGGGTGCGGAGGTCGTTGACTTTCCGCTCAAGACCGAATGCTGCGGCGGACATATGCCGCAGATCGGCCCCGAGACAGCCTTTGAATTGATCCGGCGCCTTGTCGGTGCGGCAGACGCCCGACAGGCGGACGCCATGGTGACCGTCTGCCCGATGTGCCAGCTGAATCTCGATGGTTATCAGCACGAAACCAACCAACACTTCGGCACGAACTATCACATGCCTATCCTGTTCTTTACGCAGCTGATGGGTCTGGCTTTTGGTCTCGAGCCAAAAGACCTCGGTTTTGGAGTGGAGCTGGTCAGTGCGCGCAATGTGCTGGATACCCTGGGCGTGAAAGCGCCGCCCGAGACCCCCCCTGCACCGCCCCGACGGCCGCGCAAGCCTGAGGGCCTGCCCATGCCCAAGCCATTATCCAGGGGATTGAAGGTTGCGGAGCTGGAGAAAGAGGTGACCCGATGACACCCAACGAGCAGGAAAGGATTGGCGTTTACGTCTGCCACTGCGGCACGAACATCGCAGGGGTCGTGGATGTGGTACAGGTCGCCGAATGGGCTGCCGCCAAGTTGAAACACCGCGGCGTGGTCATTGCCCGCGAATACAAGTTCATGTGTTCCAGTCCGGGGCAGGAACTGATCCAGAAAGACATCCAGGAGTTGGGTTTGAACCGCGTGATCGTGGCGGCCTGTTCTCCTCATCTTCATGAAAAGACCTTCCGCACCGCCTGCGCCAACGCCGGACTCAACCCGTACCTGTGCGAGATGGTTTCCATCCGCGAGCAGGTTGCATGGGTGCATACCGACAAGGTCGCGGCAACGGCCAAGGCCAAGGCGCTGATTTCCGGCGGTGTGGAGCGCGTTCGTCACGACGTGCCTTTGGAACCGATGAAGGTCGCCATTCACCCTGCAACGCTGGTTGTGGGCGGCGGCGTGGCGGGCATCCAGAGTGCGTTGGAGATCGCCGACGCGGGCTTCCATGTATACATGGTGGAGCGGGAGCCGTCGATCGGCGGGCATATGGCCCAGTTCGATAAGACCTTCCCCACCCTGGATTGCTCGGCCTGCATCCTGACACCCAAGATGTTCTCCGTGGGCACCCACCCCAATATCACTTTGCTCACATGGAGTGAGGTCGAAAAAGTTGAAGGCTACATCGGCAACTTCACCGTGACGGTGCGCAAGAAGGCCCGCAAGATCAAAGAGGACCTTTGCAATGGCTGCGGCATCTGCGTGGAGAAGTGTCCCAAGAAGGTCATCGACGACGTTTTCGAGGCGGGTTTGGCTTATCGCAAAGCCGTGTACACGCCCTTCGCCCAGGCCATCCCCAACATCCCGGTGATGGATGTGCCCAACTGCACCTACTACGAGAAGGGTACCTGCAAAGCCTGCGAGAAATTCTGCCCGCGCGAAGCCATCGACTTCAACCAGCAGGACGAGATGCTGACCTTCCAGGTAGGCAACATCATCCTGGCCACCGGGTACGAGTTGTTCGATGCGCGCCGCATTCCCAACTACGGGTACGGCCGCCTGGCCAACGTCTTTACCTCGCTGGAGATCGAGCGCCTGTGCAACGCCGCCGGGCCTACGAATGGCAACATTGTGCTGCGCGACGGCAAGACGCCTCCGAAGGCCGTGGGCATCGTGCATTGCGTGGGCAGCCGGGATAAGAACTTCAACAACTACTGCTCGGTCATCTGCTGCATGCAGAGCTTGAAATTCGCGCACATCGTCCACGAGCGCACGGGCGCCGAGATCTACAACTTCTACATTGACATGCGCACGCCGTTCAAGGACTATGACGAGTTTTATCAGCGCGTCCTGGAAGAAGGAACGAATTTTGTGCGAGGCAAGGTGGCGGAGATCACGGATGTGGCTCGCACGAGTGCGGAAGAGGGCAAGCTCATCGTTCAAGTGGAAGACACGCTGCTGGGCAAGCAGCGACGCATCCCGCTGGATATGGTAATTTTGTCCGCCGGTCTGGAGGCCAGGCACGACTCCAGGGAGACGGCCAAGCTCTTCGGCATTTCGTGCTCCTTCAACGGTTGGTTCATCGAAAAGCATCCCAAGCTGGATCCGGTCGCGACCATGACCGACGGCATCTTCATCGCCGGTTGTGCCCAGGGGCCCAAGGACATTCCCGCCAGCGTGGCGCAGGGGGCGGCGGCCGCGGCCCGGGTGCTGGGCAAGATCGAGCAGAAGGAAGTGGCGCTCGAACCGATTCGGGCCAGCGTCATCGAAGAGAAATGCTCCGGATGCCGGATCTGCAACGGCCTGTGTCCTTTCAACGCCATCAGCTTCCACGAAGAGCGCCAGGTGACCGAAATCAATCCGGCTCTGTGCCAGGGCTGCGGCACGTGCGTGGCGGCCTGCCCGGCCGGTGCGATCATGGGAACCGGCTTCAGCAACGAACAGATCATGGCGCAGATCGAAGGCCTGATGCTGCTGAACTTCGAGCAGGAACCAGTTGCTGCCTAGGAGAGAAACCATGAGCGATGCATTTGAACCCACGATTATCGGCTTTACCTGCAACTGGTGCTCCTATCGTGCCGCCGATCTGGCAGGCACGGCTCGGATAAAGTATCCGCCCAACGTGCGGCTGATCCGCCTGATGTGCTCGGGACGGCTGGATCCTACATTCGTCTTCAAGGCCCTCTCCAGCGGCGCAGATGGCGTGATGATCACGGGCTGCCATCCCGGCGAATGTCACTATATCGAGCAGAACTACAAGGCCCTGCGCCGTTTCCAGCTTATGCGGCGCACGCTGCAGGGTCTGGGGCTGGAGCCGGGGCGTGTACGGCTGGTCTGGGCTTCCGCCGCCGAGGGCGCCAGGTTTGCCGCCGAGGTGGCCTCCTTCGTGGAGGAGATAAAAGCCCTGGGACCGCTGCATTGGGGCAGGAGCGATGAGGCCCTGGGCGGGAGGCCGCCCGCCTCACAACCGAAGCCGGAGCTTCAGGAGGTGCAGGCATGAGCGCCAACGCCAAACCCAAATTTGCGATGTATTGGGCCGCCTCCTGCGGCGGATGCGAAATCGCCGTGCTGAACATCCACGAGAAGATCCTGGACGTCGATGCCAACTTCGACGTGGTCTTTTGGCCGGTCGCCATGGACGCCAAATACAAGGATGTGGAAGCCATGGAAGACGGCTCCATCCTGTTGACGCTCTTCAACGGCGGCATCCGCAACGACGAGAATGAACACATCGCCAGGCTGCTGCGCAAGAAATCGAAGATCCTGGTGGCCTTCGGCTCATGCGCCAACGAAGGCTGCATCCCGGGCCTCGCCAACCTGGGCGATGCGCGCGAGATCGTGCATACGGCATTTAATACGGTCTCCACGGATAATCCACACGAAATCTACCCGATGACTTCATACGATGTGCCCGAAGGCGAAATCCACATTCCCAAGATCCTCCCCATTCTCAAGACATTGGATCAGGTGGTGGACGTGGATTACTACATGCCCGGGTGCCCGCCTGAGAGCCACCAAATCGCTGCGGTTATCGACCTGGTGATCCAGGTGCTGCAGGGGAAGGCGGAACTGCCGCCCAAAGGCTCGGTGATCGGCGCGGGTAATTCCACCGTTTGCGATGAATGCAAGCGGGCACGCAATGTGAAATCCATCAAATCCTTCAACCGCATCTGGAGCATCGCGCCCGACCCTTCGTTGTGCCTGCTCGAACAGGGCATCCCGTGCAATGGTCCGGCGACACGCAGCGGATGTGAGGCGCGCTGCCCAACCGCGGGTGCACAGTGCATTGGGTGCTATGGGCCTGCAGAAGGCGTCCAGGACTATGGGGCGCGCCTGATCTCCTCCTTTGCCTCCGTGATCGATAGCAACTCCCCGGAGGAAATCGACCGTATATTGGATGGACTGGTTGACCCGGCGGGTCAGTTTTATCGCTTCAATCTGGCGGGTTCGCTCTTGAAGGCCGCGGTTCCGGCCTGGAAGAAAGAGAAGGCGTAACATGGCGCAACGCATCACCATTGACCCGATTACCCGCCTTGAAGGTCACGGCAAGATCGAGATATTCCTGAACGATGAAGGCGATGTGGCCAACACGTATTTCCAGATCCCCGAACTGCGCGGCTTTGAGCGATTCTGTGTGGGTCGCCCGGTGGAAGAGATGCCGCTGCTGACCAATCGCATTTGCGGCGTCTGCCCGGAAGCCCATCACATGGCTGCGGCCAAGGCCGCGGATGCCGTATATCACGTCGACCCGCCACGCACCGCGAAGCTGCTGCGGGAGTTGCTCTATAGCGCATTTTACGTCACCGACCACGCCACGCACTTCTACGCACTGGGCGGCCCCGATTTCGTGATGGGACCCGACGCTCCCGTTGCTGAACGAAACATCCTGGGGGTCATCCACAAAGTCGGCCTTGAAATCGGCGGCAAAGTCATCCAGGCGCGCAAGGCGGGTCACACCGTGGTCGAGATCATCGGCGGAAGAAAGGTCCACCCCTGCACCTCCATTCCCGGCGGCCTGACCAAGGGCATTACCGAAGAACAGCGCCAGGAAATTGAGAGGCTGGGGAAATGGGCAGTGGAATTCGGCCAGTTCAGCCTGAAGCTCTTCAATGACATTGTGCTGGGCAACAAAGCCTATGTGGATCTGATCCTGGGCGACATCTACACTCATCGCACCTATTACATGGGCATGGTGGATGCCAACAACAAGATCAACTTCTACGACGGCAAGGTGCGCGTGGTGGACCCCGACGGCAAGGAATTCGTCAAGTACGAGCCAAAAGATTATCTGGCAAACATCGCCGAGCACGTGGAGCCCTGGACCTATCTCAAATTCCCGTACCTGAAGAACGTCGGTTGGAAGGGTTTCGTGGACGGCAAGGACTCCGGCGTGTATTGCGCCACTCCCTTGTCGCGCCTCAACGCTGCCGACGGCATGGCCACCCCGCTGGCTCAGGCTGAATACGAACGTTTCTACGCCACCCTGGGCGGCAAGCCCGTGCACCAGCGACTCGCCACGCACTGGGCGCGTCTGATCGAGCTGCTCTATGCGGCAGAACGCTGGGTGGAACTGGCTGCCGATCCGGAGATCACCTCGCCGAACTTCCACACCATCCCGACCGAAAAACCCACCGAAGGCGTGGGCATCGTGGAGGCGCCGCGCGGCACCCTCACCCATCACTACACCACCGATGAGCGCGGCGTGCTGACCAAAGTAAATCTGATCGTGGGCACCACGAACAACTACGCTCCGATCAGCATGTCCATCAACAAGGCTGCCTCGAGCCTCATCAAAAAAGGTACGCTGGTGACCGAAGGCCTGCTCAACATGGTGGAGATGGCCTTCCGCGCTTACGATCCGTGCTTCGGCTGCGCCACACACTCCCTCCCCGGCCAGATGCCCCTGGAAGTCACCATCCACGACGCCCACGGCAACCCCGTCGATGTATTGAAACAATTCTGCTAACTGAATTGAACCCCCAGAAAAAGACACGTGCAAGGTTTGGACTGCACGTGTCTTTTTCTGAATTTGCAACCTCGACTCATGAAAGACAAGGGAGGCCATTTCTCCCGGGGGTTCTCCGGCAGAGGCAAGCAGATGTGATTGGATTACAATCGTTTTCTATGGGTGACATCCACCTAAAGACCGGCGAGAATTCTGTGACTATGAAGACACTTGTAATTGGCCTGGGAAACCCGATTCTGGGGGATGATGGCGTCGGCTGGAAAGTGGCCGAGGAATTCAAATCAAGGATGGGTGATAGGCAGTCGACCATCGAAGTTGAATTTGCCTCCCTTGGCGGACTCAGTCTGATGGAACGAATGCTTGGCTATGAACGCGTTGTCCTCATCGATTCATTGGAGACCGGCCGGGCCGAAGTCGGAAGCGTGAGCGTGTTTCCGCTGGCCGAGTTGTCAGACCCGACGGCCGGGCATTCAGCATCCGCCCACGACACATCGTTGCTGACGGCTTTACAGACGGCAAAGGCGATGGGCATGGAGATCCCCAAGCGTGCCGATGTGGTTGCAGTTGAGACAAGAGTGAGCTACGAATTCTCCGAGAAGCTCTCCCCCGCCGTTCAAGAGGCCGTGCCGACCGCAGTCGGGAAGATATTTGAGTTACTGCAGGAAGAACTGGCCCAATAGTCTAAAGGTTCGGATGACCAGCAAATTAACTGGGGTGAATTTGCCGGCAGAAGCAGAGCCGAGGCGAAAGCCTCGGCTCTGCTTCACTAAGACCCTATCCGTAAATTAGATATGCACGCACATGTTCCACAGGACGAAGGCTCGCCCGCAGGCAGAACCCCTGCATCTGCGAGAATCGCGCGCAAATCCCCAAACAACGGGGAACAACTCAAAAAAGTGCACACCTGTGGGAGGCCTACGGGAAGGGGAGCAATGAATGGCTATATTTGTGCATTGTTTTTGGAAAAATACTGGTCAGGCGGAAAGTTAGGCTTCCGCCCGCCTTTCCGCAAACCTCCGGCGGCGGACCTTCGGGGGCGGAAGTGGGCGACCTCGGCACCCGTCCGTCATCGGACGGGCATGGGCGACCTCGGCTGGATGCCTTGTCGCCCAATGGAGGCCTCGTCGCCCAAGCCCTGCGGGCCAGAGGGCGAGTCGTGACTCGCCCCTACAAGGCGCGAGGTGCAGGTTGTTTGTTCAGCACCTACAATTTTGCATCAGGAGTGTCATCTTGTTAAGATTTCATCGGTTTACGGATAGAGCCCTACTCGTCGCTGGTCATGATGAACTGCGGCTTGAACTCGAAGTGTTCGTACTTTGGTCGATAGCGATCCGTGTCATAAAACTGCTGTACATTGACTACTTTCTTGGTTGCTGTGATGACATCCAGGGGAACGTTGTCATAGCGACCGTTCTTCAACACTACCAAACGGCCGTGCTCCCCTCGGAGTAGCAGGTCGAGCGCCAGGTTGCCGAAGGCCATGGGGACGATTGAATCGATTGCGTCGGGGTCGCCGCCGCGTACCATATAGCCCAGCTTTTGGTTGACCACATCCACGGTTCTCCCGCCATTGTACTTGGGAGAGGCCTCCTTCATGGCGGTCGCGACCAAGTCGCCAATGCCGCCGAGTTTCGCGTGGCCGTACGCATCCGTGCTGCGACCTTCGACCACCATGTCGCCGCCCTCGAACATCGCACCCTCAGAAACCAGGGCGATCGAATAACGGCTAGGATTGTGCATCCGGTCCTGGCTCATTAATTCAGTTAGATGATCGATATTGAACTTGAATTCCGGGATCACACAGCGATTGGCAGCTCCTGCCATCGTCGGCAGCATCGCCGTGAATCCCGCATAGCGGCCAAAGACCTCCAGGACGAGAAATCGTTCGTGCGAGCCTGCGATTGTGCGCAGGCTGTTTGTCAGAGCGATAGTGCGAGTGACGCAGGTGCTGAAGCCTATACAGTAGTCCGTCCCGGGGACATCGTTATCCATCGTTTTCGGGATGGCGACCGTCTTGAAACCCTCTTTGTGCAGGCGCACCCCATAGCTCAACGTATCGTCGCCGCCAATGGGGATCATATAGTCTATTCCGAGGAAATCCAGATTCTTCAAGACCTCGGGGGTCAGATCATTGGTCTCCGCATTGAACGTGGCCTTTAAGTCGTCCGGCACGTTCGCCTTCTTGACCTTACTGGGATTGGTGCGCGAGGTGTGCAGGAACGTTCCGCCGGTTCGTCCTGCGGGATTGACGATCTCTTCAGTGAGTTCCAGGAAGTTGTTGCTATTATCCGCCTGCTTGTCACGGATTACCTCCACCAACCCCGCCCAGCCGCGACGAATCCCGATAACTCGATAGCCTTCCCGCAATGCACGTAATGTGACAGCACGGATCGCAGGATTCAGGCCTGGCACATCTCCTCCGCCCGTCAAAATACCGATTACACCTGCTTTCTTAGGCATGCAGCCCTCCCATTTTGGAGCACCCATGGCTCCGCTAGTAGTATTCTCCCCGACAGTGCGGCATCGGGCCCCGAGCCTACGCAGGAATCAATTAGTGCTCCTTACGCTGCATTGTCAGGATGTTGTGAAATTATACGCCTGCGTTCCATCAGCGAGAAGTTGTCCTTGCGAGCCGACACGCCGCGCCGCCGCACAACTCTCGATGCGTCCGGTCTTGTCAAGCAAGGCGTTCGATTGCCATCCAATTCAAGGATCGGTCGGGAATGCGTTCTCCTGCGCGACGATCAGCCTGTCAAGCATGTCGTTGAATTCTTCGTCGACGGTCTGAAATTGCGGGTGCGATTGATGCCACTGGATCGCGCGCCTGAATCCCGCGGCCCAACTGACTTCGCATTTGAAGTCGGGCACGAAGCGCTTGACCTTGGCGTTGTCGAAGACAACACTGTTTCCTTTGTCGCCGATGATGCTGCCGGTGGCGTGCGGCCAGTAGGCCGCGATTAAGTCCGAGGGCACGTGAATCAAGTTAGGCTCCAAATCCAGAATGCGATATGCCTGGAGGAAGATTTGATCCCACGTCAGCACTTCGTCAGACGTGATATGAAATGCTTCTCCGATGGTCCGCGGGTCGCCGAGTAACCCCACTAGACCTTTCGCAAAATCGGCATTCCAGGTCAATACCCATAAAGAAGTGCCGTCTCCGGGAACGATGACCTTTCGGCCGTGCATCATCCGGTGGACGATCGTCCACGGATGCGCCCAGCTGCCCACACAAAATGGGATTTGCGAGGGACCGTAGGTCAGCGACGGGCGAACGATCGTAACCGGAAACCCCCGGTCGCGATGCGCTTTCATCAAGAGCTGCTCGCACGCGATCTTGTCCTGGGAGTAATCCCAAAATGGATTTTCGAGGGGAGTGTTTTCATCGATAAGATAACGCCCCGGAGGTTTCTGGTAGGCCGACGCAGAACTGATAAAGACGAATTGGCCGGCCCTGTCTTTGAACAGCTTGAGGTCGCGTTCGATGTCTTCAATCGCAAACGCCAGGAAGTCCACCACCGAATCGAAGCGGAGACCGTCCAAGAGGCTTTCAAGCTTCAAGGGATTGCCGTGGATATCGCCGGCCAACAATGTCGCTCCCTGCGGGATCGCATACTTGCTTGAAACGGAGCGATTCAGGATGTAGAGCTCATGCCCGCGGGCCGCAATCAGCTCCGAGCACGCGGAGCTGATCAAACCTGTGCCGCCAATAATCAGTATCCTCATAGAACCCTCTTCTGCTTTGCCAACCACGGCTTCTGCAGACCAGCATCAATCATTGGAGTGGCTCAGCCTTCCCCCAACTCGGGAACCGGCTCGAGCGGCAGGCTGCGCCGGGCGTGCAGCCCTTCGGCCCAGAAGATAATCAGGCTGATCCATACCAAGCCGAAGCCGATCAAACGATCATGAGTGAAAGGCTCTTTGTAAACCAATACCCCCAGCAGGAACTGCATCGTGGGATTGATGTACTGCAGAATTCCGATCGTCGTGAGCGAGACACGCGGTGCCGCCGACGCAAACAACAGAAGCGGCACAGTTGTGACCAATCCGGCGCCCACCATCATCCAATCGGCTTGAAGGCCGCTATGGAGGAAGGCGCCCTGCCCTGTGACTTCACAGAAAATCAGGTACCCAAGCGCAGGAAGAAATAGCCAGCCCGTTTCCAGGGTGAGACCATACAGGGAACTCAGCGGTGCCGTCTTCTTGACGAGGCCATAAAGGCCAAAGCTAACAGCCAATGTCAGCGCAATCCACGGGAGGGAACCATAGGTAATGGTTAGATACAATACACCCAACGCAGCCAGCCCAATCGGCAGCCACTGCAGGGGCCGCAGGCGCTCGTGCAGGATCAATATACCCAGAAGGACAGTGAACAATGGGTTGATGTAGTAGCCCAGGCTGGTCTCCACCACGAAATTGTGTGTAACCGCCCATACGTACGTGAACCAGTTGACAACGATCAGCAGACCTGCAATCAGGTAAATCCGCAGAGTCTTGCGCCCAAGCGCAACCGCACGAAAAGCACGCCATTGCCGGGTAACGAGAATTACCAGTACGAGCAGCACAAATGACCATCCGACGCGGTGGCCAATTAGTTGCAGGGCGGTGATTGTTTCAAGCTGTTTCCAGTAAAGCGGAAAGAGTCCCCACATCATGTACGCGCCCAAGGCATACAACACGCCTTTCTTATCCATTTTCCTCCGATCAGTGCCAGGAGTATACACTGAAGGCCAGATGTCAATTTTGCACAAACATCCCGATGCTTGCGCAAAATCCCCAGAGTGATGAGTAGGTTAATTCAGAAGAGCGCAATGGGCTGTCGGCCCGCGAAGCCCGCATCGATTTCATGCCAGAAAGCGATCTTGTCTTCCCCGAACTTCCAACAAAGATAGACCTCGTGATCGTATCGCCAGGCAAGGAAATCCAACAACCCGGTATTGAGATCCTTCACCTCCGCCCCCGTGGCAAGGATTCGATGCAATAGCTCATCCAGGCGCCCAAATTCCTTCACCAAGCCCTGCAATGCGGGATTCCCGCCGTTGCCCGCCGACCGCTGGATGGCAGGCCAAATCTCTGGCTGCTGATCCATGATGTTGTTGCGGATGGTTTGGATTTCGCCCATAAGCGGCCGGATGATGTCCAGCGCCGCGTTGGCTTCTTCGAGGCTAAAGTAGTGGGATCGCATATACCTGAACTTTACGTCTTAAGTGTCATCGGTTCTTTTAGCAGGCTGCCAAGGGCGATGCATGCGACAAACAGTATGATCAGCGCAAGCAATGGCAGTGTCATCGATGCTGTAACGGGCGACTTGAGCGAGTCCATACCGAGAATGAAGACAATTCCCGAAATCTGGCCCATTAGGATAAGGAGACCGTTGGAGCTTCCTTCCGGCGCCGGGTATGTGATCTCTGCGCCATATTGGAAGCCGATTGGACCAGCGCTCAAGAGGAAGAAACCAAACACGAACGAGAAGACCAGTAGGAGGACATACGTGTTCACGTACGTAAGGCCCGCAAGGCCGATGGTTGCGCCGCCCACAGCCAAGATTATGAACGGCACCCGCTTGTGCAGGCGATCGGACAGCAGAGGCAAGACCACGGCGCCAATGATGCCGCCGAAGATCATCAGCCCGCCGGCGTCACCGGCCTGCGTCGCCGTGAAGTTGCGCGGCGCAGCAATTTGTTCGACCCAGGTCGTGATCGCATTGAATGCTCCCAACCCCACGAAGAATATGGCCATGAGCAGGATGAAGTCGCGCTGCCGGATCATCTTCGACAGCCCATCGGTTACCAGCGAGCGAGCCTCCCGGTCAGGCGGACAAGGCGGCGAAGCCGGCCGCTCGCGTGCAAACATGAAGAACACGAACATGGCCAGCGCGGAGACAACCCCATAAGCGTTCAGCACACCGGACATGCCCCAACGAAGTTCAAGATATGGAGTCAGCGCCAGGCCAATCAGTATGCCCACGTAAATCGCCAGCGACCCCAACCCACTGGCCGTGGCACGTTCACCTGCCGGGAACCAGCGTGCGGCGATCGTAGTAACCGCGTTCAAGATGAACGGCTGGCCAAGGGCTATGCCGATTTGCGCCAGCAGCACCCAGGTGTAGTTGGCCGCCACAAGCCCACGCACCAGGCCAAAGACACCCGTTAGGACAGCGCCAATGCCGACGCCCATTCTGATGCCGTACGTATCAATCGTCCACGACGCCGGAAATGAAACGAAGAGATACACAACCATGAAGCTGAGAGACAGCAGCCCGATGCTCATGTCCGAAACACGGTAGAACTGCATGGCCTGGGTTGTGACGGCTGCAAAGGTAATCCAAAGGAGCTGGTTGACGGCAACAATGGCCATAAAGGCGAGCAGGACCACCCATCGATAGCCGTACACTTTGAAGCCTGATTCAGGCATGTTGAAGTCTCCTTTGAGGGCTGACTGTATTTGCTGAAACCCCATTGCATCGTCGTCGGTTTCGTTATTCCAAGGATAACACACGCGGCCAATTCCAGTTCAGCGGCCACGTGCCGAGGCTGTGTTCAAAATCGGAGCAATATACGCTCATTCGTTGGTATTCATTCTTTACAGCAACTCCAGGAAATTCCGCCGAAGGGAGGTCAGTATGGTGCCGGCACAGCGAGAGCACAATCGGCGTCGGAAGGCCGTGCTGCTTCGCCATCGGCTTGCAACAGAATCCCGCTGTCTGCCGGCAACGGGTTTGTCGGTCGGAAATGCAACGGAAGGACGTCCCGGGGCTGCACGAATGGGTTAGCCATGAAACCTTCATTCGGGCCGGGGATGAATCCCGGGTCTAATTCAAGGCTCCTATAAACCTAGCCGGCGACTGTCTGGCACAGCGGCCTCGACTGGCCCAACGCCAGGGGATATTTATGATATTTATCTATAATATTGACATCTCCCGAAAGCACGTGTATACTCCTGAATTGCCACGGGCTACCCTTCTTGCCTTTCGCGGCAAGGAGAGGAAGGTTCGAATGAAAAGCACGCGCGACCGAATTTTGCAGACTTTGCTGCGGCAACCCAAACGAACAATCAACGAGTTGGCCGAGGCTGTTGGCATTAACCCGATTTCCGTACGCCATCACCTCACCAACTTGCAGGTGGAAGGTCTCGTGGAGGCCGCCGAGGAGCGCCATGGAGTTGGACGGCCCCGCCTGGTCTACGCCCTGACCGCCGACGGGATGGAGAAATTTCCAACCCGGTACCTGCGGCTGACCAGCCTCCTTTTGTCACAGATGAAGGAGACGATGCCAGGGCCCATGGTCAGCAACCTGTTCAGCCAGATTGCCGACGACCTTGCCAATGAGTATGCGGATCAAATGGGCGGTCTGAGCATGGAAGAGCGACTCGACTTTGTCAAGACTCTGCTGGCGGAGGAGGGGTTTACCGTTGAGTGGGAGAAGAAGGGCGAGCAATATCACATCAATGAGATTTCCTGCCCGTACTATCAAATTGGACTGCATCACCCCGAGGTTTGTACCGTCGATCAAGTTCTGATCTCAAAGATGCTGGCCGTTCCCGCAGAGAAAGTACAGTGCGTTCTGAATGGCGGCTCACACTGTACATATGTCGTTCAGCAAGCCCCAAGCGCAAGCCACAATTAACTTAAAGGACTCGGAGATGCCTGAGGTACAACAAGAAGTCAAGCAAATAAAGTGGACAATTCACGACACGAATCCCGAATTGGTGGAGCCGGTGCGTGCCAGGTTGGGTGAAGTCGTTGACCCCGAGATAGGGATGAGCATTATCCAGCTCGGCCTGGTGCGGGACGTCAGCCTGGAGAACGACATCGCTCACATGAAGATGATCCTCACCACGCCTTTTTGCCCCTACGGTCCGGCCCTGATAGAGATGACGCGGCAAAAAGCAGTCGAAGCCCTGAACAAGCCGGTCACGATCGAGATGCTGCCCGACATGTGGGATTTCGGGATGATGGAAGATCCATCTGCACTGGATTGGGGTATGTACGCCTAGCGGTTGCCGCTGAAGTAGTTCGAAGTCTTGGAATTCAAGAGCTGCCTGTCGGATTTCGACAGGCAGCTCTTTGCTTTCGGAAAGCGGGAGCGGCAGTTCCGGCCTTCGTTGGCACAATTCGGCGCAGTTCGCCAATTCGCAGTTGACCACAGGAAGTTCGACCTCACGCATCTGCCTTCCAATGCATGGAGTGCGGAACCTCGCCCTGGGAAAAGCCGGATAGAACAATCAGGGCGTTGGTCACCACGCTTCCAGGGTTTCTCCATCTGTGGCGCAGCTGCGCGGCAAATAGCAGGCTGTCGCCGGCCTCCAAGTGCATGAGTTCCTGCTCAACCAGGTATTCCAACTCGCCGCGCAGGCAATAAACAAATTCGTGCCCGGTATGGACCATGTGATGCTGCCCGCTGGATGCGCCGGCCTCCAGCGTTAGCACAAACGGCTCCACCCGGCCGCTGAACTTCTCTCCGCCCAATCCCTCCCAAACACCGCGGGTGAACGGAACGCGGGTACGCGCATCTGCCTTTACCAGGAGAACGTTCTGCTTCTCACCCTGGGGGCCAAAGAATTCGGTGATCGGCAACTCCAGCGCATCTGCCAACTTATACAGCGTACTGACGGACGGAGACGCCCGCCCACGCTCGATCATGCTCAGCGCGTTGGCCGAGAGCCCGCTCTTGGCTGCCAATCCCCGCATCGATATGCGACGCGCGTTCCGAAGCTCCCGCAAGCGCTTTCCTACGTCAACGGATACAGCATCTCGCTCAAACGCCATCTAATCACCGCCAGCCGTAATTAGAGAACTTTACTCTAATTACACTTCGTGTCACAAATCTAGTGACATTGTATCACTCTGGCGATGACACCCTACACTATTGTGACTATCTTCACAGAGTTATTATCGGGTTGCATATATACGTTCATGTGCATGGAAGCAGGAGGAACCGCATGGTTTCACAGGATTTGGTTCAGGAAATATCCCGGCTGGAAGCTGATTTTTGCTTTGCACTATCGGATCCCACCCGCTTGCTGATCCTTTACGCCTTGGCGGATGGTCCCCACAACGTCACCGAACTCGCCAATGATCTGAAAGTGATCCAACCAACTGCCTCGCGGCACCTAAAGGTTCTGCGTGAACGCGGCTTGGTCTACACCGTGCGGCAGGGCACGACCGTCAATTATCACCTGGCCGACAAGAGGCTCATCGAGGCGCTCGATCTGCTTCGAACGGTCATGCGCGACCGCCTGACCTATCGCGCCGGCTTGATGGACGAGGTTCGAGAAGCCTAGAATTTTCTCCCGGAGGAGGAACCTATGCAGCGTAAGAAATTGTACATGATACTCATTACCGCCGGCGCCATCACGTTGATCGTCACTGGAATTGCGCTTGCGACCGCCCAGCCCGCTAAAGCTCAATGCGGGTCGCAGGCGTCGTCCTGCAAGAATTGCCACGAGGTGCAAGCCAAAGATCCGGTAAACAGCGACGGCAAAGACTGGCATCAGGCGCACGCATTCGGCGATTTCTGCTATATCTGCCACGGGGGAAACAGCCAGGCTACTGACGAGACCGCCGCGCATGTTGGAATGGTTTCGCCGTTGGCGGACGTCCAGGCTTCCTGTGCACAATGCCATCCAAACGATCTGAACGCGAAGGCCCAAGTCTACGCTGCCGAACTCGGCGTACAGATCGGCACGACCGCAAGCACTGCAGCGCCGGCGGCCACCAGTGCTTCGGTTAGTCCAACGCCTGCCGCAACGGCCCAGGCCGCTTCTTCACCCCAGATATCCGCGCCTCCGTCTGATGGGGCAAACGTTGTCGACTACGTCCAGCGCTACAACCAGAACGTTCTCGGCCAGAGCCAGATCAATTGGGGCAACATCATTTTGATGATCCTGATTGCCGGCATGCTGGTCGGCGGTGGCACACTGGTCGTGACCCGCGAGGGCCTGATGCGGATTTCGTTCAGAGAAACCAAGCCCGTTGAGGGTGAGTATCCGCCCGATGTGGTGGAGATGGTGCCACAGATCGCCAGGTTGAAACCGAACGCCCGCAAATCATTGCATCGCCTGCTTGAAAAACCAGACGCGACGGCCGAGGTATTGACGTCGATCGACAAACTGACCGAAGTCGACGAATCCAAGAAGAAGAAGTAAGACCATCAAGAATTGTCCAATGCGAAAGGAGCAGCCCATGAACTGGATCGTAAAGCAAATACGCAAAGAAGTCTGGTCCCCGTATGTGGCCGGCATTCTGCTGGGCGTGGTGGGCATACTTGCGGTGCTGCTGGCCCATAGTCTGCTGGGCGCCTCCGGCGCCTTTGAAAATCTCGCCGGCATGATCGGCAAGGCCGTGGCACCGAAGGCTTTCAATACCCTGTATTTCAACTTCGTGATGCCGCCGGGCCTTTCATGGGGTGTCATCCTGCTGGTTGGAATATTCTTCGGAGGCTTGATCGGTGCCGCCACAAGCGGCAGCCTCAAATGGGGCAAGAAAGATGCCGCCAACAGCGATGCGCAATGGAAGAGCGTTTTTGGCCCCCAGGTTTGGAAACGCTGGGTACTCGGCTTCGCCGGTGCCATCCTGCTCGAGTATGCCGCCGGTATCGCCGGGGGCTGCACCAGCGGGCTGGCGATTTCCGGAGGTATGCTGCTGGTTCCCGCCGCTTTCCTTTTCATTGCCGGGATGTTCGGCTCCGGGATCATTACGGCCCTGGTCATCTACAGGAATCGCTACTAAGAGGAGGAAGTTGCCATGTTGAACTATGCCATTGCCCTGGTTCTCGGCGCCGGTTTCGGGTTTTCGCTGAACAAAGCCGGGTTGACCAAATACAACAAGATCGTCAATCAGTTTCGTTTCACGGATATGGCGGTCCTGAAATTCATGATGACGGCTCTGGTCGTCGCCATGATCGGGCTCTACGGTTTGCGCGGTCTCGGGTTGGTCACCTTCCCGGCCGTGCCCTCCACATATATCGTTGGAAATCTGGTCGGCGGACTGATATTCGGCGTCGGCATGGCCCTTACCGGATACTGACCGGGCACCTGTGTCGCCGGGTCCGGCGAAGGAAAACTAGACTATCTTATCCCTGGTTTGCTCGGTTTCCTGACAGGCGCCATTGTTTACGGGCTGACCTATCAGCAGGTATTCCCTCAGATTTCGAAACTGGCCAACTATGGTGGCGTCGTCATCCCTGATCTTTGGAACATCAATCCGTACTTAACGGTACTTACCTTTTCGCTTATGGCGCTGCTGCTCTTCTATATGATCGACCGGATGGGCTTGCACCGTACGGAACAGAAGTAGGTTAGTTTCGATTGGCAGGCCTTATCCGGCCAATCCACGAGCTTGAAAAACCATTGAAGGCTTCCCAGTAGCGGCGCGGAGAAGATCATGACGCAAATACTGTCGAGACGAGACTTTCTAAAATTGAGCGGCGCGGCGGCCGGCGCGGTTGCATTGGGAGAATTTATCCCTCCGCTGGTCGCGCGTGCCGCGCGAGAGACCGGGCTTTTGGACGCCGGCGGCAACGGCTACATCTCCAGCATGTGCGAGATGTGCGTCTGGCGTTGCGGACTGTTGGCAAAAATCAAGGATGGCCGGGTGGTCAAACTTGAAGGCAACCCTGATCATCCGCATTCCAAGGGCAAGTTGTGTCCCCGCGGGCAGGCCGGCCTGATGAACACCTACGATCCCGACCGCGTCCTAACGCCCCTCATTCGGGTCGGAAACCGCGGCGAGGGGAAATTCCGCAAGGCATCCTGGGATGAGGCACTGGACGTCGTTGCCAGGAACATGCTCGACATCAAGCAGAAGTATGGACCCCAGGCGATGGTCTTCTCATCCACGCATAACCTCTCCCAACCCCTCTTCGAGAACCTGCTGCAGGCCTATGGTTCCCCCAACTACGGCACGCAGCGAAGCCTGTGCTTCAATGCCATGACCGTCGCCAACCTGATGACCTATGGCGTGGAAGAACCCGAGCGGGACTACAGCCAGCTCAAGTATATTATCCTGACCGGCCGCAACCTGGCAGAGGCAATTTCCAATTCCGAGACCGGTGAATTGGTTCACGCGGTTGACCGCGGCGTGAAGCTGGTCTACCTTGACCCACGATTTACCAAGACCGCGGCGAAAGCCACCGATTGGCTGCCGCTACGCCCCGGCACGGATTTGGCCTTCCACCTCGCAATGCTGAATGTCATTATCGGTGAAAGTCTGTACAACCAGTCGTTTGTGTCGCAATACACTGTAGGCTTTGATGAAGTTGCCGCCAGCGTTACCCAATATACGCCCGAGTGGGCTGCAGCCATTACCGAAATTCCCGCAGAGACGATCCGCCGGATTGCGCACGAGTTTGCTGCCGCCGCACCTTACGCACTGGCGCACAACGGCTGGCGCACCTCGAACTTTGTGAACTCGTTCCAGACCGAACGCGCCATCACCATTCTGAACGCCCTGGTGGGCAACTGGGGAACCACGATGTTCCCGGCAGGCAGCGGCACAGGCGGGCTGGGCGCTCCACAACAGCCCGCTTATCCTCGCGTCTCTGCCCTGCGTCTAGACGGGGTGCCCTGGAAGTATCCCTTCGTGCCGCTGCAGTACGGTGTGTTCCAGCAACTTCGGGACTCAATCGTTGCCGAAGATCCCTATGCGGCGCACGGCTGGCTCATCTCGCGCCAGAATCCTGCCATGTCAATACCGGATCGGAAGAAAACATTGCAGGCCTTCGACAAGATGGATTTCATTGTCACGATTGACATCCTGATGAACGACACTTCCTGGTTCTCGGACGTGGTCCTGCCGGAGGCATCGTACCTCGAACGCTACGACCCGCTTTCCATGGTCGGTGATCCGCTTTCCCTTGTCGGAAGCCGCGCGTTCCTACGGCAGCCCGTGATCGAACCGCAAGGAGAGGGCAAATCGGCACTGTGGATCTACAAACAGCTGGGCACCCGCCTGGGTCTCAGTGACTTCTTCCAGTATAAGGATGAGCAGGATTATCTCGCGACAGCAGTTGGCTCCGTTGAGTGTGTCCCTCGACGCAGTTCGTGCCCGCGGTTACGTGGATTTGCCGGCTGGCAATACCGACATCTTCAAATGGACCACGCCCAGCGGAAAGATCGAGCTGAAGTCCGATGCCCTGGACAAAGCCGGTTTTGACGGCGTGCCCAAATGGGAAGAGCCGCCTGCACCGAAAGCCGGTCAGTTCTATCTCCTGACTGGAAAAGGAGCCCGGCAGACCCAGTTTGGCACGCAAAATAATCAATTGTTGCACAAGTATGACGATGAACCCGGTCTTTGGATGAATGTCAAGACCGCGGCATCCCAGGGCCTGAAGAACGGCGATGTGGTTGAAGTCGTAAGCGATATCGGTACCATCTACGTAAAGCTGATCTCCACTCAGGCCATCCGCCCGGATTGCGTCTATATGCAGCCCGGTTTCGGCCATCTCTCAATGGGGCTGACAACTGCCTATGGGCTCGGTTCAAGCGATTCGGACCTGCACGTTACCTATACCGATCCGATCAGCGGCGGACAGGCGCTCAGCCAGACATTTGTAACGGTAAAGAAGGCCTGAACAGGAGCCAGCATGACTGACAATACAGAATATCCAACACAAAGCATTTCTCTTCGACGCCACGCGCTGCATTGACTGCCGCGCCTGCATGATCGCCTGCAGCGTCGAAAACAATATTCCCACAAACAAGACCCGCATCTGGGTGGCGGGAGTCGGCCTAAAAGGTGAATATCCCGAACCTGCAGCGGGCCTCGATGGTCTATCACTGCATGCACTGCAACGAGCCCGATTGCCTTTCGGCTTGCCCGGTGGGTGCCTACAGCAAGCGCCCGGACGGCCCGGTGATCTACAACCCGGATAAGTGCATCGGCTGTCGTTACTGCATGAACGCCTGCCCCTTTGGCGTGCCGCATTTCGACTACGACAAGGGCCTAATTCAAGGCGCCTTTATTGACAAATGCACCATGTGCCCTCAGCGCATCGACAACGGCCTGGAACCCGCTTGTGTGGCAACCTGTCCCACCGACGCGTTGATGTTCGGTGAGCGGGCCGACTTGCTCAAGGAGGCGCATGCCCGCATTCAGGCTCATCCGGACCGCTACGTCAACCAGGTTTATGGCGAAAACGAAAACGGCGGCACATCCTATCTGATTCTTTCGCACGTCCCGTTCGAGGAACTGGGACTGCCCGATCTGGGCTCAACACCGGTTAAGGACGTCAGCGAAGCAGTGATGGGCGTCACCATCCCGTTTGCGCTCACGTGGGGCGCGGTTTTGACGGGTGTCAGCGTCGGTGTTCACGCCTATAACCAGAAGAAGGATGCCGCCGACAAACAACTCGCGGAAGCAGAAAGCGAAGCGGAGGCGAAAAAATGAAAATGCAAATCGCGATCAACCCACGTCTCCGCATTAGCCCGTTCGTCATGGTGTTGTTGACCCTGATGGGAATCGCCTTCGTCGTTGCCATGATCCGTTATATCTTCGGCATCGGCGCCATCAGCAACTTGAGCTATTCCTACCCGTGGGGCTTCTGGATCAGTTTCGACCTGTTCACCGGGGTCGCCATCGGCAGCGGCGCGTTCGTCATGGCTGCCACCGTATACATCTTCGAGCTGAAAGAATTTCAACCTCTGCTGAAGCCGTCCGTCCTTGACCGGTTTCCTCGGCTACATCATGGTCGTGATTGCGCTGCTGGTCGACCTGGGCCATCCCGAGCGCATCTGGTACATGATGATCCACTGGAACGGTACTTCGGTGTCTGCTGGAGATCGGCCTGTGCGTGATGAGCTATCTCACCGTGCTGGCGATCGAATTTGCGCCGGTCGTGTTCGAAGGCCTCAAATGGCAGAAATTCGCGCACCTCATCCACAAATTCATCATGCCATTCGTGATTCTGGGCGTGGTGCTGTCCACGCTGCACCAGTCGTCGCTGGGGTCGCTGTTGCTGATCCAGCCTGCGAAGCTGTATCCGCTCTGGTGGACGCCCATCCTGCCGATCCTGTTCTTCATCTCGGCGGTCTCCATTGGCCTGGCAATGATCATCTTCGAGTCGTCGCTCAGTTCACGTTATTTCCATCGCGGGCTGGAAATCCACCTGCTTGAGAAACTTGGCAGGGCCATCCCGATTGTCCTGGCGATATATCTAATCGTCCGCTTCAGCCAGCTGGCCCTGGCGGGCGATCTGCAGTATCTCTTTACCAGCGGATTGATGAGCGCACTTTTCTGGGCGGAGATCATCGTAGGTTCCAGCATTCCTTTGGTTCTCTTCTCGCTAAAACGTATCCGGCAAAGTCCCAATGGATTGTTGATCGGCGCAAGCATCCTGCTGGCTGGGATGATCCTCAATCGGTTCAACGTAAGCTGGTTCGCGGTGCGGCATCCCGATCCGCTCACCTACATCCCAACGCTCATGGCCAACAATGTGCACTACATACCATCCCTGCCGGAAATCTCCGTATCCGTTGGAATCTTCTCCGCCGGCATACTGGCTTTTGGCCTGGCGGCCCGTTACCTGCCGTTATTCGAGGACGAGGGTACCTCGCACGGGAATCCCCGCCATGCAGCGAGGTCATCCGCGGCGCCAGGTACATCCGCTGATTAGCGATACATGATCAGAACCAAGACCGCTCCTGGCAAAGGGGCGGTTTTTATCCATGGAATATAATGGAAATCCACTTGCACACGTCAGGAGAAGAGCCGGAAAGTGATGGTGGTCGGTGGAGAACGCCGCGACCACCATCATCTTTCGGGTTTTTCATAAGTCGCAAGCGCTGCTTTCTTCCAGTGCTTGCGATAATCACCTTGCCGCCAGGCGGTTCGATCGCTCGTCGTGGAGTGAAGCTGGCCAGCCCAACGATGACGTGAGTAGTAGAGAGCATACATTTTATGCGCCCGTCATTTTTCTACCATCTTCACCCGCCCACAATCCCCTCTGCACAATCGCGCTGGCGCTACACGTTGGGCGCAGGCGGAACCGCCTTATTTCTCCTGCTGGTGGTGGGCGCAACCGGCATCCTGGAAACGTTCTTCTACATTCCCACGCCGGATCAGGCGGCTCTTTCCATCCAGACTATTAGCTACCTGGTGCCGTTCGGCGGCTTCATCCGCAATATGCATTTTTGGTCAGCGCAGCTCTTGTTGATCGTTTCCGCCATCCACCTGCTTCGCGTGGTTTTTACGGGGGCTTATGCAGCACCGCGCCGTTTCAACTACCTGCTCGGGCTGGCCTTATTTGTAGTCGCCATATTGCTCGACTTCACCGGCTACGTGCTGCGCTGGGATCAGGGAATCCAGTGGGCTCTCGTAGTGGGAACCAATCTGATCAAGACGATCCCCGTGGTCGGGTCGGGGCTGTATATTATGCTCACAGGGGGAACTCAGCCAGGCGGTTCCACATTGATCCGCTTCTACGCCTGGCACATGCTCGGCTTGGCGTTGATCGTGGTGATTCTCGGCATCTGGCACATCTTCCGCGTACGCCGAGATGGCGGAATTGCCGTCCCGCCGCCGCAACTGCGCAAGGATCACGCCAGGGTTTCGCGCTTCCAACTCGTGCGCCGCGAAGTGCTGGCGATGCTGCTGACGGGCGCTGCGCTTATCCTGCTTTCCGCGGCCGCCCCGGCTCCTATCGCCGCGCCGCTGCAGGATCTCAACCGCGCAGTGACGAATGAGGCGCTCGCACCCTGGTTCTTCCTATGGGTACAACAAATGCTGAAATGGGGGGATCCATTTTTCTGGGGCGTGCTTGTGCCGCTGGCCGTGCTCATGATTCTTGGTTTAATCCCCTATGTTCTTCCGAAACCCATCGATGCGCAGCTTGGGCGCTGGTTCCCCAAATCCAACCGGACGGCACAGATTGTCGCCGCAACCATTGCCATCCTACTCATCGCGCTGACAGTCGCAGCGAGGTTTTTCTCTTAGACCATGCGTCGTCTGATTTTCATCGGCTCAGCGATCTTGTTCGTCTCTGTGGCCGCGGCCATCTGGCTGGACATGCGCCAGCCGCGGCCTGTAGTTCTGATTCCCACCCTGACGGGCCAACCGGAATATTGCCTCACCTGCCACTCCGATCTTCCGCAAATCAGCGCCTCGCATCCGGTAAAGACCTTTGGCTGTGTGATATGTCACGGCGGCGAACGCCTGGCTCTAAACGCCGATCTCGCCCATAGCACAATGCGCGGCGGAGCGAATCCGTCTGACCTATCAGTGGTACAGCAATCCTGCGGCGGAGGCAACTGCCATTCAGGATCGGCGGCCGACAACAATGACCACATCCAACGTGTGATGACCAGTGTGCAGTCCACCTATGCGGGGGCCATCACAAATGTCCTGTACACATTTGGCGTCGAGCCGGATCTGACCGCCCGCTTCGGAATGCACCCTGTTACGGACGATAACATTACAACCTCAACGGGCGTGGCCGCCCTCCAGCTTTTTGATCCGGCCAAACAGACCAACCCTTCAGTGCTGAAATTCGCTGCCAACTGCACAAACTGCCATATCAATGCCGCGCCGTTGGCGGGGAAACAATATGCGAGATTGACCGGCTGCGCCGCATGCCATACGCCGGACGTAAACTCGTTTGCCACGGGCCAAATCCATCGCCTCACGACAGCCATCCCGTATACACAGTGCGACACGTGCCACAATCAAGGCAATTACGACCTGCGCTCCATGACCTTCGTGCCCCGTCCGGATCAGCCGGCCGACCGGCTGCATAACTACTATCAGCCGATCGCACAGTTCACGAGCTGTGAATGGAAGTTGGACTGCGTGGACTGCCATACGCGAACCGAGGCGATGGGCGATGGCGATATCCACTCCAATATGAAGGATATCCAGTATATTCAGTGCAAGACCTGTCATGGCACGCCGACTGAATTGCCACTGACGAAGACACTGACGGATCCGAACGATATCGCCTTTCGACAGGCACAATTGAACCCGGTGGTAGACCTGCAATTGGGAGAAGAAATTCTTGTCACCCAAAAAGGCGAGCCGCTTTGGAACACCCGCGTCCTACCCGATGGAACGTACGAGTTGGTCGGCAAGGCCACGGGTCAGACGTTCATTTTCCGCGCGGTGATGGGCAGTGGCTGCACGCAGAACGGCACGGTTCAAACGTCCGGGTACTGCCACACGTGTCATGCCGTCCAGAGATAGCATGCCCGATTTCTCCCGGCGCGACTTTTTGAAGGTGACGACCAGTGCGCTGCTGACGGCGAGCGGTTTGCTAGGACTGGCCGGATTGCTGGAATTCCTGAGTTACCAGACCGAGCCAGCGGCAAAGACAGAGTTCGATCTCGGATCCGCCGCGGCATTCCCCGTGGGTTCGCGCACGGTATTCGCCGATATTCCGGCCGTGCTGATTCGCACCCAGAGCGGGTTCATCGCATTGAGCTTGATTTGCACCCACCTCGGATGTACAGTAGAGCAAAGGTCCGATGGATTCGCCTGTCCCTGCCACGGATCGCTTTACAACAGGAACGGAGGCGTGGTACGCGGCCCAGCTGTGAAAGCCCTGCGGGTCTTGCGCCTCGAGACTGCCGCCAATGGACGCCTCATACTACATACCAATTAGCTCCACAGGAGTGCCTAATGACTGCCTGCTTCTCGAAGCTGCTTGAACAATCATCGGCTCGCCATAGCCATCTTTGCCCGCGTCAGGTACTGGGCGTTCGCATGGGCCTCGCCGGCCTTCGGGAACTTGGACTCGGGGCCCCGTTGACAAAACGGACAGGGCTGGTCATCGTTGAGACGGACGGCTGCTTCGCCGACGGCATCGAGGTGGCAACCGGTGCTGCCATCGGCCATCGCACGCTGCGCGTAAACGACTTTGGGAAGATCGCCGCTACCTTCGCAGATCCCAGGACTGGCCGGGCCGTCCGGATTTCGCCCACAACGGAGGCGCGGGCCCTGGCCCCTCGATATGCGCCGGATGAGGAGCGACGATACTTTGCGCAGCTTGAAGCGTATCAGGTCATGCCCGAGGAAGAGTTGTTCCGGTTTCAGGAGGTCGAACTGAATCCGTCTCTGGAAGCGTTGATCAGCATACCTGGAGTACGTGTTTCCTGTGATTTCTGCGGGGAGGAAATTATAAACGAGAGGCAGGTACTGATGGACGGATTCACATTGTGTCGTACCTGTGCCCGCCAGGGATATTATTACCCGCTACCCTCACCGGTCGAAATTTGCGTGCCGCTAGCAAGCCAGGACAATTAGCCAAAGGAGAGAAGATGAGCCAGCTTCCGAAACCCTACCAGCAATTCCGCCTCGACCATCCAGATGTCTATCAGGCCTATGAGAAACTAGGGGAGACAGCGGCGAATGCCGGCCCTCTGGACGCGAAAACGCGTGAGCTGATCAAGCTCGGCATGGCCGCGGCCAGCAGAACCGAGAGCGGCGTCCAGTCGCACGCTCATCGTGCACTCGACTTGGGGGCGACGCCGGATGAGGTCGAACACGCCATTCTCCTGGGGATTAATACGCTTGGATTCTCCACCATGATGGCCGCATTAAGCTGGGCCAGGCAGGCCATTGCGACGCACGGGAAATGAAGCGGCCTCGAAACCCAGACGAGGCGATGGACGTGCTGTGATTGCAGCCGGAGGTCCTTTGTTGTCTCCGGAGAGGCCTTCTTGCCCGAGGCGCCACAACCGGATTCGAAGATTTGCTATAATGGCTTCGCACACAAGGCGAAGCCATTAGCTTTTACGTGGAGGAGGGCCTGATGGACGAAATGAAATGGGAATTGCTGGCGGAAATTCAGGGGCGGATGGAAGCCGACGTGCTCAAGAGCTATCTCGAAGCCGAGGGCATTGAGGTGGAATTGTTTCAGGAAGCGGTCGGCCATCATATTTATCCGGTCACGATCGACGGTCTGGGCCGCGTACAATTGTTTGTATCAAAAACTCAGCTCCGCGAGGCGCGGGAGTTATTGGCTGATTACAGGAAGTCGCAGCAAGGCGGCTGAAGCTTCATATTGACGCGCACCCCGCGGTCGCCTTTTTTCGGGGTTTCTCCCGTGGTATTCCTTTTGAAGATCCAGGAGTTCTTAATGCGCAGAAGAATCGGGGGCGCGAGCAAACACGTTGCTTCTGATCCAGCATTCGGCCCGCGGAGGACAATATGGACTTCGACCTGACCGACGAACAACGATTGTGGCGCGAAAGCGTTCACACTTTTGTCGAAAAAGAGGTGCGGCCTAAAGCCCGCGAGGTTGACGAGCAGAGTGAGTTTAATTGGGAGGCCGTGCGCAAAGGTGCGGCCCTTGGGCTGCTCGGCTTGAGCATTCCAGAAGCCTACGGCGGCGCCGATATGGATGCAGTCAGCGCCGCGATCGCGATCGAAGAGCTTGGTTGGGCCTGCGGATCCACTGCTCTGGCGCTGGCGGCCCATAATGGCCTCGGAACGGCTCCGCTCGTAAAATATGGCACCGAAGAGTTAAAGGAATATTGGCTGCCCCGGGTGACCAGTGGCAAGGGGAAGCTCGGCGCGCTGGCATTAACCGAACCCGGCGCCGGCTCCGACTTACAGGGCGGCGTCATGACCAAGGCAGAAAAATCCGGGGACGAGTGGGTAATCAACGGCTCGAAGATGTGGACCACGAACGCATCCATCGCCGAGTACATCATTACGCTGGCCCGCACGAATCCGACCGGGGGTTCCCACGCGCTCGAGTATGATTCTGGTTCCGGCCTCCACATCGGGCTTGCGCATCGGACCGCCCGAAAAGAAAATGGGGCTGCACGGCTCACCCACCCATGCCGTGACCTATGAAGAGGTGCATGTGCCGCTCGCTTATTTGGTGGGCGAGGAGGGTCGTGGCTTGCAACAAGCCTTGGCCACACTCGATGCAGGGCGCATCAGCATCGGCGCCATCTCTATCGGCCTGGCGCGGGCGGCCATGGAGCAGGCCATTGCCTACGCCAGAGAACGCCAAGCCTTCGGCAGGAGCATTGCGGAATTCGAGGCCGTTCAGTGGATGCTCGCCGATGCTGCAACGGAAATCGACGCTGCCCGCTTCCTGCTATTTCGAGCAGCCTCGCTGAAGCAGCAGGGTCGGCAATTCACCAAGGAAGCCGCCATGGCCAAGTTATTCGCAACAGAGATGGCCGAGAGAGTGTGCCGAAATGCCATTCAAATTCACGGGGGCTACGGTTACAGTAGCGAATACCCGGTGGAGCGCATGTATCGCGACGCCCGGCTCATGAGCATCGGCGAAGGCACCAGCGAAATCCAGCGCTTGGTGATTGCACGGGAGGTCTTGCGCAAAGGGGCGTAATTCTCCGATTTCTCATTGTTTTCCAAAATCAATGCACAAATGCAGTCTTCCGCGGCGGCCGTTCCGTAGCCCTCCCACAGGTGTGCACTTTTTTGAGTTGTTCCCCGTTGTTTCACGAACGGCGCGCGGTTCTGCCTGGGGTGCGTGCGAATATCGCCAACGGGTGCTTTCAGGTGAGTTGTCCACGCCCCTTCCGTGGCGCATATTCACTGAATGGTTATCAGATCCTTGATCTGGTCATAAATCGTGGGGCCGATGCCCGAGACATTCAACAAATCGGCGACGTGGGCGAATGGCCCGTGGGCTATCCGATAGTCGATGATCTTCTGCGCAGTCGTCGGTCCAATCCCTGGGAGCGAGTCGAGTTGCGGTATAGTAGCAGTGTTTATATTGATCAGGTCCGTTGCGGTGCTGGCAGAAGCCTGGGTTGGAATCACGGCAAACGGTGCGCCGGAGGATGCGCCTGGCGAGCCTTCACCCGAACTGAATAAACCGGATGAACTTGACGAACTGGACGATCCAGAGGGAATGTTCAGCTGCTGTCCGTCTTCAAGCTTAGCCGCAAGATTGATGCTCGCCGAATTCGCTTCCGCCAGCAATCCGCCCGCTGCGGTGACGGCATCCTGCACGCGGCTGCCCTCCTGGAGGGCATAGAGTCCAGGATGCACGACTGCGCCTATCACCTGCACTTCGATGGGAACCTTCGTCGGCGATGGCTCGAGAGTCACTGCCTTGCCGGCCGGCAATCTGCTCACGAGGAAGAGTGCTCCTGCAAGGATGAAGCCGGCCAGCAGGCCAATCAACACGTTCAGCACTGATTTCATGTGTCGATTCTACTCCAACATCATAACCGATAACGTCTCCGCCCGATGCGTCAGCGTGAGGAATTGCCGCGCCCACCGGACGAGGCGGCGGTAGTATGGTGGCATCTCACTTACCTCGAGGGCCCGAAAGCCCCACCTCGCATAAAAGGGTTCAAGCCCGGAACGACAAGTGAGATAAAGAGGCCGTGGAGCTGCTGAAATCAGGTGCTGGATAATCGCCCCAGCTACGCCTTGGTGGCGAAAAGATGGCTCTACCGCGATAGAAGCCAGTTCGATCACGTGCGAACCGTGGGGTTTCAACTGTCCGCATCCACGCATGAGGCCGTTCCCGTCAACCGCAACGACGAAGCGGCGCCAATCCAGGCCGGTGGGGTTGATCTGCACTTGATGGATCAGGCGGCGGATGGCGCGGAAATCGCCCGCGGTGGCAGGTCGAAGGGTAACATCAGGCATATCTGGAGCGCCTATCCCAGGAGGCCGGCCGCGACAATGATCGTGAACGAGGCGACGAACCAATGGATTAGGAATGGATAGAAGAAGGAACGGGTCCGGTATGCCACCCATGCGAAGGCAAAACCGCCGAAGATCGTAGATAGCGTCTCGATCTCGGGCTTACCGATGTGCGCCAGGGCAAACGGCACGGCTTGCAACCAAAGAGCATTCGGCCCGAATCTTCGCAAATACGCAAAGAGGATGAAACCCCGGAAGAGGAACTCCCAGCCGAATAAATCGAGGAAGGTGTTCCACGGCAGGCCATTTAGCTGCGGCCGATAGTACTCGCGCATCGCCCCGCCTCGCGCGGCCAACCAAAGAACAGGGGCGATCAATAGAATGCCGATGCTCGTAAGGATCAGGCCGCTTTTCCAGTCGCCGAAAGTAAAGCCGTATTCACGCGGGTTTTCGCGAAAGACGACGAGCAAGATCAAGAGCGGAATCAGCAAGTACAAGATCGTGCGATCATAGCCCTTGTTAGGTGTGAGCTGGTGGTATGCGTCGACGATCAGCAGCAGCGTACTGACAATTGTCACTGCCACGATTTTCCAATCGAAGGCGAGTCGAGGACCCAGGAGAGCTTTCATGATTTCGCTTTTGCTTGCGGTGATCAATACGGACGGTAGAGACGGTTGCCGTTCTGTCCAAGCATTTGCATGAGGACGTGTCCGTCACGGGCCAATTCCAAGCCCCAGTTGGCGAGCAGCAGCAGAGCCACTAGGACCGCGATGCAGAGGAATATGATGCCACGAAGTCTCAAGAGCGAGATACCGCGCATCCAAAAATTGGCGGCCAGGATCGCGAAGCAGGGAATGAGGGTCAAATGAAAGCGTTCTTCCGAAAGGATGAAAACGTGCGGGAGCAAATAGCCTGCAAAGAGCAATGCCAGCAGCAGAGTCTGCGAATTCGCCTCCAACAGCGCCGCCCCAAACGAAGCCGACAAGGCCACGATGACAAAGGGCAGCGCCAGCACTAACAATGTGATGAGCAGCGCGGGAGGAGGAATGTATCCGAGAAAATTATTGACGTAGAAATAGGTGAACGCACGAAGCTCCAGGTTGAAGAAATATCCCAGGCGGAGTAGAGCCAGATAAGGAAACCGAGCGGGATCCTCCCGAATGAATTCGAGTGCTTTTTGGGTGCCGACCTGATCTCGCACCCTGTCATCAAGGATCGACATAAGATCAAGCGAAGGGCCAAATGCGAAACTGCCCGTGGATTGTGGGTAATAACCAACGTAGAGGTTGTAGCCCATGGAGGTCTCAATGCCGGTGAGTCCGTGTGACACCAGCGAATTACGCACAATCCAGGGTGCGATCGCGAGGGCGAACGTAAGCGCCGCGAACGCGGCGGCGTGCCCCTGCTTGAGAGAAAACCAGATCCATAGAATTGCCAAGCCGGCAAATGGGAGAATGACTGAGCGAGTCAAAGCCGCCAAGCCAAGCAGCAATCCCGAAAGGACTGAATAGAAAACAATCGGCGTGCGAATTCGCAGCGCACGCGGCGAATCCCGATTTCGTGTCGCCTCGGCGAGCTTCAACAACGACAGCGTGCTGGCAAGGACCAGAACAAAGAATAGGTTCTCCGTTGCGAGAGCAAGGGGAAAGATCAGCAGCATTGGGTATGCGGCAACTATCAGCGACCCAATGCGCGCCGTCCGGTCCCCCGCGGCCGCCGGTCGGTCCTCTACATTTGGGTTTCTGAGATTTGGAAGAAATGAGATCTGGCGGGCAACAAAGTAGGTGAGTGGCGCAAGTAATGCACCCAAAACCGACTGCATCAAACGAGCTGCGAAGAAGCGGCCGTCATTGATGCCGTTGATTGCGTAGATAACGGAGAGGAACGCTGGGTATAGCGGGGCCCGGAAGGTCGTCAACATACCGCGGGGATCGAGTGCAGCTGCATTCAAGGAAAAATGGAGATACGGAGCCAGGCGTGCGAGGTCCGGCGGAGCGTACCAGCGGAAACCGTTTCCCGAGGCGAGGCTCCGCGCCAACATGTCGTACTGGAACATATCGTCCAGTCCAATGCCAAGATGAGGTGCTAGAAGGACGGGGATCAGCCGCAACCCGAGTGCGAGGACAAATATCCGCGCCGGAAATGATCTAAGCAACGGGGACTTTCTTGCGCTCCTTTTGGTGCGCTTTCTTCAGCTCGGCGATCCGACGTTGGAGGTAAGGTGAAAAATAGCCATCGTATCGCCCCCATAATTCTGGACGCTTCCAGTCATCGCCCGTCACCCGGCCGCGGCAGTGTGGCGATTTACACGAACAGTCGAATTCGTCATAGCTCGTGCCATCGCACATGGCGTAATCCAGGCAGACCTCCTCATCCGGCTGAATATCGCGCATAGCGATCAAGCCAATCTGTCCGGTCATCCCCACGTTTGGTTCGCAGGAGTGGTTGAAACAATCCGAAGGTTCCATCTCAAGGGAATACAAAAAGAATTGATCTTCAATCTGTAATACCTGCTGGGTGAAGTTGGGCATGTCCGGATCCAGTTCGTCTCCTGCAAGGACCCTTCCACCCCACAAGACCACAATTTCATCTTTCCGGACCAACTCTCGAGCAAATACCCCACAGTTTCCCATTTCCGGGCGTGGTCGGGTTTCAAGTTTCGGCGACAAATAAGAAAAATACTTGCCGGTCATTTCTCTCCTTCTGTATTCTACGACCAAGCTTGGAAGCTGCGTCGCGATTGGCAATGAACTTGTGGTTGTCAGACGCTTCCGCTGTGGAACATCCGCCACGCTGAATCGACTTTGGTTGGGATCTGGCATGGTCTGAAAAGAAAGCGAGGCCTCCGCCTTGATGGCGCGCGGCGAGCCGCCAGTGGGTTAACTACATCCGCCGCCTCGCTGAGGGTTTGTCACTCAGCAGGCGGCGGCGTACGGCCGTTGCACCCAAAAACGTCAATCTGACGTTCGAGGTAAAGAAGTCTTTTCATTCTCCAATTCTAGGGCACAGATTTTACTGCGCATTGAGGGATTCTACTAGGATTCTTCTGCTCTTTTTCCGGCCGCAACTTCATCCGAGGACGATTCGCCCGTAGTGTCGGAGTGAAGGAGGAAATCGGCAGCCGAGTCCCCGCTCCCTAAACGTCGTTGCGCCTTGATCATGGGGCAGCGAACGTGCGGTGTTCATTGACTTATCTTTGCACGGTATAATTAAGTTCATTCAGGAGGCACGATGAGCGACGGCGTATTTCCACTCACCGATGAACACAAAATGATCCGAGATGCAGCCCGTGACTTTGCGGAGAAGGCAATTGCGCCCATAGCGGCCAGTTTTGATGAAAGCGGCGAGTTTCCTTTCGAAACCATCAGGAAGATGGGCGAAATGGGTTTCATGGGCATTGAGGTGCCTGAGCAATACGGGGGCGCCGGCATGGATACTCTTGCCTACGTGCTCGCGATGGAAGAGATATGCAAAGTCGATGCATCCCACGGCGTTATCATGTCGGTGAACAATTCGCTTTTCTGCCACGGAATCCTGAAATTTGGAACCGAGGAGCAGAAACAAGCGTTCCTGAGGCCCGTCGCCTCAGGAAAGGCCATCGGCGCGTATTCGCTGACGGAACCGATGTCAGGCTCGGATGCGGGAACCATGAGGAGCCGCGCGACGCGGGACGGCGATTTCTATATTCTCAACGGCCGCAAGTCATGGGTCACGAGCGGACCAGTCGCAGATTATGTTCTGGTGTTCATGGTGACCGATCCGGAAAAGAAACAAAAGGGGATCAGCGCCTTCTTGATTCCCACGAAGGATTCCCCCGGATTTAGCCGCGGCAAGAAGGAACCGAAGCTTGGCATCCGCGCGTCTGCAACGAGTGAATTGATCTTTGAAGATTGCCGCGTCCCCGCCGCGAACCGCCTGGGGGCGGAAGGCGACGGCTTCAAGATTGCCATGACGGTTCTCGATGCCGGGCGGATTGGCATTGCCGCGCAGGCACTCGGCATCGCCGAGGCGGCCTATGCCGCCAGCGTCAGTTACGCTTGCGAACGAGAGGCGTTTGGACAGAAGATCGGCGAGTTCCAGGGTACGGGCTTCAAGATCGCGGACATGAAGACGCGCATCGAAGCCTCGCGGCTGCTGATCTATGAAGCCGCCATGGTAAAGGAGCGTTCCAAGACCACGGGCGAACGCTATACGCTGCAATCTTCCATGGCGAAATTGTTCGCTTCCGAAACGGCCATGTTCTGCGCCCATGCGGCGGTTCAAATCCATGGCGGTGCTGGTTATAGCAAGGAACTTCCGGTAGAGCGATATTTTCGCGACGCCAAGATCACCGAGATCTACGAAGGCACGAGCGAAATTCAGCGGCACGTTATCAGCCGATCTGAGCTAGGCGCCAAGTAGATTCACAGTATTCCCCGCGATCCGATAGAATGGGCCATTTGGGCGCCACATCGCCATGCGCCTTTGGGACCTTGAGGCTAATCATGAAAGCTGTACTCTTCCGCCGCCATGGGGGGTCAGAAGTCCTGGAATACGCCGACTTTCCTACCCCCATACCAGGGCCGGGCGAGGCCTTAATCAAGCTGAGGGCCGCCGCGCTAAACCGGATGGATATTACTGTCCGTAAGGGCTGGTCGGGCCTCAAGCTGGAATTGCCGCACATCAACGGCGCTGACGGTGCCGGCGAGGTCGTTGACCTGGGCACGAGCGCAAATCAACTAAAGGTCGGCGACCATGTCGTGATAAATGCCAATCTCGGTTGTGGAACTTGCGACAGTTGCCTGGCGGGCTGGGACAACATGTGCCGTTCCTGGCGCTTGCTCGGCGAAACGGTTCGAGGAACATACGCTGAGTACATCAGCCTGCCGGAACGTCAGCTTTACAGGCTGCCCAACGAATTCGATTTCCATGCGGCCGCGGCGTCGGCACTCGTCTATCAGACGGCCTGGCATTCCCTCATTACCCGTGGTTCCCTAAAGGCTGGGGAGACAGTGCTGATCGTAGGCGCTGGCGGCGGCGTCAATAGCGCAAGCGTTCAGGTGGCGAAGCTTGCCGGTGCGCGAGTGATCGTCGTTGGCTCAAACGCCCAAAAGCTCGGGCGATCGGCGGCGCTTGGAGCGGACGTACTGATTGACCGATCGAAGGAGCAGGATTGGGCCAAAGCGGTCTTCATGGCCACGGATAAACTCGGAGCGGATGTCGCAGTGGACAATGTGGGCGAAACATTTGCCCAAAGCATGCGCAGCCTGCGCAAGGGGGGGCGACTGTTGACCGTTGGGAACACCGCTGGTCCGAAATTTGATATTGACAACCGGTATGTGTTTGCGAAACATATTTCGATCATCGGCTCAACGATGAGCCATTTGAAGGACTTTCGGACGGTTATGGGCCTGGTTGTCGGCGGAAAGCTCGAACCCATTATGGACCAAACATTCGAGCTCAAGAAGGCCGCGGACGCTCAGCAGCGGCTCGAGAAGGGCGAGCAGTTTGGCAAAATCACACTGGCTATTGGATAGGTGCATGAATAAGAGGTTTCCCTGGTTCGAGACACTACTGATCGTGGTCTTCATGAGCGCAAATGTCTATGCGGCTTTTTCAGACGCATACAACCTACCGAACCGATGGTTCATTCGCGACGATGCCTACTACTACTTCAAAGTTGCCCAGAATATCAGCGAGGGACACGGCAGCACATTCGATGGCATTCATTCGACAAACGGCTATCACCCTCTGTGGATGTTGGTCTGCATTCCGATCTTTGCCCTGGCGCGTTTTGACCTGATCCTGCCGCTGCGTGTGCTGGTTATCGTAACCGGCGTTTTTCAGATTGCAACCGCGATACTGCTCTATCGCCTTGTGCGCCTTGCGATATCCCCCATTGCCGGAATGCTAGCTGGCATCTACTGGGCATTCGATTCCTACTTTCTAGTATTCCTGTACAAAACGGGCGTCGAATCAGGTATCGCCGTATTCTTCATCGTTCTATTGTTATACCTGCTTTGCAGGGACGCAAAGATATGGCGGGAAGAGAAAATACAACTGGTCCGGGTCGGTTGGTTGGCCGTGATCGCGACTCTGATGACATTCGGCCGTCTGGACCTGATCTTCTTTGCCTTATTTATTGGCATCTGGATCATCTTCCGTCATTTCCCTCTACGCTATCTTCTTCCACTGGATGTTTTGGCCACCTTTACATCCATGATCGTGGTCTTCCTCATCCGAATGGGAATTTCATCCTATTACGACGTTGCGAGCCTCGCTTTGATCATGGCAGTGGTCGGAACGATCGTCAAAATCCCTGCTTTCTATGTATTCGGGCTATACAGGTCTCCGTCTGAGTGGAAACCTTTCACGTTAGTGAAGAATCTCGGGATCTCGGTCATCGTGAGCAGCCTGATCTTATACATTATCCTGCTTGTCGCCGCCAGCCTTCATTTGGTATCAGCAGTCTCCCGCGCGATCCTCCTGATGGACGCAGCCCTGACATTTGGATTTGTTTTCTTGATTCGTTTTGCAGTCTATGTATTCCGGTCGAACATACCGGCTGCGGAAGCTATGAGTCCGCTGAAGCAGCTCAAAGCGCACTGGAAAGATTGGACAAAAGAAGGCTCCACGTACTACGGCATCCTGGGCGGATGCCTGTCGATCTATATGCTTTGGAACAAACTGGCCTTCGGCACTTTTAGTCCCGTGAGCGGCGACGTGAAACACTGGTGGGGATCTTTCGCCGTGAACGTCTATGGGGGTGCAGCAAAATCAATGCTTTCGTTCCTGGCCCTTAATCCCTATGGCGATTTCAACGCCTGGCAGCCGTTTAGTACGATGCTGAGCGACTGGACCAACGGAGTCTTGTACAACGAAGGCACAGGGTTCGGCAATCCCAAATGGCAACAGAATTTTATGATGATTGTCGCAGGCGCCTTCATCGCAGGTTGCCTGATTCTCCTAATTCGGCGGACGAGAACCAGAAGGGCCGTTATCCAGGCAGGCCTTATCCCACTGTTCGTAGGAAGTTGGTTTCAGATCTTCGCCTACAATGTAACAGGCTACGCCTCGCTGAAGGAATGGTACTGGTTGACCGAACCGATCCTGCTCATTTTGGGGCTGGCTTTGTTGATTAGTGTGGCTTATGACGTTCTCTTGAAAAGATGGCTTGCCACTCGCATGCTGATGTGGGTGATCATAGCGCTGTTTGGACTGAGACTGAGTCTCAGCTATTTGCAGGACACCTACGCCCTCAATCCGTATGGGCAAAATCCAGCAAACGCCGCCTACGCCGATGTGGTGCCCTTTCTTGAAAAATCTACTCCGCCCGGCGCGGTCATCGGGATGACCGGGGGGGGCAACGTTGGCTATTTCATTCACGACAGAACCGTCGTAAACATGGACGGCTTGATTAACAGCAGCCAGTATTTTGAGGCTCTCAGGAATGCGAAAGGCGGCGATTACTTGTACAACAGCGGCATGCGATACGTCTTCGCAAATCCGAGTCTGCTCAGCGCGCTGCCGTATCGCGGCCAGTACGTGGACCGCCTGGAACCGCTGTATAGCTGGGGAGGAAAAGACCTGATGCGGCTGCTGCCGACGCCCGCGCAATGAACGCCAGCCTGCAGCAATTCAGGCTTGACGGGCCCCAAATTGGGGATAATTTCCTGATTTCGGGTCACTGCCACGCTAAGGCCATTCGTGGCGTCTGTCATGGAAAGCCTTTACCCACTGTGCATTTGAGGGCATTTTGTGCGCCCGTTCCGTATGAATAGTGCAGCCAGATTGCCACTGAGGATAACTTTGCTTCTGTGGCTGGTGTTAATCATTACAGCTTGGAACGTGGTTCGAACGGTCACCGGCATTGCCTGGCGTGATACACTGGAACTCTATGCCTCGTATCCGGGGCCGTTTTACATTGCAACTACCGGTGCAATCTGGAGCGCAGTTGGTCTGTTCGTGTTGTGGAGTTCTTTGCGCCGGGCCAGCTGGACACGTATGGTCCTGTTGAGTACTGCCGGCCTTTACGCCGCCTGGACCTGGATTGACCGGTTATTCCTTCAAAGGCAGCTTCGTGCCAACTGGCCGTTTTCATTGGCGGAAACCCTGCTGTTTCTAGGTTACGTCGCCTTCGTAGTTCTTGATCCTCGCCACAAAATCTACTTCGTGAAAAGAGGCCTATGAACGAAAATCCACGAATTCTGCATTTGCGCGAGCAGAGGGCAAAATCGCAGCTAGGCGGAGGGCAAGCGCGTATTGAAACTCAGCATAAGAAGGGGCGTCTGACCGCCCGTGAACGAATTGATCTCCTGCTTGATAAAGGCTCTTTCCGAGAGGTGGACGCCTTCGTCGAACACCGTACCCATGACTTCAATCTTCACGAGCAAAAATTCTTGAGTGATTCCGTAGTTACGGGATGGGGGACAATAGAGGGCCGGCTGGTATACGTCTTCTCCCAGGATTTCACAGTTTTCGGCGGCTCGCTGGGCGAGGTGCACGCCGAAAAGATTTGCAAGATTATGGATATGGCAATTAAGAATGGCGCGCCGGTGGTTGGGTTGAATGATTCGGGCGGCGCGAGGATCCAAGAGGGCGTGGTGTCGCTGGCAGGCTACGGTGATATATTCCTGCGCAATACCCTGGCATCCGGTGTTATCCCTCAGCTCAGCGTAATCATGGGACCATGTGCGGGGGGCGCGGTCTATTCCCCGGCCCTTACAGACTTCATCTTTATGGTTCGAAATTCGTCATATATGTTCGTCACTGGACCTGACATCGTCAAAGCGGCAACTCACGAAGAGGTGGATTTCGAGGGCCTGGGCGGTGCGTCCATCCACGCAGACAAATCGGGCGTTTGCCATTTCACGGCCGACAACGAGGCAGATACGCTATATTTGGTGCGCAAATTGCTTTCCTTCCTGCCTCAAAACAATATGGAAGATGCGCCTTTTGTCAACTCTGGCGATGATCCGCTCCGCACCGAAGAGGAGCTGGAAACGATCATACCGGATGATCCCGGAAAGCCATATGACATGCGAGCGGTGATCCGTTTGGTCGTAGATAGGGCTGAGTTCTTCGAGGTGCAGGAAGCCTATGCTCCGAATATCCTGATTGGGTTCGCCCGCCTCGGAGGCCATACCGTGGGTGTGGTTGCGAATCAGCCGGACGTCCTGGCCGGCGTCCTCGACATCAAGTCCTCGGAAAAGGCCGGAAGGTTTGTCCGCTTCTGCGATGCATTCAATGTTCCGGTCGTCACCTTTGTGGATACGCCGGGCTATCTGCCCGGCACCGATCAGGAGCACCATGGCGTGATCCGGCGCGGCGCCAAGCTTCTTTACGCCTACTGTGAGGCGACCGTACCGAAGCTGACTGTGATAACGCGCAAGGCCTACGGCGGCGCCTACCTGGTCATGAGCAGCAAGCACATTCGGGCCGACCTGAACCTGGCCTGGCCCAGCGCGGAGATCGCTGTAATGGGGCCGGACGGAGCCGTGGGCAAAATCTTCAGCAGGGAGCTGGAGTCTACCAAACAACGCGACGTGCGGAAGAAGCAACTCATAGACGACTATCGGGAAAAATTCGCGAATCCGTATGTGGCGGCGCAACGCGGCTTCATCGACGATGTGATTGAGCCGAAAGAGACGCGGCCCCGGCTAATCAATGCACTGGAGATGCTCCAGAATAAACGCGACGCTAATCCACCGAAGAAACACGGAAATGTTCCGCTATGAGCAACTCATCTTCGGAGATTTCCGTAATGGCGTTGGCCTGCCGCCCACTTGATGCGTGTTGCGCTGCGGCGGCAGGCAGGATCATTGGAATGATACCCGCTGCGAGGTGCGATGTTTAAGAAGATCCTGGTTGCCAACCGTGGAGAAATCGCGGTTCGTGTGCTGCGGGCATGTCGCGAGCTCGGCATCGAATCTGTAGCTGTGTATTCAGAGGCGGACCGAAATGCTCTGCATGTCCGATATGCTGACGAGGCTTATTTGCTTGGTCCGGCGCCTTCGCGGGAATCCTATCTGCGGGCGGATAAGATCCTGGATATCGCTCGGAGGTGCGGAGCCGATGCAATCCACCCCGGCTACGGCTTCCTAGCAGAGCGCGAATCATTCGCTGCTGACTGCGCTGCCGCCGGCATCACCTTTATCGGTCCCCGACCTTCGGCCATTGCTGCCATGGGCGACAAGATGGCGGCCCGCAACACGGTAACTGCCGCAGGCGTGCCAGTTGTCCCAGGCACGGAAGGCACCGGCTCCATGAGCGATGAAGAGTTGCTGGAGATTGCGCCCAGGATCGGATTTCCACTGCTGATCAAGGCCTCGGCAGGTGGCGGCGGCAAGGGCATGCGTGAGGTTGCCACAATCAAAGAGATGCCGGGGCTGCTGCAGGCCGCCCGCCGCGAGTCGGAATCCTCGTTCGGGGACAGCAACGTTTACCTGGAGAAGCTCGTCGAGGGGCGCGGCATATTGAGATCCAAATCCTGGCGGACCAACACGGAAACGTCATCCACCTGGGCGAACGAGATTGTTCACTACAACGTCGCCACCAGAAGCTGATCGAAGAAGCACCCTCCCCATTCGTGGACGATGAACTCCGTAAAAAAATGGGAGAGCTTGCCGTCAGAGCTGCCCGGTCGGTTGACTATGTGAACGCCGGGACCATCGAGTTCCTGGTCGATAAGGATAAGAACTTCTACTTCCTGGAGATGAATACCCGGCTACAGGTGGAGCATCCCGTGACCGAGCTGATCACCGGCGTAGACATCGTGGCAGAGCAGATTCGGATAGCGCGCGGCCGCCAATTAACCTACAGGCAGGAAGATATCAGGCTTCGCGGTCATGCAATTGAATGCCGCATCAACGCAGAGGATCCTTACAATGGCTTCCTGCCCTCTACTGGACGTATTACGCACAGCCTGCTGCCCACCGGGCCGGGAGTGCGCGTGGACACCGGCGTCTATCCCGGCTTCGAAATTACGCCGTTCTATGATCCCTTGATCGCGAAACTCATCGTGTGGGGTGAAACGCGAGGGCAGGCTATCCTGCGCATGCGGCGGGCGCTCGAGGAATATCGCATCGTCGGCGTGCGGACCAATATTCCCTTCCACCAGACGATGATGGACTCACATCGCTTCATGGGCGGCCAATATGATACGCGTTTCGTGGAAGAGCGCTTCTCCATGCCTCAACCCGAGGACGAGCGGGAGACGCACCATCCCGAGATCGCCGCCGCGTTTGCGACTCTCGTCGCGCATCACGAAAATCAACGTTCGGCCGAGTTCGTAATGCGCAACGAGCGCGACACCAGCAACTGGAAGTGGATGGGACGCTGGGAGAGGATGCACAGGTAGGACTGCACATGAAATACGTGACGACCATTGGCGGCACAGAGTTCACAGTTGAAGTTCTTGACAGGCGACATCTCAGCATCAACGGAAAGATCATGGAGGTGGACTTCGAATCGATCAGCGGCCAGCCCGTGTATTCCATGGTGATCGATGGAAAATCCTACGAGGCCTATGTTTATGAGGGTGAAGATGAATGGCAGGTGCTGCTACTTGGAGAACAGTATACCGTCAAGGTGGAGGACGAACGCGAGAAACGCCTGAGGGCGGCGGCTGGAGGCAGGTTCGAACAGACCGGCGAATTCCAGCTCAAAGCACCCATGCCCGGCCTGGTGGTTGCCGTACCTGTAGAGGAGAATCAGGAAGTCCAAAAGGGGGACGTGCTGCTCGTCCTGGAATCCATGAAGATGCAGAATGAGCTTAAAATCGCCCCGGGCGGGGAAAGTGGAGCGGATCAAGGTCAAGCCCGGCGAAAGCGTCGAGCAGAAGCAGGTGCTGCTTAGCTTACTCTGACCGATTTTCGCAGCCAGCCAGGATGGATAGCCGGGAAACTGAAGTCAAGTTCTACATTGCCGATCTTGCAACGCTGGCCGCACGCCTGGTATCGCTGGGCACCCACGTGGTTGAACCTCGCGGGCTCGAGGTCAATCTTAGATTTGATACACCGGCCGGAGATCTGAAGCGAGACGGCCGCGTAATACGCCTACGAAAAGACACGGAAAGCCATGTCGCCTACAAGGATGGCGGGCAACTCATCGATGGCGCAATCATCCGCCGGGAAATCGAATTTTCCGTCAGTGATTTCGGATCTGCGCGGGCGTTCATAGAGGCTCTTGGATATGACGTGGTTTTCATATACGAGAAGTACCGGACGACCTATGGGTTCGGAACGCCCGAAACGCTGATTATGCTCGACGAATTGCCCTACGGCAACTTCGTGGAAATTGAAGGCGATTTGGGCCGATTGAGGCCAGTGGCGCAGCAGCTCGGGTTGAGGTGGGAGACGGCCATAGGCGCAAGTTATCATACTTTGTTCGAGCGGCTAGCCGGCGCGCGTAGTTTGACGTTTCGCGATTTGACTTTTCAAAATTTCGAAACGGTTCGCGCCGCACCAGCCGACTTCAACGTGATTGCAGCAGACGCCTAAATTATGGCCAAAAGGCCACATGGGCATTCGGCCTGGTTGGGTCAGATGAAACGTAGAGGTTTTGACAAACTTCAGCAGCATGTTCCGGAGCTGCAAACCGGAAGCGGTGCGACTATCGTTATTCTCGCGTTCGCCGCGGGTATCGCAGTCACGACGCTGTTCTTCGGGCTCGTGGACAGGCGCTTTAGCGAATGGATGCCTGATGGCGAGATAGTCGTGATGGCGCTCGGTTTCTTGATCCTCTCCCGTTTCTTTTCTCAAAAGACACGGTATCAAGCAAAATACGGGGAGCAAGCTTACAGAAACGCTCTGGCGAATTTCATCATCCCCGGACTTGGCATAGTTATCGCGTCCATAGCGCATATGGGCTACATGCCGGGGCCAGGAATCCCGGATTTATGGTGGAGGCCGATACCCGTGCTTCTGGGATGGTTCTTAATCGTGCTTGGCGCCGCGCTCTGGCTGCGGTCGGTAACAACTTTGGGCATGGACAACCTGGCTATGCTCTACGTCTATTTCCCCGAAGAAAGCCACGTCATTGATTCCAGCATCTACGGAGTGCTCCGACATCCTGTCTATGCCGCGGCACTATACATTGGAACCGGCCTGGCTCTCGCGCATGCCAATTGGTATGCGCTGCTAGTTGCCGTGATCCTGCCGATCTTTCTTACCGGCTGGGTTCGCCTGGTCGAAGAAAAGGAGCTGATAGAACGATTCCCCGACTACAGCCAATATCGAAAACACGTTCCCGCATTCTTGGCGGAACCACGTCAGCTTGCCAGGTTTTATGAGTTCATATTCTCCGGAAAATAAACTGCGTAAACCCTGTCAAATTTGCGAGACCGCCGCTCTAACGATCTTTCTTGATCATAGCGAGCGTGGTAAGGTAGTCCAGCAGCGGCCGCAATTCTTCGGACACCGATGCCTCACTAACCACTACAGTGTGTGCCTGCCCTGCTGACGAGACGCTGATGGAGTATTCAAAGCGATCCGGCGTCGGCGAAGCCGGCTTGATATTTTCCGGCAAGCCAAAGAAACCAACATCCGCAACCATTTTTTCGAGGCGTGCGCCCTGGTCCTGCCGGAGTTGTTGAGTGTCCACACTTGCCGACAGGCGCATTCCTGCGAAGCCGCCGGTTCGTTTGAATTCGATTTGCATGGAATTTACCGGCCTTATATTAATTAATGCTGTGATTTATCCGCAAAGAGGGCCCGGAGGAGGGCTGCTGGGGCAGTCACGCACCCATTACTCGGCTGAGGCTGGGGTTGACTCTGAGCCCCGATCGTTATCCCAACTCCCTGCCAACCGTATTGTACGCCCTGCTGCTCTGCGCTCCCTTGGCCATACAGTTCGCCAGCCACCTGATAGGTGATATTTGCCGCCGCCTGGAAGTCCGTGCTGCTAGTAAACTTGTCGCGCGCCGAGACATACCAGATGTTGCCGGCCTTCTCCCAGGCTGACCCGCCGATGGCCACCGCCATAAGGTAGAAGGCGTGATTAGGTATCCCGGAATTGATATGGACACCGCCATTATCATCGGTGGTATTCACGTAGTCGCGCATATTGCCCGGTTGAGGATCCTTGCCCAGAACCGGATCGTTGTATGCCGTTCCCGGATCCTTCATGGAACGCAAGGCCACGCCCTTCACATTCGACGTGAACAGCCCCTCACCGATCAGCCAATCCGCCTCGGCCGCGGTCTGCCCGCGTTGACGCTGTTTAACCAGCGAGCCGAAAATATCGGAAAATGATTCGTTCAAGGCGCCGGACTGGTTACTATAATTGAGATTCGAGGTGTATTGCGTAACGCCGTGCGTCAATTCATGGCCAATCACGTCCACAGCAACCGTAAATCGATTGAAAAGCTGGCCGTCGCCATCGCCGTACACCATCTGCTGGCCATCCCAAAATGCGTTGTCATAATTCTGCTGATAATGGACACTGGAATCCAGCCGGAGCCCGTGGCCATCCAGAGAGTTTCGCTGATAGACTTCCCAGTACAGATCATACGTTGCGCCTGCGCCGTCATAGGCCTCGTTCACGGCGGGATCACTTACCGCCGCCTGGCCCTCTGCTCGCACGAGCTTCCCAGGCAGCGCGCTGCCGTTGCCGGCGGTATACACGTTTCGCTGCTTTCCTGCTGAAGTAGCGGGTGAAAGATAGGCCGCTGCTTCCGCCAGCGCCTGCCGCTGTCCGCGCACTTGAGCCGAGGCCGTGAACGAAGCAAGGGCAACCTGCTTTTGGGCGGCTGAGCCGTTTGCCAGCATACTTTTTAACATGTGGGGCGGAATAATGCAGTGCGGAGCGCGTCTACTGTGATTCATGTTTCAGCTCCTGGATAACCGTTACGGTACTTCGTCGTCGTCTTCCCACTTTACACCGATTTCGGGTAATTTTCAATCACCCTAAAGTTGTATATCCATGGAGCATTTTGTCCCCGTCCCAATGGAACCTTTTTACGGGGCCCTCTTCACCCAGGAGTCGTGGCAGAAGCGATTGAAGCAGTGAGGGCTCGCCCGACGTAAAGAATTGCAGAAAGCCGCGCCCTCCTTTTCCACACCTGGCTCCACGGGCTTCCAGCAAGCGCGCGGCCTGCCGCGCCACAGACGGAGCAGGGTCAATCACCCGAACCCTTGGCCCCGCGATCTGCTGAATCAGGGGAATTACAAAGGGGTAGTGTGTACATCCCAACACCACCGTGTCTATGTCCTTGTCCAACATCGGTCGAAGGGCAGCTTCCAGAATAGATCGCGTGGCGGCGCCATCCAAATTTCCACGCTCAATTTCCTGGACAAGGCCCGGGCAGGTATCTTGGAGCAATTCAACGGCCGAGGCAAACCGTTCGACCACGGACGCGTACAGGGCTCCTTGAAAGGTCGCCGGCGTGGCCAGGACGCCCACGACACCTGTTCCTGTATGCTCTGCCGCGGGCTTTACTGCAGGCTCCATTCCAACGAAGGCAACGTCCGAAAATGTTTGCCGCAGATACGCCAGCGCCGCGGCTGAAGCTGTATTGCAGGCTACCACGATAAGCTTTGCGTCCATCGCAAGCAGGAAGCGCGTAATACCCTCTGAAAAATCACGAACTTGGGGCAAGGGCCTGGGACCGTAGGGCACGTGACCCTGGTCTCCAAGATAGATTACCGACTCCTCCGGCATCTCCTGGCGGATCGCCCGCAGCACTGAGAGTCCGCCCACCCCTGAATCAAAGACACCGATAGGAGCTCTTATGTTCATTTGCCAAGGAAAGGAGAAAGCCTACACTGCCTAAGGAGGCGGTCCGCCCCTCCCAAAAATCGTTCGTCATCCCCAACCACGCGGTTTCTATTTTGGTGCGGCATTCGCAGCCGCTTGGACAAACGCACCAAACAAGTTTTTCGTCACCCGTTGATCTGTCAGCCACTCAGGATGCCATTGAACAGCCAAGCCAAAAGGATGGTCAACTAATTCGACCGCCTCCACCAGATGGTCAGGCGCGCTGCCGGCGATGCGAAGCCGTGGCGCCGTCTCCTTTAACCCCTGGTGGTGGTGGCTGTTCACATTGATAATGGACTCGCCGAGTATGTCCCCGGTGCGGGTTCCCTCCTCTATCTGAACCTCGTGGACCAGCACAGTGCGCATATTTCCCGGATAGGAATGATCGAGGGCACCAGGCAACTGATCTGGAATGTGAGTGTAGAGACTTCCGCCCAAGCCGACATTGACCAACTGGCAACCTCTGCAAATGCCAAGGAAGGGCTTGCCGCCTGACACTGCGGCATGCAGCAGCTTGAGTTCGACGGCGTCTCTCATCTCATCCACGTCGTCGATACGAGGATGGGCTTCGCCATCGAAATGGCGCAATGAAATATCACCGCCACCGGAAAAGAGGATCCCGTTGAGGCGGCCAAAAAGCTCATCCGTGCCGCGCTCATCAACGGCGGAGGGAATCAAGATTGGAACTCCGCCTGCCAAAAGGATAGAGCTGACGTAGGCCTGCGTCAGGGTTACAACCTGCTGGTTATAGGAATTGGTCACACGACCAGTCGTTATTCCGATTAGGGGTTGCATCGCTGTTCCACAAACAAAAAGGGCGCAGTGGCCTGCGTCCTTTTGACTGGATAATTATTCGAACTTTTCCTTGAGGCGCGCCGACTTTCCCGTGCGTCCTCGCATGAAGTAGAGTTGTGCGCGGCGGACCTGATTGTGCCGTTCCACGATAACTTTGTCGAGCCGAGGTGAGCGCAGCAGGAAAGTTCGTTCAACGCCAACGCCATTTGATGCCATCCGTCGGACTGTGACGGAGGCTTCGTTGCCTCCTTTGCGCAAGCGGATCACGGTACCCTTGAATTCTTGAATGCGCTCACGGTCGCCTTCCTTGATCTTGACGTGCACATTGACCGTGTCGCCGGGGCGCAATTCAGGGATGTTCTCGTTCTTCTTGGCCTCGACGGCCTTCAATGCATCTGTCATCGCTTATTCCTTATTGGTCAGTTTTGTCTATTTCGTAAGCGAAGGCTGATTATAGCATGCGTCCGCGCGGTGTACAAGGCCCAGCCCGACCCGTCGGGGTGATCCAGCCACCGCCAACCTGGTCCGGATTGCGGATGAGAAGGCTCACTGATACTTGCGGATCACAAGCACCGCGTTATGGCCGCCGAAGCCGAAGGCATTGCTGATGGCTAAATTGATGCCCTTCTCCCGGGCCTGGTTAGGAACGACGTCCAAGTCGCATTGTGGATCAGGGGTGCGATAATGGATGGTGGGCGGCAGGATACCTTCGCGAACGGCATGCACACAGAAAATGGCTTCAAGGGCGCCGGTTGCGCCCATCATATGACCCGTCATGGACTTGGTGGAAGAGATTGGGATCTTGTAGGCCAATTCGGCAAACGCGCCCTTTACAGCCTTCGTTTCAGAAAGATCGTTCAGCTGCGTAGCCGTACCATGGGCGCTGATGTATCCGACGTCCTCCGGATTGGCGTGTGCGGATGCCAGCGCCTGCTTGATGGCAGTCGTGCCACCCTCCCCGTTCTCCTGGGGCGCCGTGACGTGGAAGGCGTCTGCAGTTGCGGCATAGCCGGCCAGCTCCGCATAGATTGTGGCACCACGCTGTTTCGCGTGCGTTTCGCTTTCCAAGGCAATCACGGCTGCCCCTTCGCCCATCACCAGCCCATCGCGATTCTTGTCGAAGGGCGCGGGGGTCATCGAGTAGTCATCGTTTTGGCGCGACATCGCGCCGACCCGGTCGAATGCCGCCACACCCACCGAAGTCACAGTGGACTCAGAGGCGCCTGCGAGGGCCATATCAATCATGCCGGACTTAAGCATCATAAACGCCATCCCAATGCCATCGGCCCCGGAGGCGCAGGCGGAAGCCACCGAGAAGCACGGGCCTTTGATTCCGTGGTCAATCGCGATCAGTCCCGAAGCACCATTGGCCATGAGCATGGGTATGAGAAAGGGGCTAACGCGGCGGGGCCCGTCCTTGTCGTTGGTAAGCACCGCATCTGCGATAGACTTTAGGCCGCCAATAGCAGAAGATACAACGATTCCAATTCGTTGGGCATTGGCCTCAGTAACCTCCAGGCCCGAGTCAGCAATGGCTTCGGCCGCTGCCGCCGTGGCAAGCTGTTCGAAGCGATCGCGCCGACGAGCCTCCTTGCTATCCATGTACTTCTCGGGATCAAAGTTTTTGACTTCGCAGGCAATGTGCACTTGAAGGTTGGAATGGTCGAAGAGTGTGATGGGCCCAACGCCCGACATGCCCGCCGTCACGTTTTTCCAAGTATCTGCAACATTCAATCCAAGCGGGTTGACGGTCCCCATTCCTGTGATGACAATCCGTTCCATTTCACCTCCTCAGGTATGAGCTTTGTAGCCCGAACCCGTCAATATTGCCACGACCGGATCGGACAATTTTAGTAATGTTTCCTGGAGAGCTTGCCACACCAGCGCCGAAGTGGGCTCTACATAGAACCCCAGACGGCCCAGAGCGTCACGGCCAGGCAAAATGACATCCTCACCGGCGGACACGAAGTGACCGCCGCATTCCTGCACCATTTTCAAGACCGTCTGTGCACGGAGGGGCGAGCGCACGCGCACCCCTTCAGCCAAAGTCGCGCCCTCAGTAACGAAATTCAAACCGACCACGCCCATCGAGAAAAGCGCGGCCAAGGGAGCACAAGCCGAGGCCTGCACGCCGACGATCATCGGCAATTTTGAGATCCGTCCAAATTGCAGTAACGCCTGAAAGCCGCGACCGATTCCGAGCAACAGGCCCCCCTGGCCGGCCGGCAGGATCACAGCGGCCGGAACGCTACCAAGTTGTTCCACAATTTCAAAGGCGCAGGTGGCGTATCCGAGGAGATTGAAAGGCATGTACGCATGGCTGGCGTAGACTGCTCCACTCTCCGCGGCCCGGCGGGCGGCTTCGGCCGCGTTTGTGCGCGGCCCCGGAACCGGGACAAGGTCTGCTCCGTACATTTTGATCTGCGCTCGCTTGGGGCCTGAGGCGGCATCGGGCACATAAACGCGTGCACGTATTCCGGCGCGAGCGGCGTAAGCCGCGAAGGAGGCGCCGGCGTTGCCTGAAGAATCCTCGACCGCTTCCGCGACGCGGCGGCTCGCAAGAAAAGCCGCGATGGTCGCCGTGCCACGGTCTTTGAAGGAGCCTGTCGGATTCGCATATTCGCATTTGAAATACACATCGCGCCCAAACACCCTGGCTGCCAGCAATGGAGTATTCCCTTCGCCCAGGGAGACTGCCTGCGCGCCCAGATCAAAAGAGGCGGCAAAGCGCCAAATGCCCGGCTGACGCGGATCCGAGCCTGCATATCGCAGGGGCTCTGCATAGTCATAGATACCCCTGCACCACTGGCATTGATATGGCGCACCAGAATCAGGATACGGTCGTCCGCAGTTCAGACACGCGATCTTCATACCTATTCGCCCGGCCCGGGCACATAGTCGCCTTCGACCCAGAATTCACCACTCGAGCCGACTTCCTTCTTCCAGATCGGCACGATTTCTTTGAGACGGTCAATTCCATAATGAGCGGCCTCGAAAACTCCAGTATCCCGATGTGCCGCAGTGCAGGCAATCATTACCGTCGGCGTTTGCGGATCCAGCCTTCCCACGCGTTGGACTATGGCAATGCCCTCCACCTCGGACCATTTCTGGCGAATCTCGTCCGCCACCTGCTTCATCTTGGCTTCTGCCATGGGAACGTAGGCTTCGTATTCCAGAAACGCGGTCTCATGCGGATTGTCGCGGACAGTTACTCCCCGGACAATTCCGGTGAAGATCGCGGCGGCGCCGGTCGTTGGCAGAGTAATCTTCGTCAGCAACTCGTTCAAGTTGATTTCAGATTCCGTAATCGAGAAAACCGTGGGCAAGCTGTATTGAGACATTTGAGGTGGAAATCCGCGGCGCTTCTGGCGTCGAAGTGTGAGGATCGGGGCCGCGTCTGGCATCATCCGCCAGAAACGGCCGGGAAAATGGCAATTTCAGCGTCGGCAGGAAGGACCGCGTCTTCGTAAGAATATTCGCGGTTTACCGAAACGAGCGCCGTCGGAAGGGATTGGCTCAGGCCCGGATAGAGACGACCGACCTGGGTTACTAGCTCATGCACCGTCGTACCCTCGGGGATTTCAATTTCTGTCGACTTGGTGCCGGCTCGATCCCTCAGAGTTGCGAAGAACAAGATTCTTACCCTATTCATTCACAATGTCCCCTGAGCGGCCGCCGTGTTTCTCGACAAGCCGGATATTTTGAATTCGCATTGTTTTCTCCACAGCTTTCGCCATATCATAGACCGTCAACGCAGCCACGGCCACGGCCGTAAGGGCCTCCATCTCGACGCCGGTCTTGCCTACCGTCTTGGCGGTCGCCGTAATCGCCACGCCTGGAATCGTGTCGTCCAGGCTTATATCTACATCCACTTTCGTAAGCGGAATGGGATGGCATAAAGGAATTAAGTCCGAGGTTCGCTTGGAGCCGGCAATGCCCGCAATTTGCGCAACTGTCAAAACGTCGCCTTTTTGCATCTGCCCTGCGCGGATGAGATCCAAGGTAGACCTTTTCATGAATACTTCGCCCTTTGCGATCGCAATTCGTTCTGTATCCGGCTTCGCGCCGACGTCCACCATGCGCGCCCGACCGGAATCGTCCAAGTGAGTCAATTTCGTTGGCATTCGTAAATTATACCCGCCGCGCCTGGCCGCGCCGCACGCACGGGCCGCGAACAGGAGGTTCGTCCCCGCCGATGATATAATGCAGCCCGCTATGCAGAACATGCTGGGTCGCCAGACCAACTACACCGTCCATATTCCTTTCTATGAAGGGCCGCTCGACCTCCTGCTGGATCTCATTGAACGGGCTGAGCTCGACATTACCACCATTTCGCTGGCCCTCGTGACGGATCAGTATCTCGCGTATATTCACAACCTGGCGGAAGCTCGAGCGGACGAAATCTCGGCATTTCTAGTTGTCGCAGCCAGGCTGCTACAAATCAAGTCTGAAGCGCTGCTCCCCCGCCCTCCGGCACGTGAACCAGGCGAGGAGGACATCGGTCAGGCGCTGGTAGACCAACTGAAACAGTACAAGAGATTCAAGGAAATTGGCGCCTGGCTGGAATCACGCCAGGAGGCAGGGCTTCGAACGTACCTGCGTGTCGCACCACCGCCAAAAGTAGAAGCCAAACTCGACCTATCGAGCTTAACCATTGAGGCCCTCCTGGCGGCGGCTGAATCGGCCTTCTCCCGAGATCGGCAAAAAGAACCGCTTGCGAGCGTAATTGCGGCACCAAAGATTACGATACGTGAAAAGATCGACCTCATTGCCAGGACGCTTAAGCAGATGCAGCACGCTTCCTTCCGAGGTCTGCTCGCCGGCGGCGCCTCAAGGCTTGAAATTGTTGTTACGTTCCTAGCCTTGCTGGAGCTTGTAAAACGATATCGCGTGCTGGCACATCAGGAGGGGCTATTCAGCGACATTCAGATTGAGCGCCTAGAAGAATGGGCCGACGACGAAGAAATCGAGCTGGAATTCGAATAGTCCTGTGTTGGCGACACCCTTTCCACGGGAGGCGCAAAAGCCACTATTGGTGCTAGACGGGGGCCAATGCGGAAAGGCAAAGGCTCCGGCAAGCTCATGATGGGGAACGAATACGCCCGGCTATCCACAGTCCAAAGGCAGCACCCGTGGCGTCAAATAGCGCAACATCAACGGCGGAGGGATGCCTCCCCGGAACAAACGATTGATGAATTTCGTCGCTTACTGCGTAGAGCACGGCCAGGAGCCACGCCTGCCATCGACGGCTTTTGGCGCCGGACAACGAGCGTGAGTACGATACTGCCAGCAGGCCGTAGCCAACCACGTGTCCACCTTTTTTCACATAATAGTCAAAAGAACCAAAACTTGGAAGGTCGCTGCCGGGAGTGCCGGAAAGCAGGAAGATCGCCAGCATCAGTAGCAGAGATGGGCCCCAGCGATACAGGAAGTCCCTACCTTGTTGCATGCCTCGGATTTTACCGCAGGGGGTCACTTTAGTGTCCGTGCTATACTCATGCGAGATTCAAGGAGAGATGAATGATTAGATCGAGACATCTTTGGCTGACGTTTGCGGCCGGACTAATCCTGACAATCGCGTGCGTGGGTTCTTCCGTGCCGACAACATCGCCAAGCGGCATCGAAACCATCGTCGCGGCAACCATGCAAGCCATCACGCCGGCGGCATCACCCACCGCGCAACTTTCACCTTCGGCCCTGCCGACCGCTACTACGGCCCCGACCTTCCCCGCAGTCGCTGACACGGCCGCTCCGGCCGCGACTCGCATCAATTTCCTTACCAACGCCACCACCGGCGTGGTGACTGCGCCCATTCAGCCGGGACAGAGCATATTTTATGTCCTGCAGGCTTCACAGGCACAGCCCATGATTGTCAGGGTGGATTCACTCAACAACGATATTACCCTTTCGGTAAAGACTCAAGGAGGTACTTCCCTCCTGAGCGCAGGCTCGCGTTCATCGTCTTGGCAGGGCACATTGCCGCAGACAGAAGACTACTATATCGGCGTCTTCGGCGGTGGATCTACCGAGAATTTCACGCTAACGATCGAAATCCCGTCTCGTATCAAATTCGCGGCCGGCACCGTCGCGGCTACGGTAAGGGGGCAAACGGTTGCCGGATATAGTGTCGCTTATACAGTATTTGCGATAAAGGGCCAGAAGATGACCGTGAATTTGAACGGCGTCGGCAGCGACGGCGCATTGACGATTTACGGTTTCGTAGATGGCCAGCCGTATGTTCGATCCGTGACAGGGCAGACCAGCTTCACATTCAAATTGCCCTCGACGCAAGATTACGTGATTGAGGTGGTGCCGTGGGCCGGAAAGGTCATCACATATAGTCTGGTCGTCAAAGCCGAATAGTTGCGCTGCCTCGACATTGGGCAGGCCTGGAAAAGGGTGGCTGCTTGAAAAGTACGCTGTTCAGACATCCTGCCGATCTGGCGTGGATAGGAGGCAGGGGTGTCACCCCTGCTTACGTCCAGAAGCCAATGGAGTGGCAGATTCGTCGCCTGCATGCCGATCGCGGCGGTATGCCGCCGTAGGCTGCGATGCAGCCGAATCATCAGTCGGGGTGGAGCTTCGAATTTGCTTGCCCAAAACTTGAAGAAATAGACCTCTCCTCAGGGCAGCGTGAACGTAAAGCAAGTGCCCCGCCCCGGAACGCTTTCAACACGGATGTCGCCCCCGTGCGCGCACACAATGCCGCGTGAGATCGCCAAGCCTAGTCCCGAACCGCCGGTGGATTTATTGCGCGACTTTTCTCCCCGATAAAAGCGGTCGAACACTTTGGGGAGGTCTTCGGCGGTAATGCCTTCTCCTGTATCGCTGACACTCACTTCAACCCCAACGGCTGTCCTCCGTGCCTGGACCTCTATCAAGCCCCCAGGCGGTGTGTTTAGCAGGGAGTTGCTCAAAAGATTATTCAGCACGCGGCCCATGCGCATGGTATCCATTCGAACCGGATCGACGTCGGCATCCGCGTGGCCGCGGATCGTAACGCCTTGGCGCAGCGCCAGTTCCGAAAAACTCTCCAAGGTGTCTGAAATTAGGTCGGCCAGTGACGAATCTTCAAGGTCAAGCTGAAGCCCGCCCGCATCCAGCTGCGCCATCTGAAAAAGATCGTCGATCAACATTGAGAGTGAACGTACATCGCGCTGGGCCGTGAGCAGGTAGCGACTGACAACCTTTGGATCTTGGACAATGCCATCGGAAAGAGCCTCCAGGATGGCCTGTATGGATGCCAGCGGCGTTTGCAGGTCGTGGCTTACCCAGGCAATTAGATCGGTGCGCAGGTGTTCGGCCTCCCGTTGTTTCCGGTTTGCCGCCTGTAGCTGTGAAGCCATTTGATTGAACGTCTCGGCCAGCGCCGCTACCTCATCGCGCCCATTTACCGACACGCGAGTTTTCAGATTCCCCTGGGCCAACTGCTCGGCGGCATTCTTGAGGGCTTGGATACGGTCTGTGATGGTGCTGGAAAGGAAATATCCAAGCACCATGGCCATGCCACCGGCAAATACCAGCAGGACGATTGACAACTGCAGATCGTGCTTGCTCGCGAACATCAGACGCGCTGAAAACCAGACGTTGAAGAACGTCAGGAGGCTGGAGAGCGCATATCCTGCGAGCAGTGCCCAACGAAGCGTCGGGGAAAGGGTCAGCCAGCCAAGACGATAAGCGCCGTATCCCACCAAACTGGAGATGATCGCGGTGATGGAGAGAAAAAGCGCCATAAGGCCCAGGTCGGCCCATGGCGGGGACATCAAAATCTGGAAAATGCCCAGGGAGCCAGCCAGGATCAGGATTATTCCCAGTACGTAAAGGTTCCACGGATGAAGGCGCAGAATGAACCGTTTCATGGCTCGAATTTGTAGCCCACCCCCCACACCGTAAGAAGGTGGACAGGCATGGAAGCCCTCACTTCGATCTTCTCGCGGAGACGGTGGACGTGGACCGTTACGGTACCGGGATCGATAAAGTCGGTCATCCCCCAGATCTGTTCGAGCAACTGATCCCGCGTAAAAACCCGGTGAGGATGTTTCGCGAGCAAATAAAGCAAGTCAAATTCTTTAGCGGTCAGGGAAATGTCTGCGTTGGACATTGTAACCGTGCGGCCGCCCGGATCAATAACCAAGCTGCCAAAGGTGAGCGGCGGATCGGTTTTCGAGTCTTCTTGCTTCGGAGCGCTGCGGCGCAACACAGCGCGCACGCGGCTGACAAGTTCCTGCGGACTAAAGGGCTTGATTACATAGTCGTCTGCACCGATTTCCAGGCCAGCGATACGATCAACCTCCGTCCGTCGCGCCGTTAGCATGATGATCGGCACGTTGGACCGGTCACGCAGCCAGTGAGTCAGCGAAAGGCCGTCCATCTCGGGGAGCATAATATCGAGGATCACCAGGTCTGGGATCTGCTTGGCGAGGAGCGACAGCGCCGTTTTCCCGTCGGATGCCTGGCGCGTTTGAAAATCGGCCCTCTGAAGATAGAGCGAGACAACTTCGGCGATGCTGGGCTCATCTTCCACGATTAAGATTGATTTCTTTTCCATGTACTATCAATCATACTTTAGTCTACGGTGCAAAAAGATTAAGAAGCCCTTACGCCGCACATCGAATTGACCGGAGCGCGCAATCCGGCATCCATATTGGAGAAGCAGACTTATTGCCCCGGCGCGCTTGATCACCAAAGCGGCGAGGCACAGACCCTGATCCGCGCCAGCGACTTCCCTTCCAGCGATCAGGCCGAGCAATCCAGTCTTGCCTAGGGATTCCAGGGCCGCTCGCGGGAAAGCCCTAACCCGATCAATCTCGATCGGATGAGCGACATTTTGTGGCGTCGAATTCGGCATCAAGAAGTAAGGCTTCAATCGCTCCCCCCTTCAAGATTACAGGTTTTCATGCCAAATCATCTTATCCACGAGAATTCCCCTTACCTTCTCCAGCACGCGCATAATCCTGTGGATTGGTATCCGTGGGGCGAAGAATCGCTCAGCAAGGCTCGAACAGAGAACAGGCCGATCTTTCTTAGCATTGGTTATGCAGCCTGCCATTGGTGCCATGTGATGGCCCATGAGTCCTTCGAAGATCCCGAAACCGCGGCACTCCTAAATGCAAATTTCGTCTGTATAAAAGTGGACCGCGAGCAGCGGCCTGATCTCGACAATATCTATATGCAGGCCACAAATGCATTAACAGGTTCCGGTGGCTGGCCGATGTCGGTCTTCCTCACGCCCGACTTGCGCCCATTCTACGCAGGCACTTACTTCCCGCCGGTGCGCCGCTATAACATGCCCGCATTCAAAGAGGTCCTGTTGAGCGTGTTGCGCCTTTGGCGTGAGGATCCGGCTGAGATTGGCCATGTAGGTGAGCAAGTGACGGCTTATATGCAGGCGCCGGTTGAGGGAGCCACAACCGGCGCCTTATCACACGGGTCTTTGGATGGGATTACCAAGTCCCTGCTAGATTCGTACGATTGGGGGTATGGCGGCTGGGGCAGTGCACCGAAATTCCCGCAGCCGATGACCATAGAATTCCTCCTGCGCCGTGCCGTTGCTGGCAAGCCATTCGGTGTGGAGGCGCTTAAAGCAGCCTGCCATGTTCTAGACGCCATGGCACGCGGCGGCATGTACGACGTGGTCGGCGGAGGTTTCTCACGATACTCGACGGATAACTTCTGGCGCGTCCCACACTTCGAAAAAATGCTGTATGACAATGCGCTGCTGGCGCGCACCTATCTTCATGCCTGGCAAATCACGCAGGATCCGTCTTACAAACAGATCGCTACCGAAACTTTGGATTTCGTGAGCCGCGAGATGTCACATCCGGAGGGCGGATTCTGCTCCTCGTTCGACGCAGATTCGGAAGGCGAGGAGGGAAAGTATTACACATGGACAAGAGAACAGATAAGGGATGCGCTATCGACACCAGAGGACGTCGAATTCATTACCGCTGCCTACGGCCTTACTGACAGAGGCAATTGGGCAGGCACCACTGTACTGCAGCGCGCCCTCGACAACGCCACACTCGCCGCCCGGTTCAAGCTCAGCCCGGAGGCGGTTGGTGCAAAACTTATCGTCTGCCACCTCCAGCTTCGGGCGACCAGAGATAGGAGGATGAGGCCGGCTCTGGACGACAAGATCCTAACATCATGGAACGGCCTAATGCTTCAGGCTTTTGCCGAGGCGGCCCGAGTTTTGAACGATGATCAGAAAGCCAGTCAATATCTCGCTGTGGCTACGCGCAACGCAGATTTTCTCCTCGCGGCGCTACGTCCAAAAGGAGAGCTTCGACGAGCCTGGCGCGCAGGTAGCGCAGTTCGCGAAGTATTCCTCGAGGATTTTGGAGCACTGGCCCTTGGCTTGCTCGATTTATATCAGACAGATTTTGATAACCGCTGGTTTGCTGTTGCATGCGAATTGGCAGAAGAAATGGTGTCGCGTTTTTCCGACCCTCGCGGCGGCTTTTACGATACGCCAGACAGCGCTGGTGCGCTGCTTTTCAGGCCGAAGGACCTCCAGGATAATGCCACACCCTCCGGTAACGCCCTGGCTTGCGAGGCGCTGCTCAGGCTAGCGGCCCTCTCCGGCGACGGCCAATATCGGGATCGTGCGGAAAGGGGACTCCAACTCGTAGCCAACGCCGTTCCCCTGTCGCCCACCTCTTTCGCCCGATGGCTGGGTGCCGCAGATTTTGCGTTGGACGATGACAGTGAGATCGCCGTTCTGTTCGACCACGGAGTCTCCCAGAGCTCTCCCCTGCTTGCAACCGTCCGTGGTGAATACCGACCCAATACCGTGGTCGCCGCGGCCCAGTTCCCGCCATCCGGAGATATGCCTGCGGTACTGATGCATCGGCCCCTGACGGATGGCAAGACTACCGCCTACGTGTGCCATCGATTTCATCTGCGAACAGCCGGTGAACTCAGTGGAAGAACTACAAAGGCTGCTCTAGAAGAAAAGGCCCTCTTACAAAGAGAGCCTTTTTGTTCAACTAGGATTTCTTTTCCTGATCTTTTGGCGGTGCCGGCTGCGCCGCATCCTCCTTGCCGCTTAGACCTTCACGGAAGTTCCGGATGCCTTTGCCGACTTCGCCAGCCACTTTGCCGATGCGGCCTGGACCAAAAAGCAGCACAATGATAATCAGGATAATGATTAGCTCGGGCCAACCTAAATCGAACATAGTTTCTCCTTGGGCCATAAATGTACCACAACCGCATGGAATTCGCTATGCTGGTCGTTCATACTCACATTGGTTGCTCAAAGTCGGTGGCCGTAGCCCGATTGTATTGAAGAAAAGCGAAAAAGTGATGGTTTTGCGGGATTTGCCCTCAAAATCATCACTTTTTCGCCAACTCCCCGCCCCATTCTTGGGGCGGAGTTGGGGGTGGGGTTGAAGGAAACTGGATTTTGAGAAGTCCATGTTCATACGCATTATTCTCTAAGGCCTTTAGGAATTTCGGCCCCAGATCAAGCCCTCTATGAAGCGCATCACGCGGAAGAACACCGACCGCGCACGCGCCCACGTCCGGTAACGTTCGACGTGCACGATATGCTCCACCGGCAGAGGGCCGGTCCATTCAGCGGCCAGGGCTCCCCAGGTCAGCCCGGCGCCGAAACCAACGAGCACGATCTTGTCCCCATTCTTGATGAGTCCTTTCTCAAGCGCCTCGACGGCCGCGATCGGGATAGAAGCGGTAGAGGTATTGCCGTAGCGATCCACATTGATGATGAAGCGTTCGAGCGGGAGCTTAAGGTAGCGGGCAGCGGTTTCAATAATCCGGTAGTTCGCCTGGTGAGGAATGATCCATTGCACGTCCTCCGTGGTCAAGCCTGCAAGCTCCAGAACTTCCTTTGCTGCCTGGCCCATGACACGCGTGGCAAATCGGAACACCTCCCTGCCGTCCATATGAATGTAATGCTTCCCCTCGCTGACGGTGGTTTCCGTAGCTGGAAAACGACTTCCACCGGCGGGGAGCGAAAGCAGGTCGCCGCCAGAACCATCAGAGTGCATCACCGCCGACAACACACCGCCCGGCTGATCGCTCGCTTGCAAGACAAAAGCACCCGCGCCGTCACCGAAAAGGATGCAGGTGTTGCGGTCCTGCCAGTCCACAAAGCGCGATAGTGTTTCTGCTCCGATAACCAGCGCGTTCTTGATGGAGCCGCTTCGAATGGCCTGCGCGGCCATATTGGTTGCGAAGATAAATCCTGTGCAGGCGGCCAGCAGGTCGAAGGCCCCCGCCTTCGTGGCCCCTAATTGATCCTGGATCAGGCAAGCGGTAGCAGGAAAGATATGCTCTGGACTGGAGGTGGAGCAAACGATCAAGTCAATGTCGGTCGGTTTAAGGTTCGCGACAGCCAGGGCCTTGATGCATGCGTCCACGGCAAGCGTTGAGGGAAACTCGTTTTCTCGGGCAATATGGCGCTCGCGGATTCCAGTCCGGTCACGGATCCATTGGTCATTCGTATCCACCCTCTTGGCGAGGTCGTCGTTTGTTAATACGGTCTGCGGGACGGCCATGCCCCAACCGGTGATGTGTGCGTATGGCATTAGCGCTTCTTTCTTGACGTGCCTCTGGCTTGTATGCAAGTGAATGGGGGGATGCATGAAGATTGATGCGCATCCTTGTGATGCTGCGCCTCTATGATAGAAAACGGCTCAGGATAACCGTGGCGTTGTGCCCACCGAAACCGAAAGAATTTGACATAATATGCTGCGGCTGCGCGGACCGGGGCTTGTTCGGGATGTAGTCCAGGTCGCAGTCAGGGTCAGGCGTCTCATAGTTGATGGTCGCGGGGAGGATATTTTCCCGGAACACTCGCGTGCAGACGACAGCCTCTACCGAACCGGAGGCCCCCAACAGGTGTCCGGTCATGGATTTCGTTGACGAAATTGGAATCCGGTAGGCCTGCTGTCCAAAAACGGTTCTAATGGCTGCGGTTTCGCTCTTGTCGTTCAAGGGTGTGGATGTGCCATGAGCATTGATGTAACCTATGTCTTGTGTCGACAATCCGGCATCCTGCAGCGCCAGATGCATGGCGATGGCCGCGCCAGCTCCGTTTTCTGCAGGGGCCGAGATGTGATATGCATCATCGGAGGCTCCATAGCCGGCAAACTCGCACAATATTTCGGCTCGACGCGCCTGAGCGGATTCCAGGCTCTCCAACACGAGCATGCCAGCCCCCTCGCCCATCAGGAAGCCGTCCCGATTCCTATCGAAAGGCCGCGACGCATGCTCTGGGTCGTCATTCCGTGTGGAGAGGGCAGTCATCACGTTCATGCCGGCCATCGCCAGCGGCACAATGGCCGCCTCCGATGACCCGACCAACATGACATCGGCCGCTCCTCGACGGATCATAGCGGCCGCTTCGCCCAGAGCATTGTTCCCGGTAGCGCAAGCAGTGGCCAGCGACATGTTGGGTCCGCGTGCGCCCGTGCGGATGGCCAGGATGCCAGCCGCGCTATCGGAAATCATCATCGGGATGAGGAATGGGCTGACCCGCTCTGGTCCGCGTTCCTTGAGGACATCGTAGGTATCCATCATTGTTCCAATGCCCCCAATACCCGTGCCGATCAATATTCCAACGCGGTCGCGATTCGATTCATCAATTTTCAGGCCGGCCTGAGTCAGTGACTCCTGGGCCGCAGCTACCGCGAACTGAACGAATCGATCCATGCGGCGGGCCTCGCGAGCGCCAAACAATGCCATCGCATCGAAACCTTTGACTTCGGCGGCAAATTTGGTTTTGTGTTTGCTCGCATCAAAGTGAGTAATGGGCCCGGCGCCCGATTTCCCCACCAACAACGCGGACCACGTCTCGTCGACATTGAGACCTAAGGGGCTAACGCAGCCGAGGCCCGTGATGACTACTCGTTTCCTCATCGGTTCTCCTAATGAAGCAGGACAAGAATGTTCTTGTCCTGGCGGATTACTGACTGTTGTAACCCGTTTGGCCCGATTCCGATACGCTGCCGTTCACAGGGCCCTGAGCGTTTTGAAAGCTTGCTGAATGTGCAAGCGGTCGTGGTCAGCGATAAAGCCCACTACTTCCCTAAAATCCGTCGGGCCAAAAATGGCATGCCGAGCCGCTCGAGACCAAATGCTCTCATCCAGGCCCCTCAGTTCTTCGAGAATGTCACGGCGAGCAGTTGCAAAATCACGCAATGCTGCCGGACCGTCTTCGTCGAGGTAATTGCGCTGCTTGGCCCAAACTGCTGCGTCCGGTCGCGGGACAAAAGGATGAGTAGCTTGCTGCAAGGTGGCAATCTGCATTCGATGTACTTCTCGTTCTGTGTCTCGCAAATGACAAATCAATTCGACCATAGCCCAGTCGTGCGGGGACGGCTCAGTCGACCAGGATTCTCTACTCAGGTTTAGTGTCAGGCTCTGCAAGACGGCCGGCGTGGACTCCAAGACAGAAAGAATCGCGTTTCTTTCTCGAAAGGCCGGCTGGAATTGGGCGAAGTCGGAGTTTTCCAGTAACGAGCGCAACATGATGAGATCGCCGCGACGGGCCGGCTCGCCAGCCGAAACGGAAGCGCTTTTGCCGTCAACGTGATACGTCACGAGGCCAAGCTGTTGCGCGGGGGTAAGATCGCGTTCCAAGTCATTTCCAACCATCAATACCGGGCCCTCCGGCCATCCGAGGCGACCGAGCACCTCTGCAAAGTAGGCAGGATGCGACTTGCTAAAGTGAAATGTCTCAAAGGACGAAACCAAGTCGAAGCGTTCAGGCTCCAAGCCGGCCCACCGGATGCGATGGTAAACAGCTTTGCGCGGGAAAAGCGGGTCAGTAGCAATGGCCACTCTACAACCATTAGCCAAGGCCCAGTCGACCAGTTCACGGGCACCTGGCCGAGTCTTGGTGACCCTGCGCAACTCCGGAAATACATTGTCATAGAACACATCTATGGCTGGGTCGAGCGTCTCTTTTGAAATACCAAGGGCAGGATAGAAATCAGCTTCAAAAACGCTCTGCAGTGTGCGCGAGGCGTCTTCACTGGCGAGCATTCGCTTCGTGCTGGCAACCAGCGCGGGAGCATAACCTCAGGGGAAACCTGCTTATTGAGATGATTCGCGAGCGCCTGAAAATATGCAGGTATGAACTCCTGCATGTTGGTGTCCAGCAGGGTGTCGTCAAGGTCCAGCAGCAACGTAAGGTTCATTTTCGCCTGTGAACGAGATCCTGAAGGTTTTCGAAACCTGTTGCGGTCCGGTTCAGGATTTGACTCGAAACTCCGGCGGGAGTGGATGGCATTCCCCACAGCCGATATGAGGTTCCGCAACCGAACGATTCACTTTCTCACAATACGCCGTAACCTGCACCCGGCGTTGAAGCAATGCAGAGACAGGCCGAGTGACGGTGCCGTGTAGCTGCAGAAACTCACAGGCGTTGGCCTGAAGAATCGCCGGCACCGGGCACGTTTTGCAGAGGTCGGGTGACCAGCTCTGGCCGGCAACCTGGAGGAGCCGGCACTCTTGCACGTTTCGCCCGCGGAAGTAATCTCCGTAAAAGTATTTACATTCTTTCCCGGCCGGTGTACGCATCTTATATTGGAATTGCGATTCGGAAACCTGTGCTTACCTAACTACGGCGCGGAGCAAATGCAAGACCTCGGCCCGGATCCGGCAGCTCTGCACCCCTACACTTCCGCGGGAAATCTGATTTGTGCGCCGATTCTCAAACGCGAGTGACATATTCCCCGGTGCGAGTATCTACCCGCACTACATCGCCGACTTTCACGAACTGAGGGCAGTTTACCTGCAGTCCCGTCTCCGTCTTGACCTTCTTGGTGACGCCGGTGGCCGTGTCCCCGCGAACGGCCACATCGGCCTCGACCACTTTCAGGTCTACTGAGGTTGGCAGCTCCACATCAAGCGGTTCGCTTTTGTAGAAGGTCAACTTGACTTCCATGCCGGCTTTTAAGTAGAGCGCATCGTCGCCCAAGATATCCGACTTGATCGCCGGCTGTTCGAAAGTCTCATTGTCCATGAAATGATAGAACTCGCCATCGGAATAGAGATATTGAACATTATGAAAATCGAGCCGCGCATCCTGCACGCGGTCACCAGACTGAAATGTCTTGTCAATGTTGGCGCCGGTTAGCATGTTGCGGGCCTTAATTCGGATCGAAGCGTTCCCACGCCCGGATTTGTTGTGGCTGTAATCCAGCACTTTGAAGAGCGTGCCATCCAATTCAAAGGTCACGCCCTTTCGCAGATCGTTCACATCAATCATACACAATCACCTCGTTCAGAAAAATGCAGAGAAAATTCGCCCGATAAGCCGACGGATTATACTACAGTCTTTGGTGACCAGCCTCGGCTTCGGGGTCCTCCCGCAGAAGCTGGGCCGCATGCTCAAGAGCCGGACATACGACCTCAAGGTTCTCAACCGCGGCTTTCGGGCTGCCTGGCAGGTTGATAATCAACACTTTGCCCCGAATGCCTGCAATTCCGCGAGAAAGCATCGCATGAGGGGACTTGGCTGCACTTGCATGCCGCATGGCCTCGGACAGACCGGGCGCCTCACGCTCGATGATTGCGCGCGTTGCCTCCGGCGTCACGTCGCGCGGCGCGAAACCCGTGCCGCCCGTGGTCAGGATGATGTCCACGTCGCCCTGATCCGACCAAGCCATGAGCTTTTCACGCAAAAGAGCCAGATCGTCAGGCAGGATATCTTGCCTGCCGACCTCCCAACCGTGTGCTTTGATGACGGCAATCAAACCGGGTCCTGAGGTGTCTGGTCGCTCTCCGCGTGCAGACCGGTCAGAGACAGTCAGAACGCCAAAGCGGACTACCATTAGGTCAAGTCCTTTGCGTAGGGAACAACGTCCAGCAATGTCCAACCATGTGTCGCATAGTAGCGCATGGCATCCGCGTTGTCAGGGGTCACGAACAGATAGCAACGAATACAACCCCGATTTCGCAGGCGCACCTCGACTTCATCCATAAGGCGAGCTGCCACTCCGTGTCGCCGATAAGCAGCCGCCACTGCCAGGTGGTATATGAAGCCTCGCCGTCCATCGTAACCGCCGATAACGGTTCCTATCAGTTGTCCAGCCGCTTCAGCGATGAGGAACAGGTCAGGATCGCGCCGAAGTTTCTTCTCAATCTCGCGGGGAGCATCCGATGGACCCACACGAACCCCTATTTCCATGGTGTCCCAAAGTTGGATCACGCGCAAGTAATCGTCAGCATACCGAAACTCACGTATGCTGAAAACCTGCTCAGGCAGACCTGACATTCTTCCGTAACAAGCTTAGGAGGTCATCGGGCATGAAAGGCTTGAGTAGAAAGTCGTCTGCGCCATGCCGGAGACATTCCTCCTTCATGTTAAGGCCGGAAATCATAACTATGCGCGCCGTGTGCGAAGCTTCAGAGCTCCGGATGGCATCCAGTACATCGAGCCCATTTTGCCGCGAAAGATGGACGTCCAGCAGAAGAACATCCGGCATCTCACGTTCCACCACAGTCGGCACATCCTCGTCGGCATCGATCGTTCGCACTTCAAAGCCATCCATTTTTAATCGTGTCGTCAGAAGGCTGACCATCGTCTGGTCATCCTCTGCCAGTGCGACCTTTGCCATTTGCCCTGCCTTTGTTCGAGGATGCGGCCCACGTTCGTTTCCTTGCCTTCGGTGCGGGTACCTTCGAATTACCCTTGGCGATCCCGGGCTCCAGTGCAGCTTTCAAGACATCGTCCACAGTCTCCACATAAACAAACTGCATGGACTTCTTGATCTCATCTGGCACGTCGTCGAGGTCTACCTCATTCCGCTTGGGCAGCACAACCGTGCGGAGCCCGTTGCGATGTGCAGCCAACACTTTTTCCTTGACACCGCCGATCGGCAGAACCTGACCGCGCAACGTAATCTCCCCCGTCATCCCAAGATGTGGTTTCACCCTACGGCCCGAGATCAACGACACCAGGGCGGTTGCCATGGTAACGCCTGCGGAGGGTCCATCCTTTGGCGAGGCGCCGGCGGGAATGTGCATGTGAAGATCATTCTTGTCGAAGAAATCTGGTGGGATCCCCAGCGAGTTCCGCACGCGAACGCACATAGGACAGTGCAGCCCGCGCCAATTCCTGCATGACGTTGCCAATTGAGCCCGTAATCTGAAACCCGCGGCTGCCTGCCATACGGGTTGCTTCGACAAAAAGCACATCGCCGCCGAAGGGTGTATACGCCAACCCCGGCACGATGCCAGGCAGGGAAGTCCGCGAGTTCAATTCCTCAGTGCCGAAGAAGATAGGATGCTCAAGGAATTCCTCGAGCTGGTCAGGCGTGATGGCGAACTTCTCCGCCTTATTTTCGGCAATCCGCGTCCCGATTTTCCGGCAGATCGCGCCGATCTTTCTTTCAAGATTACGCACACCGGCTTCGCGGGTGTAGTCGCGAATGATCTTCTGCAATGCCTCGTCGGTGAAGCTCACCTCCGCGATACGCAGTCCATTCTCTCTGATCTGGCGTGGAATGAGATAACCCTTTGCAATGGCGATCTTCTCGTTGTCTGTGTAACCGGACAAGTAGATGACCTCCATGCGATCATACAGCGGTCCCGGGATGGTCTCGGCGGTATTGGCCGTCGTAATGAAGAAGACCTGGGAAAGGTCATAAGCCACTTCGAGGTAATTGTCACGAAACTCACTGTTCTGCTCGGGATCAAGCACCTCAAGCAGCGCGGAAGCTGGATCGCCGTGGAAATCAAAAGTCAGTTTATCCACTTCGTCGAGCATAAAAACCGGATTCCTGCTTTCGATCCGGCGGAGCGATTGGAGAATACGTCCTGGCAATGCACCAATATACGTCCGGCGATGACCGCGTATTTCGGCCTCGTCGCGCAATCCACCGAGCGAGGCGCGAATGAATTTGCGGCCCATTGCACGGGCTATAGATTGTCCCAAGGAAGTCTTGCCAACGCCTGGCGGCCCAATAAAGCAAAGTATCACTCCCTCGCGCTCGCGACGGATTTGGTCCTTAGAGGGTTCCTTGAACTCCTCTTTTCGGTCGAGGCGCAACTTGCGTACCGCAAGAAACTCAAGAATGCGGTCTTTTACGTCTTCGAGACCGTAGTGGTCGGCGTTCAAGATCTCCCGAGCATGCCCAATATCCAGGTTGTCTTCTGTGGAAGTAGACCACGGAAGGCTCACAAGCCAATCCAGATATGTGCGGATTACACCATACTCGGCTGCGGCGGTTGGCAGACGCGACAGCCGATCCAATTCCTGGCGCGCCTGCTTTTCCGCCTCATCGGGCATCTTGGCCGCGGTCGATCTTCTTTTTTAGATCCTCGACCTCTGCCGCCTGCTCGTCTTTCTCTCCGAGTTCCTTCTGGATAGCCTTCATCTGCTCGCGCAGATAGTATTCTCGTTGTACTTTCTCGATCTCGCCGCGCGCTTCGTTCTGGATTTTCTGGCCCAGAGTCAGTACTTCGGCCTCGCGCGCAAGCAGGCCGATCAACTTACGGAGTTTCTCAAGCACCGAATCGATTTCAAGGATCTCCTCAGCATCTTTCAAATCGATTCTTTGGAAATTTGCGATCGTGTAAACCGTCTGAAGGGGGTCCTCCAGGGAGGTGATGGACGTAACAAGTTCTTCGGGGAAGGACGGGATCATCTGCGTGATCTGCTGGAACTGATCGCGGGCATTTCGAGCAGAGGCATCAATCTCGAGGCCTTCCTCGATGGTCTCGGGAGCAAGCTCCACTCTCGCCTTCAAATACGGCTCCTCGGTGACGAACTCGCCCAATTTAAACCGATCCATGCCTTGCACGAGCAGTCGTACCGATCCGTCCGGCGCACGCAGAAGCCGGTGTATGGTTGCAATCACGCCGACCTTGTACAAATCCTTCGGTCCTGGCGTCTCCAATTCCGGATTCACGGCAGCGACAAGCCCCACTAATTTGTCGGCCGCCACCACCTCGTCGACGAGGCGAATGGAGCGCGGCTGGCCAACCGTCAACGGAACGGCGGTTTGCGGGTAAACGACAACCCCGCGCAACGGCAGAATGGGCAGCACGTCGGGATATTTCGGGGGTTCCGCGTGAGTCTCGGGTGATTCACCCGGCTCCTCTTTCTTGCCGACCCGCGAGAATACGGCCGGCACGAGCATCTTCAGCTCCTCATCGGCTTGTCCGATCCACTCAAATAGTTCGGCCATGCTTGTTTGCCAGCGAGAGGCAGGCATCTATTCCTCGATCTTCACGTCCGTATTTCTTGCCTTCGGCATCCGAACAAGCAGGAAGCCGTCCTGATATTCGGCGACCGCTTTCTCGAGATCAATGGATCCTGGCACTGCAATCGCGGTGGAGAATTTTCCGAAACGGATTTCCATCTGATGATATGCACGCCGTTCAGGTGTCTCCAGCCGGATGCCTCTTACAATCAACACGCCGTTGTCGTATACCACCTCAAATTCGGTCTCACGCATGCCGGCCGCTTCAACGCGAACGATGAATTCGCTCTCGGTCTCATAGACATCTGTCGGCGGACTCCACAAGCTCGTGGTCACCTGCCAGCCGACCGTATGCAACGTTTCGCGCCGCCGATCGCCAACGGCCAGCATTTCTGATCTGCGTATTACAGTAGGCATATCGTTTAATCCTTGCACCTAGGCGCTATATTCTTGGGGTTGAACCAGCATCAGCTAAAGGCTCACACGAAAACTCAAGACAAAGCCTTCCTGGCCGCATTCAATACCTCGGCATAATTCGGCTCATCGCCCAGGGCTGGCATGTACGCGACGTAGCTCAATTTGTTGTCCTTGCCAACCACAAAAACTGCCCTTCTGAGGATACGCCGCTCTTTGATTAACACGGCGTATTTTTCGCCAAACTCGGCATTCATATGGTCCGACAGCGTCAATACCTGATCCACGCCCGCTGCACCGCACCAGCGTTTTTGGGTATAGGGCAGGTCTGTGCTGATGACCTCAATCGCAATCTCCTTGCTCAACGCCGCGGCCTCTTGATTGAAACGGCGAGTTTCGCGGTCACACACGTCGGTTTCGAGCGACGGAACTGCGGCTATGATGCGCACCTTTCCCGAAGTGTCGGCGAGGCCGCGCTTCAACGACCAATCCGGGGCGTGCGCCGTAAAGTCGGGGGCTACGCTTCCCACCTTCAAATCTTCACCAATCACTGTGGCATCTTGCCCGCCGACCTTGATCAAGCCAAATCGCTCTTTTGCCATGGATGCACCTCTTTTCTGGTCTTGTACCGATAAACTCAACCTTGCAACAATTCCAGGAAGCCTTGAGATGGACGCCGCCTTACCGTCCATCGTGGCAGGCGGGGCCGGCTCAACCTGGAACGGAGAAACGCAAGAGGAAAGTGCGACACACATAAATGCCCCGGCCAGGTCTCAACTCGAACATTCGTCCCAGGACACAGGTTCTTCACCATCAACCTACACCGCAGGTCAACCTTCACAATACGGGTTCCTTCAACGCAGCGCCCCTGGCGGGATTCGAACCCACAACCTCCTGCTTAGAAGGCAGTTGCTCTGTCCGTTGAGCTACAGGGGCATGCAGGCTAGGGCCTTGGCAAGACCTCGGCCGCCGCAACGGCGCCAAGCGCGGCTTCCGCGGGACGCGATATGACCACCGGCCTAAGGCCCCTATATACGCGGGGCCCGGCGAGTGTCCGCAAAATGGTCTCGGCAGGACGGTTCAGCTTCTTCGATAGATCCGCAGCGCTCATCGGTTGATTTCCGTTGACAAGGAATACGCGGAAAACCGCCTCGACAATGGCAGTATGGTCTCCGATGAAATCCGCCTGTAAAGCGCAATGGCTCATCAAGGCATGCTGAATGCCGTCCACGGGCCTGACTTCAGCAGTGCGCGGATCAATCCAATCGATCAGCGTGCCTTCTTGAACGTCTGCAAGAGATTGCTGATGTTCAGCGCACAATAAAGACCGCAAATATACATGCCAATCGCGATCATTTTGCTCCCACCAGGCAAAATCGATGTGAAACGGTGTCTGGAGGCCAGGCTTAAGCAGGCTCATGGCTGTCCTCCAAGCGGAAATGCAAATCACCAACATGGATGAACCGAGGCTGACGGGCGAGCAATGCAAACAGAGGTTCCGGCGGCACGCGTCGCACCAGGTTGACGGCGGCGTACAACTCCTGCGCATGTACGTGCCCCTGCGGGTTCAACTTGGTAATTTCACGCATCACGGAGACGACGAGATCCTCAAAAGAGCGTTTCTTCTCCCAAAGCGGGTCGAGCGCGTGAAAGTCAGAAACGTATATCGCCATCCGGTCGTTGAACTCAGCCGTAATCGGCTGCTTCAACATCGCGAAGACCAGCCCCCCGTCGGCGCCGACAATCAGGGTACGGATCCAATCCTTGGATGACCGCTGAGTCTTGGCTTCCACGATCACTTCGCCGGGCTTCTGCCCCTGCCTGACAGCTACGAGACTCCCCGGCATCAACTGATGAGACTTGTACCAATCACGCAACCCAAACACGTAACCGTGCTGACGGACGACCCAGGCTGGCATCTTGATGCCGGATCGCGCATCCACTAGCGTGAATCTCACACGAGGAGACTCATAAGCCGTGGGGAATAACGAGTGAGTGCGCCTGGAAAGCGGAAGTGTACCCACGCGAAGATGGGGGTAGATCAGGCTGATTGTCACTTCCTTGACGTCTTTGCGTTCAGCCTCATCGGTCTCACTCAATTCGTCATCAAGTTGCGCGTCCAGTTTGAGCATGGCTTCGGTGAGGGCAGATGGGTCAAAATCGATCTTTGAGTACTGCAGGAACGCAGGTACTTCCCGCACGCCGTCGGGCTCCAAACGGCGCAAACACCAAAGTACCTGCCCGGCGGGGCCAACTTCGTCGAAGCGCTCGTCTTCCTGCAAAGCATGATTCAATGAAAACTCCGCCAGCTTCGGATTGATGCCGGCTGGAAGCTCCACGTCCTTTAGCAGGGCCGAGGTGGGCTGGGGCTGACCCTGGGCCATATCCAGTACAGCTTCCGCCAGATTCAATTGGCCTTCGGACACATCGACCAATAAACCGCGGGGAAACCACCGACCGGCGATCTGGACAATGTCATTGTCCTGCGAAAAAGCCGATTCCAGCTTCTTCTCGATCTCAGTTCCATAGTCCTGCAAGATCAGCCCGGGATTGAGGTCATCTTGCTCGGAAACCGCCGTTGTTTCATTGTTCAGGGCATGCTCAACTATGCCGGCCGCGAACATCAATTCCGACTCGTCCTCCATGGTAACCGTAATGACGTCAAAGCCTGCCAATTCAGGGTTGACTCCGGGCCGCGTGCCAGTTACGCGTCCCTTCGCCCAATCGAACGCGGGGAAGACCAATTGGTCACCCGCAGCGTACTTCTCCTTCGGCAGATACGTACGTCCACCCGCCTGGCGGCGCAGCGACCGCGCTTGCTCCTCAGCCTTGATGCGAGCCGCCACAAACACCGAAGCGAGATCATGCGCAGTCAGTGGCGTTTCGATCTCAAACAGATGTGTATGAATCGATTCAACGTCCTGTCTGGTAATCTGAATATTAGACCAATAACCTTCAGGCAAAGAGAAAGCCGCTGCCATATAGACCTTATGCCGATGATGTGCACAAATGTGCCGATTAATTATACTCTACCTTGGGGTCATAATGCCGATAATGAGCCGATGGTACGACGATGCTGCTTTGCGACGACCGAAAAAGTGTCACAGACGTGCGTTCACTGCTCTCCGGAGATGGGCGGGGTCCTCGCGGCGAATTTTGCGGACAAAGATTTTTGGAATGTCCAGAGTTTAGTCTTACGTTCGGCATAGGTGTTCTCATGGCCCGCGAAATCATCGGCGCAGGTGCCAATCTTCAGGAGAAAAAACACACCAAACGAAAGGTTCAGGTCCTCTGTCCTCGCCGCAGTCCCCCCAAAACACTCCATGAAAACGTCAAATTCCAGCGCCTAGGAGGCATCAATCGGCGAACAGAGTCCGCAACCACGCGGTGATGAAGTCTGGCAACGGCTTCTTCGTGCTCGCCCGGCGTCCTGGTTTGCAAGGCCGCAACATGATCAAGGGAGCCTGCTTCGAGATTACGATGCCAGCTACTCGTCGACCGGTACGCTTTTGTCTCAGGTCGCATCGGAAAATAGGGATTGCGCTCGGTAGGCACCTTTGACAGTCGAACGAAAGGGTTTCCATTGCCTATCTTGGTGGCTGAGGTTGGAAATAAAGAAAGACCTACGAAGATATTTGTGGCGCGGAGGATCGGCCGTCCGTTTGGTTTATTGAGACGGCGCCTGACAAATTGTAATGATGCGAGTTCCTTACCGGCCTTCACTTGACTCTTGCCGAATATTGTCGTAAAATATGATTAATCAGATTAATCGGATTATTATGAATCGTGACCGACTGTCGCCGGGTATTTCCGAGTTTCTTCGCTACTTGGCCTCGCACCCGGAGGCCGACGGTGGACTGCCCTCCTTGGCGGAGCTTAGCCGTGAATTGACGATAAGCGTTGCGGCCCTGCGCGAGCAACTGGAGGTCGGCCGAGCCTTGGGGTTGGTCGAAGTCCGGCCGCGGACAGGCACCCGGCGCCGACCGTTCTCGTTCACTCCAGCCGTCCGGCAGTCGCTGCGTTACGCGTTGGCGCTAAATGACGGCCATTTTCAGAAGTTTGCGGAACTGCGGAGTCACATCGAGGCCGCGTACTGGAACGAGGCCGTTTGCAAGTTGACTGAGGACGACAAGGCACAACTGTGTTCGTTGATCGAGCGCGCACAGCAAAAACTGAACGCCAACCCGATGCAGGTCCCGCACGAGGAACATCAACGACTGCACTTACTAATCTATCGCAGACTGGACAACCCTTTCGTAACGGGCCTGTTGGAGGCCTATTGGGATGCCTATGAAGCCGTCGGGCTGAATCTATATGCCGGCGACATGCAATACTTGAAAGAGGTCTGGGAATATCACGGGCGAATGGTCGAAGGCATTTGCAGTGGAGATTATGAGGCCGGGCGCCAAGCGTTGATGAAGCATATAGACTTGCTCACGCAGCGACCTGCATAAGATTATGGCGTGCGTTGAATCCCGGAATTACCCTGATTTAGCGATTAGACCTGTAAAACATGCGGCAAGAGGCTGCAAGGAGAAATATGGCTGACAATGTTGTGAACGATTTCTCGATCACGATTGGCACCGTCAACGGTTCAGGGAGCCAGACTGCGAATACAACGATCTTGCGTGCCTTGTTCAAGATGGGAATCCCAGTTTCGGGCAAGAATTTGTTCCCGTCGAACATTCAAGGCCAGCCAACCTGGTATACGATCCGAGTCAGCAAGGATGGCTACATTGCCCGGCGCGAGGAGCAAGAGATCTTCGTCGCGATGAATCCGGCCTCATTCGCACGCGACCTGGCAGGCGTTCTTCCGGGCGGGGTGTTTTTCTGCGCAGACGATATCAAACAACCTATCACCCGCAGCGACGTCACGGTTTACCCGATGCCCGTGAAGCAAATCGTTCGCAGCGACGCAAGCATCCCCTCGGATTTCCGCGACCTGGTTGGCAATATGGTCTACGTGGGCGTGCTCGCACAGATGATTGGCATTGACCTGGAGAAGATCCACGACGCGCTGAACTTTCACTTCAAAGGTAAGCAGAAGCCGATCGACATGAACTTCAACACCGTGAAGGCCGGGGCGGAGTGGGCCAGGGTAAATCTGGAGAAGAAAGATCCATTCCACGTCGAACCGATGGATAGGACCGCCGGCCTGATCATGGCAGACGGCAATACGGCCGCGGCAGTCGGTGCCATCTTCGGCGGTGTGCAATTCGCTGCCTGGTATCCGATCACACCAGCATCTTCGCTGGCAGAAGCCCTCAACGATTACCTGCCCCAGCTTCGGAACCGGGCAGATGGAAAACATACGTACGCCGTCGTGCAGGCAGAAGATGAGCTGGCCGCCATCGGGATGGCAATTGGCGCGGGCTGGAGTGGGCTGCGCGCGATGACTTCTACCTCTGGACCAGGCTTGAGTCTCATGACCGAGTTTTCGGGTCTCGCCTATTACAGCGAGATTCCGATCGTCGTGTGGGATGTTCAACGGATAGGACCCTCAACGGGACTTCCGACTCGCACTTCGCAAGGCGACCTGACGTTTGTTAACTTTCTCGGCCATGGAGACACGCAGCAGATAATTCTCCTGCCAGGGGACGTCGACGAGTGCTTCGAGTTCGGTTGGCGCGCATTTGACATTGCAGAGCAGCTTCAATCGCCGGTTTTCGTCCTGAGCGACCTGGATATGGGCATGAATCAGTGGATGAGCAAGCCCTTTGAGTATCCTGATCAGCCCATGCAGCGCGGCAAAGTCCTGTGGGAAAAGGACCTGGAGGAATTGAAAGGAAATTGGTCGCGGTACCTCGACAAGGATGAAGATGGCATCCCCTACCGGACCGTGCCCGGCAATCGGCACGCAGCAAGCGCATACTTCACTCGGGGTACAGGACACGACGAGCAGGCACATTACAGCGAGGACGCTGCCGTGTGGAAGCGGATGATGGATCGATTGAAAAGAAAGTACGAAACCGCGAAAAAGTTCGTCCCCCCTCCGGTGGTGCACACCATGAATGGCGCGACCGCAGGCATTATTGCCTTCGGTTCAAGCGAAGCAGCGGTCCTCGAAGCCCAAAAGCAACTGTCGGAGCACGGGCTGAGAGCCGACTTCATGCGTGTGCGAGCATTGCCTTTTACAGATGAGATCACAGCGTTTGTCGAGAAATTCGACCAAATCTTCGTGGTGGAAATGAATCGAGATGGGCAGATGCATCAGCTCCTGGAAGTGCAATATCCGGCGCAGGCGGCCCATTTCAAGTCGGTGGCATTCGGTGATGGCCTGCCAGCCTCCGCCAAGTGGGTGCGTGAGGGCATTCAGGCGCTCAATTCAAGAACACTAATGAGCAAACGGGTCATGGCCTTTAACAGTGCCGACGGTGACACGCCGGCTCGATTGTCCAGAGTGAGAGCAAGGACAAATGGCCACAAGCCGAGGCGCACCGAAGTGGCGGGCCGGAAGAAAGTCGCAGTGAAGTCGTCAAAGGCAAAGCGAAAATAGTGACAAGGAGCGAATACAATGACTGAAGCACTTCCGATGGCGGGGACGCCGGCACAGGTAAACCTGGCCGGGCTCACCAAGAGTGAATATCGGGGCAGCCCCAGCACCCTGTGCCAGGGATGTGGACACAACTCGATCTCGAACCAGATTGTCGGCGCGCTCTACGAGATGAACATTGTTCCGGAAGAGATCGTAAAGTTCAGCGGCATCGGCTGCTCGAGCAAATCGCCGACCTATTTCCTGAATCGCTCCTTCGGCTTCAACGGCCTTCACGGACGCATGCCGCCGGTGGCTACCGGTGCATTGTTCGGCGATACCCGCCTCAAGGGCATCGGCGTATCGGGGGACGGCGACAGCGCCAGCATTGGCATGGGCCAGTTCAAACATGTCGTGCGTCGAAATGTCAACATGCTTTACATCGTGGAGAATAACGGCGTATACGGATTGACAAAGGGCCAGTTCTCCGCGACGGCCGAGGTGGGCCTCAACTTGAAGCACCAAGGCACGAATCCCTATATGCCAGTTGACATCTGCATGGAGGCACTCGCCTCCAATGCCACGTTCGTGGCGCGTTCATTTGCAGGCAACCCCAGACAAGTGAAGGAGCTGCTAAAGGCCGCCCTGGCACACAATGGGCTGGCCGTGTTGGACATCGTCAGCCCGTGTGTCACCTTCAATAACCAGAGCAATGCCTTTCATTCCTACACTTGGGGCAAAGACCATGAGGAACCACTGCACGATATTACCTACATCGCACCAAGGAATGAGATCATCCTCGAGGGAGAAATGAAGGAAGGCGAAGTCCGCGAGGTTGAGCTGCATGATGGCTCAGTCGTCATCCTGAAGAACCTGGAGAAGGACTACAATCCTACGAGTTGAATTCGAGGCTCTACGGGTGATCGAAGAGGCGCAGCGCAACAACTGGATGATCACCGGCCTCCTATATGTTGAGACCGACAAGCCCAGCTTGACGGAACGATATAACTTGGTGGACACGCCGCTCAATCGCCTGGACGAAAAGGACCTGCGGCCCGCTCCAGGTATGATCCAGATGGTAAATGACCTGATGTTCTAACCGCGCAACACGATTTGAGGAAGGGCGCACCGTTGCCGTTGTGTGGGTCTTTGGCAGCCGCAGAGCCAATTGAGTTTGGTTGTGATTGAGAGAATCAACGCGGATCGCGTTCTGGAACTTTGCCAGCGAGAACTAAACTTCGAATTCGTACGAGCGGCCGGACCCGGCGGGCAGAACGTCAACAAAGTAGCGACCGCGGTGCAACTACGCTTCGATGTTCGCAAATCGCCTTCCCTGCCTGAGGCTGTAAAGTATCGATTGAGGCGACTGGCTGGTCGAAGGATGACAAACGGGGGTATCCTGGTCATCGACGCGAGGCGTCACCGCACGCAAGAGCAGAATCGGGAAGAGGCCATTTCGAGATTTGCGGAGTTATTAAGCCAGTCATTGGATGCCCCGAGGCAACGCAGAAAGACACGGCCAAGTCTCGCTTCCAAACAGCGAAGGTTACAAAATAAGAAGCAGCGAGCAGAGACCAAGCAAACGCGTCAGCGTCCCCCGTACGAGTGAGAATCACTTCCGGATGCTTGTGAGCACAACACCCGTGAAACCGGTATCCACATGCCGATGGCCAGCGGTGGGCGCCCGTCCCTTAGGGGCTTCAACCGCGGGAACATACATCTTGGATCTCTGGGCAGGGCTCCGTTGTCCGCCTTGGGAGAAACCCCGAAATGGTGCCAACGCGCCGGCAGAGGAGTTTGGGACACGTTCAACAGAAATTCCGGGCGGCTCGTCAGACTCAATATAGGGGTGAAGGCAGGAGCTAGCCCACGGAAACCGGGTTCAGGCCCTCCGCCAGGTTTTTATGATCGCACAACCCACTCCGCAGATGGAGGACGTTCCGAACAGGAGCCTGAATCTCATGGTGTGTCCGTGGGAACAGGAACAGGGGTTTCCGTTGGCCCGGGCGTCGGAGGCGGGTTGTAGATCCTTAGAGACGACAAATCGAAGTTGGGGTCAATCTCGAGATACTTTGCCTCGATCCAACATGGATCGTTGTATCGGGGATTCCGGATGATATACCAGCCCGCGATGCTTCCAACGCCCATCAATTCAACCCGCGTGCCGTCCTTGACGGAGCTCACCACCGGGTACGCATCACCGGGACCCGTCCAACACAGAGAAAGTTGTGTGACGAGGGGATTTTGCGGAGTGGCGGAGGCTGCGGGTGTATTTGTAAGGGCCGGATTTGCCGTCACAGTGGTCAACGCTGCGGTGGTCGCCATAGAGGTCTCAGAAGCCGCTGCGGCGGTTTGAAGCCCAGACAGCGTGGCAGCCACCATTGTGGCTGCCACGCTAGGCGAGAGTGTGTCTGACGGCAAATTACAGGCAGACATGACGATGAGCAACATCAATCCGGCAACAACCGATAGTCCGCACAGTCTACGCATAGCGCCTCCAAAGCTCAGTACAAAGCGGAACGCCGGAAAAATTATACCAACAAGACCCATGCTCTTCTGGATGCCTACACGCAGGGCCACGTTCCCAAGCAGCTTGCTTCGCAACCCCACCTCCCATATAATATGGTTTGCGGATCGTGGTCGGACCGGCTAAAGGATTTGGCGATGTTCAACTCCGGGGCTCTTGGCTCACCTTTGGGAGGAAAGCATGAACGAAGCAGACGAAAAGGCGACCGCACCCATTGAAGGCGGGGATGATATTGGCGCGAAAATGGAAGAGGCCTTTCTAATTGTGAACGGCGTCGATTTAATTCCCTTGAAGGCGGCTATTGTGAGTATTGGCCGTCGCACAGACAATGTACTGGTGGTAAATGATCCTCGTGTTTCACGGTCTCATGCTGAGCTCAGGGCAGTGCATGGGCGGTATGTGCTCTTTGACTTGCATTCCAGCGGCGGCACGTATGTGAACGGGACGAGGATAGAGCATAGCGTGATCTACGACGGGGATGTAATTTCGTTGGCAGGCGTGCACATGATTTTCAGACAAAAGAATATACCGCGACCCGATTTAACCAAAACGGCAATGTTTTGAAAGGCAGGTCGCTGCTGCTGTTGCTGTCCGTCAGGGCGCCTGCATAGGGGGCTGTGCAAGGCCTGTTTCAGCATCTTTGGCAGCGGGATCCAATTCTTGCTAACGTGGTCAATCTCAGTTTTCCCAGATTTGGAAAGGCGTGATCATCGCCATGGAAATCGTCCCGCACGTCCATCAAATCCCCGGCGTTATGGCAAATCCGTACCTGATTCTCGACGGCGACGACCTGACGCTGATCGATGTCGGAATGCCAGGCAACCACAAGAGGATACTGGAATATATCGCCGAAATCGGGCACACTCCATCCGAACTGAAGCGCATTCTGATCACTCATTCTGATCTCGACCACGTGGGAAGCTTGAGGCGACTGCAGAAAGCCACAGGCGCCCGAACATACGCAAGCGCGATTGAAGCTGCCGCCATTGCCCGTGGGAAGTCATCCCGCACCATAAAGCCCAGGAAATTGCGCATGCGGCTGCTAATAGGAATTTTTGGCAGCCTCTTGAAGGGCGCGCCGGGACATATCGATGAGCTGCTCACCGACGGCCAGAGCCTGCCTGTGCTCGGCGGGCTGACAGTGCTGGAGACGGCGGGCCACACGCCAGGGCATGTCTCTTTCTATTCGCCCTCGACCGGCGTCCTCTTCGCCGGGGATTCGATTATTTCACGCGACAACCAACTGGTGGGCTCGCTCCCGGCCAACACGTGGGATCAGACTAAGGCCGCGGAGGCCGTGCGCAAGCAAACCGCACTCAGCCCGCGCGTTGTCTGCTCGGGCCATGGACCCGTCGTAAAAGATGCCGCCGGAAAGATGCCGGTAGTATGAAGATGAGTGTGCCAAAAACAATAGCGGCGCGATGGCGCCGATATTGTTTTTGGCGACCATCAGTTCCTGCCGACGTGGCGGCGCGTCGCGATAATCCGTTCCGTGCCTAATGGTGCAGGGAAGGGGTGGGTGTTCCCGACTCCTCTTTCTTTCAAAACCACTGCCGGGCCAGTCTAATTGACTGAGGCCTATGCGCCAAAGGAGCAGCCCCAGCTAAAGGCCGCTGCAAACGCTGGCGCGAAGTTGTATTTCACGATGGGCCAGAGGAAATGCAAGCCGACGCCGGGAATCCGCTGGCGGCATGGGGGGACTGTATAATAGTTCAAGCCATGAACCGAACTCTGCTGGGCATTGGCAGCGGCATCCTCGCAGCGAGCATTTGGGGAGGCATGTACGTTGTCAGCAAGGTTGTGCTTGATGTAATACCTCCGTTTACGTTGATAACGTCGCGCCTCGTCCTTGGGGCATTGACGGTCTGGCTGGTGGTCAGGTTCCGCGGAAAGATGCAGGTCTCAAAGGGGGAATTTTGGCAGGTGTTCGGGGTCGGCGTGATTGGTTACGGTATATCGCTCGGCTTCCAATTCATTGGAACTAAGTTGTCGAACGCTGCCAACGGTTCGCTTGTCACGTCGGCAACTCCCGCCTTCATCCTCTTGTTTGCGTGGGTCATCCTGCGCGAGCGAATCACAATCCTGCGAGTCGCCGCCCTGCTGATATCGAACTCTCGGCGTGCTCGCTGTCGTAGATCCACGCTCGGCCCGCCTCGATCCAACGTTGTTCTGGGGAAATCTGTCGCTGCTCGCCGCGGCATTGACATGGGCATTGTATTCGGTTCTGATTCGCCTGGTCTCGCATCAGATCGATGTGATGATCGTGAGCCTGATCGCATTCGTCGGCGGGTTGCCCATAGTGGTTCCCGCTGGCGCCTGGGAGTTGACCACGCAGCCGATGGGACATATCACCGCCGGAATCATCGGCGGGGTATTGTTCCTGGGGATCATATCCACGGCACTGGCCATGGTCTTGTGGAATACAGCCTTTGTGCTGCTGGATGCGAGCGTGGCTTCCCTCACGTTCTTTGCCCAACCCATCGTGGGCACCCTGCTCGGATGGTACTTTTTGAAAGAGACGATCACGCCGCTGTTTCTGGCGGGGGGCTTTTTGATTGCAGTCGGGCTGGTGATAGCCGGCCGCTCCAGCGAAGGTTGAGAAACTGCCACTTGACAAGGGCTTCAGAATTCAATATACTGCCTTAGTAACACGTGTTAGTGCAAGCCGACATTTAATGCCTCCAAACAAGCGTTCCACCAGTCAGGACGTGGCAAGAGTGGCAGGTGTCTCCCGCACTACTGTTTCGTTTGTGCTGAACAGAATCGAGGGGGTAAGTATCAGCGAGAACACGCGTCAGCGGGTGTTCGAGGCTGCAAGAAAACTCAACTACCATCCAAATGCTGCGGGCCGCAAGCTAGTAAGCGGAAGATCCGATACGCTTGGGCTTGTGCTTTGTCAATCTCCCGAGCAGGTCTTCACGGATGCCTTCCTGCCTCGTGTCATACTGGGCGTGGAGCAAGCCGCTATGCAGCAGAAATTTCACGTGCTGCTTAAGCCCGTCGAACCGGGGGATTTTGACGGATATTCACGACTCATCAACGAGAACCACGTCGACGGCATCCTGCTGTCCGGGCCGAGGCAGGACGACCAAGAGATCCTAAACCTGCAGGGGGACGGCGTACCCATCATGTTGTTGGGCCAGTTGCCCGAAGGCGATATCCCCTTTGTGGATGTCAACGCGGTTGATGGCGCGGAGACCGCCGTAAGGCATCTTATTGATCTCGGGCACAGGCAAATTGGCCTGATCACGAATGCCCCGCTCTCATACACTTCCGCACAGCAGCGCCGGATCGGCTATTTGGAGGCGCTGCGCAATGCGGATATCATGCCAGATAATTCGCTAATTCGAGAGGGCAACTACACACCGGCAAGCGGTTATCAGGCCATGAATGAGCTTCTCCAGCAAACGCCTCCGCTCACCGCCGCCTTTGTTGCCAGTGACGTTGTCGCCATGGGAGCCATCCTGGCCGTTAGGCGCGCCGGATTGCGCATTCCGCAGGATATTGCCCTGGTCGGTTTTGATGACATTCCCCTGGCGGAGTACTTCGATCCGCCGCTTTCCACAATTCGCCTGCCAGCCTTCGGCTTGGGTTGGGCTGCTGGCGAGCGACTAATTCGCCTAATACGAGGAGAAGGTTTGGACGAAAGCAGAGTTTTCCTGGATACGGAACTTGTGATACGCGATTCCACAGTGAGGAGTTCCGTACCAACATGAGCGTTTTTTTGCACCGAGTTGGTAACACGTGTCCATGTTCAGAGAGGAGGTCCCCGCTAAAACAGGCTCTGCAGGCAATTCGTTAACTATTCAAACCTGGACCTTGGAAACACTCAGATGATTTAGGAGGAAGAAAGATGAAGAAGATTAGCAAGACCGTTGGCCTAATGCTTTTGGCCGTTATGTTCCTGGCGGCCTGCGGACCCGCAGCCACCGCGGCGCCGACCGCAGCGCCCGCGGCGACTGAGGCGATGCCAGCCGCGACTACTGCGCCGGCAGCCACGATGGGGGCAACACAGGCATCCGGCTCGAATATTGACTGCATGGGAGCCAAATCTGGCGACGCAATTACCCTGCTATATCAATGGTCTGGCACTGAAGAGCAGAATTGGAACAAGATTGTCGCGCCGCTTGTCGCAGCGTGCGGGCTCGTCCTAAAACCCGAGTCCAGCCGGGACCAGGCTCTGTTGGGAACCCGGGTCTCTGCCGGCACTCCAGATGATGTCGTCTTCTATAACGTGGCCCAGCTGATCCAGTACCAATCCATGCTCAAAGATTTTTCAACTCTGGGCGTCCACGCCGAGAATTACTCGGATGCTTGGAAAAAGCTTGGAACCATTAATGGCAAGTGGGTCGGCCTTCCTGTAAAATCTGACACCAAGACCATCGTTTGGTACGACCCGGCCAATTTCCAGTCCGCCGGTTACCAAGTGCCCACGACGTGGGACGATCTTAATACGCTCGTGGAGAAGATGGTCACCGATGGAAAGGTGCCGTGGTCGATGGGGTTTGAATCGGGCGGCGCTACAGGTTGGACCGGTACCGACTGGATCGAAGATATTCTGCTCGTGACCAAAGGCCCCGACTTCGTCAACGGGATCATCGATGGCTCTGTTCCGTACAACGATCCGGCCGTAAAGGCCGCGTACCAAACCTACGGCAAGTGGGCTACCGATGCCAAGTACACGGTTGGCGGCGCAAAGGGCACGCTTTCCACCAATTTCCTGAACGCGATCTATCCGCCGTTTGCTGATCCGCCGACCGCGATGATGGTCAAACAATCCGGGTTTTCCGCAGGTGCGATCGCCTCACAATTCCCTTCCCTGAAGTACGGCACCGATTACGGCTTCTTCGAATTTCCCGGTGCACAAGCCGTACAAATCGGCGCCGACTGGATGATGGTATTCAACGATACGCCTGCCGTTAGGGCGCTGGTTGCCTACCTTAGCAGCAACGCGGGTGGGCAGGCATGGGCGGAGGCCGGCTTCGACCTCTCGCCGAATCTCGCCAGCGCGGGCCACTACTCCGATCCGGCCGCAGCGGACAAGGCTAAGTTGTTGGTGAGCGCCCCCGCCGTCGTAGCCGACATCGGTGACACAATTCCCGGTGGCTTTGGCACCGCGGAGTTCAAGGCGCTGACAGATTACGTCAACGGCGGCAACCTCGATACAATTCTCGCAACCGTCGCAGCCGCCCAGAAGACGTCCCTGGGCAAGTAACTATTCCCCTTTCACTCAAGAGGGGTGCCCGCTCGGGGCATCCCTCTTGGGCTATTCCAGGAGAATGAACATGGCAGCGCAACCAGTTCCGAAGGTCATGAAACAGGGCAGGCTGGCTCCGTGGCTCTATCTGTTACCGGCCCTGCTGATCATGACTTTTTTTATCGTCTATCCCATGATAAACACGATCGGATTAAGTTTCCTCAACAAGGATGGCACGGCCTCCGCCGCGAGTACTTGCGAGACCAGCCAGCCTTGCTGGGGAATATTCGAAAACTACCGCTACGCATTGACGGCGGAACTGGATTTTAGATCTCCAGGAGCTCTATGGAGTAGTTTCTGGAGTTCATCCTACGGGAATACCTTGAAGTGGATAGTGTTCATGGTTTCTGGAACTGTTGGCATCGGTCTGGGTTTTGCAATGCTCGCCGACCGGGTGAAATACGAAGCCCTGGCGAAGGCCGTGATTTTCATGCCGATGGCAATCTCCTTTGTTGGTGCTGGCGTCATCTGGAAGTTCGTCTACGACTACGGCACAGGGCAAGCGCAAATCGGTCTCTTGAACTCCATTCTTTCCGCCCTTGGCCAAAAGCCGGTAGCGTTCATGGTCACATCCGGCGTGAATACGGCAGCACTGATTATCGTCGGGGTCTGGATCTGGACCGGCTTCTGCATGACGATTCTCTCCGCCGCCATCAAGGCTGTGCCTGACGAGATCATCGAGGCCGCCAAGGTGGATGGAGCCACCGACTGGACTATCTTTTGGCGCGTGATGGTGCCTATCATCATGCCCACCATCGTCGTCGTCGTTACGACGATGGTAATCAATACCCTGAAAATCTTCGACATCGTCTATGTCATGACGGGCGGTAATTATGGCACCGACGTGATTGCCAATCGCATGTATACGGAGATGTACAGCAACTCCAATGTCGGACGAGGCACGGCCGTGGCTGTCATATTAATCGTGGCGATACTCCCGTTCGTCTATCTCAACATCAAGCGCTTCATGGCACAAGAGGCGATACGATGAACACGGAGCGAATCAATAGGGTTCTAAATGGATTGCCGACCCATCTAATCCTGATACTGACTATCCTGATCTGGATAGTTCCAACCTTTGGGCTGATGGTCACGTCGCTACGTCCGCGCCAGGATATCAATACGACCGGTTGGTGGACTATCCTTTCACCGTCTCCGGGTGCACAAGCCTATGCGCAGTCCTGTTCAGCTTGCCACGGGGCGGACGGAAAAGCCATTCCGCAGGCCAATCTCGCCGACCCGGTATTGCTCGCGAAGTTTCCACGCTCCTTTCAGCTGATCACGGATTTGGGAAAGCAGATCAATGGCCACCCCCACATGGGAAATCTGCCGGCGCCCTCTGCCCAACAAGTGGCCGACATCCTCAATTACCTCAAACAAAACTCGACTGGAACGACGCCCGCCCGCTTCACGCTGAACAACTACATCGACGCCATTGTTGGCTACCGCGGGACGGACACCTATACGGCCGATTGCCAAAAAGGCATACAAGCCCCGGATTTGCACTGTAACATTACCGACGTGTTAAATCCTCGCGGCATGGGTCGCGCGTTCGTAAACAGCATGATAGTGACCATCCCGGCAACCTTCCTGCCGATCCTATTAGCGGCGTTTGCTGGTTACGCCTTTGCCTGGCTGGATTTTAAGGGCCGGTTTGCGCTATTCGCCGTCCTGGTGGCGTTGCAGGTAGTGCCCTTGCAAATGACTCTCGTGCCGATTTCGCGCCTGTATGCACAATTGGGGCTGAATGGCACGTTCCTCGGAGTCTGGCTCTTCCATACGGGGTTTGGCCTTCCGTATGCGATCTACCTGATGCGCAATTTCCTCGGATCCCTGCCCCGCGACTTGTTCGAGTCGGCCTACCTTGACGGGGCTTCACATTGGACCGTATTCCGCCGATTAGTCATTCCACTGGCCATGCCAGCCATCGCCTCACTTGGCATCTTTCAATTTCTGTGGGTATGGAACGATCTGCTCGTTGCCCTCGTATTTCTCGGCGGGACAACGCCGGTCATGACCTATCAGATCAGTAACATGGTCACATCGCTCGGTGCGGGTTGGCAGTTGCTTACAGCCGCCGCATTCCTCTCCATGCTGCTTCCGATGATCGTGTTCTTCTCGCTTCAACGATATTTCGTACGCGGCATGCTCGCTGGTGCTGTCAAAGGGTAAGGCCTGGTTGAATATCGCAAAAATAGACCGATTGCCACCGTCTTAGTACTTTGGTTTCTCGAACCACCTCGGAAATCTCCCGGGAACATTGGGTTTTCGCAGCTGCCGGCTGACTGTAAGTCGGGCATACGAGCGCGAGCCGATTATTGCGCAGTACTACCGGACGACTACTGGACAATCGTCTTCTTTCGTGACAATGCCCTTGAGGCCGGGCAGACCTAGCCTCCAGTCTGAGCTGACCTCGGGGGAACCCCTCAACCGACTATGAATGAATCGCCCTGGTACAAAAACGCTGTCTTCTACCAAGTGTATGTGCGCGCCTTCAAGGATAGCAATGGGGACGGTCAGGGCGATCTCCCGGGCGTGACAGAAAAGCTCGATTACCTCAAAGACCTGGGGGTGGATTGCCTTTGGCTGATGCCGATTTATCCGTCGCCCCAGCGAGACGACGGATATGACGTCGCAGATTACTGCAGTATTGCCAGCGTTTTCGGAACGATCGACGATCTCAAAGCCCTGATCCATGCGGCCCATGTCCGTGGCATGCGATTGATAATGGACCTGGTCATGAATCACACATCAGCTGCGCACCCCTGGTTCCAGGCGGCCCGCGCCGATCGCAACTCTCCGTACAGAGACTACTACGTATGGAGTGACACGGATCGGAAGTACAAAAGCGCCCGAATTATCTTCGTAGACACGGAACCGTCCAATTGGACCTGGGATGAGCAGGCAGGGCAATTCTACTGGCACCGTTTTTATGCCAGCCAGCCCGATCTGAACTACGACAACCCGAAGGTTCAAGAGGAGATGCTCAACATAGTTAGCTTCTGGCTCGAACTTGGGATTGACGGCTTCCGCGCAGATGCCGTTCCATATCTATTCGAGCGGGAGGGAACGAATTGCGAGAACCTCCCTGAGACTCACGCGTATCTAAGAAAAGTGCGGGCCCTCATCGACAAATCCTTCCCCGACCGCATGTTGCTGTGCGAGGCGAATCAAGGACCTGATGAAGTCCGGTCCTATTTCGGGAATGGCGATGAATTCCACATGGGATTTCACTTTCCCATCATGCCGCGCATCTTCATGGCCTTAAAGAAAGGCCGTTCCGAGGACTTGCGGGAAATCCTGCGCCGTACTCCAAGCATCCCTGACAATTGCCAGTGGTGTACCTTTCTTCGTAACCACGACGAACTCACGCTGGAAATGGTGACGCCGGAAGAGCGGCAATGGATGTGGGATCATTACGCCCCGGAACCGCGCATGCGAATTAATCGCGGCATTCGACGCCGTCTGGCGCCGCTGCTCGATAACGACCCACGCAAGATCAAGCTTGCCAACTCGTTACTCTTAACGCTGCCCGGCTCACCGACCATTTACTACGGCGACGAGATTGGCATGGGCGACAACATCTGGCTGGAGGACCGCCAGGGAGTCCGGACACCCATGCAGTGGAGTGGCGAGAACAATGCCGGATTCTCGAGCGGGCCGGGGGAAAGCTTGTTCGCTCCGGTCATCAACGAGCCTGGCTATGATCCGGCACGCGTGAACGTCACCGACGAGCAGCGTGATGAAGCTTCTCTGTTGAACTCGATCCGGCATATGTTGCACGTCCGGAAGCGGCATTTGTCCTTGGGATGGGGAGCGTTGGAATGGCTGGATCAGGCAAACCCCGAGATTGCGGCGTTCCGGCGCACTTGGAGAGAAGAACGTATTCTGGCAGTGCACAATCTAAGCGAAAATGAAGAAACCCTTCGCTTGGATCTCCCTGAAGCGCAATCGCTCCGCGACCTCCTTAGCGGGCAGGTCGTCGGAAAACGGAGCCGCCAGTTCGAGGTAGAGTTGAGTCCGCACCAATATCTATGGCTGGAGCAAAAGCCGTAGTGTCCGCCACACTGTCTGAAATCTCTCGGGAGCGTCTAGATACTCACAACCAGCCTCATCACCCGCCCAATCATTGGGAAAAATCGGCACTTGGTCCGCGGGACAGAGCTGCCCGGTCGGAATCCGAAGGCCCGGCATTTGGCGCCGCTCACGAGTATTCTTTGCCGACAGTATGCAACAGAGCCATGTTCGGTGCGACCATTGCGCCGACGGGGAATCCACAGACCAGAACCACTTGATCACCCGGCTGCACAGCTTTTTTCAAGGCAGTATCCACATGTCGTAGCATGTTTTCCAGGGTATCGGCATACGGCACAAGTTGCGGACTAACTCCCCAGAGAAATGCAAGCCGTTGATAAGTCTCCCTGTTAGGCGTGAACGCCAGGATAGGGACCCGCGGGCGTATCTTCGACATCATCCAGGCGGTTTGACCCTGCATCGTGAAACCGGCGACCGCCGCCACGTTCTTATTGCCCGCAAGCGACTGCGCGGCTCGTGCCATGGAGGCCGCATCACTCGCCTCCAATCCTTCCACGGCGGCCAATTCCTTCCCCCACTCTACAAAATGATTCTCAGCTTCGCAGACGATACGGTCCATCATCTGCACTGCCTGCACGGGATACATACCCGAGGCCGATTCTGCCGAAAGCATTACGGCGTCCGTACCATCGAAAACAGCATTGGCCACATCTGAAGCTTCGGCGCGTGTCGGCAACGGATTCGTAACCATCGATTCGAGCATCTGAGTCGCGGTGATGACTAATTTGGCCCGTCGGTTGGCGGCATCGATAATGGATTTCTGCAAAGCCGGGACGCGTTCGGGCGGCAATTCCACTCCCAAATCACCACGCGCGACCATGACGCCGTCCACCACATCAAGAATAGCCGAGAGATCATTCAGCGCTTCCGGTTTCTCGATTTTGGCTATCAACCAGGGTGGACGTTTTCCTTTCGACAGCCGCAGCAACGCAGCCCGGACTTTCTTCACATCCTCCGAGGAGCGAACGAAAGAGATCGCCACGGCATCCACATTTTGTTCAATCCCGAAGGCCAGGTCGGATTCGTCCTTTTCAGTAAAACCGGCGATTCTCAAACGTACGCCCGGAAGGTTGATACCCTTGTGCGCCGACAGCAGCCCGCCCACGACTACGCGAGCTGCAAGAGCGGCCTGTTTGACGGATACAACTTCAAGCGCCAGGCGCCCGTCGTCCAAAAGCAGCCGGTCAGAGGTGCGTACTGATTTAAAAAGTTGCCGGAAGTCGACAGGGATTTTCTGCCCATCTCCGGCAGGCGGAGCCGTGTTGGCTGCGTAAAGATCGACGACTTCTCCTTCAGAAAGTTGCAGCGGCACGGGCAATGCTCCCACGCGAATCTTCGGCCCTTGCAGATCCTGCAATATGCCAACGGCGACTCCCAGCTCTCCGGCAACGTAGCGGATCGCCGAAATTCGGGCAGCATGCTCGTCGTGGGTGCCGTGAGAAAAATTCAGTCGCGCGACGTTCATGCCCGATTGCATGAGTTGCCCCAGTATCCTCTCGTCCTGGCTGGCGGGCCCAATGGTGGCAACAATCTTGGCTTTGCGATCCATGATGCAGTCTCTTGAGAACGCCTATTTATATCACGTTGAGCTGGGGAAACGAAGACGCGCACCGACTCTCAGAATTTCCGGGAGGACGGCGCTGCGTCCTGAAGCCACCCAGAATAACGAACGGAGAACAAGCTGGGAAACGCCGCTCATTCTCCGTTCCATGCCAGCAAAGACTGAGCCTACATATAATTCAGGGCCCTGGCTTGCTTTTCCAAATCCTTTCGGAAATCCGGATGCGCGACGGTGATTAATTGCTGGGCCCGGGCGCGGACCGTCTTCCCGTAGAGAGAGGCTACGCCGTACTCAGTCACAATGAAATGGACGTGGTTGCGGCTGGTCACAACTCCTGCGCCTTGCTTCAGCATCGTGACAATTCGGCTGACGACGGTCCCATCTTTGAGCGTAGTTGTGCTGGGCAAGGCAATAATCGGGACGCCACCTTTTGAACGCGAGGCGCCATAAATAAAATCCATCTGACCGCCGACCCCACTATAGAACTTCGGCCCGATGCTGTCGGCACACACTTGGCCAGTGACATCCACTTCGATGGCAGAATTGATGGCCACCATCTTCTCGTTTTGCGCAATCACAAACGGATCGTTCACGTATTCCTGGCGATGAAACTCACACAGCGCATTGTCGTCCGCCCACTTATACAACGCCTGAGACCCCAGGATGAACCCGACCACGATCTTTCCAGGATGCAGAGTCTTCCGAGCGTTGGTAATGACACCCGCTTCCACCAGACGCACAACCCCGTCGGAAAACATCTCGCTGTGAATGCCAAGATCTTTCTTGTCGCCCAGAAAATTCAAGACGGCGTCGGGTATTGCGCCGATGCCCATCTGCATGGTGGCGCCATCCGGAATCAGGGCCGCAATGTGACCGGCGATCTTCTGGCTGATCTCGTCGGCGCCCTCGCCGCCCATCAACAGTTCCGAGACCGGGTAGTTTACCGGAACGATCTGGCTGAGGCGGCTAACGTGAATGAATGAGTCGCCGAGCGTGCGAGGCATCTGCTCGTTGACTTCGGCAATGATGGTCTTGGCTGATTCGGCAGGCGATTTGGTGAGGCCGACCTCCACCCCCAGAGAGCAAAAGCCGTGCTCGTCCGGCGGCGAAACGTGGATGAGAGCGACATCCACTGGGAGAATCCGGTTCTTGAAGAGCAGGGGAAATTCCGAGAGCAGCACTGGTGTGAAGTCGGCGCGGCCCTCCTGAACGGCCTTACGAACATTGGCGCTGATGAACAGGGTGTTGACGCGAAGATGCCCTTCCATAGCTTCATTCACGTAGTCGGCAGGGCCGACGGACAGCGCCTGACAAATCTCAACGTCCTTCAAAGTCGGGGCGTATTTCACCAAAGCCGCGAGCAGCTTTTGAGGCACCGAGACATTGCCAGTCATGAAAAGGCGGTTGCCTGATTTTATCGTCCGGACCGCCTCGTCGGCGGTCACTACGCGCGATTGATATTGTGCAGTCCAGTCCATCTTAGTTCTCCTTGCGAGCGGCGAAGCGAGCGAGATGCCGATTTTCACCGTTGTATGTGTTCACAGCTGCTTCGATGGACGGATTGTTCAGTACGGCTTCCAGTCCATTCCCCGCAATCTCCGTGATGTAAGGCATAGCGGCGTTCACGAAGGCGTGCGTAGCCGTGCGGGCAACAATACCCGGCATGTTCGGCACGCAGTAGTGCAAAATGCCTTCTTCAATATAAACCGGATGCTCGTGGGTGGTCGGCCGCGAGGTTTCAATGCATCCGCCCTCATCAATACTGATATCCATGACTACTGAACGTGGCTTCATGGATTGAACCATTTCGCGGCTGATCAGGACTGGCGCGCGCTGCCCTGGAATGAGCACAGCGCCGACGACCACGTCGGCGTAGGCTATTGAGCGCTCAATGTTGCGCTTGGTCGAAAGCAAGGAGACGGCGCACGGAAAGCGATCCCAGAGTCGCTGCAAAGCGGCAAGATTATGGTCAATGACGGTAACATGTGCCCCCATGCCTACAAAAGCCTGTGTGGCGCAAGTGCCAACCACACCCGCGCCGATAACGACGGCCTCGGCCGGAGGCACGCCGGGCACTCCTCCCATGAGGATGCCCTTTCCGCCCCAGTTGTTCTGCAAAAGCCGGGCCGCGATTTGTGCTGCCATCGCTCCACCGATCTGGCTGAAGGGACGCAAGACGGGAAGCGAGCCATCCGGTGCGCTGATCTGTTCGTAAGCGATGGAAGTGATCTTTTTCTGGAGCAGCAAATCCACTTTATCCTGCTGGGCGGAAGCTAGGTGCAGGAATCCAGCCAGGATGCTGCCTGGCCGCAACCACTCCAATTCTTCCTGCAGCGGTCGTGAGACTTTGAGAAGCAAGTCAGCTCGACCAAAGACTTCCTCGGTCGAGTAGACCGGAGTAGCGCCGGCCTGCTGGTAATCGTTGTCTTCGAAGCCCGCCCCCGCACCGGCTTCGTGCTCGACGAAAACCTTGTGCCCGTTTTGAATCAATATGGCCACGCCGGCCGGCGATAATCCGACGCGAAATTCAAACGGCCGCCTTTCTTTGGGTATTCCTATGTTCATGAGCCCTCCGTTCAATGTAAGACGTCCGACACCTCCATGGCCTCGGACATCGGGGAATCACTACTTCATGTTGAAGACTTCACGGATGGATGGCAGCGCCCAGTCAATCGTATTCTTATCGATAACGAGGGGCGGGGCAAACCGAATCACATTTTCGTGAGTTTCTTTTGCGAGAATTCCCTTATGTTGCAGCGCTTCGCAGAAACGACGCGCTCCGCCGGCTTGAGGCTTCAATTCAACGCCAATCAACAAACCCATCCCGCGCACTTCCTTTACGTGCGGGCTGGGGATTTCCGCCAGCTGCTCCATGAAATACGTGCCCAGTTGCTCCGCGCGTTCAGCGAGTTTTTCGTCACGCAAAACAGCCAGCGCAGCCCGCGCCACGGCAGCAGCCAGCGGATTACCGCCGAAAGTAGAGCCATGTTCGCCTGGCGTAAAGAGACCGAGGATCGGCGCGTCGGCCAGGATAGCGGACACGGGATAAAATCCGCCGGCCAGGGCTTTCCCGATGATGACAATATCGGGCCTCACGCTTTCGTAATCGCACGCGAATAGCCTTCCGGTACGTCCCAGCCCCGTCTGAATTTCATCAGCAACAAACAGAACATTTTTCTTCCTGCAAATTTCAGCTATTTGGGCAAGATATCCTGAGGGTGGAATAATCACTCCGCCTTCACCCTGAATGGGCTCCAAAAGGACCGCCGCAGTGGTCCCATTGATCGCCTTCTCAATGGCGGCCGCGTCTCCATACGGCACGCTGACAAACCCGGGTGTGAAAGGACCGTAGTCATCACGGTACGATGGTTCGGTGGAAAATGAGATGATTGTGGTCGTTCGTCCATGAAAATTCCCGGCGGCCGTGATAATCTCTGCCTCATGGCGAGGTACACGCTTGATCCGATATGCCCACTTGCGCGCCAGCTTAATCGCCGTTTCCACCGCCTCTGCGCCGCTATTCATCGGAAGCGACATCTCATAGCCCGTCATGTCGGAGAGTTCCTTGTACAGCAAGGGCAATTGATCGTTACGAAAGGCCCGTGAGGTCAGGGTGAGCCGGCCGGCCTGTTCGAGCAGGGCGTTCAGGATCTTCGGATGGACATGTCCTTGATTCAGCGCTGAATAGGCAGAGAGGCAATCAAGGTACTTGTTCCCTTCTACATCGTATACCCATACGCCCTCGCCTCGCGTGATTACTACGTCAAGCGGGAGATAATTGTGCGCACCGTATTTTTCTTCCAATGAAATGTATTCATTCGTATTCATAAGTCCTCATCCGTCGTTCGATGGTCGGCGCATCAGAATTGCCAAGGCAGTGCGGCCGGTCGGAACCGCAACAATGGAACCGAGACGTTTTCCTACGCCACGCCGAAAAGTCGCGCGAGGATAGCCTTTTGGGCATGCAAACGATTGTGCGCCTGCGGAAAGATCACGGAATGCGGCCCATCGGCCACGTCGTCGGTCAACTCATGATTCCGGTGAGCGGGCAAGCAATGCATGACTATCACGTCCTTGTCTGCTTCCCCCACCAGCCGCGCGTTGACTTGATACGGCGGAAAGGCCTTTTCGCGCCTGGCTGCTTCTTCTTCCTGGCCCATGCTGGTCCATGTATCCGTGTAAATTACTTGAGCATTCTTCACGGCTTCGTGAGGGTCCCGCAGGAATGCCAATTTGCTGCGGGTCTCCAGGGCGTTATTCCGGGCAATCTGCACTGCCGTCGGCTTGAGATCATAGCCTTCGGGGCTGGCAATGGTGAAATTCCAACCCAATTTGGTTGACACGTGCATCAACGAGACCGCCACATTGTTGCCATCGCCGACAAAAACGACGTTGATGCCGTTGGCTCGCCCAAATTTCTCCTGAATAGTCAGTGCATCGGCCATGGCCTGACAAGGATGGTTGTAGTCGCTTAGCCCGTTGACGACCGGAATAGTTGCCCACTTTGCCAGCTCAAGAACATGCTCATGCTGGAATACCCGGGCCATCAACGCATGTACGTAGCCCGACAGCACGCGGGCCACGTCCGCGATGGACTCGCGCTGACCGAGGCCGATCTCACTAGGAGAGAGATATAGCGCATCGCCGCCCAGATGACGCATGGCCATGTCGAAAGAGACGCGCGTCCGAAGGCTGGGCTTCTGAAAGATCATGCCTAGCACCTTCCCTTTGAGTAAGGGTTGGTTACCGCCTGCAAAGTATTCCTTCTTCAGCCGGGATGCCAGGTCGAGCAAGCTCTGCACTTCAGCAACAGAGAAGTCCGAGACCGCCAGAAAATCGTCCATGTCGTCTCCTATGGGTGCGCCCGTCAGAAAAGGACCACGGGATTTATGAACTCACAACTTTGCCCCATGCACCGCTTGTTTTGCAACAAGCAGGGTCCTGTGAAGGCCGCGGCCGCCGTATTACGGGCATGGGCGTGGTGCACGCGACTTGTAGATCGCCGAACGCGGCTGTGCATTTAGGCACAAATAGTATATCGTGAACAGTCATTTCTGCCATGTTTCATGCATCACGGCTTGCGTGTGACATATGACTGACAAATTCGATTGCTCAGGTCGCCATTCGTACCTTCCTCCAGTATCTTTGCAACCCGTCTGCCGACATGCCAAGCGGGTTCGCCAATTCGTAGGCCCTGACCACGTCATCGCTTAGACCTTGCTGGCGCCCCTGTTCATTCATCCAGTCGGCGAACTTCAGACGCAATTCCTCGATCGGCAGCTCGCTCGGCATCATCTTCTCAAGCCAATGCTCCGAATCTGCCAGATCCCTCTCAACGGCGCCCAACTGCCAATCGGGATCGTCGAAAATTCCGAAGTGAGTGGGCGCAATCCGGGTGAATTTCTGTTTTCTGAGGCGCGTAATGCTTTCACGCCATTTGCCAAAATGCAACTCGGGAGGAGGCATCGGAACGCGGAGGTATTGATAGCCTGGAATACGGACTCCACCGATGTCGCCGCTAAAGCAGATATCTTCGAATATATACGAGTAGTGATGCTCGGCGTGACCAGGCGTACCCAGAGGTAGAAACCGAAGGCTGCCGATGACAATCTCTTCCGCATCTCTGGGGATAACAAGCTGACTCTCCGGAACCGGCAGAAATTCGCCCCACAATGTGCCCATCTTGTCCCCATAAATTCGAGCAGCGCTGGCCAGCAACTTTTCCGGATTCAGTAAGTGAGGCGCCCCGACCGGGTGAACGTAAATCAAGGCCCCCTGCCTCGCCAGCCAACCGGCCGCGCCGGCATGGTCGAGATGGATGTGGGTCAGCAGGACATGCGTTATGTCAGAAACCGAGAGGCCGTTCGCCGCCAGCCCGGCTTGGAGCGCGGCCGCCGTCGATCCGGGGCCGCTCTCGATCAGCACGGCGCCGTCCGAGTGGCGGATCAGATACGCCGCAATAGCTTGCTTCATGCCCTGGAAATTTAAGTCAAGTGCGACAACGTTGGTTTTTCCCATATGGGTATATCCTGTGAAATGTTTTTGGACGAAAAGTTGGAAAGCGCCAGCGTGAGGTCAGCATCGCAATAAATGGGGCAGACTGGTGTACGTTGTTCCATAAGTTGGCGGGCCAACTTGTCGGTGCCTGGCTTTCCGCCAAAACTCTCTGCCGCCAGCAGGACTACGACAGGTCGAAGGTTGCGCCGCTGAAGATCGATGGTGATGCCCACAAGTTCGGGCGAAGTGGTCGGCGTGAGCATAATGACGCTTGATCCCTGGGGCAACTGTTGGGCCTGAGCAGCGACCAATGCCGAGATGGAAAGATCGCCCTTACCTTCAAGAAAGGCGAGTGTTTCCAGAATCTTGTTTTCCTGACGTTCGCTTCGTTCAGCCGGGATTACCGTGTGGCCGCGATCCTTGGTAACGAGCCCTACGGCCCTTCTCTGTTGTATGAAGTAATGCGATAACGAGGCGGCGATGCTTATCTCATACTCCAGCGTGGACGGCGCTAAAGCAAGCTTCGGCTTCCGGCTGAACAACAAGCTTTCGAGCGGCACCGCCGGCGCGGCAAAGGCCTTTTCCGTCTGAATCTGCTGGTGCGCGTCCAGAAACAGCCAGACTTCTGCCTGCGGATCTTGCTCGAATTCCTTGACCATCAGCCGTCCGCGGCGGGCAGAGGTGAGCCAATGAATTCGCTTCATCTGATCGCCCGCAACATATTCACGGACGCCTGCCGCGTGTGGAGTAATGTGCAAGGCCTTGCGGCGAATCACGGGTCCGCCAGGCAATAGGCCAGGTGGTGAAAAAAACGATGCGATTTGAAACACCATGGGCAGGACAATAAGTGATCTCTCGGCAGCAAACTCTCGCCGAACCTGGAAAAGCCCCAGCGGGTCTGAAACGGTCAGCCGGGTGGGACCTATCGGAAAGCCGCCTCGGCGCGTGAGCCATGTCCTTGCAACGAAGGATTGCTTTTGGCGCGGGCGGAGGTCAGTCAAAAGACGCGAGCCGGCCGCCGCCGGTAAAGGCATAAGGTTGAGAAGCTCCACCCACAAGCCGGGCAAACGGCTCGTGTTCAGAATTTCAAAGCGCTCCTTAAAAATGTCGCCCACACTTGCACGCCAGAAATCTGGCGTACGCGAAAGCTGAAGGGAACGCGCCACGATCCGCGCCCAGGTCCAGGCGCCAACTAAAATTATGATGCCGAGAAACAGAAGTCGCGAATAGAAAGGAGCGCCACTCACCAAAGCCCCTATCGCTCCCGTGGCAATCAGTAGCGCGACCGATGCCCGGCCAATATTCACTGTTGCGCCTTCTTTGGAGCGGGGGCGGGCAGAAAGTCACCACCGGGGACCGGCGTCGTATGGACGATTTCCTGCACGATCCGATCCGCGCCCAATTCGCGCAGGCGGGCAGCGGGGCTGACAATGATCCGGTGCGCCAGTACCGGCACGGCTACGTCCTTGACATCGTCGGGCAACACATGGCTGCGCCCACTGAGGGCTGCCCGTGCCTGCGACGCTCGGGATAAGGACAGCGTACCCCGCGGACTGGCACCCAGGTAGATGTCGCTGGATTGTCGGGTTCGTCGCGTCAGGTCTGTGATATAGCGCTTGGCCGCTGAAGAAACGAACACGGTTTTGATTTGTTCCGCGGCGTCCAGCACAGCTTTAGTCTTCATGACGGACTTCAATGAATCAATGGGATGCTTCAGCCTCTGGCTGTCAAGAATCTTGATCTCATCCACGAAATCGGGGTATCCGAGCCGGACCCGCAGCAGGAAACGGTCTAATTGCGCCTCGGGGAGCGGGAAGGTCCCCTCGTACTCGATCGGGTTTTGGGTGGCCAACACCATGAATGGGCGAGGCAGCATATGGGTCACGCCGTCGACAGTGACCTGACGCTCTTCCATGGCCTCAAGCAACGCAGCTTGCGTTTTCGGCGTGGCACGGTTGATCTCATCCGCCAAAATGATTTGCCCGATAATTGGGCCGGCGCGAAATTCGAATTTTGCCCTCTGCTGATTATAGATGGACACCCCGGTGATGTCGCTTGGGAGCATGTCGGGCGTGAATTGGATTCGATTGAAGGTGCAATCAAGGGAACGTGCAAGGCTGCGCGCCAGCATGGTTTTGCCAACACCAGGAACGTCTTCAATCAAAATATGTCCCTCGCAAAGAAGGCCTATGACAATCAACTCGATGGCCTCGCGCTTCCCAACGATCACTTTCTCGAGATTCTCGATCACGCGCACGCCGAAACTTTGGATGTCCGACATTGAAATTCCTTTGACCAAAGATAGAGAGATTCTACCTTGCATGCGGCATGCCCGGCAAGGCAACGTTGGCGCAAAACTGCTCGGTCCCTTCCATCCCTCACAACGCTCGAAAGGCGAAGCCGCCGGTAACATACATAGTGTATAATCCGGAAAACTAGCCCCCGTAGCTCAATGGATAGAGTAACAGACTTCGAATCTGGTGGTTGAGAGTTCGAGTCTCTCCGGGGGCGCCATCCTGGAATGCCGGCTTCCGAAGAAGTTGAACTCATGCACATGCTGCTCGACCGCCTTGAGCGCATTTCGGCGGATTCTTTCTGGGCGCACAGGGCCAGCGGACTACGAGGGTCATTGCTGGCGGCAACGGAATCGATTGAGGCGGGAAAGCAAATCGACGACTCGACAATGCATCGATTGACGCAAGACGGATTCTATATCCTGGGACAAGCTGCCCGCCGCAAGATCTGAGGGTGCCGAGACCGGCAGATAGGCCTGGGGCACGACTGGAAATGCGGGTCTGGTGCCAGCAAGAATCTCCATTGCCAACAAATGGGATTTCAGGCGGGCTGTCCGGGGGTACTTACTACTCCGCCATCAAGCCTGGTCGCCAATGCCAAGCATCCTGGAGCCAATCGTATGGTTGGGGGCTGCTCCACGGCCGGGGTCGATATTGCTCGAACTCATCACGACCAAGCCTCTTGCGCGCATGGGGTATAGGGTTCGGATCTGAATCCGAAATGCCGTGCATCACCACAACACTTCATCCAAATTGAACGCTGCCGGCCCAGCCCGTCGATGAAGCGAAGTTAGATTTGCCTGGCTTAATCAAGCTGCCCGCTCCGCCGAACAGGCTGTGCGGTGCAGGCCCCAGCGGCGGGGATCAGTTGTCTGCCATTCCGGGCTTCTCAATCTAAATTTCATCCATTGCAATCAATGGGATTGGGATCATGATGCTCTCCCACGAAGATATCTACAGAATTGAATTCAAGACGCCGGAAAGCCATCGTGGCATTGAAATTAGAGAAGTCTCATTGAAATTAGACTTTTATAATTTGCAAAGCGGAAATGAATATCGGTGCGCTCCGCCAACATTTACGAGCAGCAAGTAGTCAGGCGCGGAGTTGCCATTTCGGTCGAACGGCCGCGACTTATCAAAATTGTCAATGCATTGAAAGGATTGTGACCAACAGATCTGTTAGATGAGCAGACTGATGATGCTCGTCACTAGCATTGTGCCACGGGATTTGATATCAATACCTCGAAATATCAAACCATGCGAACAGAGCTTTTCCCGATGCCGAGGATGAGGAATTCCTTTGGCAGTTCTTGAGCAAGCCATGAGAACCTTGGGGGACACAGCACCTCGCACCTCAATTGCTCAGCGGTGAATAGAGACACCGCCAACTGGACAGCGTCATGGAATCATGTCGCTAGCTGGCGTATGCGTTGCTGTTCGCAAACTGGAGGAGCCCGTGTGCGCGGCCTTGCAAAGACTTTCCATCCTGCTCATAACCCTTTGCCTGTCATTCGGCAGTGCCGTTCCGGCGTCGGCCAGCAGTATTATCGCTGAACGACCAGGGGCCAATCAAGAGCCGTCCCGTAATTCTCAAAGCACGCTCAAAGCATTAGGGGCATCGGGGATGATGCTCCCGACCTTGAAGACGGCAGAATATGATGATCGGGACTCCGGATGGACATACTCGTCGGGGTGGCAGACCGCGTCGAGCCAGCAGGCGTACCGCGCAGGCTTTCACTATTCAGAATCCCTAAAGGATGCGGCAAGCTTTCCGTTCGACGGGCAGAAGGTGACGCTGGTATATGCATCCAATCCCGATTATGGCTTAATCCAGGTGTTTGTGGATGATAAGCCGATCGGGAAAGTGAATGAGGGTAAGGGCAAGCCAGGTTGGCAGAAATCCTGGGCCAGTCCTCAATTGTCTTCCGGCCAGCACGTCCTGCGAATAGTCCACGCTGGCGGCGGGCCAGTCAACATCGATGGCCTGCTGGTTAGCATCCGCCGGAATAACCCGAAGGCACCGCCGGCCTCCCCGGACCAAGCGACGGAAACCGACAGTATCCCTTCAGTCGCACCAACCGCAACTATATTGTCAGCGTTGGCGACAAACGGCGATAGTTCGGCTGCGGTCTCCCCGACAGAAGGGGCTGTGGCGATCCCAGCGACAAATGCTGATGGGCCGGTTTCAATCGCGCCAACAGCGACAACATTGTCCGTTTCGGCGACAAACGGTGATAGTTCGGCTGCATTCTCCCCGACGAAAGCGGCAGTCGCAGTCGCAGCAACAGTTGGAGGTGGTCTGGCTATAGCCACGCCGACAGCGACGGCATTCTCAGTCTTGGCGACGACTGTCGACATTTCGACTGCGGTTTCGCCCGAGGCAGCGCCTATGGCGGTCTCAGCGACGAATACAGATAGTCGGACCTCGATCATACCGACGGCAACGATGGTCGAAGCCGTTGGAAAGAAAGCGGATAGCCGGACCTCTGCCACGCCGACGGTAGCTCAGCCAGGCGACATTGGCGGACCAGAGACAGCTTTGACGGCCGTAGTTGCAACGGCCAGCCCAAGTGCATTGCTCGCGGCGGCGCCATCTTCACCAACACCGGCGGCGATAATGACGATTTCGATGGGCAGGCGAGAGCCAACGACAACGCCATATGCAACCACCCCGGCGCCGACCAACACTGTGCAAACGGCCACGGCCACACTGTCCAGCAACACGCCGACGGTTGCGCCGACCTCCAGCCCGACACCCGCAGGCGGCAGTGCAACCTATTATGTGAATAAAGCCACTGGTTCCGATACGAATCCAGGGTCGAGCTCATCCCCCTGGAAGACAATCCAGAAGGCTGCCAATACCCTCAATGCCGGTCAAGTAGTTAACGTCGCAGCCGGAACCTACAATGAACGCGTTTACGTCACCAGGTCCGGCTCCGCCGGCGCTCCAATTACATTTAAATCCTCAGGCACCGTTGTCATGCAGGGTTTCACAATTACTGCAAGCTACGTCTCGGTCTACGGATTTGAAATTACGAATACCCCCAACAACGATCGAAACGGCGTCGGGATTTTCGTGATGGGAAACTATTGCACCCTCGAAAACAACTTCATCCACTACACGGCCCGCGAAGGCATTTATGTCGCCGCACCGCTGCCCAATCCGACCGCATCACAGAACTGCGTGATAAAGAATAATAGGGTGTACCAGGCTGAGACCGCTGGAATTACCATCCAGGGTCGAAACCATCTGGTGGAAGACAACGAGATTTGGGATACATTCCAATATAGCCCGTTGTGGCCCAATGCACCCTCTTATGTGGACGCCGACGGCATTCACTTCTTCGGCAGCGGCCATATATTGAGAGGCAACTACATTCACGATATCAAATACGGCATTCCCGAAAACATCAACCCCCACATCGATTGTTTCCAGACCTGGCAGGATTCCGTCTCAGAAGCCGCCAGCAACGTCGTCATCGAGCAGAACCGATGCGACAACGCTCAGGCTCAATCCGCCACCGAAGCCGGTTCAGGCGTTACTGCCCGATACGCAAAGAACCTCCTCATCCGCAACAATATCCTCAACGCCTTCGCCATTGTCAACATCAACAATTCCGATGGAATCACCATTGTAAACAACACCCTGTTGAGCAACCTCAACCTGAATCTCCAATTCTTCCCCGAAGGAATTTCCATCGCCAATAGCACCACCAATACAACCATCAAGAACAATATCTTCTACAACCTGCCGGGCCAGATCATTTACGCCGGCGATACCACCTCCGAACAGGGTGTTCAGGGAGGCAAGAATCTCGTTTATCGAAACGATGGCCAACCCCTGGAAGCCTCTGGAACCTACAATCATTCCAATGACTTTTGGGGAATCGACCCGCTCTTCGTCAACCCAGCCGCCGGCGATTTCCACCTCCAGGCCAGTTCTCCGGCCATCGACACCGGCTTCAACCTCAACGGCCTGGTCCCCAACGATTATGAAGGCCGTCCCCGCCCACAAGGTAAAGGCTATGACATCGGGGCTTACGAGCATCCCTAATCCATCCACCCACAACCGCTTGACCAGATCCGCCTCAGACCCCCGCTGCAAAGATGAGGCGTGCAGCTGAATCCTTGCATTCAGCAGAAAAGCCTATCCAAATAGTCCCAAAGCGATAACGCATCAAGATCGCACGTGATGCTCATGGCACTCTTGGCTCCCCCCGGCCATCGCCCAAACCGAATCAGCGGACCCCTCGTCCCCTCAATATGCCCCAAGAGCTGAATTCATGCCCTCTATAGAATTCGTGCCGGTGTATAATACTTGCACATTGGCTTGGAGGTTGAGGGTTAGGATTTATTTGGCTGCGCCGCCCAGGATTCCTCCACTGCCGTCCGGCTTAAGATTTTTTTGGAGGCGCGTACCAAGCACAAAGAGCCAGCTGCCAGTTGGCTTCTTTCCAAAGGCCTCCGAGAATAATCGGGACCAGCCAGCAAATGACGAGTTCATTGATTTGCTCTTCGCGGATTTCACCTGTCAGGAAACCGTAGTCGAAACAGGAAAAAGGCAAAATGCAGCGGGACAGGAGGGCAACTCCGTTGGACGGCCAGATAAAGACAGTTCCGGGGATACAGTGCTTGGCGGCAAGTGCCCCGGAAACCCGCCAACACCATTGTCAGATCGCCTACTTTCGAAAATCATCCCGGTTATTGAATCCATTAGGATCAATCCTAATAATCGTCCTATTAGGAGCATGCTCCTTGTTTAGTGATCGGCCTTCCTCGGCGGCGCCGACGTCCAGCCCAATATCGACAGGCATCAGTACAACCTATTATGTGAATAATGCAACTGGTTCCGATACGAATCCAGGGTCGAGCTCATCCCCCTGGAAGACAATCCAGAAGGCTGCCAATACCCTCAATGCCGGTCAAGTAGTTAACGTCGCAGCCGGAACCTACAATGAACGCGTTTACGTCACCAGGTCCGGCTCCGCCGGCGCTCCAATTACATTTGAATCCTCAGGCACCGTTGTCATGCAGGGTTTCACAATTACTGCAAGCTACGTCTCGGTCTACGGATTTGAAATTACGAATACCCCCAACAACGATCGAAACGGCGTCGGGATTTTCGTGATGGGAAACTATTGCACCCTCGAAAACAACTTCATCCACTACACGGCCCGCGAAGGCATTTATGTCGCCGCACCGCTGCCCAATCCGACCGCATCACAGAACTGCGTGATAAAGAATAATAGGGTGTACCAGGCTGAGACCGCTGGAATTACCATCCAGGGTCGAAACCATCTGGTGGAAGACAACGAGATTTGGGATACATTCCAATATAGCCCGTTGTGGCCCAATGCACCCTCTTATGTGGACGCCGACGGCATTCACTTCTTCGGCAGCGGCCATATATTGAGAGGCAACTACATTCACGATATCAAATACGGCATTCCCGAAAACATCAACCCCCACATCGATTGTTTCCAGACCTGGCAGGATTCCGTCTCAGAAGCCGCCAGCAACGTCGTCATCGAGCAGAACCGATGCGACAACGCTCAGGCTCAATCCGCCACCGAAGCCGGTTCAGGCGTTACTGCCCGATACGCAAAGAACCTCCTCATCCGCAACAATATCCTCAACGCCTTCGCCATTGTCAACATCAACAATTCCGATGGAATCACCATTGTAAACAACACCCTGTTGAGCAACCTCAACCTGAATCTCCAATTCTTCCCCGAAGGAATTTCCATCGCCAATAGCACCACCAATACAACCATCAAGAACAATATCTTCTACAACCTGCCGGGCCAGATCATTTACGCCGGCGATACCACCTCCGAACAGGGTGTTCAGGGAGGCAAGAATCTCGTTTATCGAAACGATGGCCAACCCCTGGAAGCCTCTGGAACCTACAATCATTCCAATGACTTTTGGGGAATCGACCCGCTCTTCGTCAACCCAGCCGCCGGCGATTTCCACCTCCAGGCCAGTTCTCCGGCCATCGACACCGGCTTCAACCTCAACGGCCTGGTCCCCAACGATTATGAAGGCCGTCCCCGCCCACAAGGTAAAGGCTATGACATCGGGGCTTACGAGCATCCCTAATCCATCCACCCACAACCGCTTGACCAGATCCGCCTCAGACCCCCGCTGCAAAGATGAGGCGTGCAGCTGAATCCTTGCATTCAGCAGAAAAGCCTATCCAAATAGTCCCAAAGCGATAACGCATCAAGATCGCACGTGATGCTCATGGCACTCTTGGCTCCCCCCGGCCATCGCCCAAACCGAATCAGCGGACCCCTCGTCCCCTCAATATGCCCCAAGAGCTGAATTTCGTTCTCGAATCCAGAGAGAGTGGCGTTGTCCACAAATACGGTACATTCGCAATTCTGTTCGCTGCTATCAAGAATATAGCCCTGGTTAGACAAAAACGAAATGACCTGGGTTGACGTATTGGACGGAATGCCAACAAACGGGCGAATCCCTGGCCGCAGCCGGAGGTTCCGAAGACCCAGCAAATTATAGGTTCCGTCCCATTCCCGCTGCGGGCAGTCTGCCGTCAATTCGCGGGCGAGGATTGTAGCGCGAGGAGAAGCCGAAATACAGAGCTCTACGAAGCCCGCGCTATCTATTATCTCAACCTCGAACTCAGACTTCTCTCGCCACCAATCGCTTATTTCGCCGACCTTTGCAATCCAGACTGAAGGCCGTAACTTCTGAGCTTCACCCAGCAGGTCAATAAATGATCTTTCACATACTGAGATAAGTTCTGAATGGCAAAGCAGCGTGAACAATTCGCCCCGGCTATGTGTTTGACAGAGCAGTTCGCTCCATATCTGTGCCATTTCTTTTGATCCCATGCTGAAGCCGTCATGGAGCTCCAGATCATCAGGATTGCATACGGGCACTTCAACCAGGTCGAGCTCCCGTCTTGGGACACAAGTCCAATCGCTAGATCTCAGCTTCCCATAAAGGCGCCCAAGTGTCTCTGTAAATGGATTCTTGTCGCGATTCGAAAGACTGTTCTCCCAGCCAATCGCCATATTGCTGCTGTAACCAAAAAGCCCCAAGGGCAACGCTTCGAGTAGTTCCCTGCTATAGCCCAGATACGGGCATCGGAATCCGTTAGGTTCAATCCCAAGTTTCGCGAAAACCCCCGCCCCATATACCAACTCGTCACGAGCCTTTGGCAAAGGTAGTGCGCTTAAATCTACATGGTGGTTCCCGTGAACTGCAATCTCGGCGCCGGCGGCATGCAGCCTCTGAAAGAATCCGGAATATTTCATGACAACCACCGCCGGCACAAATAAGGTGGGCTTACAGCCAAATCTTGCCAACGTTGCCACGGAAGAATCAATTTGGCCCTTCAGCCTATTGGCCGACAAACCGTAGCGCGCAATCAGACTCTTCAGGCGTTTTGCGAGAAAACGAAGCCCGCGTCGCCGGAACCACTGAGAGAAATAGGACTGGTTCATGCAAAATCCCCGTAGAACAGTTCACCGGCCAGTTGGCACACAAATGTCGGCGAATTCCTTATCAACGCCATCAAAACAGATATGACTTGGTCGGCACTGGAATGCCTGTCAGACTTGGGCCACCGAGAATAGCCCAGTGGGATTTCCTCAGCGCCCCATCCATTCTTGAACCGTCTTAGTCCGTTATTCTCGAGCTCCGTCCTGCCCAAGTCAAGAATGGCGTAGCCATTGTCGCATCCCCATTGAACCGCCGTCCAAAGTATCAGATTATTAGGACGAAAATTCCGACCTTCCGAGCTTGACGCACCATACTTATATGTAAGCGTGCGCTGCCAATGTAAGAAAACTGCGCCCGCCAAGCATTCTTCACCTCGATGGGCCAACAAGATGAACCCCAGTTCATTGTCGAGGATGATAGTCTTCAGCAAGTTAAAGAATTTTCGGGGTTGAACGGGGAGTCCTTTCCGCCTTCTGGTTAATACCTGCAATCGATAAAAGGCATCCACATGTTCCTGGCTATTCCCCAGTTCTATCCGCACGTCCTTCCTCAGCGCAATCTTTATGTTCCTTAAATGCATGGGATTGAACCGATTCGAAACCGCATCAACGTCCGGGCAAAGATTTACAACATGCCGCACATATTCATATTCAAGGTCTCGTGACTTTGGCAATTCAGAGCGGATTTCAAGCCTCCGAAGTCTTCTCTGATCGTAGTAGGTATATAGGCTGTCCAACAACCACTCCAACGATTGCGCATCGGAATACAGGGGCCAGCAATAATCAGTAAAGGGAAGCGACACCCAGCTTTCTCCATGCAGCCTCCCGGTTATTTCGACCATCGGAAGGCCAGCCCGTATGCGCCCATCGGGGTTGACAACAGCCGCTATGAAGGGATGAAAACCATAACTACTGGCCAGCAGGCGGGACCACGCCGGGTGATGGAATATGCTCGCGCTCGGCTGTAAAGAGACAAACTGTAGCCAGCGCTCATCGGAGATGTCCAGAAGTGCGGTCTGCAGAGTCATTCAGAGGCGCTTACCCATTCTTAGCGTTTTCTCAAGCGATCCATCACGCGAGAGGCAAGGTCGTGACCGCCAATCTTTGGATCCACCTTTTGGAATAGCCAGCCAAGTACAGGATTCAAGACTTTGTGGTGAGCGGTGGGATAAAGAACCACTTCACCGCCGAAGCCAAGCTTAAAGAAGTCGGGTGATTGTCGCAGACGGTCCGGTAGGGGATCGCCGCGTAATAGTGTCATTGCTCCGGCCCGATCGATGCCTTCAAGATCAAAACACCCGTATCCATGGGCTTTTGCCCACTTGATCGCAGACCAGAAGACCGCATCGTTCGGCTTTTGATCAGAGCATCTTCCACACCAACCCAGGATTTTGGGAATCACGGTGTTGCCAAATGGGATTACCAACAAAGCAGATATGCATTCACCACCGCATTCGGCCAGAAAAAGTTTGATTGAATTGGAATCTCCAAAACTGCGCCACATTTGGACAAAGTATTTGAGCGGGTACGCAACAAATCCTTGCCTTCGGCTCGTAGCTAGATGCAGACGGTAGAAGCTATCGAGGTCGGTTTCCCCTCCTTCCCTCATAGCCAGTTCACCGTGTTCACTTCGGCGAATATTCTGGCGAGTTTGACGTTTCATCTGACTGAGAATCTGTTCTTGCGTGCATGTCAAATCCAAAAGCACTGTAGCAGTAGGCGCCAATTCCAGGGAATGCACATGAAACCCCGAGGCCAACAAGAGCGGTGTCATATTCTCGCCATTGTTCGGCGGTTGGACAGACAACATCTGCAAATGGTTGATACGGCAGACATGTATTGCGCATTCAATGATCAAATTCACAAGCGACGGATTCTCGGCCGCAAGAATGGGCCCCTTGGTTAAGTAGGCTACCGAGAAAAATGGTGCAACAGATCGAATTAGCAATTGCGCACCGGCTAGAATGGTGTCGTTTTGTCGAACTACGATGCGCACCGTCTTCCAACCCATAACCGCCTTCGTTTGGGCCCAGAGGCCTGACTGCAGGTGATGACCGCCCGGCACGCTGCGCAGGAAACTATCCCATTCCGGGTCGCTTAACTCCTCCGACAGACAGAGAGCAAGCCTGCTTTCTATCGCAGAATCAATTATGTCCGAGGGTAATTCGAGTTGCATTTCCTCACCTTATGTATGCCCGCCGTCCGAAATTTCTTTTGTATCCAACTTTTCCAGCCATTCCTCCCTCCAAAAGAAGAAACAATTGCGGTCGCAGGGCCCAAAATCCACCGTTCCCTGACAGTTCAGGCCATCAAGCAGCACCACTCTCCGCACTCTTTTGACCTGATAATCACGTTCGTGCAGGAATCTATGCACGCGCTTAAGCACCTGCTGTATAGTGCCACAATAGCCCCACATCTCCTCTAAGAACGCGCACCCTTGCAGGTCGTTCCAGTCTCCGAGGGTTTCCCTAATTTCGCCTTCTGATCGTACCCGAACCCAGTCTCCGGGCAGGAGTGGTTCAAGCTGTCGTTTGGCGCTTGTTGCTGCCGGTACGGATTGGCGCTGAATGAGCCGTCTCGTGAAATTCAGCGCGAATGCAAAACGACGTTTCGCCGCCCGCCGAACGCGGTTCCGTAGCTGCCATACACGTTCGAGAACGCCGAGAGGTTCGTGAATATTATCGATGCGTCCAAGCTGGCAATCTGGTTCTTGAGGATTGTCCATACCAGGTCTCCGCTCTTCTCTAGTATTGATCGACCCCAGCAAGAAGACTTTCTACCCCTCATCCTCACACCATCTTCTACAATCTGTTCGTTGTCGACCCGGCCACCTGTCTAAGGCTTTGAAGGTGCCTCATATCATTCGAACCTGCTGAAGGTTTCCCTACCACCATTCCGGCATATCAGATTCCGGTCTGCACCGGATCGCCGGAGGACGTCTACGCTTCCTGTCAAATCTAGGCATCGGGTTTCGTTGCGCCCGCGGTCTTGAGGCGATTTGATTCCTCAATCGCGTCAAGTACTACGGAATCGAGAACCGATTGCAGTATTTTCACGTTTGGCATTACGCAGTGCCCGCCGATGACTCCGGGAAAGAATTTTACTGGCGGCAGATATCGGATCTCGTCGTAGAACGACACGATCTCGTCATAATTCAACGAAAATTGCTGACAGTATCTTTCCACCTCCTGTGCCCAGACGATCAACAAGCCAAAATACGTTGTTTCCGTCAACTTTGCCAATTCAGCAGCCTCTGGGGAGGACAGAATTTTAGTTTTCATTCCTGCCGCTTGGAAGTGCTCGGCGACGCTCTGACTAGTTTTTTGATCTATCCCGCCGACAAACTTGACGTAGTGAAGCAGCTCGTCGGCCATCTTGACGTGTTTTCCCCGTACGGGGCTATACGCAATCGCCGCACCGGTTCTATCAAAGACGGCCCGCGTCGTTCCCGGGGCGACTGTACTGTTGATTACCGTCAAGCGGGGCTGATACTGTGAAATATAGGCGGCACATTGACCAACAAAGTCTGGGATTTGAAAAGGAAAGCAGATATGCAAAACATCACATGTTCCGTGGAATTCCACTGGCTGGATGTCGATTCCTACAACATCCATATGCGCGCCAATTATATCCATCAGTGGTTTTCCAACCTCTCCGAGGCCAAGCACCAAAATCGAGCTACCCATCGTCCTAACTCCTTTTGTCCTTTAGTGTGAAATCGCTGCGCATTTTGTTCATCGTCGTCTGCCAGAAGCCCTCACCGGCCGGGCTTACCTCCAATCAAATCGTCGATCATCTTGTAGTAGGCACATTTTGATTTTTCCCAATTGAATTGCCGGTTGAACTTCTCGGAATTCGCAATCAACTCCTTCCTTCGGTCCGGACTCTTATATAGAAACAAGATGTTTTCCGCCAATTCAGTCACGCTGCCGGCCGTAGAATACTGAACCATGGTTTCGTCAAAATACGCCTCGATTGTACTGGTCCTTGAACATATGACAGGGATCTGCAAGAAAACGTATTCGAGAAGCTTCACGGGCAGCATGAACCGTGTGAAGTCATCCTGCAGAAGAGGGACGATTCCAACGTCCGCCTCCTTGATTTGACAAACTAGTTCCTCCAACGGCATGATTTTGCTGACATCCACTGACGCTCGAATATCCAATTCATCAATTAGAGCATTCAACCGCGCCAAATCATCGCCAACTCCAATAATCCTCAATTTCAATCCGGCAATATGATTTCGCAAGACAGAGACGGCACGGATGGCTATCTCCAATCCATGCCGTTTTGAAACAGTGCCATGATATATCAACTCAAAACCATGTTTATCGGGCGATTGGCACTCTTCCTTTCTTGAAAATATTCTAGGATCTGGCAAATTGAGAAGCACGACAAACTTCTCCGGGGGATTACCGTGTTGGCGCAATGCTTCCAGGTGCGGTTCGTGCACCGCCACCGCTTTATCTGCAAACCCAATACTGCACCGCTCAATCCAGGTGATGAAACGGACAACAGGGTGCCGAGAGGGCAGCCCAAATTTCGATTGGTAAAGCTCCGGCATCAAGTCGTGTACATCCAGAATCACTTTTGCACCAAAGAGCTTAGGGACAATCGCCGTGAACACCATGAAATCAGGCATGGTATGCACCTGAATGACCTGATAACGACGTTTGAAATGCAGCATTGCCAGCTTAATTGTGACTGCCAGGAAGAAACCAAGATATGAGGCCACGTACATGCCAGCATCCGCTCCCCGATAACGGCCCACAATGACCTTGATCAGTCTGACGCCACCTAGGATCTCGATTTTCTGCTCGCCGCGCATGCCTAGGCAGATAAAATCCACGGAGTCGCCACGCTCAGCCAATGCCTCGGCCTCACGCCTCACCCTGGAATCGGTATGATAGTGGGTGTATGCCACCATGCCAACCCGAGCCATTTAGCTTCGCCCTTCGCCTTTCATCGAAAATTTCAAGGATTTTTGTCCGCTCCAGGGCAGGTCGATATGAAATGCCGGCTCTTCATTCTTTGACCGGCGGTCGAAATGAGCCGGGACATTTAGCCTCAAGAATGGCCGTGGCCCCCCAGAACGATAATGGCCGTCCAGATGAACTTCGCACTTCCTGTCGGTATAACGCAATTCTCCGAAGGTTATGGTGCGCCTCAGTCGGAACCATTCCACAACCTGCTCAGCATCTGCAAAACAAGCCCCGCCGGCTTGCAGCAGTCCAAGAAACCAAACATAGAATTCTCCCCACAGCCGCTCTGGTCGAAGACTTCGTTCATGCCAGGAAACGGTCAAGACCCCGCCGCAGCTTCGTACCATCTCAAGGAGCCTGCTACATAGCTGGCGGGCATCCACCCTGCTGAGATTAAGTCGGCGCGGGTAAAACAAGGCTGTATCCTGAATGCTAAGCGGCAATTCCAGCAGTTTCCTTACACCCAGTGGTCGGAACACTTGCGTTGTTCCGTTCCTGAACCCCACAGTTTCATTATAGCCCAGAGTTGCATCATACTCAAAACCAGCCTTGTCCAGGACGGAAGGAGATTGTTGATTATAGTAGAGCCAATGCATGCGGACACCGACCTTGGTCTGGCCGGTGGCTTTGAGTACGCGATCCTTCTCGCGAAGCGCTGCCTGCAAATTCCACCAGGAATCAATTCCGTGTAATCCGATCTCAAAGCCCTTTTTCGTTAGTTCCGACACCTGGTGTTGTACGTCGTCGATATCATAGGCGGCGGCCCTTCTACTCTGCATACCATTCTGGTACCCGGCCGGAGACTCGTCTCCTGCTCGGCCCTTGTAGGGAATCAGGAAGAAGGTCGATCTACGTTCTTTTTCAACCTCCGCATATTCGTCGAAGTGCTCCCAAAAATCCTCTCCTAATCCAATCAGGACAAATGGCAGCTTCGTTACCGCCATCCAGTTCTTCGCTAATTCTGTTAGGCCGATCCTCCCGTTCAAAAAAGAGGATAGGGAACCAAACAGGCCCCGATAGACGAATCCCCACATGGTATGGTCGAAAACGTGCCTGCGTATGCCGGCAAAATCAACGTCGTGCGTGAGACAGGCAAAGAATTCAAACCCAAATGGCAGCGGAGGGATTTCCACCAGGGGCAATCCCGCGGCGAGGATCCAATTCCGTAAGAGAGCAATATGGAAGTCCAAAGTCGGTATAGCCGCTTTTTCAGCGGGCTGCCCCTCGTTGACAAGAAAAGCAATCTCTTGAAACAGATCATATCCTACGCGAACGACCTTTATTCGCGACTGGTGTAACGCCAAAGCGACAACCCCATTATCGGAATCCGTTCGGAGGAGCGACGTTCCCTGCCCGCCAAGGATTGCCATCTTTCCGTAAATTGGCAAGCACATTTCCTTTTGTCTGATACAACCGCCATCAATTTTGCGAATCGCGACATTCATTTGACGGTCAAAAGCTGTGGCAGAAGACGAATAAAGGAGAATCAACTTCGCACGACCCAGGGGAATATCGGCCCGGGTAGAAAGGATCACATCGTAGGCACCGGTAGAAGAGAAAAACCCCCAGGGCGATTTGAAAAGTTCAAAGAATTCCCTCACGACCGCCCTTTCCGCTTTACGGCAGTAGACGCCAATCATCCGTCCTCTACCCCAGGGACTTTATTATGCGGAAGACCTCTGAGCTGTCTAACGACGCTCTCAAGCATTGAGCTTCGAGGTACTTCAAGGCAGTGCTCTTTCGACATTGCGATAGGTCGGTTCATTCTTGGGATCGTAGCCAAATCTTTTCATGCTTCCCCGCGTGAGCAGCGTGATGAGGATGGCCTCCCAAGGCGAAATCATCGATTTCCAATGGGAGGCGGCCTCTTTGTTGAAACCCGTGCGTATTTCACCAGTAACGCTCGACGGCTGACCTCCACCAGGGGCCAGCATCTGCGGCGTGAAATCAATTCGGGCAAATTCGCATAATCGTCCTATTGTCTTTTCGGGCTGATCCAGGAGGTCTTCGTAACGAAACAGAGCGTAATTCTCATTTCTCTTGAGCTGTTCGTGCAGCCGTGATGTCCAAATATATTGCATGATGGAGAACAGCGAAATGAGGCTTCCGTTCTTCAATCGCCTGTGGCCGGCGAAATTCACCCGAGACACAACCATGGCGCGTGGATCCCTAACCATGTGCACGACCCTGCCATTCGGAAACCACTCAAACAACTCCGGCACATGATCTACCGAAACTGGGAACTTCACACAACATCTGCTGAAACCCAAGTAATCCGGGATTTCTTGAACAATTGCCTTGAACAGACTCTCAATGGATCTATCCGATGCCAGGATCCTGCGGCACATGCTATCTTTGAGCACAGCGGTTTCGTAGTCGTGAATGTAATACTGCCAGAAGGACGCAGTCAGACCCGGAACCCTTTTTCCCGAGAACATCACGTCGATCATCTTTCGGACGTTCTCTTCCTTCATAAGATCGCCGGCGGCGGTTTTCATAAAATAGCGGACGTCTTTTCGCCAGAACGGGGCTAGAAAAAACATCTCGCCCATTTTGCATATCTTTGGGTCCGTTGCGATCAAATTCAGCCAAAACGTACTTCCAGATCGAGGAAGCCCAACGAGAAAGATCGGATTATCCAAACCAACCTCCTTTCCAAACACTCTCATATCTTGTGCCTCAGCCAGGAAGACAAACTCCAGCTTAGGGGTCCTTGTTCTCGCTGCAATTTGAGATAGATTTTCGCGGTGCGTGTGCTTATCGGTTTTCTTTGCCTCATCAAAGCAGGTGTTGCCTTTAACACTTGGAGCAACGCGCCGATCACATCCAGAAGATAGCCACGCGATGCACCCCTCAGCAACACCGCTCCTATCTTTAGTGGCGCAAGCAAGACAAGCATCCAAATCGGATAGCGCACTATGTAAATATAGAGAGTATTCCGCAGGAACGTCTGCTCCCGATCTCTACCCCCTACTCGCTGTAACGCAGAAGCGCGATGATAGACCACACTTTTTGGAAAATACAGAACCTTATAACCCGCGTCCCACACGCGCATGCTGAATTCCTGACCTTCACAACCAAAGAACAGCGTTTCCCAGAAAAGACCCACCTTCTTAAAAACATCCTTGCGGATCGCGCCTCCGCCTTCCGAGAAGCTCCAACTAAGAAACTCCTTGTCCTGATTGGCTTTTTGCCTCTCCGAATATGCCCACCCAGGACCGCCATCAATTTTCCCACTGGTGGCATTGACAATCTTACTGTTGATGACGCCCACATCTGGTCCGATAATGAATCTTCGCACCAGGTTCTGGAGGCCATCCTCGCTCAAACTAGCGTCACTGTCAAGGCAGAAAATGATATCTCCGTCAGCGACTGCAATGCCCGCATTTCGTCCTGCGGACACTCCAAGGTTCTTCTCAAGAGCAACAATCTTTGCATTCGGAAACGCCTGCCGCGTAGCCTCGACCGTTCCGTCAGATGAGCCATTGTCAACAACAACTACTTGAACATTGCGATATCGCTGCCGGTAAACCGAGCGGACGGCTTCCAAGACGTCGTCCTTTCGATTCCAGGTAACAATAAGAACACTCACAAGCGGATTGGCGTCAACTTGATCTGTTCCTGTGAGTTGTGAGGCCGAAAGCATCGCGGTGTCAGACATCATCACTTCCTAGGAAGGAGGCGGAAACCAACGTTGCTTCTGAGTGCGCAGAAGACGCCCGATTGCGGTATCTTCGCGAGCCCATTGTCGAATAGAGGTCACGTCATCATACGAACGGCTCATCTTGAAAGCGAAAGAGCGAAGAGAATCATTCCCGCGGCACGGCCGCCGCCAAAGATTCATCTGGCTTCGGCGGCCCGTGATCACTCCGCATGCGGCCTTGTACCCCGCTTCTCTTGCTAGTACTTCGATTTCGGCGGTAGATTCTCCATACGGATAGGCCAGGAAAGGTATTTCCCAACCCAGCTTTTGCTCCAGCCGATCTTTGGACATAGTCAACTCGTACTTGATCTGGGCTTTCGACAGTTGAGGCAAATGGGGATGCGAAATAGTGTGGCTTCCGAACGAAACGCCCAAACCTGAGAGATACCGAATCTGGCTCCAAGACAGGAAAGTTGATTCGCCTGCGTATCGTCCAGCCCCCTCGAGGCGGATGCTTTCCACCACCAAAAAGACGACAGCTCCGAATCCATACCGCGTCAGGATTGGAATCGCCCGCGTGTAGACATCTTCGTAACCATCATCAAACGTTAAGACGAACGACTTCTGCTTTTTGGGCGATTCTGTGTATCTGCATTCCAGCAGTTCGGTCAAAGTCAGACTCTGATATCCGTGCCCTTGAAGAAAATGCATCTGGCGATCAAATTCACCTACCGGGGTTCCCAGATCGAATCCACTCAAATCGCCGCCATCTTCGAGAATCTCATGATAGACCAGGATGGGGACGTTAGCGAAAGCCTTATTGCGTGGCTCTCCGGTCCGACTGTCGCCATGCTCGCACATTTCAGGGTATCCGTGGCTCAATCAGGCTTGTCGCAGAATCTGTGCATGCGGGCTGCTGTAACGGATTCAAGCGAAGAATTCTTTGATGTCATTGCAAATTCTTGCGATTTCATCGTCGGTCAAAAAGGACGAGGACGGGAGCCATAGTCCGTGTGAGGATGTTTCCTCGCTAACCGGAAAAGATCCGGCCAAATGATAGGCCGGCTGACTGTGGATCGGTGGATAAAACGGCCGCGTCCCAATGTTTCGATCTTTTAAGGAAGAAGCCAGCAACGACGGATCCGCAACGAGAATATCGATGAACCACGGGGCGGTGTCATCGAGATCCGTCTCAATAAAACGCACCTGCTCGACATCCACCAGATTCGACCTGTAGGCAGCGTAGATTTCCTTCTTGCGCCTGACGCGCCAATCCAACTTTTTCATTTGTTCAATGCCGAGCACTGCTTGCAGATCCGTGAACTTGAAGTTGTACCCAATTGTCTCGTGAAAATCAACTCCGCTTTGGCGCCTGCCAAAGTCCTTTATCTTTCGGATTTTCTGGTCGAGGTCGCCATCGTCCGTAACCAATGCACCGCCCTGTCCCGTGGTGATGATTTTTGGAGCACTAAAGGAGAAACTCCCTACTCGCCCAAATGATCCTAGATGCTTGCCCTTGTAGAACGAACCAAGAGATTGAGCCGCGTCCTCCACGAGATGTAGGCTATGGCGTTGCGCCAAATCAACGAATCTAGTCATATCGGGGGACCGTCCATTGAAACTGACCAACATGATAGCCTTCGTGCTCGGCGTAATAGCCTTTTCCGTAAGGCCCAAATCAAGGCACAGGTTCGAGGGGTCAACATCTACAAATACTGGTTTCGCGCCTGCAAGAACAACTGCATTGGCGGAGGCGATCATGGTTAGGTCGGGCACAATTACCTCATCCCCGGGTCCAACGCCCAGCGCGCTCAACGCGGTGAAGAGCGTGACCGTACCGTTTATCAGAACGGAACAATGCTCAGTGCCAACGTACTCCGCAATCAATCGCTCGAACTCACGCGTTTGTTTGAACTCTGTCGCCCAGCCTCCCGAGTCCAGGTAAGCGCCAAGTGCGCGTTTTTCCTCCTCTCCAAACCATGGCCCCATTTGATCGATCCATTTGCTCTGGGTCTTGCTAAAGTCCATTTTTGATCTCCGAGTCGTCAACAATTTCAACTCACACCGATGTTCTCGCGGTATGCCACGATCGTTCTTGTAAGTCCCTCTTCAATTGCTACCTGTGGCGTAAACCTGAGCAACTCTTTTGCTTTGTCGGCGCTTGCACAGCGCCGCGGGTCTCCTCCCCCTTTGCTGAGATCAAAACTAATTTGTCCCTTAAAATCAGACAGCCTGGCAATCATCTTGACTAAATCACCAATACTGATCTCCTTGCCAGAGGCTATGTTGATGTAGTCCGGCGCCTGCAACTTCTCGGCTGCCAGCAGAATCCCTTCTGCAACGTCTTCTACATACAAGAAATCTCGCGTGGGCTTTCCATCACCCCATACGACAAGGTCATGATCGCGGTGGCATTTTATGATCGTCGCAGGGATAACGTGTGCCACCTCCGGGTCAAATCGGTCTCCGGGACCATAGGCATTGGCGGAAAGAACATTGACTGCATTCAAGCCATATTCTTTGTGGTACATCTCGCACATGAGAACCAAGTCTCGTTTCGCAGTACCGATCCCAAGATGCGTCTCCGCCACTTTGCCATCGTTGAGCTGGCGCTCTTCCAGCGGATTTTGGGCGGTCTCTGGGTAAACTAGAATATTCCCCAATCCGACAAATTTCTCTACGCCAGCCTGGCGGGAGGCTTCAAGCAAATACAAATTCATCAGCATACAGTCATAGTATTGTGAGGCAGGATGCGCCCGACTGAAGGCAATGCCACCGGTACGGGCAGCCAGGTGAATGACAATTTGGCAATCTCCAATTACCCGACGGCAATTCTCCAATTCACGCAAATCACAATCGTTCGAACGGGGAACGACGATGTTCTTACGAGCCACGCCACGTTTTCGGACCAGACTATCGACAACAAAATTCCCTATGAAACCGGCCCCTCCGGTGACAAGTATTCTTTTGTTTTGCCAGAAATCAGACATATGTCTCCTCGTTGGCTCTACAGCCAGTCCACCCGCCCAATCCAGCGGCTTCGGTCCTCGGCATACCATTTGATAGTTTCACCAAGTCCCTGCTCCCAACTACAGTTTGGCTGCCAGCCGGTCAATCGGTTCAGTTTGGCGTAATCAACGCGCAGCTCCTCGACTTCACTTTTCCCGAGCCGGCCCCGCCCTTCGGTGTCCGCCCGAAGCGTCTTCTCGCCCCAAAATCCGCTTTCTTTGCCTATACGAATAATCATCTTGCACCAGTCCAGGATTGATATTGTTTCTCCAAAACCATAAACATACACATCCCCGGGTTCGCCGAACAAAGCCACATTGATGTGGCCCATGGCACCGTCACGCACAAAACAAAAATCTCGCTTTGCCAATACATAGCCCAGGTTGATCGTATCTTGTGAAAGCGCCTGTGTGATAATAGTTCCAGTTACAAACCGCGGATTCTGGCGTGGCCCATAGTTGTTGAACATCCTGGTAACAACCGCGGGGATTCCATATGCCTTGTGGAAATTCCGCGTCAGAAAATCTTCCGCTATCTTCGATGTGGCGTAAACGCTCTGCGGATTGATCGGGGACATTTCGTCCAAGATCAGGCCCCCATTCTTGTCGAATCGGTAGGACTGCCGAACGTCTTCCCTCACATTTCCATACTCTTCCGAAGAACCGGCCGTATCAACGCGATAAACATCCATTTCCAGATCAACCACCGACTGCAATAGATTTATCGTGCCTAGGACATTTGTTGCCAGGGTTTCATAGGGCCAATTCCAGGATTCGCCGACATGAGCCTGCGCCCCCAGGTGAAAGATGATCGGTCGACCGCCGTCGCTCTTCAAAGCACGCAGCGCCACCATGACCGCTTGCTTGTCTGTCAGGTCTCCGCGATGCAAGACAATGCTCTTGCGTAGATGCCCAATATTGTGAAGCATTCCCGACGAGGTTGCCCGAACGAATACGTGCACACGCGCACCCAGCTCCAGGAGCTTCTCCGTCAGGTGCGACCCGACGAATCCGTCGGCGCCAGTAACGAGCACCGATCGTCCATCGAGCAATTCCTTTATCGTCGCCTCAGTGATTGAGTGTTGTTCCATCCCTCGTTTCTCCTTGTGTTTTGAATTGGCCTCAATTCGTACTTTCATTATAATCGGTAACAAGAACTGAACCCGCCTCAGCGGCTGTGCCTACAGCTTGGCAAATCGTGAATGAAGCGTAGCGGCTTTTTCATATGCCAGCAGCGTCTTCTGGGTTACATCCTCCTGCCACCCGGCCACCCACTGCCGCGCACTTTCGCCCATACGATCGATCAATGTCGCGTCAGAAAGAAGGCGAACGATAGCCGCGGCCAGTTTCTGTTCATCCGCAGGCGGCACCAGGACGCCGGTAGCGCCATCCTGAACATACTCGGCAAGACCCGTTACATTGCTGGCAACCACTGGCTTGCCAAAGGTGTACGCGGTCATTAAGACACCGCTACTCGTTGAATCAAGATATGGCAAAGCCACGAGCGAGCACCTCTGGAAAAAAGTAGCCATCTCATCACCGGGCACCATTTCGTCGTGAATCTCAAAACAAGTTGGATCCTGGATCAATCGCTTGCACCGTTCCAGGTCTTTCCCGTGTGCCGCAATCAGGAATCTTGCATCCGGTACCTTGTCTGTTATGAAGGGCTGAGCTTTTATCAGGTAGTCCAGTCCCTTATGTGGCGCCGCGCGGCCAAAAAATAGAATAGTACGGGATTCTGCCGCAACCACACTACTTGCCCAACGAAGCGCCGATGTACGAACGCTCAGAGGGATAAAGAACACGCGGTCGGGCTTGACGCCGTAATGCCTTTCGACAAGTTTCGGTTGATCCACACCGTTCACAATGAGCGTGCCCGAACCAATGGTCAAAAGCTTCTGAATCGCCCAAATTATTAAGAAGGGAAACCGTTCTCCGATATCCCGAGTTGGCTGGGTCATCGTCGATGTGACGGGGATCTTGCGCAGCAGCAGCGGCAAGAAGGCGAACCACAAGTCATCAGACCCCACAAGCAAATGAGCAACATCGACTCCGTCGGCGATGATTTGGCGGCTCAAATGCCAGAATACGGTAATTGAACCCAAATCGCTCATGCGCGGCAGCCGAACCAAATGAACTTTGATATCCCACGGTAAGAGCTTGAGTTCGAAAAGGCGCAACTCGGGCTGATCCGGGCTCCCCACCTCAAGAGCAGTATGGTCGTAGCACATATAGAGACTCACCTGCACGCCTGCGTCGTGAAGTTGATTAGCCAAGTCAAGCGTATACGGAACTTCGCACCTGGTAATTAGGCCAATGTGCATCCAGCTCTAATCCTTTCTCCAACTCCGATTCGACATTCTATGGCTGCAAATTGGACTTAGCCAACTGAGAATAGATTTCCAACAAGTGCTCGGTCACAACGTCCCAGTCATACTGTGATTCTACCAAGTGCCGTCCTTCGCGGACAATGCGACGGCAGAGCGAAGGATCGTTCAGGAGGCGCACAATATTGTCGGCGAATTTCCCGGGCTCATCGGCAATGAGCAGGTGACGTCCATCCTCGACGTCCAGTCCTTCACAACCAATGGTCGTCGACACTACGGGCCGACCCAGTGCCATGGCCTCCAGGATCTTCAACCTTGTTCCTCCGCCGGCTCGAATAGGCACGATCGAGATGGCACATTGTCTGTAGTAGTCCACAACGTCATCAACCCGACCGGTGACATGAATGCTAGCACTATCGAGTCGAGTGACAATTGGCGGCGGGGAGTTGCCAACAATCCATACTTGAACAGGACCGATAACCTTGATGATCTCCGGAAGAATCTTTCTGCAAAACCAGACCGCACCGTCCGCACAAGGTTCGTAATCCATTGACCCGATCAGGAGCAAATTTGGCGGTATAAGCTCTATTGGAAGAGGTTGATAACCACGAGTATCTACTCCGTTGGGCACCACGTCAACGGCGCCCTTCAGTCGCGAGTTTTCCTTCACCAGCAAGTCTCGATCCACTTCGGATACAGCGATGCACCGATCAAACCGCTCCGCATAGCGAGGCTCCCACCGCCGCAACATCCAACTATGCAACCAGGTACGAATGCGTTTCCGCAGCGTCAGCGCGATGTCCGCAATCCGCCGATACTGGCTGGACGCGATATTGTGAAAGACCAAGACGGTTCTTCCCTGAAACGCCGAGGGGAGAGCGGCCAGATACGGAGCCATTCGCGATTGTTCAAATTGAACGATATCGAAATTCTCTTCGCATGCAAGGTTTCTAATCTTCTCCTTCAATCGCGTGGAATCCAAGAATTCGAAGTCAAAAGGCACGCCGGAAAGAATGTATCGTAATAAACCCGGTATCCGCGCCACTTTTGATTTCCGAGGCAGGTTCACTACCTCCACCCGATGGCAGAATTCCTGCATATGCGACACATTCGAAATCTGATCGGGTCTTTCCAAGAATGTTGCAAGGCTTACTTGATGATGTGCGGCAACACGGCGGATCAAGCTATAGGTGCGAATCAGATCGCCCGAAACGCACGGATATGGAAGGTAATCAGTAACATATAAGATGCGCATTTTGATCACAGACCGCCGCAGGCAATAACTTCAAACCAAATTCGATGAGGTCAGAAGAGAGATGCAGAATCATCAGAAACTCTAGGCATGCGGATGCTCAACGTAGCCAAGGGCAGCCAGCTCTCGGCCGCCAACTGCATCGAATACAAGCCTCCGCCATAATCCCCATTTTTTCCATCGCCCAATGGGCTGAAATTCCTTCGGCTTTTCGACCGGCTCCCAATGAACTCGCCCTTTTCGGCCTCGCTGCTCCGACGAGCCCCACAAAGGCAACTTTCTTATCTGAGCCAAATCGAAATTCTCGATCCTAATTTTCAGGAATCGCAAGATCCCGCTGACGGTCTCTTCCGGCCGCAAAACCAAGTCCTCATATTTGACGAGTTCCCACGCCTCGCCGCGAAGTCTACTGTTCTTATCGATGAATTTGAGGACGGTTTGCGCGCCTCGCGCCCACGTACGAGTAGATCTTGCAAATGGCATGAATCTGTTTGGCCACGTTCGAACGGCGGAATCGACCACATCGCGTCCATCGCGAATTAAGACCAGCAGCAAAGCCTCTGGAAAGAGTCGATAAATCTTCTCTATGTTGTACGGCCTCGGCGTTGTGCAAATAAGCCGTTTGCCAGGTTCCAGCTGCGAGGAGAGAAATGAGAGAATCCCGCTACCCAACTCCGACATCAATTGATCGCGGTAGGCCTCACTCCTGGCCTCCGGCTCCCATCTCATTGACGTCTGATTAACATACTCTTCCAACAGATCAGAGTACGCCAAAACATAGTCCTCTGACATTAAGCTTGGTATTCCAAGTTCCGGGGAGAGCCTTAATATGTGTGCCAGGAAGTTTGTACCGCATCTGGGTGCAGGCGCTAGGATAAACACAGGGGCTAACGAACCGACCGATGGATTGGGTTGACGAACCCTCCTGCCGGGAGCGGAGTTGCGAGCCTTGCTGTCCTTTCTTGTCAAGCGCGACATTCACCCTCTGCATGGGCCAATTTTGACAAATTCATCGCAAGCTTCGCAGCCAAAAACCTTCTATCATACTGCTCAATGCCATCCGGCTTGATTCTTCGGGGGGTTCCCCCTACTCTCTTTTGGTAAGTATCGAGGATCGCATCCTTGATAGCATCCACATCCGACGGTGGAACGCAAATACCTAATTCGTGCGTTTCGACCAAGCTCTGGGCAGCGCCTTTGACGCTCAGTAATAGAATTGGAGGCCCGCTGACGGCCCAATACTCGTAGATCTTTCCGGGGATCAAGGTGGGGTAGTCCTCATAATTGATTGCCAACAAGATGTCAGCGGCATTCAGTAAGCGGGCATATTCATCTCGAGGCACGAACCCCAGTTCCGTGACTACCGTCGACAAGCCGAGGTCTTCCAGTTGGCTAGAGAATTCTTCTGGCAAGTGGCCCGTGAACATGACTGATAGCCGAGACGCGAGGTCGCGGTTTTGTTTCATCAGGATGGACAGGGCTTGAAAGAAAGGCCGTGGATTTCGCTTCCAACCCTGGGACGTCCCCAATAGTCCGCTGTGCACGATCGTGAATCCGGCCGTCTGCGGTTCCATCGTCGCATTTCGCAGGCCCGCGTAATCCTCCAAATCACACCCGTTTGAGATGAACGCGAATTTCGCCTCGGACTCCTTTGGATACCTCGCAACAAATGCCCTCCTGCTCCACTCTGTGACCAGAATCACCTTGTCCGCATATCGTACAACCCAGTGCTCCAGCAATCGGTTTGTTTGACGGACCCACCAGGGTTTCAAATTAAACCAGCGGGTATCAACCCAGTCATCTCGAAAATCAAGGATAAGCGGCCGGCGCGTAAAATACTTCAGGAAAGAGCCAATAATGGCAACAGAAAATGGCGGGCAGGTGGCGAAGATAACATCGATTGCCTCTAGGTCTACGATTTGCCGGCCGGTTCGCAGCGCAAACGGCAACCAGGTAATGTTCTCATCCGGTATGAGCAAGAGGCGTCGCGCCAATCGACGCAGCCAACTCAGTCCACCCAAAGCGACGGCTGAGAACACGTTCTTCCGTTTCGCCTTTCGGCTTTTTTCCAGGAATTCCACCGACGGCTCGCCGGGGCTGGTCCGGTAAATCTTGACGCTCTTGGGAATGTCAGCCAGCAACGCTTCACTTCCTTCTCTTCTTTGGGTGGAGTACTCGGTCTTGTCATCAATCGTGAGCACCACGGGCAGCCAGCCTGAGGCAGGCAGGTACTTGATGAACTTCACTATCCGCATTGAGCCGCCAACAGAGAAGAATGGAGGAAAAACATATGCAAGCATCAAAACCTTGCGCGGTTTCGGATCATCCGGGGACACGGGTTGATTCACTTCTTTCTCCTACCAGCAGACGCCTTCGTACGCCGCGGGGAAATTAACTTCATCGGGCATGATCCTCACGAGATCAATGACAAGTTGATCAGGCTTCAATAAACCCACAAAGTGTTCGGTTTCTTCGCGCAAGTCATGTGCAACCACGATTACATCAGAACTTAGCACTGCATCCTCCAGTGTGTTGACCATCATGGCCGAGATATGAGGGAGGGCACTTTCGATGAAGGCTTTGTTGCCGCCGACTATTTTCGAGAGAGTCAGGCTATTATCGAAGATTTTCACAGCCAGGCCCTTCCCGCTTAAAATCTCGACTAACTCCACCATGGGACTCTCGCGCAGGTCGTCAGTGCCGTGCTTAAATGTAAGACCGATGATTCCCACGCTGCTGCGGCCATGATCCCGTAGAATGAGCTCCGCGACACCCTGGATGTGAAGCCGATTACTTGTAAGGATCGATTCGAGCACCGGCAGTCGCAAATCGGCATGCCGCGCCAGGTATGATATCGCCCGCAAATCCTTCGGCAGGCATGAACCGCCGAAGGCAAAGCCTGGCTTGAGGTAACGCGGCGAAATATTCAGCCGAGTGTCCTGGCAAAACAGTTCCATGATGCGGCCCCCGTCCATCCCCGCTTCCTTGCTGAGCCTTCCAATCTCGTTGGCGAAAGCCACCTTCAAACCGTGGAACGCGTTGCAGGTGTATTTGAGCATGCAAGCCGAATCCGGATCTGTGTGGTAAACGGGCGCTGGCAGGTCATGATAAAGCCGGTCCAACATTGCGCCGGTCGGCCGATCCGCCTCCCCAATAATTGTGAACGGCGGATTCTTGAAGTCCTCGATTGCGCTTCCTTCGCGAAGAAACTCGGGGTTGCTGGCAACGCCAAAATCCTCATGCAATTTCTTGCCGGATTCCTTCTCGAGCAGAGGGATGAGCCGCTGCTGAATCACGCCCGGCAGGAGCGTACTACGTATTGCAATCACTTTGAATCCCGACAACCCTCGAAGCGACTTTGCAATTTCGCCACAGACATGGTCGATGAATCCAAAGTTGAGGTTTCCGTTGGTGTCAGACGGCGTACCCACACAGATTAGAAGAATTTCTGCTCCCGCCACAGCTTCGAAAGCATCTTGCGTCGCCCGAAGATTTCCACATGCACGGCCGGTCTGGATTAGCTCAGTTAGGCCGGGCTCAAGAATTGGACTGACGCCACCGTTCATCGAATCAACTTTGAACGGATTGACGTCCACGCCGATCACTTGATGGCCCAACGAGGCCAGACAGGCGGCGGTTACGCTGCCTACATAACCGAGACCAAAAACACTCACCTTCATGGGATCTCCTTACTCCTCATTTTCCGACTCTAGCAAATCTCCATTCGAAGTTGACGCTTGTCGAAGCCAGCGAACCCTCCCAAATGCCTTGCAGGACTACATTCTGCTGCTTGACCCCGTAAGAGCGAGAAATCCAGCCACTTGAAGCGGTCACCGTTACATTTTCAGGCGGAGTTATCGAGATCAACGGTCGGCCACGTTTCTCGAGCACTATGCCGCTGTCCCCGATTCCGGAACTACACGTCAATTCTGGCGCAATATGAAAGAGCCAATTTACCCGGTGGGTGCCTTCGCCGCTAAGTGAGTCAGAAAGGTTCCAGAGACCCGGTCTGGGATGGTCTAGTTCCCGACGATGGCGCAGACCGCTGGCCAGGTCCATTGCGCCTGCGACTCGCGTGAGCTCCCACAGCGCGCACTCTGCCTGCGGCACGCGTTCCCAGCCAAAGTATTCCAGTGGGATAGCCTGATCTCGGTCATCCACCATCAACACATTGTGGGCCGCTGAAAGTCGAAACCAGTCTCGCCACGGGCCGTGATAAGCATAGGTTCCTGAATCCAGCACGATAGCCACGCCACCGATCTCGAGTTCGAAGGCCAATAGGTCGCAATGACTATGCGCACAGAACCCATTGCCTCCCCATCCGAACGTGCCACACTTGAAGAAGGCATAGTCACTATGGGGTGTCCAGCCGTCTCTAATGATATAGTGGCCCGCTTCAGGAAACGCCATCGAAGTCTGTGAAGGGACTCGAGGACTGAGCTTCTGAAACACGCTTAGTGCTTCGGGCCCCAGCAACCAGAAGGCCTCTTCGCCAAAATCGTGCGCAACGTACTTATAGTCCGAGCGGTCGAACAGCACCGCTCCCAGTGCTAACCACCTCCTGAAATCCCAAAAGCTTGCAGTTTCATCCAAAATGAATCCTCGCCCATCATCAGCATCTCCGATCATAGGCATGGAACCTGATGGTTTCATTGTGTACAAGACGTAGTCAAGCATGGTTTCCAGAAGTTCATCGAATTTCGAGGACTGCGGGATAATCCCCCGTCTGCCCATGACTACTATGAGCGCCAGGAAATCCACCACGAATTGATGATAACTTGCAGCCTGCTCTTTGTTGGCCCCATCCGAGTAAGTCTGAAGCGCAAGTTCCTTCTCGAAAATTCGCAAGCCCATCCGCAGCCACTGCGGCGCTGCCTTGAATTCAGGAAAGATACTGCCTACAACGATCAACGCCGCAGCCTCACCAAGGATGTGGTTATTTCTGACCTCCTCCGTGGTGGTAAGGTTCTTTTGCAGAAAGCTGGCCTGCTCGAAAAGACTGATCAAGAAAGGCTTCCCGGCTGCAGAAATAAAACAAGACGAGTCCCTGAAGAACTGAAAAGCCAAAGACCAGGAGATCAGCCGAAGTCCAATCTCCAGGGCGCTATACCAGTTGATTCCTAATCCGCGAGGATTGTCACGAATCCAGCTCAGGATTTGTTTGGCGCATGAATCTGCATATTTCTCGTCGGCCGTTATCCAATAGGCTTTGCCGAGGGTCACGAAATACTGATGACGATTTAGCTCCCATGGAATTTTGATGTCCCCCGGCCGCTTTTCAGACCAGATCACGTTACCGATCTTTTCGTGGTAAATTTGCGGCCAACTGCGGCCGGATGGGGGATCAACCCGCCAGTTAATTTCGTCGCCGAACTTGAATGCAGAGCTCAATAACGTGAAGTCATGGTTGAGAATGCGATCGGCCACTGCGAGTGTTTGATCCACTTGTTCCACGTAGTGTTCTTGTAAGGTGGCGACATAGGCCGACCGCTGGTCAGCCGGAATCAGCTGGACCGAAGACATCCTCCTGCAGACCTGTTGAAGCAGCTCGTCGACCGATTTGTAGTCCCCATGAACTGCTTTCAAGAATTCCCTATCGGACGGCAATTTGCCGGCGCGAAAGCCGCACCAGGCCGCTCGAATCTGCAAGCCAACGCGGTACGCCAAGCGATTCCAGATTTTGGCGATGACTGGGCTGGAATCACGGCGGTTATGAGGTTGCTGCAGCATAGAGAGGACCAACATAGGACTTTTTGGTCGGCTGCCTAGCCGCCGTCCGTTCGAGATGGAGCCTTTCTTAATCGCCGCCAAATCCCGGTGGCTCCAGCCTTCTCGCTGTCATTCGCCTCGCCCAGAAGCCAAAGCGAAAGAAAGTAAGTCGGAATTGCGAGGAACACACTGACCAGCAAATATCCAAGACGCAGGCCGAGCAAGTTGCCCGACAGAGAATAGACCCATAACGTAACTACCGCCATGACCGTTGCAGCGATCGCGACGTTCAGCAAGGTCCTCCAGGGAAACAGCCAGGTAAGATATTTCCGGGAGGCATATGCTTGAAGCACAAACAGGACGAAAAAGCCGACAAGCGTGGTGATTCCAGCAACGATGAAACCAAAGCGCGGGACCAGCAGGATATTTAGACCTATATTCACGACCGCAGCCACAATCTGGTTAGTAGCGATCTTGCCAGTCTGGTGTTGGAGAAGGGTCCCGTAGCTTGCGATCTGCGAGAGTTCCCAAAAGAACTCAGCGGACGCAACATAACCGACTATTTTGTAGCCGTCGTGGTAGGCGCTTGAAGTCAGAAGGGAAATAAACGGAGAAGCCAGGATCGTTAGCCCCACTACCATCGGCAGACCGATGATCAAATATATGCGGGTAAATACCCCAAGCGTCTTTTCGGCCTCCCCCCGACCCTGGGTCTCCCAAGCGCTGACCAGCATTGGGAATGCGCTGAGCGCAAACAAGGCGGTCAGGATTTCCATGCTATTTCCCGAGATATTGTAGGACGCAGAGTATAAGCCGACTTCAGTCTGAGTTCGGAAAAGTCCTATCAGGTACCGGTCTGAAATCCGCAAGCTCCACATCGCCAGGTTCCCAATCGTGAGCGGTGCAGCATAAATCCACATCAACTTGAAGTCGCCTATTTGAAGATTATCGAAGGACGGCTTGGCGCCCCTGCCTACAAAGAAGATCAGGAGAGGTATCGCCACAATATCTATGATCAAAGGCCCCCAGAGCATCCCGCCGATGCCAATGCCAAAGGCCAGGACCAGCAACAGGCTTAGGCCCGTGCTGGCGTATCGATTTGCCAGATTGAAGAAGGTGTACAGCCTGCTTCGCTGTTGAGCGTTCAGTAAGCCCATGAGAATATCATTAAGTGCCTGGGCGGCGAACGTTGCAATGCATATCAGCAACAAAGCGTAGAGCAGTGACGAGAACTGCTGCCGCAGCAGGAAGATGATGCCGTAAGCAATGAGGCTGAATGGAATAATGGCAGACCCGGCGGCGGCGGCCAAGGCCGTAAAGAAGGTGTTCAATTGCGACCTGGCCTTGTAGGCCGCATAGAAGCGAACTGCCCCACTAATTATGCCGGAGGTCGCGGAAGCCAGAAGGAAATTTGACACGCCCAATGCCAGAGCTAACGCACCGTAGTCTGCCGGGACGAATAAGTGCGTAATGATGGGTGTGGTGATGAAGGCCGTGAGGGCCGGAAGGATTTTCGATGGAAAATACTCCAGTAGCCTTCGCAGGAGGTTCTTTTGTGTATCCATCGTCCCTAGCCGGCCGGGGTTCTCGCCAGGTCAACCAGGTCAATGTTCAAACCCTGATCCAACAGCGGTAATTTGCCACGCTTTGTACGCGAAACATGGTCGACCATGTTAATCTTGACATCAAATGCACGTGCGTCCAGCCACTCGTAAATGCTGTCCAATAAACGCTGCTCGAGTTCCGATTGGGATAGAAGCGACAAGGGCACAACTTCCAGAATCAACTCGCCTTCTTTCTTCTGGATGAACTTGAGTTCTCTTATCTGGCCCCACTCCTCGGCCTCATAAGTAACCGTACTGTAGAAAGGGCCAAAGGGCACCAATAGACCGTTATTCGCGACAAGGAACTCGCGAAGGCGCCCCTGGAATCCACGGATATGAGTGAGTTGGCGCGAGCAGCCGCAGTCGTCCGACGCCCAGGCGGCCAGGTCATCCGTTACATATCGGATCAGCGGCATGCCAAGCGTGCCAAAACCGGTTCCCACCACCTTGCCGGTCATTTCGGCATCGCGCACCGGTGCCCCATCTGCACCAAGCAACTCCAGGATTCCGTACTCCATGCTCACATGGTAGCCCTGATGGCGTTCACATTCCACCGCATCGACCACTCTTTCAGTATGACCGTAGGCATCGAATACCCTGGTGTTATATTGAGCCTCGATCAACCTCCTCTGTGCCGGATATAACGTTTCCGACTTCGCAGAATATTGCGCTGATACCTGATAGCCGTGTTTCGCTGCGCTTCATGAATTGCGCCAGGATTTCCAGCGAGGACGGATAGGAATAGATGAATTTTGGCCTAAACTCCTTCAGCACGTTGACGTATTCCTGCAAGTGGCTTTCGTTCATGTCTAGGCCAAGCAGCTCCACGCGATTCTCAAGCGGCAGGTAGTCCCAGGCCCTTTGTCCCTCTTTTGCCGGCAGCAAACCTCTCAATCGCACAGTTCTATCCCTTCGGTGATAGCCGGCCCACTTCCATTGGCGAAGCGTAAACGCCGCCTCACGGATGTCGCTTTTCTTGTCTTGATACAGGCTCAGAGGCATCCCGGTTGATCCGCCGGTAGTCTCATGTACGAGTTTCTCGCGATCAATGTTACGCGCCATCAAGTCGGCGAGGTTTTGCCTCACGTCTTCCTTGGTCAGCAACGGAAGTTTCTGCAAATCGTCGAGAGTGCGTATGTCAACCGGTTTCAGCCGGATCTCATCGAAACGCCTTCGATAGTAGGGCACATTCTCGTATGCATGCGCAAGCAATGCTTGCAGGCGGCACACTTGGAGCGACTTCAATTGCTCTTTCGTCCACCACTGCGTTTCTAACAGCCATCTATAGTAACCTTCAAACTCAGGATCGTCGTATGTCGGATGGCCCGAAACCAGACTCTTAATCCAGCCATATCCCACCTGCATGGCAAGAGGCTGCTTCTCGCGGAAGGATGAAAACGCGCTAGGCATCTGCATGTGAAACCTCCACGTGAAGGAATGACCGCGTCTGCATGCATCTACGAAAGCTCGTGCAGTAGAATATTTTGAACCGGCGCTTTTCGATACAGCCAACGGAGCCGGCGTATCTGTAACCCGTCTTGGCATAGCCTTTCAGGCTTGAGGCGTTGTCTGATTCAACCAGGGCTGTAAGCGTCCGGTATCCGCGCTCTCTTAGATAAGAAGCCAGGAACAGCAGCAGAGCAGGCATGATGTTCTGACCTCGGTAGTCTGGGAGCGTAAAAACCTTGCGCGCTCGAGCCTCCGTATCCTTCAGCGGAACAACCCAATCGTACATGCTTGTGGTTCCCGTTTCCAGATGAAATCCTGCAACAATCTTTTTTCTCTTTCTGGCAACAAAGATCCGTCGCTCCTCACAAAGGGATTTGAGAAGTGGCGCTGGCCGCTTGAAGACATCTATGCGGGCGAACTCATCCAGCTCAATCAGATCAAGCAATCCAAATTGCACCGGAATTTTGCTCTGAAGTGGGGCGAGGTTTTTGGTAAGATCCAACTCCAATAGGAACGCCCGTTCATAGCTTCGAATGCCCAGCAGCCGCCTAAACAATGTCGCGGCGAGGAGAGCCGGTACTTTGCCCCGAGCTAGCCGATAAGCCCTCTCAAGAAATCCCACAGGCGTCCCGCCTCTCGTAGTTTCCGGAGAGGTTGTCCGATACACTCTTACTTCTGGAAACATCAGGCGGTCTCATCCGGGACGTTGATCGCTTTCTGGAAAACAATCTCGTTGACTCCCATCATGATGCCCAGCAGCGGAGTCCAAAGCCAGGTCCCAAAAGTCTGATTAACCATTGTGGCAATCAGAATACCTACATACGACACTGTGAAGCTCAATACAATGGCCCTCGTCTCAGGGTCTGGCACCTTTCGCCAATACTTGAAGCCGCGATAGAGAAAGACAAAAGACAGCCACAGCACCGCAAGATACGTCGGTATACCCATAAACAGCATAACCCAGAGGTGCCCATTGTGAATGAACGTCGTCGGGTCGTAATTCTCTCCAGGCGAGTCGATTCTGGGGTCATAAGGTCGATACGACGCCCCTAAACCCAAACCGATCAGCGGATGCGCCGCGATCTGGGCCAAAGCATAATCATTTTCAACGCCTCGATATTGCAGGCTGGGATCTGACAACGTGTTTCCGTTCACAAGGGTGGCAAACCTGGCTAGAAACCCATTCGCCAGGCTAGTGGCCTGTGTATTCTGGCCCAGCGAATTGAAGGCCAGAACGGCGATAGACAAGATTATCAAGACCGCCAGGCCCCATCCCATTAGCCGGCGGCGTGCTTCGCCCCGATTCAACCACGCCAGAAGCAAAACAGCGATTATTATGCCAACCCAGTAGCTCCGAAGATATGTCAGCACCACGCCGATGCCCAGCACGAACCACTGAAGGAAACTCCATACCCTATTCGAGCTCAACTTTTCGGTTGAAAGCACACTGATCAGAGCTACAAAGGAAATGATGATCAGCGACCGGCCGGGCGGCACGATCCTGGTAGTACCTGGAATACTCGTGCCGGCTACATCCAGCGTGCCGAGGACACCCGGCAAAATATTGACCGAATCCCCGAGGATGACCTGGGCTATCATCGCCAAGGCAACGAGGGTGCCCAGCAAAAACAGGCCTTTGAGGAGAAATTGCAATTGACGCCTATCTCGCACCAAATTGGTGACAATGAAAAAAGTCAGCCAGTACATGATTTGGCGAAGGTTTCGCCTGACCAGATCGAGGGCCGCATTTCCATTAAGAATCGCAAGAACGGAAGTCACCACGGCCAAACCCAGGAAAACAAGCAAGGGCAGGTCCAGCGGTGTTCCCACGATTCTGAACCCCGGTTCTGCCATCCAGCGCACAACAATCAACCCCAGGAGTACGATCAGGATGATGTCGGAAATGTGCAGGCTGCCGATGCCTACATTTGTTAGAGGAAGTGTTTCCTCAAAAATGATGCTGGAGGTTACAAAAAGTATGCCCAGCAAACCAATCTCGGGGCGCTTGATAATCGCAAAGCCGAAGCCGATGGCGACTAGGCCGCCAACTACCCAAAGAGGCGGCAGCCCGACAAAGGCGATTCCGACAGCAACCCCAACAACAACCACCAGAGAGATTTGAAGCCATGGAACGTGAGTAGGCGAATCTTGTCTACTAACCATATCTCATCTCTCCTATTTCAATCAATAAAACCACAAACCCAGGACAACAAGAAGAAAACACTCTCCAATCAACTATTTATAATACGATCTGATGCTGCTGGAAACGAATTCGATTTCTTCGTCCTTGAGTTCGGCATACATTGGCAGCGATAGTATCTCTGACGTTGCCCGCTCGGTTACCGGCAAATCGCCGCGCTTGTAGCCAAGGAAACCCATAGCCTGCTGCAAGTGAACCGGTATCGGGTAGTGAATGCCTGTAGATACTCCCTGGTTCTTCAAGTAAACCTGCAGCTCGTCTCGACGCGGTGCCCCAATTACATACAGATGATAAACAGGGCAGCACCCCGGACCCTCCACGGGCAACGTTACCGGCGAACCTTGTAATAGCTTGCCGTACAAACGTGCATGGTCTCTTCGCTTTTCATTCCACGTTTGCAGGTATGGCAACTTGGCCCGCAGAACGACAGCCTGGATTTCATCCAACCGCCAATTGCTGCCAACCATATCGTGATGATACCTAATTCCTGAACCGTGATCTCGGATCTTGCGCATCCTGGCAGCCAACTCGGCATCATTCGTGCTGATGAAGCCGCCTTCGCCATAGGCGCCCAGATTCTTCGAATAATAGAAACTGAAGCCAGCCGCATCACCCAGAGTCCCTGCCTTTCGACCCTTGTATTCAGCGCCATGAGCCTGGCATGCATCCTCGATGACTCTTAGCTTGTGTCTTGCAGCAATTTCCCGCAACGCGTCGAAATCGACGGTCTGTCCGTACAGGTGCACGGGGAGAATCGCCTTGGTTCTTGCCGTGATTTTAGCCTCAACCTTGGAAACGTCCATCAAGTAGGTTGCCGGATCTATGTCCACGAATACCGGTTTCGCCCCGGTCAAGACAATCGCCTCAGTGGTGGCAATAAAAGTGTGGGACACCGTGATCACTTCATCTCCGGGGCCGATGTCCAGGGCGCGCAGGATAACGTGCAATGCTGCGGTGCCGTCACTGACGGCAATACCATGCGCGGCACCCAGGAACTGGGCGAATTCAACCTCCAGCTGCTGCACATTTTCTCCAAGAAAGAGGTGCATGCCGTCCAATACTTTTGCGATCCCCGAAAGGATCTCCTCTTTGAGAGGCTCATATTGCTTGCGAAGGTCGACGAGCGGGATTTCCACGATGGCTCTCCTATGATGGTTCCAAAATACGGATGACGCGGGCGGGGCTTCCGGCCACCACGGCGCGAGCGGGCACATCATGCGTTACCACGCTGCCCGCGCCTACGATCGCCCCTTCCCCGATTGTCACACCGCATAAAATAGTCGCGTTGCTTCCGAGCGATGCTCCGCGCTTCACCCGCGTAGGCACGCACTCCCAATCTGCCTCGGTCTGAAGCTCACCGGTAAGGGTCGCAGCCCGGGGATACTTGTCGTTGATGAACATAACGCCGTGACCGACGAATACCTCATCTTCGATGGTAACGCCCTCACAGATGAAGGAATGACTGGACACCTTCACTCGGTTTCCAATCCGCGCACCCTTCTGGATCTCTACAAAAGTCCCGATCCTGCTATCATCACCTATTTCGCAGCCATACAGGTTGACGAAAGCGTAGATCTTTACACCCGTGCCCAGCTTCACGTCCGGGGCTATTCGCGAGAATTCGGGGTTCACCACCGGATCACCTCATGAGTCGAACTTTTCGTTATGGATCGTTGGGCGGCCTCCAATATCTTGATTACTCGCAACCCACTACGCCCGGAACTGCGCGGTTCGGTATGATTGGCAATGCAATCCACGAAATGTTGGCATTCTTGCAGGAGGGGCTCGGTAAAGTGAATGTGAGGCATCGTGATGTCCCCTGAGCGATAGTTGTACTCAAATTCGCCGAAGCTATTCACATCGTTTTGCGCCTCAATCCCTTTATCGTAAATCGTGATCTTAGCCTCACCTTCCAGATCGTTGTAGACCGCCATCTTCTTGCTGCCGACGACCGTGACTCGACGTACTTTCCGCGGATCCAGCCAGCTTACATGAACGTAGGCAGTCAGATTGTGCGGAAATATCAGGCTTAAGTAGGCTACGTCGTATATACCGGGAGTTACACAGGGCATGCCCTGGGCGCTCACGGAAATCGGGTTCTGGCCAAGAAGATAAAGCAGGATCGAAATATCGTGGGGAGCAAGATCCCAAATCACATTGGAATCCCGATTAAAGAGGCCGAGATTCAAGCGCGCGGTGTCTATATAGTAGAGGTCGCCGAGTTCTTTGCTGTCGATGTAATGTTTCATTGCCAGCACAGCAGAGTTGTATTCAAACGTATGGCCCACCATTAGAATCAACCCGCTGGCATCCGCCAAGGCAATCAGCTCTTCTGCCTCCGAGCTTTTGAGGGTGATCGGCTTTTCGACGAGCAGGTGCAAGCCGTGCTCAATGCAATCCTTGGCGATGCTGAAATGCGTCTTGGGGGGCGTGGAAATCACCACTGCGTCCAGGCCGATTTTGAACAACTCTTTGTAATCCGTGGTCAGGAATGCGCTGGGGTGTCGCGACTTGGCGCGTTTCAATTGTGCTTCTTTTTGATCGGCAATGGCTACCAGCTCGGCAGCTGGCAAATCGTACAGCGTGCGGGCGAGGTTAGGTCCCCAATAGCCATAACCAACCACGCCTACTTTGATCGAATCCATTAATTGCGTACCTCCGGTCTCTGATCGTTATGCTGCGCCCTTCGTAGAGATCACCACGATCGGCGTTTTGAGCATGATTTTGCAGTCCAGCCACAGAGATTGCTGATCAATGTATTGAAGGTCGAGCTGTATTTGTTGGTCAAAATCGGCGGTGGATCGCGCCGTGATCTGCTGCAATCCAGTAATTCCGGGTTGGGCCTCCAACCGGTGCGTATGCCAGCCCTGGTACATCTCCACCTCATAGGGGATGGCGGGCCTCGGCCCGACCAGACTCATGTCGCCCCTTAACACGTTCCATAATTGAGGAAGTTCGTCCAGACTAAACTTTCTAAGCAACCTTCCAGGTCGACTTATCCGTGCATCCTCGACGAGTTTTCGAAGACTTGTGGTCTGGCCCTGAATTGCCGCCATTTTTTCCGGGTTGTTTTCAATCAAGGCTTGCACATACGCTCTGTGCACGGACGGATCTGCGTTCACGTGCATCGTTCTGAACTTGAAGCACCGAAATGTTGTCGGCTGCCAGGACGTGTCTTTACCTCTGGTATGTCTTTTCGAGCCGACGCGTTCTTGTGCGAAAAATATGGGCCCGGGAGAATACAAGCGGATCGCCACCGCTATTAGAATCATCAAAGGAGAGAACACTACCAGCAGCAGGGAAGCGACCAGTATATCCATAGCCCGTTTAGCCGAATAATATCGCTCACGATTCCGGACACGAAGATAAAGAGGGCTCGGACCGTATGGATCTAACGTTTTTCGCTCGACCTCACGTTGCACAACAATGACTCCCGGTTGATTCTCTTGTCGACGGAATGACGGCCTGCTGCTTACAGCAATGCAAGTTGGGCCGTTTTGTTCCCGTGCACACATTATATTCGCCGACTTGTGTAACAAGGTTTACAATTGCATTCCAGATCGTCATTCACATTACGAAACCGCAAACAGGTTTCCTCAGGAGACTGAGCACCATGGGGGCACGGGGTTGTTCTGGTGGCTGTGTCAAGTGCAATCAGACGGCGGTTTGAAAAGACGGACACCATGAAAACCTTGCCCGGAGACTGGGTCCCCTTCGGGCAGTCATGGGCAAATCAGATGCGTGGCGCGCCCTCATTTGGGGAGTAGAAGTGCCGTACCCACCTTTAGAACGTCAGCTGCTTTGCGAAGGTTACTGAGAAGTATGTCGTGGTCGCCGAATTGGTTGAAGTCCTCGTACACGCCACTCCAGATCTTTGTTGCGGTGGGTTCGCTGCAGCCGCGCTTGCGCATTTCTCCCACAAACTCATCACGGGACATGTGCATTCTTTCGGCTAATTCTTGAATTCTGCTGCCCATGCGTCACTCAAACCTTTGTCTGCAGATTCCATTGTAGCGTCAGGGGTCCGGAACTCAACTTCGGAGCGCCAATATGCGAGTCCAGGGACCGCAGAATAATAATGGAAGAGGCATATCTTGGAAGCATTGACAAAGCAACCCACTCTCCAATTTGCGGATTACATTTATCGTGCGGTAATCCTAACTCAAAATTGATTTTGAATTCTGTTTCGGTAATATGGCAACGACCATTGTTCACCTCGTTTTCTTGAATGCCTCGTCGAGGGGTTCCGGATTCAACGGGAATTCGAAGTTGTGTTCTGAGCCCGAACTTCTGCCGTCAAAGGGAGACCAGGCGGGCGGTTCCTGACCTTATCGACCGCCTGGCCGGTTAGGTCCCTTGCCGAAGAGCGTTAGCAGCCAATCCCTAAGCCGCTCTAGCGGCGTTTTGGGTTCGTCAGTGTGTCCGTGCATTCCTCGCCGGCTGGAGGAGCCTCCCGCGATAACGACAGCCAATATAAGGGCAATCAGGATGACCGAAACGGCCAGCGCGGGCAGAATCCAACCAGGCCGGGATGCCACAGGCGATGCATTGGCGCTTTGCTGTGCAGCTCCCGCATTTGGAGCCGGAGCGACAACACTGCTCCCCGGCGTCGAAGCTGCTGCTATGCCCACGCTGGTGGTGATGATCTGGCGGTCATTGATTACCGCAAAGTTTCCACCAACGTGCGAGCGCAGAGTTGGGTCAATCAGCGCAGTCGCCGCCCAGCTGACACCCTGGGTGGTATTCCCCAAGACGGCGAACACAATCTGACTGGGACTCCACGGAGACACCATCGTTTCCAAATACCCCATCGGAGAATCAGATGGTATGAGGTATTTAACTTGCAGGTTGCTCTCGGTAGCCACGTCGCCGCCCCCGGCAAACGGAGCCGGCAAATCCTTGTTCAATTCGCCGACGATCGGAAGTTGACTCGGACGTCCAATGACGAACAGGTTATCCTTGGCCCGATCCGGGTCAGGTACGGCGTCACCATAGAAGGCTGATAGCTCAGTCAGTCTGCCCCCGGCCTGGGAACCCAGAAATGCAGCTATCTGCATTGCCGATTGCCACGATCCCGGGTCATTGTGCGCCAGTACGAACGCAGTATCTCCCAAAACAGGATTGTAGACAAATGGCGCCGGATAACTGGCCAGGTCAAGAGGCGCCACGCCACTAATCGACCCGGTGGCCAATGGCAAATGCAGTGCAGACTGAGGCCAAATCTTGATCCACAAGCCTTGTACGCCCGGAGGCGTGCAATCATCGAGCGGCACAATATTGACGTTTACATCCAGGCGATTGATGCCAGGAACGGCCGCCGAAGGCGGCAGCTGGATCTTCACCTCGTTTGTCGGCACGCTGGCGGTGGCGTCGCTCATTCGAACGCTGGCAATAGGTACGCTGTTCAGGAGCACTACTATTTGAGAACGGTTGTAATCAATGAGCGCCGAATGGCCGAATACCATGCCAAAGTAGGCATCAGAGGTCAAGTCCATTCCGGCCGGGATGTTGAACGTATACTCGTCGCTATTTACGCCCCTATTCTGGAAAAGTGTGCCCTGGAAGCCAAGGTCGGCCAGAGTCTGGTCAACCGGCTGCGGGCTGGAAAGTGGAACAGAATTGACTTGCTGAATGACCGCGAAATTGTCAGATTTATTTGGTCGAAGTACGCCTGTGCTCACAGCCTGTGCAGCCTTGATGATTCCCTGATCTGTGTTGCCTGAAACAATGAGAATCACGTGCGCACTGCTCCACGGCGAGTCTATCATTTCGACCAATCCGTCGTCACTCCCTGCTCCGGGAACCTGGAATTGATTGCTTACGATGGGTGTCGCCAGATTTAGTTGTTGAAACATCGGGAGGGAGCCTGCCTTGCCAACCAGGATCAAATGATTAGTTGCCGCGGCCTCAGCTTTGAAATTGCTCATGGTAGTCGTGGTCAAAATCAAATTGTTCTGAGTCAGATTGCCCAGTCCGGCGGCCACAGTCAGGGCCGCTTGTAGTTCGGCAGCCGACGGTTGATCTGGAACAACTACCAAAGCCGAATCGGGCACAAAGGAATTTTGGAATATCGGCCGAGGAAAGTTTAGCAGGCTGGTGGAAGGCGCGACGGAATCGTGCGGCAGGGTCAAGGTGGAAGTCGGATGAATGAACACTATCATGTGTTCACCGTTGACTAGGCAGGAATAGCCACTGTTTAGGACAAAGCTCAACAGCATCCGCCCGTCTGTACGCGTCGTGATGAAGGCCGAGAGCGGGATTGCAAAATGCGCCTGAATTTCGCCAACCGAGTTGATCGGCACAACGGCCAGGATCGCGTTGTTGAGCAGGACAGTGACCGTGCCACCGCCGGCGAATACAGTCGTATTTGATTGGCTTTGAACAACCGGTAGATTGAAGGAAGCCCCCAAAGCAATATCAATTCCAGCGCCATCTGTCAGCTTCCAATCAGCAGGCAGCGCAAAAGAGAAAGAGTACGCATCGTACGGGCCATTGAGCTGGATTTCACTCTGTCGGAGTTGCGCTAGACTGACCTCGTTTGGATTCGCACTTTGCTGGACGGTCGGCGTAGGAGCAACTGCGCCGGGTGCGGGACTCACTGTGGGCGTCGGAGGGACAGCTTGAGCCTGAACCGAAACCACAAGCCCGGCAAGCAAAATCAGGCAGAGCGCCAAGATTAATAACAGCTTAGGGAATTGTTTTTTCATGATTCTTTCCTTTGTCGTTTCCAAGAAGCCAAACTAATCTTTTGCAGCAAGAGCTTGGGCCCAAAGGCAGGACCACGGTTTCTCATATGAAAATAGGCCCGTCAGTTGATCGCCGGGCATGATCCAAAGCCACGTTGCATTTCTCAAGCAGCGCTTGAGGAGTAGTGTTCCTGTTATTAAATTCTGCCCCCCCAATGTGAGGATCAAATTTCACGGTTGTTCCCAGGTGGTCCACTTCGACGAGATTGGTCAGCGCCTGAACAATTCGCTCGAAAATCCCCCGTGCTGCGGCACCGGGAGTATTGGGCAACATGACGGCAAAAGCAGTATCGTTCCAACGACCTATAATGTCGTTGCCTCGCAATTCATTGCGCAGAATCTTGGTTGCGCCTTGCAGCATGGACTGCAAACTGATCAATGGCAATGTATCCACGAGGTCGCGGAGCCCGCTCAGCTCCACAATTCCGACAGAAAGCACGGCATCTGGCCGCTTCTCAAGCTCGTCCTCCACTGACCGTACAAAATATTGCGGCTTGTAGACACCGGTCATGTCATCGAACTGCAGCCGTTGTCGAAGAGTCTCCAGGGGAATCCGAAGCTGCTCGTTGAGTATCGCCAATATTCCTCCCACGATCAAACCCCCGACCAGCGCCAGGGCAGCATTCAGCGGGATATTAGGGCTGAAAGGCTAAGTCGGCGGAACCGCTACGTCTAGAAAATCGACGGCATATACCTGGTTTAGCTGGCGCGTGAAATTGATGGTCTGGTAGCCAATGGCATTTGCTAGGTCGGCCGCCGTTTTCGGATCTGGTCCCGTAACCGTTAATTCCACAACGCTGGAACTGGCGACAATGATGGCGTCATACGAATACCCTCTAAGGTCTGTCGCTTGCGCGTGCATGAAGTTCAGTGCATCCGAATAGATCCGGTCACTGTTCATCACCTCTGCATAGGTCGAAATAACGGATTGTCGATCAAGAGTGGACAATCCGTTCAGCACATCCGTGCCGTTTATGAGACGAGTGCCTGGCGCGATAATGAACCTGGCAACAGCTTTGTACTGAGGAACAGCCAGGAAAGAGGCCAGCAGGGCTGCAGCGAAGGCGATCAACGTGGTCAGTGCAATGATCCACCAGCCGCGCCGAAGCATTTGAAAATACAAACGGATTTCCATTTTCTCGCTCTCCTTCTCCAAACGGACTGAGAGAAAACATTGCCAACTTTATTAGCGAACAGCCTGCAGCACTAAATCAAAATTAGCGGAAACTAGATGCTGAAGGGTGGTTAAACAAGAACGGATTTGACCCTAAAACCTTCTTGCGTTTCGTCGCGTTTCATGAGGGGTTGGATGTCTCTTGCCGCCAACTGGTGCACACGAAAAAATCCATCGTGCACGCTGCAGTACAGCCAACGGCTTGTCGGCAATCGCTCTCCTCTCGAACCTTACATTTCTGTAAGGCATGCTCAGTTTATCCCAAGTGCTGGAAAAATGCAAGTTAAATTGCGTATCAAAATGAAATTTTGCGAGACTTATTTGCGAAGGGTGCCAGTCGAAGAGGCATAGACAACTTGCAGGCAACACCACTGCGCCCTTTGTGAATTACATAATTTTCACCGTTGTCGTCCGATTCCATGTGCTGTGAGCACCGCCGACTGCCGACACCGCCTGCAATGTCCTCGGTCCCGCACCACGTATTCATTCTCTTACCTGTTCTTGGATCGCGCGCAGTGGCAAGGGCGCATTTCAGTTGTCGCGACAAGGGTAGTCAAACGCGGCAAACCGTGGCCGAGCTCGCGTGCAAACGGGCAGATCCTCCATGCCTGCATCCAGTGCTGCAGAGGCTTCGTTCGGAATGCACAGCTCGGATCGAATCGGGCGCCTCAACCATTTTGAAGGTCAGGTAAGATGTTCCAATTCAGTTTCATCTATGCGTCAGGAGATTGAAATGGCGAGGAAAACTAGTTCAAATCTCTACAGCCTGGCACCTTCATTGATTACTATCTATGGCGCAACGTGGTGTCCCGATTGCAAGCGCGCTAAACAATTCCTCGGCGAACAGCGAGTCCAGTATTCGAACGTTGATATTGATGATGACCCGCAAAGCGTAGCGTTTGTGGAGAAGATTAATCAGGGGAAACGTATTATTCCAACGATCATCTTTCCAGACGGCCAGATCCTGGTCAAGCCGTCCAACGCGCAATTGGCGGAGAAGCTTAAACTCAAAAACCGGGCGGAGCGTTCCTATTATGATACGATCGTTATCGGCGGCGGCCCGGCCGGATTGACGTCTGCCCTCTACCTGGCCCGCGAAGGACTGGACGTGCTCGTCATAGAGAAGGCGGGACTGGGCGGGCAGGCAGGCATCACCCAGACGATTGACAATTTTCCGGGCTTCGACGAGGGCATACGGGGCGGCGAATTTGCGGAGCGGTTGGGCCGGCAGGCCCATAGATTTGGTGTGGAAATCCTCCAGGCACAGGAAGTCGGGGAGATCGATCGGGATGGTCAGTATCTGATCGCCGAAACCGGTTCGGAGGTGCATTATCACAGCCGCGCAATATTGCTCGCAACGGGAGCGCGTTATCGAAAGATGAATGTGCCGGGAGAGGATGATCTGATTGGTATCAACGTACATTTCTGCGCAACCTGTGATGGAGCGTTCTACAAGGGAAAGAAAGTGCTGGTCGTTGGCGGCGGCAATAGCGGATTCGAAGAGGGTTTGTTTCTCACCAGGTTCGCCACCCAGGTTGATAGCGTGGTTAATTCTCCTCAGCCAAAAGCGAGCAAGATCCTTCAGGACAAGGTGGCCGAAAAGTCGGCCGATATCCGCGTTATTTTGAACCATGCCGTGAGGGAACTTCGGGGAAAGAGCAGGCTTGAGTCAATCGTGCTGGAGGACCTGGGTACCGGCGAGAAGACGGAAGCGCACTATGATGGCATATTTGTTTTTGTTGGTGTAATGCCGAACAACGATCTGCTTAAGGATCGGGCTGAGCTTGACGAACGCGGGTTCGTGAAGGCTCCCCAGATGATGAGTAGTTATGCAGGCGTGTTCGCCGCAGGCGACGTTCGCGCTGGTTCGACTAAACAGGCGGCCTCGGCTGCCGGTGAGGGTGCATCGGCGGCGCTGGCGATCCGGGAGTATTTGAAATCCCTGGGTGAATAAGGCGCTGGATGAATCGACAAATTTCACAGGCAGAGCCCTGTTATCGTGTTGCCCCAGCCAGATGTGCATTCAATAGTTCGCCGTGCGTGACCTCTACAGCCGGTTGCCCTCCCAGATCGCAATGTAGACATCCGATGCGTGCATCGATTGCCATGGCGCCAGGAAATCTTTTGCGGCCAATCACGTGAGATTCCTGGAGGTAAGACTCGAGGTTGACGAGCAGGCCGCGATTCTTGCGGCCAAAATCAGTCATGGATTTCGCCGTGTCCCGAATATTGTGTTTTCAGATGGCCCACTCCTGGTCGAGCCAACCTGGGATGTACTGGAAGCGAAATCTGGATGAAGGTTCCGGGCGCGGTTGTCAACGCCGGGTTTCCATTTCATTTCGTGTGGTGTCGTAAGATGGCTTTCTTGCATAGGGACCTATGACTTGCAATTATGACGTCGTCATATGCGGCGCTGGCATCACCGGTGTCAGCGCCGCATATTTCCTTGCCAAGGCGGGCGTAGAAAACATTCTCCTGGTGGATGAACGGCCGCCGCTGACTTTAACCAGTGACCGCTCAACAGAGTGCTATCGCAATTGGTGGGCCGACCCCGAATTGTTGTCGCTCATGAATCGGTCCATCGACCTGATGGAAATGCTCGCCGACGAGAGCGCAAACATGTTTAGGCTAAACCGCCGCGGCTATCTTTACGTAACCGCAGACGAGAGCAAAATTCCGGCGCTGAAAGAGAATTCTTCGCAATTATCAGCCCTGGGCGCGGGCCCATTTCGGATACACTCGACCGCTGGTTCAGGATACCGGCCGGCCTCACCGGAAGATTTCCACGGCGAGCCTGATGGCGCTGACCTGCTTCTGGGTCAGGCTCTCATACACAGGCACTTTCCATATATCACCGACCGCGGAGTGGCCGCTCTACACGTCCGCCGTGCGGGCTGGCTCAGCGCGCAACAACTTGGGATGTACCTGCTGGAGTTTGGCCGCCGCCTTGGCGTCCAGTTCGAGGCTGGTCACGTCGAAAGCGTGGAGACCGCAAGCGGGCGAGTGCGTGCAATCCGCCTGGGCACGAACGAGCAGATTGGTTGCTCAGACTTCGTGAATGCCGCCGGACCCCATCTCAAGTCGGTTGGCGGGCTATTGGATCTGGACATTCCAGTGTACACGGAATTGCATTTGAAAGTTGCATTCAGAGATCACTTGTACGCGGTTGCCCGCGACGCGCCGCTATTGATTTGGGACGACTCGCAGATTTTGCCGTGGGACGAAGATCAGCGCATCCTTTTGAATAACGACCCCGACATGAGCTGGCTGACGCAGCCATTCACTGCCGGTGCGCATACGCGGCCTGAGGGAACAGGCGAAAGTCAGACGATCCTGATGCTCTGGGAATACAAGAAGCGAACGATGCGGCCCATATTTCCGTTGCCGCTTGATGAACAGTTTCCCGAGATTGCATTGCGCGGCTTGGCTACAATGCTACCGCGGCTCCGGGAGTATTTCGGCCGGGCGCCCCGGCCACAAATTGACGGCGGATACTACGTGAAAACCCGTGAGAACCGCCTGCTGGCTGGGCCTTTGCCGGTTGACGGCGCCTTTGTCATAGGTGCAGCGTCGGGTTACGGAATCATGGCAGCCTGCGCAGCAGGCGAATTGCTGGCCGCCCACGTAACACGATCGGATCTTCCAAAGTATGCGGCGGCATTTTCATTAGCGCGCTACGAGGACGCGAATTATCTGAAGCGGTTGGAAAACTGGGGTGAAAGCGGGCAACTGTGAAAGATGATCCCGCCGCTGGGTGAGGGGGGCACCCAACGACGGGACCGGCTATATTGTGTCACACTTTGGCCCAAATATCAAGGGGACTTGTTTCTCGCGTCATGGGCTTCTCAAAGTCGGCGGCCGAAACCTGATTGTCTTGAAGAAAAGTGAGAAAGTGATGATTTTGCGGGCAACGCCCGCAGAATCATCACTTTCTCGCAAACTCCCCGCCCCAAGAATGGGGCGGGGCCGGGGGTGGGGTTGAAAGAAACCGGACTTTGAGAAGAGCATGTTTCTTGCGTTCAGTTAAGTGGACCGAAGCCTGAGGAATTGCTTTGATGATCCTCGTAAGCACTCATACGAACGATCGGCGCTGCCTGGATGCAAAACCAATAGTGGTGCGAGTCTCTCATTCCGGGCCTCTCCGCGATAGAATGGAAGCAATGGCAAGGAGCAGCAGTGAAGCGTCCACTTTTCGCCCTCACATGTTTCGTCCTGACCCTCTCAGGCTGCCAAGGATGGACCGTCCAACCCATTCCCTACATACCCGCGACGCCGCCTCCCACCCCTACACCTTTAATCTACACAGCCACGGCCATCATATTGCCTCCACCGGCGACGCAAACGTCGACCGCCGCGGGCATCCCCGCTTCGTTAAGCGATGCACCAACATCGGAGGCTGGCGAGACAGCCACCAGCACTCGCGCGAGTCCGACATCAACCCAAAGCGTAACCCCTTCTCCCACAATAAAGCTTCAACTGGATATCAAAGAGTGCAATACTAGTATCGACATTACGCACGCTATGGGTGAAGTGACCAACGCCTACGTAACCATCCGCAACCTTGGATCGGTTGATGCACAAAATGTCTGCGCAACGCTAAATGGCCTGGATGAAGCCAGACCTCACCCAGATAAATCCAAGTGCCTTGCCGTGCTGCCGTCGCAACACGAGGTCGCTCTCAAGCTAACCGTCGACACCACCCATGGGGAAAATACCGCAATTCAAGTCGACTTGGCCAGCAACGGAATCCTGGCCCAACGCGCTGGCAAAGCCTCCTGTTCAGACATTGAGCTGTTGCCATCCGACATGGGGCCCCTCGGCCAAATCGAACCCATCCCCTAGGTAATGTATAATCCACGCCATGGCTGACGAACAACTTACCAACCTCCCGCGTCGCAGGATCGCAATGCTTATAGACGGCGACAATGCCCAAGCCGGGCTGCTTGCCCAGATGCTGGTAGAGGCCGCGCGCTATGGACAGGTTACCGTACGGCGAATTTACGGCGACTGGACAACCGCCAATATGAATTCCTGGAAGGAGACGCTAAATTTTCACGCCTTCCAGCCCATACAGCAATTCCGCTACACGATTGGGAAAAACGCAACCGATAGCGCCATGATCATCGATGCCATGGATGTCCTGCATTCCAACGTTGTCGACGCTTTTTGCCTGGTTTCATCCGACAGCGACTATACCAGATTGGCTACGCGCATTCGGGAGACAGGTATTTTTGTGATGGGTATTGGAGAGAAAAAAACACCAAAGCCCTTCGTCAATGCGTGCGACGTTTTCGTCTACACGGAGAATCTTGTAGCAGAAACCAAGGCGGCCAAGGCGCGGTCCTCGCAGAGACGATCTTCTTCAAAGCAAAAGCCAAAAAGCGAAGCCGATCCGATGCCGTTGCTGGAACAAGCCTTCGACATGGCCGTGCAGGAAGACGGCTGGGCTCGACTTGATCTAATGGGCAATGCGCTTTATCAACTCGACCCCGGATTTGACCCGCGCACCTACGGGCAGCGGCAGCTTTCGCGGCTGATAAAAAGCCTCAAAGATCAATTCGAAATGCGCACACAGGAGTTGGACAGTTCCACCCTGTTGCTGGTGAAGATGAAAGAGGTTGCCAGCGAGCCCGAAAGGAATTAAGCCCTTCTTCGGGCAAATAGATTGAGCAAGTCCTGTAAGAACCTGCCCAGCTGCGTTCTAAGGTTACGACTCTGACCGACTTCGTCCTGCGCGTTATTATTTGCTGGCGAGTAGCTAGAGTTCCTTCACCCTGACCAACCCCTCGTAAACGTTTACGACCTGCTTCGCGACCTTTTCCCAATCATAGGATTGGGCAACCTCCGCGGCACGCTTCCCCATCGTTTTCCGCAAGTGCTGGTCGCCAAGCAGTGAGGCAAGCCTCTCGCACAGCTTATCTGGCTCATCGTCAGGCACTGTGTAGCCCGTCTCGCCGTCCTGAACAAGGAAACCCAATCCCCCGACTTCGGAAGCGATGACAGGAGTTCCGCAGGCCATTGCCTCCAAGGCTACCATGCCGAAGGATTCGTAATGCGAAGGCATCACCACCACTTCGGCAGCCGAATAGTAGTACGGCAGCGTGTCCTGCCCGCGTTTGCCGAGGAACACCACCATTTTTCCCATGGAGAGATCGTCGGAAAGTTGCTGCAGGCGGGCCATCTCTGCTGACATCTGCGCGGGATCCACATCCGGCTCGCCTCCGATTATGGCGAGATGCACGGGACGACCGTAATCCTTGAGCTTTAGGCAAGCCATGGCTTCGATCAGCGTGTCAACGCCCTTGAGCGGTTCGATGCGACCCACGAAAAGCACCATCCGGTCTTCCGGCGTCAGCCCGATGAATTGCTTTGCCTCATCCGCCGGGATAGGATAGAAATGGCTGGTATCCACGCCGGGCGGGATGATTTCCATCTTCCGATCATTTGCTTTGTACAGAAATCGAAGCTGGGTTTGCTCCGCAAGCGTGGATACGATAATTCGGTCTGCACCTTCCAGCACACGCTGTTCCGCCGCAATGCGTTCAGGGTTTTCCCGCTCTTCATCAGATCGCGCAACGCGGTTCTTCATCTCACCCAAAGTGTGGAACATGTGCACAATCGGTGTGCCGCCCCAGGAGTTGGACAGGGCCAATGCGGCCAGGCCCGACATCCAATAATGGCTGTGAATGAGGTCGTATTGAATGCCCTTTTCCGAAGCAAAGGCTTTAACCCCCTCCACGAACTCTGGAATGTGATGTGCAAGGTTCCGCTTGTCCACCGGCACCTCTGGACCCGCGGGAACATGCACAACACGGTTGCCATAACCCAGATCATGCAGCACATGCGGGACGTGTTCATCCTGTGAGCGGGTGAATACATCCACGTGCACACCCATGTGGCCAAGTTCGCGGGTTAGGTCGCGAACGTAGACATTCATCCCGCCGGTATCCTTGCCTCCCAGGATGGCGAGTGGACACGTGTGATAGGACAGCATGGCAATTTTCATCATGATTCGATCACCAACTTACATTCGGCTAATTGTCGAGACTGAAATGCGAATAGTCCGCTATTGCACTTTGACAACACCAGCGAGCAAAAACTTGCGGGATTGACTCTAATCCCTTATAATCCCCGCCGCCTGAACATCAAGCCACCGTAGCTCAGCTGGTAGAGCAGACGATTCGTAATCGTCCGGTCAAGGGTTCAATTCCCTTCGGTGGCTCTGTATAGGTTGGCGACAACCTGGTTGTCGCCGTTTTGTTATCCTACGGTTGCCTTCAATGCCTGACCAAAAATCCTCAAGCCATCGTTGATCTGTTGCGGGGTCACGTTCAACGGGGGTATCCACCGCACGGAGTTGTCATATGTGCCACAGGTGAGCAGCAGAAGATCCCGACTTTCGGCGGCGTGCACGATTTCTTTCACCAAGGGTTTCGCCTTGTCGGCTCTGCCGTCTACAATGAATTCGGTGCCGATCATCAACCCGAGGCCGCGCACATCCCCAATTTGAGGATATTCCTCCTGCAATTTTCGCAGGCCAGTCATCAATTGAAGGCCGCGTTCGCCGGCGTTTTCCAGCATCTTTTCTTCACGCATAGCCTTGATCGTAGCTGCGCCCGCGGCACAGGCCACAACGTTCCCGCCGTAGGTACCTCCGTGTGAGCCAACTTCCCATTTTCTCATGAGATCGAGACGGCTGAAAACGCCTGAGAGCGGCAGCCCCGAGGCAATGCCTTTAGCTGCCGTCATGATGTCGGGCAGGACGCCGAAATGCTCGAAGGCGAACCACTTGGCAGTCCGCCCGAAGCCGGATTGAATCTCATCCAGGATCAGCAGAATCCCGTTCTTGTCACAGATTTCGCGCAAGCCTTTCATAAAAGAGGCCGGCGGGACAATGTATCCACCTTCGCCAAGAACCAACTCGATAAGGATCGCGGCGGTCTCCCTTGGCGCGGTTTGGGAGGCTAGTAGATAATTTAGCTGCTCCAACGCGTAAGCGGAAGCGGCTTCTTCGGTCATTCCAAGGCGGAATGCATAGGGAAATGGTGCCACGAATACTCCGGCTGGCAGGGGACCAAAGCCTGCTCGGTAAATAGTCTTGGATGTTGTCAGTGCCATCGTGCCAGCGGTGCGGCCATGAAATGAGCCGGAAAACACGATTATATTTTGCTTCCCGGTGGCAGCCCGAGCCAGCTTCACTGCGCCTTCGATGGCCTCCGCGCCGGAATTGGAGAAGAAGAATCCATCTATGGAAGACGGGACGATCTGCCGCAACTCCTCAATAAGCTGAAGCATGGGCTTATGAATAACAATGTTCGCCTGCGCATGCAGGAACAAGCCCGCCTGCTGGCGGATGGCTTCGACCACTTTGGGATGGCAGTGACCCGTATTTGTGACTCCGATCCCGCAAGTGAAGTCAAGTAGCTTGCGACCATCCGTCGTGTAGATGTATGAGCCTTCCGCTCGCTCAGCAACGAAGTTGAATATCCGTCCCCAAACGGGAGACATGTGGGAAAAACTATCCGCTACCAGGGCCTCAGTCGTATTTTGGTGCATTTGATCCATAGTTTTACCTGACAGTCTGATGCGGGCGGCGGCGACATAACTCACTCTTTCAGTCCGCCCGTCACGGGATCCTGCCGGTGGCCCGCACCACCACAGGATCGGCGGAGAGTAATGCGCATCAATCTACAGATCGGGTGAAGGCACCAGCTCTCAGCCCTTGTTATTCGAAATCCTTGAATATGTCGTCCAGCGCTTCGTCTGGCACATCGAAGACAGAATTGTGCGGAGGCAGCGGCTCGCGCGTCATCCAAGCAGGTATACGGTCGTCCGCGGCCGTGAAGCCGGCGCGTCGGTTGAATTCGCGTTCCATCTTTATCGTTTGTTTGCCCAGTTCCTGCAGAATGTTGTCTGACAGGCCGTGCCAACCGTAGCGCGCTTCAAGGAGGCGTTTGATCACCGCATTGGGGGTGGCGGCATAGCCGGACCCCGCAAAGATGCACACTCCCAGGGTATCGTAACCGGCCATATTCAGCTGTGCATTCAAGGACGCCTCTTTTTGCAGCGCCGGGTCCAAGTGATTGATTTTGAAACGAATTGTGAGGCCGGCGGTATGATCTGCCCCCTGGGGAGAGGTGGCATAGGTTACTCCCGTGCCCTTGATGGCCCGCGGCTCATATGCTGACATGGCCTGACCCTTTACTACCGGTACATGTTCGATTCCATATTTCTTGCCCGTAGCCGCCGCGCCGTCGCCAAGCGTTCGCCCGACCTCGCTGCCGGCGCGGATCTCCAGTATCAGCTGCATGGCACCCTGACAGTTGCCCCATTCCATGAGTTTCGCTTCAGCGGCCACCCCGAGGGCCGCACCAGTCTCGATCGAGTCCAAGCCGAGGTCATTAACCTCCCAATTCATTCGCGCAATGGCGTCCAAAGAGTTGATACCCAGGTTGGAACCCATCAAGCCAATAGTCTCATACTCGAGCGGTGAGACGATCATTTTGCCGTCCTCGCCCCCGAAGATGTTGGAGCACTTGATAGTGCAGCCCGCCATGCATGCGTGCGAGGTCTCAGAGGGCTTACCTCGCTTGAGAAGGAAATCGCGCATGGTCTCGCCGCTGATATCCTCCACTTGGTCGAAGTGACCCCTGGAGAAATTGCACGTTGGCATGCCGCCAAAGCCATCGCTCATATGCGCCATTCCAGCGGTACCATAATCGCGATACGTGATGGATTGCGGATGCTCCAGGACCGACTTACTGTAGTCCTTCTGTGCAATCTTGAAGGCTTCAGGGTCGGCGATGGGCGGTTTTTCCCCGCCTATATTATCAAACACGATCGCCTTGAGACCCTTGCAAGCCATAACCGCGCCCAGCCCGCCCCGTGCAGCCATCCGGGAGGGGACTTTGTCCTTGTCAAGGTTTTCGATCCCGGCGCCCTTCATTTTCATTTCTCCCGCGGGGCCGATTAGGGAGATCGCAACTTTGTCACCGTATGTTTCGAGCAATTTTCTAGCGCTTTCATATACACCCACTCCAGCCAAGTGATCAGCCTTTTCCCATTTTGCGCCGCCGAGGGAAAGATGCAGGACCCATAGCCCTAGTTCAGCCGGCTCGCTCTCAATGATCAGAGCATGGATTCCTATCCGAGTCATATGCAAACCCGTCCGGCCGCCAGCATTGGCCTCCTTGATTCCACCCGTGAGTGGCGACTTGCCGCCGATCGATATCCTGTCGGTGGATGAAAGCATATGGCCAACCAGCAGGCCAGGCGCGAAGATTAGTTTGTTGTGCACACCCAACGGATCGCATGTCGCATCCACCTCGTCCAGAAGAATGCGCGCCAACAATCCGCGCCCGCCCAGGCGTTGCCAGCTTTCAGGGACCGGTTCCCGGTTCAGCGTTTGCTTCCGAACGTCCGCCCTCCAGATCTGGGGAGCAATGTTGGTCATAGGTATGTCTTCCCTTCACGCTCTGCTTGCAGCACCATCTAAATCTTCCGGCGGTGTCACCGGAAGCGTGGCCAAACCTTGGCCGAAAACGAACAGCCTGCGCTACATTCTTGGCCGCTCCGCCCCTTCCATGTCCGAAATGCCGGCGCTATGCCAAATTCGCGATGTCAAGCCTCTGCAGCGTAGCCTGAGTGGGAATGCCCACCGGCGTCCAACCGGCCAAACGGTAGTATTCATCGAGGGCGGCTTCAAATTCCTCGTGGGAGATCGCCACGCCTGCCGTGGGACCCGTGCCCTTTAGCGCCTTGAAGAACTTCTTAGGCAGCTTGTCTTGCTGGCGGTCGAATCCTTCGCGCGCATTGAACACCCGCATCAGGTTCAGGCGTCGCATGCCGACTCTCATGAGCTCATCCAGGCTCACATCCCAGCCGGTCACCGCACGCACGAAATCGACCGTTTCGGTCGGGCCGTACAGCGTCCAGGCGGGTCCCCACACAAACTGGCAAAGTTCAAGCGTGTCGAGCATGGAGTAAAAGACCTCGGTCAGGTAGGCGAAGTTCACCTTCTCCGGCCCCAGTGATAACGCCGGGAGCCGGTTTGGCATATCCAAAAGCGCCAGACGGCCCATGTAAAGGTCGGACGCCATCCCCTCCTCGATCATCCAATCATGCTCACTGGATTGATGGTCTGCGCCAAATGGATTGACGGCGTAGATCAGCCCAAGGCTTCTCTTGGCATTCGGCATGTGTGCCGGGGCCTCCGCGCCCTTCACCGTTGTCAGACATTCATCGGCACCGTTGCCCCAAACTTTGGCCGCCCGTTCCGAACCCTGCGACAGTACCGTTCCGAGCGGACCGCTGTTGGTGACGATCTGCCGCAGTGTCTCAAGCCATGCCTCTACGTTGCCGAACTTCAGTTCCAGTCCGCCGGTCTGCTCCTTGGAGATGATCCCTTTCTCATAGCACTCCATGGCAAACGCGATGGTGCCGCCGCAAGCGATGGTGTCCACACCGTTTTCGTTGCATATCTGGTTTGCATGCGCAATGGCTGCCAAGTCACCAATGCCGCAGCTCGATCCCATCAAGCCGATTGTCTCGTATTCCGGCCCGCCGTACAGCGGATCGGCCCTGTAGGGTCCCTCAGTGATCTCCACCACTCGCTTGCAGCGAACCACGCAGGCAAAGCAGGTCTCCCGCTTCTTCAGGATTGTTTCCGCCATCTTCTCGCCGGAAATCGCATCGGCCCCTGCGAACTGGCCTTCGCTGTAGTTGAATGTGGGCAGAGTACCCATCATGTTCTGCGGGCTTACGACGCTGGCCGTCCCGAATTTGGCAATGGCGTCCATGTCCGGATTGTTAGGGATTTCTTTGGGACCAACCCGGTTTATCGCCACCAGGCTCTTCGGGTCTGCCACGGCAACCTTCTGGGTGCCGCGCACAGCGATGGCCTTCAGGTTCTTGGACGCCATCACAAGTCCCATGCCAGTCCGCCCATTCTGCCGACTGGACATGTTCACGAGAGTCGAGAACAGGACCCCCTTCTCGGCCGCCGGCCCGGCCTGCATGACCTCGATCTTTTCGTCGCTCAATTCCTTCTTGAGGATGCCTTCCACCTCACCCGTGATTTTTCCCATCAGGTGGGCAGCCTCGTGCAGGTCGGCTTTGCCTTCAATGATAGACAGGTATACCGGCGTTTCGGAGCGACCTTTGATGACGACGCCGTCAAAACCCGCGAATTTGAGCTCCGCCGGAAAAAAGCCGCCCGCCTGGGAATCGCCGATAGCCCCACTGATCGGTGATTTCGCATTGGCGTTGATCCGGCTTTGCCCGGAAATGGCCGCCCCGGTGGTCACGCTCGTAAAAAGGGCAAGCACGTTCTCCGGGCCGAGGGGATCCGCCCCCTTGGGTACATCCCGCAGGACATAATAGACGCCCATGGCAGAGCCGCCCATGTACTTTCGGTAGAAGCCCTCCACGGGCGTCTCCACCTCCAGGCTGCCATTCGTCAAATCAACATGCAGGATTTTTCCTTGGTATCCGAAGGGCATAGCATCCTCCACAACCTGATTGAATTCATTCCATTATAAAGATATCGTTCACAAACCGCAATTGGAGACTAGCGCGAGGAATGCTACCCGACAACCTCCGGACTCATTTCCTGGATACCGTAGGGAAATTCGTAGGAGGCCATTTTCTCCATGAAAGGCAGCGGATCGAATGCCTCCGGCCCCAGAACGCCGACACCCTTCCATTGACCGTGCTCGATAAGATCCCAGCCTATGACCGCACTAAATGCCGTTTGTGCCACAACCGCCTGGCAGCCCCAGCGCTGCATGCACTGAGCATTGTCTGCCACCTGATAGAGGTAGACTTCGCGCGGCCGTCCATCTTTTCGGCCTTTGACCCAAGTCCCGGCGCACGTCTTCCCGGACATTTTATCGCCAAGATGCGCGGGATCCGGTAGTGCTGCGGCTACCACATCGCGGGGCGCCACCCACGTCCCCTTCACTTTGATTTTCTCTTTGCTGTCAAGGCCAAGCATGTGCAATGTCTTAAGTACATCGATGAACTGGTCACCGAGCCCATACTTGAAAGTCACTCTGCCCGCTTTTACCCATCGAGGAACCAGTAGCACTTCCTCGTGCTCGACGTTGACCACATCCACCTTGCCAATGCCTTCGGGGAAATCGAACATCTCGTGTCCTGAAAACGGCGCAGTCGTAAACCAGCCTCGCCCCTTCTCCCAGATCACGGGGGGATTGAGACACTCCTCGATCGTCGTCCAGATTGAGAAATTTGGTGCGAACTCATATCCGTTGATTTCGATGTTCGCGCCGTCGCGGATCCCCACCTCCTCGATCTCATCGAAGAGGAAATCCTGAGCGTAACGAGCGAACACATCTGCCATGCCAGGCTCAACGCCCAAGCCCACAACGGCCAGCAGCCGTTTCTTCTCCCACAGAGGAGATTGCTCGAATTGATAATCGCCCAGCTTTACCCCAGGCTTGTTGAATGGATCGGTGGGATGAGGCGAAGACAGGGTCATCGCCATATCCATGTAATTGGCACCCACTTTGTATGCGGCATCGAATATCTGACGGTTGTAAACAGGGTCAACCGCGTTCATCACCAGGTCGACGTTGTGAGTCCGCGCCAACTCCTCAATCCGGTGCTGATCGCACGCGTCCACCTGCTCACCCGGAAAGCGCACAGGGTCGCCCAGCCTTTCCTGTACTTCCTTTACCCGCTCGAGGTTGTAGTCAGCCAGCACAAGCTTCTCCACCCAAGGCCGTTCCTGCGCTATGCGGGCTATCGCCTCCCCTACGCCACCCACGCCTATCAACAAGACTTTCATGTTCCCTTTCAATTGGCTCCGCCATCCGCGCTGATGCAGTGGCAGACAAGTTTTGGAGGCCGCGGTCCGCTTGAATTCAGATCGCGGCCGTCGTGCTAGAAATACACTTCCTTGACGATTTTAAGATGCATGAAGGTTTCGGTTTCGCGAACGCCGTCGATGCTGTAAAGCTTTTCCGTTATGAATCGGAGCAATTCCTCATGGTTTCGACAAAAGACTTCGGCCATGATGTCGTAGCGTCCGCTGACCACCACCAGATACACTACCTCATCTAGCTGGCCTACTCTCTCGGCCACCGAGAGCATTTTGTTGCCATCCGTACGGATCCCAATCAGGGCCATGGTCTTGAGACCCCGCTGGATCGGGTTGGTGATGGCGACCACCTTCAAATAGCCCTCCGCCACCAGCCGGCTGTAGCGCTGCCGGATCATCCCCGGCGATACGTTAAGTCTCTCGGCGATTTGCGAAAATGCCTCGCGACCATCCTTGCGCAGTGCATCTACAATGCTCCGGTCAATTTCGTCGACCTGCACCGCTTCACTTGTGCCGATTATGCTCTGCATACCCATATTATATGCGAATTTTGCATCAAAGTCAAACTATTTGTGATAATTAGTTGGAATTGATGGGCATCCAGTGAAAAAAGTGTCTCCCGGCTGTTTGCGCAGCCGGGAGACTTTCGAGCCCCTCAAAACTTGCCAAATTCAATTCCGCGCAGCGCTTGTTGAAGCAAATTTCGCGGTAGTCAGAGACATTCTACCGCCACCTACCGAGGAACCATGGGTTTCTCAAAGTCGCTGGCCGAAGCCCCATTGTCTTGAAGAAAAGCGAAGAAGTGATGATTTTGCGCGCAAAGCCCGCAAAGTCAACAGCCCACGTGCCACGAGATTGCTCTATTGTCCTTTGAAATCTGTCCAGAGCTGATCGTAGAGTTTGGTTGCATCGCCGACATCCTGGACCGCCACCACGCGCGAAAGAAAATCCGCCGACGGATTCGTGCCCGCGAACGCCATGTAAGCTGCATAGGTATCCGGTTCGTTGGACTTCAAGTAATCCAATGCCGCCATATTTGGGTTGGAATATGGGAATTCCTTGGTGATCAATATGCTCTCTTGGGGCTCCAGCATGAAGTTCAGGAAAGCCAGAGCTGCGTCGGCATGCGGTGCGCCCGCCGGAATCGCCAGATTGTCGAACCAGATTCCGCAGCCCTCGGTTGGGCAAATGTACATAATTGCCGGGTTTTCTTTGTGTGCCAGGGAAGCGTTGCCATTATAAACCAGCCCCGCCCAAGTCTCTCCGGTAAGGAGTGATGTTTCCGGATCATCACTGTTGAAGAGCAGGATATTTGGTTTTAGCGCGATCAATTTCTGCTTTGCCTGATCCAGCTGTGTCGGATCGGTCGAGTTCTTATCGAAGCCGAGCACCTGCAACGCCATTCCGGGCACCTCGCGTTCATCATCCAGCATTACCAGGCGACCCTTAAATCTCGGATCCCAGAGGTCGGCCCAGTTCTTCGGGGCGAATGGCACCTTCGCCGGATCGTAGACCAGCGCGGTAGTACCCCACTGGTAGGGAATGCTGTATTTGTTTCCAGGATCGTAGTCTCGATTCGTGAACGTCTTTCCCAGGTTTGAGAAATTCGGAATCTGGCGCATATCGAGTTGCTCCAGCATCCCTTGTTTTATCATGATCGCAACAGTGTAGTCGCTGGGGATCACCAGGTCGTAGCCTGAGGCGCCTGCCTGCAATTTCGCAAGCATTTCCTCATTCGAAGAATAGGTGTCGTAGTTAACCTTGATTCCCGTCTTCGCCGTGAAATCGTCCAGCAATTGCTGCGGGACATAGTCCGACCAGCCGTAGAGGTTTAACTCAGTGGAGGTCGGCTTGACGAGCGTGGCCGTTGGCGCCGGCCCGACAGCCGGCGAGACATTGGTTGAGGCTGCCGCCGGGACTTCGGTCGGCGCCGCCGTGGGTGCTGCCGTCGGCGCCGCGCACGCGGTCAAGAGCAACACCAGGAAAACTAAAACGCTTACGATACGGTACAGTTTCATTTCCTACTCCTTCCAATTTGGGTGGTCTTACCTGCTCCGGCTTTGGACAATTTGTGTTACAACGAGGACTACAAACACGACCAATACCCATAGGGTGGACAGTGCATTTACTTCCGGGGTCACCATGAAACGCACCATCGAAAACACCCGCAGCGGGAGGGTGGTGGAACCGGGACCCGCCGTGAAGTAGGTGATTACATAGTCATCCAGCGAAAGTGTAAGGGCCAGCATGGCCCCCGCCAGGATGCCTGGCATGATCGTCGGAAGGGTCACGCGCCGGAACGTGGTGGCCTCATCGGCGCCGAGGTCCATGGCCGCCTCATCAATTGAGTTGTCGTATCCGTGGAGGCGAGCCCGCACGACCAGCGCCACAAAGGGAATATTGAACGCGATGTGGGACAACGTGATGGTCACCAGCCCGAGGGTCAATTTGATCATCACGAAGAAGACAAGTAGAGAAATGCCCATCACGACTTCCGGGATCACGATGGGAATGTACATCAGGCCTTCCGAGAGTTGGTAGCCCGGAAAACGATAGCGCTGCATGGCGAGAGCCGCAAGCGTGCCGATCACCGTTGCCACGACGGTTGAAACGGCAGCGACAATCAACGTATTTTGCGTCGCCAGTTGCACCTGCTGATCATGGAAGAGCACCTGGTACCACGAGAGCGTGAATCCGTGCCAGCTGATATTCAGCTTCTGTGTGTTGAATGAGAACACAATCAGGATCACAATGGGGAGATAGATGTATAGATAAACCAGGAAGGAATATATCCGTAACCAAAGGGCAGGCGGTTTTTCGCTCATACCAGCAGATCCTCGGTGAATCCCGCCTTGCGCGTGTAGTACAGGGTCAAGACCATAGTCAGCACCATCAGGATCATGGAGGTGGCCGCGCCGAAGGGCCAATCGCGCGCCGTGAGGAACTGGTTGCGAATGACGTTGCCGATCAAGATCGTCTTCGCGCCGCCCATCAGATCGGGGATGACGAACATTCCCATGGCAGGGATGAACACGAGTATGGTTCCGGCGACCATGCCGGGAATACTCAGGGGCAGGGTGACGCGTAGGAAGGTTCGAGCTGGCGGGGCGCCCAAGTCTGCTGCGGCCTCCAAAACGGCATTCTCGATCTTCTCTAGAGAAGAATAGAGAGGCAAGATCATGAAGGGCAGGAATTCGTACAGCATTCCGATCATGACCGCGGTGGGCGTATAGAGCAACTGCAGCGGCTCCTTGGTGATGTGGGCCCATTGCAGGAATGCGTCCAGGAAGCCGCCGGTGCGCAGGATCATGATCCACGCATAAATCCGAATGATGAAGTTGGTCCAAAACGGCAGTAGAACCAGGAATAGCAGAAGCGAACGCTGCCGGGCAGGGGCCCGCGCAATATAGTATGCCAGCGGATATCCGATCACGATGGAAAACGCCGTTGTCGCGACGCCCACACCGAGGGAGTACAGCACGATTTTCCCGTACAGAGGATCGAGCAGGCGCGTATAGTTCGTAATGTTGAATATGAAGGCCACCTGGCCATAAGTGCCTCTGGATAGAAAACTCAATATGGCGACCAGTATCATCGGCAGAACCATGAAAACAAAGAGGTAGGCGTTGGCCGGTGAAATCAGAGCCAGGCCCTGCGCGACTCGGCTTTCCCGGATCGCCTTCACCAATGAGGTTGGGCGTCTGCCGGTTTCAGCAGCAGTCTGAGCGGTCACAATCGCCTCCCGAATGAATCCCATTTATCGCAGCGGTACCGAAGTCCGGTGTTTCCTCGCCGCGGATGCGGCGCCTGCACAAATGTCGTAACATCGCTATTCCTTTGGCAAAACGAGCGTATTCTCGGGAAGAAGTGAAATCCAAACATGTTCGCCTTTCCGATAATATGCCCGCGGATCCAGGGTAGAAATTCGATTCTGCTCCCAGATCTTGATTTGATGACCGCGCACGTCCAGATAGATGTGTGTGTCCGAACCGATGTAGGTGCTGTTGACCACGACACCTTCCAGGCAATGTTCTTTGGATTCTCCCGCTTCAGCTACACGGATCTTCTCCGGCCGTATGGATACTGCCACCTCATCCCCGGAATTTAGGACACCTGATGCAATTCCATGCAGATCTTGCTTCCAGTCTGGAATGGTTACAACAACCTTGTTGCCCCTCATCGATTTGACCTTGCCTTCCAGAAAATTCGATTCTCCGATGAAATCGGCCGCAAAGCGGGTGGTCGGCCGCTCATAAATCTCCACGGCCGGCCCCACTTGCAGGACTTTTCCGTGGCTCATCACGGCGATCCGGTCAGACATCGTGAGCGCTTCCCCCTGGTCATGCGTAACATATACAAAGGTGATGCCTACCTCCTGCTGAAGCGCCTTGAGCTCCAATTGCATCTCCTTGCGGAGTTTGAGGTCCAGTGCGCCAAGTGGTTCATCTAGAAGGAGCACCTTCGGCCGTTTGACCAGGGCGCGTGCCAATGCCACGCGCTGTTGCTGTCCTCCTGAAAGCTGCTTGGGCATCCGTCTCTCCATGCCGAGGAGCTTCACCATGTCCAGGGCTTCGTTTACGCGGCGCTTGATTTCGGCCTGCTCCACCCTTTCCATCTGGAGTCCGAAGGAGATATTGTCTTGTACATTCATATGCTGAAAGAGCGCATAACTCTGGAACACCGTATTTACCGGCCGCAAGAATGGTGGGCGATGACCCTGCAACTCGCCGTCTATGTAGACCTCCCCCTCAGTCGGCCATTCGAATCCGGCAATCAGCCGGAGCGAGGTAGTCTTGCCGCAGCCGGAAGACCCGAGCATCGAGAAGAACTCGCCGTTGCGGATCTGCATCGTGACGTGATCTACGGCAGCCAAATCATGTCCCTCTGGCGTGACGAACTTCTTGACTACATTACGCAACTCAACGGCAAATTCAGCGGACATTCATAGCACTCCTCGCGAGAATGATCCCAAGCCAGCCTCATGCAGCGCGACTGACATCCTTCAGCGTATCTTCCAGGCGGTCGAGCAATGTATCTAATTGCTCGAAGGATATGATCAAAGGCGGCTCAATGCGCAAGGTTTGAGAACTGATCAGTGTCCCCGCCACCAGTACCCCGCGTTTGAAAAGTCCTGCCGCCACCGCGTAACCTGCCTCCGGCGTGCAAAAATGCATTCCGATGAGCAAGCCCCTCCCCGTTATTTTCTCACAAATTTGTGGATATTGGGCCGCAAGATGACCCAGTTCCCGTAATAGATGCGTCCCTTTCGCAGCTGCCGCCTCCCATAGCTTTTCACGGAGCGTGACCTGGATCGACGCAATGGCTGCCGCACAAGCAAGTGCGCCTCCGCCGGTGGTGGTGGTATGTATGAACGGATTGGGATACATAAGGACCTGCCAGATTTCTTCTGTTGAACAAAACGCGCTGACCGGCATCACTCCGCCGCCCAGTGATTTCGCAACTGCAAGAATATCTGGCGCCACATTCCAATGATCCAAACCCCACAGTTTTCCGGTCCGGCCGAGCCCAGTCTGAACCTCGTCCGCGATGAGCAGTACGCCGCGCTCTCTTGTCATGGTGCGAACGCGAGGCCAAAAGTCGTCGGGCGGAACGATGGCTCCGGCCTCGCCTTGAATGGGTTCGAACATCACGGCCGCGATGCCGATTCCATCCTTTTCACACGATTCCAGCTGCGCCTCTACCGCATCGGCGTCTCCAAATGGAACGCGATAAATAGGTCCGCCATAAAGTATCCCCGCGGGGTCGCGAAAACCGGGTTTCCCCACCATGGAAAGCGAGCCCATCGTTTTGCCATGGAACGCATTCGTCGCCACAATGAAGCCGGGCTTTTTCGTGTATATCTTGGCGAGCTTAATGCAACCCTCAATGGCCTCTGTGCCGGAACCTGCAAAGAATGAGTACTTCAAGTCGCCGGGCGTGATCTGAGCCATTAGATTTGCCAGTACTCCGCGCAGCGGATCGATTAGCTCCTGTGAAGGCATTGGCGAGCGCATGAGCTGCGCCCTAACCGCGCCTGTGACCTCAGGGTGAGACCAACCCAGGTTCATCATCCCGAATCCGCCTAGACAATCCAGGTACTCACGACCCAGCACGTCGCGAAAGACGGCACCACAGCCTGCCCACTCCACGGCGGCCCAATCACCCGCCTCGGTCACGGATTTCCGATAGTCCAGCCAACCCCGATTGAAATGCTCGGCGAAGTTTCGCTTGGACTCGTCGATTATGGCCTTCGCCTCATCCTCGCTTAGGCTGGCCTTATGAATAAGTTCGGTCCAGCGCGTAGCGTATGCCAGTGCCGTTTCGTATGGGCCGCTCATCATCTTGCTCCTAGCTTGCAGGTTTCATGCCCCGACGGCCAGGGCGCTCATCCAGCGGACTAAAATTTTCTGCTCCACTCCTTTGGCCAGCGTTCCACTACAACCTTTTTTTGCGTAAAGAATTCGACAGCATCCATGGCCTGACCATGCATATCACCGAAGAATGAGTCTTTCCACCCGCTAAAGGGAAAGAACGCCATAGGGGCCGCCACCCCAATATTTATGCCGATGTTGCCGGCCTCCGCCTCATAGCGGAACTTGCGCGCCGCCGCTCCGCTGGACGTAAACAGGCTGGCTTGATTGCCATAGACACCATTATTGATCACCTTGATAGCGTCGTCCACCGTGTTGACATGCATCAGAGCAAGCACAGGGCCAAAGATTTCGGTTCTCGCGACGACGCCACTGCGGGGAACATCCTGGAGGATCGTCGGTTTGACAAAGGAGCCGCGCTCGTAGCCCCTAATCACCGCGCGGCGTCCGTCCACAGGGATGGAAGCTCCCTCTCCGACTCCAACGCCCACCAACTCCTCAATTCGTTGCTTGCTTGCCGGATTGATCACGGGCCCCATTTGCACGCCTTCGTCAAGGCCGTAGCCCACAACTCTCGAACTGGCAGCGTCGCAAATCATTTCTGTAAAGGTGCTGCGCGCCTCCGCCACAGTCACCGCGAAGGAGATGGCCAAACATCGCTGGCCCGCGCATCCAAAAGCGGAGTCCGCAATGATCTTTGTTGCCATTTCCATGTCGGCGTCCGGCAGAACGATAACCGGATTCTTCGCTCCGCCCTGGGCCTGCACGCGCTTGCCGTTCGCCGCCGCCCGACCATATAAATACTTCGCCGTGCTCGTCGAACCTACAAACGTTATGGCGCGTATCGCAGGATGATCAAGTATCGCGTCCACGGTATCCTTCCCACCGTTGACCAGATTTACCACCCCTTTCGGAAAGCCGACCTCCTCGATCAGCTTGAAAACCAATTGCATTGTCATTGGAACCCGCTCCGATGGCTTCACGATGTATGTGTTTCCGGTCGCGAGTGCATATGGCAAATACCAGAACGGGATCATGCCAGGAAAATTGAATGGCGCGATAGTTGCGCAAACCCCGATCGGTTGGCGGAACATCATCTCATCAATACCGGGCGCAATATCCTCGACGATCTCTCCCTTGGCCAACATGGGCATCCCGCAAGCTACCTCAACGTTCTCGATGGCCCTTGTCATTTCGGCCTTGGATTCATCGAAAGTCTTGCCGGCCTCGTTCGTGATCGTGCGGGCAATCACGTCAAGATTCCTCCTGAGCAGATCGCGCAATTGGAACAAAGATTGTACGCGGTCTTGAACTGGCGTGCGCCTCCACTGAGGAAGTGCATTGCGGGCGGCGGCGGCGGCGGTCTCCACGCTCTCACCGCCGCACAGCGGCGTCTTGGCGATTGATTCCCCGGTGGCCGGATTCACCACATCAAAGTACTCGCTGGCGCCTGGGTCGATCCATTCCCCGTTGACGTAGTTCAAGATCTTCATGCATTCTCCATCGTTCGTCTCTTCTTAGGCTAAGTCACCCAACCGGCTCGCGCTCCGATGGGCCTATCTACTAGTGGACTTGACCGTCCATCAATTCGGCCAAGGCTGCATCCAGGATGGTCAGCCCCTCGTCCAGTTGGGTTTCGTTAATAATCAAAGGTGGCACCACAAAAAGTATGTTCTGGAAGTTAAATACGTACACGCCCTTGGCAATCAGATAATTCTTGAGCGGAGATAAGTCCATCGGCTCTTTCGTCTTACGACTCCTGACGAGCTCCAGTGCCGAGAACATGCCGATATAGCGAACGTCGCCCACAGCCGGATGGTTTGCCTTCAGCTCTTCCAGACGGCCGCCGAGGTATTTACCCACAATCCTGGCGTTCTCGAAGATCTTATCCTCTTCATAGGCCTCAATCGTAGCTAGTGCCGCAGCGCACGCAAGCGCATGGCCGTTGTAGGTAAGACCCGCGTACAGGTATTTGTCGTCGAAGAATTCTCGCAATCTTCTCGCGCACGATTACGGCGCCCAGGGGAATGTAGCCGGAGGTAAGGCCCTTTGCAGTTGTGATGATGTCCGGCACAACGTGCCAGTTATTCACTGCAAACCACTCGCCGGTCCGGCCCCACCCGCTCATGACTTCATCCGAGATAAGCACGATGCCGTACTTGTCACAGATTTCGCGGATTCGCGGCCAATAGTCATCGGGCGGAATGATCAAGCCGTTGGTACCGGTCACGCCCTCGAGGATGATTGCGGCAATCTGCTCGGGACCTTCATGCTGAATCACCTCCTCGATATGGCTGATGCATTCCCGATGGCAGGTGTCCCTCGTCCAGCCAAACGGACAGCGATAGCAATACGGATCGAGCACGTGGACAACACCGGGCATTGCCGGTTCGACAGCCAGGCGACGGTAATCTCCCGTCAGCGCAATCGCACCGTATGTGGCCCCGTGATAGGAACGGTAGCGCGCCAATATCTTGTGGCGCCCGGTGTAGAACCGCGCGATCTTGATGGCGTTTTCGTTGGCTTCCGCACCCCCCAGCGTAAAGAACGTTTTGCTGAGGTCCCCCGGCGTAATTTCTGCCAGTTTCTTGCCGAGCAGCCCTCGGGGCTCTGAGGCCAGGCCGGGTGCCACGAACGTCAGCCGGGCAGCTTGATCCTGAATGGCCTTCACAACCTTCGGATGTTGATGGCCAACGTTGGCGTTCACCAATTGAGATGCAAAATCCAGATAGCGTTTGCCATCTGCGTCCCAGAAGTACACACCTTCCGCTCTGACGACAGGGATTGGCCGTAGCTGTCCCTGCACTGACCAAGAAAAGAAGGTGTATTGCCTGTTCAAATCGACAATTTCGCTCGCCGTTAATTCGTGTTTTTCAAAAGTCTTGGTCATACCCTCGCCTCATCAAGTAAACGAACTCGCAATATTGAGATCATGAATGCGTATGCAACATTAGCTTACTGTCTCTTAGCCAGCTTGACAATATCGGCATAGATCGCCAGAGTATCATCAATGTCGGCATCAGAATGCTCATAGCACAGGAACCACGGCTCGCGCGCGTCATGATCGGGCATCACGCCGCGTTCGATCGCCATCTCGGCAAGCCGGAGATACAGCCCTCTGTCGCTCTCGCTCCAGTCGCGTTGACAGGTTACGTTCTGCACGCCCAAAGCGAAACAAAACATGGCCGGGTATCCGCTCACGGCGACCGGGATCATATTCTCCTCGAAAATTTCCTTTAGACCGTCCATCAGACGCCGACCGCGTTTCTGTATCTCTTGAAGGATCGCCCTTTCCTTTAACAGCTTCAATGTCGCGTACGCAGCCGCTACGCCGGGCTTGTTGTTGGTGTAAGTACCCCCCTGCGCGACACCCTGTCCAATTAGCGACATGATCTCGCGCTTGCCGCCGAAGGCGGCCACAGGATAGCCGTTGCCCAATGCCTTTGCATATGTTGCCAGATCGGGGACTATCCCATAATACTCCTGCGCGCCGCCATTAGCGATGCGAAATCCCGTCTTGACCTCATCCAGGATAAAGACGGCCCCGTACTCGTCACATTGAGTACGAATGAGCTCGAGGAAGCCTGGCTGCGGCTCAATGGCACCGCAATTGCACTGGCACGGTTCAGTAATGACAGCCGCGATAAACTCGCCACGCGAGCGCATCACCCGCTCGAAACCTTCAAAATCGTTAAAGGGCAGAGTGATGACAAGCTCGGACATGGACTTTGGAATCCCGGACGACGCCGGCACGGGAATCGGGCTGCGACGGCTGCCGTAGGCCTCAACGGGCGCGTATGTTGACCAGAGTGTGTGATCCTGGAAACCGTGGTAATTACCCTCGAATTTCAAGATCACGTCACGCCCGGAAAAGGCCCGGGCCAGGCGCACCGCGTGCATGGTTGCTTCAGTCCCGGAGCACGCAAGGCGCACCATCTCCACGGCCGGCGCCATTTCGGTGATCATTTCTGCCACCTCCACCTCGAGTTCCCCCGTCATCGCAAAGAGCACGCCCTGCCTCACTTCATCGATTACCTTGGCGTCCACCTCATCGAATGCGTGGCCCAGAATAATCGGGCCAAAGGCCAGGCGATAATCAATATACTTCTTGCCGTCCACGTCCCACAGGTAGGCGCCCTTCGCCCTCTTGACATAAGGTGTGAGCCGGTCGCCCCAATACCGGAAATTGCTGTTGACGCCAAGAGGAATTACTTTTCGCGCCCGCTCTTGCAGGGCCTGGCTTCCCGGACCAACAAGACTCATAGGCCCTCCGGCTTAATCTGCCGATCGCGACGTTCTCGAATCATGACCCTTGGCCACTTTCTCGGGTATCCGCCATTGATACACATCCTTGATCACAATCGGTACGATGGACGTGGTTGTCTTGCGAACCCCCGGCACCTTGCGGATGACTTCAGTGACAAAATGGTAGACCGCGGCAGTATCGATGGCAACAACCTGGATGCTGATATCATTTTGCCCGATGCTGCAGGCGACGTACGTGATTGCATCATATTTTGCCAGTTTTTTGGCCACATCCAGGATCTGATCCGACTCAACCTCGATCCAGACATCTGCTTTTACGGTCATGCCGAAAGCTTCCGGCTTTACAACAGCGCTAATTTGCATCACGCCTTCCTGCACCATTCGGTCGATCCGATAGCGAACCGCTCTCTCCGACAGATTCCCAATTTGGCGGGCAATCTCAGAGGCCGGCATGCGGCCATTTTCGAGAAGGAGATTTACAATTCTTAGGTCGCTTTTGTCGAATTCATACATATTATGTGCAGATCATTTCCGAAAGGGAAGAAGTAAGAGGACTATACATTACAAACTCTCGGGCGTCAAGGACTGGCAGGTTCTAAGCAGGACACCAATCAGGATTTTGACAAGGGTGAAATCCAGCATGCTTCACCCAGTGTAAGAGGTGGGGATGCATAGCGAGGAACGGATTTCGCATTGACGCTTGCCTGTTGGACAGGTATAATCAATACCCGGTATCATCCCCCAGTTTCGTAGGAGTAGAACTATGGTTACAACTGATACATCCCCTGTCGTCGCGCTCGAACCCAAGACGCGGCTGACCGGGAAAATACTGAAGACTACACTGGCCGGCGCGTTGGTTGATGTCGGTCAGCCCCTTCCCGGCGTCTTACACATCTCACAGCTGCAAAAAGATCCGGTAAACAAAGTCGAGGATGTGGTGCAAGAAGGTCAGACCGTGGATGTTTGGGTGCGCAAAGTGCGCAAGGATCGGATCGAACTAACAATGGTGCAGCCGCTCATGTATGAGTGGAAAGACCTGGAGCCTGAGGCTATCGTGAAAGGCAAGGTGGTTCGCCTCGAGACGTACGGCGCATTCGTTGATATCGGCGCCGAGCGCCCCGGAATGATCCACATTAGCGAGCTCGCCCGCGGTTACGTCAAATCGGCCGCCGATGTGGTGAAAGAAGGCGATGAGGTCGAAGCCAAGATCCTGAATGTCGATCGTAAGAAGCGGCAGATCCGGCTTAGCATGAAGGCGCTTCAGCCGGAAGTTGTAGAAGAAGAAAAGGAAGAGAAGCCTGTCCGAGAGAGTAAACGGGCGAAGCGCGGCAAGAAGCATGAGCAGGCTGAGATCGAAGTCGAGGAACAGCACGCCGAGCCGGAATTGACGGCGATGCAGATAGCGTGGCAGTCAGCGCAGGATCGGGCCAGCACAAAGGCGAAATCACAGCGGGCAAAGCGCGTGAAGGCAAATTCCTCCGAGCAGGAAGACATTTTGAACCGCACGCTGAAGAAACGATTGCCCACCGGGGCGTAACCCGGGTTCCTGCTCACGCCGAATCTGGGGTGCGACAAAACGTAAAGCAATGCGAGCGATGGATTCATCGCTCGCATTTTCTATTTGAGCCGATCCAGGCCGCGGGTGCATTGGCCCTGGTCTGTTCAGCCAGCCGCGGCGCATTATGCCATTTCTTCTTCTGACCTTCCCAGTTCCTTCAAGAACTTTTCCTTATTCGCTGCGCGGGCAGTCTTGCCGCTCGATGTCTTCAAGATCCATTTAGGCCCGACAACCCTGACGTATCGAAGGGAGACGGCGGAATTCCTGGTGACATGCTCTCTAACCCGGTCGGCAATCCTGGCTTGTTCAGCGTGATCTTCCGAATCCACTTCGGCAACCAGCGCGACTTCTTCGGTCCCTGCCTCTTCACTGAATAGACCGAATGCGACGGACCGACCAGCGTGCACTCCCGGGACTTCGTAAGAGAGCGATTCCAGATCCTGTGGATAAATATTCTTGCCGCCGACGATGATCATATCCTTTTTCCGGCCGGAAACAAACAGCTCGCCTTCGGATAAGAAGCCGTAATCGCCTGTTAGATACCAGCCGTCCAGAAAAGCTTTTGCGGTAGCATCCGGACGGTTATAGTAACCTGCCAACATACAATCGCTCTGCAAGGCGATCTCACCAATCTTGCCGTCGGGAACCGCATTTCCGGCTTCGTCCAGAACGCGGATCCGTGTGTTGGCAAGCGCGCGCCCCGACGACATCATTTTCATGGCAGGCTTGCCTCCAGCAGGAGGGCGGGCGATGCGCTCCGAGATGAACGCCTCCCGATCGATCTCCTGAACGCGAGGCGGACGGCCGAGATCCGACTGGGTTACGCCGAACACATTTTCTGCCATCGCGTAGGAAGTCTGCAGCGCCTCGCGCCTCAAGCCCATGTGCTTAAAGCGCTCATGGAACGCCACATGGCTGTCCAATCGAACCGGTTCCGAGCAATTGATAACGGCTCGCCAGGAAGAAAGGTCCATGTTCTCGAGCTGCCGGTCGCGGATCTTTTGTGCACAGAAGTTGTAGGCGAAATTCGGAAGCCATGAAAGCGTTCCCTTATAGTCAGATACCGCCTGCATAAGACGCTGCGGAGCCCGCACCCAGTCGAACGGTGAACTCAGGACCACTGGCACGCCTGCAAGAATCGGCATAAGAAATCCCGCAATGAGGCCCATGTCATGATAGAGTGGCAGCCAGGAAATGATGACATCCTCTGCGCTTAGCTTCAAGGCGGCGCCATACGCATCCAGTTGGTTGAAAACAGCCTGATGGGATAATGCAACTCCTTTTTGCAGGCCGGTTGTCCCCGAGGAATGTTGAAGGAGAACCAAATCATCCGGCTTGCGCCTTAAACCACCCAATCTCCCAAAGTCGGGTTCGGCAGGCCGCTCAACCTTGTCGGAAACGATGACAGCGCGGACCGATCCACCCTCGTTTATTGCCGTGCGCACCTCTGTTTCAAACTCCGGGTATGTCACGACCGCAGCCGGCTGGCTAACTGAGATGAGCGCAGCCAGGTCGGCGCGATATTGCCGCGCTGACAGTTTTTCCGTCAAGAACGGCATGATGGATGGGACAGCGCCGAAGATAATCGCACCCCAAAAGGAATAAATCAGGTCCGCTCCGTGCTGCAGAATGAGGATGATGACTTCGCCGGCCTGCAATCCTTCACGTGCAAACGCAGCGGCGTATGCTGTTGCTCCCTGCACGAGCTGACCGTAAGTAATCGGACGGTCGGGTTGCCCGGCATGCTGAAGATATACAGCGGTCCGCTCGGGTGCCCTGTTGTAGTGTGATTGAAGCCGCTCTGCGAACGTGCTCATTTTGCCTGTCGTGACACAATGAGGGACGCCAGCTGATTCACGCTGTCGAAGGTTTGGGCATTCAGCTCTATGTCCTCAATGCGAACACCAAATGTATCTTCGACGAAGAGGGCCAGGTCTACCAGGCTAAACGAATCAACTAATCCGCTGGAGATCAGCGGGGCGTCCCCTGGGATTTTGCGCCCTGGCTGTTTTAGAATCCGCGACGCAATATAAGTTTCCAGCGCGGACGATAGTTCTGTATGCATGAATCACCTTCCGTCTTCCCATTTCCGGATTCTATGAACGGCCCGCCAACCGCAGCAGCGCCTGCCAGGCGATGGCCGGCGAAGAAAGTTCGAAGAATAGCCATCCCAGCGATACAAAGTTGAAAGTCATAAAGACGCCAAGCGCGGTCGCCAACTGGCGCCATGGGGGCGTTTCGACCCAGGCCGGCACGCGATTCCGGGCGAACGCGGTCCAGCGATTCTGTATAAACAGTCCGAGCCCGTGCCACAATCCCCACATGACGAAACCGGTGGTGACTCCGTGCCAAAGGCCTATCAGAAGCATGGTGGCAACCTGCGTGACCAGCACGACAAGCCAGATTGCCAGCGGACGCTGCGCGGTGCGCAGGGCGCGTGTCAGTGGATTAAAGAAATACGAGCGAAACCACTGAGTCAAGGTCATGTGCCATGAATTCCAGAATTGGGTCAGATTGGGTTGAAGATAGGGTGTCCTGAAATTCTCCGGCAGTCGTATACCCATCAGCCTGCCCATGCCAATGGCGACATCGGTATATCCGCTGAAATCGAAATATATTCGAAAGGCATAAGCATATAGGAAAACCCACATCCAGCCCGAACTACGGACGTTGGCAACAAGAACATCGCTTATGGAAATGACAGCCAGCAAATCGGCGATTACAAATTTCTTGAACAGGCCGATGAAGAGGCGGCCTCCGGCGTCCAGCCAATCCTTGTCGGCCAGCGCCAGCGGGGTTCGCAACTCGTTTGCAAATCGTTCGAGACGATCTATGGGCCCGGCGGTGAATGAAGGAAAGAATATGACGTAGTTGACATACTCGGCCAGCGTGACGGCGGGCAGCCGGCCGGTTTGCCGGTCGCGGATGGTATGCAGTAATCGAAAGGCAAGGTATGAGAAGCCCAGCCAGGACAAGGGCGCAGACGCATTGGCCGGATTTCCCGCCAGCACCCGCGCCAGATAACTGGACGCCAACCCCGATAACACCGGCGACTTCAGAAGTATGAATGTTGCAACGATGGCAACAAATGCACAAGCCTGCCAAACACGGCTGGCGTTACTCCAACTTATGAGCAGGAAGACCACCAGGCTCATGCCAACTAATGTCGTCGCGAGGAAATGAAGTGGTGGAGCCCCCAGGCTCATGGTTTGATCCAGCTTGAGATAGCGGTTGAGATCGATAACGACGACCACTCCCATAAGCGCTGCTGCGGCCGGCCAATTGGCTTTCCAAGTCAGTGCTTCGGATGGCGAGGTCATTGCCCAAGCCAGCACGGTAACCCCGAGAGTTCGCGACCGGCAGCCAGAATTGCAATACTTCGAAAGGTTCTGCGGGCTGCAGCCAGAAAACGGCGACTGCGCCAACTGCCAACATCGCCAATTGCCGGCCCCGCCTCAATCTGCCGATGATGATCGCCGCAAAAGTCAACGCAGCAATTTGCAGGATCGTCATCTCAGAAACCCTGATAAATCCATGTTGGCGAAGTATCGATCGTGAACAGTACGAGCCCCACGAGGACGAGGGCAAGGATTAGAGCCAGCACGTTTTCCCGGCTGAATACAGTGTGAGCAAACCTCTTCCACATGCAGGCCTCTGACTTCAGGCTGACTTTCTCAAGTAAGATTCCATGAAGGCATCCAGCTCCCCATCCAGCACGGCCTGGGTGTTACCGGTTTCGTACTCCGTGCGGTGATCTTTGACCATCTGGTAGGGATGCAACACATACGACCTTATCTGACTCCCCCACTCTGCCTTCGTATACTCTCCGCGCAGAACCGCAATTTCCTGATCCTTCTCAGCACGTTTGAGCTCAAGCAATCGCGCCCGTAGAACGCGCAGCGCATTCTCGCGGTTCTGCAATTGCGAGCGTTCGTTCTGGCAGGTGACCACTATGCCCGTTGGAATGTGGGTCAGGCGCACCGCCGTCGCGTTCTTCTGCACGTTTTGTCCGCCTGCCCCCGACGAGCGAAACACATCCATTTTGAGATCGCCGGCATTTATTTCAACCTCGGCATCATCCATCGCTACCTGAGGCAGCACCTCGACCAGCGCGAACGATGTGTGTCTCCTATGCGCTGCATCGAAAGGCGAAAGGCGCACGAGGCGGTGCACACCCTTTTCAGAACGCAGATAGCCGTAGGCATATTTCCCGTCGATCGCTATCGTAACGCTTTTCAGACCCGCCTCCTCGCCGTCGGCCCTTTCGAGGATTTCGGTTTTATAGCCCCGCGCCTCGGCCCAACGCAAATACATTCGCTCCAGCATCGCAGCCCAATCCTGAGAGTCTGTTCCGCCTGCGCCGGCGTGAATGGCCAGCAAAGCGTCGTCGTCATCATATGGGCCGGAAAGCATTGTCGTAAATGAACGCTGCTCAAGGTCAGATTCGAGCGCGGCTATTTCCTTCTCAAGGTCGCCGCGCAAAGACTCATCCTTCATCTGCGCAAGTTCGATCAGGTCATGCAAACGAATGCGAAACGTGCGCCACGAGTTCTAGCTCCTCCCTGAAAGAAGAAGCGGCTTTCATCGTCCGCTGGGCGGCCGTCGAATCATTCCAAAACTCCGGGCTGGCGATTTCCTTCTCCAGCTCAGCCAACTTCTTTTCTTTTCCTGCAAAGTCAAAGACGCTCCAGGAGCTGAGACGTTAGTTCTTCCGCATGGGCCAGGCGATCAAGCAGGTCTTGCATGGTTCCTCCGAATGTTGAGTGCAAAGTTGAGTTCAAAGTCCTACAGCCTCTCCCCGTTGCCACTTGGGGAGTTAAGCTGCAATTCCAGGAACGAAATTCACAGCCGGTCTACGTGACAGTTTCCAATACCCCGTCAACAAATGCCTCAGGGTCAAAGGGCTGCAGATCCTCGACCGCCTCGCCGAGCCCCGCAAAGAGGATTGGCAAGCCAAGTTCCCGTTGGATCGCAAAGGCCATCCCGCCGCGGGCCGATGTATCCAGCTTGGACAAAATCACACCGTTGACGTGAACCGCGTCCTTGAAAGCCCGCGCCTGCTGCAAGGCATTTTGTCCGGTTGTTGCGTCAAGGACCAGCCACACCGCATGTGGTGCGCCGGCCAGTGCTTTGCCCAGTACGCGATGCACCTTCTTCAACTCCTCCATCAAATTGAAACGGGTATGGAGGCGGCCTGCCGTGTCGATCAGGATCACGTCCACTTTGCGCGCAATCCCGGCCTGGACCGCGCTGAAGGCCACGGCGCCCGCGTCGCTCTCAGGCGCGCCTGCCACGACCTCGATATGGAGACGTTCTCCCCATATCTGAAGTTGGTCGAAGGCCGCGGCACGAAAGGTATCGGCCGCGCCGAAGAGAACGCTTTTGCCGGCCGCTATCTGGCGGCCGGCCAGTTTGGCCATGGTCGTTGTCTTGCCAGAGCCGTTGACTCCAACTATTAGGATGACTGCAGGTTTCACTCCGCGCAACAGGTCGTCTTCTGAGGATGTCCGCAAACGCAGACGAAGTTCAGTGCGAAGGGCTGCCCGCAGTTGCTCGGCGCGCACTAGGCCCTGCTTTCTTACGAGGTCCTGGAGGGCCCTGATGATGTCGGCAGTGGTATCGATGCCCAGGTCCGCCTGAATCAAGACCGCTTCGAGTTCCCTCCCAGGTCTCCTGTTTGATCTCTGTAGCGCCGAGAAACCCGGCCAGACGACCAAATGTGCTCCGGCTGGTCTTGGACAATCCATTGCGCCAGCGCAAAAGGGCTTCGGCCATGACGGCGGATTATATCATGTGGGTTTTGTGATATACTGCTTCCGCCCTCGGAGCAGGACCGGTGCATATTGCATCGAAGTTTTGATAATCCCCATGCCCGGATCCGTTGCGCCAAAGTGAAACGCAGCCGGGCGATTCTTGCAACACAAAGGTTATAATAAAGGTATGATCGAAGAACCAATCCATGTGACCGATTCGGCTTTTGAGCAAAGTGTACTTCAATCGCCGCTCCCGGTGATCGTTGACTTTTGGGCTCCGTGGTGCGGACCGTGCAAGATGGTGGCCCCCACGCTTGAGAAGCTGGCGAAGGAATATGCTGGCAAGCTGGTGGTCGCCAAGGTGGACACGGATGAGAATCCCGAATGGGCCGGCAAGTACGGAGTACAGGGGATTCCGACGATGCTATTTGTTTCGGGTGGAAAGGTTGTGCACCGGCAGGTCGGCGCGCTTCCCGAGCGCATGTTGAGGGATGTGGTATCTCAGTTTATGGAGGTCGTTGCGCCAGGCTAGGGAGGCATGCGGAGAGTTGGCAATCTTTTCGTCACCTTCATGATGGAAACGCGGGTAGTTGCCTGCGCTCCCACGCCGTTCAGTCTGGCACGCAACCATCCGCCTTCGCCGCCTCACACGGCGCGTTTGCCTGAAGCCTCGACAACGGCTGCAACATTTGCTTTTTCCCCAATTTCTGCTCTAAACGCGAGCAGCACTTGTACTGCAATTACCGGTTTCCCGCCGACCGACAGTGCGAGCCGCGTAGGCAATCATGGCGTGACGCCCGCTCTGCAGCAGAGCTTATCAGCCGCGATCAGATCCCTCGCCGTGCGCTTTGCATGCCGATCCCAGTTGAAAACAGGCCAGGAGCAAGAATGGTTATGTTGCTGCATGGCAGGTCGGTAGTCTCCCATTCGTGACCAGAGTAAGATCGCGAATCGCTGTCAAGAACGACGGAGCAGCAGTCAACTAGAACGAATGGAGAAGGAAAAATGAAAAGTTTCTTGTTCGTGGCCGCGTTGTCGGCCCTGGTCCTCGCCGCCTGCGGCGGTCGGGCCGCACCGACAGTTGATCCGGGCCAAATCCAGGCGTCCGCGGTGGCAGCCGCGAGCACCATGGTGGCATTAACTCAAGCGGCCATTCCGACGCCCAGCCCTGAGCCGCCCACAGCATTGCCAAATCCCACGGAACTGCCAAGTCCCACGTTACTGGCTCTGCCTACGCTGGATACCTCCGGCTTTCCCACCGCCGCCCCCGCTCCTACCATTGCCTCCGGCACCAGCACCACTGATTGCAATCACCCCCTCGATGTGGGTTCAGCGGGGCCAAAGCATAACACCGTCATCATTAATGCTTCCGATGGAACATTCAATATATCGCTAAACCTGTATCAGACCAATTCCTTCGGCCAATGTGGGGCCATTTCGATCTCCAACGTGGGCAAGAGTGATAGGATCTCCGTTGGCCTGCCGTCTGGGTATTGGTTTGCCTACGCTTGGGTAACCCTGAAAAAAGGCGGGAGCTCGACCTCCGAGGGCTCCTTCTATGTCAAACCGGCGGAATCTACCACCGCTGATTTGTGTGTGCACAACGATACGATTGTGTACAAGTACTCCTGCTGAGGAAATGAACCATGCAATCACTAAGAAAACGCAACGTTAGCAGCAAATTGCCGAAGAGAATGTTCCTGGCGCCGGCGGTGTTAGCCCTGTTCTTGAGTGGATGCGCCCCGGCTACGCCCACGGTTGACCCGGCCCAAATTCAGGCGTCCGCGGTCGCAGCCGCCAGCACCATGGTGGCATTAACTCAAGCAGCTGTTCCCACCCCGACCCAGGAGCCACCAACGCTGCTACCAAGCCCCACCGAACTGCCAAGCCCGACGTTATTGGCCCTTCCCACTCTGGATACTTCCGGCTTCCCCACCGCCGCCCCTGCTCCAACTACTGCTGCATCCAGTGGCAGCACGACCGATGACTGCAATCACCTGTTTGACGTCGGCGCCTCAGGCAATAAGACAGCCGGGGTGCTCATCCAAAATACCACGAAGGGACCGGTCACATTCACGATGGGTCTGAGCACCAAGAACGCATTCGGGCAGTGCGGTTACCTATCATGGTCAAACATCCCGAAAGGCGGGAGCGTTTCTGTACGGGTTCCCCAAACGGGCGCCGGGCCATGCTACTGGGTGTACGCCTGGGTCAACGATCCAAAACAACCGAGAACTCTTAATCCGGGAATCTCGGCGTGCTTGAACAACCCTGACAAGTGGACGTTTGTGGTCGGCTACGACACCATCAAATACATTACGCCCTAAATCAGCCCCTGCCAGCAGCAGAAGAAGAAGGAAGACAAAGAGAGAGCGAGTTCAACTTCGCTCTCTCTCTTGTTGAGCAGGCGCCAGCCAGTGGCATCGCTCGCAACAAACTTGCCCGAAGTGGCTATTCCCTAATGCGTTCAATCCTTGCGCCCAAGGCCCTGAGTTTTGCGTCCACGTTCTCATAACCTCGATCGATCTGATTTATGTTGCGAATAGTGGATGACCCCTTGGCCGCCAAGGCGGCCAAAAGCAGTGCCATGCCGGCGCGGATATCGGGCGTCTCCAACTTCTCGCTGTACAGTTGCGTGGGGCCCTGCACCAGGCAGCGATAGGGATCGCACAGGATAATGCGGGCGCCCATCCCAACCAGTTTGTCCGTGAAGTACATGCGGCCTGAATACATCCAGTCGTGGAACAGAACTGAGCCGGAAGCTTGCGTGGCCACGGTGATGGCGATGCTGATCAAATCTGTGGGATAGGCAGGCCAGACATTGGTCTTGATCTCAGGTATGGCGCCGTCCAGATCAGGGACCACTTCCAGGGACTGATCGCCGCCCACGATCAAATCATCTGACTCAGCGCGCCATTGCACGCCGAGCCGTCGAAAGGCCTGGGCCACCATCTCCAGGTGCTGGATGCCTGCATTCAGGACGCGCAATTCGCCATGGGTAATCGCAGCTGCGCCGGCAAAGCTGATTACTTCAAGGTAATCCGGCCCGATCATGAATTCCCCCCCGTGCAATTGAGGCACGCCGGTAATGTGGAGCGTGTTGGAGCCGACGTCTTCAATTTGGGCGCCGAGACCGTTCAGGAAATTGCACAGGTCCTGAACGTGCGGCTCGGACGCAGCATTGTGGATGGTGGTCCTGCCCTTTGCGATCACCGCTGCCATGATAACGTTCTCCGTGGCCGTGACGCTGGCCTCATCGAGCAGGATCTCGGCGCCTGTTAAACCTGACGCCCGAAAATCAAATATACGGTCGTAAGTAACGGTAGCTCCAAGCGCCTGCAAAGCGAGGATGTGCGTATCCAGCCGACGGCGGCCGATCACGTCCCCGCCGGGAGGTGGAAGCCGGAGGTTTCCGCATCGGGCCGTGACGGGGCCTGCCAGCAATATGGAGGCCCGAATCCGGCGGCAGAGATCGGGGTCGAGGTCGGCGGGGCTGACACTTGCGGCGGTGATGCGCCAAGTGTTTGAATCCAGGTCCTCAATTTGAGCACCGAGAACTCTCTATCAGGAGGCGCATGTCCAATACGTCCCGGATACGCGGAACGTTCCGAAGGACTACAGGCTCCGGCGTCAACAGGCAGGCGGCCAGCAGGGGCAATGCGGCGTTCTTGTTGCCCGCCGGGAGGACCTCTCCGCGCAGCGGCACCCCACCCTCAATGATGAATTCTTCCATCAATCGTCTCCTAGGGAATTTGAAAGTATTCTAACTCCATAATGTTCATTTCTTCAAGCAGCCCCTTCGGCCGTGGCGCAGAAGTGGGCAATGGTCGGGCAGGAACCGACCCCGTAAGTGCGCCCGGGGCGAACTGGCACTTTGCGCGGCTGGAAGCCGCCATGCGAAGCTTCGGCTCCTCGTGGAGCCGAAATCGGCGATGCTCGCGGGAAGCTCGCTCGCCCGCAGGCAGAACCCCTGCATCTGGGAGAATCGCGCGCCGTTTTCCAAACAACGAGGAACAACTCGAAAAAGTGCACACCTGTGGGAACGTTAGCCGACAACCGAGGCCAGATGGCTATCTGTGTGCATTGTTTTCGCGAAAACAACGGCAGGAGAGAAACACGTTTACGGCGGAGGTTCAGCCATCGTCTTGTCGGGGCTTTCTTGAGATGCAGTTTCCTCAACCCCGGCCCCGCCCCAGTCTTGGGGCGGGGAGTTTGCCTACAGGACAGTCGGGTTTGGCGGCATACCGCCGCGCCGGGCATCCCTGGCGCCTTCAGCGGAAGCCGCCGCGGCACATTACAATTCACTTACACTGCAACGATTACAAAGCTGCGCCAAAGTCAATTGCCATATAATAAGAATCATGACGTTCAGCCTCGTTATTCCCCTGGTGGCCGGATGGTTAGCCGGTTGGATCGTAAATTACCTGGCGGATAGTCTTCCGATGCACAGGCGGCTGTCCCAACCCCAATGTGCGAAGTGTGGGCATGCCTACCCCTGGGCCGCCTATCTCACATTTCGCGCCTGTCCGAATTGCGGTCAACGGCGCGCAAGTTTGCGACTATGGCTGGTGCAAGGCGCGCTGCTGGCGGCGAGCCTGTACGCATGGCTGAGCCCGCGCCACATGGGATATTGGCTGGGCCTGCTGCTGCTGCTCTACGTTGCGCTTGTGGTCGTGATAGACGTGGAGCATCGCTTGATCCTGCACATGGTAAGCGTCGTGGGTGCGATCCTCGGACTGGGGATAGGCACTTATCTACACGGCCTGCCCTCCACTTTGATCGGCGGGGCGGTTGGCTACGGGATCATGCTGGCATTCTATCTTTTAGGCGAGGTTTTCGTCCGCTACATGTCACGGCGGCGCGGCGAAGTCATCGAAGAAGTGGCCTTGGGATTTGGAGACGTGAACCTCGCAGGAATTACGGGTTTGCTTTTGGGCTGGCCGGCCATCGTTATCGGCCTGTTGTTCACAATTCTCGCCGGAGGAATCGTCAGCCTTTTCGTGGTGGTAATCATGCTCATCCGGCATCGGTATCAGGCCTTTTCCCCGATTCCGTACGGACCCTTTTTGGTCCTGAGCATCATGGTGCTGCTGTTCCGTCCCTGATAGACTGTTTCTTAAAGACATTTCCGTACACGGATGCCACGGATTTTACAGATTTACACGGAAGAAGCTTCAAAAATCCATATTTTCCGCGAAATCCGTGTCCGAGAGCAGTTTATGCCGCATTGATAGAAGGCCGAAATTGATCTAAGTAACAATCTCCGAGAGTTCCAAGCTAACAACATCCGTGCTGAATGCATGATACAACCGATCTCGCCTCCGGGAACCTACGGAGGCGTCTACACGCTACGCGGTCAGCTGCACTTATGCTTCGCGACCTTCCTGTGAAAAGGGGAAGTTAGACATGATTAACCCCGAAATTAATCTGTCGCAGATTTGTAAAGCGCGATAGCGCCAGTTCCAGCCGAAGATCGGCTGGAACTGGCGAAGAACCCCGAAAACATGGACAGGGCGGGGGTGGAGCACCCCGCCCTGTCCATGTTTTCGGCGACTTCCTGAATTAGGATATGGCAAACATGAGATTCGGGATGAGTCATGTGGGCGTTTCTTAAATGGTTTTTGCCCGCAACGACCCCACCCCGGCCTCCCTCCGCTTCGCTACGGGATGCTGCGCGATCCCTAAAGGGGAAGGGGAGCACCAAAATTCGAGATATGTGTGGGAGAACACCATACATATCTCGAATTTTGGTAGCGTTGCACAACATGTAAGCATGAAGAAACGGACTTAAGAAACAGTCGCTTAGGCGAAATATGAGTTTCGGGGCGGGTCACATCTCAAATGGATTAATGGCGAATCGATCTGCCGTGCGACGATGCGCTGCGTCAGTCCAGAGGCGGCAGCGGACCGGTGCCGAGACGATAGCCAAATCCCCGCACGGTCAAGAGCTGGGCCGGGTTCGCCGGATCCTGTTCGATCTTTTTCCGAACGGTCAGGATATAACGACGCACGAGCGAGGCATCGTCCTGATGCGAGGCTCCCCAGACCTCCTGAACCAGCTCTTTTTCCGTGGCCACCTGACCCCGACGACGAACCAATGCCTCCAACAGTCTGAATTCCGTGGGGGTCAGATCGACGACCCGGTCGTTGACAAAGGCTTGGAAGCGCTTCATATCCAGCTTAATGTTGCCATAGATGGCGTAACCGGCGTCCCGTTCTGGAGACCTGGAGCGCGCGAGCACCGCTTGAACACGCGCCACCAGTTCGGCGAAGCTGAAGGGCTTGGTCACGTAATCATCCACGCCAAGGCGAAAGCCTCGCAACTTGTCGGCCTCGCCCGACTTGGCGGTTACCATGACAACGGGGATGTCACTCATCTCCCGGAGCCGGGCGCATATTTCCCAGCCATCCATGCCCGGCAGCATGACATCCAGCAGCACCAGGTCGGGCCGCTCGCTATAGGCGAGCTTCAATCCAGCCGGACCATTCGGGGCCGCGAAGACCTCAAACTCAGCCTCTCGGAAATATTCGGCCAGCAGATCCAGGAGTGTTGGGTCGTCGTCGATCAAAAGAATTTTGCTGTTCATTGTGCAACATGCAAGTAGAAACAGAAGCACGCGCCCTCCCCCGGGCGGTGACTCAAAGACCAAATCACTGCTCATGGCGCGCAGGAGCCATTGGGACAAATATAAGCCAAGTCCGTATCCATAGATAGCCTGAGAATCCGCCGCCTCGAGGCGTTGGAAGCGCTGAAAGAGCAGGCTGCGCTTTTCTTCAGGGATGCCCGGACCATAGTCTCTGACGGCAACGCAGACCTGATTATCATCCACTCTGGCACTGACATCCACCGGGCTTTGAGGGGCGTACTTAAGGGCATTATCGAGCAGATAACCAAACACGCTCCGGAGCGCCTGTTCGTCGGCTGTGACGAGGGGCAAAGCCTCCGGGACATCCACCCTGATCCGGTCAAACTCCGGCAAATTTCCCCAAGCCTCACGGGCCTCAAGAACCAACGCAGGCAGGGACAGCGACGTTGGATGCAGGATAAACCGACCGGCCTCCATGGCCGATATGTTCAAAATATTCTCTACAAATCGGGTAAGTCTCCGTATTTCGGCTTGAATAAGCAGCAGGGTCCTGGCGTCTGCAGAACTTTGTTGGCGGCTTAGCAGCAACTCGACGCCGCCGCCAAGGTTCGTCAGGGGCGCGCGCAATTCATGAGAGACCATCGAAACGAAGTCCGTCTTGATTTGATCCAACCCTTGCAAGACCTTGTTCTGTTCCTCCAATTGACGGTAGGCTTGCTGTAAGGTGCCAGTGCGTTCCTCGACTTTGAGCTCCAAATGAGCGTTCAAATCCTCCAGACGGGTATGGACGGCCTGCAGTTCATCATAGGCCCTCTGAATTGCATCACTCTGGCGCCGCTGTTCGCTAAGATTATGCGCTACTCCGGCAATCAGCCGGCGACCGTTCTCCCGAAAGATCAAGCTAAGGGTGAGCAGATACGGCGTTGAGTCGATTTTCAGGCTGGTGGTCAGAGTCTGATCATGCAGAGCTGCCTGCTCGATGCCCTCCGGGGATACACCCGCAAAGACCTGGGGCAGCACGCGGCCTGAAAATGCACCGTTCTGGCCGCTGTCCACGAGACTCGAACAGGCAGGATTACCCCACAGAATTCTGCCGTGAGTATCGGCGATGAAACTCGGATCCGCCAGGTTGTTGAAGAGACGCCAGTACTGATCCAGCTCCGCCTCCCCGGCACGGATTCCCAACCGTACGATAAGCATAACGCCAAGCAAGGCGCTCATCCACACACCGAAAGGCGAGAAATCACCGCGCTGTCGCCAATCCGTAAGCACGTACCAAAACAGGACAATTTCCAAGGCGATCGGCAAAACCCTCTGGAATTGGACTCCCAGATCAATTCGAGCGGGTTGGGAAATTGCGGCCGCATTCGCATCGGCATCACGCGGATAGATCGCACCGAGTCCGATCAGCAAAGGCGCACAAACCCAGCCGAGGCTCCACAGGCTTCCAGACTGATAATTCCCGATCAGGTCCAGAGAACCGCGTGCGAAGTCTGAAACAAGCAATGCAGTCCAGGCGGCTGCCAGAAACAGGCCGGCGCGCCGGGGAATCCAGTTGGCAAGAGTGAAATTGGCGAGCAGAATCAACAGGATGCAGTCGGCAATGGGGTAGCCAATGGGAATAAGATAATGGGGTACACCATAGAACGAGGAACCTGGAAGTATGAATACGAGCAGCCCCAGAGTGACAACTGCGCCACAGGAGATGACAGCATCCAGCACGAAGCGAAACCGCGTCGGTGCGTGCTGGCTTATGAAGGGATACAGGAAGAGGCTATAGCCGGCAAGAAGATACCCCGCCAAATTGATCCCATGTGCCGCGATGCCGATCGCGGGAACGCCGTTCAGCAGGCCTTGAAGGTAATTCATCAGGAAGCCGCCCACCAGCCAGCAACATTGCGCCAGTCCCAGAATCGACCAGAGGCGCCTGGTTGACGCAGGCTGATTTCGGAATGGAGGCAAGAATCCATATCACCGCGGTGGAGGATGCCGCCAGGATGGCAACGTTCTCTACCAGACTTCGGATTGGGGAGCCGGCTTCAGTGAGAAACGAGAAGCACAGGTACGCCAGGATCAGGCATCCCAACTCAAGGATCACCACGCGGCGTTGAACCGGCTGCCGCACCCATCTCGCAAGCGAACCATGCAAGGCTGGCTCCATTAGTCGTCGATGGCGTCTCGTACGGAAATTATAACCATATCCAACAGACAAGCATGGCCTTCTCAAAATCCAATTTCGTTCAACCCCACCCCCGGCCCCGCCCCATGGCTGGGGCAGGGAGTTTGCGAAAAAGTGATGATTTTGCGGGCGAGACCCGCAAAATCATCACTTTTTCGCTTCTCTTCAAGGCAATCGGGCTTCGGCCACCGACTTTGAGAAACCCATGAGCAGACAACAAGGAGGCCGTTACTGGCCTCCTTGTCTAATTTGGACTCAGCCCCCTTGATCAACCGCCTACATTGGTTGCCGTCCAGGTGGGCACCGGGGTCTTCGTCGCCGTGGGGATGATGATCTGCGTCGGCGTCTTGGATGGCGTCACCGGCGTCGGTGTCTTGGAAGGGGTCACCGGGGTGTTGGATGGAGGAACAGGTGACTTGGTTGGGGTCTTGGACGGCGTCACGGGCGTCGGTGTCTTGGAAGGGGTCACGGGCGTCGGTGTCCTGGAAGGGGTCACCGGCGTCGGCGTGTTGGAGGGTGTCACCGGGGTGCGTGTCGGCGTCCGGGAGGCGGTAGGCGTCCTGGAAGGCGTGTAGGTGGCCGTCGGTGAGGGTGTCCGGGAGGGAGTACTCGTCTTGGTCGGGGTTGGAACCGTGTAGGGTGTCGCCACGAGCGTGACGACGCAGCCATTGCTCAAGTTAACGGAGAGACCGAATGAAGTGTCAGGCACGACCCCCGGCCAAGTCACGTCCGGATTAAGGAAGTTGAACTGGAACCCCAGTATCTGAGCCGGCGCCGAGAAGGGTTCGCGAGCTATCCCCTGTGCTGGTCCATGAAGAGGGCGAGGACGAATTGTTCGTGCCCGTAAGCCGGGAACCGTTGTAGCGCATCTCATCAAGCTGCTGGCCCGGATCGGCGATATCGTAGGCATCCCAGGTGAAAGTCAGGGACTCGATATAAGCATCCTGCGCGGCATTGCTCTCGATCGATATCTGCGCGCTTGGACGACTCCCGCTAACGGTGGTCTGCGAAAACCCGCCCGCAAAATCGAACTGGGAACAATCAGGCGTGGCCGTTACCGATGCGGTGGGGTAGGCGTGCGGTTGTGGTCGCGGTTGGCGAGTTCGTTGGCGTAAACGAAGGCGTAACCGTGAATGTCTCTGTCGGCGTCGGGGTATCGCTGGATGTCGGAGTGAACGAAGGCGTATCGGACGGTTCGATCCCCTCTCCAGGCTGGACGATGGAGCGCGAGGTGCGGAATGTCTCGACGACGCCCTCGCGATAGGAGGCCAGATGCACCATCGGCCACACCTGGCTGAGGAATGGCGTAATGAGAGGATGGTTGAAGTCTACGAAAACGTAGACCTTGTCACCCGGCGCGCCGGCATCCTGGTTTGGAGAACAAGTCGCGTAAACGGGCTGCGCCATCAGCGGCACTGTATACGTGAAGTCCGGGTGGCCGTCATGGTTGGCGTCCCGGCTCGAACAAATCGTCACGTTCAGGTAACCCTTTTGAGATTGGCTGACTCCGTCAGTCTTGAAGATGGCCACTTCCCACTGCTTGGCAGCTTGCTCGATGGTCGTGAGGCGCGCGACATCCTGCAACGCCTGGTAGTTATCGCCGGTGCAGGCGTCCTGCGGCTGGCTGGGGTCATAACCTGGGCAATAGATGGGGTCATATTGGCCAGTCACGGCGAAGCGCACCGTCTGGCGGGCAATGTTCTCGACGCTCAACCAGGCCTGGAATAGCAACGCAAAATCTATGATCCCGAAGATCACCATCAAGAGCACCGGAAGGGCAAGCGCAAATTCCAGAAGCGCTTGTGAGCGACTGTGGCCGCGGAGCGTGCGGCCGCTCGCTCTGCTCGCTATATTGGAGATGGAATTCCCGACCTTATGCATAGGACACCTTCTACTGCGAAAGACGCGTCGCTATCTGATTCGTAATGGCGTCGAAGATGGAGCTCAACGTGCCGCTGTTATCGGTATAGAAATAGTTGGGGTTGAGGCCGACCGTATCGATCTTGCCGTTGTCGCCGATGTCTGCGGCGTAGGTCAACAACTGCTCGCCATAACCGTTGACCGGGTCATTGTGCCCCAGGAGCCCGCTGTCATCGTAACCGATGGTGAAGATCAGGGCCTGCTGGCCCAGGGCCACATAGTCTGCCATATCGCGTGCGTAATCGTCCGCATCGTACAATGAAGGATCGACCGTGCCGCCGCCTCCATCTGGAGGCGCTTGCGTGCAAGCATTGAAAAGGGTTTGGGCCAGCGTGGGAGAATCTCCGTACAGAGTAGTGTCTGTAACCGGCTGGCAGTGGCGTGTGGTTACGGCAGTTGGGCCATAATCCTGGCACCAGTGCTCGGTGTGATTCTCGCCGGGCGGGCAATAGAGGTTGCCGTTCGAATGATTGGCGACGCCGTCGGTCAGCAGGATCAGAACCCACAGCGACTCCTGCCGAAACGACAAGGGATGAGTTCCAAGCTTGCCGACGAATTCCTGCCCGGCCGCGTAGAAGGCGCCTCCGATGTTGGAGGTTCCACAATAGGACCGGTCCGCCATGTCGTTGACGTCGCAGTTGAACTGCTGGAACGTGCTGAGATAATGTTTGCTGGGATCCAGAGGATCAATGAATATCCCGCGCGCGGGATCGCTGGGATACGGGGGGTAATTGTAGCTGGGACTATCCGAAGGCACCGGCGTAAAGCATTGCGTCTGGGTGAAGTCATAGCCGGTTACATCGCTATAGTTGCAGTTGGAAGATTGCAGCTGATCCGTGGGAATATAGTAACGGCAGGGAGCGTGGGGCGTGTCGCCCAGCAGGCAGGACCCGTCCCCATTCGGCCCGACCTGCAATTGCCCGCTGGCCTGAAAAACGTCGAGATTGGCTATGCGATTGATGATCGTCTGCTTGTAGTCGGTGGGGGACAGCCCCTGGTTGGCATCCAGATGCAGAACGTTGTTATAGTTCGAGCCATCGCCAAAAACGTCACGGGAAAACGGGATCACCGAGACGCGGTCGTATTGATTGGTCACTTGTCCGTGCACCGAAGGAAACAAATTATTCACGAAGTTTTCGGCGGCCACTTGGATATTCCTGAACGGACGACAACCCCCCGGATCCGCGTTGCATTCGCTCGGATCACGCAGCAGGCCGGGAGCCGGCGTATCCCAAGTCATCGATTCGGAGGTATCCAGGGCGAGCACAATATCCAGCGAGGCGGCCTCGGAGGTGGCCGTTGCGTGCAGGGTGATGGTGCGGATCCCGATCACCGGCAGGAAAGACAGGTGAACATTGCTGGTAGCATCCACGCGGACCAAGCGGCGCAACGCCGGCGTGGTGCAAAGCGTGGGATCGTGATACGTGGGATACGCAGTGTTACAGACATGGATGGTCGCGCTGGGGTCCTGCACATTGTTGAGGACCAGGAACTCGTCGGCAGCCTTTTCCAACTCTGTGGGGTCTGGATTCTTGCGGTATTGCGCGGCGGCGGCGAGGGCGGCTGCATCCACCGAGCGGCGCAGGGCGCCATACCCGATAAAGACCAAACCGGTATCGACCACCAGGCCGACGAATGCCACAAGGCCAATGATGGCGAAGACCGTAATGATCAGGATCTGGCCTCGCTGCATTCTGGCAGCGCGCCTTGCCCTTCGTTTGCTGCGCGGCATCTCCATATCGCTATTCTCCGTTTTTCAAGCTGCTTTATTTCCGAGGATCGAAACTGTTAAGGCCCCGGAGTAGGCGTGGCCGATACATTCTTGATCGGCATGATGGCATAAGAATAAACCGGAATAGGGTCCGGGATCAGCTGCTCGAAGACCGGCATCTTGAGGGTCTGCGGATAATTGTAGAAGACCTCCACGAGGGCAACGCTGACATCGGGCGCACTCGGATCCATGCGGCTGAGAATGAAGGCCGAAGTCTGCTGGGAAACATGATTGCGCGTGCCGCTGCCGGCCAGGACACAGTGTGATTCGTCGGACCAGCCGCCGTGCGCCGACCAACTCCAGCCACTCTCTCCATCTGACAAAGGATACCGGCCCGAAATGGCGCCATTAGTGACGGTAAAAAAGGAGATGACTATATCGTCGCCGCGGGCCATGTCCAGGTGCAGCGGCAGCAAAACGTTCTTGACCTCACAAGCGGTGGATACGTAATACGTCGGGGTCACCGTGTATGGAGGGCATGACGGGTCAGTGCTGTTGGCCGGGCAGAACGGATTGTAGTTGGCCGTATAGCGCGCCGCCTCGCGCGTGGCATCCAAAAGGTTAAGGTAGCGGTTCAGCAGCACGCCATATTCGGCAATCCCGGCGACCAGCAGCATCAGGAAGAGGACCACGAGGCTGAGCTCCACAAAGCTCTGCCCCGGACTGCCGCGCAAGAAGATTCCGTAGCGCTTCCGGCGTCGAGGCGAACCAAGCATGCGAATCAATGGATGCTTCATGACTTATGCAAGATGCAGGACATACATTAGTACGTCCTAATGATACTAGGGCAGAGGGCTGCGGTCAACTAAATTGGGCAGTTGTATCCGCGTTGCAACGAATTATTCACAAAAACCGGACACGTCCACCTGAATCGGGTATAATATTCGGTCTAAAACTTACAAGAATGAAAGGAGGCCATCCCCCAATCTGAAACCGGGAAAGACAGCGCATGGACTTCAGTCGGTATGCGTTCGGTCATATGCCTTGATGGTGCAGCCATGAAACCATCCGCAAGCGGCATTGAGGATTAGACCAGCCGACTAAAGTTGACGAGGCTGAGGGTTCTCCATTGCGAGATGGAGTTAATTCGTCCTCACCCTGCCCGCTCCAAAGAGAGCGGCCCGAGAGGTGAGGGGAAGAAAATCGACGGATCAGCGGAAGCCCTCCGGGTGCGCCATCACCCGTTTCTCTTTCCCTCCAGTGAAAACTCTGCGGCAAGACTGGCCGGCAACGGTTCAGGCAAAGCCGCGGGGAGTGGCAATATACAAGAGACCAGAGAATCGAGAATAGAGATCAGAAGAAGAGTCAGAGACCGAATCCGTCTGCTCATCTGATTTCTACTCTCCAGTCATCCGATCTCTAAAACTGGAGGATCCCTCATGTGTGGAATCGTCGGATATATCGGGCCGCGTGACGCGACGCCGATCATTCTGAACGGCCTTAAACGGCTGGAATACCGCGGCTATGACTCGGCTGGCCTGGCCATCCTGAGCGATGGCCAGCTCGAGGTACGCAAAGACGCGGGCAAGCTTTCCCAGTTGGTTGACCTGGTCGGCAAGTCGCCTGTCAACGGCGCGCCCGGCATCGGTCACACGCGCTGGGCAACACACGGCGCGCCCTCGGCGCGCAACGCGCATCCGCATCTCGGCCAGACCAAGCGCGTGGTTGTGGTGCATAACGGCATCGTGGAGAATTTCCTTGAGCTGAAGGATGAACTCACGGCGGAGGGCGTCGAATTCCAATCGGATACCGACACCGAGACCATCGTGCATCTTGTTGAGCATTACCAGGCCACGGGCCTTGAATCTGATCGAGGCGGCCCGCAAAACCTTCAAGCAAATCCACGGCGCCAACGTGGTGGTGCTGATGTCGGCCGACGAGCCGGACAAGATCGTGACGGCCCGCATCGGGAATGCGGGCGGGGTGGTGATCGGCGTGGGCGACGGCGAGAATTTCCTGGCCAGCGATACGCCGGCCATCATGGAACACACGCGAAACGTGATCTTCCTCGAGTTCCTCCAGATGGCGGTCGTGACTCGCGACAGCGTACGCGTTGAAACGCTGGACGGAACAGAGATCAAGCCCGAGATTCATGCTATCTCCTGGGATCCCGTGTCGGCGGAGAAGGGCGAGTACCGCCATTTCATGCAGAAGGAGATCCACGAGCAGGTCCAAGCCGTGACCGACACCCTGGCCGGGCGCGTCGATTTTCTCCGCGGGCGAAATCCGCCTGCCCGATCTCAATCTTACGAAAGAGATCGCCAATACACATCGAGCGCATCATCATCACGGCTTGCGGCACGGCCGCCTACGCGGGCATGGTCGGGAAATACCTGATCGAGAAGATTGCGCGCCTTCCGGTGGAGGTGCTGATCGCCTCCGAGTTCCGCTACAGCGATCCGATCATCGACGATAAGACCGTCGTGCTCGCCATTTCGCAATCCGGCGAAACGGCGGATACGCTGGCGGCCATGGACGAGGGCCGGCGCAAAGGCGCAACGCTGTGGAGCATCGTCAACGCGATCGGCTCACAGGCCATGCGGATTGCCGACGGCTGTATCTCGATGCAGACGGGACCCGAGATCGGGGTCGCTTCGACAAAGGCATTCACCGCGCCATTGATCGATCACTATATGCTGGCGATCCTGCTGGCGGATCTGCGGGGTGTGATCGACGAAACGCGGCGCGCGGAATTGGTCGCCGATCTGCGTCTCATGCCGGACCTGGTCGGCCGGACTTTGGAAAGGGAGCCGGAAGCAGAGAAACTCGCCTACGAGCTAAAGGACATCCACGACTGCCTCTATCTGGGACGCGGCATCAACATGCCGATTGCCTACGAAGGCGCGCTGAAACTGAAGGAGATTTCCTACATTCATGCCGAAGGTTATCCGGCGGGCGAGATGAAGCACGGCCCGATCGCATTGATCGACAGGACCATGCCGGTGGTCTGCCTCGCGCCGAAAGACCCCTGGCACGAGAAGATGATTTCGCAAATCCAACAGGCCAAGGCCCGCGGCGGCAGGGTGATCGCGGTGGCAACCGACGGAGATGAACTGGTACGCGGCATGGCCGACCACGTCCTGTGGCTGCCCGAGACACCCTGGATGCTTTCACCCGTGGTGACCGTGCTCCCCTTACAGCTTCTGGCATATCACATTGCCGCCATTCGCGGCCTGGATGTCGACCAACCGCGAAACCTGGCAAAGAGCGTGACAGTGGAATAGCGGGACCGGCCCCGGCTTTCCCGCTGACGAGGTTCGACAGGCAATAACGCCCCGGAGGTCTCCCTGCATACGGAAGATGGCTGCGTAATGCGCCGCAAAGGTCAATATGAAAAGGTGTTATAGTAAACGGAACTCTTTGGGCGCGCTCGTGTTTTACACCTAAAGATTATTGGGAAAGGTCAGGAACTTATGGTCACGACGGAAGAAACCTCCACCTCTTTTTTCGATGAGGACGGAGTCGAAAAGGAAACCATCCATGTGGGGGATGGCGTGCCTTTCGGTCTGAAGCGAGTCAGTAATTCGAAAGTGGGCATTGCCGGCGTTTACGGCACGTGGGGCCAAAGCTACGACAACAGCCATTTGCGGAATTATGTCCAGGGACACCTCACCAAACCACTTGGCGAGGATGAAAGCCTGAACCTGGCGGAGCTGGGATTTGTGAGCCGCCATTGCGACCCGGATCTCAATCCGGCCGAGCACATTGAACTGGAGCTCGAGGTGGGCACCCGCCTGCTCAAAGAGGCGGTCAACACGAACGGTTGGAAGCCCGGAGAGGTGGAAGGCGTCCTCATCGGCATCAGCCTGCCGGTAGTGGAGGATTACGTGCCGCAGATAGCCCACCGGGCGGGAATTCCCAATTCGGCGTTGAAGGTCAGCGTCCACAAGGCATGCGACGGCTCGGTCGGGGCGTTGAACCTGGCGCTTAACCCGACCCTGGCTGCACCGGGCCAATCCAACATCGCGCAGCAGCTCGCAGGCAAGAAGGTGCTGGTCGGCGGAATCGAAGGCTTGACCAGATTGGTAAGCCGCTCCAATGACAAGAATGCGCTGCAGCTTTTCGGAAACGGCGCAGGCGTTATCGGCGTGATACCCGGACAGACCTTCAAGTTCCTGGTTGGCCAGAGCTTCGAAGCATTCGATGAAGAAGGGCTGCTGGCAATGCGGATGTACTATCCTCATTCGCGGCACAAGACCGCCGGCGGTTCATTCGTCGAAGTTTCGCAGGCCGGCCAATCGCACATACGCGTGGCGGGGATGATGCACGAACCGGATGGGGACGTTCCCGTGGAAATGGCGGGCATGATGGGCATGGTGAAGCTCTTCGTGCGGAGCGGCGTGCAGGCGGTCAACGATGTATACCAGAAGTACCAGGCCATGATGGACCGGCTGGGTGAACCGGCGCGCATCGCAGTGGCAATCGTGCATCACGCCAATTACAAGATCAACAAACTCAAGGAAAAGCACCTGGCGAACCTCGGCATCAAATTCCCAATGCCCTGGCTCTTAAAAGAATTCGGGAACGTGAGCGCCGCCTCGAACATGATCGCCTTCCTGCGCGAGCTTCCAAGCCTGAAGCCGGGAGATCACATCCTGATCGACGGCTTCGGCGCGGGAACCTACTACGACGTGCTGGCGGTTGAGATCGGCAGCTAGATTACCAGTCAACAGAGAACATGATTAACCCGGAAATTAATCTGACGCGGATTTGATAATGGACAGGGCGGGGATGAAGCACCCCGCCCTGTCCATGTTTTCGGCGACTTCCTGAATTAGGATATGGCAAACATGAGATTCGGGATGAGCCATGTTTTTTTGCATCCACCTTTCGAGCGCGTTTCCGTTACCTTCGTGATCGTCCGCGGCTTCTCGGGGTCGTAACCTTTGGCCAGCGTCAGGTGATAAGAAAAGAGCTGCGCCGGAACGATATCCTTCAACCGGCGGGCCATGGCATTGGACCGGGTGGTGACCTCGCCGATCTTGTTGGAGGCCTCCTGGAGTTTCTTGTCCACGGCCCTCAGGCTGTCGGCGAACTTTCCGAATTCGGTCTTCACGTGGCCCAGCACCTTCCAGACCTCCGCGCTTTGCCGCGTGATGGCCAGGGTCTTGAAGCCCACCTGGAGGCTGTTGAGGAAGGCCGTGAGGGTGGTGGGCCCGACGAAGGTGACCTTGCATTCCCGCTGGAGCCGCTCCAGCAGCCCCGGCCGGCGCAGGGCCTCGGCGTAGAGTCCCTCGAAGGGCAGGAACAGCAGCGCGAAATCCGTGCTGTGGGGCGGCGCGATGTACTTGTCGCGGATGTCCCGGGCCTGGGACAGCAGACGCTGCCTCCAGGGCCCTGGCCGGCCGCTTCCACCGCCGGCGAGATCCCCGACCTCGTAGGCCTCCATGAGCCGCTGGTAGTCCTCCAGGGGGAACTTGGCATCGATGGGCAGCCAGACGGTGCCGCCTTCCTCGGGCCCCGGCAGCTTCACCGCGAACTCCACCACCTCCGCGGCAGCGGGGCCGGATCTTCACGTTGGCGGCGTACTGCCCGGGGGACAGGAACTGCTCCAGCAGGCCCGCCAACTGGGCCTCGCCCAGCACTCCGCGGGTCTTCACGTTGGTCAGGGCCCGCTTCAGGCCCGCCCACATCCTGGGCCAGGGCCTGCATCTCCCCGAGCCCCTTCTGGACCTGCTCCAGCCGCTGCGCCGACGAGGTTGAAGCTCTCGCCCAGCCGCTTCTCCAGGGCCTCGTGCAGCTGCTCGTCCACGGTGCGGCGCATCTGCTCGAGGCGTGGCCTCGTTGGAGGTCTGCATGGCCTCCAGGCGCTGCTCGACCTGCTGCTGCACCTGCTCGAGCTGGGCGGCCTGTTCCACGCGGGCCGGCCGCAGGGCGTCCTGGGTGGCGGCGGTCAGGAGCCGGAACCCCTCGGCCAGTTTTTCGGCCTGGGCCGTCTGCAGCTGCCCGAGTTCCGCCATGAGGGGCTGGAGCAGGGAGACCAGGGCCTGCTGGGATTCCATGCGGTCCCGGGAGGCCAGCTCCTCCGCGTGGCGCCGCAGGGCCTCGAAGGGCGCGGGATCCGCCGGCCGCCTCCAGAGGCCGGCCACAGACGGCCAGGCGCCAGGAGGCACAGGAGCAGGGAGAGGATCAGGGGCAGGCTCATGCCCCATCATGGCGCGGCACGGGCTCGTCAGGCAGTGTCCATTCCGCCTGCCGCCCTTCCCCTCAGGTCGCAGCGCCAGTTCGGCCACCCAGCCCGTGGGCCAGGGCCCGCCGTCCCGCCCGCCCACTCGACCACCAGGCGGTCCGAGGAGCCGCACCTGCTCCTCCAGGCCCAGGGACCAGGCGCCCGTTCGGCCCCAGGCCGGTAGAGGTCCAGGTGGAAGAGCCGTGCCCCCGGGATGCTCGTAGCGGTGCAGCACGGCGTAGGTGGGCGAGGCCACCTGGTCGGGATCGCCGCCCAGCCCCGCGAGGAAGCCCCGGGTCCAGGTGGTCTTGCCGGCACCCAGCTCGCCCCGCAGCAGCCAGGTTCCCCCCGGCGGGGTCAGCCGGGCCAGGGCCTCGCCCAGGGCCTCGGTGGCCGCCTCGTCGGCCAGGAAACCGCTCAGGCACGCAAGCAGCTCCGGCAGCAGACTCGGCCAAGTCCCGGAGCAGCAGGCCCGCGCCCGGCAGACGGTCCGCCGCGGCGCCGTGGAACCAGGCCGCCGCGGCCGCGGCCGCCTCCCGCATGGGCAGACCCTGGGCGCCGGAACCCGGCCACCATGCCCGCCAGCAGATCGCCGCTGCCGCCGGTGGCCAGGCCCGGATGTCCCGTGGGATTGATCCAAAGATCTTCGCGGGCCGCCACCGGCGATGACGCTCTGGGCCCCTTGAGGACCAGGACGCCGGGCTGCCCGCGGCCACCTGGCGGGCCTGGGCCAGGCGCTCGTCCATGAGCAGGGGCCGGGCCAGCCGGAAGAGCCGGGCGAATTCACCGGGATGGGGCGTGATGACCGTCCCGGGCCGCTCCATCCAGCGCTTGCCCTCCCCGCCTTCAGGGCGGAGGCATCCAGCACCAGGGGACCGTCCCACTCCGGGACCTGCGACATGCCCCCGGGCCCCACCAGCAGGACATCGACGTCCTCGGGCACGGCGCCCTTCCCAGGTCTGCACCATGGCCTCGGGCACCTGGGCGGCGATCTCGGCCCGCACCTCGGGGTCCGTCAGCACGGTCACCAGGCCCGCCCCCACCCGCAGGGCCCCCAGGGCCGCCAGCACGGCGGCCCCGCTCATGCCCAGGCTGCCGGCCCGGATGGCCACATGGCCGAAGCTGCCCTTGTGGGGATCCCAGCTCCCGGGCGGGCAGCCCGGGGCGTTCCAGCAAGTGCAGACCGGCCTTCGGGGCTCGGTCCAGCGGAATGGGGATGACCGTGATCTCGCCGCAGCAGTCCCGGGCGGGCCGCAGGCCGTGGCAGACCTTCAGGTGCGCCGAAACAGGCGGTCCGGTCGCGCCGCACGGCCTCGCCGGAATCTCCGCGGCGCTGGGATCCAGGCCCGAGGGCAGATCCAGGGCCAGCACCGGCAGGCCACTGGCATTCAGGGCCCGCACCCAGGCCGCCGCCGGCGCCCTCCAGGGGCCGCGTGGTGCCCAGGCCGAAGAGGCCATCCACCACCCAGCCCCGCCAGGTCCGCATGAGCTCAGCGGGGTCCGGCGCCCGCCTGGATCTCGCCGCCGAGCCCCTCCCAGAGGCGGGCCTGGAGGGCCGCATCCCCGCGCCACTCGGGCTGGAGCGAAGGGGGACCAGACCTTGACCTCGCGCCCCTGCAAGCCGGGCCAGGCGGGCCAGGGCCAGGGCATCGCCGCCGTTGTTGCCGGGACCCGCCAGCACCTGCAGCGGCTCGCCGCGGGAGCAGGAGCGCCAGGGCCCCGAGGGCGGCGTGCTCCTGGAGGATCAGCGAAGGAATGCCCCAGCCCTCGATGGCCTGGTGCTCCGCGGCCCGCATTTCGTCGGCAGTAAGAAGGGGAATCATGCCGACAGTCTAGGACCGTTCCGCGAGATATGCTGCCAGGGCCTGGGTACAGCTCCATTTCCGCCGCGTAGACCCGCTTCTGCAGCTCCTCGGGGGTGTCGCCCGGAAGGACCGGAACCCGCAGCTGCTCGAGGATGCGCCCGTGGTCGTACTCGCCGTCCACCAGGTGGACCGTGGCGCCGGATTCCGCCTCGCCCGCCGCCAGCACGGCCCGATGGACGTGCATGCCGTACATGCCCGGCCCGCCGTACTGGGGCAGCAGACCCGGATGGATGTTGAGGATGCGGCCCTCCCACCGGGCCGGCACGGCCAGCTTCTTCAGCCAGCCGCAGAGGCAGATCACGTCCGCACCCTGGGCCTCGGCGGCCCGGTAGCAGGCCTCGGAGAAGGCTTCGTCCGATTCGAAGTCCTTCCGCACCACCACCGTGGTGGGAAGGCCTTCCGCCTCCAGCCGGGGGAGGCCATCGGCCTTGGCCGTGGAGGCGAGCCCCAGCACCGGGAGCGCCGGGACCCGGCCCTCGCGGCACCTGAATTATGCAGGTAAAAGATCATAAGGCCTACAGAACCTCATGGTTTTACAGGAAAATTCAGTGCATCGATGGTGCAAAATGAGACACAGGGCGACCCGATTACTGCCCGCGCAGAAACAGCTTGTCCAGTTCCGCCAGCGGCAGTTCGGTCCATGTCGGCCGCCCGTGGTTGCACTGTCCGGCGCGTTCGGTTTCTTCCATCTGGCGCAGCAGGGCGTTCATTTCCGGGATGGTGAGCATGGCGGCGGGCGCGGACGGCGCCGTGGCAGGCCATGGTGGCGAGGAGTTCGTTGCGCCGGGCCGTGGCGAGCTGGGTGATGCCGTGTTCGCGCAACTCGGCGATCAACGAACGGGCGAGCGCGGCGGGGTCGCCGGACTGGAGCAGGGCGGGGACGCTGCGCACGCCGAGCTGGTTGGGGCCGAGCGGGGCGATCTGAAAGCCGAGGTCGGCCAGCGCGTCGGCGTGTTCTTCGACGGCGGCGATGTCGAGCGGGTCGGCGGAGAAGACGGCCGGGATCAGCAGCGCCTGGGTGGCGATCTGGCGGTTGTCGAGGGCGGTCTTCAGCTTTTCGTAGAGGATGCGTTCGTGCGCGGCGTGCATGTTGACAAGGACGAGGCCGCGGGCGTTCTGGGCCAGGATGTAAATGCCGTGCAGCTGGGCGAGGGCGTAGCCGAGCGGCGGGCTGTCCCGGTTGACCGCTTCGGGAGGGGTAAATTGAGGTGTGCTGGTCGGGACGTCAGTCCGGGCGGCGCGGGCGAAGGCGAGGTAGGCGGCAGCGGCGGGTTCGGCTACGCCGAGGGTGTTTTGGTGGCGCAGCGGCGGCGGGTAGTTCGCGACAAAAGTGGAATTTGCCGTTTTTTGGGCGTTCAACCGTAGCAGTCACGGTTTCGCGGGCTTCACCATGCACCGGCGTCGCCAGCGTGCGCTGGATGGCGTGGAAGACGAATTGGTGCATGGCGCGCGAGTCGCGGAAGCGGACTTCGGTCTTGGCCGGGTGCACGTTGACGTCGACCAGCGCCGGGTCGATGTTCACGAACAGGCAGACGGCCGGCTGGCGGCTGCCGTGCAGCACGTCGCGATAGGCTTCGCGCAGGGCGTGGGCGATGACCTTGTCGCGCACGTAGCGGCCGTTGACGAAGACGTACTGGCCATCTTTCGCATCGGTGGCGCGCGTCGGGTCGATGGCGAAGCCGGCGATGGCCAGCGGGCCGGCGGCGGCCTCCAGCCGGCGGGCAGCGCTCAGGAAATCGTCGCCGAGGATGTCGGCAATACGGCGGGCGCTGTCGGCGGGGGCGAGCTGGAACAGGTTGCGGCCGTTGTGCGTGAGGCTGAAGGCGACATCCGGGCGGGTCAGCGCCAGGCGCTTGACGGCGTCGGCGCAGTGGGCGAATTCGGTGCCTTCGACCTTGAGGAATTTGCGGCGGGCCGGGGTGTTGTAATAGAGGTCGCGCATTTCGACGACGGTGCCGGCCATCAGCGCCGCCGGTTCCGGCTCGGCGTTGGCTTCTGCCTTCAGCTTCCAGGCATGGCTGGCGC
>CAWJXH010000004.1:0-117187 GCA_963846805.1 uncultured Chloroflexia bacterium
GCCAGGCAGATGAATATCCCAATTGTCCCGGTGTCAGAAACCATGCCTTCGGGCAAAACCTATCAGCAATGGATGCTGGATCAACTCAAAGATCTGCAACAGGCCCTGGGCGGTTAGCGGAGCATGAGTAATTCAAGTTTTCACGGCCCGGCGATTGTCCTGGAGAACGTCGATGTCCGTTTGGGAGGGTTATCGATCCTGAACGATGTGAATCTGTCCATCGGCGCCGGACAGTTTATCGTTGTTTTAGGGCCCAACGGCGCTGGCAAGACGACACTCCTAAAACTCCTGCTGGGACTGATCCGGCCCAGCGCCGGATCGCTTCAAGTGCTGGGCCGCACGCCCCGGCGCGGCAATCCGGCAATTGGCTATGTCCCTCAGCATCGCGCCTTCGAACCGGAAACTCCTTTGCGCGCCCGAGACCTGGTCGGATTCGGCCTGGATGGACACCAATGGGGTATCGGCTTGCCCAGCCGCAGCCGTCGCGAACGAATTGACCGCGCCTTGGAGGAAGTAGATGCTTTGCCCCTGGCCGAGTCCCGCGTCGGCCTGCTTTCCGGCGGCGAACAACAGCGTTTAATGATCGCTCAGGCGCTTTTGACGGAACCGCAGATCCTGCTCCTGGACGAGCCTTTGGCAAACCTTGATCTCGCTCACCAACAGGAAGCGGTCAGCTTGATTGCCAGAATTTGCCGGACTCGCGCTGCAACCACACTGCTGGTTTCACACGATATCAACCCGCTGCTGCGCGTGACAGACCAGGTGCTCTTTTTGGCCCGGGGACACAGCGCCATGGGCCCGCCAGCCGAGGTGATCACCAGCGAAACGTTAAGCCGCTTATATAATTTGCCGGTTGAGGTGGCGCGGATTATGGATCGTTTTTTCGTGGTGGGCGCGGAACTATAGGTGCGGCAGGCTGACAATCGCCTGCAGGCCAAAGATGGATTCCAGTCATGTACCCTATCTTTCAATATAGCTTCATTCAAAACGCTTTCATGGCCGGCTCCATTGTGGCAATTGCTGCGGCGCTGCTTGGGTATTTCCTGCTTATCCGCGGGCTGACATTTGCAGGACATGCCTTGTCCAACATAGGGTTTGCCGGAGCGGCCGGGGCAGTTCTGGCGGGTATTCCTCCGGTCTACGGCCTGCTTGTTTTTACCGTCGGAGCCAGCGTGATCATTTCCGTGATGGGGAAACAGATACGAGAGCGCGACGTGGCTGTGGGGGTGATCATGACGTTTGCACTGGGGCTGGGGATTCTCTTCCTGTCGCTCTATCACGGATTCGCGGAGAGGGCCTACAGCATCCTGTTCGGCACGATCCTGGGCATCAGCCGTACTGACGTAATCATCACGGGCATCCTGAGCCTTTTGATCGTCGCGGGACTTGGAGCGGTAGCCAGGCCGTTGATCTTCAGCTCGTTTGACCCGGATGTCGCAGAAGCGCGCGGGGTTCCGGTGCGGGCCCTGGGCGTTATCTTTCTGATCCTGGTAGCTTTGGCGGTTTCGGTGGCGGTGCAGGTGGTGGGGATTCTGCTCGTATTCACATTGCTGGTCGGCCCCGCCGCCACCGCCAATCGTTTGACGGCGCAGCCTGCCAGAGGAATGACGCTGGCTATCTTACTGGCGTTGGCGTATGCCTGGTTGGGAATACTGTTGGCGGTCAACAGCGTTTGGCCGGTCAGCTTCTTTGTTGCCGCGCTCTCTTTCGGCGTTTATCTCCCGGTACGCCTGCTTGCGCCGCGTTGGTGGGGAGGCGGTTTGCGAGGCAAAAATGACCATCGTTGACTTATTGCATCAGGAATTTGTGCAGAATGCTTTGTTGGCCGGGACGGTCATTGCCCTGGTGTCCGGAATTGTCGGCTATTTCATTATCCTGCGCGGGCAGGCCTTTGCCACAGAAACTTTGTCGCATGTGGGGTTTGCCGGAGGCGCCGGTGCGGCGCTGCTTGGGATCAACACCCTGGTTGGGATGAGCTTGCTGACGATCTTCACTGCAACAGGAATGGGAGCCTTGGGGAAACGTCTGAAAGGCCGGGATGTCGAGGTCGGCATGGTGCTTTCGTTCATGCTGGGTTTGGGCGTTTTGTTTCTGAGCCTCTATGCACAAAACGCCACGAAGGCTGTCAACCTGCTGTTTGGTTCGATTCTAAGCGTGACCCGTGAGGATGTGCTGCTTACGCTTGGCTCAAGTGCGGTTGTACTCGCGGTGCTGATCGCCCTCTACCGCCCTTTGCTCTTCGCTTCCCTCGACCCGATCCTCGCGGAAGCGCGAGGCGTTCCAGTTCAATTCCTTTCGATATTATTCCTGTTCGTGCTGGCCTTGACCGTCTCGCAGGCAGTTGAGGTCGTTGGAACCCTGCTGGTCTTTGCCCTGCTGATCGTGCCGGCAGCTTCGGCTGAGCACTTAACCTCGCGGCCGTTTTCGGCATTGACCCTGTCAGTGGCGATCAGCTTGTTTTCCACGTGGACGGGGTTGGTACTTTCATTAATCGGGCATCAGCCCGCCAGTTTTTACATCGTGGCGCTGACCTCGTTATTTTATGCCTTTGCGCGCATCGTCCGGCATTTCGCGGTTCCTCGCAGGTATCAAGAGCCCCTGCACCCCAACCGGGAAGTCTAAGCAAGTGTCAAGCCGCGCGTGGGATTCATCCGATTTCAAAGCATGTAAGTTCGCAGGGTTATAATGGACTCGTGAAGATTGATAGCGCACAACGTTCGATCGGAAAGCGATTCGATTGTGAACTCTAAACAGAACTCAATGGGTGAAAGAATACGGGCGGCGCTCGAGGCGCCGGGGCAACGGCAAACAATCGCGAAAGGTCAAATTGCCGACCGTCTGGCGAAAATGGGAGCCAGGGAAGCCGATTTTACGGTGGAGAATCTCTGGCATGAACTCCGTCGCACCAACCCGCGCCTCGGACGAGCCACAGTATTTCGAGCGATCGAGAAGTTGGTTAACCTGGGATTGTTGAACCGCATTGAATTTCCAGATGGCAGCCATAACTACCGCGTTTGCGGAGACCAGCATCATCATCACATTACTTGCGTGGAATGCCATCGCGTAGTGGATATTGACATCTGCCCGCCGTTGAGGCAGCTTGCCTCGATCGGCCGCCAGACGGACTTCGTGATCGCAGGACATTCGCTTACCGTCTTTGGAATCTGCGCAGATTGCCGGAAGCGCAAGGCCCGATCCTAGGCGGCTTCCAGTTCTTATTCACCCCCGTCGAATCCAGGAACTAAAAATAGCGGCAGGTGGGCAAACCTCCCAGATCTAATACGGAAGGTTCGTCATTAAGTGATAGGTGGCTGAGCCGATCATCAGAACAACGATCACGCCGGCTGTGACCTGCATGATGGGTTTGGTCGCAGGTTTTTCGACGCCGGCGGTTTCGGCCTGCTTTTTCGCTTCCAACTGCTTACCGTTAAGAACGACGCCGGTCGTGGCGGCCATGGGGATGGCGGCGCAAAATACGCACATATCTACCTCCTAAATATTGTCCAGGTCCGAGCTTTCGTCGGAAGACAGTTCCTTCTTCAGTAAAAAATACGCACCGGAATAATTCTCGTCGACCACATTCACCAGCGTCTGTTTGCGGCGCGGGATGATGTTCATTACCTCCCAACCTTCGAGGCCGTACTCGGTGAGGGCGGGCACATCGAAGCCTTCCCCGGAAACATCCTCGTCAAGAATGTCGCCGGCCGGCAGGTACACCATCTTGTAGCGGAAGACCTTGCGGCCCTGCTGCAAGCGCCTTTTGCCGGTTTCTATTTTGCCCTGCAGAGACCTTCTTTCGTCCGCTTCCAGCTGCTCGCGCTTCGCCAGAATGACGGGCGAACTCAGTATCTCTTTCGCGACCTGGCGGATGCGCTTGTCGTCGCTTTGTTCCGCGCCCACCAGGAAATCGAGCCCGCGCGGATCGCCGAGCTTAACCAGGCCCTCCGCGGCATCCAACTGGTTCATCCAGTCGTCGTCCTCCGCCATCAGGTCGTAGAGGGTTGCCAAGTCGCCCATTTTGACTAAATCGTTGATTTGGGATCCCACGCCAATTTTCCTTGAGGCGAGCTTTTATCGCCAGCTGAAAAAGCCATTGTGGCCTAGTATAAAACGCTTAACCGGGAGCAGCATTAAGCCACCCTTAGAAACCTGCAATCCTGACGATGCCCCCCTTATAATGGCAGGATTGTCTCTAAAGAAGGAAATATGAGAAAAATACCCGCCAGCTATTTTCTTGCAGGGGCGCTAATCATTCTCCTTCTGATTGCGGCGTTCGTGATCTGGGGATTCCCTTATTTCTTCCTTCCGCCGCAAATCCAAAATGGGACGCAGACCGCCACTTTCGGCTCCGAAACTGTACTGGCGCGTGTTACCCAGATCGATCAAGAGGGCCAGATAGTCCTGAACGGCAGAAGCCAGTTGTATCAAGTGATGCGCGTGGAGGTTCTCGAGGGCGATTACAAAGGCATTCCTTTTGACATTGATTATGGAAAACGTTCGCTGCGGTCGGACAATTTCCGTTTCGTGCCCGGCGATGAAGTCTATGTGATGGTCGACAAGACGCCTAACAATGTGCTCGTGGCCTATTATGTTGATTACGTCCGCTTCACGCCGCTTACCATCCTGCTGGTCGCATTCGTTCTGTCAATGCTGATCATGGGGCGCTGGAAGGGATTGGGAAGCCTGATCGCGCTGGCCGTAAGCATGGTCATGATCGTGAGTTATGTCATACCGCACATCCTCTCAGGAGAAGACCCGGTGAAAGTGAGTCTGATCGGTTCAGTCATTCTCCTGGCGCTGACCCTTTATCTCACCTACGGCTGGAATTTGAAGACGCATGCATCGGTGTTGAGCGTGATGCTGGCATTGTTACTGACCGGTGCGCTGTCCCTCTTTTTTGTCGGCTTGACGCGCCTGACAGGTTACGGCGACGAAAACGCAATGTATCTTATGCAGGCCTCCTCCATCCAGATCGACCCGCGCGGCCTGATGCTGGCGGGCATGATTATCGGGGCATTGGGCGTATTGGACGATCTGGTGACGTCCCAATCCGCGGCAGTGGTTGAGATCCACGATGCCAACCGGGCATTGGGTTTCCGTACCACCTTCCAAAAGGCCATGCGCATCGGTCAGGACCACGTGGCTGCAACAGTCAACACCCTGGTGCTGGCCTATACGGGCGCATCGCTGCCTTTGCTGTTGATATTCACACTGGGGAATGGCAGCTATAGCTACTTTGTTAATTCGGAATTCCTGGCCGAAGAAATTGTCCGAACACTGGTAGGCTCGCTGGGGCTGATCGCGGCAGTGCCAATTTCAACCTTTATTGCCACAGCCCTGATCGTGCATCAGGAACGACTGGGCCAATGGCGCGCTTTGCTCGGTCCGGAGACCGGCGATCAACATGCCTAAATATTTGCGCGCCGTCTTAATGGGGATGGCTGGCTTCATCATGCTGTCGTTGCTCATGCGGCCTGCATTGGCCGTCAGCGCCCATCCGGCCGATATGTATATCCAGAGCCAAACCATCGCGTTGGATGAATCCGGAGTGCAGGTAGATTGGAAGATCGTGCCCGGTCCGTTCCTTGCCGACGGCGCGTGGGCCGCAGCAGACCAGGACCATAACGGCAGCATCAGCCCGGCAGAAGCGCAGGCCTGGGTTGCGCCGTTCCTATCGGAATTCAGCGTCGACCTCGACGGCCACGCGCTTGGACCGTATACAATACAACAAATTCACTGGCCGGCAAGCGTCGACCTATTGCGCACGGGGGAAGAGGCGATCGAGGTCGTGCTGCGCTATACCTGGCCTGCGGGATCATCCGGAGAACTCCCGTTTGCGCTTCATAACGCCCACCTGGAGGCCAACAGCCTTAATTGGTTTGCGGTCACCAGCGCAGCGGGCGCGGCGTTCGATCAACCGGCGCAAAATAACGGCCTGCTTCAATTCAATATCGTATTCCCGAACCCGACGAGTGCGACACCCGCCGCCGGGACGTCGCTGATGACGTCCTGGAACAGCGGCACGCCCAATCTTCCGTCCAATTTCTCTGCCACGATCTCGAAGCTGGCAAATAATCTGGCCGCGAATCCCGCGGCACAGACCGCCCAGGCATCTCCCCAGCAGCTCAACAGCGCGACGGCGGTTACGTCGGCGCTGGTGGGGCTGGTAAAGGCTGGGCAATTTTCTCCATTGTTCCTCGCCGGCGCTTTTCTTCTGTCGCTGGCATTGGGCAGCCTGCACGCCCTGACCCCGGGCCACGGAAAAGCGTTGGTTGGAGCGTACCTGGTGGGCTCGCAGGGCCGGACTCGCGATGCGGTTTTCCTCGGGTCGATCGTTACGATCACACACACGGGCTCGGTCTTGTTGCTCGGACTGATTACCCTGGTTGCCTCCCACTACATCCTGCCCGCGCTGATCATCCCGTGGCTGGAAATCATTTCGGGCTTGTTCGTCATCGCATTTGGCCTCAACCTCCTATTTCAGCGAAGAGGCGACCTGGCATTGTGGCGTTCCAGGCGCAACCTGCCGAAGACGGACAGGCTCTCGTCGAACATCCGGCAAAGAATTGGGATTTCAATCAGGGCCGGCACTCGCGCCGGATCCATCGCTCAGGCGCCGTTATTGTCCCATGATCACGATCATGAGCACCTTGCAGGGGGACATGAGCACGACCATTCTCAGCACAGTCACGACGATGGCACACACGCCGGGCATTCCCATGCCCTGCCGGGCAATCAGGTGAACTTGAAGTCGTTACTCGCATTGGGCGTTAGCGGTGGACTGGTGCCCTGCCCGGACGCGATCGCCATCCTGCTGGTGGCGGTTGCCGTGAACCGCGTGCCGTTTGGCATGCTGCTCATTGTGGCGTTCAGCGTCGGACTGGCCCTGGTCCTGATCGCGATCGGCATCGCGATGGTTCAGGGGGTGCGCTTCATCGGGCGCAGCGATCTTCTGACCCGTTTCGCGGCATATACGCCGGTGCTCAGCGCCGTGGTTGTGTCCGGGCTCGGGATCGGTCTGACCATCAGCGCGCTGAACTCATTCAGGTTTACGTCCACTGTCTTGCAGTCCCCGGTCAGTCAAAGCCAGCCCTCAGATTTAAACGCGCAGGCAGCCGCAGGCGCTCCGAGTTTTGATCTAAAACATGCAAGAGTATTGTATGTTGCTTCGGACAGTCAGGGCCAGGACCAGCTATTTATGCTGCCGCTCTCCGGCGGCAGCGCCGCACCCTACACACAGGAAGCTGCAGGCATCACAAGATATTCCATCTCACCCGATCAGAAAACCATTCTATATACGGTTTTCGGAGCGCAGGGCGGATCTTTCATATGGGCGATCAATGCCGATGGAACCCAAAGGCGGCAGGTATTGGCCTGTCCACAGTCCGAATGCGATTCACCGGAGTGGTACCCGGACGGCCAAAAGATCGCCTATGAGCGCCTGGAGGACACGCAGGACATGTCCCTGCCGCGCTACAGTATCTGGTGGCTGGACCTGCAAACGGGAAAGACCCAGCCGGTGTTCCAGGACCAGACCTTTGCCAGCACGTCACCCACTTTCTCTCCCGACGGTCAATGGTTGAGCTATATCTCCATCGCCAACAATACGTTGATGATCTATCATCTGGCAGACGGCCACAGCATTTCCGTGCCTTTGGGATTTCAGTCCGCGATTTCGGAAAGCTGGAGTCCCACCGGTGCATCGCTGCTCTTCGGCAATGAGGCCGGCACGCAGGATTTTTCACCATTACACATCAAAGTCTACACGCTGGGTACCGGCACGACCGTCGACCTGGGCGGTCCGAACGGTGAAGCGGATTATTCCGCGGCCTGGTCGCCGGACGGGCAATGGATCGCCATTGACCGCAACGTTCCAGGCAGCGACAACACACAAACCAATAACCAGGTGTGGCTGGTGAAGCCGGATGGCACGCAGGCCCACGTTTTGCTTCACGAGGACAACGCCTCCTACTCCGATTTGAGCTGGTCCCCTGACGGAAGATACCTGTTGTATTCGCGGTATACGCTGAACTACGCCAATCAAAACGTCGGCCACTTCGATGTGGCAGTGACGGATCTCCAGACCGGCACCTCCACCGTTCTGGTGCCCGGGGGCGACCTGGCAAGATTCCTGCCATAGGCCGTCCCGGCATTTTCACCCGGGTCAGAGCGGCAGCCGCGAGACCGTTATGTGCGGCGTGTGCTGCAGCGTTTGATAGACCACGCAGTAGCGTTCCGTCAACCGAATCAGCGTGGAAAGCTGATCTTCCGACGCATCGGTATCGAGGTCAAAGAACAGCCGGATATCCTGGAAACCCACGGGAACTTCCTTCGAAACGGCCAGCGTCCCGCGAAAGTCCAAATCTCCCTCGGCACGCACCACGGCATCCCGCAACTCCACCCCGATCGCGGTCGCAACGGAATTCAGGGTCACACCGGCGCAGGCTACCAGCGCCTCCAGCAGCAGGTCGCCCGAGCAAATGGTCATGCCGTTGCCGCCGGCGGCTTCATGCAGTCCCGCCTGCGCGAGCGCTTTTCCGGTTTCGATCTTGCAGGTGATACCTTCGCCGATGCGCCCCCTGGCCTTCATCGTGATCAAGGCCTTATGGGGGTCGTCTCGATATTTCTCCTTAAGGGGGGCCTGTATCGCTCGCAGCTCGTCACTCTTCATCCTGCCTCCATGTGCTTACTTGATAAAACGTACCAATACTGCCACGAATAAAACCCAACCGGCAGCGAAACCAGAAGAACGCCTGGGGATGATAACACCCGCTCCATACTTTGCGGGCCTTCCATTTCAGAGCGGTTCGCCCTCCGCGCCGCCGGGCGGCGTGGGCGAAGAACCCTTCATGGCAGAGATGAAGACATCTTCGAGCGACGGTTCGATAACAGACATGCGGCCCGCGCGGACGCCCGCCCGGAGGAGCTTGCGTTCTATGGCGGGCTGATGGTCCTTGATATGCGGGCCAACAACGTGCACCAGCGCACCGTAGAGCTCGACTTCTTCGATCGGAAGGGATTGATCTGCCTGTGCGGCGCGCAATATTTTGAGCGCCTGCGAGGCGTCGGTTGGTTCGAGCTCCAGCACGTCACCGTGCATCATGCCATTCTTGATCTCTGCGGGCGATCCATAAGCGATGAGATTCCCGTGCTGGATGAAGGCCAGGCGGTGGCAATGCTCGGCCTCGTCCATATAGTGGGTGGTGACGAAGACAGTAACACCTTCCAGGATGAGTTGATAAAGCAGATCCCAGAACGCGCGGCGGGAGAGAGGGTCCACGCCGGCAGTGGGCTCATCGAGGAAGAGCACTTCCGGACGATGGAGGATGGCCGAGCTCAGGGCAAGCCGCTGCCGCCAGCCACCGGACAGGTCCCTGGTTTTCGCATTCTGCCGGCCTTCCAGGCCGGCCATGGAGAGCGCCTCCTGAATGCGAATTTGCAGTTCCGAATTCGAGAGGCCATATGCGGTACCGTAGAAATTCAGATTCTGAAGCACGGTCAGGTCATTGTATAAACTGAACCGCTGGGACATGTAGCCAATGTGCGGACGAATTCGCCGCGCCTCGCTGTCCACAGGCAGCCCGAGGACTTCAACCGAGCCCGAGGTGGGTTGCATCAAGCCAAGCATCATGCGGATGGTCGTGGTCTTGCCCGAGCCGTTCGGACCGAGGAAGCCGAATATCTCGCCGCGCCTCACTTCAAAATCGATGCCATTCACGGCGGTGAATTCGCCGAAGCGTTTGGTGAGCTTGCGGACGACGACTGCAGGTTGCCCGGGATTCAGCATTAATCCAGCGCCTTTCTCACGAACCGCAGCGAGAATGTGCCTATCACCAGGCCCAGGACCAGCAGAGCCAGCACGTTTGGCCAAAGCACGTCCAGGCCCGCACCTTTGAGCAGGATGCCTCGCAGGATGGTCAGCCAGTGATGCGCGGGGATGATGTTTGCAAACCATTGCAAAGCCGGCGGCATGCTTTCGACGGGCGCGGCGTACCCCGTAAACATGAAGTCCACCATGCCGACCAGCAACACGAGCAGGAACGCCTGATGCTGTGTCTTCGAAACGACGGAGAGCACCAGCCCCTTACCCAGTTCCACGAGCAGATAGCCGAAAGCCAGGATAAGCAGCAGGATCAGGGAACCGCGTATCGGCACGTTGAAGGCGAAATGAATCATCGTGAGCATCAAAAGAAAATCTGCGAACCCCACCATGACCACCGGAATGGATTTGCCAATGATGATCTCCAGTGAAGAGAAGGGCATGACCAGCAATTGCTCGATGGTGCCGAGTTCGCGTTCGCGCGAGAAAGCCAGAGCCGCAAAGAGCAGGACGGTGAACTCGAGCATCAGGCCCATTTCGGCCGGGGTGGTATACAGCGCCTCCGACAGGTTTTCGTTGAACCAGACCTGCAGGCTGGGATCGAATTTGCTAAACTGGTCCGGGTGCAAGCCGAGGCGTTGGATCACGAGGCGCTGGTCGATTTCCTGAGCCACGCCTTGCAGAGCCTCCAGCGAGGCCTGCGCCGGTGAATTCTCCGATCCGTTTAGAATGGCGAAGAGGATGGGGTCGCCGTTCGCAGCGAGCAGTTGCCGGGTGTAATCCGGTGGAATGACCAACGCCGCGCTGATCTGCCCGCGGTTGAGTGCGTCTGCAATGGATTGCATGCTCTCCACCTGTTCCGCGGCGCCGAACGTATGCGTGTTCTCGAGCGCTGCAACAAACTGCCGGCTGGCCGCGCTTTTGTTTTGATCGAACACCATCAGGGGCAGATTGGTGATCGGACGCGAAGTGGCCCACCCAACCAGGAGCAGCTCGGCTGCACCGCCGAGCAACATGAAGGCAGGCATCCACCAGTCGTTGCGGAGGTGGATGAATTCCTTCAGCGCCAGGGACCAGACCCGTTGAAACATGCTCAGCCCAGCTTCTTGCGGAAGAACAAAGCAGCCAGCAGCGTGAATGCGATGCCCAGAGCCACCAGCATCACCGCGTACGGCCAGAGGACATCCAGGCCCACTCCCTGCAGAAAGATGCCGCGCGTGATAATGGCGTAATGCGTGCCCGGCAAACCCAGGGATTCGAGCCGCGCTTCCTCGGGCATGGATACCAGGGGGAAGAAGATGCCGGTCAGGAAGAAACCGGGGAAGAAGATCACCAGGAACGAGAGCGCAAGCGCGGCGGCCTGAGTGCGCATGAAGACCCCCACGATCATGCCCATGCTCAGGACCGCAAACATGAAGAGGGCAGAAAGCCCAAAGAATAGGAGAAAATTGCCATTGAACGAAATTTGAAACCATGCGATGGATAGCAATGGAATGATGATCACATTGATCAAGCCCGCAATGATGTAAGGAATGATCTTTCCCAGCAATAACTCGGCGCGGCGGATCGGCGTCGCAAGCAATTGTTCGAGTGTTCCATGTTCCCGTTCGTGAGCCAGGGTCAGCGCAACGGAAAGCGCAGGGAAACCCAATACCATCGAGATCAGCCCCGGGATCAGTGCGTTGGCCGATTTTAGATCAGGGTTGAACCAGGTCTGGATGCGCAGGTCAAGCGGTTGCAGGGATGCCAGGGGGATGCCCTGTGCCTGCAATTGATGCGCGAGCGCCTGTTCGACAAATGCTTCAGCGCGCTGCTGGATGTGCTGCACCGCGAAATTTCCGCTCTGGGGCTCGGTCCCATCAATGATCACTTGCAGCGGAATGCCCTTCAACGCGTGCAGTTGGCCGGCGAAGTGCGGCGAAATGATCACCGCGGCCTTGATCTGCCCGCGCATCAGCATGGCATTCACATCGTCCATGCTGCTGGCATACGCGTAAATGTCCAAATCCTGCCCGGCGGTGATTTGCTCCACAAATGCCTGCGAGGTCTGAGTGCGGTCGAAATCCAGCACGGCAATGGGAATGTGCTTCAAATCGACGGTCAGCGCATAGGCCATCAGGAACAGGACCAGCGTGGGCGTGAATAAGACCAAAACCAACGTGCTTCTGTCCCGCAGGATGTGATTGATTTCCTTGCGCGAAACCGCCCAGATATGGCGGATGGACATCACGCCTCCAACTTCCTAATCAATGAGATGAACGCCTCTTCCATGCGCGCGGGCGCGATACGGATACTGCGATACGCCAGCCCTTCTTTCTTCAGCATGCGTTCGATCTCGGGCAGTCGCCGTTTGCCGGAATCCACCAACAGATGTATCGACTCGCCGTACGTCTGTGCTTCACGGACTCCGCTCAAGCCCGCCACGGCCTTTAAAACACTCTGCCAGTCTTCCGGCTGAATCTCGATGACGTCTGCTCCAAGTCTTCCCCGGATATTCTTCGGCGAATCACACTCGACCAGTTTGCCCGCGTAAATCAAACCCACGCGCGAGCAGCGATCGGCTTCATCCATGTACGGCGTGCTGACAACGATCGTTGTGCCCTGCAGATGCAGGTCGGTGAGGATGTTCCAGAACTCACGGCGTGATATTGGGTCAACCCCTGTAGTTGGTTCGTCCAGCAAGAGGAGCTCGGGCCGATGAATCAGCGTGCAGACCAGTGCAAGCTTTTTCTGCATGCCGCCTGAAAGATTCGCGGCCCGTCGTTCTTTAAATTCGGTAAGTCCTGCAAAAGTCAGCAGGCGTCCGGTTCTTTCGGCCAGGTCTTTGGGCGCCACATCGAATAACTCGGCGAAGAACTGCAGATTCTCCATGACCGACAGCTCGGCATACAGGCTGAATTGCTGCGCCATGTACCCAATGTGCGGCTTGATGGATTCGGCATCTTCTTTCAAATCGAATCCAAGGACCGAGGCCTCGCCATTGCTGATGTCCAGCAAGCCGGCCAGCAGGCGAAGGGTTGTGGTCTTTCCCGCGCCATCAGGACCGACCAACCCGAATAATTCTCCAGGCGCTATCGCCAATGTCAGGTCGTCCACGGCGCGGACCGTTTTGTAGTCCCGCGTGAGGCCCGTGGTCTCAATAACGCTAAGGCTATGCGTCATGATCTCTTTGCTGTGCGGATGATCCACAACACAAGTAATGCGCCCAGGGCGGGCTCGATGGCGACGCCGATATTGCGCAGGCTGTCGCTGAAGCCCATGGCGGGGATCACATACCAATCCATCAGGCCCACTGCAATGGCCGTAATGACCGCTGCAACATAGTCGCCGCGGATGCCGATGGGGCGTTTATCTTTCCAGATCGGTCCCGCCAGCCAACCGATAATCAACCCGACAAGGATCATGGCGGCGACCAGAATGACGATGTTCATTGTTTCTCCTTTACTCTTGTTTCGTGTCCTGCGGATGGAATGCCACCATAGGCATCTTCCCGGCGATCTGCTTCGGTGCGCCGCCTTCAGGATTCATGCGCTGGCCCAGGAACAATCCGCTTAACTCGCTGAATGCCATCGGATGCTTGCGGGCATAGGCTTCCATAATATTGATTGCCTTCTCCAGGCCGACGAATTCGACGTTCGCCTGAAATTTGCGCCCGCCAACCTGGACGCCAACCATGGGGGTCTTGCGGATGTTGCGATACCAGTCGGATTTCTCCCCCCAGCCGGAAACCACGTAGTAGGTGTCTGTATCCTTATCATGCCGGACAACTTCGATGACAGTGCGTCGCTGAAGCCCGCTTGTGCGCCCGGTGTGGGTCAACATCAGGAAACGGTCACCCAGCATCCAACCCAGCCGGGCGCGGTAGAGCCAGATGGGCAGGCGCAGCCCCATGCGTAAGGCTTTGCCGGGCGGGGCCTCAATAATGGATTTATGCAGCATTCAGTCTCCTGTAAGATTGCCGTGAAGGTGGTAAATGGTGGCCGTGGATCCGGCAACCCATCAGACATCTCAACATGTCCTTGATAAATTTCGAACTGACCGGTCAGTCATATATTGGGTTAAAAAAAGAGCACACCGATCAGGCGCGTGCCAGAACACCTTCCAACAGCAATTTAATGCCGGTACGAATATGATGATCTACGTCTACAAGATTCTTGTCATAAACCCACAGAAGGACTGTCCCTTCGAAGATCGCCCCGGCGGCGATGGCGATATCCCGTGCGTCCACCGGGCGGAATTCGCCTGCATCAACCCCGCGCTGGATGATCGGAATCAGGGTATCCATATAGAGTTTGAAATAACTCCTCAAAGCCTTCTGCACAACCGTGTTTCGAAAACCCAACGCCAGAAATTCATAGGCGATCGGCATCATGACCAGCATTCTCTTATAATCGCGGATCGCCGCGTCGGTGAATTGCCAGATTGCCTCCGTAGCATTCAGTTCGGCATTTTTTCGCGTCTCGAATTGTTTGAAGACATCCCCAAAGATGCGATCCAGGATGGCAATAATCAATTCCTCTTTACTCTTGAAATAAAGGTACAGCGTGCCCTTGCTCAGGCCCGTCTTTTCGGCGATATCATCCATGCGCGCCTCGCTAAAACCCTTTTTGGTGAAGACACCTTCGGCGGCATTCAAGATCTGGGTCTTGCGTTCGTCGCTGACATCCGGGCGAGGGGACATGGATTCCTTTTCTAAATGACTGACCGGTCAGTTATATTATACCCTGCTGAATCGGTTTGTCAAGGTAAGAACACTCTAAAATAGGAATCACCCGCAAATGCTGCACCGATGCAAAATGCCCTTTAGCGTGAACGGTTGGGTCCTTACCCCCAGCTTCGTCATTTCGATTTAGTTCAATTGGAGGGCCAGTCAGCCCCTTCACTTTAATTCGATGGCATCCTCCGGGCATTGCAGGACACAGGCGCCGCAGGCAATGCAACGCTCCTTGTCGTGGAAAACCACTTTACGGTTCGCGTGATCCGGCGTCCAACAGCCGACCGGGCAGACGTTATAGCATTGCCAGACGCCTTTGCATTTCTCGGCATGAAAGTGGATCTCCAAAACGCCTACCTCTGCCACATACTGCAATTCCTCAGTCAGGAAAGTCATAAGCTTGGATTGTGTACCCATAAGATTACCTCCATCCGATTGCCAGGGGGATCAACCAATAAAGTGCGACCAGTCCGAGACCGATGGCAACTTGCCAATGCCAATGGGACAGCCCTTCGCGCATCAGCGGCGACATACCTTGCAGTTCGGTCGCGGTAAAAAAAGAGAGCCCGCTGAGTCCTATCCCCCAATGGAAGAAATGTGGGGCTTGCAGTGGATTCCAAAGGAGGCTGTAAATGAAAAGTCCTGCCAGCGCAATAACCGTCAACGGGATGCTTTTATAAAGCCCGTCGCGGCCAGGCAGCCATGGAAGGAAGAACTCCGTAGAAATACGATAATCCCAATATGCTGAATGTGGCGGGCCAGAACAGAGGCCGCCAAAAAATGAATACCGGCAGAAGGATCAGCAGGCAGTACAATCCAAGCGTGCCCGTGACCATCTCCAGCCGGTCCTTCAGTGGAAATTTGACCCAGCGCATTTCATCCGTCTTCTTGCGTTTTCCAGCTAGATAAGCTGGAATGTCCGCGGCCAGCGCCGGCCCCCAATGGACACCCCAGGCGGTTTCCTCGCGGATCCGCCAACCATCGACGCCATTTGCACACAATTGTGGCAGGATCAAGGCGTGATGATTTACCACTTCATTCAAATGCGATGATTTCACCGCTGCGATTACTTTTTCTGCGGTGAAGTGCCCGCCTCCGGCCGCGCACCAAACGTTGATCCCGGAAGAATCTGCCACAAGCACCCAGGCGTTCACCTGGCCATCTATCGCCTGTAGCAGCCGTCGCACGGTCAGGTCGAAGTTGCCGGTCACCAGCACAGGCGAATCTCTGTCGGGATGGCCGACCGCATACAGGCCGGTCCGCACTTTGGGATAGGGCGGGATTAGGCGGAAGAACAGCAGCCACATATCGAGCAACAAAGTCTGAAGTGTGACGCGATGCTGCAGCCTCCCGATCACGGTTGGCGGAAGGTTTGGTTCGAGTTGTCCCGCCATTGCGGTGAAAGATTCGTACAAGACCAAACTGCCGCCCAGATACGACGCGGCTACATGCGTGTGGAATCCGGTTCGGGTTAGCATTGAATCAAACTCGCGCAGGGAAGTGGTCGTTGTACGCGTGATCAGCCAGGTGAGCAACACCAACGGCAACCGGACAAGATAGAACGCAAGCCGCTTGGCGGGTTTTGCCGGGATCACCTCGTCGGCAATCAACAGGCGGCCGTTTGGCGCCAGCATTCTCTGGCAGGCTTCCAAAACAAAGCGCTGGTCGTCTGGCGGGAGTTCGCTGAAGACCAGCGTGGATACGATCAGGTCGAAGGAAGCCTCGGCAAAGCGGTCTCCGATCAGGGCTGCATCCATGTGTTTCAGGGATACGCGGTCTTCAAGGTTCGCATCTGTGATCTTCTTCTCGGCCTCTCCCAGCATCCGGGGCGAGGCATCGATGCCTGTTACAGTCGCGCCGCGCTGCGCCATCATCAGCGTGAGCGTGCCCGTACCGCAGCCGATCTCCAGGACTCGTGTCCCATCTTGGATGTAGGCGCTTGCGATTTTGTCTTTGATACGTTGGATCCGTCCCAACGTCAGCAATTGAATCCCCCGATCGTAATCTTTCGGGCTGGTTTCCAGCCACTTCATGAACACAGTAGCCATTTCGTTCCACTTTCATCGCTATTGATCGCAGGCAACAATTCGCACAGTCCAATCTCATTTCGTCCGGCTATGCCGAACCGGGATTCTCGGCAATTTTTCAATATCCTGTTTATTCAGCTTCAGGTAAACAGTGGTATCTGTAAAGTGATCGATCTGGCTGACGGGGATGGTCACGTCCTTTTGTCCCCAAAGATGACCTTCCCGAAGCACCAGATGCGTAATGTAATCATTTTGCGGGTTGATTAGGAATTCATCAACGCGGCCGACGCTGCCATCGGTGGCTTGGACACTCGTTCCTCTTCGAATAGCCAGTTCGTTGGCGGGAATATGCTCCTTTTCGATCTTGATGAATTCGAGATCCGGCACGTAATAGGGCCACATCACATACGGGCTCGCGGTAAAACCCGTTAGATCGGAAGGGATGAATTCCAATCGGTCGAATACCGGCATCTTCGACAGATCCTCGCGTGTGCAGTTCAGCCGGATCAACTCTGGCGTGCTTTCGGAAATATGATCGATGGAAACCAGGTATTGGATTTCCGGGAAGGAGCCGCTACTGACCACCACATGGGTTATTTTCTCGGTGGTCGGCATCAGGATGACGTGCGTTGATTTGCCGCAGGGGCCGTCCGAACAGCTTACTTTGGCGTCGATGGGGATATCCATAAGATTTGACCTCTTTTCTGTGAACCCAAAATTATCGTCTCAGCGGATTCATCTCCTGCAGGTTGCGCAGAAAATTCATCACGCCCTCCTGCGTAAGAATTCCCTGAACCTGCCCGCCGGTCACCACCGGCAGTTGGTTAATCCCTTCCAAATTCATTTCTTCGAGCGCCTCCGCAAGCCCTGAATCGGACTTAAGCAGATGAAATTGGTCGACCGGGGTCATCGCCTGGGCTGCGGTTGTACCCGCCCACTCGGTCCGGGGGATCTTATTTAGATTAGCCATCGTCAGCAGGCCCACCGGCTGCCCCACCTCCTCTACTATGAAGAAGCGTCTGCCGGTGCCCAGGATGTGTTCATCGGCCAGTTGCTGCAGCAAAAGATCTCCGGGGATGAGCGCATAGTTGCGACTCATCGCCTGGGCAACCGTATGGCCTTCCAATAAATTGTGGAGGTGCTGGAGGCTCAACTGCGAGTTGGCCGCGCTTTCCAGGAACCAGCCGATGAATGCAGTCCACAGGCCGTTGATGATATTGCCGGTGAAGATCTGCCAGGCACCGACCAGGATGAACAGGAAGGCAATTCCCCGCCCAACGGTTGCCGCAATCCTGGTAGCACGCTGGAAATCGTGCGTCGCCCCCCATACAAGCGCACGGAACACCCGGCCGCCATCCAATGGAAAACCGGGGATTAGATTGAAAAGTCCCAATAGGCCGTTGATATACGCCAGGTATTTTGCGACGGCAAGCAATGGCGCCGCCCCAGTCGAAAGAATTTGTGCAATTCCAAAGAGGCCTGCCAGCGCGAAACTGACCAGCGGGCCTGCGATGGCGATCCAGAATTCGGCAGTCGCATTCGGCGGCTCTGACGCAATCTGTGCAATTCCCCCAAAGAGGAAGAGCGTAATGCTCCGCACGGGAATTTTGTAACGTATGGCGAGCACGGAATGTCCCAGTTCGTGGAGCAGCACGCTCGCAAAAAAGAGGACCGCCGTCACCGCCGCAATAATCCAGTATTCGGCGACGGGCCAGCCCTTGAATTCCGAGGGAAAGTAGCTGGCAGCAAGCGACCATGTGAGCAAGGCGAAAATAAGAAACCAGGAATAATCCAACCCAACGGGAATTCCCAGTACGCGTCCTAGCGGAATGCTGTTTCGATTCATCGTCGAGTAGTTTCGTTAGCGGTTGAAACGTCGAATTCGAATTTCCGGGAGGGCTTCCACTTCTTTCTTGGAAATCTTAAGACGGATCAAGTCTTGATCTAGGCTCTCGATCTGCGAGACGGGAATCGAAACGTCCTTTTGTCCCCACTGGTGACCTTCCCGCAGTACAAGATGGGTGATGCCCCCGTCCTTGCGGTCAATCATGAGTTCGTCCACTTTTCCGATCAGACCGTCGCTCGCGAGCACTGGGGTTCCGCGACGAACAGTTACTTCCCCGGCGGGAATCTTTTGGTGTTCAGGCGCAATGAACGGCGTTTCCGGCTCTACAAAGGGCCAGAGACGACTCCAGGCCGTCTGCGGATCGGGCCGAAGGAATTCTGTTTCCACAAAGCTTTCCATCTTCTTCAACTGATCGATCCCGCACTTGATCTCGATTTCTTTATCCCTGGCGCCATGCACAAGCTCAATAGGAACTAGCCTTAAAGCCCGCGGCGGGTCTGTTTCCTCAACTACCAGGTGCGTAACCTTCTCCTTGATCGGATCGACTACGACACAGACCGCTTGGCCGCATTCTCCATCCACTGCACGTATCGCGGCGTTGATTGGGATTTCTATATCGAACATTTTCGTCTTCCTTTCGTAATAAGACGAAGCCCGCAACACCAGCTGCTGTCAAATCGCGAAATACAGGCCAACCGTGTTGCTCGGAGCTTCTCGGGGTTGTAATCTGGTGCGCTCCTTCCTGCCGAACGTCGGCGACCTTGACTTGGCTGCAACGGCCGGCATCTGGCATTCGATCTCCAGGCACACCTGCATTTCTCGTTCTCTCTTCCTTCGGCTAAATCCGGACCGCGGAGAGTCATTCTTCAACAACTTTTACGAACTGGGAAAAGCCCACAATATGTGATAAAATCATCCAAAACGTTTTGGATAATTATACCATATGTCAACGACGATTCGCGATGTTGCCAAGCGCCTGAATCTGTCGATTACCACCGTCTCGCGCGCCCTGGACGGCTACGATGATGTAGCCGTAAGTACCCGTGATTTAGTGATTAAGACGGCTCGGAAAATGGGGTATGTTCCAAACCGCGCGGCCAGACAATTGCGTCGCCAGCGAACGGACACTATTGGCTATGTGCTTCCAGCGGCTAGCGTTGGTTTCGCGGACCCGTTTTTTTCGGAGTTCATTGCCGGGCTGAGTGATGAAGTCTCGGCGCATAATTTTGACCTGCTTGTGTCCGCCGCACCTTCCGATGGCGAGGCGGAAAAAATTCTCTACAGTCGCTGGCTGCAGGCAGGCAAGATCGATGGGATCGTGATCAATCGTGTTCGGCTCAACGACTGGCGCTTGCGTTTCTTGGCAGAACATAAAGTGCCGCACGTCTCGTTGGAACGTTCGCTCGCCCATCTCGATTTCATAGGTGTTGAAGTGGATTTGCGCAGCGGGCTCCGGCGACTGATGGAATACCTGGTGGGCAGCGGGCATCGCCGCATAGGTTACATCGGGGGTATTCCTGAGTTCAAGATTGATTATGATCGCAAACGCGGTTATCTGGCTGGATTGAAGGCCGCGGGAATCAAACCCGACCCTTCATTGATTACTCGAAGCGATCTGACTTCCGAAGGTGGTTATCGAGCAGCCAGACACCTTCTGGAAATCCCCATGCCACCCAGCGCGATAGTATGCATCAACGATCAGACTGCGCTCGGAGCGTTACATGCAGCACACGAACGCGGGCTGACAATTGGACGTGATGTAGCTATTGCCGGGTTTGATGGCCTGGCTGATGCGGCTCATACGGAGCCCCCGCTGACCACGCTGGAACAGCCGGTATACTCGGTGGCTCGGCAACTGGCGAAAATGCTCATGGCTATAATTGCAGGTGACACTTTGGAAGAACCGCAGGTTAAAATACAACCGGAGTTATTAATCCGTTCTTCGACAGGCAGACCATGACAATCAAAAGCGTACTTTCCAATTGGCTCGATCACATTCCTACGTCTCAGACCGTGGCGCTGGGTATCGTCGCGGCCGTGATCGGATTAACCACGGGCATGGGCGTATGGCTTTTCAAAAAGATCATCCTGGCCGTACAAGTTGGCATGGCCGGAAGTATCGGAGTTTTTGCGAAGTCACCGGGGATGGGATGGCTCGTTGTGCTGATCCCCGTGGTGGGCGGGATTGTGGTCGGCCTGATTGCCCATTATTGGATCGCCGAGGAACGGTTGCATGGCGTGGCTGGAATTATGGAGTCGGTGGCACTGGCCGGGGGGCGGTTGCGCTATAGGACTGCACCGGTGAAAATCCTGGCATCGGCCATTTCAATTGGAACCGGGGCAGCACTGGGTCCGGAAGATCCATCTGTTCAGATCGGTGCCAACATAGGTTCGATGTTTGCCCAACTCCTGCACTTATCGGATGAGCGCATCCGTACCCTGGTGGCAGCCGGTTCTGCCGCAGCCATCGCCGCGGCATTCAACGCTCCGATCGCGGGCGTGTTTTTTGCGCTTGAACTGATTCTGGGCGAGATCGACGGCAATGCGCTGGGTCTGATGCTGGTCGCCTCGGTCGCCTCGTCTGCCTTTACGCAGGCGGCGAGCGGACCGGAGCCTGCCTTCCATGTCCCAACTTACGCATTTCATTCCGTCTGGGAATTTCCGCTGTATCTGGTATTGGGTCTGCTGGCCGGGCCGGTATCGGCCCTCTATGTACGTTTGCTTTACGCCATGCAGGATTTCTTCCACCAAATTTATGTGCCAGCCTCGCTTAAGACAGCCGGGACCGGATTGATCATTGGCATCATTGGTCTTTTCCTGCCGCAGGTATTGGGCGTTGGATATGGGACCATCCAGGACATTCTGAACAAGAATATCGTCGCGTTGTGGCTGTTGTTGGCTTTGCTGATTGTCAAGCTGTTCCTGACGCCGTTTAGCATAGGCGGCGGATTCCTGGGCGGTGTATTCGCGCCATCCTTGTATCTGGGGGCGGCGCTCGGCGGGGCCTACGGAATCGCCGCGGCCGGCCTGTTCCCCGGTCTGGGCATTGATCCGCAGGCTTTTGCACTCGTGGGCATGGCAGCGGTATTAGCCGGGTCGGTGCATGCGCCGCTGACCGCGACCATTTTGTTGTTTGAAATGACCAATGATTACCGGATCATCCTGCCCGTTATGCTGGCTGCGGCCGTGAGCCTGCTGCTATCGCAGCGCATACAGCGCGACTCCATTTACCTGACGGGGCTGTCGCGCCTGGGAATCCATCTGGATCGTGGGCGCGACGTTCAGGTACTACAGGCAATAACGGTTGGCGAAGCGATGCAGTCCAGTAAAGAGACTCTTCCAGAATCCGCCACCCTGGAACAGGCGGCCGATATTCTGGCTCGCACCCACCATCATGGCCTGCCGGTGGTCAACGTGGGCGGCAGCCTGGTGGGGATGTTAACCGTGCAGGACATCGATGTTGTGGATGAATTGAAGCGTGCCTCGACCACCGTGGGGGAGGCCTGCACTCACGAACTGCTCGTGACGTATCCCGGCGAAACCTTGAGCGACGCCCTGCTGAGAATGAGTTACCGGGATGTGGGCCGCCTGCCCGTCGTCGACCGAAACTACCCGCGTAAACTGTTGGGCGTGCTCCGCCGCGCCGACGTAATTCACGCCTACGAAATCGCGCTGACGCGGCGCACCGCGCAGCGTCACCGGGCCCGGGAGATTTGATTGGACGCCTTTACCCCGGCTCAAGTTAACGTATCGGATGTTACGGTGGAAAAAGGGGCGCCCTGTGCAGGGAAAAAGATGGGTGAAATTCCATGGCCTCACGATAGCCTGATTGCTTCGTTACGGCGCGGCAGCCAGGTTTTCATCCCACATGGAGAGACGGTGATCAAACCCGGCGATGTCCTTGTGGTGGTCGTCGAAGGAGAGGCACGCAAAGAGATTCTGCGCCTTTGTCGCCAGCCAGATGACCGCTAGCGTGCTGATTGATAATCCTTCAAGCAGGGCACCTGTGGGGCCCTGGCATGGATGATAAAACGGGGGAAAGTGATCTTCCTGTTCTTTACGGCAAGGCGCCCAGCTGCCGCAGCAGGCTGACGCTGTCTTCCTCCCCCCAGTGCTCAACGATCTTTCCATTTTCGATGCGGGCGATGTATATGCCGGTAAATTCCACTTTCCTGCCGGTAGGGGAGATGCCCATGAAATCCCCCCGGTGCGTTCCAGTCATCCGGATGCGCGCCGCGACCTTGCCGCCTTCGGCGATCAGGTCTTCGATCAGGGTTTGGTAATCGGGGAAACCGGCCAGCATAATCTGATGAGCAGCCCTAGCGCCTTCCAAGCCCGGCGGTAGACCCGGCAGGATGCGCGGCGTTAGCAGCTTCTCCGAGACTACCTCGGTCAGCCTGTCCAGGTCGTTGCTGTTGTAGATTTCCTGGTAGCGTCTCAAGAGTTGTTTATTTTCTTCGATCGACATACCGGTCCACCTCCTGATAGGTGTGCTCTTGACGGTTCAGGCCATCCGAAGTTTGACTGCTCGCAATGGGAGGTTCCTGCCAATCCGGGAATTGTAAACCATTAGGGGGTTTTAGCTTCTTCTTATCTCGAATTCACGCTCATTAAGCCGCGTCTAAAACAGTCGAAATAGAATCGGCACTCGCTACGCCCGGGGAGGGCAGATGTATGTCTGATAAACCCGTTTTTTTCGATTCCAAAAACCGGCGCTGGAAACGCTTCAAGCTGGTCACACAGCTTCTTGGCGTGATCCTGACCTTGATATTCTGCGGTCTTGTAGCGAGTGTGGCCTCAACGCCTTCATTGCCCAGCCCGGCATTGCTGCCCATACAAAAGCTGCTGCAACAAAGTCACGCCTCCAGCGCCTTCACACCCACGCCCACGCTGGCGCCGACGGCCGTTTCCACCAACGTGCAGAACTTGAGGACAAGACAATCTCTGGTGCGGCAGGTATCTCACGCCAAAGATACAGACCTCCCGGTGAAAATCAAGATCCCGCGTCGCAACGTATCTTTTCACCTTCCCCCTCCAACACCCGGTGGTTCTGTCGCATTCAACGCTCCACTTCCCATCAGCACGCCAGCCGCTCCCACGCCGATACCGGCGCCCAGCCCGGTGCTGCCAGCATCTCCGAATCACACACAGGTAATCGGTTTCTTTGTGAACTGGGATGATAACAGCTTCACCTCGCTCAAACAAAATATCAACAACATCGATAAATTAATACCGGAATGGCTGCACCTCACCGATGCCAGCGGGACCATCGCGCCTGACGATGCCGCCGCTCAACAGCAGGTCGTGGACTACATCAAACAGAACCGGCCGAACCTGCCGATCATTCCACTGATCAATAACTACGACAACAATACTCAAAGCTGGAACAGCGACGCGGTCGGCGGGATGCTGGCAGATCCGGCCGACCGCTCCCGAACCGTTCAATCGCTGCTGGCCTACGTTCAGAGCAACCACTTCGCGGGTGTCAGTATAGATTTTGAAAATATACCTCCCGCAGATCAGGCCCAGCTCACTGCTTTCATGCGGGAACTCTACGGAGTTTTTCATCCACTTGGCCTGCAGGTTTCACAATCCGTCCCGGTGGATGACAACAGTTACGATTATCGAAGCCTGGCCAGGTTCAACGACTATCTGATCCTGATGACCTATGATGAGCATTGGGATGGAAGCGATCCGGGGCCTGTGGCGTCGCAGCAATTCTTCGCCAATGCGCTTCAGCAGCGATTCTCCGAAGTTTCTCCCTCAAAATACGTGGTCGGAATCGGCGGCTACGGCTATGACTGGACAGTAGGCGCGGCGCAGGGGACGGAGGTCTCATTCCAGCAAGCGGTTCAACTGGCGCAAACCTACGGCGCTCAAATACGGCTGGATCCGGTCTCTCTTAATCCGACCTTTGACTATACGGATGCGAGCGGCGCCCTGCATCACGTCTGGTATCTGGATGCGATATCGGCTTTCAACCAGATCGCCGAAACGCATCGCTATCCCATCCAGGGCCTGGCGCTATGGCGAATGGGGTCGGAAGACCCGGCCGTTTGGCAGGTTCTAAAGCAACGTGCAAACCTCAACGCCCCCACTGCCCATTCCCTGTCGCAATTGCAGTACGGTTACGATATTTCTTATCAGGGAAAAGGTGAGATCCTGAAGGTGTCCTCGGTGCCGGCAAACGGGCAACGCGCCGTAGCCTACGACAACCAGACGGGATTAATTACGGGCGAACAATTCCTTAGTTTTCCATCGCCTTACGTTATTACGCGTTGGGGCGGAGGCGATCCAAATAAGATTGCCATTACATTTGACGACGGCCCGGACCCTCAATGGACACCTCAGATCCTGAGCATCCTGAAACAGTACAACGTCCCCGGGACATTCTTTGTCATCGGCTCGAATGCCAATGCCAACCCGGGCATTCTCCAGCAAATCGTGAGCGATGGGAACGAAATTGGCAATCATACCTACACTCACCCGAATATCTCCGTTATTTCCGAAACGCAATTTGCCGTTGAGCTGAATGCGACTCAACGATTGATCGGGAGTGAGCTGGGCCTGCGAACAATCCTATTCAGGCCGCCTTATTCGGAAGATGTGGAACCCAATTCGCCGGACCAGGTCAAACCGCTGCTGCTCAGCGGCCGAATGGGCTATTACACAATTGGAATGCAGATCGATCCATCCGATTATATGCGGCCGGGTGTTGACAATATCGTGCAGTCGGTCATCAGCCAGGCCACCAGCGGCGCGGGAAATGTCGTTCTGCTTCACGATGGCGGCGGAGATCGATCGCAAACGGTGGCCGCCTTGCCGCTCATCATTCAGCAATTGCGCGCGCACGGATACCAACTGGTCAGTGTTTCCGATCTGATGGGCTTGTCGCGTGCCCAGGTCATGCCGCCGCTCACGGCCAATCAGCGGGCGATCGCCATCGTGGACAACCTCGGCTTTCAAATGATAAGCAAAACCAATTCGTTGCTCTCGGTCCTGTTCCTGACGGGCATTTTCCTCGGCTTGCTCAGATTTGCCGCCATCGGCTTCCTTGCCATCGTTGGCAAACGACGAACGCGGCAGGCAGGCTATCCGTCCGCTTACCGGCCGTCCGTCAGTATCGTCGTGCCGGCATACAATGAGGCCCGGGTAATTGAAAAGACGATTAACTCGTTGCTGGCGACCACGTATCCGGGAATGGAGATCATCCTGGTGGACGACGGCTCCATCGATGGTACCTACGAGCGCGTAGTGGAGTTGTTTGGAAACAATTCGACTGTGCACGCCTTCAGGAAGCAGAACGGCGGGAAAGCCGAGGCGCTCAACTATGGGATCGCAAGATCCAAGTCCGAAATAATCGTGGCCCTCGACAGCGATACAATCGTGCGTCCGGATGCCGTTACCAACCTCGTCCGCCACTTTGCGGATGAGCGCGTCGGAGCCGTGGCGGGCAATGCCAAGGTTGGCAACCGCATTAATCTGCTTACCAATTGGCAGGCGCTGGAATACATCACGAGTCAAAATCTCGACCGCCGCGCATTTGCATGGGTCAACTCCATTACCGTGGTGCCCGGAGCAATTGGGGCCTGGCGGCGCGGACTTCTGCTGGAGATGGGTGGGTTCACGAACGATACCCTGGCGGAAGACACCGACATGACCCTGCGCATCCTGCGCAGCGGGCACACGGTTGAGTATGCCGACGATGCTGTTGCCTTTACCGAGGCTCCGGATACAGTACGGGGATTTCTGAAACAGCGCTTCCGCTGGATGTACGGCACAATGCAGGCCGCCTGGAAGAACCGCGATACCGCGTTCCGTGCACGATACAAGGCGCTCGGGCTTCTGGCGATGCCCAACATATTGATATTTCAAATATTCTTTCCAGTCATCTCGCCGCTGATGGACCTGGCCGCCATTGCCGCCATCGTAGAGATATTCATCCAAATCTCTGAGCATCCGCTGGATCCCTTGCCGACCGGGCTCCAGAGCATGGTATTCTTTTACATCCTCTTCCTGCTGTTGGATTTCCTTACGGCACTGATTGCGTTTTCGCTTGAGAAAAAGGAAGACTGGAGTTTGATCATCTGGCTGGTGTTACAGCGATTCTTCTACCGCCAGTTGCTGTATTACGCCGCGGTTCAAGCAGTCGTGACCGCGATTCGCGGCCCGGTGGTGGGTTGGAACAAATTGGCCAGGAAGGCGACCGTCAGCCTTCCGCGACAATAAGCAGCCGACACACAAGCCATCTTTCCAAAAAGCAGCCTGAGAACGGTTCTCAGGCTGCACATCTGCAAGCACACCAATTGCGAAACGCTTCCATCACTGGCGCCCGCCCAAGACACGAACGTCGGATTGGCTAGAATGAGGCCACCGCTTTTTGTAGATCGGTGAAGACCTCAAAGAGCTGCGTGAACCCCGATTTATCAAAGGTATCGGCAACATATTGCTGTGGATTAAGCAGTTTCACGTGCTTCTGCACACCGCGTTCTCGCGAGCGGTCAATCGATTTCAACGCTGACCAGCCAGATTCAGGGTCGGCCGGCCTCTCGCCCCGAAGCAGAATGGCGATGCTGTGAAGGGCCACGAGTCCGGCGCTGGACATGAAAGATACGTCGCTTAGATCCACCAGAAAATCCGCGGCGCCGTCCTTGTGTAAGGCTTGTACCTTGTCAACCAGTTCCGCATAGTTGGACGCGTCCACATCGCCGTGCGGTTGGACGACTGTCACAGGCACCCGGCCTTGCTGGATTGAAACAGTGATCTGCATGGCTCCTCCTGAGGGGCAGGCGCTGGCCCTGCCGTTGGTTGCGCCGATTATATCCTGATGCAAGCCGGGACTCGGCAATCTGCCAGCGTCAATCGTAAATTGAGCATCAGGCGGCCTTGGCTTCCAGCCGGGTCCGCCGATGCTTCAACTCTTCCTGCCAATGTTTGCGGATATAAGCGGGCAATTCGGCGCGCTCAACCTCCTTCATGGCCGACTTTGTCCATTTGAGGGCAGAGTTCACATCGCGTTTTCGGTGCTCGTAATATTTCGCGAGTTCCACATAGGCGTAGATATGGCCATCGGAGGCGGCCTGTTCCCATAAGCGGATGGCTTCTTCGAAGTCGCCGCGCCGTTTCTGCAGGACGGAGAGGCGGCGGACAGCTTCCCAGAAATTCTCCTCGGTGAGGCTCATCTGCAACCCACGCTCGAAGAGACGGGCGGCGGTATCCCATTGACCGAGGTCCTCATATAATCTTGCCATTGCCACCACGTCCAGGCCATGTGCGATGCTTTCGTGGAACGGGTCGGCCAGAATCCCCGCCGTGTGACTCAGCAGGGCGGCCATGGCCACAACATCCATGGCATTGTGGTAAAACACGCCTTTGAGCGGGCGTGCGTCGCCGCTTCGCAAGTAATCAAAATAGAGCAGGGGGATCTCATAGCCGGGCACTTCCTCGCTCGTGCGCGGCGCCTGCAGGATGTTTTCTTCAAGATATTTCAACGCACGCGATTCGAGCCGGTCCCGCCACAGACGGCGGGCCAATGGCAGCAGGTCAAGATGCGCAAAATCTTTAAAGGGGATGGGAATGCTGTGGAGCGTGTAACGCGTCACCAGGAGCGGCGCGTCGAAGGCTTTCCCATTGAATGTCACCAAAGCCTGCGCTGGCGCGAGAAAGGCAGCCAGTCCTTCCAGCAGTGCAGCCTCCTCGGACGGATCGCGCATAAAGAACTGCTTCAGGAGGAATTCACCGCTCTCGACAAAGCGCCCGGCGCCGATCAGAAAAGCATACGTGCCCGTGCCGCCGGCCAGGCCGGAAGTCTCCGTGTCGAGGAAGGCGAAGGCAGATAGATCGAGGGATGACAAGCGTGGCTCCGCTGCCCAGGCCGAGATGATGTCGAGCGGGGCATTCGGTCGAATCGGGGCCTCGCCATGACGATAATCTGAGGCGAATCGCTCTTCATAGACAAAGGTCTCGCCTGCGGGCGTGAGAACAGCGCCCGCGCCGGCTAGCACCGAGCCGATGTCGTAATGCTCGCCTTCTTTGGGGGCCGTAATTTCCGATGTGCCTGTCTGGACGCCGAGCGCCTTCAGTTTATCTGCCAGGGAGGGCATACCGTTATTGTATCCTCTGCAAAGGACTCCACGATACCAAAGGCTACGAATGCAAATCGATCACTTGCTATTGACTGTCACCTGAGTTACGGCCGTATCCACCCTTTGATCGGTGCGAATAACTTGCAACTGCACGGCATACAAACCGCTCAAGCCTGTTGTATCCCACGTGCCAAGAATGCCATCGGCGATGGGCGTGGATGAATCGCTTCCCACCTGGATCCATTCCTGTGGATTCAATCCCTGACCCACCACGATGCGATAATGGTCGAACGCTGCGCCGGAGGCCGAGCCCCTGAATTGAACCCTGCCGCTTACGTTGGCAAATAACGCCGGGCTCGTGATGTGCACGTCCGGATTGACGGGCGCAGCCTGGATGGCATCGTAGGCAGTCGGTGCGCTGGGAATGCCCGCCGATTTCGCCCAGGCTTGCGCTTCGGGCGGGACGATCATGAAGACTTTGTCCTCAATCAGCTCAGGCGGCGTAAACACCGTGGCCAGAAACCCCGTCTCACGGTTTACCTCGTAGGTTCGGTAAAGGTTATCCGGCTGGACCGGCTCATTGCCGCTGAGAAAGACCTCGTCGACAATCGAGGGACAATCCTTGGTGGGGAGCAGGCCGGATGGATCGCAAACCTGCATCGTGGTTACGCCGGGGGGCATTGACCAGCCGTCGGTTGGCAGGGATTGCGTGGCAGCCTGCATCAGGGCACTCCACAGTCCGGCCGGCAGGCGTGGAGAGAGCTGGGGAGAATTGGTCGCACGACTCCCAATCCAGACCGCCGTGAGCCGCGACGGGGTATAGCCCACTGTCCATGCATCCAGCCCGGAGTCGGTCTGGCCGAGCTTTGCCCCGGCAGGCCGCCCGATCTCCAGTTCGTTAGGATGGCCGAGCGAAGGCCAGCGCGCGGCTTCATCGCTGAGAATGTTGTTCATCAGATAGGCGAGCGGCGGCGTGACAATCGGCTGGGCTTGCGGATCGCTCAGATCCAGCCAGACCGAATGATCCAGCCCCTCGACGCGCAGCACGGCGGAAGGTTGAGGCGTCCCACCGGCCGACGGTGCAGGCTGACCGTAACGCACACCTTGCACCGCAAAAATCCCATATGCCTGCGCCATGTCGAGCAAGGTCGCCTGGTTGGAAACCAGGCCAAACGAAGCTTCCGTCCGGTTAATGGCGTCCGACCCCATTTGATCCGCAACCGTCTGTGCGGGCACCCGATAGTCGTTCGCCAGCGCTTCCCGCACGCTGACGGGGCCGTGAAACTGGGCTCCGGGGGTCTGTGCGTTTTCGGTCGTCGGAATATCCCACACCAGCGAGGCTGGACTTAGACCGCGCGTGAATGCCGTCAGATAGATGAATGGCGACATGAGAGTCCCTGGATCATGCGGAGACAAAAAGGCGGTCTCCTGGCCTCCAAGCGTTTCGCCCACTGCCGCCAGAACCTGGCCCGACTCCGGGTCGAAAACAAGGTCGCTTGCGGAGGGGTCCTGGAGGCTGGTGTCCGGCGGCAGCGAGGGCAGCGAATTGGCCAGGGGGCAGGGCGTGGCTGGGCCGGCCTGTCCGGCGAGCCGCGCGGCATAAACCAGAGTCGTGCAGCTTGCCTGCTGCTGCAGGTCATAGTCGAGAGTTGTGATAATGGTCAGGCCGCCGCGTTCGATGCGGTCACGCGTGAACTGCCCGTCGAGCTGTTGAAGGACGAGATTGAGGAATGCAGGGGCGGTGCTGGCTGCGTTCCCGGCTGTGGAACGGGCTACCGGTGAGGGAGTCTCGGAGAGAGCATTTGAAGCCGCGTTGTTTGAAATCAGGCCAAGCGATTGCATGAGCTGGATCGCCGTGCGGCCGCGTTGGAGCGCAACCTGCGGCGCGTCCAGCGGATTCAGACCGGGTGCCTGGCTGGTAGCCGCCAGCACCGCCGACTCGGCGGGCGTCAGTTCCGAGGCAGGCTTTCCAAAGTAGAGCTGGGCCGCCGCATCGACACCAATGGCCTGGTTGCCATAGTCGGCGGAGTTGAGATACCACTCGAGGATCTGTGTGCGCCCAAATTGTGAAGTGCTCTGGGCTGCAAGTATGCGTTCGCGCAGGGCTCGCGGCACTGAAGGCGCTTCGTCATAGAGCAGCAAGTCGGAGACGAGCTTCTGCGCGATGGTCGGATGGACATCGGGATTGTTCCAGCCGCCGAGCACATAGCCGCCATCAGACCAAAAGCCCGGGTCGGCCACGGCAACCGTGGCTTTGGCCAGAAAATCGGGAAGATGCTGCGGAACCTGCGGGTTCAATGGCAGATAACGGCGAGTCCCATCATTCGCTGAGCTCGGTGCGAAGGTTAGCAGGAGATGCCGGCCGGTGCGGTCGTAGACACGCGTGGGTTGGAGCAGGAGTCCATCGGGCGGATTAAGCAGAGCAGGGAGTATTGCAACGTTGGGCAATCCGCCGGTCAGGCCGGCATAGGCCAGTGCGGCGAGTAGTATGCATACTCCCAGCAATAGTGAAACGATAATGCCCAGGCCGACGCCGCCCATGCGCAGACTGCGGGTGCGGGCGCGGTGTTGATCGATGCGCCGGGCGCGGCGCGAGCGGACTATGGATGTGGCCTGGGGCATGCAGAGAATTAAACCACGAAAGGCAGAATTGGAGATTGGAAGATTGGGAGTTGGCACATTGGTGGATTGGGAAATGGTGTATAGATAAATTCAGTCGTTCACCAAATCCGCCAGCCATTCCCTCAATCCGCCTTTAGCGCTCTGTGATTTTCTTGTGATATCGCCCTGAATGGCGCCATTTTGTCCATTGAGCAGGACGAGACGGCTGCGGCCTTCGAGCCAGATTTCCGTAAGCCAAACCGGCAGCAGGTCGAGCCGAAACGACTCAATGGTCATTTTGGCTGAGGAGGCCGAGATCAGATGCGTGGCAATTAGCCGGTCGATCAAATCCTGCTTGAGACGCACGAAAGCCTGACTGCGCGCATCCAGCGAGGCCTCGCCCATGGGAACGTCATAGAGTTCGGCGGGCCAGTTGGCCAGGTAGCGCGGGTCATAAGGTTGGATGGCCTTCAGGTCGAACGTCGGGATAAGCCTGACAAAAGGAGCGGATAATTTGCGGCTGGCCGGAATCGGAACGTTGTTAAGCATCACGGGATACTGATCCTTTACCCGCACCAGCCTGGAAGCGTGCTGGCCGAAGCCCATGTCCTGCTCTTCCATCACGTCACCGGTGTAGTCAATTTCACCGCCGATGTCGAAGGTCCAGAGCGGGAGATACAAACCGCGTGGCCTCTCCGCCTGTTTCTCCGGCTGGATCGGATTGCTCTCCACCCAATCCACCAGCAATTTCACGGCGTGCTCCTGATCGAAGGCTTGCGGGATGATTCCATCCGGCGCGAGCAGGTCCTTTGATTTCTCAAGGTTGACCACGTGCGCTGAGCCGCAATATACACAGGTTGCGGAAAGTTGGTCGGGAGGCAGGATGAATTCGGCGCCGCAGCCCTGGCAATGAAAGACCTGTTCGGCCAGGGGCTTCCCGTGACCGCGCGCCGTGGCCATGGCGATGATGAAATCCTTATCGCCTGCGCTTGCATGGGAGGAATTCAAGGTTTGATTACGCAAGCAATATTCGCACACCAGCGATCCGCCGTCCGGTGAGAAGGTCATGCGCCCGCCGCACTTGGGACACATGAAGCGCCGGGCGTCCGCCTGCTGCAGACCTGCGGGCGCGGGCGGCAGAAGGTCGGGATCCACGATTTCATCCGGCTTCAGTTTCCCATCCAGGATCGCCAAGGCGCGGCGGGCGCGTGCATGCTGCAGGTCGTTTGACAGGCAATTCTCAAGCGCCATGCGCTTTTCAGCCGGGTCGTCCGCGAGCTGGCCCAACTGGAACCAGGCCTCGGCCATGACGTCGTGGTCGCTGCTCATGTAGAGTGCGCGGTCGAGATAGCGCCGTGCAGATTCGCGGTCCCCGGCTTTCAAATCGATGATGCCGCTGCGCAGGAGGTCTTTGCTGTAGTCGTCAATCATTGGAGTTCTTGTACACGGATTTCACGGACAAACACGGATTTCTTCCTTATTTTTCCATCCAACTCAATGAACCTTTTCGGCCATTATCGAACACTTTACGTTTGAAGCCAGCCGACTTGCCGAAATTCATCACGTAGCCAACTTCGATTTCACTGGCCTTGAGATAGTTCAATAATTGGGCCTCATGTTCATCCAGAATCGAGCTGGTTGACTTTTAACTCCAACAAAATGACGTTATTGATGACCATATCGGCAGAGTACTCACCGACTATCTGGTCGTGAAAGTGCACTTTGATCGGGACTTGTTCGTCCACTTGCAGACCCGCTTCGCGTAGAGCAATGCCAAAGGCCTTTTGATAAACTCTTTCGCTGAAGCCATAGCCAAGTTCGGTGTGTACTTGATAAAAGACCTTGATGATCTTTTCACTAAGTTCGCTGTGCTTTCCTTCAAAAGGCTTTCTCTGCATCGTGCTATCAGCGACGCCCACCATAGTCCCTCCAAAGAAATCAAAAGAAATTCCGTGCGGTCGTAGTTCAGACCGTCCGTGACATCCGTGTACAAAAGCTATTTCGCAGGGAAGTCATAACTTAAGCGGCAGGTCGCTTGCGCACCAACGCATCCGTCATCCTGACAACGCGCATTAACGGTTCCACGTCGTGGACACGGACAATGTCTGCGCCGCGCACGATGCCCACCGCGACCGCCGCGGCCGTGCCCTCCATGCGCTGGTCGGCGGGCAGGTCCAGGGTGTAGCCAATGAAGGATTTGCGGGACGGTCCGAGCAGCACCGGAAAGCCCAGACTGCGGATTTCATCCAGGCGATTGATCAGCTCAAGGTTGTGTTCCACCTTCTTCCCGAAGCCGATGCCCGGATCGAGAATGACGTGGTCATCGGGCACGCCCGCCGCGCGGGCCAATGCAACACTCTCCATCAGCTCGCGCCTGACGTCCTCGATTAAGTCCTTATATTCGGCGCCGATATACGCTTTTCCGAGTTGAGCGCGGACCTCCACGCTGGCGGGATTGCTGCGGTTGTGCATCAGGATCACCGGGCACCTTGCCGCGGCGACGACCTCGCGCAGTCTGGGATCGGCGCGCAGGGCCCATACATCGTTGACGATCTGTGCGCCGGCTCCCAGCGCTTCTTCAGCGATTACAGACTTATAAGTATCTATCGAAATCAGCGAATTGGGGAATTCTTCAGAAAGCGCCTTGACCACCGGGATGACCCGCCCTCGCTCTTCATCTATGCCCAGCGGTTCCGAGCCAGGCCGGGTGGATTCGCCGCCCACGTCCAGGATGTCCGCGCCTGCTAGGACAAACCGCCGCGCCTGTTCCAGTGCCGCCTCCACTCCTGCCCCCCTCTCCAAATCGTTCTTTGATTTGGGGAGGGGCTGGGGGTGGGGTGGCGCCAAAAGCCCGTCGCCCGAAAAGCTATCCGGCGTGACATTGAGGATTCCCATCACAAAGGTGCGGGTACCCCAGTCGAAGGTGTGACCGCCGATCTGCAAAGAGTTCATTTATTGGGGTCCGCCGCCACCATCTCCTCCACTTGGGCCTCCACCACTTCCACTGCCATCCCCGCCTTTATCTCCCTTTTTATTCCTCGGCAGGGGTGCATTGGTGGCAGTGGGCGAAGGAGTTTGTGTAGCTGTTGCAGTGAAGGTCGGTGTTTGCGAGGCTGGCATGGTGGCGGTGGGAGTATCGGTCGGTGTGGTCGTGCTAGTCTGGCTCGGCGTGGGCGTTGCGGTGCTAAAGAGCCCGCCTGCATTGGTATTGACGAACACAAATGAAATTGCGGCAATGATAAAGAGACCGATAAGAATGAAAATAGTCCACCTGGCTGTCATTTACCCTCCCGGACTTCAATTTAAGATTTCTCAACACCAAGGCACAATGCCTGCGGCAAAGTCCTTCCTTCTTGCAACCGCAAAAGAAAGCTCCGATTTACGAATAACGACCGAAGGCCGCAGGGGCGGGTGTTCTTCCCGCAAAGGAGTTCTCCCTGCTCCCAATTTACCAATCTACCAATCTACCAATCCCCTCACGGTATTTGGTCCAGGGGACGGGACAGCCAGGCTTCGGCTTCGTTCAAGTCGGTGAAGATCTTCATGGCCGCGGCAGTCTCGGGCAATGCCAGCGCCGCAATATCACGGATGGCTTTTGCAGCCCCGTCCGTGGCGACCACCACCGCCAGGCGGATGTTGCGCGCAGATGGGTCGCTGTTGACTTCCACCGCGGTACGCACTGCCTTTTCGTCGATCTCCTTCACCGCGCGCAGGTCATATAGATTTCGCGTCAGCCGGTCGGAGCCGAGCAGGTGCTCGAGGGCAAAGTCGTGCCAGGCCCTGAGCGTCGCCTCGGATGTGTCGGTGAAGGTCAGGCTCATGCCGCCATCCGCGCGGCGGGCGACGGTCATGCCAATGCCGGGTTTGGGAGTCCAGTTCAGGGGTTTGATGTCGGTCACAGGCGCCTCCTGCGTGATGGGGCGCAAACCTATCACGACTGCGCGAATTATATCAGGACAGAGAGTAGAGATTGGAGAATAGAGGTAAGAGCGAGCTTCATATCTGCTTGCACCATGCCTGGGAAGTATGCGGAAAATAGACAAGCGCGGGGTGGTCTTCCCTGCGCTTGTCTGTTTTCCGGCATTTTCTTCGCCCCGTTTCCTGAAGGGAAATCGGGGCGCAAGCAGAGATCGGGATTCTATTCAGAAACCGGGATAATGCCTTTCACATCTACTTCTACTAAAAGCTGCCTAATCGTCTTGCGGAGAACCGGATGCATAAAGTCCGGAGCGATGTCGGCCAAAGGCACCAGCACGAAAGCGCGTTCGTGCAGATGCGGGTGAGGGATGACGAGCTCAGGCGTATTAAGCATCAAATCGTCGTAAAAGAGGACATCCATGTCGATCAGGCGCGGTCCCCAGTGAACGGACTTGATGCGTCCCAATTCCTGCTCGAGTCGCTTGAGATGAGTCAGCAGGGCCAGCGGTGCCAGATCCGTTTCCGCGCTGACGGCCATGTTCAGGAAGGCGGGCTGGTCTTCATAGCCCCACGGCGGCGTTTCGTAGAATTCTTGACTCCGCCAGTACGACAATTTGCGGGGAAAAGGAGTCGAGCGCCGCGTGCAGGTTTGCGCGCCGCTCGCCGAGGTTGGTTCCGAGGGAAAGGTAGATGGTGTGCATTCTAAAACCACGGATGAATACGGATAAAACGGAGGTTCAGATGATTTTGGCGAGGTCCTTACCAAACATTTCTGTCCAGCGTAGCTCTTCTGTCGTGAATTCAGGGCTTATGGAATGCTCAATTACACTCGCTCCATCAGCAATGCAGCTTCACCCACCGACAGCATGCCCCACTGCACCTGTTGAGCCTCCAGTTCAGCGATCAGCTCTATCAGCAGATCTATGCTGTTCGCGCCGGTCTTAACTACGCTGATGTCGTTGGATGTGATCTCCGCTGCGCGCAGGGCCGGATCGACTCCGGCGAGCGAGCGCGCCGCGAGGCGTGCGCGTGGAATCAAATTCCACCTGCCGACCGCCTCCGGCGCGGCCAGCAGAAGCGCGCCCGCCGCATTTTGTTCCTGACCCGTGACTACCGCGATTTCTATGTCGCCGCTGAGTATGGACTGCGCCGCAAAGAACATCGCGCGCAGGCTAGATGAAATGCTTACAACCGGGCAGGTCAGGCCCGCTGTATGAGCAACGTCTTCAAAATCCACAGCGGAGGTCGATCTATCCTCTGCAAATATGGCGTCCTGCACGCGGGAGGCATGCATGCCTGCGCGTTCCACCGCCTGCCGGATGGCTTCCGCACAGTCGGCGCCAGCTATCGCAGAGATAAGGAAGACGTCAGAAGACATTCTCCACCACGGAGGAACGCAATGAGGATTTATGTAGGTGAGCGGCAGTACGCACGATAATAAACCGAGGCCTTGGAAAAGACTTGTGTCGTCAGCCTTTTGGCGCCGGCGCCACACTGCGGACTTTGGTGAGCAGTTCGTCCTGCAACGCTTTGCCATCCGCTGAGCCTTCGGAATATAGATCGTTCAATTCATCAGGGTCGGCTTCCACGTCGTACAACTCGAATTTATCCTTGCCCCCGAATTGCCCAAAGCCCATGTAATAGATCAACTTGTACTTCCCCTTTCTCATCGCAAAGCTGCCGTTAGTCAACGGGGCGAAGGCGGGGTTCGTCTTGGCGTCCATCATGAAGATGCTGCGTTGCGGCTCTTCGGCCCCGCCAAAACCGGGCAGCACCTGCCCCTCGCACCAGGCGGGAACTGTGCCGCCTGAGAGGCGTACCAATGTTGGCAGAACATCCACGCTGCTCGTCGGGATGTTCACATCCTGCCTCGAGCTTTGGCCGGGAGAGGCGATGAGCAGGGGAATGCGCACGACCGGGTCGTAAAGCAGCGGCGTGACGTGGCCCTCGACACCGCGTTCGAAGAATTCCCCGTGGTCTGAGGTGACGACTACGTAGCTCTCATCCAGCAGCCCCTTCTGCTTGAGAAGGTCCATCAGTTTTCCGAATTCGGCATCCAGGTCTGCAACGTACTCATCGTAGTTCTGGCGCCGCTCGTTCATGTGGTTTTGCGGGCTGTGATCCCCGAGCACGTTGTCGGGCTTGGGTTTGGGGCGCCAACCGTCCGCAAACATGCTGTCAAAGTCCTTGCTGGCCCGGTATGGCGCATGCGGCGACCAGGTATGCAGGTATGCCAGCGCAGGCCGGGGTAGTTTCTCCACGGTCGCCAGCATTCCATCGAACACGTCGCTGAGCTGGAAGAAGATCGGATAATTGCCGGTGCGCGGCAGGCCGCGTGGATAATTCTCCGCCGGTGCGCGGGCCACTGCCCTGCGCAGCAGAATCCGCTCGGCCAGGCCAAACACCAGGGATGCCGGCGGTATCCCGTCCTGGAAAAGAAAATCGTCGAAGGCACGATGGCTGTCCGTCAGATCGACCGGAAATTTGTCGCCAACGATCTGGTCCACCAGGCTGAAGGCTGCCGGCGAGAGGATCTTTTCGATATCCTGCTGGAACTGGCCAAAGAAGTAATTGGGCCACATATTCTGTGAAAAAGCCAGCCTGTAGAATTGCTTTCCGACTGCACGGAAGAGATTGTGGTCGACCACGTTCCGCGCGATCAAGCCCGAACTCGTTGAGCGCCCGGTGCGTCCAGGGGTGCAGGCCGGTGAGCAGCGAGGCGGTGCCGGGGGTGGTAAAGTTGCCCGCCGAATAATGTGCGTTATAGACCGTGGCGCTCGCCGCAAACTTTTCGAGGTTCGGAGTTGTCTTGCGCCTGTATCCATACAGTGACAGGTTCTCAGCCGACATGGCGTCGAAAACAAAGACCAGGATGTTTGGAGCGGCAGCCGCCTGGCCGGATTTGGCCATATGAAATCTCGGCGCAACCCTCGAGACCGCCAGCGCGCCGGAGAAGGCCGAGCCAAGTTTTAGGAAATCGCGCCGCGTGAATTTTGGCATGGACGGATCCGTAAGGCTGGAGCGCTTAGGGCCGGCTACACCACGGCCCAACGTATAAGAATTGCCAGTATGGAGATTACGCTAAGGGGGATTGAGATGTACAGGAAGATCGTCATCCGGTCGGCCAAAAGCTCGATCGTCTTTCGAACGATTCCGATGCGTCCTGCCAGGAAAACCAGCAGGAGGAGCGCAGCCAATGCCAGCGCCAGGGACCAGGCTTTGAGTGAGAGGCTTGGATAAGAGTCGTTGGTCGTGAACTGATTGGCCAGCCACATCATGTAGCCCAGGCCCGCTGCACACAGCGCCGCGCCGCGCGCTACGAAGACGTCAATGAACCATTTCTTCGGCAGGATCAGGCCCAGGGCCAGCGGCGCGCACAGCACGGCCAGGCTTTCCGCGAAGTTGGTAACGACGGAGTAAGCGAAGGCGATGAATAGATCGCCTGCATTGAGAAAGAACAGCCAGCTTGGCAGCTTCCAGAAAAACCACAGGATCGTCCAGGTATAAATGAAGAGGACGATGACGGCGTAGACGGGCGCGACCTGCCCCCAGGATGGGAAGCGTCTAGAGATAGCCGAGCCCCTTCAGCCTTTCTTCCAAATCCTTTTGTCCCTTCGAGCCGGTTTGGGATGGAGGCTTGATATAGGACTGGTCCAGATGCTTGCCCAACGCCAGGAAAGGAATGTCCCTGAACGACAGGCCCGGCATGTTCTTGATGTCCCGATTGCTGAAGAGCACCGCGGGCACCTTGGTCGAGTCGATGCAGTGGTCGGCGCCCCAGTGATCCAGGTTGGCCTCGAGCGAGGTGGCCGCGGACTTCCCGAGTCCGGTCTCAGACGAGGCGCGGAATCCCGGCGCGTATCCTACTACCAGGTCCGGACCGAGGCGCGTGTACGGACCGCTGAAAGCCTCATGCTTCAAAAGCACGCGGCTGATTATCTGCCGGCCGTCGCCGGTTTTCCAATCCAGCAGTTTGGTTCTCAGCTCTTCGAGCAATGATTCAATATGCTCTGGCGGAATAATGCCCTGGCCCTCACGATTGGCGATGTTGAGGTACAGGCTGTTCAAGCCCAGGGCGTAAGCCCGGGTATTGTCCCAACGGACGTCCTTGAGGTCGGGCGTCTCAGTGGGGTTCGCCAGATTCATATATCCGTTCCCTACCAGCCAATGGTTGAGATGTACTTTTTGTTCGAAGGTTCGAAAGCCATGGTCGGACAGCACCAGAAATCGATATTTCTCGAGTGCCAGCCTGTCGATGTGTGCCTGCACTTCACCCACAAAGCCATCCAGTTTGCCGTACCATTGCTCGACAATATCCGGATTGCTGCGCATGAACATATGTTGCACGCGGTCCAGGCAGTCGAAGATGCCCGCCAGCACGCCCTCGCGGAAGGTATCCAGCAGATGAAAGTAGATCTTCTTACGCGAGGTAAAGATGGAATCGCAAAGCGTCAGGAACTGGTCGTCCGTGATGCAATGCTCTTCGAGGGCATTCGTATCTTGCGGCCAGCCGAGCGTGAGGAAGCCTCCGGTGACGTTCCAGGCGTCCTTGACGAGGGAGGCGGGCGTGGCGTAATGCCACAGCGAATGCAGCGGGTGGATCTGCAAAGGCAGGAAGTACAGGCTCACCCGCCCCTTGACTTCGGTGAGTATCGCCTGTGTGACGGCATGGATGGTCAACGCAAAGCCCGCCGGGAATTTGAGTTCAATGATCGGACTCCAAGTGCCGACCGTCAGTTGAATTTTCTGGTTGCCGACGGTTAGAGTCGCGGAGCTATCGTCCAGGATTTCCACGGTCAAAGGCAGGAGCGCGGGGCGCATCCCGTCTTTGGCTTTGACCTGGGGTCCTTCCAGCGAAGCGCTGAACTTGCCCTTGCCGGACGATTCCAGCGGGATGACCTTGACTTTTTCCTTTTTTTCCGGCTCGGTCGTGAGATATGTGCCGACGCCCAACTGCCCGCGGATATCGGGCGTGCCCAGCCCGGGGATGGTCGCTACCGGGACGTCCGGTCGCGCCGGAAAAAGAGCAGGCCACCATAATGCGGTGGCCGGGTAGCCCATATCGGCGGCTTCCTGGAAAAATGTCTTCGTTGTGTAAGGCGACAGGAACTGCTCGCCCAGGACACTCTGTTTGGTGGGCAAAATGGAAACGTACGGGATATATGTTTGCGGATCGCGATGCACGAAATCAAATATCCCGTGCGATCCGGGATCAACGCCCGTCGCGATGCTTGTCCACGATACTTCGGTTTGGGGAGGAGAGCAAACCTCGAGGCGCGAATAACCCCCCTGTTCCACGAACCTCGTTAAATTCGGCATCTTGCCGGCTTCCTGAAGCTTCTCGAAGGTTGCCGGATCGAACGAGTTGAATCCTACGATGATCGTGCGCATCTATTCCGTATCTTCAGTTTTGTCTTTCTTGCCCTCGCGTGCCTTCCGGCGAAGCTGCGAAAAATAGCGGCGTATCCTGCCGGAAAAGACGAGCAGCAAGCCGCTGCCTGCGACGAAAACCGCCGCAAGCGCCTGGAACAAGACTCCACCTGTATTGGGATCAATATACATTTTGCCTCACAATCCTTTTCTTGCGATATTTTACCACCGTGGATGGCCGGGTATTCCCATGAGTGCCAGGCTAATCCAACTCTCACCTTACTCCCTTATTTTGTACACGCTGAACCATCGTCGTCTCAGACGTCACAATCGCACCCGTAAGAATATTCGTTAGCCGAACTCGCTGACCAGCCGTTCCGCGGCGATATGTGCCCCATGCTGCTCAATACGGCTCGCCAGAGACTGTGCCCGCACGGTCATCTCAGGCCGCAGACATTCGCGCAGCGCACGGACCAGGGCATTCACGCTGATGTGGTCGCGAGCCGGGCCCGCTACCCCCACTCCCAATGTCTTTACCCTGTGTGCCCAATAGAACTGATCGTAATTATGCGGGATAAGGACCTGGGCTTTGCCGCCCCGTGCAGCGGCGGTGGTAGTGCCCGAACCGCCGTGATGCACCACCGCTGCGACCCGCGGAAATAGTTTCTGGTGGTTCACGTCGCCGATTGAGATGAAGTCGGTTGCCGCATCGCCCAGGCCGAGATTTCCCCATCCCTGCGAAATGATGCAGCGAAGCCCCACTGCCCGAGCGGCCTCGATGAGCACCCGTCCGGTTTGCGCGGCTGCCCGCATGCTGCCAAATCCCAGGTAAACAGGAGCCGGGCCGTTCGCCAGGAAAGCTTCAAGTTCATCCGGCAGCGGCGCCTGATCGGACAACAGCCAGGCCCCGGTCTGAGTGATGCGCATGCCCCCCGCCGGAGAGGCTGGCCCAATCGTCGGGTCCGCGGCGAGCCAGGGATGATCGGTGAATACGTAGTCCCGCACATTTCTTATCGGCGGCAAGCCGCGCTCTTCGCGCTCTTCGTTGAGTGTGGCACGGAACATCGCATTGAAACTCTGCTTATCTTGCATCCAGAGAACGCGATTAACCATCCCCGGCAGTGATTGCGAGTAGGGGGAATCGAAGTTCGGCGGGGGAAAGCGAGGAGACGGCAATACCACTGGAGAATAGGCCGCAAAAACGTAGGGAATTTTACGGGCCTCCGTTATCGAGCGCGCCGCGATCTGCAAGGCGGTGGCGGCCACGATCAGGTCGCATTTGCTTGCTGCTTCGTCCAGCACCCGAAACTGCTCACGCACGGTTTGAACGGCAAGCTGCTGGCGTAGTGCTCGGGATGGCTTGACCGGCTTAGTCGGCAGGCTTCCGCCCGCCACCTTCTTCAAGTCCGGCCCGATCGGAATACAGGCCACCCCGTACGACTCTACCCAGTCCTTGAAATTGGGAGCTACACACAAGCTCGCGTCCTGTCTCAGCGCTTTGAGTTCAAGCGCGAGCGCCAGGAGGGGTTGAACATCACCCCGCGAGCCGATCGAGGAAAGCAACACTCTCATTTGGCCTGAAGGACCTTTCTGAATTTCATGTTCTGCTTGCGCAACTATCAGGTTCGCTGTGTTTCAAAACACCGCACAATGGCAATATGGCATTGCCCTATCCCGCTTTTCACTAAATGATATGCGGGAACGAGCAGTTGCAGAGTATTGCACGAGCTATGCAAGGCTGTGATTTGCGTCAGGAATCCTGGCGAAAGGAAGACTGCCTGTCAGGGTTAAAACTCGGGCCGCTTATGCAATTCTCTGTGACAATTCCGCCTGCACTTGGCTTTATGTTGAAACAAATGAACCGGTCGATTGGCTCAGGCGTATCAATCAAACTTTAATAGCTGCAGGATGTCTTCCAATGCGGCGGCAAAGAGCTCGTGCATGATCTCCTCGCTGGCTCGGTAGGGTCCGCCAAACGTCCCATCGCCGTAGACCGCGCGGGCCGTCTTCGCATCCATGATCGCGCTCGGGACCTTGGGCGGGCTCTTGGCGCCCTCCGGCAGCTCGCCCACGATGGTAAAGGGAAAAGCCTCCAGCCAGTTGGCGTGTGTCGGCTTCAGGTTGTGTTTTATCGCCACCGCTTCTATCGAATGGGCCAGCCACCAATCGTACCAGTTGAGCTTCAGGCCGGGCAGATCGTTGTTGACCTGCTGCAAATGATTGCGTGCAGGCGAGTTGCCTCCATGCCCGTTGAGAATGAGCACGCGCCGGAATCCGTGCCCATAGGCAGATCGCACGATGTCCTCCAGCGCCGCGCACAACGTGCTGACCCGCAGGCTCAGGGTTCCGGGATAAGCCAGAAAATAAGGCGAGACGCCGAAGTTCAACGGCGGCGCCACGAGAACCCCCGTCGCCTGCGAAGCCGAATCTGCAAGCGCCAGCGGGATTTTGATGTCTGTCAGGAGGCTCAGGTAGCCATGCTGTTCGGCCGCGCCGGTGACCAGCAGCAGGCGGTCTTCCCCTCGAAGATATTTTTCAACATCCATCCAGTTCAGGTCTTCGATACGCATGATTTACGCCTTGGGTATTTCACGGAGCTGCAGGTCGGGCGGCGCAGCATGCTATCTCCACGCCAGGACACCATCGCAAATGCTAAATCGTAAATTCTACGGTGTAGGAGTATCGCTTGGGACGGGCGTATCCGTCGGAGCGGGGGTATCTGTCGGGATGACGGGCACCGGAGTGTTCGTTGGAAAAGGCGTGATCGTGGGCGGGATGGGAGTCGGCAGTGCGAGCGTGAAGTGCACGTAGCGGTCGGCATAGCCTTTCGAACCGGTAACGTTGAGATGCAGCGTCATCTGCTGATTCGGAAGATTGCTCAGGTCCCAATTGAAAAGGAGCCCGTTATTGACCGGCTGACTGCTCTGCGCAAGCGTGGTCCAACTATTCGGATTGCTTCCCAGGCCGAATTCCAGCAGCCACGACTTGAAACCACCGGTGGCGTCGGCAGTGCCCTGGAGGGCGAGCGTCTGCTGCGAGATGACATCGCCTTCATTTACATTGAGCTGGAGCGTAGGTTGCGGGTCGTTGTTGTTGCACGCGCGGTCGGGTGCGTACACCGGGGGATCCGGAAAACCGTTGCTGTCCAGCCAGTTGCGGCCATCCTTGGTGTCAAACCACTGGCGCGCCCAGGGATCTGTCACGTTCATCACCAACTGCTTGACGGTGAAATTATTGCAGGGGTCGGCCGCCTGGAGTCCTGTCCATGTATCGAGCTGCACCTGACGCGCCAGGTCCTGGCTGGCGGGCAGCGGCGGCTGGTCTGAGGCAAAGATTTCGCTCCGTTGTCCGCCTTTGCACCACTGCGATGGCTCCGTGCCGGACAGGGAACAGATCACCTTGTCTACGATGCCGGGGGGACGCTTGAACCAGGTCGGGTTCCCACCGGTCACGTATGGAACGGCCATCTGCATGAACTGCGACCAGATGGGCGCCGCGCCGCTGACTCCCGTGGTGTTCACCATCGGGGTATAGTCGGCGTTGCCCACCCAGACGCCGGTCACAAGGTCGGGCGTATAGCCCAGCGTCCAGTTATCGCGGAAGTCGTTGGTGGTGCCGGTTTTCGCCGCCACCGGGAAGGGCAGGTTCAAAACAGAGTTCGTCCCGAACATCCATGAACGCGCCTGATTATCCGAAAGAATGGATGTGATCAGGTAGGAATGTTCGGGGCTGATGATCTGGTCGCCCTGGGGCGGAGTGTATTGATAGACCACATTACCGGAATGATCCACGATCTTGAGAATGGAAACGGGCGGCACTTTCACGCCTGCATTGGCAAACACAGAAAATGCACCGACCATTTCGAGCAGGCTGACGTCGCCGCCTCCAAGCGTCAGCGAGAGTCCGTAGTCGTCCCGGTTCAGTGAGGTGAAGCCGAAACGCTTCGCCATGGCGATCATGCCGTTGTCGCCGTATACGCCCACAAATTGCAGAGTCTTGACCGCTGGAACATTGAATGAATTTGCCAGCGCGGTTCGCACGGTGACCGGGCCATGGAACTTGTTGTCGTAATTATTGGGGACATAAGGAGCCCGCGTATCGTTGGGGTCGCCCGAAGGCGGAAACTCCGACGGCACATCCCAGATCAGCGTCGCCGGCGTCCAGCCCTTTTCAAAGGCGGCTACGTAATTGATCGGTTTGATGGCGGAACCTGGCTGGCGCGTCTCGCTGACAGCCATATTGACCTGTCCCGAGATGGCCGCGTTGGAATAATCCGCCGAACCGACCATTGCCAGAATTTCGCCGGTGGACGGCCGCACGGCCAGAAGTGCTCCATCGGAGGCATGGTTGGCCGCAAGCGCCGCCACCTGAGTGGCGACAAGCTGCTGTGCTTCATCCTGCAGGGTCGGGTCGAGTGTCGTGTAGATCGTGAAGCCGGAACGATAAATGGTCTGTGCATCATAATTGGCTTCGAGCTGTGCTCGCACGTAGTTGACCCAGTGAGGGTAGCGCATATTAATATCCGGCAGCGGGAACGTGTAATTGCGCATGTCCACCGCCGCGTTTGCGGCCGTTGCCGGATCCACGCAGACCGGTTGGGTGCTGTTGCTGACCTTGATGCAGTTCTGTTCGTAGCTGTCCTGCACCATCAGGGTCAATACCTGCTGGTCGCGCGCCAGCGTGAGGTCGCGGTTCGTATAAATGTCGTATACCGAGGGAGACTGCGGAAGCCCCGCCAGGAACGCGGCCTGTGACAGGGTCAGCTTGTCGGCGGTGGTTCCAAAGTAGGTTTCCGCCGCGGCTTCGATTCCATAGGCAAGGTTTCCGTAATAGATCTGGTTCAGGTAAAGTTCCAGCACCTGGTCTTTTGAATAACGCCGTGTGATCTCGGCCGCCAGGATGATCTCACGCACTTTTCTTAGATACGTCCGCTGGCTGGCCTCGGCCGGGGTGAGCAGGATGGAGCGCGCCAGCTCTTGCGTGATCGTGGATGCGCCCGAGACGGTCTCACCGCTGGTGTAGTTTTGCCAGATCGCGCGGATGATCGCCAGTATATCGTAGCCTGGATGACTGTAATAATCCTTGTCTTCCGTTGCGATCGTGGCGGCTACCAGCGCAGGCGAAATCTTATCCAGCGTGACGTACGTGCGCCGCCCGGCATTCGGATCGAGGATTTCGTACAATAAATCCCCGTTCCGGTCGAGGATACGTGTGGTCTCGAACTGCGAAGTGTGTTGCTGTAGATCGCTGACCGAAGGCAGCGAACTCGCAATCGAGTAATACTCGTACAGGGCCAGCGATGCCAGGCACAGGCCAACGATGACAAAGATAAAGAGGACGACTACCAGTCCCCATAGGATCCGGCGCTTCCAGGAGCCTCGTCCGCCATTCGTCAGGTTGTAGGTACGACGAGGAGGGACGGGAGGGCGCGTAGTCATTCGAGGGCTCGTTTTCACCTCGAACGCAGCCGGCGTAACGCGCGTGCCGTCCATGTCCGTTTCGCTGACGCGGCGCGGCAGGGGCATGTTGTCCTTGTCGAGCGCGGGCATGGAGGCCGGCGGGATGGGGCCGGTGGCCCGCACGGGCTGGGAAGGCGGTTCCGCGTGCGTCTCGTCCTCGGAATTCAGGAGGCGGCGAAATTTATGAGGGGGATCGTTTGTCATCTATTGGAAAACTGAAATCGCGCTTTGGATACGACTAATCTTTCTTTGCGTTGGACATCACCAGGATGATCCAGTTGCCCTTCATGCACACTTCATCTTTCTGGTTCTTGAGCTCGATTGCAATCGTGACCGAGCCGCCGCCGATACGCGGCAAGGCCTTGGTTTCGATGACGTTTAATTCGGCGCAGAGCGTATCGTCAATGAAGACCGGTTTAATGAACTTCCATTCATGGACCTCGCGGAACGCCAGCACGGTGCCGTCCAGAATGCCCGTTTGCCAGGCGAGGCCGGAGGCAATTGATAACCCCAAAAGCCCGTGTGCGACGCGCTGGCCGAATGGCCCGGCCTTGCTGAACTCCGCGTCCGTGTGGATCCGGTTGTTATCACCGGTCAGCCCGGCAAAGCTCATGATATCGCCGTCCGAGACGGTACGTTTCCCGGTCACGATTTTTCGCCCAACGGTGAATTCTTCAAAGTAAAGGCCCATATGGCTCTCCAAATCGTAAATCAAAGATCGTAAATCGCAAATTGAATTATACCCTTTGACCCCACACACATCTGACCGTACAATAGTCTCATGCGCGATTGGTCTCTTAAACCCGGCGATCCCCTCGCTCTCACGCTGGCGGCGGACATGCGGCTGTGCAAATCCGATTACCTGAACGATCATATCTGGGAGTTGGAGTTTGGCGCAGGCGAGCCTGCCAGCCTGGCGGCTCACACCACTTATGGATTGCGCGCGCGCAGCATGCGCCTCTTTTATCGTTTCGGCGAAATGGGCAAAACGGCCACGAACCCGGCTGAATTTCACTCACCGCCCGGCCTGCGCCGCTTCTATCCCAACTTTCTTGCTTTCAATTTCCAGCCTTTCGAAAACCTTGAAGTTGCGGCGGAATACTGGGTTCCTGAATCGCACGCCATCGCCGGACGATTGACCATCGTGAATCGCACCGCATTTGCTCGCAAACTGGATTTCGAATTGTGCGGCTTGCTCATGCCTCTGGACGGTCAATCGCTGGCGTTCTCGCAGCAGCAAATGATCAACGTTCTGAGCGGCCGGACGGGAGGATTGGTTCCGGTCCTCTTCATGACGGGCGGGCCGAGGTCCGGCTCCGGACCCTATCCGTCGCTCGCATTGGAACTTGACTTCGATCCTGGCATGACGCGCAGCTTCACCTGGTCATTGGCTGCCGAGGCATCGGTGGAGGCCTCTTTCGAGCACGCGCGACAGGTAGCCGGGCGTTCGTGGGATGCTGAGCGCGCCCGGATCGAAATGCTCGACGCCGGCAGCCTGCTCGAGATCCAAACCGGCGATCCCGATTGGGATGCAGCCTTGGCTTTCAGCCAGGAATCGGCGCTGCAGTTATTTTTTCCGGCGAATGAACATCTGCCAAAAGCCTCCATAGTTCGCACGCGGCAGCCGGACAATGGCTATTCCCATGAGGGCGATGGAAGGGATTATCCACCGGCCTGGAATGGGCAATCGCCTCTGGATGTGTACTACCTGGCAAGTTTGCTGCGTTCGGTACCCTCGGCGCGGCCGTTTATCCGCGGCCTGGTCGAAAATTTCCTGAGCGTTCAAGACGAAGGAGGAGCCATTGACGCCAGGCCTGGCCTCAGCGGTCAGCGGGCCAAATTCCTCGCCGCACCCGTGCTGGGCAGCCTGGCATGGGACTGCTATCAAGACTCGCAGGATCAGGCCTTTCTGGAGGATGTTTTTCCCCGGCTTCTGGCTTTCTTCCAGGCCTGGCTTTCTTCCAGGCATGATCCTGATGCTGACGGCATCCCCGCCTGGGATCACGTTCTGCAAACCGGCTTTGACGATCATCCCCTTTTCGACGTGTGGCATCCCTGGTCACGGGGTGTGGATATTTCTGCCATGTTCAACCCTGAGCTGGAATCCATGCTGTACCGCGAGGCAACTTCGTTGATCCTGATGGCCGAGAAATTGGATCGGCCCGTTGAATTGGGAATGCTCCATCAGCACGCCGCGCTGCTGCGCGCATCGGTCGCGGCCAGTTGGGATGCGCGCAGAAGGCTTTATGGGTATCGTGAGCGGCTGACGGGACAGTCTTTGCCAGGTAAACTAATTGGCAGGCACAAAGGCTCCGGCGAGATGCGGCCGCGCAAGGCTGAGTTCGAGCAGCCGGTTCGCCTGCTGATCGAGGTGCAGACAAACAATGTCTCGGCAAAGCGACCGGATGTTGAAATAGCCGGATTCGCAACCGCGGCGGGCGCGGCCGAGGATGGTCCTGGCCTCCAGGAGCAGCATGAGCTCATCGAAGAACAGCATTTTCAATGGCGCAGCGGCGGCCTGGTGGCTACCGGCCGTAAGGTTTACTGCAAAATCAGCCGCATCACTATCCGCGGGCTCGATGAAACGGACAAGGTCCTGGTGCGCACGGTGGGTGGTGCTGACGGTGAGGACATCACGTTGTTCACCCCGCTTTGGGCGCATCTCCCCGAGCCTGAGCAAGCGCAAGCCCTGCTCACGGATTGGCTTACAGATGCCGGGCGCTTTGGCCGGCCATTCGGCATACCTGGTGTTCCGGTGATGCCGAAGCCGGCCGGCGCAAATGCGGCGATCTTACTGGAGGCCGAGGCGGTCGCGCTCAGTGTTCATCTGCCCTGGAACCAGTTGATCGGAGAGGGCCTCCTCGGCTATGGCTTCAGGGATGAGGCAGCGCGCCTCACTGAAAACACGATGAAGGCCGTAATTCAATCCCTTAAGCAAAACCATGTGTTTTACGAGCGGTATCATGCCGTGACCGGCGGCGGGCTGGGCGAGCGCGGCGCGCTGACGGGCCTGGCTCCTGTCGGGCTCTTCTTGCGGACCCTCGGAGTGGAAATTGTGTCTTCTACGCGCGTGCGCCTGGAAGGCAGGAATCCGTTTGGCTGGCCCGTGACGATTTCTTATAAAGGCTTGAAAGTGGTGCGCGGGCCCGAGAGGACCGAGGTGACTTTTCCCAATGGCCAAATCGTATCGGTCAGCGATTTGGCTCCTTGCACGGTTTCTCAATGATGTGGGCAGTATCGCCCAGGAATCTTCTCCTATCTCTGTCATCTGTTTTGATCTCCGGTTAAAAATGAATCTCGATAGCCTCTCCAAGATGCTCATCCCATGAACGCCGGAAATTTCCTGGCCCTGGAACAGGCCATTGTTGTGCTTTTGCTGATCGCCTCTGCCGTGGCGATTATTTCGCGCCGGCTCAGGATTCCCTATACGGTGGGCCTCGTATTGATCGGGCTGGCGCTCGGCTTGCTGACCGTCCAGGAAATCCAGATTTCACCGCAGTTGATCCTCGCACTGCTGGTGCCGCCGCTAGTGTTCGATGCAGCCTTTCATATTCGTCTCGAAGATTTGCGCCGCGATTTCTGGCTGATCCTGCTGTTGGCCGTTCCGGGTGTCATTCTGACTACCCTGCTCGTTGGCTGGCTGGTGGCACAGGGAACCGGGCTCGGCATTCAGGTTGCCATGGTGTTCGGCGCCCTCGTCTCAGCGACGGACCCCGTTTCCGTGGTCGCCCTGTTTCGGCAGCTGGGTGCCCCGCGGCGTCTACAGGTATTGCTCGAGGGCGAGAGCCTGTTCAACGACGGCACGGCCATCGTCATGTTCAGCCTCGTGCTGGCTATCGCCCTCAGCGGACAGTTTAGCCTGCCAGGCAACATCGCCAGCTTCCTGACCATAGCCGGAGGAGGCAGCCTGATCGGCATCATCCTCGGGCTGCTGGCATCGGCGCTGATCTCGCGCATTGACGATGCCCTGGTGGAGACCACGCTGACCCTTGTGCTGGCCTTCGGTGCCTACCTGCTGGCCGAGTCATTGCACGTCAGCGGTGTGCTGGCCGTGGTGGCCGCCGGCCTGGTGAACGGCAATGCCGGGCCGCGCGGCATGTCCCCGACCACCCGCATCGTCGTCTTCAACTTTTGGGAAACGGCCGCTTTCCTGTCCAACTCGTTCGTGTTTCTGCTGGTGGGCCTTGCAATTCACATCGATCAATTGATCTCCAACTGGCGTGCCATTGGTTGGGCGATCCTGGCGGTGCTCCTGGCGCGCGCGGTCAGCATCTACGGTTTTTCGCTGTTCGGCTCCGAGATCCCGCCTAAATGGAAACATGTCCTCTACTGGGGCGGCCTGCGCGGCGCCATTGTCCTGGCGCTGGCGCTGGGCCTTCCAACCCAGGGCATATTCGCCGCCGAACGTGAGCAATTGCAGGCGATGGCCTTCGGCGTGGTCTTGTTCAGCCTGCTGGTGCAGGGCTTTTCTATGGACTGGCTGATCAATGGGCTGAAGATCGTTGAGCGCTCCGACTTTCAGGAAGAATATGAACGCCGGCACGCCCGCTTCGTGGCGGGGCGCGCCGCGTACGAGTATCTGCGGCGTATGAGCAGCGAAGGACTGATCTCTGAGCATACCTGGAGTCGGCTGGCGCCGCTCATCGAACGCCAGAATGCCGGGCTGGTGGAGGCTGTCAAGGAAGTAATGATCTCCAATCCGGCCATGGAAGCCGAGGAGCTGGACACCGCCCGCCGGGAGGCGTTGCGTGCCCAGCGCAGCGCGCTAACCGGTCTTTTGCGCGATGGTGTGATCTCGGAAGAAGCCTATTCACAATTGGTGGGCGAGGTGGATGCCGCTTTGACCGAAGAGCACCTGTCGTGGCCCGAACTTCTGCGCGCCGGCGAGGCAGCCTCCCTGCCCATCACGCGCTTGATGACCGCGGTCATCCGCGAACGGGATTTGGAGAATGCGATCAGCGCACTGAGCAAGATCGGCTTTGCAGTGGATCATCTGCCGAGCACCGGTGGTTTCCTCAACCATCGAAATGTCACCCTGCTGATTGGCCTGCCGGAAGACCGTGAAGAGGCTGCGGTCAGGGCGCTAAAGCTTGCTTCCCGCGGGGAGGTCGAGTTCCTGGACAAGCCCGTTCCGGATGTGTCTGTGCCTCTGCCGGCGCCTGTTCCGGTCCAGGTGGGCGGCGCAACCATCTTTACCTTCGAGGTGGACTCCTGCGAGGAATTTTAGTATGATGAAGTTGATCATTGCCATTGTGCATCGTACCGATGGAGAGAAAATCCTCCAGGCCCTGACTCATGCAGGTTTCGGGGTGACGCGTATTGCCTCGAGTGGAGGCCTCCTTCACCGTGGAAATGCGACCCTGCTGGTCGGTGCGCAGGCGGAACAGGTGCCGTCGGCTGTGCAGCTCATCCGCGAACACAGCACGCCGCCGGTGGACCCGGGCTTGAAACGGGGCACGATCTTTGTCTTGAAGGTTGATCGCTACGAGCAGATTTAGCCGGAGGAGAGTGAAATGAGCAATGCGCCCATACATCTCCTGATGCTGGCGGTCCTGCAGAATCAGGACCTCGATCCCGCGACCCGGGCGCTGGAACCTTTGGGCGCGCCGGTCGTCTACATGGCGAGCGCGGGCGGATTCCTGGGTCGGCGTAACGCGACGCTGCTGATTGGCCTGCCGGAAGGTCTCGAGGAACGGGCGCTATCGACGCTGCGAACCGCATGCCGGCAGCGCGTCGAATATCTGACTATGCCGCTGGAGGGCTCCCCGCTTCCGATGCCTGCACCGATCCCCGTGAAGGTTGGAGGCGCGACGATCTTTGCCCTGCCGGTGGAACGTTTCGAGGAGATACGGGCATGAAGATGATCATTGCCATCGTCAAAGATAATGAGACTGAAGCGCTCACCCGTGCTCTCATTAGCGCCCAGTATCGGGTTACAGGTATCGCCTCGACCGGCGGCTTCCTTCGCAGCGGAGTCGCCACCCTTTTGATCGGCCTGGAGGACGCACAGGTCGATCCGGCGATTGCGCTCGTTCGAGAGACTCTGGCCGCGTCCGGTCCGGCCGGTCACGAAGAACGCGGTGAGACAAGGGCCAGGCTGTTTGTGGTGCCAGTCTCGAGGTTCGAGCAGGTTTAAGTACTTGAGTGCTTTCCGGAATGCTTCTCCCCAGCCTGAGCGTGGGGCGAATGTGTGGGTAGGGCAGGGCGGTGTGGTCGAATTCTTTGGGATCGTCGCTGCACGAGGGAGAATATCCGATGTCTAGATTTAGGATCCTACTCTCAGGTCTCCTGTTGTTGACAGCCGTGCTTGCCTGCGCGGCGCCGTTTACCGCGCCGCAGGTGAACCAGGCCGCAACCGTTGCGGCCGAGACGTTGCAGGCTCCCGTGCAAATCACTCCTTTTGCCTCTCCCGTTCCAACCGAGACCCCCGTTCCTACTCAGCCTGCCTTGTTGCTGCCGCGTTCCCTGTATTATCTCAACAACGATAAGGACGGGCGGATGCAGATCTTTCGCATCCAGCCCGATGGGAAGACGGTAAACCAGATCACCTTTGAGCCTGCTCCAGTCGACAGCTTCGATGTCTCCCCAAAAGACGGCAGCGTGGCCTACGCCTCGAACAATCAACTGTTTTTGGTGGACGCCAATGGCGCCGGTCGGCGTGTGCTGGTGGATGGGGGAGCAGTCGATGACAGCACGCGCTTCACGAACACTGTGGGCACGCCCGTCTGGTCCCCGGACGGAGGCACGATTGCATTCAGTCACGACGGACTGAACTTCTACACGTTGAGCAATGGCGCCGTGGACAAAGTACTGGAAAACCAGATCGATACTTCGTCCGGTTTTCCGATCGTGCATGAACTGTATTCACCGAGCCGCTATTCGCCCGATGGAAACCAGCTCCTGATCAACATCGGATTTTACGAGGGTGGAACTTTTGGGATTTACCACCCCTCGAACAATGCGCTGGTGCGCTTCAATCGCCCGGACGGTCAGAACGTTTGTTGCTTTTTGGATTGGGTGCCTGCTGGCAGCGGCCTGTACGCGACCAGCCCAACCATCGGCATGTTCGAGCCGGGTTTGTACTACATCGACGCCGTCAGCGGCAATGTGACCACTCTCCTGCCCGGTAGTGCTCCTGACGGGACGTATAACTTTGCGGACAGTGCGCAGGTCGGGCCCGATGGCAGGCTGTATTTCTTCTTCAACAACGTGCCTGCGGTTCCAACGACCGGCCATACGCCGCTGTATCTGGTCCGCTCCGATTCGGATGGCGTGACCGGGCGCACGCAATTGCGGTCCGATGTCTTTCAGGAAATCAACGAGATTCTTTGGGCGCCGGATGCCAGCCTGGCCATTGTAGCCCTGGCCCCTGCTCAGGATGTATATATCGGCGGCCAGGCCGTGGTTGTTTATCCCGACTCCCGGCCCACCGTTGTGTTGACGTCGTTTGCAGAGCAAATGCGCTGGGGGCCCTGAGCCGAACTCGGCCTCCTGTCTTTTCACGTTTGGCAGCAGCAATCAATATTCCTTTACGCCTTTCCCGCAAGGTCACCGGCCTATCTCCGGTATTTTCTTCCCTTCCCCGCCCAACTTCTCATGCCAGGCTGCCCTGAGTGCTGCGTTCTTCCGGCACTCAGTACACGTTGTGCAACGCTCCCGAAATTCGAGATATGGGTGGTGTTCTCCCACCCATATCTCGAATTTCGGTACTCTCCCTCCCCTTTAGGGGAGGGCCGGGGTGGGGTCGTTACGGGCAAAAACCATTTAAGAAACACTCTCTCAGGGCAGCCTCGCATGCAACCTCCCATGAGCAGGTAATTCTATATTGCCTGCCCCTTGAACTGGCTGACATACAGGTGGTGATAAAAGCCGCGTAAATCAAGCAGTTGCTGGTGAGTGCCCTTTTCGACGATTTCGCCGTTGTTGATGACCAGCACCTGGTCTGCATCACGGATGGTGCTCAGGCGGTGGGCGATCACGAAACTGGTTCGACCCTGCATCAGCCGCAGCAGAGCCTTTTGGATGCGAACCTCGGTGCGGGTATCGACGCTGCTGGTTGCCTCATCCAGGATCAAGATCGCGGGCTCGGCCAGGATGGCGCGGGCGATGGACAGCAGCTGCCGCTGCCCCTGGCTAAGATTGCTGGCCCGCTCCGACAGGTTCGTCTGGTATCCGTGCGGCAGCAGGCGGATGAAATGATCGGCGTCCGCCATTTTGGCTGCCTCGATGCACTTCTTCGTCCGTGGCGTCCAGGCGCCCGTAGCGGATGTTCTCCATCACGGTGTCCGGAGAACAGGAACGTATCCTGCAGCACCAGCCCCAGCGACCGTCGCAGGTCGGCTTTCCGGATGTCGCGGATATCGGTCCCGTCGATGCAGATGCTGCCGCCGTTGATCTCGTAGAAACGCGTCAGCAGGTTGATGATGGTTGTCTTGCCCGCGCCCGTGGGACCGACCAGCGCGATCGTCTGCCCGGCCTTGGCCTCCAGGGTCATATCCTTGATGATGGGCACCTCGGGTCGGTATCCGAAACGGACATGCTCGAAGCGCACGTCTCCCTGCACCGACTTCATGGAGATGGCTTGCGGCGCATCGTCCACCTCCGGGGGTGTGTCGATGATCTCAAACACGCGCTCGGCTCCGGCCAGCGCCGCCTGGATGGAGTTGTAGATGTTCGCAAGTTGGCGAAGTGGATTGGATAAAGTTCTGGCCGTAGTTGATGAAGGTGGCGATCGATGCCCACGGTGACCAGTCCCTGCAGGGCCAGCCAGCCGCCCAAACCGGCCAGCACGATGACGAAGAAGTTGCCGAGCACGTTCGTCAGCGGCATCAACAACAGGGCATAGGTGTTGGCGTACACGCCGGCCTGGAAGACCTCCTCGTTGTACTTTCGGAAGGTGTCGATCACCGACTCGTTGCGGCGGAACGCCTTGACGACCTTCTCGCCGCTGATGGACTCTTCCATCACGCCGTTCAGTTCACCCAGGTGCTTCTGCAGTTCCCGGAATCCTCTGCGCGTGTACCTGGCGACGAATTGTGTGAACCAGAACATGATCGGGACCACCAGCAACGAGGCCAGCGCCAGCCATTTGTCCAGCACGAACATGGCGATCAGAATCCCGACCATGGAGAGCACGCTGGCCAGCAGCGACGTGACATTCTGTGAGACGGCCTGGTTGATGGCGTCGATGTCGTTCGTCAACCGGCTCATCAACTCGCCTGCCGGGTTGTGGTCGAAGAAGCTTAGCGGCAGGGTCTGTAAGTGCGAGAAAAGGTCCTTGCGCAACTGCTTCAACGCGCGCTGTGAGATCGCCGCCATTATCCAGCCCGCCACGGCCTGGAAAATGTTGTACAACACATAAACCGCCAGCATCCACAGAGCGATGCTCACCAACCCCGAGACTTGTTTTGTGGAGATGAAGCGGTCGATGGCGACGCCCATCAGATACGGGCCGATCAACCCCAGGAGCGTGTAGATCAGGACAAAGGCGAATACGCCGATGACGCCCAGCCTGAAAGGCCTGAGGTATGGCAACAACCGCACCAGGGCGCTGCGCGGGTCCTTGGCTTTTTCGATCTTGCCGACGCCTGCCGGGCGCCTCGGCTGCATGACGGCCCGGACGCTGCCGGTATCGTGGCTTGAAGATTGCATGCTCATTCCTGCACCTCTTCCACCGTGCCGGACACGAGCTCTTCCAGACGAAATCCATTCCCCAACTGCGAGTCGTAAATCTCCTGGTAGATCGGGCTGGATTGCATCAGCTCCTGGTGTGTGCCTTCGGCTACGATGCGCCCCTCGTCGATGACCACGATCTTATCGGCCCTTAAGACGGTGCTGATACGTTGGGCGACCACCAGGCTGGTATGTTTGAAAGCTTGCGCCTCCAGCGCATCCTGTATCTTGGTCTCCGTTTCCACATCCACGGCGCTGGTGCTGTCGTCGAGGATCAGGATCTTGGGATGCGTGAGCAGGGCGCGCGCAATGGCGATGCGTTGCTTCTGCCCGCCGGAGAGATTCGCGCCGCGTTGCTCAACATGTGTATCGTAGCCCTGCGTGAAGGACATGATGAAATCGTGCGCCTGAGCCGCCTTGGCGGCTGCCACAACTTCATCATCGCTGGCCGTCGGGTTGCCATAGCGGATGTTGTCGCGCACCGTCCCTGAAAACAGGATGGTTTCCTGGGGCACGATCGCAATCTGGGTCAGCAGGGCGTCCTCCTGCACCTGGCGCAGGTCGATTCCGTCGATCGTGATCCTGCCGCTCGAAACATCGTAGAAGCGCGGGATCAGGTTGATCAGAGTTGATTTTCCGGCGCCGGTCGCACCCAGGATGGCCACGGTCTGTCCCGGTTCGACCACCAGGTTGATACCCTCCAGAACGGATTCGTCAGTGTTGCCATTGTAATGAAAGGAAACATTCTCGAAGGCGATCTTCCCGCGTGCCGTCTCAGGCAGTGTGATTGCATCCGGGGCATCCTGGACTTCCGGCACGGTATCCAGCACCTCGTTCATGCGCCGGGCGGAGGCGATCCCGCTGGCCCAGGTGTTCGACAACATGGTCATCATCGTCAATGGGGTCATGGTCGTCATCAGGTAGTTCGTGAAAGCCACGATCTGCCCGATGGACAGGTTGCCATGGATGGACTGCAGACCGCCGGCCCAGATGACGATCACCATTCCGATGTTGATGCACATCGTCAAGCGCCGGAGACATGGTGGACATGAACTCCATCACCTTTACCGAACGTTCCGTGACTTCCTCGTTGGTCGTTCTCGAAGCGCTTGCCTTCGAAATCGGCGCGCACAAAGGCTTTGACCAGGTGCACCCCCGCCACGTTCTCCTGCAAGACGTTGTTGAGCCGGTCCAGTTTCTGCTGCACCGTCCGGAAGAGCGGTTCCATCCTGACGATGAAGAAAACGATGATCATCGACGTGATCAGCAGCAGCGGCAGCATGGTAAGGGCCAGGCTCGGACTGGTGTTGATCATCAGGATCAGGCTGCCGACCATCAGCAAAGGCGCGCGCGTGCCGATGCGCAGCGTAATCTGGACCAGGCTTTTGAATGCGCGACGTCACTCGTCAGGCGCACCATCAATTGACCGGTCTTCTGCCGGTCAAGGTCCCCAAAGGAATAGGTCTGGATCTTTCGGAAAAGTCGCGTCACGCAGATCGCGCGCCACGCTCTCACCAACCTGTACGGAAAAATAATTGTTGCCGATGGCGATCAAGGTGCTGATCAGCGAGATGCCGATCATCAACAACGCGGTCTGGATCACGACCTGTCTGATTCTTCTGCAGTAATCCCCTGGTCGATGATGCGTTGGATCAGGCGGGGGATGGAGAGATCGAAGAACACCAGCGAGGTCAGCAGGATCAGCGCCAGGACGGCGCGTTTCCAGTATACGCGGATAAAAGGGAAGAGCTTAAAGACTTCGTTCATTCGTTATTCTTTTGCGGTTGTTCTTTGCACGGCGGGACAAAGAGCGGATGCAGAAGTTCCATGGCCTCATGAATTGTCTTCAACTTTTCGTTGGATAGACCGCTCAGGGTTTTGGCAAGATTGGCATGCGCATGTGCTTGCGCAGAATTTATGATGGACATGCCGTTGTGGGTCAACTCAAGCGTGAGCTTCCGTCGGTCGGTGGTTGCTTCCCGGCGACTGACCAATTCCTGTTTGACCAACCCGTCCACCAGTTTCGACACCGAAGGAGGCGTGATGCCCAGATGGTCTGCAAGGTCGGAAAGCGACGAATTGGGGTTCCGCTTGTATGAATCCCAACGTTCGGAACTGGGGGATCGACAGATCGGCGTCATGCCCGTGACGCATCTCAATTCGAATGGTTCGCATGATTACCGGGGCAGTATCCATTAACTCATGCGCACAGGCATCGATTAGTTTTTCCATAATTATTTAGCCTTTCTAATAATTAGAATGCGACATTATATACCCAAACCGCCAATTTGGGGGAATCTCAGGATAAATTCATACCTGAATCTAATATTTGTCGTTAACTGGGGGTGCTGAAGATTCGTGCCTCGCCGGGAGTTTAGCGAGGCACGTGTGGATCAAAACGGCAGCAGCCGGCTGCCCTTATTCCAGAACAAAATTGTCGATCAGGCGGGTCTTGCCGAAGAAGACAGCCATCGAAAGCAGCGTCTTCCCGTCCACCTGCTCCAGCTCCTGCAGCGTGTCGTAGTCGGCGCAGGAGACGTACTGTATTTGGGCCAGCGGCTCTGAAGCCAGCGTCTCTTGCATGATCTGGCGTAGCTTCCCGGCGTCGCGCTCGCCCTTGTCGTAGGCAGCCTTTGGCGGCCGCTGAGCGAACGGTACAGCACCGTCGCCGCCTTGCGCTGCTCGGCGTCAAGGTACACGTTACGGCTGGACATGGCCAGCCCGTCTGGCTCGCGCACGATGGGGCAGACCACGATCTCGACCGGGAAGTTCAGATCACGGGTCATCTGGCGGATGACGGCAGCCTGTTGCGCATCCTTTTGCCCGAAGTAGGCCTTTGCGGGCTGGACAGCATTGAACAGCTTGGCGACGACGGTTGTCACGCCCCTGAAGTGACCGGGCCGTTGAGCACCCTCCAAGCGGCAGCGTCATTTCCTGTACTTCGACCCACGTCTGGAAGCCCGACGGGTACATCATCTTCGGGCGTAGGCGTCCAGACCAGGTCCACGTCGGCGGATTCGAGCAGGTGCAGGTCATGTTCCAGGTCACGCGGATACTTGGACAGATCCTCGTTTGGCCCAAACTGCGTAGGGTTGACGAAGATGCTTACGGCTACATAGCTGCACTCGTCCCGGGCACGTCGGGCAAGGGAGAGATGTCCCTCGTGCAAGTATCCCATTGTAGGCACCAAGCCAACCGGGCCGTCGAGTAGGGGACGGGCGGCGCCAGCTCTTCTAGCGTAGAAACGAGTATCATTTGTCTAGTCATCTAATAAAAGTCCTTGTTGACAACCTTAGAAAATCCGTGCTACACTCTTGCTGTCCTAGCGTAATCCTAGGGTATTCCTAGTGTAGCAAACCCAGAAAGGAGAGAAAAATGGCTTATGCATTCACCAATTCCAAGGGTGTAACTTACTACCTGCACACGAGACGGACGCCGGCAGCCAGCGGAAAAGAGCGTGTTCTGTTCTTCTTTTCGAAGGAAGTCAAGGAAGGCGTCATGGATGCCGTACCCGCAGGCTATACCGTGATCGAAATGAAAACCGGCCTGCCGGTGCTCAAGAAAGTATAACTCTGAATAACCGGCATAATCAGTTCTGAATAGAGATCCGGCGTTCATACGCTGGATTTTTATTTCCCGTATCTTTCGCGCCGGGTTCGGGCAGCCTGGGAAAAAACGCCGCATGCCCATAATTAAGATCTTGCCGGGAAACATGACTGACCCCAAATCTCATATTTGCCATATCCTGATTTAGGAAGTCGCCGAAAGAATGGACAGAGCGGGGTGATCCACCCCCCGCTCTGTCCATTCTTTCGGTGTTCTTCGCCAATTCCAGCCGATCTTCGGCTGGAATTGGCGCTGTGGCGCTTTTCAAATCCGCGACAGATTAATTTCGGGGTTAATCATGTTTTTCCGACCTGCGCTTTTCCCGGAAGGAAGAGCGTTTAGCCGAAAATTGGGCTTGTACCAAAATACACTTTTGACCGGGAGTGGTATAATTTCGTGCCAGTAGCCAAATATCATGGAGGCGCGCAGACGATGAGGCTCGTCGGCGTCCGTAAAAAAGCTTTCGTCGCATCCTCGGTTGATAGCCTCTACCACCATCCGGCGGTAGAGGCTTTTTGTTGCCACGAGCTGGGCTGATTCCTCTGTCCCGGGGGGCCGCATGCTGGATGCCCACATTCGATAGTTAGCAGGGATCGCGGAAAATCTGTCCGCGATCTTCGGAGAATCACAAAAGGAGAAGTCATAATGTCGAAAATCGAATTTGTACATGCCCGCGAAATCCTTGATTCGCGCGGGAATCCCACCGTCGAGGTGGAAGTGACACTGACCGACGGCGCCTTCGGGCGCGCCGCAGTCCCGTCGGGCGCCTCCACAGGCGTCCATGAGGCGCTGGAGCTTCGCGACGGCGATAAGAAGCGCTTACGGAGGCAAGGGCGTCCTGAAGGCCGTGGAAAATGTCAACGGGCCGCTCTCCAAGCTGCTGAAAGGGGCGGATGCGCTCGATCAAGCCGCGGTGGACAAGGCCATGCTGGCACTGGACGGCACGCCCAACAAGAGCAAGCTGGGTGCCAATGCCATTCTCGGCGTCAGCCTGGCGGTGGCGCGTGCTGCTGCAGTCTCAAAGCATATGCCGCTCTATCGTTCGCTGGGCGGCGACAAGGCCAACCTTCTGCCGGTGCCTATGTTCAACATTCTTGAACGGCGGTGTGCATGCCAACTGGCAGGGCACGGATCTCCAGGAATTCATGATCGCACCCGTGGGCGCGCCGAATTTCCGCGAGGCGCTGCGCTGGGGCAGCGAGGTCTATCAGGCGCTGAAGGGCGTCCTGAAGGATGGCGGCTATACCACCGGCGTCGGCGATGAGGGAGGCTTCGCGCCTGCCTTGAAGACCAACGCCGCGGCGGTGGAATTGATCATCCAGGCCATCGAAAAGGCCAAATATCGTCCCGGAGAAGATGTGGCTCTGGCGCTCGACCCCGCTTCCAGCGGTTTCTACGAGGACGGCTTGTATAACCTGCGCACCGAGAAACGCAAGGTCAAATCGGAAGAAATGGTGGCGATGTATAAGGACTGGTCCACGAAATACCCGCTCAAGGTATTGGAAGACGGCCTGGCCGAGGACGATTGGGATGGTTGGAAGCTTCTGAATAAGACCATCGGGTCGAAAGTTGAACTGGTGGGCGATGACCTGTTCGTCACCAATGTGGAACGCATTGCTCGTGGCATCAAGGAAAACGCTGCCAACGCCGTGTTGATCAAGCTTAATCAGATCGGCACGCTTACCGAGACGATCGCCGCCATCGAAATGGCCCGCAAGGCGGGTTGGGGCGCGATGGTCTCTCACCGCAGCGGCGAGACCGTGGATTTGTTCATCGCCGATCTCACCGTGGCCATGGGCACCGGTCACCTTAAGACCGGCGCACCCTGCCGCGGCGAACGTGTGGAGAAGTACAACCAGTTGATGCGCATCGAAGAAGAGCTTGGCAGCAAGGCCCATTATGCCGGGCGCAAAGCCTTCGTGCGTTAGCGTTGTAGTAAGTCTGAAAGTACTGACAGTCTATTCTGAAGGTCCGAAAAAAGAGTGCGGACGGGGTGTCCTTCCCCGTCCGCACTCTTTTTTCGGTGTTCCTTTTCCCAGCCGTGACCACGATGGGAAAAGGGTGAGTAATTAGGCCAATTCTTGAACGAACACCCGACGATTAGAGGCAGAATTTCTCATACCGCCATCTGCATGACCCTGGTTAGTTCGTCGTCAGTCAACTCAATTGGATTGCCCTTCATGCTGCTGGCCTTCTTGGACTGTGCAATGATCGTCGGGAAGTCCGACTGCATTACTCCGTACGCCGCAAGCGGCTGGACGCCCAGCGCAGCGGTCAACTTGCGCAGCCATTGAATTCCATCCTCAGCGCGAGCTCCGTCGTCACCGGTCAGCAGCCTTGCCACTTCGGTAAATCGTTCGAGGATCGGGGCTTGCGGCATTCTCTGCCGTAGCGCATTGAGATTCGTTTCCATAACGGTCGGCAGCAATCTGGCACAAATTCCCCCGTGCGGCGCGGGGAACATCCCGCCCAGCGGCCCGGCGAATCCGTGCACGGCGCCCAATTTGGCGTTTGCCAGCGCCAGTCCCCCGTAGAGGCCGGCAAGCGACATATCCTCGCGTGCTTCCGGGTCATCACCATCCTTGTACGCGCGTTGCAGCGATCGTGAAACGCGTCGAATCCCATCCCGGCAAAATGCATCTATCATCGGATTGGATGCCGTTGACAAAAAAGGTTCAATTAATTGTGTCAGTGCATCCAGCCCCGACGTGGCCGTGATCTCTGGCGGCAGCCCGTAGGTCAGTTCCGGGTCAATGATTGCCAGGCGCGGCAGCATCAGTGGACTGCGTAGGCTGACCTTTACTCGTTGTTCGGTAACGGCCAGCACGGCATTGCGTGTCACCTCTGAACCGGTGCCCGCGGTCGTGGGAACTGCAATGTAGGGTACCGATGGCAGGGCCAGCGCTTGCCCTTTTCCCACTACTTCAAGGTAGTCGTAAATCTCCCCCGGATTGGAAATCAATGCCGCGATGGCCTTGCCCGCATCGATGACGCTGCCTCCGCCCACGCTGATGACCATCTGGCAATCGTCGTTTTGCGCCTGCGCCAGACCGGAGAGCACAAGCGCAACCGTCGGCTCTCCCGAAACGTGGAATTCACTGACAGCCAATCCCGCGGCCTGGAGCTGCTCGATGCAAGCGGCCCTCCGGCCTGAGCTTCCGCTGACCACCAACGCCCGGTCCCCAAATGATTTGGCGGCCGGCGCCAATTCATTGAGCACCCCCGGGCCAAAAACGATCCGTGTGACCGTCGCAAATTCAAAGTGCATAACTACCCCCAGCCCGATTCATCCGGAAACACGCTTTGATAGACCATGCGGGTGCGTGGTTCGGCCATCCAGGGTTCGACGGTTTCGCGCCAGTGGTTGTAATGCGCGGTCTCTTTGTGCCTGGCCGAGTCTTCGACCGTCCGGTATACCTCCACCAGCAAGAAGCGCGTCGGATCGTCGGCCTGCTGCATGAAGTCGAACCGTGCGATCCCTGCCTCCCGGAGGCTGCTGCGGGCGTTCTCCACGCTCGCCAGCTTGAATTCCTCGACCTTATCCGCGTTGACGTGGATGAATACATGGACGATGTGCATGCGACCATCCTTTTTCAGCAAGTTTCTTCAGATGGACGATATCATACTCCTTTCGCTTGTTGCCTCGCGAAGCGCCACCAAGGGGGGCTGCCCTCATTCCTCCTGGACTTTACGTTCCAAAGTCTATACAATGAAGACGAGTCTGGGAGATTCTGGATGAAACAAGATCGTTTCCTGACAGGAATTTTGATCGGCATCGTCGTGCTGATCGTGGCGGCGCTCGCTGTTTTCTATGCGAGGCAAAACCGGGACGCCTACGGCCCGGAGACTACGCCCGAGGGCGTGGTCCACAACTACGTGCTGGCCGTGCTCAACAAGGATTATCAAAAGGCCTACGGTTATCTCGCCGACCTGGCCAATAAGCCGACTTTCGATGAATTTCGCCAGTCGTTCATAGTAGGCAGGTTGACCCCCTCGAGCACCGGCGTGAGTATTGGAAAGGCCGAGATCATCGGTGAGGATGCCAGCGTGGAAGTCAGCACTCTGTACACGCCGGGCGACCCGTTCTCGACGGGGAATGCCAGTCCCGGGCAGGCACAGCTGGTTCTGCAAAATGGTGTGTGGAAGATTTCTTCCATGCTGGCGTACAACCTGTGGGATTACAGCTGGTATCGGGCTGCGCCGAAGTGATGGAACCATGTCATTGCGAGGAGGGCGTTTTTCCCGACGAAGCAATCTGCAATTATGTGGCAGATTGCAGATTGCTTCGCCGAAGTATGGCTCGTAATGACGGCCAAGGGTGAGTAATGGGCAACAAGCAATATGCGGCATACATTTTGACTAACGCCCGCCATACGGTTCTATACACCGGCGTGACTAACGATCTGCAGCGCAGAGTCGTTCAGCACAAGAATCGGATGGGCGGCGCTTTCACCCGTAAGTACAACGTAAATGAACTCGTGTATTTTGAAGTTGGCGATGACATCAATCAAGCCGTATTCCGGGAAAAACAAATCAAGGCAGGGTCTCGTCAAAAGAAACTTGATTTGATCAATAAACTGAATCCGGAATGGAAGGATTTGTTCGATGAACTTTTCTGCGCGCAGACTAAAGATTGAGGAATGTCATTGCGACCGGGGTCTGCGGTCGAAGGTTTGCGGAGAGCCCGCAGGCTGCCGAAGGCATAGGACCATGTCATTGCGAGGAGCCCGCAGGGCGACGAAGCAATCTCGGATCAAGCGACATGCATGCATTCGATCAGGGATTGCTTCGCCGAAGTACGGCTCGCAATGACACTGGCGAGAGTCGCTTAGCCATAATACGGCTCGCAATGATCCCACGATCGGGAGGATGCCATGAAAACCGTACGCCGCTTGTATTTTTATGCAGTTGCACTAATCAGCATCGAGGTCGTGCTCTGGGGACTCATCAACCTGCTGCGTTCCATCGTCGACCAAACCATCGGCGGGCAAGCCCAGTCCCTGGCAAGCGCCCTGGCCCTTACCCTGGTCGGCGTGCCCATCTTTCTTTTTCATTGGCTCTGGACTCAGCGCGCCGCCTCCCGTGATGAAGATGAGCAGACCGCCAGCCTGCGCGCCATCTTCTTCTACAGTATCCTGATTGGCACGCTTATTCCTGTTGTGCAAAACGTGCTGGCGTTGGTTGACCGGACGCTGCTGGATATCTTCAGACTCGACGCCAGCCGGGCGCTGTTGGGCGGCTCTCAGACCCTGGCCGATAATCTGATCGCCATCCTGATGAACGGTCTGCTGGCTTTATATTTCTGGACTGCCCTGCGCGGCGAGTGGCCCAGGCTGCCCACGAAGGAAAATTTCGCCGACGTTCGCCGCCTTTATCGTTACGTCTGGGTGCTCTACGCGTTATTGATGACCATCTTTGGCGCCCAGCAAATACTGCGCTACCTGTTCTATGTTCCATCCGGCGTGCTGGGCGAGCTCACAACCGAGACCGTCGTCAACGGGCTGGCGCTGCTGCTGGTTGGGACGCCTGTCTGGTTCTATTCGTGGCGTGTGATCCAGTCCTCTTTGGGCGAGGCGCCGGAAAAAGAGTCGAATCTGCGGCTTGGATTTCTGTACGTCCTTGCATTGGGCGGCGTCATCACCGTATTGACAACCGCTGCCATGGTCATCAACATCTTGCTGGGCAGGCTCCTCGGCTTGAATATCTCCGGCGCCGACCTTATGAACCAAATTGGCGGGCCGATCTCCATTGGTGTCCCCCTGGGTGCCGTGTGGGCCTACTACGGTTACTGGCTCAACCGTCATATCGAATCAATTGCGGAGCCGGTTCGACGGTCTGGCCTGAAGCGCGTTTACTCCTACATCCTGTCCGCGCTGGGCTTGGGCGGGGCATTTATCGGCGTTGCCACCCTCATCAAGTTCATCATCGATTTGCTGACCAGCGGCACGCTGGTTATGGGTGATACCCTGCGCTCGAATCTGGCCGGTGCCATCAGCCTGATCGTCGCTTGGCTTCCACTATGGCTGCTTACCTGGCGTCCGGTGCAGGCTGAAGCGCTGGCCGAGGGAGATGCGGGCGATCATGCGCGGCGCTCCGTGGTCCGACGGGCGTATCTGTACCTGGCCTTGTTTGCGGGTGTGATCGGCGGGATGACCGCTGCGGTTGGGCTGGCCTTTGAGCTCTTCAACGCCCTGCTGGCAGGGGGGCCCGGCAGCAATTTCCTTGCAAACGTTCTGAATGATCTGCAGTTGCTGGTGTTGTTCGTCGTCCTGCTGGTTTATCATCTGACTACGTTGCGTCGTGATGGCCGCTTCGCCGCCGACGCACTGGCGAGGAAGCAGTCGGATTACAAGGTGCTGGTGTTGGATGTGGGCGATGGCTTTGCCGATTCTGTTAAGGCCGCGATGGCAAAACTGGCGCCCAATATCGCCTTGACGGTTGCGAACGAGCCGCCGCAAGGTCAGTTCAACGCCCTGATCTTGAGCGGCAGCTCGGCCATGAATGCGCCGGATTGGATTCGCACATTCAACGGGAAACGCGTTGTCGTGCCGAACAACGCCGAAGGTCTCATCTGGGCCGGGGGGGTTAGCCGGCAATCCGTGCAACAGGCCGCGCAGGCGGTCCGCCAACTGGCGGAAGGGCAGGACGTCGTTCAGCAGGCCTCAGGTTCAGGATGGCGAGTCGTCGTTTATGTCGCTGCGGCGCTGTTTGGCCTGCAGCTTTTGGCCGGAATAGTAGCGCTGATCATCACTGCCTTTGTTCACTAGGCGTCGCCGTTTGGATTGAGGCATTGGATATCGGACTTCAGGCCTGAAACGCGCCATGTTGGACCGATCGCAAATCGTAAATCCAATATCAGGTGATATACTTCGAAAGTATCTATCCATATCTCATTGTGGAACGAAATATCTTTCCCATTCCGCCGTAAGCGCAGATACTCTCCCGGCAACGACGGAATGGAAAAGAGTAAATAAATTCGTGCGCAATCATCTCAATGCAGAGGGCTGACTCATGAAAGCGACCGTCCTTCAAGAAAATCTCGCTCACGGTCTTGGAATTGTTTCCCGCGCGGTCTCACCGCGTTCGACGCTTCCCGTTCTGGCAAACATCCTGGTCGCATCCGATGAGGGCCGCTTGCGCCTCTCGGCCACCAACCTTGAGTTGGGCATCACGTGTTGGATCACGGCGCGCATCGAGCAGGAAGGCTCGACGACGGTCCCGGCGCGCACGTTTTCGGACCTGGTGAATACGCTGCCCGCCGATCAGGTGCTGCTCTCGCTCGATACCAAGACTCAGACGCTGAACGTGCGCGGCGGTACCTCGACCAATGACATCAAATGCATCGATGCGCAGGAATTTCCTCCGCTGCCCGTTCCGGATCTTGATGGGGCCATTCAGTTCAACGTGGCCGATTTCCGCGAAATGATCCAGCAGGTGTCATTCGCCGCTTCGGCCGACGAGGCGCGGCCCGTGCTGATGGGCGTGTTGATACAGGTCGAGAAGGACAAGATCACCATGGCCGCCGCGGATGGTTTCCGCTTGTCCGTGCGCAAGGCCACGTTGTCATCGCCGGCGCCGGCCCCATTTACCGCCATCATCCCCGCGCGCGCTTTGGTGGAATTGGCCCGTGTAGCCGCCGATGGTGAACAACCAATCTACATGGTTGCGCCCAAGGGACGCGGCCAGGTGGTGTTCCGCGTCAAGGACGTGGAAGTCGTCTCTCAGTTGATCGATGGCACCTTCCCCGATTATCAGCAGATTATCCCCCGCAAATATACCTCTCGCACGCTGGTCTCCACCGCCTCATTGCTCAAGGCCTGCAAGCAGGCCGAGATCTTCGCGCGCGAGGGCTCGAACGTGGCGCGCTTGAACATCAAATCCGCCAGCGGCCAACTGCAGCCCAGCGAAGTGGAGATTTCCGCCACCTCCGAGGAGACCGGCAAGAACGAGACGATTGTCGAGGCCACAGTGGATGGCAGCGGCGTGTTGATTGCCTTCAACGTCAAATTCCTGCGCGAGGCGCTGGAGATCATCCGGACGCCCAACGTCGCCCTCGAAACGTCCGCCGCCAATGCACCGGGCGTGCTAAGGCCCGTAGGCGACGAAGAATTTTTGCACGTCATCATGCCCATGCATCTGGGCTGATCGGTAAGTGGCGGGTAGTAGTCAGCAATGCAAACATGACTCATCCCGAATCTCATGTTTGCCATATCCTAATTCAGGAAGTCGCCGAAAACATGGACAGGGCGGGGTGCTCCACCCCCGCCCTGTCCATGTTTCCGAAGGTGCAGGTGCTCCTTCTGCATGGGTTTCTTCGCCAGTTCCAGCCGAAGATCGGCTGGAACTGGCGCTGTCCCTTATCAAATCCGCGTCAGATTAATTCCCGGGTTAATCATGTTCTTAATCATCGTTGCCAAAAAATTGTAAATCGGCAGCTCAGAGACTGTTTCTTAAGTCCGTTTCTGTATGCTTACATGTTGTGCAACGCTACCGAAATTCGAGATATGGGTGGTGTTCTCTCACCCATATCTCGAATTTCGGTACTCTCCCTCCCCTTTAGGGATCGCGCAGCATCCCGTAGCGAAGCGGAGGGAGGCCGGGGTGGGGTCGTTACGGGCAAAAACCATTTAAGAACTAAGTCGTAAATGGTATATCGCTATGCTTTTGGCAATAGCACTTTGAACGTGGAGCCTTGTCCTTCCCCCTCGGACTCGGCCCAGATTTTTCCCCCCTGCGTTTCGATCAGTCCCTTGGCGATTGCAAGACCGATACCCAGGCCGCCGTAATGTCGTGTGTTCGGCAACTCGGCCTGGTGGAATTCCTCGAAGATTCTCCGCAGCTTTTCCGCCGGGATCCCGATGCCTCGATCCTGCACCCATGCCAGTGCGCGTGCCCCATCGTCGGCCGCGCCCACTGTGATTTCGCTCCCCGGCGGCGAATAGCGCACCGCGTTGTTGAGCAGGTTGACCAGCGCAGTACCGATCTTGTCCGGATCAACCTTGACCATGATCGCTTCCTCCGGAAATGCGAACCTCACTTTTTGATCTTTCGCCGAGGCGATCTCGCTGATTTCGGTGCAAGCCAGCTTCAAGATCCCCTGAAGTGAGAGGACCTGAGGCTTCACGAGCATGAGCCCGTCCTTTTCGAGCATGGTCAGGTTGGTCATGTCTTCCACGAGCGCACGCATCTGCAGTGCCGCGTCCAAAACGTGTTGAGCATCCTCGGAGACTTGCCCCTTTCCATCTTCGCGCAGGAAGGAGGCATATCCAATAATGATCCCCAGTGGCGTCCGCAGTTCGTGGGAAGCCAGCGCCAGAAAATTATTCTTGATCTGGCTGGCTTCTTTGACTTTTTCAAGGGCTTGCTGCGCTGTGCCCAGCAGACGGGCGTGATGGATCGCGATCGCGGCATGGGCTGCAGCGACCGACAGCATGGACTGATCGCTTTCAGTGAAGAACCCCTTGCGCTTGTTCACTGCCTCCAGCACGCCCAGCGTGCGCTGGTTGCTCAGCATCGGTACGCCCAGCAGCGTGTGCACATGAAATTTGAGGTGCTCTGAAACCAGCGCATAATGCCGCGGGTCTTTGTCCACGGCATTCAGGATCATCGGGCGGTTCGTTCGGAAGATAGTGCCGGCCAGGCTGCCTTCGATGGGCACGGGAATTTCGGCCAGTTGTGCGGGGTCGGATCCCGTTGCCGCCGCGAAATAGAGATGCGGGCTTCTTTCGTCATACAAGAGAATGGAGGCGGCTTCGCAATCCAGCAACTCGCTGGCGGTGCGTGTGATGTGTTGCAGCATCTCATCCAAGTCCAGCATCGAATTGAGCGCAACGCTTAATTCGACCAGCTGCTCAAGTTGTCGGTTACGCTGCTCCAGTTCGGAGAGTCTGTCGCCGTCCATGCCTCCAGTCTAATGATTTTCTGCGAGGCCTACAATCCCCATTAGGATATAGAACAAATGTTCTGACCAATGCGTTTTCCGCTAAATCCCTTTTGGACAATACCTGATCTTCAGAAGGTTGAGGCTCACATAAAAGAAGACCTGCATCTTCTGCCTGCTGCACTCCATCACTGTGCAGACTTCGCACCCTTTGTTTTCTGGTCGGCTCTGCAGGGATTGTTCGTTTACGGACTAATCCCCTATGCGTACTACTGACGTTCTTGCGTTGCGCCAAATGCGCCACTATAATCGGGCGATTACGCGCAACCATCTTAGAGTTGGAGGTCATCCATGAGGCGCAAATCTATAGTTATCTTTTCATCATGCGTTCTGCTCCTTGCGATTCTCGCATGCAATATCCCCGGACAGTCTTCGAACCAGCCTGATTACGTCGCTACCATCACCGCCCAGGCTGGTTTGATCCCGCAAGGAGGCAATCAGTCAACGACCACGCCCGCCGCGGTTGCAGTACAGACTACGGGCCCATCTGCGCCAATGGCCGTTGAAACTGCTGCCACCAATTGTCGGACGGGGCCTGGGACATCCTACGACATCGTGACCAGCCTCAACTCGGGTCAAAGCGAGGTCGTCGTAGGTAAGGATCCCCCGGACAATTATTGGATTGTGAACAATCCGAATGGTGCCGGTACCTGTTGGGTTTGGGGTCAGTATGCGACGGTTACCGGTGATACTAACGGCCTGCCTCAAATGGCGCCTCCGTCGGCGCCCATGTCAAAACCGACGAAGACCCCAAAGCCGGCCTCGACGAGCTCAAGTGGGTCTGCTCCGGCCGCGCCCTCAGGGTTAACCGGCCACATGGATAGCTGCACGTTAACAAAAACGAGTCTTGGAGGATACAGGCTTGCCTACCGTGCCGCACTCCACTGGTCCCTGGTTCCAAATGCAAAAGGCTATCGGATCTATCAGGGTTCCACCATGCTCTTCGATCTTGACTCCACCACAGACGGCACGGCCTGGAGCAGCACGGTCACAAATATCACTGCGACGACAGGCGTTAGCTTTGGAATAGAGGCCTACAACAATGCGGGCAGCTCTGGCAGGGAAGATATTTCAGCTAAGTGTCCGTAAGCGGCACGGCTGAAACAAGCGGCGCCGCGCGAACCCGCGCGGCGCTGTCCATTTAACCTCCGTAGTACCGAAACTAAATCGCGAACAACACGTGCAGGATCAGGTCGCCGGTAAAGTGGGAAACCATTGCCGATTCTAGTCCGCGCGTGAAGTACAGATAGCCGAACGCGATACCGGCCAGGCCATTGAGCACCACGGCCCTGAGGATGACCAGCGGGGTCAGCGGCATGAGCGCGGCTGTTGCCGGTAAGTGTCCGAGGCCGAAGAGGATCGCCGCCAGGATATTGGCAACCCATAGCACGGCTACGGTCGGCCTACCGTCGGCAGTTTTGCCAACGAAATGTCCCAGCCATGCCAGGAAGGACATGATGCACAATCTCAAAAGGATCTCTTCATCGAATCCTCCATAGAATGAGGCAAGAAAGCCCTTCCATGCCGCGGGTGTGGCGCTCCTCGCCCCGCTCAGGACTGGGATTTGTGTGCCTAGCTGTGCCTTCAGCGCCGGCTGGAAGACGTAGACATCCAGCGCGATGATTAAGAATGAAGCAAGGAGGCCGAGAATGATGCTGATCGGCAGTATCGCCCGCATCTTCGCTCCCACCGATTGGCCCTCCAGACGAGCCTCCATGATCGGCAGCCCTAGTCCGGTTCGGTTGGCAAAGAAGAGCCCGATCGCGATCGCAACCGCGAACATCAAGGCCTGCAGACTGATCTGGATCGCGGCCAGCACCGGCAAAGGCATCGGCGGCGGGACGGGCGGCCGGGTTGAAGCTGCTTGCAGCGCCAGCGAGTACGGGATGATCGCAATCAAACCGAAGATGGCCGCAGCCAGCAGGATGAAGAAGATTTTCCAGTTGATTGGTTTGTGCATGACAACTCCCTCACAAATCTGCGTCATGGACGCAGTCACAATTATCTAATATCTAGTATCTAATATCTCTTTCGTTTCACGTGAAACAAAATCCGGATCGATGTCCCGGATGGCAATTAACCTGTGGTCTCTTTTTGATACAAGATGTACGAGTATACGACCAGGAACAGCGCCGATGCCAGGATTGGGATGACGATCAGGCTAAAGGCGGTCGGTCCCGGCAGGAATATGCCTGGAATCGCCAGCACGCCTGATCCGATAAAGAGCCAGCTTCCCACGCGGTGCGTCTGGTACCACACGCGGTCGCTGGAGAGCGTCCACGGCGTCCGGATGCCAATGAAGAAGTTGCGCTTGGCCTGTCTCATCATCAGGCCCGCAAAGATGAACAGCAGGCCCATGGCCGGCAGCAGCGCCGTGCTCATCTTGAAATTCTGGTAGCCCAGATTCCAAAACACGGTCAGGAAATGGATGTATGCCAGGAACGCCATTACCACGGTGATGAAGGCATTGAAGAAATTGCGGAATTTGGCGATGTTGGCCTTCAAGGGATCGATGCCGGGGATCAGCAGGAATAACCCCAGCAGAGCCAGCGACATGAGCGGCATCAGGAACGCGCCCAGAATCTGGAGATCGTTCCGTTCACCTGGTCGTTGACGCCCCAATGCGATGCCATCTGGTCCGGCAGGCGGTTGTAGACGGCCAGGCTGAAGGCCGCCGCAATGACAATCAATGCCAGGGTAACAAACAGGGTGGTTCGTGTGGACATGTTCTTCCTTTCCATTTTCTTTCGCCCCGCAAGTTTCACGTGAAACAAACCGGGATTCGATATTCGAAAGCAACGAGTTTACTGGGATATACGTATCCGAGGCTGCCGGGTTGATGGGGCTCTTTCCTCGCCGGCGACCGTCGGCCAGGCTTCCCCGTCTACCAGCTGATGCTCAACCAAGCGTGAGCCCCTTTCCATCTTACTGGCTGCCCTGCGAGTTTGCGTCCTGCGTGCCTTCTGGACGATTTACTGCCACCCTTCATCAATCTAGTCTTGGCCAGGCCGGCTCTCACGATCTTGCGGCTAATCTTTTGATGGCCTTCGACAGCCGCTTCATACCCTCGTCGATTTCATCCGGCGGCTGCGCCACGAAGTTGAGACGCAGCCAATCCTGCCCGGCCTCGGCTTCCGCGAAAAAACGGCTGCCAGGCGCAAAATTCACGCCCTGCTCGCACGCCAGCGGAAGCAGTTCGTCCGATGACATTTTGCCGGGCAGTTGCAGCCACGAGAACAGCCCGCCCTGAGGCGGGTCGGCGTGCGCTCCGGCTGGCAGGTAATGCTCGATGGCTGCGGACATCGCGTCGCGGCGTTTGCGAAAAACCTGGGAGGAGCGCCGCAAATGCGCCTGGTAACGGCCCACGGTGACATACGCCTCCAGCGCGCGCTGGACCAGCGTGGAGGTGGCGAGGTCGTTCACGTGCTTGAAGCTGACCAGGGAATCATAGATCGGTCCCTCTGCCGCCAGAAATCCCACGCGCAGGCCTGGCATCAGCATCTTCGAAAACGTGCTGACGTAAATGACGCGGCCGCCCGGGTCGAGCGCTTTGAGCGCAGGCTGCGCGCGGCCCTCATAGCGCAGATCTCCAACGAAGTCGTCTTCCAGGATTGGCACGTTGTACCGGTCGGCCAGGACGATCAGCTGGTGGCGGCGCGGGCTGCTCAGGCAGGTGCCGGTGGGGTTGTGGAAGTTGGGGATCGTATAAACCAGTTTCGGATGGTGTTGTTGCAGAAGCTTCTCCAGTGCTTCCACCTGCATCCCCTGCCGGTCGAGGGGAATGCCGACCGCCCGAAAGTTCAACGCGCGAAACAGGTCCAACGCCCCCGAGTACGTCGGGCTTTCCACCAGGATCACGTCCCCCGGTTTGAGCAGCAGTTGTGTCACCAGGGCAAGCGCCTGCTGCGATCCCGCGGTGATCAGGATGTTTTCCGGCTGCAGCTGCAGTCCCTGGCTGGCCAGGACATGTGCGATGGTGGTCCGCAATGACATGTGTCCGGCCGGTTCGCCATAATCCAACGCGGCGATCCCGTCACGACGCATGACGCTTTGCAGCACCTTCCGAAATTCTTCGGCCGGGAAGAGACGGGCGTCGCTGTTGCCGCTGGCGAAGCTGATTGGGTGTGGATGGCCGGCGGCCACGAGCATCTGATCTGGGCTGATCTCTTTCGAATCTCCGCCCCGGGCTTGCAGGCTTTGCTGCCACAGTGGCCACGGCCTGCCTGTTTGATCCCTGGGCAGCGGCGCGAGATCGTTGGGCGGCAGCACAAACGTCCCGCTCCCGACGCGTGAGAAGATCAATCCCTCCGCCTCCAACTCCGCGTACGCGTTCTCTACCGTGATTCGGTTGATGCCCAGGTCTTGCGCCAGTTGCCGGCTGGCCGGCAGCCGGGTGTCTGCCGCCAGGCTGCCCGAGAGAATGCCTTGGCGTAAGTAGGTTTTGATTTGTTGATAAAGATGGACTCCGCTTCCGCGATCCAACGGGATGCGCATTCCTGCCTCCGCTTAGTGGTATGCACAATATAACACCAACTTGTCTTAATTTTAAGGCCAATTTTCGCAATCTGGCAAATTGGTTCGGTAAAACTCACTCCGTATTGGCTCTTGACGTCATACCAATTGCTCCTAGAATAGAGCTATGGCGGTCGGAGGCGAATCTTCCGACCGTAATTGGCTCAACTGTCCCTGCATTTTTGCTGTAAGGCCGCATGGTAGAATCGCTATATCTGCCCGCATTTTTCCGATTAGCCATTTACCTTACCCGGCATCGTAAGATAAAAGGTTGAGCAAACACAAATATTCAAGTTTTAACTTCAGGAGAATCCCATGGAACAACAAACTGGTACTTTTGCCGTCAAAAAGGGTTTGGCCCAAATGCTTAAGGGCGGCGTCATCATGGACGTCGTCACCCCCGAGCATGCCAGGATTGCCGAAGATGCCGGCGCCTGCGCGGTGATGGCACTTGAACGGGTTCCTGCCGACATTCGCGCACAAGGCGGCGTCGCGCGCATGTCTGACCCCGGACTTATTCTCAAAATCATGGACTCGGTCACGATCCCCGTCATGGCCAAATGCCGCATCGGGCATTTCGTGGAGGCGCAGATCCTGGAGGCCATTGGCGTGGACTACATTGACGAGTCCGAGGTGCTTACCCCTGCCGACGAATCAAACCATATCAACAAGCATTTGTTCAAGGTGCCGTTTGTCTGCGGATGCCGAAATCTCGGCGAGGCCCTGCGCCGCATCGGCGAAGGTGCGGCCATGATCCGCACCAAGGGCGAAGCCGGCACCGGTGATGTAGTGGAGGCCGTTCGTCACGCCCGCACGGTGCTGGGAGCCATCCGCCAGCTGCAAACTATGGCCGACGAAGAACTGATGGCCTTTGCCAAGGAACTCGGCGCGCCGTATGAGCTCGTCAAAGAGACCAAGGAACTTGGCCGCATGCCGGTGGTCAACTTCGCCGCCGGCGGTGTTGCCACTCCTGCGGATGCTGCTCTGATGATGCAGCTTGGCGTGGACGGCGTGTTCGTAGGCTCCGGCATCTTCAAGAGCGGCGATCCCGCCCGGCGTGCCGCTGCCATAGTCAAGGCGGTCACGCACTTTCAGGATGCCGGCATCCTTGCGGAAGTCAGCAAGGACTTGGGCGAGCCGATGGTCGGACGCAATGTCTCGCAGATGCCCGAAGCGGAGAAGATCGCCAGCCGGGGCTGGTAATTGCCCGGGCAGTGTACTGCGTGAAGCATCTGAGAATATTTCATCGAAGAACACCCGAAAAAGAGAGTGTGTGCGGGGTGTTCTTCCCCGCACACACTCTCTTTTTCCGAAGGTGCAGGTATTCTGCCTGCCGGAATTCCTTTTTCCTTCCGCCATGGGCGCAGGTGTTCTTCCTGCAAAGACGGAAGGAAAAAAAGGGTGACTAATATACCAGATGAAAATAGGCGTGCTTGCATTGCAGGGCGACTTCGCCGAGCATATCGTCATGCTTCGGCGGCTTAAAGTTGAGACGGCCGAAGTACGGCTTCCCGAGCATTTAAAAGGCCTCGATGGACTGATCATCCCTGGCGGCGAGTCAACCACCATCGGCAAGCTGGCGACCGACTACGGTCTGATGCAACCCCTTGAACAGTTCGGCCGGCGGCATGCAATCTGGGGCACGTGTGCGGGAGCGATCTTCCTCTCGAAGGATGCCCGCCGCAATCAACCCTTGCTCAACATGATGGATATCACCGTCGAGCGCAACGCCTTTGGCCGGCAGGTGGATTCCTTCGAGGCCGACCTGGATGTCCCCGAACTGAAGCGCGCAACTGGCACGAAAGATCCATATCACGCGGTCTTCATCCGGGCGCCGATCATCGAATCCGCGGAGAAAGATGCAAAAGTCATTGCCGCTCTTCAGGACGGGAGGATCGTCGCTGCCCAGCAGGGACATCTGCTTGCCACGTCGTTTCACCCGGAGTTGACGCCCGACACGCGCTTCCACGAGTATTTCCTATCCCTGGCGGACTGACCGTTGCACTCTTCCGTTCAAGAATATGAATATCCGTCCTTTCGATTTTCTCGACCTGCCCACGCTCTATCGCTATCGCAGCGAAGCCATTAGCTTGGACGCGGCTCGCTTGTTGACGCGCGGCAACCCGATGGGGCCGATCGGCGTGATGGCCTACATGAATCCGCGGCGCCATATCTATTCAGCGGTTTCGACGGATGACGGCCCCACGTTGCTCGGCGGAGTAATTCATACGAACGGCGAGAGCTATGCCAAATTGCTCTATGTGGCGCCGGCCTCGCAGATGGACAACTCGGCCTGGCCGGCATTGATTGAGAACCTGGCTGCTGAGGCAGGTGGTTGGGGCGCTTTTCACGTGCTGGCCGAGGTCGACGAGACCAGCGCCGCCTTTCCTCTGTTGCGTTCTTCAGGCTTTTCCGTCTATGCTTGGCAGCGCATGTGGGATGTCAGAGCCCTGGCGCCCGGCGATTCGGATAGCAAGTGGCTGCGAGTGCAGTCGATCAATCTGCCCGGCATTCAAAACCTCTACCATCAAATTGTCCCGCCGTTGCTGCAGCCGGTTGAGCCGGCCCCAAGGCGCGCGGTGGGCTTCATGTGTAATGAGGGCGTTAAATGCTATGTAAGCTCGACCAGCGGCATGCTTGGAATTGTTCTTTTTCCGCTGATCCATCCGGAAGCGACGGACGTGGGTACGAAACTGCTCTCGCTCATCCGCCATCTTCCCAACCGCGGCGGTCGGCCGGTATATGTCTGCGTACGGTCGTACCAGGCCTGGCTCGAACACGTGCTCGACGATTTGGGAGCGAAAGCGGCCGCGCGGCAGGCGGTCATGGTGAAACACCTCACGCGGCTTGTCAAAGAGGAGCAGGCCGTGAAGGCTGCGCAGCCCTCGGCGGTAAGCGTCCAGCCGTCCAGGGTCAGCCGTCTTGAAAACCGCAAACCGTGATATAGTCGGGCTGACCGTTGGAGATTGACCGTTGCTATTAGTCGCAGGAAGGCAGAAGGTCTCTGCAAGAAACTATCGCAGGTTGATCGTCTGGCAGGAGGGTATTGGGCTCGTCAAAGCCAGTTATAAATTAACCGGGAAATTTCCACGTACTGCATCGGAAGCACTTTCTGCGAAGGTGAGATTCTATTGACCCATGGACTCTGAGTCCTTCTAAATATTCGTGGCCCTGGTACTGAAACTGCAACTCTCGCTTCATAACCATCAATAATAAACTTTTGACCGCCACCCAGAATCATGACGCAACTAAAAATAACCGACGACCTCGAAGCATTGCTTGACGTACTGCCCGCGGATATCCGCAAAGCTGTGGAAAAAGCGGATGACAGCGAAAACCTGCTCGAAATCATTCTCGACCTTGGGCGTGTCCCGACCGCCCGCTTTGTGGAGCGCGAAATCGTCCTGCGCGATTCCGAGGTGACGCGCGCGGAGATCGATTATGTGGATGAGCGCACCGGCGAGTTCGACGCCGACAACCGGGCCGGGATCGAACGCACGCTTCATCGCATATCGGCCATCCGCAACCGGCGTACCCATATCGTCGGCCTCACGCTGCGCGTCGGCCGCGCGGTGTACGGCACGGTTGACATCATTCAGGACATTGTCGAAACCGGCAAGTCGGTGTTGATCCTCGGTCGTCCTGGCATTGGCAAGACCACGTTGCTTCGGGAGGCTGCGCGCATCCTGGCCGAGTCCAAACGCGTCGTTATCGTGGATACGTCGAACGAGATCGGCGGCGACGGCGATGTGCCGCATCCCGCTGTCGGCAAGGCGCGCCGCATGCAGGTGCGCGAGCCCATGCTCCAGCATGAGGTAATGATCGAGGCAGTGGAGAACCATAACCCAGAAGTGATCGTCATCGACGAAATCGGGCGTGAGCTCGAGGCTGCCGCTGCTCGCACGATCGCGGAGCGCGGTGTCCAGTTGATTGGCACGGCGCACGGTCAGACGCTCGACAACCTTCTCCTCAACCCAACCCTCAGTGACCTGGTCGGCGGCATCGAAGCCGTCACGCTCTCGGATGAGGAGGCCCGCCGGCGCGGCACGCAAAAGACGGTGCTTGAACGACGTGCCCCTCCTACATTCGACGTGCTGATCGAGATTCAAAACCGCGACCGTTTCGCGGTGCATGCCGACACCATGAATTCCGTGGATGCGCTGCTGCGCGGCTTCCCGCTTTCGCCCGAGATCCGGACGCGTGATACCGAAGGCAGGATCCAGATCGAGAAGGCCGTGCAGCCGCCCTCGTCGAGAATGGATGCCAAGGAAACCAAAACGCCGCGGCGTGGGCGCCAGCCGGCCGCGCCGCCCGAAGAGAAATTTCCTCCTTCGGTGCCGCCTCATTTCGAGCCTGTGCGCGGCGCGCTTCAGGCGCTCAAGATTTACCCGTATGGCGTTGCGCGCAACCGGTTGATACAGGCGGCCAAACGGTTGGGCGTGCCTGCCATTGTCGTGAAGGACGCGACCGAGGCCAATGCTCTGGTGACGCTGCGGACCTATTATCGCGATCGCCAGCAGGCCATTGTGGATGCCGAGCATCGCGGCCTGCCCATTTATGTGTTGCGTTCGAGCACGGTCGGGCAGATGGAGCAGTTCCTCAGCGAATTGTTCAATGTGAAGGGAGAACAGGCTGTCTCGTCGGATATCGATGCGGCGAAGGAACAGACTCAGCAGGCAATTACCGCCGTGCTGAACGGTGAGCGTTGGGTCGATTTGCCCCCTGGGCCGTCATTGGTGCGACGATTGGAACACGAGATGGCGCGGCAGGCCGAATTGATCAGCCATTCGTACGGCAAAGAGCCCCGCCGTCATGTGAGGATCTTCAGGGAATAGTCGATTCGAGATCGCATCCTTGGAATTGTGCTGGGGCTTGGAGTTTCCGCCAGTCGCGGATGTTAACACTCCGTGAGGCTGCTCGAAAATAAGATATGGGCGGGGTTCATCCCCGCCCATATCCTTTTTTTCGAAATCCCTTTTCCATTCCGCTTTAGCGGAATGGAAAAGGCTGAGTCAAAACAGCTGCCCTTACTGTGTCGCTTCGCCCAGCTTCACTTGCACCTGCATGGACTGACCGTTGCGAAGCACCGTCAGTGTGATCTGATCGCCCGGCTTGAAAGTGTAAAGCGTGTTGAGAAACGAGTGGGTTTCATCCATGGGTACATCGCCCATTTTGGTGATGATGTCGCCCTGCTGCAGGCCCGCAGCACTGGCCGGACTGTTGGCAGCCACCTGAGTTATATACACGCCCCACTGCACGGGCAGGTTATAGGCCGAGGCCACATCCGGCGCAATCGGCTGGTAGCCAAGGCCGAGATACGGATGTGAGGCGTGGCCGTTTTGGATGATCTGCTTTGCCACCGCCTGGGCTGTATCGATCGGGATCGCAAAGCCTAGTCCTTCGGCGACCGCGCCGGTTCCGGTGTTGCGCACGATCAGCGTATTTACGCCCACGACTTCGCCGGCCAGGTCAACCAGCGGTCCGCCTGAATTGCCTTGGTTGATGGCGGCGTCCGTCTGGATCAGTCCTTGGATTTGGTAGCCTTGCCCGGTGTCAATCGAGCGTCCCGTGGCGCTGATGACGCCCACCGTCACGGTATTCTTGAAGTCGCCCAACGGAGAGCCGATTGCGATTGCAGTATCGCCTGGCTTCAACAAATCTGAGTTGCCCAGGGTTGCCACTGCCGGGACCGTTCCTGCCGCCTTCAACACCGCGATATCGTTGTACTGGTCGGTGCCCACAATGCTTGCTTTTTCCTGATTCCCGTTGGATAGGACAATGTTTACGCTCTGTGTGCCCTCCACCACATGGTTATTGGTGATCAGATATCCCTGATCCGAGATGAAGAAGCCGCTGCCGCTCACGGTTTGTGATCCGGTCTGCCCGAAGAACGTGGTTTGTCCCGGAATCGTGCCGACGACCGTTACTACCGCCGGTCCGGCTTTTGCCACGGACTGGGTAATGGTGGTTTGGATATCGGTCGAGTTGAGGGTGAAGGTTTGCTTGGGATTTGAGTTATTTGCCGGCAGCACCTGTTGTACCGCGGCCGGCAGGCTGCTGCTCGACTGCACCGCGCGATAAACGGCCAGCCCGCCCGCGGCCGCCCCGCCCAATGCCGATACTCCAGCGACGAGTGCGATCAGCACCACATAGAGAATTCGTTTGAGTGACACAATCGACCTCCTTGCATGGTTCATTCGTTCTGTAGATCGGTGTTTACAATTACTTCCTCCCGTTCTACATGGCTCATTCTAATATCGGAAAATGACAAGGGAATTAACCGGGAGATAAACGTATAATGAGAGGTGGCGATTCGTCCACTCACACTTATGTTCTCATACGTCGCTTATTCTTCAGGATTTCACCGAATTTTGGATGCGAACGGTGCTTTCCCGTTCGCATCCAAAATTCGGTTTTTTGCTCCCGCCCCCTTCAAGCGGGGCGGGCAGGGGTGGGGGTCAGAGAGCAACCAGTCTCTGGGCATATGCGAAGCGACTCTCCAACAAGGAAGGCATAACTGAATGTTGAGCATCCTGCTTACTGTCCTGATCGGCATTCTGGGGGGAATTGCAGTCGGCCTGCAAGGTCCCATTGCGGCGCAAATGGGTCAGCGTGTTGGCAGCGCAGCCAGCAGCTTTGTCGTCCATGTCAGCGGAGCGTTATTGTCCGGCGCCTTGCTGCTTGTGCGCGGCGGCGAGAGTATGCAAAATTGGCGCAGCCTTTCCTGGTATATGCTTGGCTCCGGCTTTTTCGGGGTCGTCCTGTATCTAACCATCAACCACACCATGCCGCGCCTGGGCGCAACGACAGCCTTGGCGTTGATCATCATCGGGCAGTTGGCCATGGGAATCCTGATCGACCACTTCGGCTTATTCGGCACGGCCATCCGCCATATGGACGCCTGGCGCCTGGCAGGTGCAGCCCTGTTGCTGGCAGGCGGATACCTGATACTGAAGTAACCGGCCCATGTTCATCACCCTTGAAGGCCCCGAAGGTTCCGGCAAGACATCGCACCTTCCTCATCTTGTGGAATATCTGCGCGAGCAGGGTCACCATGTTTTCCCGACGCGCGAGCCGGGCGGGACCTCTATCAGCGAGCAGATCCGCGGCATCCTGCATGATTTGAAGAACGCCGAAATGCACCCGCGTACCGAAACGCTGCTCTATCAGGCGGCCCGCGCACAGATCGTCGAACAGGTTATCCGGCCGCGGTTGAAAACCGGCGAAATCGTCATCTCAGACCGCTACTTCGATTCCACCATTGCCTATCAAGGCTATGGTCATCAGCAGGATCTTGGCGAGGTTCGCGCCCTCGTCAAATATGCCACGGGCGGACTCGTTCCTGACCTGACGATCCTGCTGGATATCGACGTGGAAGCTGGCCTGAAGCGCAAGGCGCAAAACGGTTCGGAGTGGAATCGCCTCGATGCCTATACGGTCGAATTTCATCAGCGGGTACGGGCTGGATATCTGGAAATGGTGAAGCAGGAACCCAAGCGCTGGGTGGTCGTGGATGCCGGGCGTGAATGGGATGCGGTGCAGAAAGATCTGAGGGACGTGATTGAAAGGCGCCTGCACGTTGGGAAAACGGGGGGCTGAGCACCGCGATTTTCCCGTACTTCCCTGTGTTATACTGAACCCGTCGTCAGCAGGGTTAGGTGATACTCTTCCGAGTCGGCCGAAGCCTGATTTTGTGCCGTCCACATGACGGCTCTAAAAGGAACCTAGGAGCAAAATGGAATCCAAGTTGTACGTCGGGAATTTGTCGTACTCGACCACGGAAGATGATCTGCGGACCCTCTTTACGGAGGCAGGAACGGTTTCCTCGGTGGCTTTGATCAAGGACCGCGACAGCGGCCAATCCAAGGGCTTTGCCTTCATCGAGATGAGCACCCAGGTGGAAGCGGAAAAGGCCATCAGCATGTTCAACGGACGCCAGGTGGGCGACCGCGAGCTGAAGGTCAGCCTGGCTCGTCCGCGCGAAGATCGCCCGGGCGGTGGTGGCGGCTTTGGAAATCGTGGTGGCAACCGCGGCGGGCATCGCCCGCAACGCGGCGGCGGCAAGCGCTACTAAGCCAAGCCTCATTCAATGAAACCAGGCTCCCTGCCCTCTGGGCAGGGAGCTTTTTTTATCTTGCCTTCCCCGACGTTTGCTGTGCACTTGTTCTATATTCTTGAGATCTCCTCACACCCCTTTGTCGCGCATCGCCTGGTCTTCGGATTCTATATTGGGAGAATCTTCACTAGCCCATCGTCCCCATCTAGCGCACAAGGAATTCTTTGTACTAAAATTGCAGATCAGGCATCAGCCCGATTGAACTTATTCGATTCCGCTTAATGGCTTTGTGTGGCAAAAAGGATCTTATGCCGGAAAATGTCTTTGTTGGTAGGCAAACCGAGCTTGATCGGCTGGACGGATATCTCAAGAATGCTGCCGGCGGCAAATTACAGGTCGTCTTCATTGCCGGTGAGGCAGGGGTTGGCAAGACCTCTCTCGTGGACGAATTCATTCGCGAGCAGGAAGCCTCAGATCCAACGCTCATTACCTCCGTCGGCGAGTGCAATGCACAGACCGGCTCCGGCGATCCCTATCTGCCTTTTCGACAGGTGCTGACATCATTGACCACAGAGCCTGAAGAGAAGAAATCCGCGGCTGAAATTGAAAAGGCAAAAAATACCGCCCGACTCAAGGAATTCGTGCGCGTATCCAGTCAGACGCTGATCATGCTTGGGCCGGACCTGATCGGCATTTTCGTTCCGGGGGCATCCTTGCTGGCCCGCCTTCCCAGCCTGATTGCCATGAACAGTAATCTTGCCGCAAAACTTTCCGAGCGGGTGGGCAGGAAAGCGGGCCCGGAGGCGGCGAAGATCAATCCCGCCCTCGACCAGGAAAAGATATTCGAGCAATACGCCGCCGTGCTCAAGGCGCTGTCACAAGAGCGCACGTTGATTCTTGTGTTGGATGATCTGCAATGGGCGGACAGCGGTTCGTTGAATCTCCTGTTCCATCTTGCCCGCCAGCTCAAAGACAGCCGCATTCTGATTCTCGGCACGTATCGTCCTGACGATGTGGCGCTTGGCCGCGACGATGCCCGCCATCCTCTTGAGCCGATATTGAACGAACTCAAGCGTTACCACGGCGATATCGTAGTGGATCTTTCCCGGGCCGATGCCTCCGAAGGCCGGGCCTTCACCGAGGCGCTGATCAATTCGGAACCCAATCGTCTGGAAGCTGCCTTCCGCGACGAGTTATTTGCGCGTACCGGAGGGCACCCGCTCTTTACCGTTGAAATGTTGCGTAATTTGCAGGAACGCGGCAACCTGGTCAAGGACAAGGACGGCTGCTGGATTCAAGGGGCGGGCATGGACTGGGGCACACTGCCCGCCGCGTGGAAGGCGTGATTGGAGAACGCATCGCACGCCTGCCCGCTGCTTTGCATGAAAACCTCACCATTGCCAGCGTCATGGGCTATGAATTTGCCGCGCAGGTGGTTGCTCGCGTTGAGAAGGTGGAGGAACGCGAGTTGGTGAAGAACCTCTCGCGCGAGCTGGAGAAACGTTATCGTCTTGTTTTCGAACAGGGTGAAACAAAAGTCGGCAGGCAGTTTCTCACCTCCTATCGTTTTTCTCATGCCTTGATCCAGCAATATCTCTATGATGAACTTGGCGCCGGCGAGCGGCGCATCTTGCACGGCGAAATTGCCGAGACCCTGGAAGCCATATCTCTTGATCACGCCGGCGAGCTGGCGTTGCAGCTGGCTCGTCATTACGCCGAAGCCGGCAATCTTGAGAAGGCTGCTTCCTTCTGGATCCTCGCCGGCGATGCGGCGTTCCTGGCCTATGCCCAGACCGAGGCAGTTTCGGACTATGACCGTGCGCTGGAACTGGGAAAAGAGGCCGTCATAAGCCCGGAACAGCTCCGCCATGTCTATGCGCGTCGCGGACGCGCATTGGAATTGAATGGGCAGTTTAAGCAGGCTTTGCAGAACTACGATGAAATGCGGATTGCGGCCCTCGGCCTTAAGGACCGGCGCATGGAACTGGATGCGCAGGTGGCATCGAGTACGCTTTATTCCACACCCACGGCCGTGGTGGATCCGGCCAAAGGCCAGGCCTTATCGGAGGAGACTCTGAAATTGGCTCGGGAGTTGGGGGACCGCGCCGTTGAATCTCGCGTGTTGTGGAACATGCTGCTCGCGAGTTTGCAGGATAGCCAGGCAGACCAGGCAATTGAATACGGCGAGAAGTCATTAAGTCTGGCGCGCGAGTTCAACCTTGGCGAACAGATCCCGTACACGCTCGGCGACCTCGGCTGGGCCTACAACGTCGCGTGCCGCTTCGAAGAGGCCGAAGCCCGGCTGAAGGAGGCCGACAGTTTGTGGCGCGCCTCGGGCAACATGCCCATGCTGACGAACAATCTGATCGCTTGGTCGCTGAACCTCGTTTGGTCCGGGAAATATGAGCAAGCCCTTGGCGTGTCACGCGAGTGCCTTGAGATAAGCCGCGCCACCAGGAATATCTGGAGTCAGGGTTGGCCGCGCCAGCTGCAGGGCCAGATATGGTTCGACTATGGAGAGATCGACAGAGCCTTGGAAGAGCTGGATGCGAGCGTTCGCCTCGCACAGGAAGCGAATACGCCCGCCTTTGCGGCCTGGTATGGCGCCACCCTGTGCGCCTCCTACCTCGCCCTTGGAGCTGTTCAAAGAGGGATGGACTTATACCGCACCACCCGCGTTTCAAACCAGGATGTTCCGAGGTCCCCGGGTCAGACTGCCACGCTCGTGACCTACGCTCTTTGCGAGATCGCTACCGGGCAGCTCGATGTCGCCGCCTCCACTCTCGACGCATGCCGCCTCACTAATTCCATTTGGGACTACGGGCTAAGACTGGCACACTGCAGGCTGGCGCTCGCCCGCAAGGATCCTGTGCAAGCCGTCGCCATCGCCGATGCAGTTGTGGAGGAGGTCCGGAAATTCAAACTCGCGCAATATCTGCCCGAAGCGTTATTCCTGCAGGGGAATTCGCATTTGATGAACGGCGAACGGGACTCGGCAAAGGTCCAATTCGAGGCGGCGCGCCTGGCTGCCGAAGCCCTCGGCTCCCGACGCCAGTTGTGGCAGATTTTCGCGGCTTTGGCCGGGATTGAATCTGACGATGTGGAATCCGCTGTATTGAAGTCCCACGCTCGCGAAAACATCCAATTCATCGCCGATCACATTGCCAGCGACGAACTCCGCTCCCTTTTCCTGCAATCGGAGGGTGTCAGCGCGTTAATGGCTTGAAGTAATCTGCACCGCCTCAGGTCGATCGGCATTGCATCGTCAAAACATGAACGCCCCGAACCATTAGGTTCGGGGCGTTCATGTTCCGGTCGGTCTGCTCCCGCCACCAGCTGTGGTCGGGATCGCCTTACCTGCCCATCAGAAATAACCGATTACATGCTCGGCATCTTAACGCCCAACTGCGCTAGTGCCGCCGGAATGCCGCCGTCGGCAGGCGAATCGACGCGCATATGGGAGACTTTGTCGCCTTTCACCGTGACAACGTAGGCGTCCTTCACCGACACCTTCTTTCCGGTCGCCGGGATAGTCGCCATCCCCGGCATGGGTAGGCTCAATGGACCGGTATTGGTGCCGCTCCACTGTGCCTTCACTGTAGCCTCATTGCCATTCACTGTGACGTTTTGAATGTCAAATTTGAGGTCGGGGAAAGCCGTCGTTAATCCAGCCATTACTTTCATCGCTTCCATCACCGGGATGGGTTGTGGGAGTACACCACCGCTTGCCATTGCATCCGGGGTAACCATTGCCTTCATCTTTTCGGCGTTGGCCATGTTAGCTACGAGATCACGCGCAACTTGTTCAACACTCATAAGGATCTCCTCTCTCTAAAGCCGTTAAGAAAATGATCTTGAATCCGAGGCGGGGATTATCCGCTCCGCAAGACTCATGACATCATCCTAACGACAATATCGAATAATATCAATCAGACCGACAATGTATTTTAATCGACTGCGACATTGTTGAACAGGCTGGAGAGCAATAGTTCCATGGGTTTCTCAAAGTCGGTGGCCGAAGCCCGATTGTCTTGAAGAACAGCGAAAAAGTGATGAATTTGCGGGCAAAGCCCGCAAATTCATCACTTTTTCGCAAACTCCCCGCCCCAAGAATGGGGCGGGGACGGGGGTGGGGTTGAATGAAACTGGACTTTGAGAAGGCCATGGCGATAGTTCTCGCGCTTGCCTTGTGATGCACTTCGCGAAGTTGGTCGGTATCCGGAGAATGAGGCAATCTTGACAAAGCCCGTGATACCCGCGAACGAGGAAATTGTGCACATCCATGCTTATTTTTTCCTCGACAGTCCGCTTCTCAGCTTGCTCTTCAAATTTTGGATATTCTATGGCGTTGGTGTAAAATGAAATCGGAGGGGCTCCATTATGAATTATTTACCCATCGACGCCAGCCGCGACGCAGTCCCCATTCGCCTGTTCAAGTCTGACTTTCTGGAATTCTTTACCCACATTAGTCCGATAGCCATCATCGTTTTGTGGCTGCCGATCGCGGTTCTATTGATCGTATACGCCACCCTCCACGCCCCCGGCCCTGAGTTTCCCATATTCATCCCCCTGGGTTTCCTCATCGGCCTGTTCCTATGGACCCTGGCCGAGTACACTGGGCACCGCTTCCTCTTCCATCACAAGCCGACCAGCCCGCGCCAGGAACGGATCTTATTCCTGTTCCATGGCATTCACCATGCCCAGCCGCAGGTGAAAACCCGCCTGGTCCTGCCGTTCCCCATCAGTATTACGATGGCCGCCATTTTCTTCGGATTGTTTTATCTGATCCTGGCCGTTCTGCTCCAGACTCCCCCAATGGGTGTCACCGCTCATGTCCGGTTTCCTCATCGGCTACCTTGCCTACGATCTGACCCATTACGCCACGCACCACCTGCCGATGCGTTCGGGCTATGCAAAATACATCAAGCGTTACCACATGCAGCATCACTACAAGGACCCGAATACTCGTTTCGGTGTCAGCTCCCCGGTCTGGGATTGGGTTTTTCGCACGCAGGGCGTTGAGTGAGCCGGAGCTATTCTATTCGTGAGAAGGTAAGCGTACGCCTCACCGCCGTGCCGTCCACACCGGTCGTAGGCAGCTGGATCATGAGCTCGTTCCCAACCACGCGGATATCCCGCACGAACGTGCTGCCAATATTCGACTCTGCGATGGATCCCTCGATATGGGTGGCGAGAGTTCCGGCCTTTTCATCCAGCTTGTAAGACCCAAAGTAGGCGTCGTAACCGTCGACTGCGAGGCTGTTGTTGTTGCCTTGAACCGGACTCGGAGCACTCTTCTGATCCGACCTGTCCCGTTTCATTAGCTGCATTGCAAAATAACCCGCTGCAAAACAAAGTATCCCGAGCGGGTCGGCGCCGAGAATGGGGTCGATCCGGCGCTGCCCACTCGCGTCCACATCCACCCGTGAATTGAGCTTCCACATGCCGATCATGGATGCCGCGATATCTTTCGTTGGTGCCGGTAGAGAAACGTTTTCCATCCGCCTGCCTCCTATTCACTACGTCCGCTTCGCTGCGAGTAATTCATTCCCGGCAAACGCCTTCATTAATGCTATACTCTGAACACCAATTTGGACAATTTTAGTCTAAAATCGTCCGCTGTTGAGTCCAATAGCCATAAGCCGGCACGGTCATGTTTCTGTTCTTGATCTTGAAGGCGTGCAAATCAGGCTGACGGAGTATCTGCCATGGCGTCCGAGACCGAACACGGTTATCTCGTCCTTGCCGACATCAGCGGCTACACCTCTTTTCTCGCAACCGTGGAACTCGAGCATGCTCACGAGATATTGACCGATCTCCTCGAGGTGCTTGTTGCCAAATTCAAGCCGATGCTCACCATCTCCAAGCTCGAAGGAGATGCCGTGTTTGCTAACGTGTCTGAAGCGCGGCTGCCCCGCCCCGAAGCATTGCTGGAGTTGATCGAGGACACCTACATTGCTTTTCGAAGGCGCCGTGATTCGTCGCAGCGGCGGACCACGTGTAACTGCCGCGCCTGCCAGTCCATGCCATCGCTTGAGCTGAAATTCTTTCTCCATCACGGAGATTACATCGTGCAGGACATCTCTGGCATCCGGGAACTGGTCGGCTCGGATGTCAACCTGATTCATCGCCTGACCAAGAACCACATCTCTGAGGCCACGGGCTGGAGGGCCTACACCTTGTTGACGCAGTCGGCGCTGGATTGTATGCGCCTGAATCTTGAAGGCCTCCACGAGCAGACCGAGACCTATGAGCATCTTGGTTCGGTGAATACTTTCAGCCTGGATATGCAGGCGCGCTACAACAGGTTGGTTGAAGCGCAGCATGTGGTGATTGCCCCTGACGACTCTGACCTGACCTTGTGGTACGTTTTCGACTTCCCGCTTGCCTTGGTCTGGCAGTTTCTAACGGACCCCAAAATACTGACACAAACCATGCGCGAGGATGGACGTTGGAGCGCCGTCACCCGGCCCGGGGGGCGCTACGGCGCGGGCGCACAAAATCATTGTGCCCATGGAAAAGGCGTGATGGCCTATACCTACCTGGACTGGCGCCCGTTTGAGTACTACACGGCTGAAGCCGTTGACGCCGGTCAGACCCATTGGGAAATGTTCCTGGTTGAATCCCTCTCAGGCGGGAAGCAGACCCGGCTTACGGTTCGAAATCAAGATGTCTGCTCCGTTTCCAAAATGGGTCAGACACATCATGCTTGTCCGCATCGCGAAGCCGCTCTTCCTCGATTTCTTTGAACGCACCCGTGACTTGATGAGCCGCAGTCAGGCTTTGGAAAAGGAAAGGGTCGTTGTAGAATCCATCCCATCCTAATAGTTAACCGAAAAGAGGCCTGAAGCCTTCAAGCCTCTTTTCACATTTGTATTCCTGGTGCCCGCTTCCGGGCACAGGCGTTCCTTTGTTCTTTGGTGAAAATGGGGATCGCGAAGCAGGCGAACCTCGATACGCGCCAACCCTTCCCCCGTTTTGCCGCCCTTGCTTTTTGGCAAAAGGGGGGAAGTGAGCGAAGCTCGAAGGGGGCTTCCTCCGTTGTAGCCTCTTCGGCCGTTTCATCCTGAATGGATGGTCTGCCCCGATAACTCTGCGTTGAAAATCGTTACTGCCTGCCCCGCCAGCACCACGCGCTCCCCTTCCAGGCGGACTCGCAAATGTCCACCGCGCGCAGACGCCTGGTAAGCCGACATTTCCACCTTCCCCAACTTCGGCCCCCAGTATGGTCCGAGCATGCGGTGAGCGGAGCCTGTCACCGGGTCTTCATCCACGCCGGCCCATGGGTTAAAGAAGCGGGACACAAAATCATACGCCTCGTCGGAATAACGGGCTGTCACAACCACGCTGCGTGCATCGACGGATTTCAGCGCGCGAAAATCGGGCTTCAGGCTGCGGATGTCTTCGTCATTCCCAACCTCGACAAGATAGTGCTCGCTTTGGTCGCTTCCGACGAAACGTGCCTGCTTGATCCCCAATGCCTCCAGCAGGCCATTCGGAGTCTCTGCTGGCGATGCCCGATTCGCAGGCACGTTGAGCTCGATGTAATCGTCATTCCGGCACGCGGTCAACAACCCTGAGAGCGTGTAGAAACGTATCTCTTCATTCTTGCCCACGCGCCCTGTCTCATATAGGATGTGGGCGCTGGCCAGCGTGGCATGTCCGCACATGCGCACCTCGACCACCGGTGTGAACCACCGCAGCCGGTAGCCGTCTCCCTCCGGCACCAGGAATGCCGTCTCCGAATGCCTCATTTCCGTTGCGAACGACTGCATCCAACCTGCCGCGCGCGGACTGTCCAACAGGCACACCCCGGCCGGGTTCCCCGAGAAAGGTTGGTTGGTAAACGCATCGACAACAAAAACAAGTGGGTCCATGGACCACCTTTCAGCAGCGGTTAGTGTGTGACTTTGGTGCATACCATGCACATCCGCTGATTATACGCGCAGGCCGCCTCTTCCCCCGTTTTGCCGCCCTTGCTTTCTGGCAAAAGGGGGGAAGTGAGCGAAGCTCGAAGGGGGCCGCCTCCCTTATCGCACCCGGAATGTGCCGGCTAGTCTGATGAGCATTTGCTCGGATGGCGGAGCGCCATGACTCTTCTCACTTAAACTTCCATTTCCCAATATAATATGGGTGTTGGGCGGGGAGATAGCCGGAACATCGGCTGCGTGGAGGGATAATACTTGGCTAACTGGGTAAATCCGTACATCGCGGGGGCGCCCGTGACCGAAGCCAGCATGTTTTTCGGTCGCGAAGATGTGTTCCAATGGATCGAGAACAGCATTGGGGGTCAGTTCGCGGATCATATCCTCGTCATTCACGGACAGCGGCGGGTCGGAAAGACTTCCGTTCTCAAACAGTTGGGTAACCGCCTTTCAAAGCGATTTATCCCTGTCTTCTTCGACCTGCAGGGCCGCACGCACACCAGCCTGGATCATTTTCTGTGGTGGCTGGCGCGCGAGATCGTGCGTGTTCTCAGGCAGGAGCGCGGCCTCGAACTTCCTCCGCCCGATCAAAAGGCGTTCTCGGCAGACCCCGAATACTTCGAAAATCAATTCCTGACCGGGCTGCGCTCCGTTCTTGGCAAGGACACGCTGCTGCTCACTTTCGATGAATTCGATAACCTGGAGGAGAGCGAAGTCAAGGAGGCATTGGCCCGCCCGCTGATCGATTATCTCCGTCGGCTCATGGGCACGGACGGATTGAATTTCATTTTTTCCATCGGCTCTTCCGGGCGCAAGCTGGAAAACATGCGGGCTTCCTACACCGAGTTCTTCAAAACCGCCCTCTACAAGAAGATCAGTTTTCTCAACGAAGAGCAAACACATCGATTGATCACGGGTCCTGTTGCGGGGCTGCTGGAATACTCGCCTGCCGCCGTGGACCGCATCTACCGCGTCACCTCGGGGCATCCGTACTTCACGCAGCTCGTCTGTCACGAACTCTTCGCGCGCTGTCAGCGCACCGAGCAGCGCAGGATCGACACATCCGATGTGGAAGCCATCCTCGACGACGTGGTCGAGCGAGGCACCGTAAACTTGAAATTTGTCTGGGATGAATCCTCCGACATCGAGAAGTGGAGTCTCGCCGCGCTGGCGGGGATGGAGAAGACCGATAATCGCGCCCTGGCGAATTTTCTGCAGAAACAACATGTCCGCTTTTCAGAAGCGGATCTGACCTCCGGACTGCTTCACCTGCGGGAGAAGGACGTTCTCACCCCTGAGAATCGCTTCGTGATCCATCTGCTGCGACTGTGGTTGCAGAAGAACCGTTCCATCGAGCAAACCCGTGAGGAGCTCACGGAGGTAAACCCCATCGCCAACCGTCTCATCGAAGTGGGTCTGGAATTCCGTCAGGGACGGCAATTCGATAAAGCCCTCGACTACTTCCGTCAGGCCCTGTCCGTTTCGGCAGGCAACCTCCAGGCGCAGGTCAACATCGCCCAGGTCTATATGGACCAGAAAGCCTATGACAAGGCCGTGGTGGAATTTGAAAAAGCCCTGGCCATGGACGATGAGGAAGTTGCTGCGCGCGCGGGGCTATGCGAGGCGCACCTGGCGTTGGGCGACGCAGCCATGGCGAAGGGACGTTCCAGGGATGCTGCCTTGTCCTACGAGCGCGTCCTGGCGATCAACCTCGAACACACCGAGGCGCGTGGGCGAATGGCCGAACTGGGTCGTCAACGCGCCGAAAAGGCACTGACCGATGGCAAAGACGCCGAGGCCCTATCCGCCTTTGCGGAGGCGCTGAAGTACACGCCCGAAGACCCGGCGCTCATCGCCCGCCGGGATCAAGTTCTGGCTGAGAAAAAAGCCAGGGTGGTTGCCGACCTGCTGGCCCAGTCCGAGCGCGAAGCCAGTGCGGAAAAATGGGAGGACGCTGTTAGATCCCTCCAGGAGGCATTGGCGCTTGCGCCTGCTGATCAGGCGGTGGAGGCCAGGCTGGCAGAAGTTCGCGCCGAACAGCGCCAGGCACACCTGAGCGCGTTGCGGACACAGGCACGCGCGCTGGCCCGTGCAGGACGTTTCGACGAGGCTCTGTCTGCCTGGAACGAATATCTCACGCTCCAGCCCGATGACGCAGAAGAAGCGCGGGCTGAGATCGAGCATGTTAACACCTCGCTGGCGTTGGCGAAGCCGTATGCCGAGGCACAGACGGCTTACGCAGAGAAGGATTACGACCGGGCGGTAAAGCTGCTCAAAGGCATCATCATGCAGGACGAGAACTACAAAGATGCCTCCCGCTTGCTGACGCTGGCGATTGAACTGCGGCGTACGACGCGCCACTGGTGGCAAAGTAAGTGGATGCGAGCGGCCCTGGCAATTTCCATTTCGGCTATGCTTCTGTTCTTGGTCGTGGTCTTGTTATCCAATGGCAACGTCCTCGGTTCGCCCGGATCAACTTCGCCTATGCCCCCGGGGCCAACAGGGACGGATTTTGCCACCGGTACCCCGGTGACAGCGGAGGTGACGAGTTCAACCTCAGCCGCGCAAATCCGCCTCTTCGCCGATCCCATACTTACTGCCATTGTCGGACGTTCACCCCTTGTGGATGAGGATTTCAGTTATTTCAATGCTGCGTGGCCGGTTGGATCAACTCCCAATGGAGATCGATGGGGCTTCGGAGACGGAGGGTACTCGATAGCGATAAGTAACCTCTATCGCAATGCTAACGGCGATCCCTGTATGGATCTTTCCCCCAGTCAACAGTTCCCGCTTTCCGATTTTGTCTTGCAAGTGGATGCACAGTTTGTCTCTGACACGGTTGGAAACTGGCACTTGGTTTTGAACCGTGTGCAACCGGGCCCGCAAGCCTCTGATAACGCCGACTATTCCATCAACTTCTTTGATGACGGGGCTTTCCTGTTTGCCAAGGGTCACAATACTGCCCAGACAGACATCGTAAAAGGTGCGGCACCCCTCGGCTTCGCGCCAGGCACGGGAATCAACCGGGTGACAATTATCGCTCGGAGAACAGGAATCGCCGCTTATATCAATGAAGAACCGCTATTCCTGGTGAATGATGCAACGTGGCAGACTGACCTGAGAAAGTTGGCGTTTGGAGCCTGCAATGACGCGCTTAAAGATTCCTCGCTTCAGGTACGATTTGATAATCTCAAGGTCTGGGATATCACAGGTCTTTCGACAACACCTCTCGCCCCGGCTGTCGTCCCCACGCCCGATGCCGTGACGCAATTATTGGCGGACGCGTTCAATTATGTTATGGCGGCGCAGCCGGCCTATGTATTTACCTTCGACCAGGCCGGTTTATGGAAATTCGACCTTCCCGAAAACGCCGGAATATCAAATGGAGCGTTGGTTGTAAAAGACGGATCGAGAAGCCGGGTTGGAGATCCAACGAATCACTGGAATGCTGCAAGCATTCAATTATTTCCGAGTCATTCAATTGCAGTATCTTTCGATTTTCGAATAGAAGGCGCCGGCGGGCTGTTTACTCAGTGTAGTCTTGAACTATTGAGCTCCCAACCCAGCTCCATACCCAAGGGATACGTCCCTTTGAGAAATATGTACGAATTTATGCCGGGAGGTCATCTTGATCTTAGACAAGCGAGTGAGCATTCCTACTATAACATTTTCTCGCCCGCTGACGCCTCGTATAGCGACCTGACGCAGACCCATTCGGCAACAATTATCTTGCTCGACGCCAATTCGGCGGTCTACGTGGATGGGGAATTGGCATTGACTTACAAAGACCGTATGCCCGCTGTAGACTTTCAACAGATCAGCCTCTCTGCAAATGGTGCGGACAACGGCTTGGTTTGCCATTTTGACAACCTCAGGGTTTTCAATCTCGCCTATTTTCTGGATAACCACAAATAGTCAGTTGTCGATATATTCGGAGGTTCGTTTTCTGATGGCATGTCGCAGTGTGCGCCCTGTTTCGAGGATTGCGAATGTGATCCCCGCAGCACGCGCAGGATCAATCGCATTTGAAACGACGTCTGAAGCACGTGACATTGAAACCCTGGAGCGGGCATGAACCCCTTCACCTTTGGTAACCCCATCAAAGAGCCTGAACGATTTATCGGGCGCAAGGCGGAGATTCGTCAGATCGTGAACCGCCTGCTTTCGAGCGCCCACGAGTTTACGTCCATCATCGGGGAGCGTCGAATCGGCAAGACATCGCTGCTTGGCTACCTGGCGCATCCCGAGGTTGGCGCAGGACTGGGCCTGACGCCCGATAAATTTTGTCTCGTCTATGTTGACTTTCAAGAGCTGACCGACATCACCCCCACACGGTTCTGGAAGCGCGTTCTCAGGAAAATGTCCCGCACGTTCTGCGATGAAAGCCTGAAACCATCCATCGCGGCACTGAGTGAGCAGAGTACGTTTGATATCTTTGATCTGGAAGACCTGTTTCAAACCACGATGGACAAGGGTATCACAGTGGTCCTGCTGATGGACGAGTTTGAGTACGTAACGGAGAATACGAATTTCACAACCGATTTCTTCGGCGGACTGCGTGCACTCGCTATTCACCATGGGCTGGCATTGATCCCGTCCACCCGCCGCGAATTGGTGGATTTGTGTCACTCGGAAGAGATCAAGGGCTCGCCGTTCTTTAATATTTTTGCAAACGTTGTTTTGCGCCCCTTCAGCCGCGAGGAAGTGGATGAATTGCTGGTCAGCTACGTTCAAGCCGGCGAACTCGCCTTGACTCCGCAAGAACGCGATTTTGTCTGGGGCTTAAGCGGCGGTTATCCCGTCTTCGCACAAATGGGAGGTCACTACCTGATTGAAGGCAAGACTCAGGGATTGAAGTCTGAGGCGCTGGTCCAATTCGCCACGTCCAACTTCCAGCAGCAGGCGGAGGCGCACTACAGCTATCTCTGGTCGCACTGCACCGAAAGTGAGAAGATAACCCTTCTAGTTATCCTGGCACTGGATATGCAAAAGCAATCAAAGAAGACGGTTGCCAACGCCGAAAACCTGACCCGCTTGCGTCCGCGCGCTCTGCATGATGTCGTCGGGTTGGGCAAGCGCGGGCTGATTGACGCGGCGAATGGAAATTACAGAATCTTCTCTTCGCATTTCGGGGACTGGATTCGCCGCGAAATCGTTGCCGCACCCGGCGAGGAAGAATCCCAGCATACCGTGGATGAATGGCTCAAATCGGGTGGGCGCAACAACTTGAAGGACGTGAGAGGGATGTTGCCGAAGTTCAAAAAAAAGTATTGGCCGATCCTCGGGGATCTTGCAAAAGAATTCTCGGTAAAGCTTGCGGTTGAGGGAGCCTTGCAACTGATTAAGGTCCTGTTGTAACGAAGTCGGCTTGAAAACGCTGGTCTTGTAGAATTCGTAACATGTGATGGCGCAGCCCATCCTGCGGGGCAGGCGCCCCCGGGGTCTGCCCCTCGTCCTCTACGAGATCCAAACCATCACCTGCCCCTTCACCGCCCATTGACCGTTTTCCTTCTCCATCAGGTAATAATAGCCTGCGCCCATCAGCGGCCCCGACATGTACCCCACGTAGATCACCGCCTGGTCAAGCGTGTTGTTAAAACCGGCGCGCCAGAACGTAGTATATCCGTGCGCGCCGGGATACTTCTCGGTCAGAACCTCGCCCCAATTCGGCTGGCTTGAAATCTTCGCCAGGGCTTCCTTGCTCAACAAAACATAGTTCACACCGGGTTGCATGGTCAGCGACAGCTCGCTCGGCTGCTTATTGCGCTCCAGATAATTACGGAGCGTCTCATCGGATATTCCCTTCAACCTGGACTTGACGTAATCCAGCGTCTGCTGCGCGTCATCGCCCGTTATGCTCGTTGCCATATCCCGCAGGATCAGCGCCGTTCCCTCCCCATGGACGAAGAAGGCCTATACAGCCTGCTCCTCCTTCTCGATATCCGCGGCCTTCGGCGGCGGCGCTGTGGGCGTAAGCAGGCAACAGGCCATAATATTCAGTGCGAGCAAAACGATCGACCCGCCGTTGAGCACTTTGCTGAACATGACGGTATTCTCCTTTTCCTTTTCCTTAAGAGACTGTTTCTTAATTGCGTTTCTGCATGCTTACACGTTGTGCAACGCTACCGAAATTCGAGATATGGGTGGTGTTCTCCCACCCATATCTCGAATTTCGGTACTCTCCCTCCCCTTTAGGGGAGGGCCGGGGTGGGATCGTTATGGGCAAAAACCATTGACAAATTAGAACATTTGTCCTAGTATATACACGTAGGTAAGTATCCCTTGACATCAAGTCGAACATATGTTATAGTTCCTGCGTAAGGAGACATGAAAATGACCAAATCACCCATGACTAAGTTCACGCTCAAAGACTTTCAAAAGATGTTCCCGAATGACGACGTATGCCTGGATTACATCCGCTATAAGAAGTATCCAGAGCGTATTGACTGCCCGCAGTGCAAGAACAACGCCCTTTTTCACCGAGGCGAGCGGGCGCAAATCCTATGCCTGTGACCGTTGCGGCGTATCCAGATTTCCCCGAGCCGCCAGACACCGTCTTTGACCACTCGCCTACACCTCTTACCACTGTGGTTCTACGTGATCTATCTCATGGCTCAGACGCGCGGCGGTATTTCGGCAAAGCAAATCCGAGCGCGAGACAGGAGTTACCTATAAGACGGCTTGGCGAATGTGCAAGGAAATGCGCCGACATTCTCTCGGAGGACTTTGACGAAGTTCTACGGGAATTGTCGAAGCAGACGAATCTTACTTCGGCGGGGAAGACGGAACAAGCACGCCAACAAACGGCTCATTCGGTGCAAGGGTCGAAGCATCAAGACCAAAACCGCGGTGTTCGGCCTCGCCAATCGCGGCGGGAAGTTGGAAACCAGCAGCGGTCAAGAACGCTAAGGGCGCACACGCTTCTGCCTATCGTATGGGCGAACGTGGAGAAGGGTTCGGAGGTTCATACCGATGAGTACAACGCTTACAATCTTCTTCGGCTCATGGGATATACACACGGGGTAGTCCGCCATGCCGACAAGGTTTACGTGGATGGGGACGTTCACACTAATACCATCGAGGGGTTCTGGTCTCAGGCAAAGAACGGGATACGCGGCGTCTATCATGCGGTTTCTGCGAAGTACCTGCAACACTATCTGGACGAGTATTCCTTCCGATATAACCACCGGAATGACGTTAGCCCGATGTTCCTTTCTTTTCTTTCTTTGGCAATTTTGGCTCCTTCACAGTCAAAATGACTTTGTTTAGCATACGCAAGAATTCGTTCTTTGTAATGAATTCTTCTTTATCTTCTTCGTTTTTCAACTTCTTATTTTTTGGGGGTTTCTTCATTTTCCCTCGCCGCTTCAATTTCAAATTGGAGGATCACAAATACACTATTTGCAGTATCGTACAATATATATAACGCATAAACAAACACAGCCACTAACACTACGTCAGAAACGAAGAACACAGGGGGGTAACTAGCAGTGATTATCTTGCTTGTTCTAACTACCTGAAAAATAGCGGCTAACGCTACCAAAATTACTTGTTCGACAATAGAAATCTTCATTTCTCTAGCTGTAGTTGAAAAATCTCCGCCAAATTTGTCAATCAGTTCCCTGATTTTCGTCAAAACAACGCTAAGTGTAGTTGTGTTTATAGCGATTAACGCAATGAGCAACGTTATAAGATTCTGAGATAGAAAATCAAAAACGAAACTTGATTGCAACCAATTTGACGCTGATGTAATAATGATGCCGATTATAAGATATCTACTCACAGTCCTGATGTGAAGTTCCCGGAAAAAAGGATGTGCGGCGGTGCGCACGCACCGCCGCACATCCTTTTTTCCGGTGTTCTTTGCCCTGAACTGCAAGTTCAGGGCAAAGGTGTGAGTAGTTACATATACACGCGTGGCTCTCTCCTCCTAATCGGGATGCCCCAAAAATAATGAACTGGCCGGGGCGTTCTATCCCCGGCCAGTTCATTATTTTTGGTGATCTTTCTGCCCGGAGAAATGTGTTCTTCCATTTCTCCGGGCGGCTTGGCCCGAATTCCCCTGCGTCTGCCGAGACTCGCGATGAGTAAAAGCATTTCTCTCAGAGAATCGAACGCCCATGCAAAGCCCACGAACCTTCCCGCAGCCTTGTTCTCCTCGGCAAAAGAATCTTCGAATTGAATTCCGCAATTCAACTCGTGCTCCTGCGGATAGGCTAGACGTAAGGTTATCCCCCACTCCCGTCTTCGTATTAGTCGTTCCTGGTCGCCGTTCGCCCCGGAGTACTTACGGGGTTTTAACGCGAAGCAAGACTCGCAGCTTGCACTCGCCAGTGTCTGCCCCTCATAAATTCCGAATTGAATCCGACACTTCTAGCCTGGATTGGGTACATGTGTTATCCATGTCCGTTGGCCGCATCTTCGCTGCCGCAGGGATGGAGAATTGTTCCTATTTGATTTTGTTTCGCACCCGGACGGCAGACAGTGGCGGCGCCTCAACCAAATTTCTTTTTGAACGCGGCACGTGGACCCGCAACATTTCGTATAGCTTCCTGGTTTTCAATCCAAAATTGCGTCTATCTGCTCGCTACTACCCTAATCGCTAATTACCAGTCGACCAACTGCCTACTGTCAACCTCTCCCGCACCTTAAAAATCAAATATCCTCCCTCACCCGGCCAAACGGATAGCTCTCGGTAACGCATTTTTGCCTTGACGCGTCGATTTAACGGTGTTAAACCTTTCGCCGTCGCAGCGATTGGCTTCACCTCCAGGCACACCCCCTTGTTCTCCTTCGTGTACTTGGTGTCCTTAGTGTTAAAAAGATTGTGCTTGAAATAGATTAGCTTGGCTTAGAGGTACATCCTATGAAAACCGCTCTCATCACCGGTGCCTCCCGTGGACTTGGCTTGGCGCTGGCCCGCCGCCTCGCTCGTGATAAATGGGGCTTGATCATCGACGCTCGCGGCAAAAAGCCGCTCGAAGCGGCCCGTCTCGAATTGGCCTCTCAAACGCAGGTCATTGCCGTACTGGGAAACGTCACGGCAGAAGCCCATCGCAGGAAGCTCCTCGAAGCTGTCAAAGGGCTTGGCGGCCTCGATGTTCTCGTCAACAACGCCAGCTTCCTGGGTCCCAGCCCTCAACCCGCCCTGCTGGATTATCCCCTTGAGGTGCTCTCGCAGGTCTACCTGACCAACGTGATCGCCCCTCTTGCCCTCATCCAGACCTTGCGCTCGGCGTTGAAGCCCGAGGCCTGTGTCATCAACGTCACCAGCGACGCCGGCGTAGAGGCCTACGCGGGCTGGGGCGGGTACGGTTCCAGCAAGGCTGCCCTCGAACATCTCACGCATATCCTGGCTGAAGAGAATCCTTCTCTGCGAATTTATTGGGTCGATCCCGGCGACATGCGCACGCAGATGCAGCAGGAGGCCTTCCCCGGTGAAGACATCAGTGATCGCCGCCCTCCCGAAGAGAGTGTCCCCGGCCTGCTGGCCTTGATCGAGGGCCGGCAGCCATCGGGACGCTATCGCGCGCACGAAGTTGCCGAGGCCGCAGCGTGACGGGCCTTCTTCACTCTGAACTTGATTTTGTCCTGCCGCCGGAACTTGAAGCCGCTGAGCCGCCTGAGGCCCGCGGTCTCCGGCGCGATCAGGTTCGCCTGATGGTTACCGGTCCTTCGGCGGGCGTTCGTGTTACCCATGCGCGTTTTCATGACCTGCCCGATTTTCTCTCCAAAGGTGATGTCGTGGTGATCAACACCAGCGGCACGCGCAACGCTGCCCTGCCTGCCGTCCGCTCCGATGGGACGCCCCTTGAACTGCATTTGTCGACCTACTTCGGAGAGCAACGTCTCTGGACTGTCGAAGTCCGCTCTGTGGATGCCATCGGCAAGACGAAGCACTTCGGCGATATTCGCCTCGGCGAGCAACTGCATCTCCCCGCCGCAGCCTCCGCCTTATTGCAAGGCCCGTATGTTGGCGATTGCGATGCTGCTGCCGCCCCCTCGAAGATATTGTGGACAGCCGCGCTGCATCTTCCATTGCCGCTTGAGGCTTATCTGGAGCGCCACGGATTTCCGATCCGCTACAACTACGTCAGGGAGAAATGGCCCTTGTCGTATTACCAGACCGTTTACGCCACCGAAAGCGGCAGCGCCGAGATGCCCTCTGCGGGTCGTCCGTTCACGCCTCAGGTTTTGGAGCAGCTCGCTTCGAAGGGTGTTCAAGTCCTGCCGCTGATATTGCACACCGGCATATCCAACCTCGAAAGTCATGAGCTGCCCTATAAGGAGTATTATCGGGTTCCGTCTGAAACCGCCAGCGCCATCAACGAAGCGCGCATAGCCGGCCGTCGCGTGGTTGCCGTAGGGACGACCGTCGTCCGCGCCCTCGAGACCGCTACCGACGCCAGCGGCAAGTCGCATGGGGGCGAGGGCTGGACTTGTCTGGTGGTCACGCCTCAACGCGGCGTCCGCCTCGTCACCGGATTGTTGACCGGCCTGCATGAGCCCGAGGCCACGCATCTAGCCATCCTCGAGGCGCTGGCGGGCGCCTCTCACATCCAGCAAGCCTATCGGGAGGCCCTCAACCAGCAATACCTCTGGCATGAATTCGGCGACCTGCATCTCCTTTTGCCCTGAAGCCTCGTGCGACCAAACACCCTGTGTCTGAAGTCACTGAAGAACAGACATGCGCAGGGTGGTCTCCCCTGCGCATGTCTGTTCTTCAGGATTACCCTCGGCCGTGAGGGCTGTGCTCTTCCAGCCCTCACGGCATCCTTGCCTGAGCTCTTCCAAGGGCTGCTTCGTAGCCTTTTCAACTCCGGATCCACCAGTTCCTCGATTCCCAATCTTCCAATCTGCTGATCCCCAATGTCCGCTGAATCTCCAGTACAATCCTTCTCATGACCGCAGACTCAGAAGAAGACATTCAAGCCTTGCGTACCATCGGCCGCATCTGCGCCGAGACCCTCCGCAAAATGATGCGAGCCGTCCGCGCCGGCATCACTACCCGCGAGCTGGATGCGATCGGCCGAGCCCTGCTCGAAGCGGAGGGCGCGCGCTCCGCACCCGAGGTCGCCTACAACTACCCGGGTGCCACCTGCATCAGCGTCTCGCCTGTCATTGCGCATGGCATACCCGGCGCCACCATTTTGAAGGAGGGCGACCTGCTCCACATCGACGTCTCCGCCGAGCTCGACGGCTATTTTGCAGATACCGGCGGCTCACTGTGGGTCTCCAGGCGTTCGCCCGAGATCCACAAGTTGCTGGAAGCCACCAAGTCCGCGCTTGCAAAAGCAGTCAACGTCGCCCAGGCCGGTCGGCCGTTGAACGAGATCGGCAGGACCGTGCAGCTCGAGGCCCGCAGGCGCGGCTACAATGTGATCTCTGAGTTGACCGGTCACGGCATAGGCCGCCACTTGCACGAAGACCCCGGCGAGGTCTGGAATTTCTACAATCCTCGTGACCATCGAATCTTAAAGGAAGGGCTGGTCCTCGCCATCGAGCCGTTCCTGACGACGGGCCAGGGGCGCATCCGTGAAGAAAAGGATGGCTGGTCCCTGAGCACTGCCGACAATGCCATCGCAGCCCAGTTCGAGCATACGATCATCGTCACCCGCAGCGAACCCATCATTTTGACGGCGCTTGCAGACTAATGGAACTTCACCTATTCTCATCTCCGGGCGAAGACGATGGCATCGAATGGCTGGTGGAAGCCTGCCGTCCTCATCTCGAACATAGGCCGGATGCAAAAGTGGCCTATCTGCCGCTGGCCTCCCTATTCGCAGAAAAGTGGCTCGATCAAACTCGGAAATCCTTCAAGGGTTTGGCAGAAGTTGAGCTGGTCAATACCGAAGTCATGGAGTTGTCCGAGATGGAGGCCGTTTTACGCCGCGCGGCTCTGGCATACATCCCTGGCGGGAATACGTTCCTGCTGAATCATCGCCTGCACCTCAGCCGCCTGCATTCTTATCTGCGCGCGAAGATCGAGGGCGGCCTGCCTTTGGCCGCATTCAGCGCCGGCGCCGTTCTGTGCGGGCCCAACATCCTCACGAGCAACGACCTCAATATGCTTCCCACGACTTACTTTACCGGACTGGACCTTCTGCCCTTCAACTTTAACGTTCATTATGTTGACGAGACTCAACGGGATAACTGGCTGATCGAGTATCAGGTCTTTCACGACAACCCGGTCCTGATGCTGGAGGACGGCGCGTACGTGCGGGTAACGGGCAAGACTGCCACCCTTGTCCGCGGTGATGCCTGGCTTTGGCGGGCGGGTCAGGAGAAGGAAAGGCTGAAAGCCGGCATGCAGGTTTTGGAACGGCCTGTGGCCGCCGCGGCAAAAACCAAAAGCAGGGGTTAAAACTGGAAAGGAAAACGCATGACTAACCCGCTCCCCAAAACCAAAGATGAACTTCTCGCCGAGATCGAACGCGAATGGACTCTTCTGATTCAGGTGGCCGGTCAACTATCTTTCGAACAAATGGCCAGGCCCGATTCCGGCGGCTGGTCGCCCAAGGATAATCTCGCGCACGTGGCTGCGTGGATGCACTTCTTACGCGAGTGTTACCTCGGAACAAAAACCGGCCCCGAGGCGATGGGCATCGATGCCGCCGAATATGGCAGGCTGGATGAGGACGGGCAAAACGCGGTTCTGTTCGAGCGCAACCGCGACCGGTCGCTCGAGGACGTGATCGAAGAGCTCAACCGCACCTATGGCGCTGTGGTTGAGACTCTCCAAAAGATGCCGTTTTCCGACTTGATGAAACCGCTGCGGCCGGATGACCCCGAAAAGCGTCTCGTGATTAATGGGGTGCTCGGGAACACGTCAGAGCATTTCCTGGAGCACCGCCAGGTTATCGAAAGGGCGTTATAGATCGTCGTCCCCGCCGCCCGGCGCTGCTGCGCCCAGGTCGGGCATGGCGGACTCGATGTCTTCAGGTGATTGACCCGCCTCCAGCCGGTCCACCACGTCGTCGAACTCGGGCGGCAGATCCTCGCCCATTTCCTTGCCCATCTTCTTCATCATCTGCCCGAGCGCCTTTGGATCGTTCTCCATCCCTTCCAGGGCCGATTCATCCATCATGTTTTCCATGCGGCTTTCCTCCGATTTGGCGATGCGTACCTTCGTCATCCGCCGCCGCACGTTGTCGCTGCCGCAATGGACGCACTTGACGGGTTTGGAGCCGTATTCGCTATAGCTGAGAAAGATCTCGAAGCGCTGCTGGCAATTCAGGCACAGGAAATCGTAGCTGGGCATGCCTGAATTTTACTAAAGTTTACGCGTTTCCGTTCTACGTGTTTCCGTTCTACGTTTTTAAGTCTTACGTGTCCCTCCATCGCTTTTCTCCTCAGGCTGTTCGGTCGGTTACAATACGCTTATGTCCGCCGGTTCCGATTTCATGCTTCGTCGTTCTCAACCTCTGCTCATCGTTATCTCCGGCCCATCCGGTGCAGGCAAAGACACGGTTGTCCAGCGCATGCAGGAGCGCGGCCTCTCTTTCCACTTCGTGGTGACGGCCACCACGCGTCCGCGACGCTCCCACGAAACACACGGGAAAGACTACTGGTTCGTCAGCCGCGAAGAATTTGTCCGCATGATCCGGCATAATGAGTTGATCGAATATGCAACTGTATACGGGGAATACAAGGGTGTTCCCAGGGCGCAGGTTCGTGAAGCGCTCGCCAGCGGCCGGGATGTGGTCATGCGGCTCGACGTGCAGGGGGCCGAGTCTATCCGCAGGTTGGTTCCGGATGCCTTACTGATCTTCATTACCACCGAGAACGAGGATGAGCTGGTACAGCGCTTGCAGGAACGTGAGACCGAGACGCCGGATTCCTTTGCCATACGAATTGCGACTGCCCGTCATGAGCTGGAGCGTGTCGCAGTGTTCGACTACGTGATAGTAAATCACGACTCGCTCCTCGACCACACCGTGGAGGTCATCCAGGCGATCATCGAGGCGGAACATCATCGCGTTCAACAACGAAAGGTTAATCTGTGAACCAATATCCGGACTCCGCGGCAGCCCGGCAGCCCGCCGCCCCAACCCAATCTGTGCGCGTGGCGATGCCCACCTCCGTGCCTTACGTGACCTATGCCATCGTCGGCCTGACGACCTTGATTTATCTCCTGCAGGTGGGCAGCGTTTATCTCTTTGGATATGCCAACACGACTGCTCAAATGGATTGGCTCGAAGCCTATGGCGCCCGCATCAATGACCTGATCCGCGCCGGCCAGTTGTGGCGGTTTCTTACGCCCCTTCTGCTGCATGCATCCGTTCCGCACATTTTGTTCAATATGTATGCACTGGTTTTGTTTGGGGTTGGGCTGGAGCGCTACTTTGGCCATTGGCGATTCCTGTTGCTCTATCTGCTGGGAGGTTTCACGGGAAACGTCCTCTCCTTCACACTTTCGAATGGATATTCCGTGGGCGCCTCCACCGCCATCTTTGGGCTGGTGGGCGCTGAAGGGATCTTCCTGTATCAGAATCGCAAATTGTTCGGGAGCCAGTTTGGGCGGGCCATCGGCAATATCATTTTTGTGGTGGTGGTCAACCTGCTGCTCGGCCTTACACCCGGCATCGACGACTGGGGCCATGTCGGCGGATTGCTGGGCGGGCTGATCTTCGCCTGGTTTGCCGGTCCGCTTTGGGAGGTCGAGGGTCTGCCGCCGGGACTGCATCTGGTCGACAAACGCGAGCCGCGACAGGTGCTCACCGGCGCCTCGGTCGTCATTCTTATTTTCGGCGCATTGGCCGTTTTGGGAATGATCGCGCCGATAACGCATTAGCCTTACAAGTGTCAACGCAAAGACGCGGAGACGCAAAGGAAATTAAGAAACGTCGCGTCTTTGCGCCCTTGCGTTGAAATATGCTCGGTGCGCGAGCTCACAGCCCATTTGCGACCCGGTGAATGCCATGCTTGACAAGTCTTTGGCCGAAATTAATGACCAGGCCAAGTTTCAATCCTGTCAACCGTAGGTATGTCAGGACTTGAGATTCGAAGATTGGATTGTGATCGATCACCGCTTTACACTCAACGATTACGAGTTCGCCCACCAACAAATCAAGCCGCAGGGGTGTGCCGAGCATCTTCCCTTTATACTTGATTGGCACGAGTCTCTCGCACTCGACAGCCGGGCCTCGGTCTCGGATTTCAAGTGCAAGCGCCTCTCGATACACGTTCTCGAGCAATCCGGGCCCACCCAACGTCCGGTGAACCTCGATAGCCGCGTCAACGATGACTTGGCTGAGCTGATTCTCGTTCATAGTTCCTCCCCGAGATTCACTTGAAGCGCCGGAGTCTTACGAGCGCTTAAAGAAAAGACGCCGCGGTGCAAGAAGTAATTGAAACTTCGCGCCTTGGCGTCTTTGCGTTAAATTTCTGGTCGATCCGATCTTACATGTGTCTCGTGCTGCGGGGATCGAAGGCGTCGCGCAGGCCGTCACCCATCAGGTTGATGCACAGGATCGTGATGACGATGAACACGCTGGGGAAGACCCACATCCACCATACGCCGCGCAGGAGGAAGGACTGCGCCTGGTCCATCATGTTGCCCCAGGTGGCCGTCGGCGGCTGGACGCCCAATCCCAGGAAGGACACGTAGGCTTCGGTCAGGATGGCGTTCGCCAGCCCGAGGGTGGCAGCCACGATGATCGGACCCAGTGTATTGGGCACCAAATGGCTGAAGAAGATGTGCGGAGGATTGGCGCCCAAAGCCTTCGACGCCGAGATGTAATCGAGTTCCTTCAGGGACAGCACGTTGGCGCGCACGATACGAGCCAGAAACATCCAGGATGTCAGGCCGATCACCAGGATGACAATGAAAACACTTCCGCTGAAGGTCCGCCCCAGGATGGAAAATGTGGGGATATTTCGGCCCAGGAATTTAGCCAGGACGATCAGCAGGAAGAGGGAGGGGATGGCCAGCATGGCTTCGGTGAAGCGCATCAGGACCGCATCCACCCAACCGCCGAAAAAACCGGCGGTAGCGCCGATCACCGTGCCGAGCGTGACCTCCACGACTACTGCCAGAATCCCGATGAAGAGCGAGATCTGCCCGCCGTAGATGATGCGGTCGAACACATCCCGCCCGGTGCTGTCGGTGCCAAATACGTGTCCAGAGGTGCCTGGAGAAAGAAGGCGAATCGTCAGATCGCCTGTATTGGCACTGCTTCTCGGGCACCAGGATGGAGCCGACGACGATGAAGAGGATCAACACGCTGAGGCCCACGGTGCCGATCAGGGCCATGCGGTGCTTGCGGAAACGCCGCCAGACCAACTGGCCCGGTGTTAGTACTTTGCGCTCCTCCTCCGGAAGGATGCCCAGCACGGGCGAGCCCGAGGGTTGAAGTATGCCAGGTTGAACTACACCAGGATTAACTGCCATGACATTTACTCCAGATGGATGCGGGGATCCACAATCGTATAAGCCAGATCAACGATAATCGTGAAGAACACCACCGCGGTGGAAGTGACCAGTAGCACGCCCAGCACCACCGGGTAATCGCCGCGCTGCGCATATTCCCAGAACAGCCGTCCCATGCCCGGCCAGGCGAAGACGGATTCGGTCACCAAAGCGCCGCCCAGCAGGAACGGAATATCCAGTCCAACCACGGTGACGAATGGCAGGATGGCGTTGCGCAAGGCGTGCCTGAACAGCACCGTGCGATTGCTCAGGCCCTTGGCATGCGCCGTGCGGACGTAATCCATGCCGAGCACTTCGAGGATGCTGGAGCGCAGATAGCGTGAGTAGCCCGCGGTCTGGATCGCAACCAGGCAGAAAACCGGCAGGACCAGATGCCGCGCCAATTGCAGGGGGTCTTTGGGATTCCAGATGTCGGCGCCGGTGGGCAGGTAGGGCAGTCCCCAGGCTTTGAACTGCACCGCGAAGATCTCGATGCAGCCCAGTGCGATAAAGAAGATCGGCATGGAATAGCCGATGAAGGAAAAGGAGGTGATCAGGTTATCGGTGAGCGAGTATTTCTTCACGGCGGCCACCAATCCCAGGATGAGCGAGACGATGATGATCACCACCTCGGCGGTGACCATCAGGATCAGGGTCATGGGCAGGCGCTGGCTGATCATCAGCAGCACCGGCTGGTGCGAGAAGAACGAGTAGCCCAGGTCTCCCCGAAACGCCTCCTCCAGCCATTTCACGTACTGAACAGGCATGGGCTGATCCAATCCCAGGCGCTGCCGGATGGCTTCGCGATCTTCGTCGGTCATGTTCGGCCGGTTCGCATACTCGGCCATCGGGTCAGATGAAAGCCGCGTCAGGACAAAACACAGCATCGTGATGATGAACAGGATCAGGAAGGCCTGCGCAAGCCGGCGTACCAGGTAAGACCACATGGCTCGCTCCTTTCGATTGCTGATTGATGATTGTAGATTGATGACTGGCGACTGGCCAATCATCAATCTACAATCATCAATCCATCATCAGCAATTCTGTATAGAGTAGAGTTCGGAGTTTCCCTCCGCCCTTGCCCCTCTCCCAATTGGGAGAGGGGTTGGGGGCGAGGGACTAACGTGTCAACGTGCTAACCTTGCCTACTTAACACTCCAGGTTGCGAGATCGCAGAAGAAGTAGCAATCGGCATTCTGGCTCTGCGGAAGTACGAGGTTATCCGTGTAACCGGAAATATTGGCGCGGGCGTACAGCGGGATCATCAGCACCTGGTCGTACATATACTGCTGCAGTGCATCCAGGGCTGTCTTGCGCTGCAGTCGCGTCGAACACCCTGGTGGCCTGGACCAGTTGATCCATCTTCGGGTCACAGAGATGCCAGTCGTTGTTGCCGCCCTGGTGGTCCTTGTTGGAAACGCCGGAGCATGTCCAGATCGTGCCCGGATCGGGATCGGGATAGATGCCGGTGGTGTAGATGGCCATGTCGAACTTGCCCAGCGGCATGTCGGCGCCTTCCGCATAGGTGCCGAAGAACGTGCCTGCCGGAGTGGCATTCGGCTTGAGCTCGACGCCGATCTTGGTGTACATGTCGCGCAGGGCGTTCATTGTATCGACGCGGACTTGCTTGGTGGTGGTCTCGACACTGATCGAGAACTTGACCGGCTTGCCGCCGCAGGTGCCGGCGCGGATGCCATCGGAGCCCTTCGGGTAACCGGCCGCGTCAAGCAACGTATTGGCCTGGTCGGGATCATACGGATAGGGCTTCAAGTTCTCGTTGGTCCACGGCTGGTCGTTCGGATACAGCGTGGCGGGTACGGTGGCGTAACCGGACAGCAGGGTCTTGTTGATCGTGTCACGATCTGTTGCCAGCATGAAGGCCTTGCGCACGTTCACATCCTGGAACGGGCAGAAGCCGGCCACATCGCTGTTGCCGATCACCTTGCCGCTGGCATCCTTGACCGTGCTGTTGGTGATGCCCAGGTTGAAGAACAGGTGCTCGTACGACGGCGCCGGGTACACGCCCGGATGGACGGCAGGCTCAAGCGCCTTGAGCGTGTCAATGTCTGATTCGGCGAAGTCGGGGTTCAGGTCCACGTCGCCGGTCTTCAGGGCTGCCAGAGCGGTCTCAGGATCCGGCACGAACTTGATGTTGATCTGATCGATCTGGGGCTTGGCGCCGGACCAGTTGGGATTCGGTACCAGCGTCATGTGATCGCCAGCCACCCATTCCTTGATCATGTACGGGCCTGCGGCTGCGGTCGGCTGGTGGATCTCGGCTTCCTTCGCCAGGTCGGTGGTCACATTTTCGAGCAGATGAGCCGGCAGCAGGCCGCCGCTGATGCCTTGGGCGCCCACGGCGAAGATCGTACTGCCAGGCCGGATAGGGATCCTTGAAGTGCAGCACGGCCGTCGTGTCGTCGGGCGTATCGATGCTGGTAATATCATCGAAGCCGGCGGTGCTGATCACGGAGTTCGTGGGATTTATCTGGGATTTCCAGGTAAAGAGCACGTCCTTGGACGTGAGCGGCTGCCCATCGGACCACTTGAGATTCGGCTTCAGCTTCCAGGTGATGGTCAGGCCGTCAGCGGAAATGTCGCCGTTGGCCTGTGTGGGGACCTCGGCAGCCAGTTCGGCGACAAATGTGCCCGTGTTGTCATAGGTGCCAAGATTGGCATTGATTATCTCGTCCAGCCAGGCCGCATAGGTCATGTTGCTGTATTCCAGCCTGACGTTATCGGGCTCTTGCGAGTATGAAACTGTGATGACCTTGGGAGCGGAACTTGTGGGCGTTGCCGCCGGCGCCGACGTGGCGGCCGGCCCCGAAGTTGCAGCTGGCGCCGATGTTGCTGTCGCAGCCGGTGCGCACGCCGCCAGGACCATACTGACGGACATTACCAATGCGATCAATACGTACATTTTCTTATTCACGGTTTCTCCTCCTACAGAGAATAGGATTGGGGGATTGGATACGACGGTGGGGGAAAATCAGTTAAGCAGTCGTGTATGGCCGACTCTCACCTCCTTTCCAAAGTGGCGTACGTAAGGTTGCCTGATTATACAGCAAAACAGATTTGTCAAGATGCTCGATATTCGTTCGATGAAAATCACCCGTTGTCCTGTTCGTTGCGTGTTAAGCGTTTGTACGTTGATGCTATACCACCGGCGATTGGCATACCATGCCCGTTGAGTCGAACCTTGGACGGATCCGACGGCCATACCCCTGGCAGTTTCGATCCGCATTTCGGGCAGGTTCCGGAGGCGGTCACGCGATAACTCAGGATTACATATCCCGAACGTTCGATGAGCAGTTCGTTACATTTGGAACAATATGTGTTCTCGTACTCATCAACCTGCCCTGGCAGGTTGCCTGCGTACACGTAGCGCAGGCCGGCCTCCCGGCCGATCTCGGCCGCACGCAGCAAAGTGCGGGCATCCGTATTGTCCGGATCTGTCATCTTGTAATCTTTATGAAAAGCAGTTACGTGCCAGGGAATGTCCTGCGAGACGCCCGCGATGAAGCGCGCCGCCTCCCATAACTCCTCGTTCGAATCATTGAAGCCGGGGATTGCAAGCGTAACAATCTCGACCCACAGGCCCATGTCGTGCGCACGCTTGATTCCGTCCAACGTGTTTTTGAGCACGCCGCCCAGCTTGTGATAGTTCTTCTCCTGCATGCACTTGAGGTCTACTTTGTAGGCGCTGATGTAGGGACGGATATATTCCATCACCTCGGGCGTATTGTTGCCATTGGAGACGTAGGCGCACATCAGGCCCGCGGCCTTGGCTTCCTTGAATATTCCAACGGCCCATTCGCTGGTGATCAGCGGCTCATTATAGGAAGAAACTACCACCGAGGCCTTCGTACGATGGGCCAGATCAACCATTCCTTGAGGCGTGACCCGGCGGACGTTCTGAATGGAAAGGTCCGAGGCGGGATCGCGCATGGCCTGCGAGGTCACCCAGTTCTGGCAGTAGCCGCAATGGAAATCACAGCCCAGCATGCCGAACGTCAAGGCGTTCGAGCCGGGCATTACGTGGAAGAACGGCTTTTTCTCGATGGGGTCCGATTGCAGGGCGGCAACATATCCCCATGGCACGCGCAGTTCGCCGCCTTTATTGAAACGCGCCTGGCAGATGCCGCGCCGACCTTCGCGGATCAGGCAGCGATGCCCGCAGGCGAAGCAGCGCACCGCATTGTCGGGCAGGCGCTCGTACAGCGTCCCTTCAACTGTCAGCGGATCCAGGATATCGGCTAAAGTGGTCATTCTTCACGTCAAAATGCTAAAACGTTCTTCAATATAACGACTTCCAAACTATTTTTGCATGCCTAATTGGCGAACTTGTCCAGGGGCAGCCACCGGCCATTTTGTGAGACTTCGATTTGCATCACCGGATGGATTTCCCACAGCGTAGCGCGCGTGACGCCGACTTCATCCGGATGTTGAGGATCAAAGTAAAGCCAGCCGTACATTCGCACGGGTATATGATCGCCCATGATCACGGCGTGGATCAGGTCGATGGTCCATTGGTGATCAAATCGCACGCGTGGCGTAACCATCGCGATGATTGCTTGCGAACGATCGTCCTTCGGGTTTTGCGTGAAGGAAATCCGCCAGTCGAGATTGCTGCCGTTAGCCCGGTTGCAGTTCGCCGGATCCGGGTAGTCCTCCCTGATGTTGACGATGTACCCCTCGACCATGATGGGTACGCCTTCATATTGGGAAATGAAGGCGCGGTTGGTTGGCGACCAATCCTTCATGTCCACCTGTTCCACGCTCTTGGGCCAGGTGAGTGTCGTCAACGAATCGAAAGACACCGGCACATACTTGCCGTCATCCACACGATTCTGCAACAGATTTAGTTCGCTATCACCGCCCAGACCTTCGGGCGGACAGCCATTGTACTCGATTGATTTGGGCTGAGGCTTGTTCAACAAACCGGGCACATCGCCCACCGGAAGAGCTACCATTGACGCAGAAGCGGGAGTCAACGTGCTGAGACGGAGAGGGCCGCCAAAGAAATAGACTGCGGCAGCAAGGACGAGAAGTACGATGGCTACCCAGCCGCTTCTCCTGAGAAAACTAGCCGACATTACGCCTCCAAAATCAAGTTTGTGTGTGCTTCAGACCTTAGAGAGACTGTTTCTTAAGTCCGTTTCTGCATGCTTACACGTTGTGCAACGCTCCCGAAATTCGAGATATGGGTGGTGTTCTCCCACCCATATCTCGAATTTCGGTACTCTCCCTCCCCTTTAGGGGAGGGCCGGGGTGGGGTCGTTACGGGCAAAAACCATTTAAGAAACACTCTCTTAGTTTGAAGGCACTGCACCCTGAGAAGTATAATCCGATTATGTTAAGCGTGGTCATCCAGGCCGGCGGACAATCGACGCGTATGGGCGAGAATAAGGCGCTCAAACCCTTTCTGGACCGCCCACTGATCAGCCGCGTGATCGACCGCCTCGCTCCCGCCGCCGACGAACTTCTCGTCACCACGAACCAACCCGAAGACTTCTCATTTCTCAATCTTCCGCTTTTCCCGGATCTCAAACCTGGTCGCGGTGCATTGGGTGGACTGTACACCGCACTTGTTGCTGCAAAGTATCCAAGTGTAGCCGTTATCGCTTGCGATATGCCCTTTGCCAATGCGCCGCTGATTGTGGCTGCCGCGGGTCTTTTGCTGCAGGATGCCGCAGACGTCGTCATCGCAGAGACAGCGGAAGGGTTTGAACCGCTGCATGCCGTTTACCGCCGCGCAACTTGCATTCCCGCCATAGAGTCGGCCATCCGGGACGACCAGTGGAGGGTAATCTCCTGGTTTCCCAGGGTTAAGGTCCGGAAACTGACGCCCGACGAAGTAACGCGCTACGATCCGCATCGCCGTGCTTTTAGCAACGTGAACACTCCTGAAGAATTTGCGGAAGCCGAGCAGCACGCCCGCCGCTCCGATGATTGAAATGCCGGAGTATCGAGACCTTCAGGGCTCCGCGATCTTCCGGCATGCTGCCAGGCACGCGGCTCGTGTTCCAGCCATCAAACACCGGGCGCAGGTCTTCTTCCCGTAGGCATCGCGCCTGCTTGGAAGCGTGGTGCCTGATACGCTAATAGTATATAGTCAAACCATCAGGCTTCAAACCGACGAAAAACCTACGGAAGGCCTACTGTCCGTGGCGTCATTATCTTGGCAGGCAACATGACTCATCCCGAATCTCATGTTTGCCATATCCTAATTCAGGAAGTCGCCGAAAACATGGACAGGGCGGGGTGCTCCACCCCCGCCCTGTCCATGTTTTCGGGGTTCTTCGCCAGTTCCAGCCGATCTTCGGCTGGAACTGGCGCTGTCCCTTATCAAATCCGCGTCAGATTAATTTCCGGGTTAATCATGTTTCGCATAGAGCGCTGTTGCCCATACAGTGTTAAAGCATTGGCAACAGGTATTCGTAGGCGTTAAGCGCAGCTTTGGCCCCTTCCCCAACCGAGATCAGCACCTGCTCGGTGAAATTGTTGGTCACGTCGCCGGCGGCGAAGACACCGGGCATGTTCGTCCGGTTGGCAGCCATCCACGATGATGCGACCTCGCTCATCAAGCTTTACCAGGTCCTTGACGATGTCGGAATTCGGCATCAGCGCTTTCTCCACGAACATGCCGTCTGCTTCATATTCGACGATCTTGCCCGACGGATCTTTCAGCCTCAACGAGCGGGCATATTCATCGCCCTTGACCTCGAGCACTTCGCAATCGTTCAGGATGGTCACGTTCTCCGGCGGCCTTCAACTTCTTGCCGAGAGGCGTTCCAAGCACTTTTGTCACCATTGCAAACCAGTATACACCTGTTTGGCGACGGTGGCAAGCTCGGCGGTGGAGCGCAGGGCCAGCTCCTCGTCGCCGATCACGATGGCGGTCTTGTCAATGAAGAGCGGCGCGTAACTCAATGCGGAGTAGCACAGGCCCTTCATTGTGTATTCTTTCTCTCCCGGCACTCCCAGGCGCACCTGCTTTGCACCGGTAGCAATGATGGCAGCCCTGGCTTCCAGGGCCGCGCCGCCTTTGGTCGTAACGACAAAGCCGCCGTTCTTCCGGCTCGATCTTATCCACTGCTTCCATGTGTCGCGCAAAGTCGAGATATTCCAGTTCGTTGCGGAATTTGTCGACGACCTCGAGTCCGCGGATGACCTGATACTCCTGGATCCAGGGCAGGGCCAGGCGGAAATTTGTCTTGCCGCCCAGGTCCTTCGTTAGCAGCAAGACGTTGATGCGCTTGCGGATGGCATAGACGGCAGCTGTCAGGCCTGCAGGCCCGCCGCCAATGATAATGAGATCGTACATGAGATGCTCCTCTCCACTAATAGGCGGACTTGATCGTTTCCAGGTCAACATCGTGTTTGCCGTCATCAGCAGGCGGCTCGAGGATGAAGTTCTGTTCCATCATCATCTTCGTCAGGCCGCGCGAGCGCCTGATGATGTTCTTGGCATTCTCAAACTCGGCTTCATACGTGGTCGGGATCACGGCCAGGTCCTGCTCCACAGCCTTCATGGCCACTGCCGCGGCTTCGCGAGGGAACACCTCCCAATCGTCCATGTCCGGCAGGATGTGGTCCGCATCCAGCTTGTCGCCAACATGATTGGCCAGCGCCTGAGCCGCGGCAAAGCACATCTCATCCGTGATCGTACGCGCACGCACGTCGAGTGTGCCGCGGAAGATGCCGGGGAATCCCAGCGAGTTGTTGACCTGATTGGGGAAGTCTGAGCGGCCGGTGGCCACCACGGCTGCGCCTGCTTCCTTGGCCTCCCAGGGCCAGATCTCCGGCACCGGGTTGGCGCAGGAAAAGACAATCGGATCCTTGCCCATGGTCTTGACCCATTCCGGCAAGATCACTCCAGGCCCCGACTTGGACAGGGCCACGAGCACGTCTGCCCCTTTCATCGCCTCAGGGATGTCGCCTTCGCGGCCGTCGGCATTGGTGATATTGCACAATTTCCATTTGTCTTTATATTCGGCCTTGCGCATTTCAAGGTCCTTGCGATGCTTGCCGAGGATGCCTTTGCTGTCCACCACCAGGCACTTGGCCGGGTCTGCACCCCACCCAAAGATGAGGCGTGAGCAGGCCACGTTGGATGCGCCCGACCCCACGAAGGTGATCTTCACCTCGTCCATCTTCTTGCCGACGACCTTCAAGGCGTTGATCAAGCCCGCCAGCGTGACCGTGGCCGTACCCTGCTGGTCATCGTGCCAGATCGGGATGTCGGCTTTCTCTCTGAGCGTATCCAGAATATAGAAGCACTTGGGCTGCGCGATGTCCTCCAGGTTGACCCCGCCGAAGCCCGGCTGGAGCATCAGCACGGTGTTGATGATGGCGTCCGGGTCTTTGGTGTCGAGCATGATCGGTATGCCATCCACGCCGCCCAGATACTTATACAGCAAAGCCTTGCCCTCCATAACCGGCAGGCCGGCCTTGGGGCCGATGTCCCCCAGGCCCAGCACGCGCGTCCCATCGCTGACCACGATGACGGTGTTCCATTTGTTGGTGTACTCGTAAACCAACTCGGGGTCCGCCTGGATGGCTTTGCAGGGCGCAGCCACGCCCGGCGTGTACCAGATCGCAAAATCATTGAAGCTGTGCACCGTGCACTTCAGCGTCGTCTCAATCTTGCCTCGGTAGAATGGATGCAGCCTCATTGCGTCTGCTGAGGGTTTCTTGGCTTTCGCAAGCAGTTCTTCAACGTTCATAGTGTCCTTCCTCCCGTCGCATTATTATCCATGACACACTACATGAATATGTGTTCCTGCCGTGCCCTGCGCCTGGACTCTTCGCGCAGCGCGAGCATAATGGCACGCAGGTCCAGTCCACGTTTGCAAGCGCCACGCGCGACCTCAAGAACGCTGTCCGACCAGAGCGTGCGAGTGTGCAACGCCTCTTCATCGTCCTGCAGCACCAGCTGGATCAGGCTGCTGAGCGGGATATCCATCTCGCCGGGAATTTCAATGTCACAATCCAGGCAGGCTTGACAGGTGTAAACATCCTGGCCGGTCTTTTGCTTTACAACGCGCCGAAGTGACATCCCTAGAATTCGTCGGTCTTCGGGCAGAGGGACATGGTCATCAAGACCACGTCGCGGCAGTCGCCATCAGGCAGCATGAAATAGCTATCCAGTGTGGCCTGCGCCTTAAAGCCCAGGGTTTCGAACGCTTTAACGACATCGGTTTTGTCCGAAACCACCTCGGCAACCAGGATGCCCACCCCTTGTTTGCGGGCCAGATCGATCAGGGTGCGACTCATCTTCAAGCCAAGGCCGCGCTTGCGGTAATCCTTGGACAGGAACAGGCGGATTTCGGCAACGTGGCGCTTGGGACCTTCACAGAAATGCAGCGAGGCGCTGCCAACCACCCGTTCTTTGACCAAAGCCAGGATTGGCAGGACCTTGCCGTAGTCCAACTGTTCACACCAGGCGCGAACGACCGTGGGGTCTTTTACATCATCCCGGAAGTAGCGAAAGTCCTCATCGCTAACTGCCGAATAGAAATCCGTCAGGCGTTGGAGGTCTTTGGTCACCATCGGTCGCAACAGGACATAGGCGCCATCTTTGAGCGTGGCCATTTCGCGGAAGTTTTTGACATGTTCAGGAAGCATAGAATCTCCGATCTGCAAGTTTGCATTACCCGAAGTTCGAATCAATATGCGACTTCCTTTGGCATTGGCGGAATTCGTAGTTCGAATGTCGACGCTCTCATTACTAGGCGGGGGCCTTCACGCTTTGCAAGGCGACGAAGTCGCTCGGGAGCACATTCGCCTCCGTTACGATGCGCGGCACGATCTCTTCCCACCCGACGGCCATGATGTGCAGGCCATTGACGCCCTGGTGTTCGAACCTCTTGATCTTTTCGATCAGTTCCAGCGCAATCTGCACACCTTCTTCCTGCGCGTTGCCGGCTTGCTCCGCGCTCTCCATGCGCTTCATCAAACCTTCGGGGATGAGAACGCCCGGCACTTCATCGTTCATATACTTCGCCATCTTGAAGGTCTTGAGCGGAGTGATCCCGATCAGGATATAGACCTGATCCAGGATATTCCGCCTGGCCAATTCGTTGAGCCAGATTTCCATGTGCTCCGCATCGTAGACCAGGTTGGTTTGGAAGAACTGCGCACCGGCATTGACCTTTTTGTGCTCGCGCAGCGCCTGGAACTTCGGTTCGGAGGCGAACGGCGAGGCGGCTGCTCCCAGGAAATACTTGGGCGGAGTCTTGATTTCGCGGCCATCCATATACCGGCCTTCGTCGCGCATGCGCCGCAGGATCCAGAGCATCTGGATCGCATCGATGTCGACGATGTCCATGCGACCGCGCGGCGGCGGCGACATTTTCATGCTGTCGCCGGAGATGCACAGGATGTTGCGGATGCCGAGGTCGGCTGCACCCATTACCTCAGATTGCAGTCCAACCCGTGTGCGGTCGCGGGCCGCGATCTGCATCACCGGCTCGGCGCCCTGCTGGATGGCCATCGCCGAACAGGCCCAGGAGGCGGTGCGCGGCGCGGCCGACGGGTTGTCGGTGAAATTGACCGCCGCCACATAGGGTTTGATCGTTTCAATATTCTTGCGCATCTTGTCGGTCTTGAACGAGATCGGCGGCGCAACTTCGGCCGTGACTACGAACTCCCCGGCCTTCAACCTGCGCTCCAGTTCCGAGACGGGCTCGGTGTAGTTGGGAGCGTGGTATTGGCTATCTCCTTGCCACCAATCCGGCTGCCGAACCGGGCGGAACACCGAATCCCAGCTGGAAGCCCGCACCTTTGCATCTCTGGACAGCAGGCCGGAGATCACTTTGCGCGTTCCAACCTTCCGCACCTGATGCACGACATCCCCCCAGGTCTCGCCTCCGACCTTGTCCCAATCCAGCGGCGGGAGGACTTCCAGAAGCATTTCCTGGCGCCCCATTTTGAATGCGCGGTCATAGATCTGATACCAGATACACGGACGGGTTTCGTCCACGTAGCAGTGTTCTGCGGTGGAGCCTCCACACGGTCCGTTGCGCACGCCTTTCGGGCATTCCATGGAGCAGATGAAGGCGGTCTCCTGGAGCAAACAGTTGCCGCACATCCGGCAGCCAAACAGCGGACCCTTGACGGCGTATTCCACGCTTTCCAGAAGGCGGTCGCCCAACGGCTCGCGCTTGAACGGATAAAACGGAGGCTGCCAGCGGCGGCCAGGTGTAAATCCAGGCATGATG